>NZ_VDFW01000004.1 GCF_006152065.1 Amycolatopsis alkalitolerans
AGTGTCGCCGGCCCCGGGGCGCCGGCCGGTCCGGCGCCGGGCGGTCCGGTTTCCGGTGCGGGCGTGGCCCCGGCCGCGCATGCGACGCCGGTGCCGACCAGCCCCTCCGGTGGTGGCGGCGGTGCGGCGCTCGGGGTCGGCCTCGGCCTGGCCGGCGCCGGGCTGGGTGCGGCCGCCGGCAAGGCCGCGCTCGGGCGCGGCAGCAAGTCGGGTGCCAAGGAGAATACGGACGAGACTGCGGCCGCGAGCACCGAACAGGCGCAGCAGGCCCACGGTGCCGCCGGCGCGCCGCAGCAGCCGATGATGTCGGCCAACGGCACGATCGGCGGCACCAACACGCCGCCGCCGACCGGGATGGGCGGGATGGGCGGGGCCGGTGCCCACGGCGGCGCCGAGGACGAGGAGCACGAGCGTGCCTCGTACCTCGTCGAGGCCGATCCCGACGAGGCCTTCGGTGCCAACGTGGCGACCGCCCAGCCGGTCATCGGCGCCTGGTCCGGCGAAGAGGACGAAGAGTGACGCGTGCGGAGCTGCTGACTCCGCTGGAGCTGGACTTCCTGTGGGAGTCGTTCGGGGCCGGAGAGCTGCCGTACCCGCTCGAGCTCCGGTCGCACGGGGCGACCATGGACGAGCGCGCGCGGCTGCGCCGCCAGACCATGGAAGAGCTGGCCCGCCGGGGTGTCGTGGACGGCAGGGGCCGCCCAGAGCCGCACGTCGAGAACTACTTCGAGGTGCTGACCGGGTCGGAGGTGAGCCTCGATTCGGTGCACCTGCCGGCGCCGAACGCGCGTCCGCTGCTCGGGGTGGCGGCCGCGCTCGGCGGTCAGGGCGTGTTCGCGGTGCACGACGAGCGGGGCTTTCACTTCAACCCGGCCCCGGCCGACGGACTGGCGACGGCGATCGTCTCGCTGCTGCCCGGAGCGCCGCGCGGCGCGGAGAAGTCGATCACCGTGCCGCTCGAGCAACTGCTCACCGGGACCGGTGCGGACTTCCTGCAACGGCGGGTGCCGGACGCTTCGGGCCGGGTAAGCGCCGACGAGGACCGCAAGGCGCTCGCCCGGCTGCAGGCCCAGCCCCGGCTGCGCGGCGGCCAGATCGGCGCGAACGCCCGTGGCCGGCTGTCCGGCAAGGTCCGGTTGCCGGTGCTGAGCTGGTTCGACACCGAGTCCGGCCGGTACTTCACGCAAGCCAGTCGCGGGCACGACCAGCGTGACTGGATCACCATCGCCCCCGCGGACGCCGTGTCCCTGCGCCAGCGGCTGAATGAGATGCTCTCCGGTGCCGCCAGCACGACGATGGCGCCGGGAGGAGCATGGTGACCACGGGCCAGGCAGAGTTCTTCACCCCGCTGACCTTCGACTTCCTGTGGGAGGCCGCCGGGCTCGGTGAGCTGCCGTACCCGCTGCGGATCCGCTCGCACGGCGCGACCATGGACGAGCGCGCGTCGCTGCGGCGGCGCGCGGACAACGAGCTCAAGGCCCGCGGCCTGCGCGATCACTTCGGCCGGCTCGAGCCGTGGGTCGAGGAGTGGTTCACCCTGCTCGCCAGGCCCACGCTGAGCATCGACGCGCTGCACATCCCCGACTACCAGGCGCCGCCGGTCGGCCTTCTCGCCGCCGCCGACGACAGCCACGGGGTGATCGCCACCCAGACCGCCGACGGCATCTGGCTGCGCCCGGCCTTCGCCGAGGGCCTGGTCTCCACCGTCGTCGAGTCGCTGCCGCACGGCGCCCGCGGCACCGAGGCTTCCATCACATTGCCCGTAGACGAGGCGCTGGGCATCCCGCCGAACCGCGTTCCCGTGACGCCCGACGGCGCGGCCGCGCCCACCAGGTCCCGCCGCCGGACGTCGCTGAGCGATCAGGTGGCCGACCCGCGGGAGTCCTACGCCCGGCTCATCGGGCAGCCGCGACTGCGCGGCGGTCAGCTCGCGGCGAACAGCCGCAGCGAGCTGAACGGGCGCCGGCGCTCGCCGGTGCTGGCCTGGTTCGACACCTCGACCGGCCGCTACCTCAGCCTTTCCCGCGCCGGCGGCGACGGGCGGGAGTGGATGACGGTCGCGCCCGCCGATTCGAAGACCCTGCGTTCGCGGCTGTCGGAGATGGTCGCCGGCGTCGCGTCCTGACCGCCGGGAACCCTCGGGCGTGATCAGCCGTTGAGCTGCAGGAGGCTCACGCGGGTGTCCAGCTCGACCGGACTGTACCCTGGTTGAACGGGTGTCCCCCGCGCACCGTAAGTCGTTGTGTACACCGTGACGGCGGATGTCAGCATCTACCGCCTAACCAGGGAGGGTCAAGGCCAGGACGGCCGAGGCATATGGACCGGAAGCGCCTGCTCAGGAACCCACTTCTGTGGATCGTCGCGGTTCTGCTGCTCTATTTCGCGTTCAGCTCGATCTTCAACAGCGACCGCGGCTACACCCAGGTTCCCACCTCACAAGCCATCGCACAGGTTAGTGCGAACAATGTGAAGGAAGCGAATCTCCAGGACAAGGAGCAGCAGCTCAAGCTGACGCTCAACAACAAGATCAACGTCGACGGTCAGCAGGTCGACCAGATCATGACGTCGTACCCGGCGGACGCGACCGGCACGATCTACAACGAGCTGATCGGCAAGCAGGACGTCAAGTTCACCACCACGGTGACGCAGCAGTCGTGGTTCTCCCAGCTGCTGATCTACATGATCCCGCTGGGCCTGCTGCTCCTGCTGCTGATGTGGATGATGAACAACGCCCAGGGCGGCGGCAACCGGGTGCTCAACTTCGGCAAGTCCAAGGCGAAGCAGCTCAACAAGGACATGCCCAAGACCACCTTCGGTGACGTCGCGGGTGCCGACGAGGCGGTCGAAGAGCTCTACGAGATCAAGGACTTCCTGCAGAACCCGGCGCGCTACCAGGCGCTCGGCGCGAAGATCCCGAAGGGCGTGCTGCTCTACGGCCCGCCCGGTACCGGTAAGACGCTGCTCGCGCGAGCCGTCGCCGGTGAGGCCGGGGTGCCGTTCTACACGATCTCCGGTTCGGACTTCGTCGAGATGTTCGTCGGTGTCGGCGCCTCCCGCGTGCGTGACCTGTTCGAGCAGGCCAAGCAGAACGCGCCCTGCATCATCTTCGTCGACGAGATCGACGCGGTCGGCCGCCAGCGCGGCGCCGGCCTCGGCGGCGGGCACGACGAGCGCGAGCAGACGCTGAACCAGTTGCTCGTCGAGATGGACGGGTTCGACTCCCGCGGCGGCATCATCCTGATCGCCGCGACCAACCGCCCCGACATCCTCGACCCGGCGCTGCTGCGCCCCGGCCGGTTCGACCGGCAGATCCCGGTGTCCGCGCCGGACCTGATGGGCCGCCGCGCGATCCTGCAGGTGCACTCGAAGGGCAAGCCGCTTGCGCAGAACGTCGATCTGGAGGCCCTCGCCAAGCGCACCGTCGGGATGTCGGGTGCCGACCTGGCCAACGTGATCAACGAGGCGGCCCTGCTGACCGCCCGGCAGAACGGGCACGTGATCAACGACGCCGCGCTCGAGGAGTCGGTCGACCGCGTGATCGGCGGGCCGGCGCGCAAGAGCCGGATCATCTCCGAGAAGGAGAAGAAGATCACGGCCTACCACGAGGGCGGGCACGCGCTCGCCGCGTGGGCGATGCCGGACCTGGAGCCGGTGTACAAGCTGACGATCCTGCCGCGCGGCCGCACCGGCGGGCACGCGCTGGTCGTGCCCGAGGACGACAAGCAGCTGATGACCCGCTCGGAGATGATCGCGCGGCTGGTGTTCGCCCTGGGCGGGCGCACCGCCGAGGAACTGGTCTTCCACGAGCCGACCACCGGCGCGTCCTCGGATATCGAGCAGGCCACCAAGATCGCGAAGGCGATGGTCACCGAGTACGGCATGAGCGCCCGGCTCGGCGCGGTGAAGTACGGCCAGGAGCAGGGCGACCCGTTCCTCGGCCGGTCCGCGGGCCGCCAGCCCGACTACTCGCTCGAGGTGGCGCACGAGATCGACGAAGAGGTGCGCAAGCTCATCGAGACCGCGCACACCGAGGCCTACGAGGTGCTGAACACCTACCGGGACGTCCTCGACGATCTGGTGAGGGAGCTGCTGGAGAAGGAGACCCTGCAGCGTAAGGACCTCGAGCGGATCTTCGCGACGGTCGAGAAGCGGCCGCACATCACCGTGTTCAACGAGTTCGGTGAGCGCACTCCGTCGGACAAACCGCCCATCAAGACCCCGGGCGAGCTGGCGATGGAGCGGGGCGAGCCGTGGCCGCCGCCGCAGGAGCAGCCCGCTCCGCGCCCGGCGCCGGCCCCGGTCGGTACGGCGCGCGGCGGTGCGGACGTGCCCGCCGGCCCGCCGCAGTACACCCAGCCCGAACCCGCGGCCAACCCGTACGCCCCGCCGGCAGGCGGTCCGAACGGCGGCGGCCGGTACAACCCGGCGAACGGCAGTGGCCAGTGGCCGCAGCCGTCCGGTGGCCAGGGCGGCCCGCCGAACTACGGCGCCCCTCCGGGGTGGCGGCCGGCGACCGAGCCGGGCAGCGGTCAGCAGTGGCGCCCGCCGTCGGAGGAGTGGCGTCAGCAGCCGGGCGAGGAGCAGCAGCGCGGTAACTGGTTCGGTGGGTCGGGCGAGGGCCGTCGTGACCCGGATGATCAGGACGGTCAACATCGACAGTGAGCTGACCCGCGAGCCCGGGCCGGTGTTCGATCAGGCACGCGCCGAGAAGGCCGTGCGTGAATTGTTGCTGGCCGTGGGCGAGGACCCGGATCGGGACGGTCTTGCCGACACCCCGGCCCGGGTCGCGCGGGCTTATCAGGAGATGTTCGCCGGCCTGTACACCGATCCGGACTCGGTGCTGGACCGCACCTTCGACGAGTCCCACGAAGAGATGGTGCTGGTCACGGACATCCCGCTGTATAGCTTCTGCGTGCCGAGCAAGCAGACGGTGAACGCCGTTGACGGCACGAAGCAGGCGCGCGACGTCCAGGTTGGGGACAAGCTGTGGACCCTGGTCGGGGGCAACGTCGAGGAGACGACGGTGACGCAGATCACGTCGCACAAGACGCGCGATCTGGTCGAGGTCGTGACGTCCGAGGGCAGCTTCCGTGTTACCCCGGACCATCCTCTTGCGACGCCCAAGGGCTGGATGGAAGCGAAGGACGTCGAGGGCACGTTCATCGAGTGGACGGCTGCCCGGAAGCTGTGCCGCGACCGGTGGAAGCCGACGCTCGGCTATGACTTCGGGTATGTGATCGGCTCGGTCTGCGCCGATGGCACGGTCGCCGAGCGGTACGTGTCCCTGATCGTCAATGATCGTGATTACGCGAAGAAGTTCGCCGAGGCGTTGCACGGTGCGTTCGGTATCGACGCCAAGGTCGAGGCGGTGACCCGGCCTTCCGGGTATCTCAACCGTCCGGCACCTGGTTTCCGGGTGCGAGTCGTGTCGTCGTACCTCGCCGACCTGCTGAGGCAGTACGTCGGCGGCGACGCGCATCACCAGCGTCAGCGCTTCCCGATGGTCGTGTTGAATGACCTGTCCACGTTCAACGGTTTCCTCGATGGCTACGTCGATGGAGACGGTTTCCGTTCGAAGCGTAGTGCGGGCCGCATTATCGTTAGCGCGAACGTTCCGTTCCTTGAAGACCTGGCGACCGTCATCGGCGCTCGATTCTCACCGAGGACCACCACGGCATCGCGGCTATATGTTGCGGACAGTTGGTTCCGGCGGCATGGATTCCCGCAGGATGACTACGCCACCGACCTGATCGAGTCCGAATACGTCGAGGTGAAATCGGTCCGTCCGATCGTTGCGACGGGCGCCAAGCCGTACACCGTTTACAGTTTCACCTGCGAGCCGCACCCGACCTTTTTGATTTCGGGGCATTTAAGTCATAACTGCGAGCACCATTTACTCCCATTTCACGGTGTGGCTCATGTCGGCTACATCCCGAACGGGCACGGCAAGGTCACCGGCCTGTCGAAGCTTTCGCGCCTGGTCGATCTCTACGCCAAACGCCCGCAGGTGCAGGAGCGGCTGACCTCGCAGGTCGCCGACGCGCTGGACCGCAGGCTCAAGCCGCGCGGCGTGATCGTCGTGATCGAGGCCGAGCATCTGTGCATGTCGATGCGCGGCATCCGCAAACCGGGCGCCCGCACGATGACCTCGGCGGTGCGAGGGCTGCTGCAGTCTTCGGCCACCACGCGGGCGGAAGCCCTGGAGTTGATCAAGGGCCGCCGGTGAGTGCCGCCCTGCCCTCGCCGGGGCGGTGTGTCGTGATGGGCGTGCTGAACGTCACGCCCGATTCGTTCTCCGACGGCGGCCGGTATCTCGACGCCGACTCGGCGCTCGCCCACGCGCACGAGATGTGGGCGCGCGGCGCGGACATCATCGACGTCGGCGGTGAGTCGACCCGGCCCGGCGCGTTGCGGGTGGACGCGCAGACCGAGATCGATCGCGTGCTGCCGGTCATCCGGGCGCTGGCCGAGGACGGGTTGCGCCTCTCGGTGGACACGACGCGGGCGGCGGTGGCCGAAGCGGCGCTGGACGCGGGCGCCCGGATCATCAACGACGTCTCGGGCGGGCTCGCCGACCCGAACATGGCGAAGGTCGCGGCGGCCACCGAAGCGCCGTGGATCCTGATGCACTGGCGCGGCCACAGCAAGGACATGAACAGCCTCGCCCAGTACGAGGACGTGGTCGCGGACGTCCGCGCGGAACTGAGCGCCCGCGTGGACGCGGCGCTGGCCGCCGGGGTCGCGGCCGAGCGCATCGTGATCGACCCGGGGCTCGGGTTCGCCAAGCACGCACCGCAGGACTGGGCACTCCTGCACAATCTGGCGTCCTTTGTGGACATGGGATTCCCGGTGCTGGTCGGCGCGTCCCGGAAGCGGTTCCTCGGCCGCCTGCTCGCGGACGCCGAGGGCACCCCGAGGCGGCCCTCCGGGCGCGAGGACGCGACGGCCGCGATCTCCGCCCTCGCCGCGGCAGCCGGGGCCTGGGGCGTGCGGGTCCACTCGGTCGGCGCGTCGCTCGACGCCGTCGCGGTGGCGGCGGCCTGGCGACGCGGGCATGAGTGACCGGATCACGCTGACCGGGCTGCGCGTGTTCGGCCGGCACGGCGTATTCGAGCACGAGAAGCGCGAAGGCCAGGAGTTCGTCGTGGACATCACGGTGTGGCTGGACCTTTCCGCGGCGGCGAGCACGGACGAGCTCACCAAGACGCTGCATTACGGCGAACTGGCGGAGTTGGCGGCCGGCATCGTCGGCGGCGAACCGTACGACCTGATCGAGAGCGTGGCCGGCCGGATCGCCGGCGAGGTCCTCGAGGACCGGCGGCTGCGGGCGGTCGAGGTGACCGTGCACAAGCCGTCCGCGCCGATCCCGCTGACCTTCGACGACGTCGCGGTGACCATCCGGCGGGAGCGATGAGCCGCGCGGTGCTCTCGCTGGGCTCGAACCTCGGCGACCGGCTCGGCCACCTGAAGTCCGTGGTGACCGGCCTCGGCGAGGCGCTCGTCGCGGTGTCCACCGTGTACGAAACGAAACCGTGGGGCGTCGAGGACCAGCCGGACTTCCTGAACGCGGTGTGCGTCGTGGACGATCCCGCGCGGGACGAATGGGCGTGGCTGCGCGCCGGGCAGTCCTTCGAACAGGCGGCCGGGCGGGTGCGCGAGCTGCGATGGGGCCCGCGCACGCTCGACGTGGACGTCGTGACCGTGGACGGGGTGCGCTCGGATGACCCCGAACTGCTGCTGCCGCATCCCGGCACCCCCGAGCGCGCCAGCGTGCTGATCCCCTGGCTGGAGATCGAACCGGACGCGGTCCTGCCCGGCCACGGCCCGATCCGCGCACTCCTGTCCGCGCTGCCCGAGGCGGACCGGGCGGGTGTGCACCCCCGCCCGGAGCTCAGGCTGGCAGCGCCCTGAGTGCCGCGATCGTCCACGTTATCGCCTGCTGGTGCCACGGCACGGGCTGCCAGCCGTTGATGATCGCGAGCAGGTGCCAGTAGCGCGCGGCCCGCTCATCGCTGCCGGACTCGATACGTTCGGCCAGCTCACCGGGTGATCGCGCGCCCGAAGCCTGGACGATCTCCTCGGCCAGGCCGCGACCTTCCGCCGAACCAGGCTCCAGACCCGCGTCCAGATACTCCTGGGCCCGTGCGTTCCACTCGAACCAGTGCTCGCGCTGCGCCGCCGACGGGCTCAGATCCGCACCCGCTTCGCGTTCGGCCGCGTGCCGTTCGCTCATCCCGCGGATCGTGGCGCGGAACGACGGGTCCTGGATCAGCTCCGCGAACTCGACCCACGCTTCGACCTGCTCGGGCGCCGGATCGTCGGGCAGGTTCGGTTTCACCGCACGCATGCCCGAGGCGAACTCCGGATCCACGTTCAGGCCGCCGGAAACCTCGTCCCAGAACTCGTCCACGAGGCGCGCCCGCTCCTCGTCGGACATCGATGCCAGCTTGTTCATCAGTTTCACTTCCTCCGGTTCGGATTCCCTTTTCACGACCGCACGCAGCACCGCGCGCCGCAGCCGCAACCGGCGGATCTGCTCGTCGAGTGCGTCCAGATGCCGGGCCGCGAGTGCCGGCACGCTGACCCGCGACTCGAGGACCTGCGCCACGTCATCCAGGCCGACGCCCAGCTCGCGCAAGGTTCTGATCAGCTCGAGCCGGGCCAGCGACCGGGTGTCGTAGAGCCGGTAGCCCGCGGGTGTGCGGTCGGTGGGAGGGAGGAGTCCCTCATCGGAGTAGAACCGGATCGTCTTGACCGGCAGGCCGGTGCGGCGCGCCAGCTCACCGATGGTGAACTTCCTGCTCACGGAATCCATCCTGATGTCTCCACTGGCTGGAGAGTCAAGCTTCGCACGGTACGGTTGGTTCATGCACTTCACGCGGCCTCGCGAGCTCGTGATCGCCGGGCTGGTCGGCGTCGTGCTCGCCTACCTCGCGTTCGAGTTCGCCTACAACTCGCTGCCGCGGATGCCGCTATATGCCGGGGTCACGCTCCTCGTGCTCGCGCTGATCGAGACCGTGCTCGCCTTCGCCATCCGCTCGCGCATCCGCAGCGGACAGCTGCTGGGCGCGATCGGCGTCGCCCGCGCGGTGGCGCTCGCGAAGGCTTCGTCCGTGCTCGGCGCGCTGATGCTCGGCGCGTGGCTGGGGGCGATAGGCGCGCTGGTGCCGCGGGCGAGCGAGGTGACGGCCGCCGCGAGCGATCTGCGGGCGGCGATCATCGGCGCGATCAGCGCCGCCGTGCTGATCGCGGCCGCGCTGTGGCTTGAACAGTGTTGCCGCACACCGAAGCAACGTGATCAGGATCCCGATCGTCACTCGACCGGTTAACGCGGAGAACCTACCGTTCGAAGTACCGACCAGATCTCAAACGGATAACTGGAGGGTACGGTGTTCCGCATGACTGGCGGGAGTGACCGGGAGAACCCCGGCGACGACTCGCGGGGCCGCCTCCTGGGCAAGCCGTGGTTCGTCGTCGGCTTGGCCCTCGCCGTGGCCGCGACCCTGGCGCTCGTGCTCGCCGACGACATCCGCTATCTCCGGCTCGGAATCGTCGCCGCCCTGTGGGCCGCGCTCGTCGGCGCGTTCCTCGCGGTCCGTTACCGCAAGCAGGCCGTCGGCACCGAAGACGCGGTCGCGAAGGCGCAGGAGGTCTACGAACTCGAACTGGAACGCGAGGTCGCGGCCCGGCGCGAGTACGAGCTCGAGGTCGAGAACGACATCCGGGCGAAGGTGCACGCCGACTCGCGCGGTGAACTGGACGCGTTGCGCGCCGAGGTGTCCGCGCTTCGGGACAACCTGCAATCCCTGTTCGGCGGCGAGGTGCTGCTCGAGCGGTTGTCGCTGACGGCGCAGGCGACCCGGATGCGTGCGCTGCGCGAGGAGCAACGGATCGTCGAGACCGGTCCGAACGGGCATCGCACTCCGGCGCAGCTGACGGCCGCACCGGAGCGGCATCAGGAAAGACCGTCGGAGGTGGTCGATCGCGTCCGGGAAAAACCGCCGGCCCGGCCCGCCGGCCGCCCGGCCGCGCCGGAGCCCCGCCGCCCGGAACGGTCCCTCGATCTGCCGCCTCGCCGCGTCGCCAAGAGCGAACCGGTGCGGCCGGGGCGCGGCAGCAACGCCGCGGCGAACGTGGCGAAAGCCGCCGCCGAGGCACGTGCCCAGCAGACGGCCGTGAACCCTCAGGTGCGCGCGAAACAGGAGCCTTCGCCGCGGTTCGCGGGCTCGTCCGAAGCGACCCGGCCCGGTTTCACCCCGTCGGACCTGCGGCGTCGCCCGCCGGAACCCGCCGACGAACCTACCCAGCTGTCGCAGCCTGTCGACGCGGACTGGACGGCGTCCTGGAACTCCCCACTGGCCAAGGATGAAGAGGTGGCTCCCGCGGTGCCGGTCCCGAAGCCGGAGCCCAAGCCGAGGTTCGACGACTCCCGGCCCCGGATGGAGCCGGTGCAGCCGCGGCGCGCGGCCGAGGCTTCCCGGCCGCGGATGGAGCCGGTCCCGCCTCGGCCGGAGCCCGCCGAGTCGCGGTTCGAACTGTCCCGCCCGCGGATGGAGCCGGTGCCACCTCGGCCGCCGGTCCAGCCGGAGCCGGCCGAGTCGCGGTTCGGGCTGTCCCGGCCCAACGTCGAGCCGGTGCCGCCGCCCGCCGAGGAGTTGCCGCCGCCGGTGAACCCGACGCTCCCGGAGGAGGTTCGCCGGCTCGCGCAGGAAGGCCGCGGCGGCGGCCGTCGCCGCCGTGCCGAGGACGAACCGGAGCAGCCGAGCGCCGGGCGCCGTCGCCGTCCCGACGGGGAGCCGCCCACGTGGGAAGCGCTTTCACCCGACCAGCCAACGGGAAGCCACGCGAGGCCCGAGCCTCCGCCGCGCCGCGCCGCGCCGGACGACGGCGGATCGCATTCCGCCGGGCGCTCCGTGAGCGACCTCCTCGCCGCACACGGCACCACCACCGACGCGATCCCGCGCCGCCGCCGTCGCGCGGACGGCTGACCGAATTTCCGTGACTCTGCGGAGTCACCGTAAAGTGCCGGGCTGTGTCGGCCTCTCGCAGGATCACCGTTCTGCTGCCCGTGCTCGGCCTGATCGTGGTCGCGGTATGCGGGCTGAGCCTGCTTGCGCTCGCCACGGTGCGTGTCGGTCCGCTGGCGGTCGTCATCGGTGTCGCCGCGGCGCTGGTGCCGGTCGCGATCGTGGTCGCGGCCGTGCTCTGGATCGACCGCTGGGAACCGGAACCGGCGAAACTGCTGATGATCGCGTTCGCCTGGGGCGCCTGTATCGCCGCGATCACCGCGCTGCTGATCAACAACACCGCCGAAACCGTCGGGGACATGTTGCTGGGCAACGGAAACGGCAGCCGGGTAGGGGCGCTGGTCTCCGCACCCCTGGTGGAGGAGGCCGCGAAGGGCGCCTTCGTGCTCCTGGTCCTGATCCGCCGCCGCGAGGAGTTCGACGGGGTCATCGACGGCGTCGTCTACGCCGGGCTGACCGCCGCCGGCTTCGCGTTCACCGAGAACATCTACTACTTCGGCCGGGCGTTCGCGGACTACGGGTTCGGCAACGGCACCAGCACCGGGGTGATCGCGGCGTTCGTGCTGCGCGGGATCCTGTCGCCGTTCACCCATCCGCTGTTCACCGCGCTCACCGGCGTCGGGCTCGGCTACGCGGCGCGCACGCGCAGCGGCCCGGTGCGCATCCTGGCTCCGTTGGGCGGGTATTTCGCCGCTGTCTGCTTGCACGCGCTGTGGAACGGCGCGGCGACGCTGGGTGGTCCGAAGACCTTCCTCAACGTCTACTTCCTGATCATGGTGCCGATCTTCATCGCGGTCGTGCTCGTGGTGATCCTGCAGCGCCGCCGCGAGCAGCGCATCATCGAGTCGGCGCTGCCGAACATGGTCAAGGCGCGCTGGATCGCGGCTTCGGAGGTCGACCTGCTGGCCACCCTGAGAGGCCGCCGTGAATGGCGGCGGCAGGCGCGCCGGCAGTCCGGGCGGCGTGCCGCGAAGGCCGTCGCGGAGTATCAGAACAGTGTGACCGAACTCGCGTTCCTCAATCGTCGCCACGGCGGCGCCGGCGTGAAGGAAGCGGAACTGCTCGGTACCCTGCGCGCATCCCGGGCCGAGGCCGTCAGGCTGGCGGGGGAAAGCAGCCCGGCGTGAGGGCCCCAGGTCGGGTGAAGCTGGTCACCAGGACCGGAATAATCCCCGTTGTCCGAGCTACTCTCGCGCCGTCGTCCGGTACCCGCGACCGAAGAGCGGGACTGGAACGAAATGAGGAGCTTTCACTCATGAGCGTCCATCGGGGTACGCGATGACGCGCCCGGCGAGGCTGGGGGTCGGCGTGGTTTCCGCCGGCCGCGTCGGCAGCGTGCTGGGTGCCGCACTGGCCAGGGCCGGGCACACGGTCGCCGCCGCTTCCGGTATCTCCGCCGCTTCCCACGACCGGGCTGAGCGCCTGCTGCCCGGTGTGCCGATGCTGCCGCCCGATGAGGTCGTGGCGGCCGCGGATCTGGTCCTGCTCGCCGTCCCCGACGACGTGCTCACCGATCTCGTCGCGGGCCTCGCCGCGACCGGGAGCTGGCGGCCCGGCCAGATCGTCATTCACACCTCCGGCGCGCACGGGGTAGACGTGCTGCGGCCTGCCGCCGAGGCCGGAGCGCTCGTGTTCGCCCTGCATCCGGTGATGACCTTCACCGGGCGCGAGGAGGACCTGCAGCGTCTGGCCGCGTGCAGTGTCGGGGTCACCGCGCCGGCCGGCGACGAGATCGCCTGGAATGTCGGCGAAGCGCTGACCGTTGAGATGGGCGGTGATCCCGTCCGTGTCCCCGAGGCCGCGCGGCCGCTGTACCACACGGCGCTGGCACACGGCGCGAACCACCTCACCACCCTGGTGGCGGACTGCCTGGACCTGCTGGCCGGCGCGGGTATCGCGAACGGCGAGCGGATGCTCGGCCCGCTGCTCTCCGCCGCGCTGGACAACACGTTGCGCCACGGCGACCGCGCGCTGACCGGTCCGGTCGCGCGTGGTGACACGGGCACGGTGCGGAAGCATCTGCGCGTGCTGGCAGCCGAGGCGCCGGACGTCCGGCCCTGTTACACCGCGCTCGCCCGGCGGACCGTCGAGCGGGCCTCGGCGGCCGGCCTGCTCGGCAAGGACGCCGCCGCCGAAATCACCGAACTCCTCGAAGAACCGGAGAAACCGTGAGCACCCCGAAGTTCAGTCGCGGGCAGTTGAACGTCTTCCAGACGCCCGACGACGTCAACCGGGTCACCTCGGCGCTGCACGGCGTCGGCCGGAAGGTCGCGCTGGTGCCGACCATGGGCGCGCTGCACGACGGCCACCGCGAACTGCTGCGGCGCGCCAAGCGGTTGCCGGGCACCGTGGTGGGCGCATCGATCTTCGTGAACCCATTGCAGTTCGGCGAAGGCGAGGACTTCGACGCCTACCCGCGCCCGCTCGAGCACGATCTCGAGGTGCTTGCCGAGATGGGTGCCGAGCTGGTGTTCGTGCCGAAGGTCGACGACCTCTACGCGCCGGGGCATTCGGTGACCGTGCACCCGGGTCCGCTCGGGGACGAGCTCGAAGGCGCCGCGCGGCCGGGGCATTTCAGCGGCGTGCTGACCGTGGTGTCGAAGCTGCTCAACATCGTGGCGCCGGACTACGCGTTCTTCGGCGAGAAGGACTACCAGCAGCTGGTGCTGGTCAAGCGGATGGTGCGGGAGCTGAACATCCCGACGAAGGTGATCGGGGTGTCGACCGTGCGCGAGCATGACGGGCTGGCGCTGTCGTCACGCAATGTCTATCTGAGCGAGGAACAACGAGCCGACGCCGCGGTGCTCGCCGCGGCGCTGGCGGCCGGAGCGCACGCCGGCCAGGAGGGGGCCGAAGCGGTGTTGTCCGCGGCGAGGCAGACGCTGGCCGCCCGGCCACAGGTCGCCGTGGACTATCTCGAACTGCGTGGAACCGATCTCGGTCCCGCGCCCGTCGATGGACAGGCACGGTTGCTGATCGCCGCACGGGTCAGCCGGACCCGGCTGATCGACAACCTGCCCGTCCTGCTCGGCGCCGGCGTCTGAGGCAAAGGAGAGCCCATGTACCGCACGATGCTCAAGTCGAAGATCCATCGCGCGACCGTCACCCAGGCCGATCTGCACTACGTCGGCTCGGTCACCGTCGACGAGACGCTGATGAGAGCGGCGGACCTGCTGCCGGGCGAGCAGGTGTCCATTGTGGACATCACCAACGGGGCCCGGCTGGAGACCTACGTCATCGCGGGCGAGGCCGACAGCGGGGTCATCGGCATCAACGGCGCGGCCGCGCATCTGGTGCACCCCGGAGATCTGGTCATCCTGATCTCCTACGCGCAGATGGACGAGGCCGAGGCGGCGTCCTTCCGGCCCCGGATCCTGTTCGTGGACAGGGAGAACCGGATCAAGCACGACGGTTCGGACCCGGCGTACGCGCCTGAGGGCTCGGGCCTGACGAGCGGGACCGTGGTCGTCCAGCAGGAGCGCGAAGGCGCCTATCCCGTCGCCGAAACCGTCGACGCCGCCCGCCTCGACGCGCTCTTGCACTCGGAGAGCTAGGTGCTGCTGGCGATCGACGTCGGCAACACGAACATCTCGCTCGGGCTCTACGCGGGCACGGAGCTGCTCGGGGACTGGCGGATGCGAACCGACGCGCAGATGACCGCCGACGAGCTCGCGCTCACGATGCGGGGCCTGCTGGGACCGCACGCCGACGATGTCACCGGCATCAGCGCGCTGTCGACCGTGCCCGCGGTACTGCGCGAACTCCGGGTGATGCTCGCCCGCTACTACGCGCGGGTGCCGAAGGTCGTCGTGGAGCCCGGAGTTCGCACCGGCGTGCCGCTGCTGGTCGACAACCCGCGCGAGGTCGGTGCGGACCGGCTGGTGAACACCCTCGCCGCGCATCACCTGCACCAGACGGCGTGCGTGGTGGTGGACTTCGGCACGTCCACCAACGTCGACGCGATCTCCGCGCGCGGCGAGTTCCTCGGCGGGGCGTTCGCGCCGGGGATCGAGATCTCGGTCGACGCGCTGGCGGACCGCGCGGCGGCGCTGCGGAAGGTCGAACTCGTCCCGCCGCGGTCGGTGATCGGCAAGAACACGGTGGAATGCCTGCAGTCCGGGATCCTCTACGGGTTCGCCGGCCAGGTCGACGGCCTCGTCCGGCGGATCGTCAAGGAACTGTCCGGAGGCGGCCCGGTCGCGGTGCTGGCCACCGGCGGCCTCGCTCCGCTCGTCCTCAACGAATCCGAGACCATCACCGAACACGCCCCCCACCTCACCCTCGACGGCCTCCGCCTCGTCTTCAACCGCACCCACCCCCGCTGACGGCGTTATTTGCGGACGGCGCGGAGGACGGTGGTGGTGATCGGCAGGTCGAACTCGCCGTGGGCGGTTTCCGGGGTTCGCGCCAGGAAATCCCGCAGCCGGGTGATCACTTGCTCCCGCTCCTCGTCCGGCGCGGTCAGCATGTGCGAATGCGTCGCGACCGTGTCGATCAGCGTTCCCGCGGTACGCCGCTGGACGTGCGAGAACTGCCGCCGCTCGAACGGTTCGAAGCCGGGATGCTCGGGCAGGTCCGGACGCTGCCACAGGAACCGGCGGCTCACTCCCGTCTTGGTCAGTTCGCTGAACTCGGCCACCCACGGCACCGACAAGTCGTCGTGGTTCCACAGCGCGACCACCGTGCCGCCGGGGCGCGTCACACGGGCGATCTCGGTGAGCGCACGGTCGAGATCGAACCAGTGGAACGCCTGCCCCACCAGCACCGAGTCGACGGCGCCTTCGCCGAGCGGGATCCGCTCCGCGGTGCCCTCGAACGCGGCGGTGCCCGGATGGCGTTGTTCGAACTCCGCCCGCATCCCCGGGTCCGGTTCGACGGCGGTCACCCTCAGCCCGAGCGCCAGGAGGCCGTCGGTCAGCTTCCCGGTGCCGGCGGCGAGGTCCAGGACGTGGCGGGCCCGATCGGGCAGGCCCCAGCGGATCGCGGGCAACGGGTAGTCGGGCCGGTGTTCGGCATACGCGCTCGCCTGCGCGCCGAACGACCGGGCACGTCGTGCGTACAGTTCCTCATCTGCGGAAGTGGGATCGGTCACGCGATCGATACTATTCGCAGGTAACGGTAATCCGGTTGGCCTAGCGGACGGGCGGGTTCGTACCCTAGGCGTATGACCGATTCCGCCGCCTCCGGGCGCCCCACGCCCGACGAAGACCTGCCGGAACAGATGCGGGTTCGCCGGGCCAAGCGCGACCGGATCATCTTCGAGGGCGGCGATCCGTATCCGGTCGAAGTGCCCCGGACCCACACTCTCGCCGAGATCCGCGCGAAATATCCGGATCTGCCCACCGATACGGCCACGGGTCAGATCGTCGGCGTGACCGGCCGGGTGCTGTTCCTGCGCAACACCGGGAAACTGTGTTTCGCCACCCTGCGCGAAGGCGACGGCACCGAGTTGCAGGCGATGATCAGCCTCGCCGGTGTCGGCGAGGACAGCCTGGCGAACTGGAAATCGGAGGTCGATCTCGGCGACCACGTTTTCGTGCACGGCGAGGTCATCACCTCCAAGCGCGGTGAGCTCTCGGTCATGGCCGACCGCTGGCAGATCACCGCGAAAGCGCTGCGGCCGCTGCCGGTCGCGCACAAGGAACTGAGCGAGGAAACGCGGATCCGGCAGCGATATGTCGACCTGATCCTGCGCGACAAGGCACGCGACGTGGTCCGCACCCGGGCCGCCGTCAACCGGTCGCTGCGCAATTCCTTCGAGCGGCGCGGGTTCATCGAGGTGGAAACGCCGATGCTGCAGACGCTGCACGGCGGCGCGGCCGCCCGCCCATTCGTGACCCACTCCAACGCGTTCGACATGGACCTGTATATGCGCATCGCGCCGGAGCTGTATCTCAAGCGCTGCGTGGTCGGCGGTATCGAGAAGGTCTTCGAGATCAACCGTAACTTCCGGAACGAGGGCAGCGACTCTTCGCATTCGCCCGAGTTCGCCATGTTGGAGTTCTACGAGGCGTATGCGACCTACGACACCAATGCTGTGATGACCCGCGAGCTCGTCCAGGAGGCCGCGGCGTCGATATTCGGTGGGCTCGAAGTGACACTCGCCGACGGAACGCCCTACGACCTCTCGGGTGAATGGACGACGCTCACGATGTACGGGTCGTTGTCCGATGCGCTCGGCGAAGAGGTAACCCCGGACACCTCGGTCGAGAAGCTGCGTTCATTCGCCGAGGCCAGGGGGATCGAGGTGGATCAGAAGCTGGGGCACGGGAAGCTCGTCGAAGAACTGTGGGAGCATCTCGTCGGGGATCAGCTGCACGCACCCACATTCGTTCGTGATTTCCCGCTCGAGACTTCGCCGTTGACGCGCCAGCATCGCAGCGAGCCCGGGGTCGCCGAGAAGTGGGATCTCTACGTACGCGGTTTCGAGCTGGCCACGGGTTACTCGGAGCTGGTCGATCCCGTCGTCGAGCGGGAAAGGCTGACCGCGCAGTCCCGTTTGGCCGCGGCGGGAGATAGCGAAGCGATGCGGCTGGACGAAGATTTCCTCCGGGCCCTGGAGTACGGAATGCCCCCGTCCGGTGGCGTGGGAATGGGGATCGACCGGTTGCTGATGGCGCTCACCGGTCTCGGTATCCGGGAGACGATCCTGTTCCCGCTGGTGCGTCCCGAATAACCGGCCGGCGGCTCGCACACGCGCAATGCAAACTCAAGTTTGCGTTGCGCGGCGATTCCGGGTATTAATGTCGTAGTCAATGGCTTCTGGCCGGGGGTGCTCGGTCTACCCAGACTTTTGCGGCTAGTTCAAAACAGGAGGAAAACTGATGGCACAGAAGGTGCTGGTCTCCCTCGTGGACGACCTCGACGGTTCGGAGGCGGACGAGACCGTCGAGTTCGGTTTGGATGGGATCAACTACCAGATCGACCTATCCAGCGAAAATGCGGAAGAACTGCGGGACGCGCTCGCGCAGTACGTCGAGCACGCGCGCCGCGCCGGTGGCCGCAAGCGCGCCGGTGGCCGCCCGTCCGCCAAGCCCGCCGCCAGCTCCGCTTCGGTTGACCGCGAGCAGAATCAGGCGATTCGCGCGTGGGCGCGCAAGAACGGCTTCCAGGTTTCCGACCGCGGGCGTATCCCGTCCGAGGTCGTCGAGGCGTACCACAAGAAGAACTGACACGCCTGAGCGAACGGGCCGCCGGGATTCGTTCCGGCGGCCTTGTTCGTATCCGTGGAATCTTGAACTACGTTCTAGCCGGGCGTGGTACGGATCGCCGAAACTGTCGCTGCAAGTTGCAGGGCATGGTTCTGATCACGGCGGACGCCCGATGACTTGCCCGATTCTCCGGTCCGCGGGCATTGGTTACCGCAATCCCGGGCGCGGGGAGTGCGGATGGCGGCCGGGTGACACATTTCGGCGGCGTTTAGTGTCCCGCGTTCAACATGGCATTTCGCCATCCGGAACCAGCCGGGCCCGCGTGGCGAAGGTCACGTCCGGCGGCGGGTGCGCGGGCATTCGGCGCATTCGGCCTCGCCCGGCAGTAGATAAGAGAAGCAACAGCTTTCCCGCTGGCGGGTCCAGCCGTTGTCGCCGTCGAGGTACAGCTTCGACGGCGACGTGAGGGGCGCGTGCCGCGCGTCGAGGACCAGTGCCGCGTCCGCCACCCCTGCACCCTCGTCGCCGTTCTGGCGGCCGGCCCACCACAGGGAGTTCTCCAGCGCGTCGGTCGCGGCGGCCCACAACGTCCGGCGGCCCAGCCTGCTGACCGGTCCGTAGGCGCGCACGAACTTCGCCGCGTGCGCGACATATCGGACGCGCAGCGCCGCGGCGAGCGCCCGTTCGTCCGGGACGACCGTCGCTTCGCGGCGGCCGGCGGCGGGATCGGCGGGCAGACAGTAGAACTCGCCCCCGAGTACGGCGATCCCGTCCGGATGCGGCCGGTCGCCGGCGAGGCGGAACGCGAGTTCGGCTGGGTGGAGCAGCGGTACCCGCCGTTCGTGATACAGCAGCATCGCCGCGGTGTAGGCGGGTACATGCAGGTACCACGACATCACGTAACCGGCCGTGGTCCGAGCGGGTGCTTCGCCGAAGCGGGCTCGCAGCCACCCCGCGAGCCGCTTGCGCCAGATGTCGAACCGCGCCGGGTCCGCGAGCAACTCCGAACAGCGTCGCCAGCCGTCACCCGCGGGCAGGTCAGGGCGCAACTCGAGGCGCTGCTGCAGTGCCGCGACCTTCGTGACCGAGGCACCGAGATCGAACGCGGGGTGCTGTCGCACAGTGTCGATCAGAACCCCCGCTGCTCCGTCTCAGTGTTAGGTCTGCCTAACCTTACAATCTCTCGTCGGAGATGGCATCCGAGCGGGGGCGGCCAGGGGTGTTCGCGGTGAGCGGACAAACGCGATCAGTGGAATCCCGCCGGGCCGGCACACGTTGGTACAGATGTCAGTTACCAGCGAGAACGCATGGCCGGCACAAGCCGGCGAGCTGACTTCTGTGACCTAATCCGCCCGAGTGGTAGTCCGGTGTGAGCCGTTGGCTACTACAGTGGACTCACGGTGCTGAATCCATCGCGAGGATGGAGACTCACCGCCGGCGCAGCAGTCGAGGGAGTGGGAATGTTCGAGAGGTTCACCGACCGCGCGAGGCGGGTGGTCGTCCTGGCTCAGGAAGAGGCCAGGATGCTTAACCACAACTACATCGGCACCGAGCACATCCTCCTGGGTTTGATCCACGAGGGTGAGGGTGTCGCCGCCAAGGCGCTCGAATCGTTGGGCATCGCGCTGGAGGGCGTCCGCCAGCAGGTCGAGGAGATCATCGGCCAGGGCCAGCAGGCTCCGAGCGGGCACATCCCCTTCACCCCGCGAGCCAAGAAGGTGCTCGAGCTGTCGTTGCGCGAAGCGCTGCAGCTCGGCCACAACTACATCGGCACCGAGCACATCCTGCTCGGGCTCATCCGCGAGGGCGAGGGCGTGGCCGCGCAGGTGCTCGTCAAGCTCGGCGCGGACCTGAACCGGGTGCGCCAGCAGGTGCTGCAGCTGCTGTCCGGTTACCAGGGCAAGGAGCCCGCCGAGGCCGGGGCCGGCCGCGGCGAGGGCACCCCGTCGTCTTCGCTGGTCCTCGACCAGTTCGGCCGCAACCTGACGGCGTCGGCCCGCGAGGGCAAGCTCGACCCGGTCATCGGGCGCGGCAAGGAGATCGAGCGGGTCATGCAGGTGCTGTCGCGGCGCACCAAGAACAACCCGGTGCTGATCGGCGAGCCCGGCGTCGGCAAGACCGCTGTCGTCGAGGGGCTCGCGCAGAACATCGTCAAGGGTGAGGTCCCGGAGACGCTGAAGGACAAGCAGCTCTACACCCTCGACCTCGGCTCCCTGGTCGCCGGTTCGCGCTACCGCGGTGACTTCGAAGAGCGCCTGAAGAAGGTGCTCAAGGAGATCAAGACCCGTGGCGACATCATCCTGTTCATCGACGAGCTGCACACGCTCGTCGGCGCGGGTGCCGCCGAGGGCGCGATCGACGCGGCCTCGATCCTCAAGCCGATGCTGGCCCGCGGTGAGCTGCAGACGATCGGCGCCACCACGCTCGAGGAGTACCGCAAGTACATCGAGAAGGACGCCGCGCTGGAGCGCCGCTTCCAGCCGATCCAGGTCGGCGAGCCCTCGCTCGAGCACACGATCGAGATCCTCAAGGGCCTGCGGGACCGTTACGAGGCGCACCACCGCGTGACGATCACCGATTCGGCGCTGGTCGCGGCCGCGACGCTGGCCGACCGGTACATCAACGACCGGTTCCTGCCCGACAAGGCGATCGACCTGATCGACGAGGCCGGTGCCCGGATGCGCATCCGCCGGATGACCGCGCCGCCGGACCTGCGCCAGTTCGACGAGAAGATCGCCGCCGTTCGTCGCGACAAGGAGAACGCGATCGACGCGCAGGACTTCGAGCGTGCGGCCCGGTTGCGTGACGAGGAGAAGACCCTGCTGGGCCAGAAGTCCGAGCGGGAGAAGCAGTGGAAGGACGGTGACCTGGACGTCGTCGCGGAGGTCGACGACGAGCAGATCGCCGAGGTCCTGGCCAACTGGACCGGTATCCCGGTGTTCAAGCTCACCGAGGAGGAGACCACGCGTCTGCTCCGCATGGAGGACGAGCTGCACAAGCGGATCATCGGCCAGGAGGACGCCGTCAAGGCGGTGTCGCAGGCCATCCGCCGCACCCGCGCCGGCCTGAAGGACCCGAAGCGCCCGTCCGGTTCGTTCATCTTCGCCGGCCCGTCCGGTGTCGGTAAGACCGAGCTGTCCAAGGCGCTTGCCGCGTTCCTGTTCGGCGAGGACGACGCGCTCATCCAGATCGACATGGGCGAGTTCCACGACCGCTACACCGCCTCGCGCCTGTTCGGTGCCCCTCCTGGGTACGTGGGTTACGAGGAGGGCGGCCAGCTCACCGAGAAGGTGCGGCGCAAGCCGTTCTCGGTGGTGCTGTTCGACGAGATCGAGAAGGCGCACCAGGAGATCTACAACACGCTGCTGCAGGTGCTGGAGGACGGTCGCCTCACCGACGGTCAGGGCCGCACGGTCGACTTCAAGAACACAGTGCTGATCTTCACCTCGAACCTGGGCACGCAGGACATCTCCAAGTCCGTGAGCCTTGGCTTCTCGTCTGGCAACGAAGGCGAAGCCAAGTACGACAAGATGAAGCAAAAAGTCAACGAGGAGATGAAGAAGCACTTCCGACCGGAGTTCCTCAACCGGATCGACGACATCATCGTCTTCCACCAGCTCACCCGCGAGCAGATCATCGAGATGGTGGACCTGATGGTGACCCGGGTGGAGACCCAGCTCAAGGCCAAGGACATGGCGATCGAGCTGACCGACAAGGCGAAGGCGCTGCTCGCGAAGCGCGGCTTCGACCCGGTGCTCGGCGCCCGTCCGCTGCGCCGCACCATCCAGCGGGAGATCGAGGACCAGCTGTCCGAGAAGATCCTGTTCGGCGAGGTGGAGCCCGGTCAGATCATCATCGTCGACGTCGAGGGCTGGAGCGGGAACACCGAGGACAAGGACGACCAGGCGCACTTCACCTTCCGCGGCGAGGCCAAGCCGCTCGAAGTGCCGGACGCCCCGCCCGTGTCCATCGGCGCCGCGAACGACCCGCGCCACGAGCGAGAAGACTAATCAGGAGAAGCGAAGCGCCCCTGCCCACGCAGGGGCGCTTCGTCGTGTGTCGTGGTGTTCGCCGCCGGTCTCAGTCCGGATCTGGGAAGCTTGACCGGTGCGGGTGTGCGTGCTCGGCCCGGTCAGTGCCAGGGCGGATGACGGCGCGCCGATCGAGGTCGGCGGCGCTCGATTGCGCACGCTGCTGGCCAGGCTTGCACTCGACGCGAACCGGTCTGTCACGGCGGACGCCCTCGTCGACGGGCTGTGGGGCGTCGAGCCGCCCGCCGACGCCGCGAACGCCTTGCAGTCCCTCGTCTCCCGCCTTCGCCGCGCGCTCGGTGACGGGGCCCGGCTGACTTCGGCGAACGGCGGTTACCTGCTCAAGGTCGAGGAAGTCGACGCGCACCGGTTCGAGGAGCTTGCCGCGCGCGGCAGGCGGGCGGTCGCCGCGGGCAGGCACGCCGAAGCCGCCGCCACGCTGAACGAGGCCCTCGCGCTGTGGCGTGGGGAGGCGTTTTCGGACGTCCTTGACGCGCCGTTCGCGCAAGCGCCGGCTACTCGTCTCGACGAACTGCGCCTCGCCGCGATGGAGGACCGGTTCGCGGCCGAGCTCGAACTCGGCCACCACGCCGACGTCCTCGTCGATCTCGAGGCCGCCGGCGCCAGGCACCCGTTGCGCGAACGCCTCGCCGGGCTGCGCATTCGGGCCCTGTACGCGGCGGGTCGCCAGTCCGACGCACTCGCCGTGTTCGAGCACATCCGCGTGACCCTCGCCGACGAGTTGGGCGTCGACCCGTCGGCGGAACTCCAGGAGGCCCACCTCGCGGTGCTGCGCGGTGAGCGTGCGGCGCCACGCCCCGAGAACGACCACCTGCCCGTCCGGCTCACGAGTTTCGTCGGCCGGGAGCGGGAGCTCGACCTGCTCGCGCGCTCGCTCGACACCGCGCGTCTGGTCACGCTCACGGGGTCGGGCGGCGCCGGCAAGACCCGTCTCGCGACCGAAGCCGCCGCACGCCATCCCTCACACCAGCACGGCCGCGTGTGGTTCGTCGCGCTCGCCTCGGTCCGGGAACCTGGTGACGTGACCAGCGCGGTGCTCGCCGCCCTCGGCTCACTCGACATGCGCCTGAACACCCGCCACTCCAACGACCCGCTCGACCGCGTCAGCGAACTGATCGGCAGCAGCGAAGGACTGCTCCTGCTGGACAACTGCGAACATCTCGTGGCGGCGGCCGCCGAGCTGGCGCACGAGCTGTTGACCAGGCTCCCGAACCTGCGCATCCTCGCGACCAGCCGGGAAGCGCTTGCCATCACCGGCGAACTGATCTGCCCGCTCGGCCCGCTCGAAGATCCGGCGGCGATGCGGCTGTTCGCCGAGCGCGCGGCGGCCGTCCGGCCCGGGTTCGCGCTCGACGAGGCCAGCCACGAGCCGGTACACGAGATCTGCAGCAGGCTGGACGGGATGCCGCTCGCGCTCGAACTCGCCGCAGCGAGGCTGCGGTCCATGAGCGCCGAGCAGATCGCGAAACGGCTCGACGACAGGTTCCGCCTGCTCACCTCGGGCAACCGGGTCGCACTGCCACGGCAGCGCACGCTGCGCGCGGTCGTCGAGTGGAGCTGGGACCTGCTGGAGAAACCGGAACGCGTGCTGGCCCGCCGCCTCTCGATATTTCCCGGTGGGGCGACGGTTCCCGCGATCGAGGAAATCTGCGCCGACGATCTGCTGGCGGGCGAGGATGTGCTGTACGTGCTCGGCTCACTGGTCGAAAAATCCATTGTGGACAGCCTGGACGGGCGCTACCGGATGCTGGAGACCATCCGCGTCTACGGCGAGGAACGGCTCGACGAGGCGGGCGAGCGCGACCTGGTCACCAGCCGCTTCGCCGAGCATTTCCTGCGCCTGGCCGAGGGGAACGAACCAGTGCTGCGCACAGGCGAGCAGCTGCGCGCGATCAGGACGTTCGAGGCCGAGCACGACAACATGGTCACCGCCCTGCGCCGCGCGGTGAAGGCCGACGACGCCGAGACGGCCGCCCGGTTCGTAGCCGCACTGGCCTGGTACTGGGTGATTCGCGGGTTCAACGAGCAGCCGTTCGAATTCTTCGCCACCGTGGACGGGTACCGGGGCCGGATCCCCGAGGACGTCTCCGCCGCGTTCGCCGTGATGAACGCGCTCGTGCTCAGCCTGCCGATGCGGGGGCCGCTGCCGCGGTTGCGTGAGCTCGTCGACGAATGCGCGCGGCTGAACGTGGGGGAACGGTTTCCCTCGCTGGCGCTGGCCGTGCCGATGCTGACCTTCCTCTCTCGTGACCTGGACCTGGCCGACCGCGAGTTGCGGCGGGCGCTCGCGTTCCCCGACCCGTGGGCACGTGCCTGCGCGCGCTGGGTGCAGGCCTTCGTCCTCGACGACGCGGGTGATCTGGAGGGAAGTGAGAGGGCGCGCGACGCGGCCTTCGCCGGGTTCAAGGATGCCGGCGACCGGTGGGGGATGGCGATGACGCTCGCGATGCGTGCGAACGCGCTCTCGCTGCGTGGCAGGCACGACGAGGCCATCGACGGTTACCTGCAGGGTCTGACGCTGGCGCGAGAGTTGGATTCGGGCGACGACACCGTGCAGTCGCTGTCGCGGCTGGCCACCGAGCGGATGCGGGCCGGCGACTGGCCTGGCGCGTGGCGCGACATCCGGGAGGCACAGGAGATCGCCGACGCCAGCGGCCGGCTCGAGTTCCGGGCCATCGCGCGGTTCACGCTGATCGACCTCGCGCGGCGGGCCGGGAACCTCGACGAGGCGCGCCGGGAACTGGACTGGCTGACCTCGGTCGCCCCCCGGCTGCCGTTCCCGATGATGATGGCCGACGAATGGGTTGCGCTGTTCCGTTCGGCACTCGCCGTTTCCGCGGGCGACCTGGCCGTCGCCCGCGAGCACCTGCCCACGGCGATCCGGCTGTCGACCGGCCGGCAGGACATGCCGGACGTCGCGGTCGCCGCGCAGGCCGGGGCCCTCCTGCGGGGTGCGGAAGGGGACTATGCGCGTGCCGCGTGGACGCTCGGCGTCACCGAGGTGGTTCGTGGCGTGTTCGACCGTGGCGATCCCGAGCTGGCGGAACTCGCCTCCGTGTGCCGGCGGGAGCTCGGCGAAGCCGGGTTTGAAAGCGCTTACCGCACCGGCGCGGAAATGTCCAAAGAGGACGCCCTGGCGAGTCTGCGCACGGAGTTCGGGATCTGAAACGGCGGAGCCGGCTCCCCTGGAAGCGGCTCCGCATCCGTGGTCAGCCCACCCGGCGCCGGTAGGCGCGCATCGCGAGCGGGAAGAACACCAGCACCACCCCCGCCATCCAGGCCAGCGCACCCAGCAGCGGGCCGCCGACCTCACCACCGACGAGCAGGCCCCGCATCGCGTCGGCGAGCAGGCTCACCGGGCTCACGTCGGACCACGCGTGCAGCCAGCCGGGCATCGTCTGGCTCGGCACGAACACGTTGCTGCCGAAGGTGAGTGGGAAGATGACCGCGATCATGATGCCCTGCACCGAACCTGGATTCTCGACGAGCATGCCGATGAACACGGCGATCCAGCAGAAGCACAGGCCCGCCACCACCATCAACGCCGCAGCGCCGAGCGCGGCGGCGGGGTTGGTGTGGATGCGGAAGCCCATGATCGTCGCCATGATCAGCAGCACCGCGACCGCGACCAGGTAACGCACGACGTCCGCGAGCACCGCGCCCACCAGTGGCGCGGACCGCGCGATCGGCATACTGCGGAACCGGTCGAACACACCCTTGCTCACGTCGGTGTTGAGCGCGACCCCGGCGGACAGGCTCGCCATCAGTGTGTTCTGCACCAGCAGGCCGGGTGCCAGGTTCTGCAGGTACGCGCCCGTGCTGCCGGCGACCGCGCCACCGAACAGGTACACGAACATCACCAGGAACAGGATCGGCTGGATCGTCACGTCGATCAGCTGCTCCGGGTTCTTGCGGATCTTCAGGACCCCGCGCCAGGCAAGGGAGAATCCATGCTGCAGCGCCTTCGCCGGGCTGATGTGGCGCGGTGGTGCGAGAACGGCCGCGGTCATGCGACCACCTCCGTGGGCTTTCCGGTCAGGGCAAGAAAGACCTCGTCCAGACTGGGCAGCCGCAGGGCGAGCTCGTCGGCGGTGATACCGGCCTCGTCCAGCTTGCGGACCATTGTGGACAGTAGGACCGGGTCCGCGACGGGCGCGGTGAGCAGTCCCGTGTCGTCGTCGCGCACCGGGATGGTCCCGGTCAGATCGGCGAGAATGCGCTCGACTACGTCCATATCGGACAGTGAGGTCGGCCGCACCAGCATCGTCTGCCCGCCGACTCGCCGCTTCAGTTCGTCGGCACGACCTTCGGCCGCAACGCGCCCGTGGTCGATGACGGTGATCGAGTCGGCCAGCTGGTCGGCCTCGTCGAGGTACTGCGTGGTCAGCAGCACCGTCGCGCCGTCGGCGACGAGCCGCCGCACGACGTTCCACACCTCGTTGCGCGCATGGGGGTCAAGGCCGGTGGTGGGCTCGTCGAGGTAGAGCACCTGTGGCCGCCCGACGAGGCTCGCGGCGAGGTCGAGGCGCCGCCGCAGCCCGCCCGAGTAGGTCTTGGCCGCCCGGCCGGCGGCCTCGGTCAGTTCGAACTGCTCGAGCAGTTCCGCCGCCCGTGCTTTCGCCCCCGGCCGGGACAGTCCCAGCAGCCGCCCGATCAGCACCAGGTTCTCGGTCCCCGACAGGTCCTCGTCCACCGAGGCGTACTGGCCGGTCAGCCCGATCAGCGAACGCACCCGCACCGGATCGCGCACCACGTCGAAGCCCCCGACCGTGGCGTGCCCCGCATCCGGCCGCAGCAGCGTGGCCAGGATCCGGACCGCCGTCGTCTTCCCGGCCCCGTTCGGGCCGAGCACGCCGACCACCTTCCCGGTCGGCACCCGCAGATCCACCCCGTTCAGCGCGACCGTTTCCCCGAAACGTTTGACCAGGCCTTCCGCCTGGATCGCCAGCGACATCTCGTCCTCCTTGTCGTCGCACGAGGACAAGATGCCCGGGTCCGCTGGCAGGTCGCGCACAGCGCGCTGTCAGGCGCTGGCAGCACCTGACAGGGCCTTCAAGTCGATTGTTGACAGCCCTCATACCGCGATCTCGCGTAGAAAAGGTCGTGTGCACACCGCCGAAGCCCCGGCCGCGCCGCGGGCCCGCTCCTACGGCCGGAACCTCCGGATGATCGCGCTCATCGTGCTGGCCGTGGCCTTCCTGGAGATCGCCGCGCTGCGGCTGATCGGCGTCGACGGCAACCGGGTGACGGCCGCGCTGCTCGCGCTGACCCCGTACTGGACGATCGGCGGCCTGCTCCTTGGCGGGTTCTCGCTGGCGTTCCGGCACTGGTGGATCGGCGGGATCGTGCTCGCGGTCGCACTCGCGGTGGCCGGCACGCTCCTGCCGCGCGCGTTCGCCTCCGCGCAGCCGGCCGCGCACGGCGCCCACCTGCGGGTCATGTCGTCGAACCAGTATCTGGGGCGGGCCGACGTGAAGACCATCGTGCGGCTGGTCCGGGACAACAAGGTCGACGTGCTCAACCTGCTGGAACTGACTCCGCGCGAGGCCGGCGAGTTCGAGCGGGCGGGGCTGTTCGACGTGCTGCCGCACCGGGTCTTCGAGCCGCGGTATGGCGGCGCCGGTTCGGGGATCGCCTCGCGGTACCCGCTGACCCAGCAGTCCTTGGCCGGGCCGTCGCTGATGGCGCAGCCGAGCGCGCGGGCCGACGTCAACGGCACGCCCGTCGAGATCGTCGCCGTGCACCCGATCCCGCCGACGACGGACGCGGCGCAGTGGAAGAAGGAGATGGGCGGTCTGCCCCGGCCGGACAGCGGGGGGCCGGTGCGGGTCCTCGCCGGGGACTTCAACTCGACGGTCGACCACGCGACATTCCGTGACCTGCTCAGCGGTGGCTACACCGACGCGGCGCTGAACCGCGGTGAGGGGTTCAAGCCCACCTGGCCGTCTTCGTTCTTCCCGCCGCCGGTGACGATCGATCACGTACTCGTGGACCCGCGCGTCGCCGTCGACGCCTATCGCGTGCTCGACGTGCCGGATTCCGACCATCGGGCCGTGCTCGCCGAGCTCACCCTGCCGTGAGCAACTCGTCGATCGCGGTGAGCGTGTCCAGCGCGCCGTAGGGCAGCGAAACGCCGCGATCGTGCCGGATCTCCGGTTCGCGCGGGTTGACGCGGATGAGCGCGCCGGTCGCGGCGCTGGCGAGTTCGGCGTAGCGCCGGACGGTCGGTACCGCCTGGCCGGCGCCCAACTCGATGACGACGAGGTCCGGGTGGTCGCGGCGCCACTCGTTCACCGCGCGCAACTGGTCGTCACTGCGGTGGGAGATCCAGTCGAAATCGCCGAACATCAGGATGTTCGGCCGGGCGAGGCCACCGCACGCGGGGCATTCGGGCAACGGCTCGGCCGCGCGCATCGAATCCTCGTCGATCCGCGGTTCGAGCCCGTCCGCGGACCAGATCTCGGTGCCGCACGGGACCGCGCATTGCAGGCGATGGATCGAACCGTGCACCTCGGCGACGAGCAGGAACCCGGCCGCCTGGAACTGTCCGTCCACATTGGAGGTGAAGACCGCCGAGCCGCCCGGCCTGGCGGCGCCCCAATCGCGCAGCAGCGAGAAACCCTTGTGCGGCATCGTTTCCCGGTACAGCCGGAGGCGGTGACCGTAGAAACCCCAAGCCAGCGCGGGATCTTCGGCGAAATGCCGCGGGTCGGCGAGCTCGGCGAACCGCAGGCCGAGCCGGGCATAGGGCGGGTACGCGCGCCAGAACCCTTCGTCACCGCGAAAATCGGGCAACCCGGAATCGACGCCCATACCGGCGCCCGCGCACACCAGCAGGGCGCCCGCGCCCGCGATCAGCTCGGCGGCCCTGCGCAGTTCCCCGCTACTCGGCACTGTCCAGCGGGACGACCTCGAACTCCAGCAGGCTCGCGCCGCTCGCCACCGGCTTGGCGCGCTCACCCGAGTGCGCCTCACGCGACGGGCCTTCGGCCCACGCCTTGAAAGCCTCCTCGGACTCCCACTTCGTGTACACGAAGTAGCGATTCTCACCGGAGACGGGGCGCAGCAGCTCGAAGCCGAGGAAGCCGGGCTGACTGTCCACCGCGTGCATCCGGTTGGCGAACCGTTTCTCCAGCTCAGGGCCGGCGCCTTCGGGGACCTCGATTGCGTTGATCTTGACAACTGCCATGCGGACCACCCTACTCATCTGGAAGGCTGCTGGAATGAGCGATGAGGCCGAAGCCGCCCGGAGCCGGGCACTCGCCGCCGACCTGCAGCGCATCCTTCGCTCGGCGGCGGACGCGGTGGACGGGGACACGCCGGCGGCCGAGCTGATCGCGCGGGTGACCAAGCACCTCGGCGCCCCGTTGCAGCAGCTGGTGCTGGTGGCGCGGGAGTTCCCGCCGTGGGAACACGTCAACGTGCACCGCGGGGTCGAGCGTTACCTCGCCGAGCGGGACGGCGGGCACGAGTGGTTCGGCGTCGCGGGCGCCAACCGCAGCAACGAAGAGGTGCTCGGCATGCTCGCCACGGCCCGCCGCGACGGCACGTTCGAACCCGGCGCGGTGGACTACAAGACGGAGGCCACCGGGCCGGAAGACGCCGAGGAGGTCGTGCAGTTCGGCCTGGTCACGACCGCGGCGCCGGACGGGACACCGGTGGTGGTCGCGATGCGCGGGATGAACCCGCAGCACGGCCCGATGGCGACGGTCAAATTCGAGGTGCTCGCCGCCGACCGGGCCGCGGCCGGTGCGGTCCGGGACCGGATCGAACGGCTCATCGGGGTGCATGACGTGCTCCGGGGGCAGGTGCTCGCGTTCGGCAGCAGCGAGTACCGCGGCAACGAACTGGTCACCTTCCTGCCCCGGCCGAAGCTAGCGCCCTCGGATGTCGTCCTGCCCGAAGGCGTGCTGGCCACGATCGAACGGCACACCATCGGCATCGCCGAGCACGCCGAGCGGTTGCGCGCGGTCGGGCAGCACCTCAAGCGCGGGCTGCTGCTGCACGGCCCGCCCGGTACCGGGAAGACCCACACCCTGCGCTATCTGATGGGGCGGCTCGACCGGCATACGGTGATCATCCTCACCGGCGGCGCGATGCGGTTCATCAGCAAGGCCGCCGAACTCGCCCGGCGCCTGCAGCCCTCGCTGCTGGTCCTGGAGGACGTCGACCTGGTCGCGCAGGACCGCTCGATCGGGCCGGGGACGAACCCGTTGCTGTTCAGCCTGCTCGACGCGATGGACGGGATCGGCGCGGACGCCGATGTGACCTTCGTGCTCACCACGAACCGGGCACGGGAGCTGGAGAAGGCCCTGGCCGACCGGCCGGGCCGCGTCGATCTCGCCGTGGAGATCCCGAGACCGGACGCGGCCGGGCGGCGGCAGTTGCTCGAACTGTACGGGCGCGACGTGGACCTGCGAGCCGACCTCGAGCCGGTTGTCGCGCAGACCGACGGGGTCACGGCGTCGTTCATCAAGGAGTTGCTGCGGCGGGCCGTCCTGCACCAGTTGCACGCGGGGGTGCGGGAGAACCCGGTCCCGGTGGACGACCCGGCGCTCAAGCAGGCGCTGCGGGAGATGAACGATTCGCGGGAGTCGCTGACCAGGTCGTTGCTGGGGAGCGGATGAGCGTCGTCGACTTCGGTGGGCACGGGCAGCCGATCGTGTTGCTGCACGGGCTGATGGGCCGCGCGCGGACGTGGTGGCCGGTGGCGCGGTGGCTGACCCGGTACGGGCAGGTCGTCGGGCTCGACGCGGCCGGGCACGGGCGGGCCGCGCGGACTGGGCCGTGGACCACGGAACGGTTCGTCGAGGACGTGGCGGGGTTGCTGCGGTCGTTCGACGAGCCGGCCGTGCTGATCGGGCATTCGATGGGCGGGCTGCACGCGTGGGCGACCGCGGCGACGCATCCCGATCTCGTGCGGGCGGTGGTGGTCGAGGACATGGCGCCGGACCAGCGCGGGCGCACGGTCGATGACTGGCGTGCGTACTTCGACTCGTGGCCGGTGCCGTTCGGCTCGCTCGCGCAGGTGCGGGAGTTCTTCGGCAGCACGGGAAACTACTTCACCGAGTGCGTGGAGGAGCGCGAGGACGGCTACCACCTGATCGCGCGCCTCGAAGACCTGTACGAGATCGCGGCCGAATGGGGGCGGCGGGAGTACTGGTCGTTCGTGGCCGGGGTGAAGTGCCCGCTGCTGGTGATCGAGGCCGGTCACACGCTCATGCCGCCCGGGCAGCAGGCCGAGCTTGCCGCCTGCGTCCCACACGGGACTCACGTCGTGATCGAAGGCGCCGGTCACATCGTGCACGACGGGGCCCCCGACGAGTATCGCGGCGCCGTCGAAGCCTTCCTCTCCGCCGTGCTGTGCCGCTGATCGGCGTGTTTGCCCGCGGCGTCGGTGACTTGGCTTGCGGCGACGGCTCGGTGTCGCGGCGGGCCAACTCGGTGTCGCGGCGGGCCAACACGCCAGCGTGGCGGGCCAACACGCCGGTTAGGGGTGGTGTTCGCCGGGTAGGGCGAAGCGGCCGTCGGGGATCTGTTCCACCAGGCCGTCCGTCAGGAGCGAAGCCAGGCACCGGTCGCGCCGGCCCGCGTCCTCGGGCCATACGACGTCCAGCCGGTCCTTCCGCACCGGGTCCGGGGTCGCGCGCAGGACGTCGAGCAGCTTGCCGCGGATCTGCCGGTCGGTGCCCGCGAACTTCTGCACCGGTTTGGCCGGGCCCGTGTACTCCGGGCGCCCCGCGCGCTGCCAGGCACACGTGTCGTAGACCGGGCAGTCCGCGCATTTCGGCGAACGCGCCGTGCACACCAGCGCGCCGAGTTCCATCAGCGCCGCGGAAAACCGGGCCGCACCGGCCGCCGCCGCCGGTAGCAGGGCCTCGACGTCCGCCATGTCCCGCGTATTCGACGCCGGGCCGGCGTCGCCGGCGCCGTGCACGGCCCGGGCCACCACCCGGCGCACGTTCGTATCCACCACCGGCGCCCGCCTGCCGTACGCGAAGGCCGCGACCGCCCGTGCGGTGTACGCCCCGATACCCGGCAACGCGAGCAGAGTGTCCACATCGGACGGTACGACGTCGCCATGCGAAGCGGCGATCACCGACGCCGCCTCGTGCAGCCGCAGCGCCCGGCGCGGGTAGCCGAGCTTGCCCCAGGCGCGCAGCACCTCGCCCTGGCTCTCGGCGGCGAGCGCGGACGGAACCGGCCAGCGCGCGAGCCACTCCGCCCAGATCGGCTGCACGCGCACGACGGGCGTCTGCTGCAGCATGATCTCGCTGACGAGCACTCCCCAGCCGGTGCAGTCCGGCCTGCGCCAGGGCAGATCGCGTCCCGTCCTGTCGAACCAGTCGATCAGCGTCTCGGACTCAAGAGGCACCCCGACAAGCTACTCGACCTCGGTGAGCCAGCCGGTGTGCACGTCGTAGACGAACCCGCGCACGTTGTCCGTATGTGGCAGGAAAGCGCTCCGCCGCGCCCGCCGCACCGACGTCCGCACGCTGTCCTTCACCTCGCGGAAGGCCTCGACCGCCCAGGTCGGGCGCAGCCCGGTGTCCTCTTCGAGTTCGTCCTTGAACTCGTCCTCGGTCACCATCGACAGCCCGCAGTCGGTGTGCTGCACGATGAGCACCTCACGCGTGCCCAGCTTGCGTTGCGACAGCGCGAGCGAGCGGATCGCGTCGTCGGTGACCACCCCGCCGGCATTGCGCAGGATATGCGCCTCGCCCTGGATGAGGCCGAACAGTTCGAAGGTCCGGATCCGGGCGTCCATGCAGGTCAGAACGGCTATCTGGAGGGAAGGCCGGGGACTGGAACGGTCACCCCGAACCCGGTCCTCGAGTTTCTCGTAGCGCTTCAGCAGTACGTCGATCGCGGTCATCAGGCCCCTCCCGGCGTCGTTCCATCCACTCTACGGTCCGAACCAGTGCTCTTCCATCGTTCGTGGCGGAGCCGACGTCGTCCCGAGCCGCAAGTCGGTCGGGAGCGTGATCACCTGCGGGTTGATGTGATCGGCCGCGGACAGCAGCAGCTTCCCGGCCGCCCGGCCCTTCTCCAGGACCGGCTGGTGCACCGTGGTGAGCCCGATGCGCTCGGCCTCGGCGATACCGTCGAACCCGGTCACGGTGAGGTCCGCCGGGACGCGCAGACCGCGCCGCTCGGCTTCGGCGAGCGCGCCCAGCGCCAGGATGTCCGAGGTGCAGATCACGGCCGTGACCTGCGGATATGTGCTCAGTAGCTGACGCGCCCCGAACGCGCCCTCGTCGACGGTGTGGTCGAAGCGCTCGACGACAGGCACGGTCGCCCAGTCCACCCCGGCCTTGGTGAACGCCGTCGCGAGCGCCTCGAGCCGGTTCCTCTGTACGTGGAAATGGGCGGCACGCTGGCGCTCGAGCGACACGAAATCGTCGTTGCGGTCACGTCCGAGGCGCATGCACAGCACCCCAACCTGGCGGTGGCCGAGGCCAACGAGGTGCTCGGCCAGCTTGGTGATCGCCGCCGCGTCGTCCGGGCCGACGCGGTCGATGCCCTCGATCTGCGGCTGGTCGATGATCACGGTCGGAACAGGGCGGGCCAGTACCGCGGCCAGGTGCGGATCGTCGTCCGGCACCGAGTAGACGACGAACCCGTCGACGCCGGCTCGGTGCACGGCCGCCACGTCGTCTCGGCCGGGGCTCGCGGGCACGAGGTGAAGCCCGACGCCCGCGTCCTCGCAGGCGAGTGCGAGCCCTTCGAGCACCCCGATCGCGGCGGGGTCGCGAAAGGCGTACGACAGGTTCTCGGTGAGCAGCAGTCCGACCGCGCCTGCCTTGCGGGTGCGCAGCGAGCGGGCGACCGGGTCCGGGCCCGGGTAGCCGAGCCGGCGTGCGGTCTCCAGCACCCGGCGGCGAAGCTCGGGCGAGAGCTGGTCGGGCCGGTTGTAGGCGTTGGACACCGTGGTCCTGGACACGCCGAGTTCCGCGGCGAGCGACGCCAACGTCGCCTGTCGCCTCATGCGCAAAGGACGCCCCATGAGGGAACCGTAACGGTTCAGATCGGATTCCTGAAGTCGGAGCCTGGCCGCCTCGGCGCCTGGTGGGGGCAACACAGCGTTCAGATCCGCTTAACCCGGGACAGCAAGATCATCACCCGATGGCGTAAGCTGAACTCGAAAACCGTTTCCAATAACTACTGGCGGTGCCACCACCTGCCACTTTCGGGAGTATCCGTGATGCGTCAAAGCCGTTTGCCGCGCCTGATCGGCTTGGTTTCCGCCGCCTCCGCGCTGGCGCTGGCCCTCGCCGGATGTGGCGGTGGTAACAGCACCGGCACCACTGACGGGAAGCTCGACGTGGTCGCCTCGACCGACGTGTGGGGCAGCGTGCTGGCCGCGGTCGGCGGCGATCAGGTGCAGGTCACGTCGATCATCCACGACCCGGCCGCGGACCCGCACTCCTACGAGACGACCCCGCAGGACGCCCTCGCCGCCCAGAAGGCTGTGCTGACGCTCGGCAATGGCGGCGGCTACGACGACTTCTTCACCAAGCTGGCGGACCAGGCGACGAACGCGAAGAAGCTGGTGGCCTACGACATCGCCGCGACCGGTGACGACAACGAACACGTCTGGTACAGCTTCGCGAGCGTGGACAAGATCGCCGACCGGATCGCGGCCGATCTCGGGCAGTTGCGCCCCGCCGACGCGAAGACCTTCACCGCCAACGCCGACGCGTTCAAGGCCAAGGTCGCGAGCCTGCAGACGAAGACCGAGCAGGCCGGCGCCGCGCATCCCGGTGAGAAGGTCATCGCCACCGAACCGGTCGCGCACTACCTGCTGGAGACCGCGAAGGTCACCGACGTGACCCCGCGCGCGTTCTCGGACGCCGTCGAGCAGGAGAACGACGTGCCCGCGGCCGCGCTCGCCGAGGTGAACAGCCTGATCGATGGTAAACAAGTGAAGGCGATTGTCAACAATGCACAAACGGTGACGCCCGTGACGCAGCAGGTGGTGGACAACGCGAAGAGGGCCGGGTTGCCCGTGGTCAACGTGACCGAGACGCTGCCGGCCGGCGCCACGGGCTACATTTCGTGGATGACCGGCCAAGTCGACGCCCTGGCAGGAGCGCTGAACTCTTGAGTGCCGCAGTCGAGATCTCCGGTGCGAGCCTGGGCTTCCGCGGGCGCACGCTCTGGTCCGGGCTGGACCTGAGCGTCCAGCCCGGTGAGTTCCTCGCGATCCTCGGACCGAACGGGTCGGGCAAGACGAGCCTGCTCAAGGTGCTGCTGGGGCTGCAGCCGCTGTCGGCCGGCACTTGGCGTATCGCGGGCGACCGGCCGGTCGGCTACATCCCGCAGCAGCGCGCGATGCAGGAGGCGCTGGCGTTACGGGGCGTGGACCTCGTCGGGCTCGGCCTCGACGGGCACCGCTGGGGGCTCGGACTGCGCGGGATGGCCGAGCGCCGCCGTCGCGTCGCGGCCGCGATCGAGTCGGTCGGTGCGCAGGCGTACGCGAAGTCGCCGGTCGGGCACCTTTCGGGCGGCGAGCAGCAGCGGCTGCGCGTCGCGCAGGCGCTGGTCGGCGAGCCGGACGTGCTGCTGTGCGACGAGCCGCTGGCGTCACTGGATCTCGGGCATCAGCGTGCGGTGAGCGCCCTGATCGACCAGCGGCGCCGCGAAGCCGGTACCGCGGTGCTGTTCGTCACCCACGAGCTCAACCCGATTCTGTCCTATGTGGACAGGGTGCTGTACCTCGTGGACGGTCGTTTCCGGATCGGCACGCCGGCGGAGGTGATGAACTCGACGACGCTCTCGGAGCTGTACCGGAGCAAGGTCGAGGTCATCCGGATCGGCGGGCAGATCCACGTGGCCGGGACGCAGAGCGCGCTGTGCGAAGACGAAGCCCATCACCTCGACGAGGAAGAGCGGGTGTCCTGAGTGGGCCAGCTGTTCGATTTCGGGCTCACCGTCCAGTTGCTGTCGGAGCCGTTCGTGCGGACCGCGCTGCTGGCCGCGGCGGTACTCGGCCTGGTCGCCGGGGTGCTCGGCCCGCTGGTCGTGACGCGCCGGATGTCGTTCGCGGTGCACGGCACGGCGGAACTCGCGTTCACCGGCGCCGCCGGGGCGCTGCTGCTCGGGATCGGGGTCGAGTACGGCGCGCTCGCCGGTTCGGTGCTGGCGGCGCTCCTGCTGGGGCTGCTCGGCGGGCGGGAGTCCGATCGCGACTCCGTGATCGGCGTGATCCTGTCGTTCGGGCTCGGCCTCGGCGTGCTGCTGCTGTCGTTCTACCCGGGACGGACGTCGAACAAGTTCGGCATCCTCATCGGGCAGATCGTGTCGATCGGATCGACCAACATCATCGTGCTGGTCCTGGCTGCGATCGTGGTGCTGCTGGTGCTCGCGGTGATCTACCGCCCGCTGCTGTTCGCGAGCGTCGACTCGCAGGTCGCCGCCGCGCGCGGGGTGCCGGGCCGGCTGCTGTCCGTCGTGTTCGCGGTGCTCGTCGGGATCGCGACGGCCCTCGGCGTGCAGATCGTCGGCTCGCTGCTGGTGGTTTCGCTCATGGTCACCCCGGCGGCCGCCGCGGTCCGCGTCACGGCGAACCCGTGGCGCGCGACGTTGCTGGCCGTGCTGTTCGCGGAGTTGGCCGCGCTGGGCGGAATCATCCTGTCGCTCGCGCCCGGCGTCCCGGTCAGCGCCTTCGTCACGGCGATCTCGTTCCTGATCTACCTCGTCTGCCGCGTGATCGCCTACCGCCGCTCGCGCGCCACCCGGGTCACCGCACCGGATGTTGCTCCAGTGCCGTCCGCAACTGGTCGATGAACCCGTCGTCGAAGAACGGCAGGGCGCCGGCCGAAACGGCGCGCTCGACCGTCTCCAGCACCACGGTCCTGGCGGCGACGAACTGATCGACCGCCTGCTGGGTGTCCGTCTTCGTGGTGGAGTACGCCAGCAGCGTCAGGTTGCTGAAGGCGCCGGTGAGGTACCGCGACGAGGCGATGCTGAACGAGTCGCCGTACACCAGCGTCTTCGTGTTGACGGTGCCGGTGATCGGTGCGGAGTCGTGCACCGACGGCGTCTCGATATCCGTGATGATCGGGCCGGCCCGGTTGGTCGCCCCGTCGGGCAGGAGGTTGTAGAGGACGCTGGTCTTGGTACCGGACTTCCCGATCAGCTTGGGCAGATCGGCGCTGCCGGTATAGGAACCGATCGCCGGGCTGCGCCAGGTCTTCGTGACCCCGGGTTGCACGGCTTCGGCCACGTTGCGGGTCAGTGAGAGTGAGCCTTCGTCGGTCCAGTGCGTGTCGTCCGGCGTGTACACCGGACGGTTCAGCTGCGTCGCCACCGCCCGCAGTTCGGGGCGCAGATCGAGCACGCCGGCCGCGTCCAGCTGCGACCAGGTCGGGCCCTCGGCGGCCTGCTGGCACTCCTTGCCGGGATAGCTGGCCGGCAGGAACTGCGGCACCATCGTCGACTTGTCCGGCGGCACCACCCAGACGAACTGGCGGCCGGAAGCGACCACCAGGTCGCGGATCTGCCGGATGAGCTTGATCGTGTCGGCGAGCGGCCGGTTGGGCGCGCATTTGGCCTCGGCGTCGACCCCGTAGTACAGCCAGCCGTCCTTGCCTTCGATCACCTGGCGGTAGCCGGCCTGGTCCACGGGCCCCAGGTCGGCCCCCGGCGTCGGGGTGTCGCCGTTCGCGGGCGGGAGGCCGCCTGGCAGCGGTCCGGAGTTCGACGTGCCGCCCTGGTCGTGCGGCAGCGGCTCGCCGAACACGCCGCGGCTGATCCCGTCCGCGGCCTCGATGGCCGCGGTGCGGAACGAGAGCTGATCGGTGCCCCAGGTCGGCAGGGCGGTGAAGAACCCCCAGCCGGCGGAAACGCTCGGGAAGCCGGCGAGCCGGTGGTTCTCGATCTCGCCGGGTCGGACGCCGAACACCCACAGCAGGGTCGGCATCACGAAGAACACCATGGCGCTGATCAGCGCGGTGAGCTGCTTGCCGCCGTGCCGGGGACGGTGCAGCGGATGCTCCCGGGGGAGCCACGCCTCGTGCACGGCGGGCAGTTGCTGCGGTTCTTGCGCCACGCCGACACGGTATCCGCTCGCTAGTGCAACATCAGCAGAACCTGCAACTCGCCGACGACGAACCCGATCACCCCGCCAACGGAGATGAGCTTCCACTCCTCCTGCCGGAACGCCGGGCGCAGCAGGCCTTCGTACTGCACCGGGGTCAGCGCGAGCATCCGCTGTTCGACCATGTTCGCCACGTCCATCGCGTCGGTGAGGTAGCCCTCGGCGTGCCGGACGGTCTCCCGCAGTCGCGCGACCGCGTGGTTCGCCGCGGCCGCCTTCATCTCCCGCAGCCGTGCCGCGCCGATCGTGACGGAGATCAAGCGCCCGGCCTGCTCGTCGACCGCCTTCGCCACGGTCCGCCGCACGATCGAGACCATCTGGTCGGCGCGCGGCCCGCGGAGGAGCGCGTCGACCAGGTTCGGCGTGGTGAGCACTTCGTGTGCGACCAGCTCGCCGTACTGGCGCGAAACCTCGTGTCGGCGTCGCTGGAACTTGCCGTGCAGGATCAGGCCGGGCAGCACGCGGACCGGTTCGCGCGGCAGGAAGATCATCTTGATCGCGAGCCAGTCGGTGAGCAGCCCGATGCAGCCGCCGAAGATCGGCAGCACCCACGGGTTCTTCGTCAGCGCCCACACGAACGCCTGCACGACACCGAGTCCGAAGCCGAAGTAGATCCCGCAGCGCGCGATGAACGCCATCTCCGGCCGGGTCGTCTCGCGGATGAGCCGGACCAGCAGCGCCTTGTCCCGGGTGAGGTGCTGGACGGTCATGTGGTTGACGTCGAGCACGTCGTCGAGGTTCTCGCGCAGATCGGCCATGAGCTCCCGCACGATGCGCGGAGCCGCCGCCTGCAGTTGCTTGACGACCAGTTCCTGGGCCATCGGGGGGAGCGCTTCCCACAGCCGGGGCTGGTATTCGGCGAGCACGTCGCGCGCGATCTCGTCGACCGCGCGCAGCAGCGGCTGCTCCATGGTCGCGGTGAGCCGGTCCGGATCGATGCGCGCGAAGATCTCCTTGAGGTCGAGCAGGTTCGAGGTGAGCAGATCGGTGGCGATCGCCGCCATCCGGCCGCCGTGCTTGGGGACGACCCCCTGCCAGCCCAGGAACGGCCGGATCCCGGCGAATTCCAGCGGCCGGAACATCATCTCGATCGCGACGCGCTTGGTCACGTACCCGATCAGCGCGGCGACGAACGGGATCGCGAGGTAGAGCGGCCAGTGCGCGGCTAGGTCTGCGACCACGCGCGAAGACTAGTGCAGCAGGAACAGGACCTGCAGCTCACCCACGAGGCCGCCGATCACCGCGCCGACCGCGATGAGCTTCCACTCGTCCTGCCGGAACGCCGGGCGCAGCAGCCCTTCGAACTCCACAGGGGACAGTCGCTTCATCCGCTCGGAGATCGTGTTCCGCACGTCGAGCGCGTTCGTGGCGTACTCCTCGGCGTACCGGATCGTGTCCGGCACGCGTTCGGCGGCCTTCGTCGCGGCGGCCTGCTTCATCTCCTGGAACCGGCGGCTGCCGACGGCGACCGCGACGAGCGGTTTGACCAGGCTCGCCTGCGCGTCGATCGTCCGCCGCACCTCGCGCGTGATCATCTGGAACAGCCTGTCCGAGCGGGGCCCGCGCAGGATCTCCTCGAGCAGGTTCGGGATCGTGATGATCTCGCGCGCGATCATGTCGCCGTAGTCGGCCGAGACCTGCTCCTTGCGCTTCTGGAACACGCCCTGCCAGGTGTAGAGGCCGAAGAACTCGCGGGGCTCGCGCGGCAGGAAGATCATCTTCAGTGCGAGCCAGTCGGTGAACCAGCCGATGCCGAGCCCGAACAGCGGCAGCACGATGGGCGATTTCGTCAGCGCCCACACCGCGAGTTGCACGATGCCGAGCGCGAACCCGAACACGAGGCCCGAGCGGGCGATGAACCGCATCTCCGGACGCGAGATCTCCCGGATCAGCCGGTTCAGCAGGGCCTTGTCGCGGACCAGGTTGGTGACCACCATGTGCTCGAGGTCCAGCACGCCGTCGATATCGTGCGAGATCTCCCGCATGATCTTCGCGATGGCCTTCGGGGACTCCGCGCGCACCCGGTTGAGCAGGAGTTGCTGCGCGCCACCGGGAAGCGCTTCCCACAGCCGCGGCTGGTACTGCTCCATGACCTCGCGCGTGACGTCCTCGACGATCTCCAGCAGCGGCTCCTCGACCTCCTTGGCGACCTGTTCCGGATCGAGCCGCGCGAAGATCTCCTTCGGGTCGACGAGGTTCCTGATCAGCATTTGGGTGGCGGTGGCCGCCATCCGCTCGGCGTTCGCCGGCAGCACGCCCTGCCAGCCGAGGAACGGCCTGATCCCGACGAACTCGATCGGCCGGAACATCATCTCGATGGCGACCCGTTTGGTGAGGTAGCCGATGAGCGCCGCGATGAAGGGCATGCTCAGGTAGACCGGCCAATGCGCACCGAGGTCCTCGACGACCCGCTGCAGCTCCACGCGCCCCACCTCCGCGACTCCACCACGAACCGTACTGTGCCGTTCGTTACCAACCCGACCACAGTCACGGCCATCCGGCTTGCGCAGCGACGGTCACGTGCTGCTCAGGGTCTGCCTACTTTTGGTCGGGTTGGTAACCAGCCGGTCATGACCAACTTGGACAGTCGTGTTACGCAGGTCGGCGGCAGGTGAACCCGCCATTCACCGAGAGTAAAGAGTTCGAACGGAGGTATGGAATCCGGCGTGCGGACCTACTAAGGTTCGCGCCATGCCCCCAGCGCAGTCCCCCATCGAATCTACCGAGCCTTCGCTCGGTGCCCCGCATTTCCCGCTGGTCTTCCGCGGCTACGACCGGGTCCCGGTCGACGAGCGGCTCAACCAGCTCGCTGCCGACATGAAGGAGCTTTCCCAGGCCCGCGACGAGGCGATGTCCTCGGTCGCCGAGCTGACGAAGGCGCTCAGCTACGCGCAGCAGGAGCTTTCCGAGACCAAGACAGCGCTTTCGCGCATGGCCAGCGACCCCAACAGCGCGGCCACCATGACCGAGCGCGTGCGCTCGATGATGCAGCTGGCCGAGGAGGAGATCGCCGAACTCCGCCAGCAGGCCGAAGATCAGGCCGCGCAGATCCGCGCCGAGGCGGAGAAGTACGACCTCGACACGCGTAAGGCCACGGACAAGTGGGTCTCCGAGCGCGAGGCCGACATCGCCGAGCGGCGCAACGAGCTCGAGGCCGAGTACCAGGCGCTCACCGCCCGCCTCAAGGGCGAGCACGAGGAGCTGATGAACTCCGCCCGTGGCCAGATCGAGCGGCTGAACGCCGAGGCCCAGGCAGAGCGCGCACGCCTCGACGAGGAGTCGAACCTGCAGCGTGCCGAGGCGGAGAAGAAGGCCGAGAACGAGCTGACGGCCAAGATCTCCGACGCCGAGGAGAAGCTCGCCACGAAGGTCTCGACCACCGAGAAAGCGCTTGCTGAGAAGGTGTCGACCACCGAGGACGCGCTGGCCACCAAGGTCCGTGAGACCGAGGAGTCGCTCGCGGCCAAGGTTTCCGAGACCGAGAACCGGCTGTCCCGCCAGACGCTGGAAGCAGAGGAGCGGGCGGCCGTGCTCGTCGCCGACGCCGAGCGCCAGCTCGCCGAAGCCGAGCAGAATCGCACACAGGCTTTCGAATTCAAGCAGGAGGTTACGGAGCGGCTCACCGCAACGCATTCCGCATTGCAGGAAGCGCTCCAGCAGCTGGTCCCCGCCGACGAATCCGGCAAAGTTCCCGCCTGACCTTTTCCCTATCCGTCAGCCGCCTTTTCGCTTCGCCGGAAAGGCGGCTTTTTCATGCCCGAAGAGGGTCATGACCTGCGCTTTGTCGCTTATTTTCGAAGTGTCTGATTCTGGCGAATGAAACTCACCCGTAACAATCTGGCTGTTCCGTCATCCCGTAAAGTTCGCCATCATTGCCCGTTGTGAATGCGCTAAGAACCTGAACGGGGACTTGCCCGAAGGGGCTTGTCGTGCATCACACCGGACAAAATCCGCTCGAATTCGGGATCGAGGCGTTTGATGGTTAAACCCGTGCAGTCGGCCACGTCGCGCTCCGGCGCGCACCTGCGCAGGTCGGTCGGCTTTTACGGCCTGATGTTCGTGTCACTAGGGTCGATCATCGGCTCCGGCTGGCTACTCGGCGCGCTGAAGGCGGCCAAGGTCGCCGGCCCCGCGTCGCTGCTGTCCTGGATCCTGACCGCGGTGATCATGGCGACGCTCGCCCTGATACACGCCGAACTCGGCGCGGCCTATCCGGTCGCGGGCGGGACGGCGCGCTTCCCGGCGCTCGTGTACGGCGTGCTCGGTGGGTTCGCGGGCGGTTGGGTCGCGTGGCTGCAGGCGGTCGCGCTGGCACCGGTCGAGGTCGAGGCGAGCGTCGAGTACCTCGACAACATCACCTGGGTCAAGGAAAACCTGAACCTGCTCAGCCCGAGCGGCACGCTGACCGCCAGCGGGTTCGGCTGGTCGACGCTGCTGATGGCGATCTTCACGCTGATCAACCTCGTGGGTGTGAAACTGCTGTCGGAGAGCAACTCGGCGACCGTGATCTGGAAGACCGCGGTCCCGGTGCTGACGATCGTGGTCCTGCTGTCACTGCGGTTCCACCCCGGTAACTTCAGCGCGGGCGGCGGGTTCGCGCCGGCGGGGGCGCACGGTGTCTTCGCCGCGCTGCCGGTCGGTGTGGTGTTCGCGTTGCAGGGCTTCGAACAGGCGGTGCAGGTCGGCGGCGAGGCGCGGAACCCGCAGAAGGACATCTCGCGCGCGATCATCACCGCGATGGTCATCGGTACGATCGTCTACCTGCTGCTGGAGATCGCGTTCATCGGCGGGCTCGACCCGGCGGCGATCGCGAAGAACTGGGACAACCCGATCACCCAGGGCTCGTTCGGTCCATATGCGACTCTCGCGACGCTCGCGGGCGCCGGCTGGCTGTCCTACGTCCTCTACGCGGACGCGTTCGTTTCGCCGGCCGGTACCGGTTTGCTCTACCTCGGCACCTCGTCGCGGTTGTCGTACGCGATGGGCAGGGAGAAGGTACTGCCCAAGCGGCTGGGCAAGCTGAGCGTCCGCGGGGTGCCGGTCTGGTCGATCCTGCTGTCGTTCGTGATCGGCGAGATCGCGTTCCTGCCGTTCCCGAGCTGGGGCAAGCTGGTCGAGGTGATCACGTCGGCGACGGCGCTGATGTACGCGTTCGCGCCGCTCGCGTTGACCGCGCTCCGCAAGCGTGACCCGGACCGCCACCGCCCGTACAAGGCACCTGCGGCGAAGGTGCTGGCACCGGCCGGTTTCGTGGCCGCGAACCTGGTCATCTACTGGACCGGGTTCGACACCCTGTGGAAGATCATGATCGCGATCGTGGCGGGTTTCGCGCTGTTCGTGGTCGCCCGCGCGACCACGAAGGCCGAGGACCGGCGGGCGATCGACTGGAAGGCCGCGATGTGGATCCTGCCGTGGCTCGGCGGGATGGTGCTGATCAGCTGGCTCGGCCGGTACGGCGACGGCGGGAACATCAACGCGCTGCCGGAGTGGATCGACCTGCTCGTGGTCATCGCGTTCAGCCTGGTGATCTTCTACTGGGCGGTCAGCCTGGCCGTCTCGAGCGAGAAGGTGCAGGAGGCTATCGACCGGGAGACCGAGGAGCTTGTCGTGCAGCCATCGTGAGCGATGCCGCGACGGTGGTGAACAACGCGGCGCCGGACAGGACACCCGCAACAAGGGCGATGGTTCCTGCTCCGGCGCCGCGCGCGTCGAGGACGAACCCGGCGACGCCGAGCAGAGCCAGCGCGGCGCCGAGGAGATGGAACCGGTTGAGCCGGAAAGCCTTGCCGAGCGCGAAGAAATGCACCCCGACGACGAATGCCGTCCACGCGACGCCGAGTTCGCCGTGCTTGAAGACGCCGTTGATGACGGCCAGCCCGCCGAACAGCGCGATCGCTTCGACGAGGACGATCGTCCAATAGCGACGCCCGCCGAGCCCGGTGCCCGGATCCTGGTCCCGGCGGCGGCCGCGCAGCGCGAGGAGCAAGCCCGCGGCCGCCACCGCTCCGGCGATCCGCACGGTCAGCGCCCACGGCGCCGGCAGCCCACCGCTGTTCACCTCGACGAACACCAGCCCGAACGCGATCGCGATCAGGGATCCGGTTACCACGCCAGGCCTCCCAGAACTGGTAGCGGCCGTGAATGGCAAGGTGGATCATCAAGGCGGCCAGGCCGTCATCGGCCCGTTTCGGAAGGATAGGCCGCGAAGTAGGGACTTCGCCCACGGCCCGCCGACCGGCGATCAGAACTGGTAGTACAGGAACGGGCTGAACGTGCCGTTCGCGACGAGGATCGCCGCGTAGGCCAGGCCGACCGTCATCACGCCGATCCGCAGGCTGATCGCTGGGCGGGTACGGGAGGATTCGAGCAGCGGGCCGGTCACCGGGTGTGCCGGCAGCACCACGACGAGCAACGCGAGCAGCAGGATCACCAGTCGCTGGTTGGTCAGCGCCGACGAGACGACGTCCGTCAGTCCGGCGAAGTCCGGCAGGAACATATGCCCGATCATGGTCAGCGCGTGCGCCATGTCCGGTGCCTTGAAGAAAACCCACCCGAGGACGACGAGCACCAGCGTCAGCGCCCGCCGCCCGATGCGGGGCCACAGTGCGGCGGGGGTGGTGTCCCAGCCGAAGGCGCGTTCGATGATCAGCAGCGCCCCGTGGTAGCAACCCCAGACGAGGAACGTCCAGTTCGCCCCGTGCCAGAAACCGGTCAGGACGAACACGATGCACAGGTTCCGGTACGTCTTCGCCGCGCCGCGGCGGTTGCCGCCGAGCGGGATGTAGAGGTAGTCGCGGAACCAGCGGGACAACGACATATGCCAGCGTCGCCAGAATTCGGTGACGGTCACGGACGAGTAGGGGCGCGCGAAGTTCTCCGGCAGGCGGAACCCGAGCATGCGCCCGAGCCCGATCGCCATGTCCGAGTAGCCCGAGAAGTCGAAGAACAGTTGCAGCGTGTACCCGACCGCGCCGAGCCAGGCGACGCTGAACGTCATGTTGTCCGGCGAGGTCTTGAAGCAGGCTTCGACCATCGGGTTGAGCGAGTCCGCGATGATCGTCTTCTTGCACAGCCCGAGCGCGAACCTGGGGAAGCCGGCCGCGATGTCGTCGAGCCTGTGCGAACGGAGTTGCGGTAGCTGGTCGGCGATTTCGCGGTACCGCACGATCGGTCCCGCCACCAGTTGCGGGAACATCGCGATGTAGGTGACGAAGGCCACCGGATTCCGCAGCGCCGGCCGCTCCCCGCGGTAGATGTCGACCACGTATGAGATGTGGTGGAACGTGAAGAACGAGATCCCGATCGGCAGCGCGAAGTGCACGATGGGGAAGTCCCCGCCGAACAGGCGCGCGAGGTAGTCGAACTGCTGGGTCGCGAAGCCGGCGTACTTCCAGATGACGAGCATCGTCACGTCGAAGCAGATCACGCCGGTCAGCAGGCGTTTCCGGCGCGCCGGGCCCGTGGTCCGGCCATTTGGTTCGAGTGCGGGGCCGGCGAGGAAGTTGACCACCATGGTGGACAGCAGCAGTACCAGGAACGCGCCGGCGCCGACGGTGTAGAACACCAGGCTCGCGACCGCGACGATGCCGTTCCGCCAGGTCCGCGGCAGCACCAGCACGGCGACGAGCAACGTCGGCATGAAGTACCACAGGAACAGCGGAGACACGAACGACATCGGAGTGGGAGCCCCCCCATCGAGTTCAGCCTGCTGACCTTAACCGACGCCCTCACCACCCCGGCAGAAAAGCACCGACCTCCCGCCCCGCGAGTGGGGGTCAGACGCGGCCGGCGATTCGGCGGCGGCGGGCGACCTCGGCCAGCAGCACTGCTGCGGCCACGGACGCGTTGAGCGACTCGACGCCGGCGGCCATGGGGATCGACACCGTCACGTCGCACGTCTCGCGCACGAGCCGGGACAGTCCGCGACCTTCCGAGCCCAGCACGATGACCAGCGGGTCGGCGGCGAGGTCCATCCCGTCGATGTCCACCGTGCCGTCGGCATCGAGGCCCGCGATCATCAGACCTTCGTTCGCCCAGGCCTTGAGTTGCCTGGTCAGGTTCGTGGCCACCCCGATCGGCATCCGCGCGGCGGTCCCGGCGCTCGTCCGCCACGCGACCGCCGTCATTCCCGCACTGCGACGGCCCGGCAGCAGCACCCCGTGCGCGCCGAACGCCGCCGCGGATCGCACCACGGCACCGAGGTTCCGCGGGTCGGTGACCCCGTCGAGCGCGACCAGAAGTGGCGGTTCGCCCGAATCCCGCGCGGCCGCGAGCAGATCGTCGGGGTGGGCGTACTCGAACGGCGGCACCTGCAGCCCCAGACCCTGGTGCACCGCGCGATTCGTCTTGCGATCCAGTTCGTCGCGCGGGACCTCCAGCACCGAGATGCCTTTGTTCGCCGCCAGTTGCACGGCCTCGTTCACCCGGTCGTCCGCCTCGACGTTCAGCGCGACGTACAGCGTCGTGGCGGGAACACCGGCTCGCAGCGCCTCGACCACCGGGTTGCGCCCAGCGATGATCTCCGGCCCTTCGCCCTTCTTCTCCCGTGCCCGCTCCGCCTTCGCCGCGGCCGCCGCGCGCCGCTGCGCCGGATGCCCGGGGCGCATCTCCGCCCGCGGAGTCGGGCCCTTGCCTTCGAGGCCCTTGCGGCGCTGACCGCCCGAGCCCTTGACGGCACCCTTCTTACTGCCGGGATTGCGGATCGCACCCCGGCGCTTCGAGTTCCCTGCCATCGTTCCTAAGCGTCCTTAACGGTCCACAGTGGACCATCTGGGGTATCTTCGACCGCGATTCCGGCCTTGAGTAACCGATCCCGTACCGCGTCCGCGCGCGCGAAGTCGCGGGCCGCGCGGGCCTCCTGGCGTTCGGCGAGCATGCCGTCGACGAGATCGGAGAGCGCCTGGCGCCCGGGCATTTCCGTGCTGGCCGTCTCCGCCCACTCGGGGGCGAGCGGATCGAGGCCCAGCACCCCCGTCATCGCGCGGACCGAGCCGGCGATCGTGCGGGCGGCCTCCTCGTTCCGCGCGTCCAGCGCCGCGTTGCCCTCGCGGACCGCGTTGTGCACCACCGCTACCGCCGCGGGCGTCGCGAGGTCGTCGTTCATCGCCGCGACGAACTCGGGCGCCAGCCCGCCAGGCTCGACGGAGCCCGCCCGGCGCAGGAACTGCTCGATCCGGCGATAGCCCGAAGCGGCCTCGGACAGCGCGGCGTCGGAGTACTCGATGGTCGAGCGGTAGTGCGGCTGGACGAGGTAGTACCGCAACTCCGCGGCGCGGTAGTTCTTCAGCATCGCTTCGATGGACACGGTGTTGCCGAGCGACTTCGACATCTTCTCGCCCGACAGCGTGACCCACGCGTTGTGCAGCCAGAACCGCGCGAACGGATCGCCCACCGCGTTCGACTGTGCGCGCTCGTTCTCGTGATGCGGGAACACCAGGTCGACGCCGCCGCCGTGGATGTCGAACTCGGCGCCGAGGTAGTTCGTCGCCATCGCCGAGCATTCGAGGTGCCAACCGGGGCGCCCCGGACCCCAAGGCGTCGGCCACGAAGGCTCACCGGGTTTGGCGCTCTTCCACAACGTGAAGTCACGCGGGTCGCGCTTGCCCCCGCCCAGCGACTCGCCTTGCTGGACTTCGTCGAGCTTCTGCCGCGAGAGCGCTCCGTACTCCGCGAACGTGCTCACCGAGAAGTAGACGTCACCGTCGGCCGCGTAGGCATGGCCGCTGTCGATGAGCCGCCGCATGAGCTCGACCATCTGCGTCATGTGCCCGGTCGCGCGCGGGGCGATCGACGGCGGGAGGCAGCCGAGCGCCAGGTACGCGTCCTCGAACGCGCGCTCGTGCGTGAACGCCCACTCCCACCACGGACGACCCGCATCGGCCGCCTTGGTGATGATCTTGTCGTCGATGTCGGTGACGTTCCGCACGAACAGCACGTCGAGTCCATTGTGGAGCAGCCAGCGACGCAGGACGTCGTAGTTCAGCGCGCCCCGGACGTGCCCGATATGCGGAATGCCCTGCACGGTGGCCCCGCACACGTAAATGGACGCCGTTCCACTACGAGCGGGATGGAACTCCCGCGCGCTCCTGGTCGCGGTGTCGAATAGGTGTAAGGCCACCCTGAAATGGTACGGGGCCTGCCTGGGACCGCGGTCAGAGCACCCCGTGCCCGCGGAGCGAGGCGACCAGGGCGTCGGCCCGCTCGCTGGTGGGCAGCGGGTCGACCAGGGCGAAAGCGCAGCCCAGCGCGCGGGCGCCACCGTCGGCCTCGGCGCTGTCGCCGACCATCAGGGTCTCCTCCGGGTCGGCCGCCAGCCGGTCCAGCAGGATCTGGAAGATCGCCGGATCCGGTTTGATAGCGCCTTCCTCGAAGGAGAGCACGAACGAATCCACGTACTGGTCGAGGCCGCGACGGGTGAAGGCGGGCCGGATGTCGAACGCGATATTACTCAGCACCCCGACCTTGATCCCCTTGCCCGCGCAGTCCTTCAGCGCCGCCTCGGTGTCCGGGTACGGCGTCCACTCACCCGGATCGACCAGCCGGCCGTAGAGCGCCTCGGCCTGCTCGGCCTTCGGGACACCGGACCGGCGCAGGACCTCGAGGTAGATCTTCCGGTGCAGCGCCGGGTCGAGGTCGCGGTTCTCCCACGCGTACTGGTACTCCTCGGACAGCTCGACGACCTTGCCCGTGGGTGCGGTCATCCGGCGCATCAGCTCGGTCTGGGCCTCGAGGTCCAGCGGTTCGCCCTCGGCGTCAGTGAGGTGGTGCAGCCAGCTCTCGTTCTGCTCCAGCCGGAACAAGGTGCCGGAGAAATCGAACATCACCGCCCGGATCGTCACGTCTCCAGCGTAGGGGGCCAGCTGCGTGCTTGGCGCGCGTTGTGACCTACTCGGCGGCGAGCAGCAGCGCCGTGGCTACGGCGGCGATGCCCTCGCCGCGGCCGGTGAGGCCGAGCCCGTCGCTGGTCGTGCCGCTGACGGCGACCGGCCCGCCGGCCGCCTTGCTCAGCACGTCCTGGGCCTCCTCACGGCGCCTGCCGATGCGCGGCTCGTTGCCGATGACCTGCACCGACGCGTTGGCGAGCCGCCAGCCCGCGGCCGCGACCCGCCGCCGCACCTCGGCGACGAACTCCGGGCCGTGGACGCCTTCCCAGCGCGGGTCGCTCGTGCCGAACACCGAGCCGAGATCGCCGAGTCCCGCGGCCGACAGCATCGCGTCGCACAGCGCGTGGGCCGCGACGTCACCGTCGGAATGCCCGGCGCAGCCCGGAACGCCTTCCCAGAACAATCCGGCGACCCAGCATTCACGGCCTCGCTCGACCGGATGTACGTCGACGCCCGTTCCGACCCTCACGCCTGCTCCTCGCTCAGCAACGCCGACACGACAGCGACGTCGAACGGCGTCGTGATCCGGATTCCGTTCTGGTGCCCGGCGATCGTGTGCACCGTTTCGGGCGGTTCCGTAAGCGGGTCGACGCCGCGCGTGCACATTTCGTGAAGTGACTCGGGCGTGCAGCCGAACGGCGCCTGAACAGTGCGCAAGCGGGCGCGATCCTCCGTGGCGATGATCACCTCGTGCGAATTCACGAGTTTGACCGTGTCCGTGACGGGAAGGACCGGAATGACGGTGGCAGCCCCCTGTGAAACCGTGTCCGCCACCGCCCGGATGACGGGAGGAGGGACGAACGCGCGGCTCGCGTCACAAATCAAGATCACGTCGAGCCCACCGGGAAGGCTTTCGAACGCGAGCCGAATCGATTCGGCCCGGGAACCGTCGCAGGGCAGTACCCGGCACTGTTTTCCAGTACCGGGTACCGCCCGCACGATCGATTCGTAGCTGCCGACTTCTCGCTTCGGGACGACGATCCGCAGGTGATCCACGCAGCCCGCATCGAGCACGCCGCGGACGGCGTGCACCAGCAACGGCTCACCCTGAACGCGAACGTCCAGGCCCTCGGCGTCGGCGATGACGAGCGCAGCCGCCTTCATAAGCTGTTTTTCACAGACGGTGCGCCCTCGGCCGGTTAAACCGCCGCGGTTTCCAGCACCTCGTCGAGGAGGGTTTCCGCCTTGCCCTCGTCGGTGCCCTCCGCCAGGGCCAGTTCACTCACCAGGATCTGCCGAGCCTTGGCCAGCATCCGCTTCTCACCAGCGGAAAGGCCACGGTCCTTCTCTCGCCGCCAGAGGTCGCGCACCACTTCGGCCACCTTGTTCACGTCGCCCGAGGCGAGTTTCTCCAGGTTGGCCTTGTACCGACGAGACCAGTTCGTGGGCTCTTCGGTGTGGGGAGCACGCAGCACGTCGAAGACGCGGTTCAGACCATCCTGGCCTACTACGTCCCGCACACCGACGATCTCGGCGTTATCAGCGGGAACGCGAACCGTGAGATCTCCCTGCGCGACTTTGAGGACGAGGTACTGCTTCTCCTCGCCCTTGATCACACGGGTCTCGATGGCTTCGATGAGTGCGGCACCGTGGTGCGGGTAGACGACGGTCTCTCCGACCTTGAAAACCATGTGTCCTCTGCCCCTTTCGCTGGGTCCATACTAGCACGCCGCGGACAGGCCCACCTAGCGGGGCGAGATCGTCCTCGCAGGTCAGGGGCCATGCGCGGGCAGTCGCGGGGGTTGACAAATCCACTTTCGGCGTGCTCATGCAGGTGGTCCACCGGATGATCACGAATCCACTGTGGACGGTCTGGCGCGGCCATCGGCCACCGGGTTCCGCCCCCCGGAACCGCCCCGGCTAGTCTGCGCAGTGGTAATGCGGGCTCTAGGAGGGACTGAAGACCGTGAGGCTGCAGAAACGTCGTGCGCTGACTTCGGGCGTCCTGGGCCTCGGTGCGGCTCTGGCGCTGGCCGGGTGCGGTGCCGGGCAGATCACCCAGACCGACACCATGGTGCCCGCGGTCAACGGCGCGCTCGCGACGGTAGGCAAGATCTCCGTGCGCAACGCCGGTCTGGCCAACACCAACAGCTGCCAGCAGGCGTACCCGGCGGGGTCGAACGCCCCGCTTACGCTGACGATCGGGAACGCCGGCGCGAAGGACGACGAGCTGGTCTCGGTCTCCTCGCCGAACGCGTCGAACGTGACCATCGGCGGGCAGAAGACGGTCGTCGGCGCGAGCAGCCTCGTCGTCGGTCCGGCCGACCGGCCGGAGTCCGGTTCCGGTCGCACCTCCGCCTCGCCGACGAGCAGCCCCACGACCGGCGAGAACGGCACGCTCGGGCGTGCCACCATCGTGCTGGAGGGCATCAAGCAGGTCATTTGGCCCGGCCAGATGACCCCGGTCACGTTCGTCTTCCGCGACGCCGGCCCGGTGACCATTCAGCTGCCGATCGACGCGCCCACCAAGGAGCTGCCCGACTGCCAGACCGCTTCGCAACAGGCCGAAGCCGGTAACTGAAACTGTCGGTGGCGCCCGCTAACGTCGGCGACCGTGGTCAAGAAGGGCGTCAGCTACCGCTGCGGCGAGTGCGGTCACGAAGCCGCGAAATGGGTCGGCCGCTGCCCTGAATGTCAGGCTTGGGGCACGATCGAGGAGCGCGGGGACGCGCGCCCGGCGGTGGCCAGGGTCGCCGCCGGAGCCCCCAGCGCCCCGGCGCGGCCGATCGGGCAGGTCGATCTCGAAGCCGCACGGGCACGGCCGACCGGGGTGCCGGAGCTGGATCGGGTGCTGGGTGGTGGGCTCGTGCCGGGAGCAGTCGTGCTGCTCGCCGGTGAGCCGGGCGTCGGCAAGTCGACGTTGCTGCTGGAGGTCGCCTACCAGTGGGCGGCCGGGTCGGCGAAACCCGCGCTGTACGTGACGGGTGAGGAGTCCGCGGGCCAGGTGCGGTTGCGAGCCGACCGCACCGGGAACCTGCACGACCGCATGTTCCTGGCCGCGGAGAGCGATCTCGGGGCGATCCTCGGGCATGTCGAGGCGATCGATCCCGGAGTGCTGATCGTCGATTCCGTGCAGACGATGGCGTCCCCCCAGGCCGAGAGCGCGCCCGGCGGGGTCACGCAGGTGCGGGCGGTGACGGCCGGGTTGGTGGCGCTGGCCAAGGAGCGGGGCCTCCCGATCGTGCTCGTCGGGCACGTCACGAAGGACGGTTCGGTCGCCGGGCCGCGCGTGCTGGAGCATCTGGTGGACGTGGTGCTGCAGTTCGAGGGGGACAGGCATTCGACGCTGCGGATGGTGCGCGGGGTCAAGAACCGGTTCGGCGCGGCCGACGAGATCGGCTGCTTCGAGTTGCGGGACGACGGGATCGTCGGGATGCCGGATCCGTCGGGGCTGTTCATGAACCGGCATGCCGAGGCCGTGCCGGGCACCGCGATCACGGTGACCATCGAGGGCAAGCGGCCGCTGCTGTGCGAGGTGCAGGCGCTGGTGTCGAAGACGACGCTGCCGCAGCCGAGGCGGGCGGTGAGCGGGCTCGACTCGGCGCGGGTCGGCATGGTGCTGGCGGTGCTGGACAAACACGCCGAGGTGCGGTTCGGGGAGAAGGACGTCTACTCGGCGACCGTCGGCGGGATGAAGGTGACGGAGCCGGCGGTGGACCTTGCCGTGATGCTGGCGATCGCGTCGTCGGACAAGGACGTGGCGCTGTCGCCGCGGCTGGTTTCGATCGGTGAGGTCGGGCTGGCCGGGGAGATCCGCCGCGTGACCGGCGTCGGGCGCCGGCTGGCCGAGGCGGCGCGGATGGGCTTCACGCACGCGATCGTGCCGCCGGACCCGGGGAAGCTACCGGACGGGATCCGGGTGCTGCAGGTGAGCACCGTCGCGGAGGCGGTGAACGCGGCGATGAGGGCATAGCAGTCGCACGGAGTGCGTCGGTTGAGGGTGGTGGCGGGGAAGTGGCCGGCGCTAGCAGAGTTCGGAGGTGTCGATCTTCACCGGGACCGGGCCAGCGGCCATGGTGATGGTCTCGCCTGCCTCGGCGTGTACCACTTGCACGTAATCGGCCTCCTCGAGCCGGTAGCCGCGGAAGCTGACCGGCTTGCCGAGTGGAGTTTCGACGAGCCATAGGTACGGGATCGCGGCCTCGGCATAGGCGGCGATCTTGGTCTCGCGCTCGGTCCGGCGGTTCCCCGGCGACCATATCTCCGCAGCCAATAACACGTCGGCGGGCTCGAAAGCCGGGCGGCTGTCGCCGACCTTGACGATGACGAGATCCGGAATGAGCGCGGTGCGGAACGGCGTGCTGATCCGCACGCCGACATCCTGCAGCACCTCCAAGCCAGCCAAGCCAGCGGCTACGAGCCCGTTGTCGATCGCTCGGGCGAGCCGGAACGACGCACGCTGATGGCCGGACGTTGCGGGCGGTGTCATCTTGAAATACCCCAGGAGCAGTTCGAGGCGCGAACCGTCGTCGGGCGTATCCGCCGCCAGCCAGTCCTCGACCGTGACAGGGCCGAGCGCCTGCTGCTTGTCCGCGAGCTGAGCAGTCATGCTGCGCCTCCTTATCTCCGGCCGTTCGCCTCAGGTCGAGTTTACCGGGATACACCACCACACGGCGGAAAACGCCTGGTCACGCGGACGCGCCACGCCGCGGCTACTGGCCCGCCAGCAGCTTCGCGCAGCGGATGAGGCCGATGTGCGAGTACGCCTGCGGGTGGTTGCCCAGCGACCGTTCCGCGATCGGGTCGTACTGCTCGGGCAGCAGGCCCGTCGGGCCGGTCGCGTCGACCATCTGCTCGAACAGTTCCTCCGCCTCGGTCCGGCGCCCGGTCAGCAGGTACGCCTCGATCAGCCACGCCGCGCACAGGTGGAACCCGCCCTCGCCGCCGGGCAGGCCGTCGTCGCGGCGGTAGCGGTACACCGTCGAACCGCTGCGCAGTTCGGCCTCGATCGCCGTCACCGTCGACTGGAACCGCTCGTCGGCCGGGTCGATCAGCCCGGACAGGCCGACGAACAGCGAGGCCGCGTCCAGGTCCGTGCCGTCGTACGCCGTGGTGAACGCCTGGACCTCTTCGTTCCAGCCGTTCTCCAGCACGTCGCTCGCGATGGTCGCGCGCAGTTCGCGCCAGCCGTGCGGGATTTCGCGCTCGTACACCTCGCCGAGCTTGAGCGCGCGGTCGATCGTCACCCAGCACATCACGCGCGAATACACCCGGTGACGCGGCACGTGCCGCTCCTCCCAGATGCCGTGGTCGGCTTCGTTCCACCGCCGCGTCACGGCTTCGGCCATCGCGCGCACCATCTGCCAGTCCTCGTCCCGCAGCTCACCACGAGCCTCCGCGAGCCCGACCACCAGTTCCACCACCGGGCCGAACACGTCAAGTTGCACCTGGTGGTTCGCCAGGTTGCCGACGCGCACGGGCCGCGAGCCGGCGTAACCCGGCAGGGTGTCGATGACGGCCTCCGCGCCCAACGTCGTGCCGGCCAGCGTGTACAGCGGGTGCAACCGCTCCGGGCCCGCGAGCGTCGACAGGACGCCGTGCAGCCAGGTCAGGTACCCGTCCGCTTCGGACAGCGAGCCGAGTCCGACCAGTTCCCGTACGGTCATCGCCGCGTCGCGGATCCAGCAGTACCGGTAGTCCCAGTTCCGCACCCCGCCGATCTCTTCGGGCAGCGAGGACGTGGCCGCAGCCATCACCCCACCGGTGTCGGTGTCGCACAGCCCGCGCAGCGTCAGCGCCGAACGCGCGACGAGTTCCGCCTCGACGTTCGGCAGCTTCAGCCCGGAGGCCCACTCGCTCCAGTACCGGCCGGCCCGCGCCCTGCGGTCCACTTCGGACAGCTCGGCCGCGCCGAGATCCGTTGTGCCACAACGCAGTTCGAGCACTACCGGCACATCCTGCGTGGGGTTGACGACCGCGGTGGCGGTGTCGTGCAGGCCGTCGTTGGTGATCTCCCAGGACACCCCCGGCGAGCGCAGCACGATCGGCTCCGACGTGCCGACCACGCGCAGGCCGTCGGCCTCGGGCACCAGGTTGACCGGCACGGCGCCGAACTCGGGTCGCGGCGCGAACACCACCGTGGCCGCCGTCGCCCCGGAGATGACCCGCACCAGGTCCGTCCGGTGCGCGGGGGTGTCCGGCTCGAGGTAGTCGGTGACGAGCAGCCGGGACCAGCGGGTCTCGACCGTCATCGTGGCCGGCAGATAGCGCTGGCCGAGCGGCAGGTTCCCGTTGCGCTGCGTGGAATCCCCGCGCGCGGGGTTGATCGAGAAATGTCCCGCGCCGGTGCCGCCGAGCAGGTCCGCGAACACCGCGGGCGCATCGGGCCCGGGGTGGCACAGCCAGGTGAGCCTGGCGTCCGGGGTGAGCAGCGCGACCGAACGCTCGTTGGCCAGCATGGACAGCCGCTCGATGGGCGGCGCCTGCTCGCCGTAGAGCCAGTTCCGCCGCTCCTCCAGGATGAACGCGAGCGCGGTCGCGACGTCCTCGGTGCCCCCGACATGGTATGTGGCAAGGGTTTCCCCGCCGCCCACCTTGACGCCGACGTCCGGACCGGACAGCCGCGCGAACGCCTTCTCGTCGGTCACGTCGTCGCCGAGGAACACCGCGGCCGTCGCGCCGACCTGGTGGCGCAGGGTGTCGAGCGCGCGGCCCTTGTCGGTCTGCACGACCGCGAGTTCGACGACCTCCTTGCCATCCGTCGTCGTCACACCGTCCCAAGTGCACGGTCCACTGTGGATCGATTCGAGGACGCCGTGCGCGGCGTCGCGCTCGGCGCGGCGAACGTGCACCGCGATGCTCGCGGGCTTGACCTCCAGCTGCACCCCGGGCACGCCGTCGGCCAGCTCCTCCAGCTCGCGCTCGAGCTTGCGGTGCAGCTCGCGGGCCTTCTTGTCGAGCGCGTGCACGAACCCGATGTCGAACTCGGAACCGTGGCTGCCGACCAGGTGGACCTCGGACGGCAGGCGGGACAGGATCGCCAGATCGCGCAGGGCGCGGCCGGAGATCACCGCGGTGGTCGTCTCGTGCAGCCCGGCGAGCGAGCGCAGCGCGCCGACGGACTCGGGCAGCGGCCTCGCCTCGTGCGGGTTGGTCACGATCGGAGCCAAGGTCCCGTCGTAGTCGCACGCGACCAGCAGTCGCGGCGTGCGGGCGATCTGCACGATCGCACGGCGCAGCTCGGCGGGCAGGGACTCGGCGGTCACCACTCCTCCTTCAGGAGCTCAAAAGCTTGTCGACAAGTCGGCTGAATCAGGAAGCCGGCTCGGATCCGAGTGCTTCCAGGAACGATCGTGCCCACCGGTCTACGTCATGGGTGAGGACCTGACGCCGTAATGCTCGCATCCGGCGCCTGCCCTCGGCAGGGTCGAGCGTAATCGCCGCCTCCAGGGCGTTCTTCACCCCGTCGAGATCGTGCGGATTGACCAGGAAGGCGCTGGTCAGCTCGGCCGCCGCGCCGGCGAACTCGCTCAGCACGAGTACGCCGCCGAGATCGTGCCGGCACGCCACGTACTCCTTGCAGACCAGATTCATCCCATCGCGCAGTGGGGTCACCACCATGACGTCCGCGGCCGAGTAGAACGCGGCCAGCTCGGTGCGGCTGACCGACTGGTGCAGGTAGTGCACGACGGGATGCCCCACCCGGGCGAACTCGCCGTTGATGCGGCCCACCATCTGCTCGATGTCGCTGCGCATCCGCTGGTAGTGCTCGACGCGTTCCCGGCTGGGCGTGGCGAGCTGCACGAACGTCACGTCCTCGGGTTTCACCCTGCCCTCGTGCAGTAGCTCGTGCAGCGCCTGCAGCCGCAGGTCGATGCCCTTGGTGTAGTCGAGGCGGTCCACCCCGAGCAGCACCGTCCTGGGATTGCCCAGATCACGGCGGATCTCGGCGGCGCGCTCGGCGACCTGTCTGGTGCGGGCGAGCGTGTCGAGCTTGGCGGCGTCGATCGAGATGGGGAACGCGCCGACCCGGACCGTCCGGTTGCCGACCTGCATCATGCCTGGCCGGGACCGGACCCCGACGGCGCCCCGGCTCGGTTCGAGGCCGACCAGGGTGCGCGCCAGCCACAGGAAGTTCTGCGCGCCGCCGGGCCGGTGGAAGCCGACGAGGTCGGCGCCGATCAGCCCGCGCACGATCTCGGCCCGCCACGGCAGCTGCATGAACAGCTCGACCGGCGGGAACGGGATGTGCAGGAAGAAGCCGATGCGCAGGTCCGGCCGCAGTTCGCGGAGCATGCTGGGGACCAGTTGCAGCTGGTAGTCCTGCACCCAGACGGTCGCGCCGCCGGCGGCGACCCTGGCGCTGGCCTCAGCGAAGCGGCGGTTGATCTTGACGTAGCTTTCCCACCAGCCGCGGTCGAACACCGGGCGCTCGACGACGTCGTGGTAGAGCGGCCAGAGGGTCGCGTTGGAGAAGCCTTCGTAGTAGTCGCGCACGTCTTCCGCGGTCAGTGCGACCGGGTAGAGGACCATGCCCTCGTCGCTGAACGGGTCGACCTCGACCCCGGGAACCCCCGGCCAGCCGACCCAGGCGCCCTTGCGGGAGCGCAGGAACGGTTCCAGCGCGGTCACCAGGCCGCCGGGGCTCGCCGTCCAGCGCTGGGTGCCGTCGGCGCCTCTGTCGAGGTCGACGGGCAACCTGTTGGCGACGACGACGAAATCCGCCGAGCCGTTCCCGATCTCTTGTTGACCCACGCTGGCTGCTCCCTCACTCTTGCGGGCGCGGCGGTACGAAGACTATCGCGCAGCCACCGGGCAAGATCGACCGCGCGGTGGCGGAACGGCCTTACTCCAGCCGGCCGTCCGACGCCCGCAGCGGCCCGGCGAGCCGGGGACCCGCCAGCCTCCGCTCGAGTCTGCCCAGCCCGGTGCGTACCGGCTGGGCCAGATACTCGCCGAGCACCACGCCCGCGGCCAGGGCCAGCCCGATGGTGACCGCCTTCATCAGGGTAGAGACGTTGCCGTTGCCCTGCGTCGCCAGTTCATACAGGCCACGGTAGGTCGAAAGACCGGGCAGCAGCGGCGTGATACCGGACACCGCGACGACGAGCGGGGTCACCTTCAGCCGCCGGGAAAGCACGCCGCCGCAGAACCCGACGAGCGTCGCCGCGACCCCGGACGCGGTGATGACGTCGAACGTGGCGAGCACGAGACCGCCGTACACGCCCGCGCCGATCGCGCCCGCCGTGGCCGCGACCAGCAGCGGGCGGAGTTTGGAGTAGCTGCCGAGCGCGAAGCAGGCGGCCGTGCCCGCGCCCGCGACGATCATCACCGGCAGCGTCAGCACGGTCTGCGTGGGCAGTTCGGGTTCGACCTGGGGGAAGCCGAACGACTTGGCCAGGTTCAGCGCGAACGCGACGCCGGTGATGAGCCCGGCACTCATCAGGGCGGTCTCCATCGTGCGGCCCGCGGCGGTGACGTTGTACCCGGTGATGGCGTCCTGCACGGCGGAGACGGTGGACAGGCCCGACAGCAGCACGGTGATCGCCGCGGAGGCGACGAGCGTGGAGAACGAGGTCGGCACCAGGCCTGTCTTGACGGTGAGGGTCGCCAGCCCGGTGGCGACGAGACCGCCGACGGCCTGCTGGAAGAAGAACGGCAGGGCGTACTTGTTGAGCAGGCGGCCGAGCCGGTCCACGAGGGAGGAGATGACGAGCGCGCCGACCGCGAGGTCGAGGGTGCCGCCGATGAGCAGCGTGATGAAGAAGGCCATCCCGCCCCAGGCGAGCGTCGCGACCCAACGTGGGTACGGGTGCGGCGCGCCGGTGATGCGGTGCAGGGCCGCGTACGCCTCTTCCGCGCTCGTCCGGCCACGGGTGATCTGCCGGACGAGGAGTTCGGTTTCGGACAGGCGGGTGTAGTCGAGGCTGCGGGAGCGGACCACGCGCACCGCGCTCACCGGGGCCATGTCGGTGCCGCGGTGGCAGGTGACGGTGATGGACGTGAAGATGACGTCCACCTCGCAGTGCGGCATGCCCAGCGCCGAGGTCAGGGCGAGGATGGTCGCGGTGACGTCGGACGCGCCCGCGCCGCTGGCCATCTGGACCTCGCCGATGCGCAGGGTGAGGTCGAGGACGAAGTTGACGGTCGCGTCGTCGGGCAGCGCCGGCCCGTAGTCGGCGCCCGGTTCGGGGGCGGGTTGCTCACCGGTGGGTGCTTCGAGGATGTGCCACGCGCGCCGCCGCGGCTCGGTCGAGCGCTTGCGCCGGTTCTCCCGATCGACGTTCGGGTCCCGGGGCGCTTCGAGGATGTGCCAGCCGCGCCGCCGGGTCACCGGGCCCCGGGCGCGCTGGTTGCCTTTCACAGGGCCGCCACCTCCTTACTGGGATTCCCCGGTGACCATCGCCGCGTGCAGGGCTTCCGTTGCACGGCGGTAACAGTGGTTTGCGCCACCCCCGCCGATCATCCACGAAACGGCGATTCCCGCTACCCAACGAGGAGCCGGAGCGCGCGGAGGAAGCCTTCGCGGTCGGCGGGTTCGAGCGAGGCGCTGCTGGCCTTCACGGATGCGCGCAGCAGGCGATGGGGTTCCATCTCGTCGACTGCGTGGTGCACAGCTGGGACCTGGCCGTTGGTGCGGACGTGTCCTTCTCCGACGGCAGCTTGAGCGGGCGCTCGCGATCTTGATGCTCCTGGGCCGCTCGCCCAACTGGCCCGAAGTATGATGGCCACGCTTGACATGCCGACTTAGCTCAGCTGGTAGAGCAGCTGTCTTGTAAACAGCAGGTCAGGGGTTCGAGTCCCCTAGTCGGCTCTCTTCTGAATCGACGCCCATCAGCACATTCTCTGGTCTGAGAGATCTTGCCGGTGGGCGTTGATCTTGGGTGGGGCCGCGGTGGGAACCGGGGAGTCCCTTGATGACGCCGCGGGCCGGGCGGCGCTGTCGGCACCCGACGGCCCCAGACCGGCGGAAACCCACTGATCGGCGCTTCCTGTGGCGGTCTCACCCGCTCATGCCTGCGGGCTTCGGGCCTGCCTGCGGTGCGCGCGTCGGGCCCGGTGGGCACGGGTGCCCGGTCAGCACCGTGGTCTGTGGGTGCCCGGTGATCGTCGGGCGGGGCCGCGGTGGCGCCGCGCCGCCTGGTGGCTCCTTTGGCGGATGGCGTGGGCATCCTGGCGGGCCGCCTGCAGGACGAGGCGCAGGGTGTTCTCGGCGGCCTGCCGGGCGAGGCTGGGCAGGACGGTGGTGTAGGTGTCGGCGGTGAGCACGATGCTGGCGTGGCCGAGCATGTCCTGCACTGCTTTGAGGTCGTTGCCCGCGGCCAGGGACAGGCTGGCCGCGCCGTGCCGGAGGTCGTGCAGCCGGATCGGCGGCAGGCCGGCCTGGGCGGTCAGCCGCCGGAAGGTGTGGGTGAGGTAGCCCGGGCTCAGTGGCCGGCCGTCGGGGTGGGCGAACAGGAAGCCGGTCGGCTCGCCCTGGCCGGCTCGGTGGCACGCCGCGTGGAGGCGCCGCAGTTCGGCCGCCGTGACGTGGTCCAGGGCGAGCGTGCGGATGCTGTGGTCGGTTTTGGGCGGGCAGATCACGGTGCGTCCGTTGTGCTCCTGGACCTGATGCGAGACCTCCAGGACCCGGGCGCCCAGGTCGAGGTCGCACCAGCGGAGTCCGGCGGCCTCCCCGCGCCGGAGCCCGAGCAGGGCCACCAGCAGGTACAGCGGGTACAGCCGGTGGCCGTGGGCGTGGCGGAGGAACGCTGCGGTCTGCCCGGGGGTCCACACCGCCACCGGCGGCCGCTGCCCGGTGGCCTGCCACTGCGCCACCCGCGCCGGTGTCCACACCACCGCGCGCGGCCGCTGCCCGGAGGGCAGCTCCACCCAGCGCGCGGGATTGCGCTCCAGCAGTCCGTGGCGGATGGCCCCGTTCAGGGCGGTGCGCAGGCAAGCGCGGATCCGTTGCAGGGTTGCGGGGGACAGCGGTCGGCCGCGCAGGGCCGAGGTGCGCTGCAGGGAGGCGAACATGGCCTGGATCCGGCCGGTCGTCAGCTCCGGCAGTGGCACGTTGCCCAGATGCGGCCGCAGATAGTCGCGGATGTGCTGGGTGTAGAGGCGGCGGGTGGACACACTGAGCGTGCGCATGTCCAGCCAGATGTCCAGCCATTGCCCAAGCGTGACCAGCCGGCGGCCGGTGTCCAGGTCGCCGCCCAGCAGGTAGGCGCGTGCCGCCTGCGCGGCCTGGCGCGACCGGTAGCCACCCCGGCGGAGGCGGTTCCGGCGCCCGTCGTGGCCGCGGGGGAGTTCGAGCGCGAAATACCAGCTTCCGTGTCCCCGGTCTGCCAGCCGGGGGCACGAGATCCCGAGCCGGCGCCCGTCCGGGGCCCTGCAGCCGCAACGCTTGTAAACTTCTCGGTTACTCATCGTTAGCTCCAGCGTGTCCGGTCACGAGACGGTCCCCGCGAACGTTGCTGCCCGGCCGCCGGTGGCCGGTCTCACGCTGACGGCGCCCGGACTGCCAGCCGGACGCAGCCGGGCGGCGCTGCTCCGGTCCGTCCTCGAGGCCATTTTCCTCCGTCCGGCCAGGACGAACGGGCGGCCGCTGTCCCGCTCGGCTACCGATGATCTTGAAGACATCCGACTCCAGCGGGGACGGCGGTGTCCTCGTCGCAATCCGATATCGACTGTTTCGCTGGTCTCGGGGGCTCGATGACCTGCAGCTGTGCGGGACCGGGAGAGCACGGGCAGTTGGTCGGTTAACCTCGAGAGCGCTGTCGTCGACGACTGGGCCAGCACACCGGGGCAAGGACCATGGTTGTTCAGCGCGACTCCTGAACGCGCCATCCCTTTGCTGCCGAACGGACTTGGACAGCGGGGCCGTGCACCGAATCTCCGCGACGCGCCGGATGGCGGGCACTGCCCGCGGCGGGTGTCGACGAACCTTTGGGACACGAAGGGTGCGTCGTCGGCCCCGGGGTGCGTGTGCGGCCCGTGTGCGGCATTCGCATTGACCAGGTGTGCTCACGTGGGTTGTCGGCGGGGCCTCCGCTCGCGGGGCGGGGTTGATGGTGATCGACAGTCCCGGCTTGGTCGTTGCCGGGGTAGATCGCTTTCGCGGAGCATTGCGACCCTCCGATGTGGACCGATGGGGTCCGCCACAGCGCGCTACGGGGGCCTGCCCGACAACGGCACGCTCGGCACACGACACCTTGGGCTGGTGGCAGTCCGGTCGGGCTACTTGAGCTGCGTGGCGGCCAGCGTGTGGAGGGGTTCGGGGTCGCCGAGGGCGAGATAACGGTAGCTCTGTGGCGGCTGGAATTCGGCCTGGTCGCGTAGCCAGGCGAGTTCGTAGGGAACCGGCAGGGGCTGGGCATCGGCGATGGTAAGGCAGGCTGCGGCGGTGACACCGGCGAGGTAGTCGTCGAATTCGCGCCGGGTGAGTCCGAGTTGGCCGCGGTGGCGTCGCGACAGGCGCGCGGGGGTGTCGGTGTCGACGGAGTGGAGTGTCGCGGTGCCCAGGACTGAGCGGATCGGTGTGCTGGCGTAGAGGATGATGCGGGTGCCGGCTCTGGCGTGGGTGAAGCCGCTGCCGGCAAGGCTGTCCAGCCGGAATGCTTCGGCGTTGGCAAGCTCGTCGAGATGGAGGACCACGTAAACGGGTTTCATCAGTTTGATACCCGTCAGCGTTTCGACGACGGGTCCCAGTTGCTTGATGAGGCTCTCGTCCCAGGTAAGGAACACACTGAGGCCGGCTGCGGCGGCATGGGCTACCTGTCCGACATCGCGGTGGTCTTGATCAGTCACCGGGAACTGTGGGCTGGTCTTCTGTACCTCGGCCAGGATGGCCTGCTCCAGGTCAGTTGCTCGTTGCGGATCTGCGTTGACCACCGGGTACGGGTTAATTGCCTCCTGTAACGTCCGCCGCCGAGCGGGATCTCCTGCTTTGATTTCGGCGATCATGCCGGAGCTGACGACGAGTTGCAGGCGTCCCGCGAGGTGGTCCGCGACCAGGAACTCGGACCGGGGCTTGCGCGTGGCCGGGCTGGCCAGGTCGAGCACGATGTTCAGGTCGATCGCGGCTCGCAGCTCGACGGGTAGTTCGTACTCGGTGAACAGGTCGGGGTGACCGTGGTCTTTCCACCACACCGTCATCGGGGTGCGGTCGCGGCCTCTGCCCGTGGTTTTCGCCCGTGCGGTGAAGCCCAAGTGTTGCCAGGTGTCGGCGAGCCCGTAGTCGTCGCGGCACTTGGCCCGGATGCCGAGGCGCTGGCTGTGGCGCTCGGTGATCGTCTTGACCAAAGCGCCAGCGATCCCCATTCCACGTGCGTCGGGCTCCACACACAGGTGCGTCAACGACACTTCGTTGCGCGGTAGACGGTACAGCGCGTAGCCAATGATCGTGTCGGTGTCCGCGTCCCGCGCGACCAGGATCCGCGCGTCGTCGCGGGCCTCTTCGAAAGCGGCATATGGCAGTTGTCCGAGGCGGTCGTCGAACCGGTCTCCGAGTTGAACGACTGCCTCGTAACCTGCCTGGTCATCCGAAGCAAGTGGCTCGATGCGGGTCTGCCCTTGATCCATATAGCCACCACTACCGCTAATGGCAGGGTGGTCGATCGTAAACGATGGCCAACCACCCATTTGGCGCAGCGCGACGATGCGCGCCTCGATGTACGTGCACGAGACACTAAGATCTCACGAAATCGTCGGAAGGTAATCATTTTCCGGCATAACTCGGGAGTGGTTTCTGCTGGCGCGCGCTGGGCTGCCGCGGTTCGTAGAGCGATTGCCGTCCGCGACGACTACGTTCATCAGCAGCGTGTGTCGCACGCCCACGGATATCGATCTGAGTGAAGACGCCGATGAGGTCGGGTTTCCTGAGGCAGGTTGCTGAAACCGCGCCTTGAAAAGCTTGCCACGCCGCGTCCGTATAGCAGGTTGAGACTGTCCGAGCCTGAGGTGAGCAGGCACGTTCCATTTCTCTCAGGCGCACGTGATCGTTCTGATCAGCCGAGCAGCCTGGTGATGCCGGGACCGAGTGGATCGCCGACGAGGGTCAGTGAGTTCTCTGCGCGAGCGGCCAGTGTGAGGGGTCCTTCGTTGTCGATCAGCTGGGCGTGAACGAGCCGGTCTAAGGCCGCGCCGATGAGTGGCGCCGAGGTGCGTAGGGCGGCGTCGAGGGCGATCGCTTCCGTGCTGCCGCCGTGTACGACGATGTTGCGCTGTCGGTACAGACGTCGAAAGACACCGCTCAACACCCGGTTCACTTCCGTGAGCTGGCCGATCGGGTCGTCAATCAGCGATTTCATGCGTTTGGCGGCAGCGTGCTCATGAGGCGACGTAAGCACCAGCGGTGTGCTGGTTCCGTCGGTGAGCGCGTCGGCGACCACTTGGCTTCGTTGCATGTTGGTGTTGCATTCGTCGAGGCGTTGGCTGAGCCGATCCGGCGTCGGTGGGCGATGCCGGTAGGACAACGTCGTAAGCTCGGCGCGTGGCCAGGAGCAGGCGACAATGGCGGCGAGACGGTCGGCCACCACGGCACGTCCTTCGGACACATCCAGCTCGTCACCGGGGTGGTAGAGCAGGGACTCCACGGCCGCCCAGCCACCCGCCGCCGCCGTTGAAGCCGAGCCGTCATGCAGGGGCGCTGCCAGTTCGAGGGCCTCGTCGAGCCGGTCACTGCGGTTGACCGAGTACATCGTCTTCTCACTCACCAGCGACAACACGCTTACCCCCCGGTTCGGCGGTGCCAGTGGCAATGGCTCCGGCTCTCCCTTGATCCACACTTTCCCGACCGGCTGCAGCCGATTTCGGATGTTGTAGGCCGGGCCTCGGGCATAGACACGACGGGCTTCAAGACGGCGCACGATGCCGCCCGCCGCACGGGCGGCGGCGACGGGATCCTTACGGGTAAATCGGTAAATGAACGCTCCGTTGTGCCGCGGCGGCTGGGCGAAACCGTGCTCGGCGAACCAGCGGGCAGCCTGCGGTGGACTGAGCCATTCAGGGAGATGAGAAGCGAGGTCCTCGTGGTCAGGCACGGAGACGAACGGGATCAAGACTTCGAATTCCTGGTCCACTTGCTCAGCCAACCCACAGGCACCCTCGAGCAGGTCGCCCAACGTCGCGGCTGAGGCCTTCCGTAGCTGCGCCGCCCAGCGGTTGAGATAGCCAGAGCTGTGGCCGCAGTCGAGCAGATAAGTCGTCAGCGTGCGGGCAAGCCGTTCGGGGGACGGCGGGTTGGCCGAATCGACGCTCGTGGCCCAACGCCGCAGGTAGCCGTGCTTGACCGACGGAAGCAACTGGATCAGGCGGCGCCGCTCTCGCCCGTCGGTCGGCAGTTTTGACCGCAGCAGACTAGTGATTTCTCGACGCAGCTTGCTGTCGCCGAGGCCGCGGTCGGGGCCGAGTTGGCGTTCGAGTTCATGCATGTACCACGACACGGCGCCCGGTGAGAGCACGCGCATCCGCGTCCAATCCCCACACTCGATCGCTTCCTCGAGCGCGAGGACGTTGCTTGCTTCCCAGAGGCGCCGAGGCCACGGGGTCGTTTCCCGAACGAAGTCGAGAACCCGAGCGAGCACGTGGCTCCCGTAAGGGTCAGTGGCCAAGCTAACTGAGGACAACGCTGGTGTAGCACCCGACACGAGGTGCTATCCTTGCAGAGTAGTACCCAAAGATCTTAGGCACGGGGAGCCGCCCTTCAAGGGCCGCTCCCCGCCTTTTCATCCCAGGTTGACTTCATTCCGTAACTTGCCTGCTACAGGCTGTCAGAACCTAAGCCTGATGCTCCAGGACCGCGGCAAGCTCGTTGGCTGCTGAAGGCTGGGTGTCGTTTGTTCCTGCCTGTCGCGAGATCGACGTACCCGGCGGGCGCGCCCGCGGCGTGTTGGTTGCTGTGGAGGTCACAGGCGCGGCGTGGCCTTGACAGTCGTGGCCGTTTCGCGTGAGCGCGGGTGATCAGGGTGCATCCCGTGTTCCAGGTAGCACTGCCCTGCCACGGTCATCTCGGCCTGCTATCGGCCACCGTGCTTGGTAATGGTGATCAGTCCACGATCGCGCAAGGCGTTGGCCGACTGGCGAGCACGACCGTTCTGCGGGTCGCTGAGGTCCTGGCCAGCCTCAAGCCGGCGCAGGACCGCGAGCTGCCGGTTGTTCAGAGACGCCCACCGTTTCATGACGGGCATCATCGACGCGCTCGCCTACCTCCGCACGTGATCGTGTCACCCGTGCGAGCGGTGTCCATCAAGATCCTCGTGTCGCGAGGCGACATCACGGCGGACGGCGCGCGAGGTTGCGTGGCAGCGGCATGCTCGCCCAACACAGACGGTCCCCAGCCACAACGCATACGTCCACGGAGGTGATGACTGGGCGAGCCGTCGCTCAGTGGATGGGTTGCTGCGTGGTGGCGCCGTCCCCGGGGGCGTTGTGCAGGGCTGGGAGCATGTTTTCCGATATTGTTTGAACGGTCTGGAAGGAGGTGCGGGGCATGGCGCAGGCTGAGTTGATCACGGAGATGGTTCGTGCGCATACGTTGGGTGATGAGCGTCGGTGGCGGAACCTGTTGTCTCAGTTGATTGCTGCGGAGTCCCGTGCCGGTCATACCCGTCAGGCCGCCCGGTTGCGGGCGTTGCTGGCTGAGGCGAAGACAGCGGAGCCTGAGCGTTCGTCGCGGCAGTCGGTGGGCGGCCCCGTTCCGTTGGCGCGGGCTCCGCGTGATCTGGCGGATGTACTGGATGTCCGCTATAGCGATGTGCAGTTGGCGGATCTGGTGCTGCCGGATGAGCTGCGGGGCAGTGTGCAGCGGGTGCTGGACGAACAGCGCCAGGCGGGGCGACTGGCTGAGCATGGCTTGATGGCGCGTCGGCGGTTGTTGCTGCACGGCCCGCCGGGGTGTGGCAAGACGATGGCCGCGCACGCGCTGGCGGGCGAGTTGAAGCTGCCGTTGGCGCGGGTGCGGTTGGAGGTGCTGTTCAACCGGTATCTGGGGGAAACCGCGGCGACGTTGACCGACATTTTCGACCACATCGGCCGGGTGCGGGCGGTGTACCTGTTCGACGAGTTCGACGCGCTGGGCAAGCACCGCAGTGATGAGTTCGATGTCGGCGAGGCCAAGCGTGTGGTGGGGACGTTCCTGCAGTTGCTGGACGCCTGTGACAGCGACAGCCTGATCGTGGCCGCCACGAACTTGGGGGAAACATTGGATTCGGCGCTGCTGCGGCGATTCGACGACGTCCTCGAGTTCCCCGCCCCGACGGTGGAGGCCCGGGCGCTGTTGCTGCGCCGACTGCTGCGAACCGTGCCGGTCGGCGGCGACGAGGTAAAGAAACTGGCGAAGCAGAGTGAAGGACTGTCGTTCGCGGAGGTACAGGCGGCGGTGGACAACGCACGGAAGGCGGCCATTCTTGATGACCGCGAATTCCCCTCGCTAAACGAGATCGATGCCGAGGTGCGTCTGCGTGTGCGGGGGGCCAGTCTGAAGACGGGGCGTGCATGATCCGGACGGGGCTGCCCCTGATCCGCGTGACGCGCGCTGTCGAGGAACGATTCCAAGCGCCCGGGGGATCAAGTAAGAAGACGCTGCCGCCACGCACGCGGGAACAACACGCCGCGCGGCTGTTGCGCGAGCTGGACGCGGTCCAGCAGGCGCGGCGACCGCAGGAGGACCGCGCGCCCCACAGCGAAGGCCAGTTGATCGCCGCAACCGGTACGACTGGTTTCGCCGATCAAGCCCACAGCCTCGGGGACAAGAACTCGGACGCGATCGTGGTCGCGGTGGACCAAGGGCAGGCCCTGCTGCACGTCCATACTGACGCGCGGGCGTTGCGTAAGAAGGTCGAGCGCTACCGCGATGAGGACACCAAGTCTGGCGCCCCGAAGCATGCGGCGCTCGTTGCGCGGATCGAGGATCTGCGGGTCCCGACACTGGCGGATCTGAGCCTGCGTGAGTTCAGCGAGGACGACATCGACCCCGGTCAGTCGTACTGGGTTGAGTTGTGGACCCGCGGCGGGCGCCTCGACGACGGCGAGGATCGTGCCCGGGTGCGCGAGGACATTCACTGGCTGGCCGACCTGGGCGGGTTTCGTGGCATGCCGCGACAGTACGAGGGTGTGGAACGGGACATCTTCTTGGCGCGGTTGACCGGCGACGTGCTCGCAGAGCTTCCGGGTTTGATGCCGGAGGTGTACGAGGTGCACTTCGCGCCACGGGTCCGGTTGGTCGAGACCCTGTTGCAGGGCGAGGCCAAGGCCGCACCGCCGGTGGGCGTGGAGCCACCGCCGGAAGACGCGGCCGTGGTGGCGGTGTATGACACCGGCACCAGCGCGCACCACCCGTACCTGCGGCCGGCGCTGCTGGGCACGGGCAGCGTCGTGCCTGGGGAACCGGATGCGGCCGACCGGCACGGGCACGGCACGGAGATGGCCGGGATTGCGGTCTATCCGGACTATCTGCAGGGTGTCGCGCAGGGTGTGCTGCGGCCACAGAACCGGCTGGTCGGCATGCGGCTGATCCCGACTCCCGGTGGTGGGCCTGCTGACGACGAGCCCGAGTTCTGGGCGGAACGCACCGAGGCGGCCGTGACCGAGGCCGAAGACCTCGCCGACGAGGCGAGAGTGGTGCACAGCCTCAGCGTGGGCGCGGACAACGACAGCGGGCTACGCACGGCGTGGTCGATCGGGGTGGACCAACTTGCCTGGAACAGCGGCAGGGGGCGGTTGATGGTCGTCGCCGCGGGCAACCTTCCTGACAACATGCTCGCCACGGAGCGCGAGGACGACCCCGTGGCGAACCTCGGGCAACCGATCTGCCAGCCCGCGCAAGCCTGGAACGCCCTCACCGTCGGCGGCTTCACCGCCCTGGGTGGCGCCGCGGCTAACGGGAAGGGCCCGTACCCGGAGGCGTTGGCCCCTGTGGGTGGGCTCAGCCCGTATGCCAGCACCGATGTCGGGGTCGCAGGGCGTCCGATCAAGCCCGACATCGTGAAGGAGGCCGGAAACACCGCGCCCGGTGGTGGTTTGCCCAACGCGGGTGGTGAGCACCTGTCGCTGTGGACGACCAGTCACCGGCATACCCGCGGGGAGCTGAGTACCCAGACGTGGGCCACCAGTCCCGCCGCGGCATCGGCGGCGGCCGATCTCGCTGTCCTGGCCAGGAAACACCCGGACCTGGGACCCGCAGCGCTGCGGGCCTTGTATGTCCATAGTGCACAGTGGACACCCGTCATGTGGAAACAGTTCACCGACCGCAAGGACCGGCTGCGGGCCGTGGGCTACAGCGTTCCCGACCTGCGGGCCGCGAGCGGTGCCGACAGCAACCGGCCCGTGTTCGTCTACGAAGGACACCTCGCGCCCGGCGGCCGGCAGGCGCAGATGCTACGGATTCCCTTGCCGGACCACATCATCAGCGACCACGCCGACTCCCCGGTCCGGCTCGCGATCACCCTGGCCTACTTCATCGAACCCACCGAGGCGATGGCTGGCCGGCAGTACGCCGGTGGCCGGCTGCGGTGGGAGATGCAAGGACCCACCGAAAACGAGTTGCAGCTGCGGCGCCGGATCAACAAACTCGCCCGCAGCGGGACGAGTGAGGCCGGTCCCAGCAGCGGCTACACCTGGACGATCGGTTCTCAGGCGCGGGGGCGGGGCACGCTGCAGCATGACTACGTCGAACTCAACGCCAGCGAACTCGCCGGAGACCGGCTCCTCGCCGTCTTCCCGATCCTGGGCTGGTGGGAGCAGCGCGAGAGCACCAAGAACCTCGAAATCCCCTACGCCATCGTGGTCAGTGTCGACTCTTACTCCGAAGACATCGACCTCTACGCGGCCATCCAGGCCAGCATCGCCACCAACATCGAAACCTAAGTATCCGGTGTCCGAGCGGGCTTGTGTGTATATGTGGAGCCCGCCGCGTTTCAAACCCTGCTGCTGATCAGGTTCTCGATGATCACCGTGATCGCGGACCGTGAGGTCGCCTGCTGATTCAGCGACCGCGGAATGACTAGACGAGACGGGTAGCTGCTCGCGGGAGGCTACGACAGCCAGAATCGCCTCGGCCTCTGAGGTGCGGCACGGTCGCGGAGATCTACGCCCCACCCCATTCCGCACCATCAATCCGGCCCACTCTGCGCGAATACGTGCACGCGCTACCTCCGGACGACTGCCTCAGCGCTGACATGCTCACCGCCCTCTGTGGACTTGAAGACGTCCGCCGGGCAGCTTGATACCCCGCCAGGGTATTTGGTGCCTGTTCAGGGTGAGTCGGTCTTTGGCTCCCACACAGCGAGTTCTCCGCCGGGCATCGAGACGATGAGGAAGCCGTCGGGGCCTGCTACTGTCCACGCTTCGTAGTCGTTGTCTGGCTCCACTCGGATCGTGGCTCCGTTGCTGAATACCAGGCTCAGTACGCCTGAATTGTCGACGTCGGCGGTCGTCACGGTCTGCTGGAGCAATCCCTTCATCGGCTGGAACGACTCTTGTGGATCGGTTTCGGGTGAAAGCTCGTAGTGCTTTCCAGAGATATCGAGGCCGAATGGTGATTCGATGCGTGCCATATAGCCGTCGGAGAAGTGCAGGACCGCGCTGTACTCGACCGTCTCGGAGAGTAGTGTCTTCCCTTTCAGGCGAAGATCCATGGTTACCATCCCTCCGGGGTCGGGTATGAGCCGTCTGCGTTGCGTGGGATGTGGGTGTCTGCCCGGGATCCCGGTTTGCCATCGAGTCGGACAGGTTGATTGTATTCGTTGGTGAACTTGACGTAGCCGTTCGGGTATCGCGGATCGGCGCCGGGCTCCATGACACGGACAGAATTCGCGTCGCCGGAGGATCCCGGTTTTTGCCACACGGTTCCTTGCCCGTTGTTGGTGGATCGTGACGACCAGCCTTCTTGTGCTCCCGCTGGCGGGGACGAGTCCGCGGCGGAAGCTCCCGCGCTGTCGCTGGTGCTGTTGACCTTGATGGGTTCGACGTGGTCGTCGCCGGCGGCGTGGGTTGCCATGTTCGCGACGGCGGCGCCGGTGATCGAGGCTCCGGTGGCGATGCCGGCGGCGGAGACGACGTTGAGCGGCACGCCGGCGACCGCACCCACGCCGGTGGCGTCCAAAAGCCCGCCGAAGGCCTCGCCGGCCGCGCTGATCACCGTAAGGCCCGCACCCCCTGCGGCGGCGAGGACATCCAACGGGTGGTTCAGCATGGCGTTACCGAAGGAGGCCATCCCGTTCACGACATCGGCGCCGGCCTGTGCGAGGGTGTGCCCGAGGTCGTCCAGCCAACTGGATTCCTGCGGTGCCTGGCTAGCGCGGTCACGCAGCGTCTGGGCGGTGACGTTCCCGCTGTCGGCAAGCTGGGTGCGGGCGCGGTGCAGCGTGTCGCGAGCGGCTTGTCGCTGCGTCTCGCCCGGGTCGGTGAACGCCGGCGGGGCCTGGTTGTTCGCGGTGGCCTGGTTGACTGCCTGGTCGTGTGCGGTCTTGGCCTGTTGGGTGCCGGCTTGGCCCTGGTTCCAGAGGGAGATCGCTTCGGTCGCCTGGGCCTGCGCCCACCGCAGCGTGCTGGCGTAGTCGGTGAGCGCCCCGCTGGCGGCCTGCAACGAATCGGCCGCCGCGTACCATTTTCCCGGTTCGTAGGAGAACTTGTCATGAAACGCTGACGCGGCGGGCCCTTGCCAGGCGCCGGTGTCGATCGCTTTCAACCCGTCGGCGGCGTCACCAGCTTCCCCAGCTCGCGCCTGCAGCACGCGTGCGTTCTCTTCGATCGCCTCCGGCTTGCCCGGAATCAAGGCTGCCGGGTCCTGGGTCTCGCCGAGCTCAGCCACCCTTGACCGCCCCCTCGCCGGGATCGCCACCCAGAGTCCGGGCAGTCGCATCATCGACGCCGCGGTAGGCGTTCGCGGCACGGGTGAGGGCGCTGCCGATCTTGTCGGCGTCGTCGGTGAGCATGTCCAGGCCGTCGGACCAGCGCACGCAGAAGTCCATCAGCGCGTCGTGCACACCCTGATGGCCATACAGTCCGGCATCGCCGCATAGGCCGCGGAGCTGGAAACTCTGCTGATCCTTGACGCTGCGACTGATCCCCCTTCCTGCCTCCGCCACCTTGTCGACATCGACATGAAACCCCCGACCATCCACCATGGAAACCACCCCCTCGAACACGCACAGTGCCCACTCATCGTCCGGCAGACTCGCACTGTCAGCAAGCCCCCGATCACTCTTGGACGCCGCGCGAGCACTGCAAGTTCCATCGGCGAGCGGCGGGTGGCCTGGGCGAGGCGCTTGCCGGTGACGGCGAGGACGCCAGCTGTCCGGCGGTGATTGCGCTGGTGAGCGGCCCAGCGCGGACGACGCCGTAGCTACAGTGATGGCGCTCGGCGACGGGCGGACCGAGTCGTCTACGCTCTCTCACCGCTAGATTTCTTGAAAACTGTGATCGAGGACCGGGTCTGTGGTGGCGAATGGCGGAGGCAGCCGTAATGCGCGCGGAATTCGGTTTCAGAATCTGTGTGCCCTGGACTACGCGTTGCGAGAACTGGAGTCCGGTGAGGGTCGCATTACGCGGATCTCGGTCGAAGCCAGACTTGATCCGCTGACCGGACGCGTGTGCGAAGAGCTGGATTTTTCGCTGCTCGCTGGTGACGTGCCCATCGTGGATGCCCAGGTGAAGAGCGGTACCGCCTCGAAATGCCATCTGCCAGAGATGTGGCGAGAGCTGTGGCGCCTCACGCGACGCGACGCCGAGACGTACCTGTTGGTGACAAGTCGCCGACCGGCACCAGCTGTGCGACAACTGGCTGAGTTGCTGGCCACGCCGGCCACGGGACCCGACCAGTTCACGAGCGCTCTCTCGGAATTGTGTTCCGGGGTGCCTGACTGCGGCTCGCAGCTTGCCGAGGCAGACTCCCAACGGCGTGCCCGGCTGATGCGCACTCGGCTCGTGCTGTCCACGGACGACATCGGGTCCTATCAGGACAAGCTTCGGCGCCGTATCCGCGAATTGCGACATCGATACCGCAAGGGCGCGGGTCGGAGGTCCACCGGGCTCGTTTTCCGCAACGTTCTCGACCTCATCGCGGAACGCGCCACCGGGCGCGACGACCTCATGGTGTCGCTCGACGAGCTGCGCGATGAGATTGGCGCCGATGACCGTACAGTCGCCGAAGCGGTCAGCGAACGCGATTGGGATGTGCACGCCGGCCTCGCCCCGGTCGTTCCCGACGTGGTACGAGAAGACCTCGCCGAATCCATCACCGATGCCTTCGCCGGACACGCCGAGAACCACGGGATTGCCTGCTGCGTCCTGTTCGGATTGTCCGGCATCGGCAAAACCTCGCTCGCCGCAGGATGGGCCGCCGACCGTGCCTACGAGTTCGATCGCGTGTTCTGGGTGGCAGCGCAGGATACGGCAAGCCTGCAGAGATCCTTCATCGTGATCGAAGACGCACTACGGCAGTGGATAGGGCCGCCCGCCCGGCAGGCCGCCACGGGGCGCTCGGCCGAGGCTCTGCGTCAGCGTGTCCATCGGCTTCTCAGTGCGTGTCCAGGATCCTGGTTGATGGTGTTCGACAACGCGGTCGACGCCAAGGCCGTCCAATCATGGATTCCACGCCGCGGCTGGGGACGCGTGCTGGTCACGACGATCGAACAGGGAGCCTGGCACGGCAGCGGCATCTCGACAGTCGAAGTTCCACGTATGAGCCGAGCACAGTCGGTCGACCTCCTGCGCCGCCGCCTTCTTCCTAATGTCTACCAGCCGGCCGACGATGAACGGGAACAGCTGAACCATCTCGCCGAGTTTATGCGTGATTGGCCGCTGGCGCTGGAACTGGCCGCGGCCTACCTGTCCAGTGTCGGCACCGGACTGGGCGGGATCGATCACTACACGGCCGAGATCCAGATCCGGCAGCGGTCCCTGGCCGACTCCGACCGCGGTCCCCACGGATATCACGGCAGCCTGGTCGGTGCCATCGAGCTCGCCGCGGAACGCATGAACGACGCCCCGCGTGGCGACGCGGGTTCCGTGCCCTCGATCATCGTTGACACCATGATCTATCTGGTGGCTCACCTGGGTGAGCACCACATTCCGCTGCAGTTGCTGATCGACGCTGCCGCTGACGTAACCTCGCGTCCGGGTCGGTCCGTGGGATCACACGCGGTGCACCACGAGATTCTCCGATCATTGAGCCGGCTCTCGCTCGTCCGCCGCGACCAGGATCTGGAATGGCTCGTGGACAGCGGGCTATCAGCGTCGAGTATCTCAGTGCACATGAACGAGATCGTGCAACAGACCTTACGAGATAGACTGCATCGTCTCGATCCAGGACGTGCTGCGCAGCTCCTCCGGCACATGACTCACTATGTGGCCGAATGGCTGCATAATGAAACGGCAAACCACGAGACGCTGCGTGCCCTGGTCCTGATGAGCATGCCCACATCGTTGCCGGTCACAACGTCGGCCGCGGTGTCGTGGACGCGGGCGTCCTCAGCTTGTGGTTCGGGATCAGCAGGGCCTTGCGCGTAGCGGGTAACGTTGCTGCGGCGAGCGGATATCTCAAACGAGCGCTGAACCAGGTACTCGAACGCATGGACCGGGAGACTTCCGTGCCCAGCCTGCCCCCGCGATTCACCAACGCCATGGCCGGCAGGCTGCCATCCGGCTGGCACCCGGTGATGGCGTTCCGGACCGGCTACCCCACCGCCGACCCGCTGCCCAGCCCTCGCCGCCCCGCCGAGGACGCCCAACTTCGTTGACCCACAAGGAGGTCACGCCATGAACCATACATTGTGGACCTGGTGGACCACCGCGCTGACCGCGATCCTGGCCCTGCTCTACGCGTGGATCGGGTTCGCCGGATACGGCCTCGACTGCGTGCTGGGACTCACCGGCGCGGTGCTCGTGCTCGCCGCCCTACTCGCCGCACGCAGATCCCGGGTCATCGCCTCGGCCCTGCTCGTCCTCGGGGCCGTGCCGCTGGCCGTCGCCGCATGGTGGAGCATCGTGGCACCCGTTGTCGGGCTGCTGATGCTGCTGCTCGGCTGGCCGGCCACCCGTGCCCAGGCCACCACCGTCCGCGCGCGGACCTGAGGAGAACCGATCGCCAGAACGTATCGAACCAACTCCGGCGCGCGCCTGGTCAACCGCGCCTTCGCGGCCATGCCCCGCCTCGGGCTGGGCAAGTCGTACCGGCACGTGCTCACCGTCCCGGGCCGCCGTACCGGCAGGCAGGCCGCCGGACGGAAACCCTGCACGTCACCGAGCTGAGCCCGCAGGGCAGCGTTCCCGTGCTGCGGCAATACCTGCGCGAGGTGCCCGTGATTCAGCCCTACTTCGACGTGAGGGCGGAGTCGCCGGACGAGGACATCGCGGCCGAGGTACGCCTGCATCCGGTTTTCCGGCTCGGCGCACCCGACCAGACGCAGAGGACATGAGATACGACGACTCACCCCGATCGGCCCAGCCCCGCGACAACGTGATCAGCCCAGAGACCACGGCCGAACACACGAAAACCGTGTCCCCGGCCCTGCGCTTGACGTAAAGAACCCCCAGCCGCTGCCCCCGCAGCGGGTGAAACGGATGCGTGACAACAAGCGATCCAAAATCATCACTGGACGACGCGGCAGCATGCCGCCTCCGTCGGGATCGTCAGCACCGGGTGCGCCCAGGTGCTCAACCACCGCAACATCGCCCGGCTCGGTCCGGCTACCGGCGACGGCAGCGCTGTCATCCCGGCCTCGGAACCGCGGGACCCACAGCGGGATCAGGTGAGAGTGAAGTAGGCCAGGCAGCCCAGTCCGGCGATCACGCAGTAGATCGCGAACGGGGTCAGGGTGCGGGTTTGGAAGTAGCGGACCAGAAACCGCACCGAGAAGTACGCTCCGACCCCGGCGACCAGGCTGCCCACGAGGGTGGGACCGATCGCGCCGTGCATCTCGGGGCGCGCCAGTTCGGGAACTTTCAGCATTCCGGCGGCGGCGATGACTGGGGTGGCCAGCAGGAACGCGAACCGCGCCGCGTCGTCGTGCCGCAGACCTCGCAGCAGGCCGCCGGCCATAGTGGCGCCGGATCGGCTGATGCCGGGCAGCAGTGCGAGGATCTGGCAGGCGCCGATCGCGATGGCCTCCCACCAGCCCAGCCGGGCCAGCCGGGCGTCGCTGGCCTCGTCGGCGGACACGGCGCGCATGCGGGTGGTGGGCTGGTTCGCCACGTCTCGCGCTGGTCCGCGTGCGGCAACCGCCGGCATGACCATCGTGGGCTGCTCGCCGATGTCCCGGCGAGACGCGGCGCCCGGCCCGGGTGTGCGGGCCGCCGCGGTCGCGCGGCGGGTGCGCTGGAGGCGTTCGACAGTGAACAGCACAATCCCGTTGAGTAAGAGGAATACCGCGGCGGGTACAGGCTTGCCGAGGTATTCGCGCATCACCTTGTCCAGCGCCAGCCCGGCGATCCCGACCGGGATCGTGGCCACCACCAGGAGCCACGCCAACCGCTCATCCGGGGTCGAGATGCGGCGGTGGCGGATGGAGCCGAACAACGCGCCGATGATGCGCACCCAGTCCCGCCAGAAGAAGATCACCAGCGCGGCGGCCGTCGCGACGTGCATGGCCACCAGTGAGTCCAGATACGGCGAGCCCTTCGCCGACATGTCCAGATCGCGCGCCCAACTCCCGCCGATCAACCCTGGGACCAGCACGCTGTGCCCCAGGCTCGACACGGGGAACAGCTCGCTGACGCCCTGCAGGAGGCCGACCACGATCATTTCCGGATAGGTCAAGACAGACATCTGCTCACTCTCGCTCCTGTGCCGGCGTCGTGCTAGGCCGCCCGAACCGTGGCCGGGCGCGTCCTCGCACTCCCGAAATCTACTACATCAGATGTAGAACTATCGGGCGGCGGTCACGGCGACCGGAAGACTGGCCCACGGCCGATCGCACCCGCGAGCTGCTGGTTTGCCGAAGCGTCGCCTGGCGTGAGAAACAGTTCATCTGCCGGTTACCACACCGTCAGCCACACCAGCTCAACGCCGAGCGATAGGTGGCGGCGTAGAACGCGTCACGGCAGAGCATGCCGGTGTTCGGGACCTTGTTCACTCTCCCGTTCGCCCGGTAGTCGGCGAGTTTCACTCGCCCGGAATTCGGTGCGACGACGGGGATCTCAAGGTCGTCGTGGTGGCGCTCCACATTCGCCGTTCGCGAAGGTGTGCGCGGTCTGCGGGGTGATCGGCACCCCGAGGTGAGCGGACCAGGGCCGGGAGCCAGCCGGACTCATGCGTCCTTGTGTGCCTTGGGCTTACCGAAGAACGTGATCTCCCCTTCGTCCTGGAGGCGTTGGACCATGTGCGGGTAGTGCAGCTCGAACGCCGGGCGTTCGGACCGGATCCGGGGCAGTTCGGTGAAGTTGTGCCGCGGCGGTGGGCAGGTGGTGGCCCATTCGAGCGAGTTGCCGTAGCCCCACGGGTCGTCGACCGTGACGATTTCGCCGTAGCGGTAGCTCTTGAAGATGTTGTAGATGAACGGCAGCGTGGAGGCGCCGAGGATGTAGGCGCCGATCGTGGAGATCGTGTTGAGTGTGGTGAACCCGTCGGTGGGCAGGTAGTCGGCGTAGCGGCGGGGCATGCCTTCGGCGCCGAGCCAGTGCTGCACCAGGAACGTGGTGTGGAAGCCGATGAACGTGGTCCAGAAGTGGAGCTTGCCCAGCTTCTCGTCCATCATCCGGCCGGTGATCTTGGGGAACCAGAAGTAGATCCCGGCGAAGGTGGCGAACACGATCGTGCCGTAGAGCACGTAGTGGAAGTGCGCCACCACGAAATACGAGTCCGACACGTGGAAGTCGATCGGCGGTGCGGCGAGCAGCACCCCGGTCAGCCCGCCGAAGAGGAACGTGACTATGAACCCGAGGGAGAACAGCATCGGGGTCTCGAAGGTGATGTGCCCCTTCCACAGGGTGCCGATCCAGTTGAAGAACTTCACCCCGGTCGGCACCGCGACGAGGAAGGTCATGAACGAGAAGAACGGCAGCAGCACCGAGCCGGTCGCGTACATGTGGTGCGCCCAGACCGCCACCGAGGTCGCGGCGATCCCCAGTGTCGCGTAAACCAGGCCCTTGTAGCCGAACACGGGTTTGCGGGAGAAGACCGGGAAGATCTCCGAGGCGATGCCGAAGAACGGCAGCGCGAGGATGTACACCTCGGGATGGCCGAAGAACCAGAACAGGTGCTGCCACAGGATCACGCCGCCGTTGGCGGGGTCGAACAGGTGGGCACCGAGTTTCCGGTCCGCGATCAACCCCAGGATGGCGGCGGTGAGGATGGGAAACGCGATCAGCACCAGGATGCTGGTGACCAGGATGTTCCAGGTGAAGATCGGCATCCGGAACATCGTCATCCCCGGCGCCCGCAGGGACAGCACCGTGGTGATCATGTTGACCGCACCCAGGATCGTGCCCAGACCACCCACGGCGAGCCCGGTCAGCCACAGATCCGCCCCGACACCGGGCGAGTGGATCGCGTCCGAGAGCGGTGTGTAGGCGAACCAGCCGAAGTCCGCGGCACCACCCGGAGTCAGGAACCCCGCGAGCACCATCAGGCTGCCGAACAGGAACAGCCAGTAGGAGAACGCGTTCAGCCGGGGGAACGCCACGTCCGGGGAGCCGATCTGCAGCGGCAGGATGAAGTTCGCGAACCCGAACACGCTCGGGGTCGCGTACAGCAGCAGCATCACCGTGCCGTGCATGGTGAACAGCTGGTTGTACTGCTCGTTGGACAGGAACTGCATCCCGGGCCGGGCGAGCTCGGTACGGATCAGCATCGCCATCGCGCCGCCGACCATGAAGAAGGCGAACGACGTGACCAGGTACATGATGCCGATCTGCTTGTGATCGGTCGTCCGGAACAACCGCAGCAGGACCGACCCCTTGTCCCGTTCGCGGATGAGATGCGGTCGTACGTCGATCGGCTCTGGGGCCAGCGCGGTCACGGGCTCTCCTTCTCCCTGTCCACAATCTCTGCAAACATGGGAAAGGTAGCATGTTAGCAGTTAACAAAACCTGCAATTGCTATCAAGTGCGATCCCGGTCACAGAGCGGCGGGATGCGACGCGCCGGATCGTTGCGTAGTCATGGGGCGCGGCGCCGATGGAGTTTCTTTCTTACGTGCCACTGGTTACGGTATTTGTTGGCGGTCGGGCCTAGTCCCCCCGCTCCGATGGCCGTGGTTGACCAACTTTGCGAACCGTGTTCTTGCCGTGCTCGGTGATCGTGGTGCCGGACGCGACCGGTGATGGGACCGTTGCCTGGCGCGCACATCGGTATCCAGTCAGGCGATGCCGGCATTTCGTGGTTGTGGGATCGCGGCGTCGGTGGCCGTCTGGCTTCCAGTGAGGTGGGCGATCACGACGCGGATGCCGTTGCGGAATGCGCCGGGCGTGGCGAGCACGGTGCTGCGCGGTAGCGGGCGTGGGCGGTCGAGCGCACTCATCGGGCGGGCCAGCCCGATCCCGCGTACGGTCCAGCACTGCTTGTTGTCCCGGTCGCGGTGGGCGAACTCGACCGATACGGGACGCCCTGCTGCTGCCCGGATCAGTGAGCGGTCGTCCCCAGTGGGGATCAGCAGGTCTCCGTCGTCGAGCATGAGGCAGAGGAGTGGAATCGGCGCCAGGTCGTCGATCGTGACGGTTCCGTACCGGCCGCGTTCGGGCGACCGGAGGAGCCGGACGCACTCGCGGTGTGTCAGCGCGACACTGTTCATGTCGGCCCCCTCATCGCGAACAGACGGTGGATTGTGCTGGCAGATCGCGCGGGCTCGGGACCCCGACGTGCCGCCGAGCGCGGGCGAACCACTGCGGTGGGGTTTATGACGGCATCGCCGTCATTTCGTAGTGAAGGCACCGAATTGTGATACTCGATACGGCTGGATGTCACTTCCGGGTGGGGACCAAAGTCCTCGTCACCTGCGGAGCCCGGCCTGGTACCACGTCGGTCCGGCGGAGCTGCCGGCGTCGCTGGTCGGTGGCATGGTCGTGGGTGAGTTGGCGTGGATCCCTGACGCCGGTCGCGGTCCTTACCGGGGCAGGCGCAGGATGCGGGTCGCGGCCCGGGCGACCGTCGTGGTGAGGTCCGGGTCGGCCGGTTCGGGTAGGGCCCGGTCGATGGGGGTGAGCGCGGCCAGCGCCTGCACGCAGGCGTGGTGCACGTCCAGCCGGTGCAGTGGCGCGGCGCCGAACCCCGAGCCGAGGTTCTCCCGCAGCGCCCGCAGCAGGCCCGGCAGGGCGAGGAGATGCCCGATGCCATCGGGCACCAGGATCGGCAGGTCGGGCGTGAACGTACGGGTCGAGGTGGGCCTGGCCACGTCGATCACGGCGGTGGCATCGCGGGTCACGACCGCCAGCGGGAACGCGAGGGCGTCCGTGTCGTTCCAGGAGGTGATGTCGCCGATCCCGGTGGCCATCAGCAGCGGCACCAGCGTCGGCAGTTTCTCGGTCCCGGCAACGACAACGCGGGTGGAGTCCGGCGGGATCCCGCTGCGTCGCAGGGTGGTGAGCAGCGCCGCCGTCAACGCTATGGCGGTGGTGTCTTGCTCGGTCACGACCGGGGTGAGGCTGGTGTTGGCGAGCTCCTGCTGGGCGCGCTGAGCCGATCGGCTGCGGTGCGGGCGAGGAAGATCGCGGTGGTGCCCGGCGGAAGCGCTCGCAGAGCGGAGCTGAGCTGGTTCGCGTCGCGCACACTCACCGCGACCGGGAAGGCGGTGACCAGACCATGGTCGCGCAGCAGCCGGACATCGGCGGTGAGTGCGGTGAGAACCTCGCCAGGGTCGGGTGTTTCGGCGCCATGGCCGGCGCTGCCATCGCCCACCACGGCCAACCCGGCTGCCTGCCCGGGGAGGCAGCTCATTCCCGCAGCGCGGCCTCGTCCTCGGCCAGTTCCTCCCGGACCCCGGCATCGACGAGGGCGCTGGTGTCGACGCCGTGCCGGCCCGCCATCTCGAGCAGGTCGGCCAGGCGCGCCCGGTACAGGTAGGCCTCGTACGGGTGCCCGGTGTCCAAGGCGCCCTGGGCGGCTTGCTGGGCCTCCAGGATCCCGCGGTGCAGCTCGCTGGCGAACTCACTCACCGTGCCCTCCCGTCTCCCACGTGTGCGAATGTAGGAAATCTACCACGTTGGCACTTGACAAAGTCTGCAACTATTCACAGGTCGTTGGCGGCGTGGGAGAGCTTGAAGTCGGGGACGATCGTGTCGGCCAGCGCGAGCTTGATCCGGGTGAGGGTGCCGTCGGTGGCCAGTTCGGCGCGGTGGACGATGCTGCCGCGCCAGCACCGGACCCGGCGGTCAGCGCCACTGCGGCCGGCACAATCCCAACGGCGACAACGACTTTCGGGCCGGGCACCGCGTCGTGAGTGCGTCGCAGCGCGTTCTAGCGGCGCCGAGAGTTTCCTCGGCCGCGGGCGGCAGGTGCCGGGGTGCGCAGGTCATCGAGCAGTTCGACCTGCCCGGACAGCACCCCGGTCAGGATCTTGCGTGCCACCGCCAGCAGCTCCGCGACATGGGGACTGGTCAGCGAGTAGAACACGCTCGAGCCCTCCTTGCGGGTGGTCACCAGGCCCGCGCGGCGCAGCACCGCCAGCTGCTGCGACAGGTTCGCCGGCTCGATGCCCACCTCCGGCAGCATCTCCGCCACCGCGTGCTCGCGCTCGGACAGCAGCTCCAGCACCCGGATCCGAGCAGGATGAGCCAACGTCTTGAAGAACTCCGCCTTCAACTGATACAGCGGCCTGCTCACCCGCACTCCTCCCGCGCACATCTGGGCGCACCGTTCAACAGTTGCTAACCTTAGCAAGTCAGAAAACGAGGCCGGTATGTGCAACCACCCAGTCGCCGACGTGATGACCCGCCAGGTGTTCACCGCGGGACCCGACACCCCGTTCCGGGAAGTCGTGACCATCCTCGTCGCCCACGATCTCCCCGCACTACCCGTCATCGACACCATGGGCCGGCCGGTGGGTGTGGTAACCGCCGCGGATGCCGCCATAAAACTGGAGTTCCACGGCGGCACCGACCTACCGCCTCTGCTGGGCGGCGTGCGCTGCTGGGGCCGGTGGCGCAAAGCCGGCGGCCTCACCGCCGCCGAGCTGATGACCACCCCGGCACCCACTATCCCCGCCGGCACATCCGTGCATGCGGCGCTGCGCCACCTCGCCGACCATCACCTCGCCCAAGTGTGTGTCGTCGACAGCGAGGGTCGCCTGGGTGGCGTGTTCACCCACCGAGACGCGCTGGGCACCTTCCTGCGCCCCGATTCCGCCATCCGCGCCGACCTGGGCAACCGCGTCCCGGCGGAGGTCACCGTGCACGTCACCGACGGTGTCGTCACGCTCGACGGCACGCTGTACCTGCGCAGTATGACCGACCGTGCCGCGTCCGTGGCCGCGTGCACATTCGGTGTGATCGCGGTGCACAACGACCTCCGCTACGACGTCGACGACCTCACCGTGCACGGAATCTGACACCCCCAGTGATCGAATGTGACCTTCTGCCCTTTCGTGGAGGCACTATGTGGGTGACAATCACCTACATGAAGCATGAGTTGCGAAACTCTGCAAGTGTTTGCGGAGTCGTGGAGGGGCAGGCCGATGGCTGGTCGTGACCTCGTGGTCCAGACCTCGGGCGTGGTACTCGACGGTGCGCTCGCGCAGGCCAACCTGACCGTGGACGGGCGGCCGATCCGCGCCCAGGCGGTGGCGGCGTTCTTCCGCGAAGCGGCCAGCCTGCTGCGCGACCGCATCACGAGACTGGCCCACCCGGCGCAGCCGCGGCCGGACCCCTACCGCCCCAGCAGCCAGCCCATGGTGTCCGTCCCGCCGGCGCGGTGCACGATCGTGCGCCGCAAACGCACCGTGCACGACATCCCCCGGCTCACCCCGGCACACGCCGCCAGCCGGCTGGACACCACCGAAATGCCCTACCGGTTCGCCGCCGCAGAGGGGATACCCACCACGTCATGAACACCGGTCAGCACACCCGGCAGATGACCGAACTCGGCCGCGCCGAAGCGCTCCGCCTGCTCGGCTCCGTCGAGCTCGGCCGGATCGTGTTCACCGCCGACGCACTGCCCGCGATCCGCCCGGTCAACCACATCCTCGACGACGGTGACGTCATCATCCGCAGCCACACCGGCGCCGCCCTGACCTCCAGCATCAACGCCGTCGTCGCCTACGAAGCCGACGACATCGACCCCGACACCCACATCGGCTGGAGCGTCGTGGTCACCGGCATCGCCCGCAAAGTCACCGACCCCGACGCCATCGCCCGCTACGAACAACTCCTCACCCCGTGGGCCGACCAGCACATGGACCAAGTCCTGCGCATCCACCCCGAATTCATCACCGGATTCACCCTCACCGACGGCACCGTGGGCCGGTAACCACCATGGAATCACCTGAGGCGCGGCGACTCGCCGAGATCCAGCACCACCTGACAAACGACGACCCCGCCCTGGCGCGCCTGCTCGCCACCGGCCGGGCCACGGCCTCCGGTGGCTTCGTCGCCGTCCTCGGCGGCATGCTCGCTTCCTTCGCCGCCGGCCTGCTGCTACTCCTTCTCGGAGCCCAGCTGAGATCATCGACGCTGCTGGCGGTGGGCGTGCTGCTCGTCGTCGTGATACCAGCCGTGCTGATCGTGTGGCGTTTCCGCTGGCGCCACAAACCCTGACCTCACAACCGGAATCCCGAACCGGGCGCACCGGGAGCCTGGTCGCGCCCAGCACTGGCAGCAGCCGCGACAGCCGTGCCCGAGTCCGAAGAGGAGCAACACCTCGGCGTCGCTGACCTTGGACATGGTCAGTCTTCGCGGGGCGCGTTGGGCAGTTTCTCCTTGATCAGATCCATGACCGAGCTGTCGGTCAGCGTGGTGACGTCACCGAGTTCCCGGTTCGACGCGACGTCGCGTAGCAGGCGGCGCATGATCTTGCCGGAGCGGGTCTTCGGCAACTCCGCGACGACGAGGAGTTGCTTCGGCTTCGCGATGGGCCCGATCTCGCGGGTCACGTGCTCGCGCAACTCCCGGGCGAAGGTCTGCCCGTCGGTCTCGGGGCGGCCCCGCGGGATGACGAACGCGACGATGGCCTGCCCGGTGGTCGGGTCCGGGGAGCCGACCACGGCGGCCTCCGCCACGCCGGGGTGCGACACGAGGGCGGACTCGACCTCGATGGTGGAGATCCGGTGCCCGGACACGTTCATGACGTCGTCGACCCGGCCGAGCAGCCAGATATCACCGTCGGTGTCCCATTTTGCGCCGTCGCCGGCGAAATACACACCGGGGAAGCGGGACCAGTAGGTCTCGCGGTAGCGCTCGTCGTCGCCCCAGATGGTGCGCATCATCCCTGGCCACGGTTCGGTCAGCACGAGATACCCGGCGGCGTCCTTTCGCGGCAGCAGGTGCCCGTCGTCGTTGTAGATCTCCGCGGAAATCCCCGGGAGCGGCCGGATCGCCGAGCCGGGCTTGGTGGTGTGCACTCCGGGCAGCGGGGTGATGAGGATGCCGCCGGTTTCGGTCTGCCACCAGGTATCCACGATGGGGCACCGCTGACCGCCGATGTGCTCGCGATACCACATCCACGCCTCCGGGTTGATCGGCTCGCCCACCGTGCCCAGCACCCGCAGGCTGGACAGGTCGAACCGGCGCGGAATGTCGGCGCCCCATTTCATAGCCGTGCGGATCGCGGTCGGCGCGGTGTAGAGGATCGACACCCGGTATTTCTCCACCAGCTCCCACCAGCGGCCCTGGTGCGGCGTGTCCGGGGTGCCCTCGTACATGACCGAGGTGGCACCGTTGGCCAGCGGCCCGTACACAATGTAGGAATGCCCGGTCACCCACCCGACATCCGCGCTGCACCAGTAGATGTCGGTCTCGGGTTTGAGGTCGAACACCGCCCAGTGTGTCCACGCCACATAGGTCAGGTAGCCACCGGTGGTGTGCAGGATGCCCTTCGGTTTCCCGGTGGTGCCGGAGGTGTAGAGGATGTAGAGGGGATGGCCGGACTCGAAGAAGTCCGGCGTGTGTTCGCTGCTCTGCCGGTCGACCAGATCGTGCCACCACACGTCCAGCTCGGTGTTCCAGGCGATCTCCTGGCCGGTGCGGCGCACCACGACGACGTGTCGCACGTCGGGGCAGTCGCGCACGGCGGCGTCGACGTTCGCTTTCAGCGCGCTGGCGGCGCCGCGCCGGTAACCACCGTCGGCGGTGATCACCACGTGGGCGTCGCAGTCCCGGATCCGGGTACGCAGGGCCTCGGCGGAGAACCCGCCGAACACCACCGTGTGCGGGGCACCGATGCGGGCGCAGGCCAGCATCGCGACCATCATCTCCGGGATCATCGGCAGATAGATCGCCACCCGATCTCCAGCCCGCACACCGAGTTCCAGCAGGGCGTTGGCGGCCTGGCAGACCTCGTTGCGCAGCCCCAGATACGTGAGGGTGCGGGCGTCACCGGGTTCGCCCTCCCAGCGCAGCGCCACCCGGTCTCCGTGCCCGACCTCGACGTGCCGGTCCACGCAGTTGTACGCCACATTCAATCGCCCACCGGGGAACCAGTGCGCGAACGGCGGATCCCAGTCCAGCACCCGCTCCCACCGGGTCTCCCAGGACAACCGCTCGGCTGCCTGCGCCCAGAACCCCAGCCGGTCGGCGTCCGCGGCCGCGAACGCGTCACCACTGACGTTCGCCTCCCGGGCCACGTCCGGCGGAGGAGGGAAGGTCCGGTTCTCGTGCAGTAGATCGGATATCGTGGCTTCGTCGCTCACGGCACATCCCTCACTTCGCAAGCGTCACAGTAGGTAAGCCGGTGCACCCCATGGGCGACACCGTCGGGTTCTTCGATGAGATAGGCGATCGTGGTCGCGCACAGCGCGCCGCATACGTCGCACCAGATGTCGCCGTCCACGGACAGCACGACAACCCGCGGCCGGGCTACGGTCGGCATCGGTGGGAACATCGCGCGCCACCTCCCGATTCACCGGGTAGAGGCCATCGCCACTATCTACTGTCCCGCCGCATCTGCCCCAGGGCAAGGGGAGTACGCCACGTGAACGACGTAGCGCGGTGATCGCACAGTGTCGGGCTGCTGACACTCGGGCTGCGGACGGCGGCGATCACTGGTGGGGTAGGTGCAGCTGATCAGGGACGGGAAATGCGGGAGCGGCCGGTGACGATGCAGAAGCGGGATCGGGACGAGGTGTTCGTCGAGTACACCAAGAGCGTCTGCCCGGTGTGCAAGGTCGTGGTGGATGCTCAGGTCAACATCCGCGACAACAAGGTGTTCCTGCGTAAGCGATGCAGGGAACATGGGGAGTTCGAGGCGCTGGTGTACGGCGATGCGCAGGCGTACCTGTCCTCGGCGCGGTTCAACAAGCCGGGCACGGTCCCGCTGACGTTCCAGACCGAGGTGCGCGACGGGTGTCCTTCGGACTGTGGGTTGTGTCCGGAGCATAAGCAGCACGCGTGTCTGGGGATCGTCGAGGTGAACACGAACTGCAACCTGGATTGCCCGATCTGCTTCGCCGACTCCGGCCATCAACCGGATGGGTATGCGATCACGCTGGAGCAGTGCGAGCGGATGCTGGATGTGTTCGTCGAGTCGGAGGGCGAGGCGGAGGTGGTGATGTTCTCCGGCGGGGAACCCACTATTCACAAGCACATCCTGGACTTCATCGATCTCGCCCAGGCCAAGCCGATCCGCAACGTCAACCTGAACACCAATGGCATCCGGCTTGCCACTGACAAACGCTTCGTGGCCGCACTTGGGGGACGCAACGGCCGGGACGGCAAGTCGATCAACATTTACCTGCAGTTCGACGGCTTCGCCGAGCGGACCCATCTGGAGATCCGGGGCAAGGACCTGCGGGAACGCAAGCGGCAGGCGCTGGACAACTGCGCCGAGGCGGGGCTGACCGTCACGCTGGTCGCGGCGGTCGAGCGGGGGCTGAACGAGCACGAACTTGGCGACATCATCGAGTTCGGGCTGGCGCATCCGGCGGTGCGGTCGGTGTCGTTCCAGCCGGTCACGCATTCCGGGCGGCACGTGGAGTTCGACCCGCTGACCCGGCTGACCAACTCCGACGTCATCGAGCTGATCGCCGCCCAGCGCCCGGAGTGGTTCGGTAAGGATGACTTCTTCCCGGTGCCGTGCTGTTTCCCGACCTGCCGCTCGATCACCTACCTGCTCACCGAAGGCACCCCCGGCGGCGAGGATTTCGGGGTGGTGCCGATCCCTCGCCTGCTGCGGGTGGAGGACTACCTGGACTACGTGTCCAACCGGGTGGTGCCGGACTACGCGATCCGTGAGGCGCTGGAGAAGTTGTGGAGCGCCTCGGCGTTCATGGGGACCGCGACCACCGAAGACAGGCTGCGTGCGGCAGCTGAGGCGCTGGACTGCGCGGACGCATGCGGAGTGAACCTGCCCGAAGCGCTCGCCAACCTGACAGACCGGGCGTTCATGATCGTGGTACAGGACTTCCAGGACCCCTACACCCTCAACGTGAAGCAGTTGATGAAGTGCTGCGTGGAGGAGATCACCCCGGACGGGCGGTTGATCCCGTTCTGTGCCTACAACTCCGTCGGCTACCGGGAACAGGTGCGTGAGCGGATGTCCGGGGTGAAGGTCGCTGACGTCGTGCCGAACTCGGCCGAACTCCAGCCATTGCTGGTCGATTCGCCGTACGGCTCGAAGGTGACGGCTACGCCCGGCGCGGCGGGTAACGGTCATGGGCATCGGCCGGCGGTCGCCCCGGACGCCACCAATGTGGGTCGCCGGGCGGTGCAGCGGTGAGCACTCCGGCGGAAATCAAGGCTTGCTGTGCCGCCTCCTACGGGCAGGACGCGGTCGCGTTGCTGCTGGGCGAGTCCTATCACCCTGGTGGACTGTCGCTGACCCGCACGCTGGCCGAGCGCCTGCGGCTGCGCAGCGGCGACCGGGTGCTCGACGTCGCGGCCGGGCCCGGCGCGACGGCGCGCCTGCTGGCGGTCGACTATGACGTCACTGTGGACGGCATTGACCTCGGCGAGTCCACAGTGGAGCGTGCCAGGGGTGCGGTAGCGGACGCTGGGCTGGCGGCCAAGGTGTCCTTCCACATCGGTGACGCCGAGCGGATCCCGCTGCCGGACGGTGTGTTCGACGCCGCCGTGTGCGAGTGCGCGTTGTGCACCTTCCCGGACAAGGCTTGTGCGGCAGCGGAGTTCGCGCGTGTGCTCAAGCCCGGCGGGCGGGTCGGCATCACCGATGTCACCGTAGCGCGCGGCGCGTTGCCGCCCGAGTTGACCACGCTGGCTGCGTGGGTGGCGTGCATCGCCGACGCCCGCCCGCTCACCGAGTACACGGCGACCCTCGAGCGTGCCGGGCTGCGCACCGTCCACACCGAACTCCACGACGACGCGATCGCGCGCATGATCGACGAGATCGAGGCGCGGCTGCGGTTACTGCGGATGACCGCGCCGGAGCGGCTTACGGAGGCCGGGGTGGACGTCGACGCCGTGCTGCGCTACATCACCGTCGCGAAGAACGCGGTCGCCAGCGGGATCCTCGGCTACGCCCTTTTGGTCGCCGAGAAACCGGTGTAACCGGTCGGTCAGCGGCGTAACGTTGCGGTCAGGCGGTGCTGGCGATGGGACTGCGCGACGAGGAACAACGGCGGCTGACGGAGATCGAACACGGGCTGGCCGCCGAGGATCCGCGCCTGGCCCGGCGGCTCACGGCTGTCCGGCGCCCGCTGCAGGCCCGTCTCACGGTGCTGGTGCCCTGCGTCGTGGCGGCGCTGCTCGGCGGCCTGGCGCTGATGACCGTGGGAGCGCAGTGGATATCGCTGGGGCTGATCGTGACGGGCACGCTGCTCGCCGTGTTCGCGCCCACCGCGTTGATCGTCTGGCGCTTCGGGTGGCGCCACCGTCGCTGGTAGGCGCCGAGACCCAGCACGCCCGACCGTCGGCAGGCGACCAAACCCCGGTGTCGGCCAGAGTGTCGCCAGCTCGCGGCGGCTCACCGGGCGCGGCGCAGGCGCAGCAGGGCACCGGTGAGGCGGCGCATGGCTGGAGAGCCCAGCGCGTCGTCGGCTTCGGCGAGCGCGGCGTTCCACACCCCGTCCGACCATGCGGGGTAGGGATGGACCACCGACGCCAGGTCGCGTAGCCGCCCCTGGCGCGCGACGAGACCGGCGAGCTCGGCGATCATCTCCCCGGCACGCGGGGCGACGATGGTGGCGCCGAGTACGCGGTCTTGGCCGTCGAGCACGATGTGCGTGAATCCGTCGGTGGCGTTCTCGGTGACGGCGCGGTCCACGTGCTCGTGCTCCAGCAGGCGCACGCGCACGTCCCGATGCCGCCTGCGGGCGTCGGTTTCGGTGAGGCCGACGTGGGCGATCTCGGGATCGGTGAACGTGACCCACGGGATTCCGTCGTGATCGATCCGGCGTACCGGGGCGAGCAGGGCGTTGGTGGCGGCGATGCTGCCGTGCATCCCGGCGACGTGGGTGAACGGCAGCGCTCCGGTGACGTCCCCGGCCGCGTAGATCGCCCGGTTGCTGGTGCGCAGCTTCGCGTCCACCACGACAGAGCCTCGCTCGTCCACGCGGACCCCCGCGGCGTCGAGCCCGAGCCCGGTGCTGCGGGGCTGCCGCCCGGTCGCGACCAGCACCCGATCCACCTCCAGCGGGCCGACGCCGCGAGGCCCGTCCAATTCGAGCCGGATGGCGCCGTCGTGCTGGAGAACGCCGGTGACCGTGGTGGACGTCAGCACCGGCACCCCTTCGAGGGCCAGCGTCGCGGCGAGCGCGATGCCGGCCTGCGGCTCTTCGCGCGGGATGAGCCGCCCGGTGGCCTCGAGGATCGTCACGTCGCTGCCCAGGCGGGCGAAGGCCTGCCCTAGCTCGCAGCCGATCGGCCCGCCACCCAGCACGGCCAACCGGCCGGGCAACTCGGCCAGCTCCCACACGGTTTCGCTGGTCAGCGGCTCGACCTCGGCCAGCCCCCGCACGTGCGGGACCGCGGGAGCCGAGCCGGTGGCGAGCACCGCATGCCGGAACCGCAGCGGCTCGCCGTCGATGCGGAGTTCGCGCGGCCCGGTGAACACCGCGTGGCCCCGGCGGACTTCGACGCCGGCCGCGGTCAGCGTGGCTGGGGAGTCGGCCGGTTCGATCCGCGTGATCGCCCGCCGCACGTGTGCCATGACGGCTGCGAAGTCCACTTTGGGCTCGGCCGGCTCGATGCCGAACCGGCTGGCGGTCCGTATCCGGTGCGCCGTCTGTGCCGCGGCGATCAACGACTTGCTGGGCACGCAGCCGGTCCACAGGCAGTCTCCGCCGGTGCGGTCCCGCTCCACGAGCACCACCCGGGCTCCCAGGCTGGCCGCCGTCTTGGCCGCGATCAGCCCGGCGGTGCCGCCCCCGACGATCGCCAGGTCGCAAGCCCCCGTCACCCTGCCATTCTCCTGATCATGGCCGGCGACCGATCAGCGCCAGCGCGGCACCGATCAGGCCACCCACGACAGCGCTCGCGAGGGCTTCGCTCACGGTCGAGAGTCCGAACAGGGCGGGGCCGGCCAGAGCTCCACGCGCCCGCAGCACGACGGTCGCGGCGACCGCCATCAGGACACCGCCCACCGTCGCGGCCAGCGCGGCAGCCCGGGGTAGCGCTCGCGCGGCCCGCAGCCGCCGGCCCGCCGGCCACGCCGCGGCCACCACCAGCGGCGCGAAGTGGTAGGTGGTCGTGGGATTACTCGCGGCGAGCATGATCCAGGCGACCGTGGCGGCCACCGTCACCGGCAAGCCGGACCACCACGGTCCCACCGCGGCCCGGTTCAAGCGGGCCGGGTCGACATCGCCCAGCAGCCGTGGCGCGTCCCGGCGGACGGCCTCGACCACGTCGATCGCGCGGGGATTGACCATCGCGGCCTCCCCGACCACCACGGTCGGCACGGTCTCGTTGCCGCCCGCCACCGCACGCACCCGCGCGGCCGCCCCGGGCTCCTCCCAGATGTTGACCTTACGGATCGGCAGCCCGAGGCGGTCCAGATCGCCGAACAGCCGGGCGCAGTACGGGCAGCCGGGCCGCCAGTAGACCGTGACGTCCCCGCTCATGCCGCTCCTGCCCGCCCGAACAGCCGCCGCCACACACCACGTCCACCTGCCGGACGCGGCTCGGGTTCGCCCTCGATGCGCACGTCCGGGTAGAACGCGACGTGGTTGCGGATCCGCCGCGCCAGCGGGCTGGGATGCGGGTAGTACCACGCCACGTCCACCAGGTTGCCCCGGTCGGAGACGAGGTTGTAGTAGCTGGCCAGGCCTTTCCAGGGGCAGAGCGTCTTCGTCCGGCTCGTGGCGAAGTAGTTGTTGTTCACCGCGTCCGGCGGGAAGTAGTGGTTGCCTTCGATCCGGACCGTGCGGGGCGCTTCGGCCAGCACGATCCCGTTCCACACCGCACGCAACATCGCGCCTCCTCGTGTTCTTTACCGTCCATGCCACCACGGACGCGTCGTGTGGGCACGCGAAGTGTCGGCACGATGACACGATCACAATCTCTGTCACCTCGCTGACAGTCGGTCATGATCCGGAAGCGCAACCGCCGTGCCGCTGAGAAGATGAGGCATGGCAGTTCCCAAGTTGCCGTCGAAGCTGCCGGCGGCGATGGAGCAGACGATGCGGTTGCTGGGCGCGGCCTCGCCCGGAGAGCTGGCGATCCGGCAGGCCGCGTGGGTGGCCCGCTGTGTCGGGCGCGGCGAGTCCGCCCCGCTGGGCCCCGACGACGTGCGTGCCCTGGCCGCGACGCTGCGGAGCAGGGTGTACCAGCGGGGCGAGGTCCTGTTCCACGGTGGGGACACCGCCGACGGCGTGTGGATCGTGCAGCGCGGGCGCGTGGAACTTTCGGTCGGGTCCGGCCGGCGGCGCGCGGTGGTGCATGTGCTGCAGCCCGGCGATGTCGACGCCGATATCCAGCATCTGCTAGGCATGCCGCTGCCCTACACCGCCCGCGCCCTGGACGAGGTGACCGCGCTCATGCTGGGTGCGGCGGACTTCGAGGCGCTGCTGGCCGAGCACCCGCCGATCGCGCGACGCTGGCTGTCCAGCGTCGCGCAGCGCTTGGCGGCCAGCCAGCAGCGCATCATCGGCCTGCTCGGCCGGTCGCTGACCGAGCAGGTCGCCCGGCTCCTGCTGGACGAGGCCGTCGACGGGGATGTGCCACTGCCACAGCGCACCCTGGCCGCGATGCTGGGGGTGCAGCGCCCGTCGCTGAACAAGATCCTCAAGGAGTTCGAGCGGCAGGCCCTGATCGAGGTCCGCTACGCCGCCATTCACGTGCGCGACGCGACGAGCCTGCTCGCGGTCGCCGGATAGGGAAGGGGGAAGCGGCCGACGGCTCGGTACCGCTCGCGTCCGGATGCGTCGGCAACGCGTCGGCCCCGGTAGCGTCCCTTTCCCTGTGCGGGCCGAGCGTGGATGTGCCGTCACGCCTGGATGGGGGCCGCGTCCCGTCATTGTGACGCGAGACGAGGAGCAGCCGATGGCAGGCGATGCCGTGCCGCCACGCGCGCCGTTGACCGGTCTGCTGACCCAGCTGCGCATCCTCGTCACTGTGTTGACCGTGGACGGCCACGACCCACAGGTCGCCGCCATGTTCGCGGGCCTGGCCGACACCGCCGTGGACGCTGAGCCGATGCTGTCCGGTATCGATCCGGCGGTGCTCATCGAGATTCGCAGCGCGCTGGCGTACGGCCGCAGGGGAGACCGTGACGCCGCCCGTGCCGACCTGCTCATGGCCAGCCAGCGGCTGGCCACCCTGCTGCTGGAGCGGGATCGGCCCCGCCGCGCGGCCGCCGCCGACGAACCCACCAAGCGGTGGAGTATCGAATCCTGACGCGGGGTTTTTCAGCTGGCTGACACGTCCTGTCGTGGCGGGGTGGATCCTGCGGTTAGCTCCCCGGGTGCCGCGTGAAGGATGCGAGCCCGTTCATCGTGGCCAGCGCGGGCTACCTGCCCGGGCGGGATCACCGAACTCGTCCTCGGGAAGGCACTGGATCGGCGCGGAGAGCAGCCGTACGCGTGGCTGGTGCGGCCGCTGCGCACCACCGTGGGCGTTGTGCTGGACCTGGCGTGCGGATCCGCGCCCACGCGCGCGTCGCTTCCTCGTCACCGGTGGCTCGGGGTGGACGCGTCGGCGGCCGAACCCGCCCAACTTCGCTCCACCTGGCCGGGAAGCGGGAGCCGGTGGCATGACGGCACTATTGGTCTGTTTCAGTGCGGTCAGGGGCGCACGCGGACGACGGTCTTGCCTTTGCGTCGCTCGGTTGGGTTGAGCGCGGGGACGGCGTGGTCGAGGGTGGTGATGGTTCCGATGTGTGTGCGAAGGCGCCCGTCCCGCACGCGGTCGACGATCTGCGCCAACTGGCTTGGCACGGACTCGACGACGAAGTCGATCGCGAGGCCGTCGGTGGGGCGCGCCTCGGCGGGCCCGACCACCGACACCAGCGTTCCGCCAGGCCGGATGATGCTCGCCGAGCGCCGTTGGATGTCACCGCCGATGACGTCGAAGACGAGGTCGACCCTGCCGATGTCGTCGAGATCCTCGTGGTCGAGGTCGAGGAACTCGTGCGCGCCGAAGTCGAGGGCCGCTTGGCGGTCCGCCGCTCGCCCGGTGCCGATGACGTAGGCGCCGAACTCCCGGGCGAGCTGCGTCACCACGGACCCGACCGCGCCGGCGGCGCCGTGCGCGAGGACGCTCTGCCCCGCGTGAAGCCCGCCGTGCTGGAACAGGCCCTGCCACGCGGTCAGGCCGGAGATCGGCAGGCTCGCACCCACCGTGAAGTCGACGCTCCCCGGCAGCGGCGCAAGGTTGCGGGCCTCCACGGCCGTGTACCCGGCCAGGGTTCCATCGCGGTGCCAGTCCGTGATCCCGAACACTCGCTGCCCCAGCGAGAGTCCCGTCGTGCCGTAGCCGAGGGCGGAGACCACTCCGGCGAACTCGTGGCCGATGATCGCCGGGGCTCGATCGTGACCGGAGCGATCGACCCACGTCGAGGGCCACTCCCATTCTGCGGGGACGAAGCCCGACGCATGGACATCAACGACGACGTCGTTGATCGCCGGCGTCGGCTCGGGTCGCTCCGCGAGTGTGATCCCGGCTGCTTCCGCTGCCTGATCCGTCGCGACGATTGCCTTCATGGGTGCCTCCGTATGTCTCGTGCTCGCGCCCTGGCGAGGTTTTTTGGGCTGTCTAGCCCACTAACACAGTGAACACCGACCGAAGTGGGCTGTCAAGCCCAATCTGGGGTATCGTGTGGCGCATGGAAGCCACCACGGACGCTCGGGTGCCGCAGAAGCTCACGGGCAAGGGGCAGGCGACCCGGGCCCGCATCCTCGAGCACGCCGCGGAGCTCATCTACACCAAGGGCGTCCACGCGACGAACAACGAGCAGCTCCGTCGCGCAGCAGGCATCAGCGGCTCACAGCTCAACCACTACTTCCCGACCAAGGAGAGCCTTGTCCTCGCGGTCATCGCGTGGCAGGCGGAGCGTGTCCTCACGTTCCATCGCAGTGAGCGATTCAGCCACTTCGACAGCCTCGACGCGTTGCGGGAATGGGCGGGCTTCTACATCGCCTACGAGCACTCCTACCAGGAAGGCTGCAGCCTCGGCTCGCTCGCCAGCGAGATCATCAAGACCGACCTCGACGTTCGCACGGAACTCGCGACCGCGTTCGAGCAGTGGAGAGACATCTTCCGAGACGGACTCGAACGGATGCAGACGCTCGGCCGCATCAGCGCCGAGGCCGATCCCACCCGGCTGGCCTATCTCCTGCTCTCCGCCTTCCAGGGCGGCATGCTCCTCGCCCAGATCGCCCGCGACATCGCCCCGCTGAAAGACGCCCTGCGCGCAGCCATCGACCACGTGCAGACGTTCGCGATGCTCCCGGCAGCCGACGGACTCGAAGACCGGTAGTTGCGGCGAACACGACCCCGACAGCGGCACCAGCGTCGCCGGCATATTCAGGAGCGGTGGGGTCAAGTCGAGTTGTCCGGCTACGGCAGTTACGCAATTAGCTGGTGGCGGCCCGGTCGCCGTGCTTGATGTGGGTCAGGAAGAAGTCTCGGACGTCCTCGGCGAGTAGCTCGGGTACCTCCATCGCGGCGAAGTGGCCGCCGCGTTCGAACTCCGACCAGTGCCTGATGTCGTAGATCCGCTCGGCCAGTGGTCGTACCGGCTGTGTGATGTCGTGCGGGAGCACCGCCACGCCAACCGGTACCGGGCATGGCACGCCCGGCCCGCGGGGAGCGTCGTGGTGCAGCCGCGCCGAGGAGGCCGCGGTGGCGGTCAGCCAGTACAGCGAGATGTCGGTGAGCATCCGATCGTCGCTGATCTGGGTGCGCGGGTCGGTCCACTGTGCGAAGCGTTCGGCGATCCAGACCAGCTGGCCGACCGGCGAGTCGGTCAGCGCGTAGCCGATGGTCTGCGGGGTGAGGGCCTGCAGCGCCTGGTATGGCGGACGATTCGCCACCAGCTGCCTGACCTTGTCCAGCCGGGCTTCGTCCGTTTCGGACAGTTCGATGCCGGCGTCCGGGTCCGGCCGGGTCGGCAGGTAGTTGACGTGCACCCCGACGACCTGCTCGGGAGCCACCGCGCCGAGTGCCAGTGAGATGCCCGCGCCGAAGTCGCCGCCCTGCGCGCCGTAGCGCTCGTACCCGAGGCGGCGCATCAGCTCGGCCCAGGCCCGCGCGATCCGCACGGCATCCCAACCGCGCTCGTGGGTCTGCCCGGAGAAGCCGTACCCCGGGATGGACGGGATCACCAGGTGGAACTCGCGCGACAGCGGCTCGATCATGTCGAGGAACTCCAGGAACGAGCCGGGCCAGCCGTGGGTGAGGATCAGCGCGAGCGCGTCCGGATTCGCAGACCGGACGTGGACGAAGTGGATGTTCTGGCCCTCGATCTCGGTGGTGAAGTGCGGTAACTCGTTGAGCCTGGCCTCGTGCGCGCGCCAGTCGTAGCCGGCGCGCCAGTACTCGGCCAGTTCCGCCAGGCGCGCCAGCGGGAAGCCGTAGTCCCACCCCGCGTCGGCGACCTCGTTGGGCCACCGGGTGCGGGAGAGCCGGTCGGCCAGGTCGTCGAGGTCGGCCTGGGGGATGTCGATGTGGAACGGCGTGATCATGGCCTCGGCTCCAACGTTGTTCATTCGGCGTCTAAACGTTTATCGTACAAACGATAGCACGATCGTTAGTGTACCCAACGATTTGTTAGGCTTGCCACATGGAGAACCCGGCCGCGCAGGCGCCCGCCAGGTGGGAGGGCCTGCCCAGCTGGCTGCTCACCCAGACCGCAGGCCACGCGCACCGCCTGGTGACCGACGGGTTCTCGTCCGTCGGCGCCCGCGGCTACCACTACCGCCTGCTGGCGACGTTGGACGAGTTCGGACCGGCCAGCCAGGCCGCGCTGGGCCGCCGTAGCGGCATCCACCTCAGCGACATGGTCGCTGCGATCAACGAGCTCGCCGAGCGCGAACTGGTCGAGCGCGCCCAGGACCCCTCCGATCGGCGGCGCAACATCATCTCGCTGACCACCGCAGGCAAGCGGCAGCTACGGCGACTGGAGAAGCGGCTGGCCGAAACCCAGGACGAACTGCTGGCGCCGCTCTCACCCGAGGAACGACAGCGCCTCACCGAGCTGCTGTCCAAGCTGCTGGACCACCACAACCGGAGAACCGGCATCCCCGAAGAGCCGTGGCGCTGACTGGCAACACGCCCTGATAGCGAATCGGCACAGCCGCGCCACGATTGCTGTAGCTGACCACACCCGATACCGGTCAGTCTCGACACCGCACAGGCACGTCATGTTCGAGCTCTGGTGAAACGCGGCCAACCGAAATGCGAAAACCGGGCATGCCGAGATACGTGGCGGGGTGCCGGCCGGCGAGTTGGCGCACGGTTCCGTCCGGATCGCGGTTCCACATCCATGCTCACTCCCGAGATCACCGACTTCGATGGCTCGGGATGAGATCACAACGGTCAACAGATCACAAGGTCTGGCAGTGGTACCCCAGCCTCAACACCCACAAGGTCATCCACCGCGGACCCTAAGCCTTTGGCGCCCGGTGCGCCCCGGCGGTTCGAAGTGCTGGCGCCTACCGGTGACGTCGCCGGACGTGGACGATGCCGTTCACCGAGGTGGCGAGAACCACCAACGGCGCCGCGACGCAGGCGGCATACAGCAGGAGCAACGCCTGCCCAGGATGGGCGTCGGGGGCTATGTCCGAATTGAACGCCAGTGACGGCTTGACGTGGTGCCAACGTGTGATCTCCAGGTACATCAGGTACCAGGAGCCGATCCACACCGCACCCCCAACACCGCCAAGCCACTTCGTCAGGCGCATCCTTCGATCCTAGCGCTGCCAGGCTGAGATGCTGGCATTGGCAAACAGCAGGAGATTTCGTCCGGCGCCGGGGAATCGTTACGTTCCGCGAACTTCGCACGGCGCTATGTGTCGGGCAGGTAAAACATCGCGGGCCCAGCGAGATTCTTCGCGAAAGGGCGTCACGGTCGCCTATCGATGTGCACTAAGGCCACGTCACTATCCGGCGACTGCTTCTGGAATCGAGGAGTTCATGACCACCGTCGAGAACGCGCTGAAAATCGACGCCGCGGGCCTGGACAGGCTCTCCTGTACCGCCAAGGACGACCCGAGCGCGGGCAAGAAGGTTCTCAAGGCCACGACGGTGTGCGAGACCGGATTCCGCAACATGACCTACGTGCGTGACCTGGCGCCGATGCTGGTCGGCGAACCGCCGGCGTTGCTGGGCGACGACGCCGCGCCGAACCCGTCGGAGACCGCGCTGGCGGCGCTGGGGTCCTGCATCTCGGTCGGCATGCTGGCCAACGCCACCCACCGCGGCGTCACGCTCACCAAGATCGAGGTCCAAATGGAGGGTGACATCGACATCTCCGCGGTGTGGGGTGTCGGCGACGTCCCGGACGACAAGGTGCCGGGTTTCACCGACGTGCGCTGCACGGTGACTCTCGCGGGCGACGCCGACGACGCGACGCTTCGGGAGATCCACGACAACGCGATCAAATGGTCGCCCGTGGTCAACACCTTCCGGCGGCCGGCCGCGGTGGAGTCGTCGCTGGTCGTCGGCAGCTGACCCGGGGAGCCGCGGAATGCACAAGCCACTGACCAAACAGGACGTCGCCGAGCAGATCCGGTTCACCCGCGCCCGCAAGGGGATCAGCTGGCAGCAGCTGGCCGAGGCGATCCACCGCGATCCGGTGTGGACGGTGGCCGCGCTGCTGGGCCAGCACCCGGTGCCGGAATCCGAAGTGGCCGTTATCGCCGAACTGCTCGAACTGGACGCCGAGGCCGTTGTCGTACTGCAGATGGAACCCTATCGTGGAAATGGGGAATCCGTCCGCTCCGACCCGACGATCTACCGATTCCACGAAGCGCTCGAGGTCTACGGATCCGCGATCAAGGAATTGATCCACGAGGAGTTCGGCGACGGAATCATGAGCGCCATCAATTTCCAGGTGAGCGTGCAGCGGCGCACCGACCCCGGCGGCGACCGCGTGGTCGTCGTCTTCGACGGGAAGTTCCTCGACTACGCGTGGAAGCACGCGGCGCAGGAGGGCTGAGATGACACAGACCATCAGTTCCCCGGGGATCGACGCCGGCCTGCTGGCCGACCTCGGCGCCCACGCCGGCGACCTCGACCGCGGCACCGCGAGTTCGCGGCGCGGCTTCCGGGCGCTGGGGGCGGCGGGCCTGCTCGGCCTCGGCGCCCCGGCCAATGCCGACGGGCGGCTGCCCGAGATGGCGGAGATCGTCCGCGAGATCTCCGGAGTCTGTATGAGCACCGGGTTTTCGCTGTGGGCAGATCGGATGGTGGTGGAGTTCCTGCGCACCGCCGGCACCCCGTTCGCCACCGAGACGGTGCGGCCCCTGCTGGACGGCGAATCGCTCGGCGTTTCCGCGATGGCCACCGCGTTCAAGGACGCCGCCGGATGCGGCAGCCTCGAACTGACCGCGGCGGAGGCCGGCGGCGGGTATGTGGTTTCCGGGCCGATCCGGTGGGCGAGCAACCTGCACCCGGATTCGATGATGGTCACCGCCGTCCGCACCGGCGGCGGCGAGAAGCTGGTGGTCGCGTTGCCGCTGAACGCTCCGGGCGTGACCGTGGGCGATCACTTCGACCTGCTCGCGATGGGCAGCACGGCCTCGTCGTACCTGCGGCTCGACGAGGTGCGTGTCCCGGCCGAGCAGGTGCTGTCCGCGGATTTCGACGGATTCCTCGCCGCGGTCCGCCCCACGTTCCTGGTGCTGCAGTCGGCGATGTGCCTTGGCCTGGCCCGGACCGGCATCGAGCAGGCCCGCACCGGGCTCACCGGGATCAACTCGGTGTTCAGCGCCGAGGTGGACGTGGTGGCCGGGAAACTCGCGCTCGCCGAGACGACACTGGCGAGCCTGGCGGCGGCGGTCGGCGGGAACGAACCGCCCACCAAGAAGACGCTGCTGTCGCTGCGCCTCACCGCGGCCGAACTGGCCACGGCCAGCACCGCGCTGGAGATCCGGACGGCGGGCGGCAAGGGCTACGCCAGCAACACCCCGGCCAGCCGCCGCTACCGGGAGGCGGCGTTCATCCCCGTCCAGTCACCGTCCGAGGCCCAGCTGCGCTGGGAGCTCGCGGCGTGCCCGTGACCAGCGGCCGGGCGGGGACGGGGCCGGCTCCCGGAACGGAGACCGCGCATCAGGTCGGCGGCGTCCCGCTGGCCGACCTGGTACGCGACTTCCACCCGCAGATGGTCAGCTTCGCCCGCACGCTGGTCGCCTCCCCGGCCGCGGCCGAGGAGGCGGCGCAGGAAGCGTGGGTGCAGGTCCTGCAGGCCGGCGATTCGTTCGAGGGCCGCTCGTCGGTGGCGACCTGGCTGTTCGGCATCGTCAAGCGCACCGCGTCCCGGCACCGGCAGCGAGAGTCCCGGATCCGCGCGCACGAGCTGCTGCCGGACGACGACACCGACCCGTTGGCCGGCCGGATCCATCCCGCGGGGCATCCGGAGGCCGGGCACTGGCGCGACCCGCCGTCCAAACGGTTCCTGCCCGAGGACGGAACGATCGCGCGCGAGCTGACCGAGCACCTGCACGCCGCGCTGGAGGCGCTGCCGCCGCGGCAGCGCCGGCTGGTGATCCTTCGCGATCTCATCGGCATGTCCGCCGACGAGGTCGCCGAGGTGCTCGCGATCTCCGGCCAGGCCCAGCGGGCTCTGCTCTACCGCGCTCGCGGAAACCTCCGCGCCGAATTGGAGAGGCGCTACATCCGATGATTGAGCAAGATCACGACCTGGCCGCGGCCCCGCCGCTGGACTGCGCCGATTTCGTGCTGATGGTCGACGACCTCGTCGACTCCGATCCGCACCAGTGGGGCGCGATCGTGCGCCGTCACCTGCGGGACTGCCCGCCGTGCCAGGTCTATCTGGAGCAGATGCACGACCTGCGCGTGCTGCTCGGACAGGCGTACGACGCGGAGAAGCTCAGCGACGAGCACGTCCGGAGCGTCCTGACCGCGATCCACGCCATCAGGAAGGACCTCGGCCGATGAGTGGAATCTCCGTCCTGGCCGCGCAACACACCATCGGCGATCCTGTCGACGACGCTTCGATGCGGCACGTGATGGGCGCTTTCCCGTCCGGAGTCACGGTGTTGACCACCTGCGCGGGCGAACACCCGGTGGGGATGACCATCAGCTCGTTCGCCTCGGTGTCGATCGACCCGCCGCTGCTGCTCCAATGCGTGTCCCGGTCCGCCGGGTGCCTGCCCGCCTACCGGATCGGGCGGCCGGTCGTGGTGAACGTGCTCGCCTGCGATCAGGCCGGCCTCGCCCGGCGTTTCGCGGGCCGGCACGAGGACCGGTTCGCCGGTGTCGCGTTCGGGTTCGAGGCCGGGGGCGCGCCGGTCCTCGACCGGACCGCGGCCTGGGCCGGCGGCACCGTGGACCGCATCTACGACGCCGGTGATCACGTGATTCTGCTGATCCGGGTCCGCGAAGTGCGGCGCAGCGACCGGAAACCGCTGCTGTACCACTCCGGGCGGATGTACGACTGGACGACCGCCACCGCCGCTATCGACACCTGATCCCATTCCCGGAAGGACCTCGACGATGTCCCAGTCCGTCCTGTCTCCGCCCCTGCCGGAGGAGATCCTGTCCGATCCGTTCGAGCCGTTCAGCGTCGGCGACATGGTGCGCCGGATCGCCGACGTGGCGATCGAGAAGGCCGCCCAGCCCGGCGCGTTCTTCGTGCGGTCGCTGGTGGCCGGCGCGATGGTCGCCTTCGGTGTGCTGCTGTCGCTGGTCGTGAGCACCGGGGTGCGTACACCTGGCGTCGCCGCCCTGCTGATGGGGCTGGCCTTCGGGATGTCCTTCGTGCTCATCCTCGTCTCAGGCATGTCGCTGATCACCGCGGACATGGCCGCCGGGGCGCTCGCGGTACTGCAACGCCGGATGAGCGCGGGCAGCTACCTGAGGCTGCTCGTGCTCGGTTTCCTCGGCAACGTCGTGGGAGCGCTCGTGTTCACCGCGGTCTGCGCCGCGGCCGGAGGCCCGTACCTCGGCGCCTTCGCCGCACACGCCGCCGCTGTCGGCGCGGCGAAGGCCACCCAGCCGTTCTGGACGGCGGTGCTGCTCGCGGTGCTGTGCACCTGGTTCCTGCAGACCTCGATGTGCCTGTATTTCAAGGCGCGCAGCGATGTCGCGCGCATGGGCTTCGCCTTCTACGGTCCCTTCGGATTCGTCATCGCCGGGACGCAACACGTGATCGCCAACGTGGGTTTCCTCGGGCTGCCGCTCCTGCTGTCGGTCTTCCACGACACCGATCCGGGCGCCGTCACCTGGGGAGCGCTGGCGGCGAACCTGTGTGTCACCACGGTCGGGAATCTCGTCGGCGGCGCGCTGTTCGTGGCCCTGCCGTTCCAGGCCATCGCCTGGCTGCAGCAGCGGGTCCGGTGAACCAAGCCTGCCCGCGCGTGGAGCAGCCCCCGGTGGCCGCCGTGAACCGGCCGTAGTCGGTCGCCATCAGGCCCCGGAAGATCATCTCGCCGTTGCCGAGACTGAGCGCCGGCCGCGGATCGGGCACGCGCGGGTCGGTCGGCACGATCCCGGCACTCCCGCTGCGTCCGAATAGCGGCTTTTCACTGATACGCACGAAAAATCATCAACGCCAGTATAAGTCCTAATCGGATTGTCGGGAAAACGTCGTAACTGTGCCATAAATCCGAATTCTGGTCGCCGGGGATGTGCTGGGGACTTGACAACGACCATCGCGCGGCGGAACCTATGCCCGCTCGGTTGGAACGTTCATAGCCCTGATCGGTTTTGAACGTTCATATTCGGCCCATGACCCCCGGGTCACCCATTCGCAAGGAGGCGGAGGGCTTTGGTCAGGCGACAATGCGCGGCCTCGATGGCTCCCTCTCCCAGGCCGTTCATGGCGGGTCCAGTCGGCGCGGGAACAGTGCGGTAGATGGCAGTCGGAAAGAGGCCGCCCAGCCGGGCGGCCGGAGGGAGTACATAGATGATCCGTCGCGGAACTCTGGCGTGTGGAGCGGTCGCCCTGACAACCGCGCTCCTCCTCTCCGCATGCGGCGGTGGTGCGAGCAGCGGCAGCGGTACGGCCACCACCGGAGCGCTCACCGGCCGCGGTCCGATCACCTTCGCCACCGGCAAGGACACCTCGGGCAACCTGGACAAGCTCGTCAACACCTGGAACACGCAGCATCCCACCGAGAACGTGCGCGTGGTCGAGCTTCCGGAGTCGGCCGATGACCAGCTCCAGCAGATGGTGCAGAACGCGCAGATCAAATCGGACGCGTTCAGCGTGCTGGACATGGACGTGACCTGGACGGCGGAATTCGCCGCGCACCGGTGGATCGACCAGCTACCGCAGGACCAGCTCAACCTGCCGAACTACCTGCCGTCCGCGGTGGCGACCGGAAAGTACCGGGGCAACCTGTACGCGATGCCGTTCAAGTCCAACGGCGGCCTGCTCTTCTACCGGAAGGATCTGCTGCAGCAGGCCGGTGTTCAGCAGCCGCCGAAGACCTTCGCGGACATGTTCGCCGACTGCCAGAAGGTGATGGCGCTGCCGCAGGCGGCCGGGATGGGCTGCTACGCCGGGCAGTACGCCAAGTACGAGGGGCTGACGGTCAACTTCTCCGAGGCCGTCGACTCGGCCGGTGGCAGCGTCTTCGACGACAACGGCAACCCCACAGTGGACACGCCGCAGGCGAAGACCGCGCTGAACACCCTGGTGCAGGCGTTCAAGAGCGGTTCGATTCCCAAGGACGCGATCACCTACAAGGAGGAGGACAGCCGCCGCGCGTTCGAGGCCGGGAAGCTGGTCTTCCAGCGGCAATGGCCGTACGGCTGGGCGCTGGGCAACAAGGCGGGTTCGTCGCAGGTCGCCGGCAAGTTCGACGTCGCGCCGCTGCCCGGTATCACCGGCCAGGGTGTGTCCACCCTCGGCGGGTACAACCTCGCGATCTCCGCGTTCACCAAGAACAAGGCCACGGCGCTCGATTTCATCAAGTACCTGACTTCGGCCGATGCGGAGAGGTCGAATCTCCTCGCCACGTCCGAGGCGCCGACCCTGACCGCGCTGTACAACGACCAGACGCTGACCAAGAAGTTCCCCTACCTGCCGACGCTCCAGCAGTCGATCGAGACCGCGAAGCCGCGGCCGCAGGCGGTCAGCTACGGCGACGTTTCCTCGGCGATCCAGGAATCCGTGTACGCCGCCTTGACCGGGCAGAAGTCCACGGATCAGGCGCTGAGCGAGCTGCAGCAGAAACTCCAGCAGCTCACCCAGCAGAAGTAAGCGGTTTCCCGGCCGGGCACGCCCCCGTGGTGCCCGGCCGGTCCGCTGATCCCCGAGGAGACAGTCGTTGACGACCACGAAGACCGCGGCCCTGCCGGCGCGGCCGCCCACGCGTGCCCGCAGTACCGGCCGGCGCGAAGCCGGCCGGCTCGCTGCTTTACTGCTTTCCCCCACCTTCGCCGTGCTGGCACTGGTGATCGCCTATCCGTTGTTCGCCGCCCTGGGTGACTCGCTGTACCAGCAAGGCCAGGGACTGGATGCGAACGGCTTCGTCATCTCCGGCGACAAGTTCGTGGGCCTGCGCAACTTCACCGAGATCTTCGCCGGCGCCAACGCCGACCGGTTCTGGGGCGCGTTCGCCAACACGACGTTCTTCACGGTGGTCACCGTCTCCATCGAGGTGGTCATCGGGATGGCGATGGCCCTGGTCATGCACCACACGCTGCGTGGCCGCGGGCTGGTCCGGGCCAGCGTGCTGGTGCCCTGGGCCGTGCCCACCGCGGTGTCGGCCCTCTTGTGGCGCTGGATGTTCCAGGGCGACGGCGTCGTGAACGCCATCGTCGGCAAGCAGGTGCTGTGGGACACCGAAGGCTGGCAGGCCAAGTTCGCGGTGATCATCGCGGACACCTGGAAGACCGCGCCGTTCGTCGGGCTGCTGGTGCTGGCCGGGCTGCAGATCATCCCCACCGAACTGTACGAGGCGGCCCGGGTGGACGGCGCCGGAGCGTGGCGGCAGTTCTGGCGGATCACGCTGCCGCTGGTGAAACCCGCGTTGCTGGTCGCCGTCCTGTTCCGCATCCTCGACGTGCTGCGCATGTTCGACCTGCCCTTCGTGCTCATCGGCGACCAGATGCACTCCACGGAGACACTGTCCATGCTTGCTTGGGACGAGGCCACGAACCTCCACTTCGGACCGGCCGCGGCCTACGCGACGCTGCTGTTCCTTTACGTCGTGGTGGTCGCGTTCGTGTTCGTCAAACTGCTCGGCGCGGACGTGATCGGCGAGGCCCGCGCCGTCCGGGCTCGGGAAAAGAGGAAGGTCGTGCCCGCGCGAGGAAAGGCGGTGCCGGCATGAGCGCCGTCCGGCGGGCCGGGCGGCTGCGCTATGTCGGTGTGGCCGTCATCGTCGTCTATTGCCTGGCACCGTTCTACTGGATGGCGGTGTCCGCGTTCCGCCGTCCCACCGATCAGTTCTCCCTGTCCCCGCTGCCGCATCCGTGGTCGGTGGCCAACTTCACCGCGGTGTTCAAACCGGACGTCGGTTTTGGACGGTCGCTGCTGAACAGCATCGTGGTCGCGGGGACCACGACCGGGCTGACCCTGCTGGTCGGCACCCTCGCCGCCTACACGCTGGCGAGGCTGGAGTTCCGGTTCAAGACCGCGGCCGCCGCGGTGATCATCGCGACGTCGATGTTCCCCGGGATCTCGCTGATCGTGCCGCTGCTCAAGCTGTTCACGAACATCGGCTGGATCAACACGTATCAGGCGATGATCCTGCCCAGCCTCTCCTTCGTGCTGCCACTGGCGGTGTGGAACCTGAGCACGTTCTTCCGGCAGATGCCGAAGGAACTGGAACAGGCGGCCATGGTCGACGGCTGCACCAGGGGACAGGCCTTCTGGAAGGTCATCGTCCCGCTGGCCGCGCCCGGTATCTTCACTACCGCGATCATCGCGTTCATCGCGGCCTGGAACGAGTTCATCATCGCGCTGTCCATGGTGAACGACCGGAGCATGCAGACCGCCACGGTCGCGATTTCCCGGTTCACCGGCGCGTACGGATTCGACCAGCCGTTCGGCACGCAGATGGCCGCGGGCGTCATCGTGACCGTGCCGCTCGTCGTCATGGTGCTGCTGTTCCAGCGCCGCATCATCGCAGGCCTGACCGCCGGCGGAGTCAAATAGGCCGTTCCCCTTACCCGGGCGGGGAAACGGTGCTGTCCCGGACCACCAGGACGGGGTCCAGCAGCACCGCGCGCCGCTTCAGCGGCTCCCCGGCGAGGCGGGCCACCAGCATCTCCACGAGGAGCCGGGCCGCGTCCCGCAACGGCTGGGACACGGTGGTCAGCGCCGGGGTCACCAGCGCCGCGCTCGGTGTGTCGTCGAAACCGACGACCGACAGGTCACGGCCCGGGGCCAGGCCACGGTTCCGCGCCGCGTGATAGGTGCCGACGGCCATGCTGTCGCTCGCGGCGATCACCGCGGTGGGCCGGTCCGGCAGATCCAGCAGCCGGTCCGCGGCACGGGCGGCCGCGCTGATCGTGTCCTCTGTGTACTCGCGGTCGCCGGCGTCGAGTCCGTGCGCGGCCATCGCCGAGCGCCAGCCGCCGGCCCGGTCGTCGCCGAGCCGGTGCCCCTCCGGCCAGCCGAGGAACGCGATCCGCCGGTGCCCCAGCCCGGTCAGATGGTCCACGGCCTTCGCCACACCCGAGGCGCCGTCCACGTCCACCCACGCCTTGCCGACCCGTGGCGACAGCCTGCCGTACGAGACGAACGGCACGCCGCGCCGTTGCAGCCAGCCGGGACGTCGGTCGTGGCGGGCGATGTCGGTGAGCAGAAAGCCGTCCGCGCACCCTGTCTGGAGCATCGTGGCGTAGGTGTCCAGTTCCCCGCTCGCGCTTTCCGGGGTGAACACGACGAGGTGGTAATCCGCGCCCCGGGCCGCGTCGGCCACCGAGTGCAGGAACTCGTCCAGCACCCAGCCGAGCCGGTCCGGGTCCGGCGGCGGCACGCAGTAGCCGATCAGCCTGGACTGCCTGGTGCGCAACGACCTCGCGCCGCGGTCGGGCTGGTAACCGAGCCGGCTGATCACCGCACGCACATGGGTCAGCGTGTCGGGACGCAGCAGATCCGGCGCGTTGATGGCATTGGACACCGTCTGGCGGGACACCCCGGCCGCGCGCGCGACGTCGATCAGCGTGATTCGGCGGTCCGGCCTCGTCACGGCCGCTCCTCCCAGCGCTCCTGCTCGACCCTATTCGTGCTGGTCGAGCCTACTCGTCCGCGGCGAGGCCGCGCCGATCACGGTTATGCCGTCCGGTGCGACCGCGCTCGTGACGCCGTCCGCCCCGATGGTGACCGTCAGCTCTTCGCCGGCGACCTGGAGCCCGCTTACGGTCAGTGGGCCGTACTCGCGCGCGAAGGTGGGCGCGAGCGTCACCTTGCCCCCGGGCACGTCCGCTTCGAGGCCCAGCGCCGCCTGGAGCACCAGGATCGACGCCGTCGCCGCCCACGCCTGTGGCCGGCAGGACGTGGGGTAGGGCGGGGGCCGCCTGCCCGCCGTGGTGCCGTGGCCCGCGAACAGTTCGGGCAGCCGGGCGTCGAAGGCCTCGGAAGTGTCGAGCAGGCCCGCCGCCAGGCCCGCTGCCGCATCGGGGAACCCGGCGCGGACGAGCCCGTGCACGGCGATCGCCGTGTCGTGCGGCCAGATCGAACCGATGTGGTAGCCGTAGGGATTGAAGCCCGCGGTATCGCTGCTCAGCGTCCGCAGACCGTGGCCCGAGTCGAGATCCGGCGCGGACAGCCGGGCCGCCAGCAAGGCGCTCTCCTCCTGATCGAGCAGACCCGTGCCGAGCAGATGGCCGAAACCCGAGGTCACCGAGTCCACGGGCCGGCCGTCGCGGTCCAGTGCCACCGCCGGGTACGCGCCCGACGAGTCCTCGACCCAGAACCGCGCCCGGAAGCTGGTGCGCAGCCGGTCGGCCCATTCCTCCCACTCGTCGGCTCCCGGCCGGCCGAATGCCCGCAGCAAAGCCGCCCCGCCCCGCGCCGCTTCGTACGCGTACGCCTGGACCTCGCACAGCGCGATCGGCGGGTCGGCGAGGCGGCCGTCCCGGTGGCGGATGGCGTCCACGGAGTCCTTCCAGCCCTGATTGGCGAGGCCGCGGCCGGTCCGGTCGACGTAACGGAGGAAGCCGTCGCCCGTGTCGCCGTGGTCGCGCATCCAGGCGAGCGCCGAGTTCGCGTGCGGCAGCAGTTGTTCGACCTGGTCGGCGGCCATACCCCAGCGCCACGCGTCGTGCAGCAGCGTGATCCATAGGGGCGTGGCGTCCACCGTGCCGTAGTACACGGCCGGCAGTGCGAGGGTGCTGGTGTATTCCCGCGCGCCGCGCCGCACTTCGTGCAGGATCTTGCCCGGCTGCTCCTCGGCGGTCGAATCGACCACTTCGCCTTGGCGCCGGGCGAGCGTGCGCAGCGTGCCGGCCGCCAGTTCCGTGCCCAGCGGCAACAGCATGCGGGCTGCCCAGATCGCGTCGCGGCCGAAGAGCGTGAGGTACCAGGGGACACCGGCCGCCAGGAACTGGTCGGCGCGACCCCGGTCGTCGGAGCGCGGGTCCGTCAGGCGCAGCCGGTCGAGGTCGGCGACCGACTGCGCCAGCCAGCAGTCGAACCGGCGGTCCGCGCTACGCAGTACGGGAGTACGCCAGGGTTTCTGGTCCGCGGGCGCGGCCGGGAACTGATCGCCGTCGTCGTGTGCGGCCGTGCACACCAGAAGGACGCTCCAGGACTGACCGGGGGCCAACCGGACCTGGTACGAGAACCGCCCGGCTGCCGCGTCCACGGTTTCCGCCGCGGGCTCGCTGACCAGGCGTACCGCGAACCCGTTGCGGGACCAGGCCGTCCCGCCCGCCGCGGCTTCCGCCGGCATCTCGTCCTCGCCGTGCCCGGTTCTCACCCGCTCCATCGAGGCCAGGTCGGTGCCCGCGTCCACCGAGAACCGGAAACGGACGTGCCGGGTGCCCGCGTTGCTGATCTCGAACGTCTCTTCCAGCCGCCCCGACGAGACCGTGCGGCGGCGTCGCAGGGCGACCGCGGTGTCCGTTGTCACCTCGCCGAGACCGCGGAGGGCAGCCCGGAACTCGGCCCGGTCCGCGCCCATCACCTCCGCGCCGAGGGGCGCCAGTTCGGCGCCTTCCACGACCGCGGACAGCCGGGACAACGCCCTGCTGTCACCGTGATAGAAGCCGTCCGCGCCACCGTCGAGTTGCCCGCCCGCGCGCGAGAGCACGAAGCTCGGCGCGCACAGCGTGACGACCGCGTCGTGGAGAAAGGGCGGCCGGTTCTCCGTCAGCGGGACGGGGCCGTCGAAGATCTCGACCGTGGTGTCCAAGACAGCAGCGCCACCTCTCGTGAATTTGATCGTTCCAAATTGAGATTAGCCACCAGCTCACGATGCTGACAAGACCCGGCTCAGGCCGGTGAAGCCGCGTTGCCCTTGTCACACCAGGAGATCGACGGTGTTCACTTAGTGATGCAACGCGGTCTCAGCCGGTGAACCGGTCCGCGGCCAGGAAATCCAGTTCCGCGAACGAGCCCTCCCCCGTGACTGTCCGGGCGACGGCTTCCCCGATCGCGCTCGCGTGCTTGAATCCGTGCCCGGAACAGCCGCCCGCCACGACGGTGCGGTGGCGGCGGCCCAGCACGAACTGGTGATCCGGAGTGTCGGTGACCATGCACGGCTGCGCCTTCACCGGCTCCGGGCGCAGACCGGGTATCACCTGCTCCGGCAGCGCGGCGGCAGTTGCCCAGTCTTCGGCCGCCACCCTCGGTCGAGCGTGTGGATCAGCACTCCGGCGGAACCCTCCTCGACGGCCGTGACCCGCGCCCCGTCCGCCACGACCGCGCCCGCGCGCCGGGCCGCGTCGAGCGCGGCGAGCACCGAGGCCTCGGGCCGGATCACCCCGGCGCCCGGGTCCCACAAGCCGGTGTAGTGGTCGGGAACGCCGGCGTGCTGGGGAAACCGCGACCGCAGCTCGTCGATGTCCACTGTGGTCACCGGCTGCCCGGCCGGAAACTGATCCAGACCGATCACGCTCAGCCCGCGAGAGGCCAGCCGCCACAGCGAGCAGGACCCGAACGCCCCAGACCGACGACGGCGACGTCGTACCTCATCGCCGCACGATGACCGTGAAGGGCCCGACGACGCGCTGGGTGAACTCCGGCGAGCCGAACAGCTTCGGGTCGAACGTGACGTCGTCGACGCGGATGTCGGGCGTACGGGGGAAGACGTCGCTCACCACGCCCATGACCAGCGTCGAGTCGTGATTGCGGAGGACGAACACGTTCGGCGGCGTATGCGGGTTCGCGTCGAGCCGCGCGAGCAGTTCCTGGGGGCTCGAAGAAGCCGCCCAGTGGCGGATCTCGGCGTTGCGCTCGCGGTAGTCGGCCAGCGGGTTCGCGTACTGCGCGCTGGTGTGCTGGAAACCCCAGTAAGGCTGGTACGAAAGCAGATAACCGTTGGCGGACAGGACGATGTCGTCGGCCGGCCGCCGTCCAGACAGTTGGTTGATCGTGGCGATCAGCTGATCGGCCCAGCCCCGGTCGTCGTCCGGATCGTGCTGGCCGCGCGCGTTCACCCCGGTCGGGTAGGCATCGGCCTCGGCTTGCCGGAGCCCGTCCTTCACTCCGTCGGTCACGCTGATCTGCGCGAGCGCGACAGCCGTCGCGCAGGCGACGACCAGCGCCACCGCCGGCACCTTGCGGGGCAGCCACCGCACCAGTTCGACCGCGGCGAACACCCCGGCCGTCGCGAGCGTGACGTCCAGCGGAATGATCACCCGGAACGCGAGCAGTGTCGAATGCACCGCGAGCGCGAGCGTGGACAGCGCGAACCAGACGTAGACCACCGCGGTGAGCACGACCAGCGCGGCCGCCATCGCGTCCCGCCGCGAACGCACGAGGATCCACACCAGACCGGCGAGGCACAGCAGCCCGAACACGCTGCCCGGGACGAACGGCGTCGGGAACGAGGACGAGTTCGCCGGCAGGTGGTGGGCAGCGGTAGTGGGCTTGCCGAGGCCGCCCGCGAGCAGGAACGGACCCCAGGTGACCAGCATGAGCGGCAGCGACACGACGGCGATCACCGCGATCCGCCGCACCAGCGCGGCGAACGTGCGGTCGAGCACGCCTACCACCACCGCGAGCGCCACGACCACGAGCACACCGAAGAAGAAGTACAGCGTGTACGTCATCGCGGCGAAGCCGAGGTAACCGCCGACGAGCGCGAGCGGCCAGAACCGGACCGGCTCGCGACGGCGCAGGATCGTCCAGGTGAACACGGCGATCGGCGGCAGCCAGGCCGCCGAAACCCACGAGTACGGTTCCTCGACACCTTGCGAGATGAACCCGGCGAAGATCGTCGCGATGGTCGCCAGCAGCGCCAGCCGCCGGCGCGTCACGAGGCTCCAGAGCGTGAACGCCACCACGGCGGCGATCGCGAGCCACATGATCGAGTACTGCTTGTACGCGGCCCAGCCTTCGAGGTGGACCGCGTTCGCGAAATGCCCGCCGAGCCAGAACCAGCCCGCGGGGTAGTAGCTCGGCAGGCCGTGATAGTTCATGTCCGTCAGCCCCGGGCTCGCGGTCATGCGCTCCATGAACTGCAGGCGGAACGGGTTGTCGACGGACGCGCCGTAGAGGTAGTAGCGCGTGCCCTGCAGCGGGAGCGCGATCATCAGTGTCGCGAGCCCCGACAGCGCTGTCCACGCGCCGACGATCTTGAGCCACGACGGCCACCGCGCGCCGCGCCGGAAGGCCAGCACCGCGAACACGACGACCACGATCACCGTGCTCGCGAACGCCATCAACGCCAATGGGACGAAAGTGCCGGGTGTGACGTGCAGCCGCGCCGCCACGACCTGCAGCAGCAGGCTGAACACGGCCGCGAAGCAGGCGCCGAGGACGAGTTCCGCAGCCCACCTGCCACCCGGGCGGCGCCGGGCCCCCGGCGGTGCGGGGCGCGGCCGGGTCTCCTGCTGGATCAGCTCGCCACCCAGCGCAGCAGCCGGCGGATCACGGATCGCGCGGTGGGTTCGACGGCCTGCCAGTACCAGCCGGCCCAGCGGTAGCCGACCGGGTCGGTCGTGGTCGCGCGTGCCTCGAAGGTCAGCAGGGCCTGCTCCTCGTCGTAGGGCTGGTGGACGAAAGCGATCGCGATCGTACCGCGCCGCGGTCGCGAGAACGCCGGGAACTCCCGCGCGGCGATCGACTCCCAGGCGGAGAAGGCGGTCCAGAACCGGCCCGCCGCGCCGAGCACCAGCTCCCGGCCGGGCCGGCGGCCCAGTACGGTCCACGGCGCGTGCGCGAGGATCTCGTCGAACCCCGGCGCGAACTCGCGCGGGCGCAGCGGCGAGGGCACTTCGAGCGGCGCGCGGAACGCCGCGGGCAGTTCGTCCAGCTTCGCGCCGATGCCGCCGGGTCTGGTGCCCGTCAGCAGTTGCTCGCGGAGCCCGAAGTCGACATGTGGAGTGAAGTGGTCCAGCAGAGCCGGTGTGGCGTTCTGCACGGTCACGGTCTTGCCCCTCTCGTGCCGCGGGACATCGCACAATTTTTGCCGGAGAGCGGGTAGCCGCGGAGAGGGTCGAAAGTCCCCGAACCGGTGGGGGCGTTTTTCACCGGCAGTCGAACAGCACCCCCGCGCTCGCCGCGGCGGCGCCGATCCACGCCGCCGGGACGTGCGAGCAGTGGCGGGTGATCCACGCCAGCCGCTCGACGATGGCCGGTTGCGGCCCCTGCCCGATCATCCCCGACCGGCCGCCGCCGCCCATGCGCAGGAACACCGCGGGCAGCAGGACGAACCGGACGCGGCCGTCGCGGACCCAGCCCGCGAACTGGGCCGCGGTCGGCGCCGGATCGAGCCCGAGGTAGCCGCCCAGCGGCGCGACCCGGGCATCGGTGTGCACCAGAAACGGGTCGGCGCCGTAGCTGCCGCCCTCGATCGCGAGCTGGATCGGGGCCGTGGCGTCGTGGGCGACGGCGTAGCTGAGGGTTTCGCGCTGGCCGGCGGTGAGCCGGCCGGCAGCGTCCATGAACGCGACGTAGGCGGTTCCGGCACCGCCCAGCACCGTCTTCGCGACCGCTGAACCGTCCGAAGTGGAGGGACCGGCGACCGGGTCGGCGGCGAGGAGCACGTCGGAAGGTGTGGCCGCGGCGAAGATCGAGTAGGCCGCGGGGCCGGCGAGGATCGCGGCGAACCCGGCGAACGCGACGGTACGGCGGCGTGGCACAGCGGCGATCATCGCGACCGCGCCGAGTGCGAGTACCGCGAACTTGAGCCAGGGCAACCATTGTGGGGTGCGGTCGAGCAGGACGAACGAAAGCGCGGTGGTGCCCGCGATCGCCCCGAGCAGCCAGGCGCGGTGCTCCCGCCAGGCGGCGACGAGTCCGGCGGCGGAAAGCGCCGCGACCGCGGGTGCGAGTGCCGCCGTGTAGTAGGCGTGGAAAATCCCGCCGGTGAAAGAGAAGACGAGCGCGTAGACGGCGAGCCAGCCGCCCCACAACAGCCAGCCGCTACGTTGTCCTGGCATGCCGCGCCGATAGCGGACCGCGGCGAAGATCGCGGAACCGATCGCGAGCGGCAGGAACCACGCGATCTGGCCGCCGACGACCGGATCGAACAACCGCAACGGCCCCGGCGGGCCACCCAGGTTGGTGCCGATCGCCGCGCCGAACGCGCTCTGCGGGCCGGTGTCGGCACCGACGAGCCGGCCGAAACCGTTGTAGCCGAAGATGAGTTGCCAGATCGAGCCGCCGGTCGTGCTGCCTACGAACGGTTTCTCCCCCGGCCACAGGCTCACCAGCAGCGGCCACCACAGCGAGACGGCGAGCGTCGTGACACCGCCGAGCGCGAGGTGCCCGAGCTTGCGCCAGCGGTGCACCGGCGCGGGCAGATAGGCCAGTGCCAGTGCGGGAAGCACGGCCCACGCGACGATCATCTTGGCGAGGAAACCCAGTCCCACGAAGGCTCCGGCGGCCAGCAGCCAGCGCGCCCGGCCCTCTTCGGCGGCGCGCGTGACGCAATAGGCGGCCAGGAGCAGCATCAGGATCAGCAGCGTGTCGGGCATGTCGTCACGGTTGATCGCCGTCGTGACCGGGGACAACGCCAGGATGAGCGCGGCCAGGAGCGCGGTCGTCTCGCCCGCCCACCTGCGGACGACGCGGTGCAGGACGAACACCGCCGCGACGCCTTCCGCCGCCTGGACGAGCGCTATCACCCACCAGTGGTAGCCGAGGATCCACGAGGCGACCGCCTGCACCCAGAACGCCAGCGGCGGCTTGTCGATCGTGACCACGCCCGAGGGGTCGAAGCCGGAGAACAGGAACGCCGCCGTGCTCCGGGACATCGAATGTACGGCCGCGGCGTAGTACGGCTGGACGACGCGGCCACCGAGCGCCCAGCCGTAGAGCAGTGCCGCAGCGGTCAGGACGGCGAGCAGGGCGGCGAGTTCCCACCGGCGGCGAACGATCATGCGGCCACTCAACCGCAGCGAGCGCCGCCGATCGTCAACCCTCGGGTGGGAACTCCCGGTCAACCCTGGGGCTTAGTTATCCGCCCCAGGGCTCGTACCACCGCGGTACATTGATCTTCCACGTAGTCCAGCCCCGCCTCGGTCGCGATCCTGCGTGCTTCCGGCGAGACGATGCCCTGCTGGAGCCAGAGCGTCTTCGCGCCGATCGCGACGGCCTCGCGCGCGATGCCCGGCGCCTCGCGGGCGGGCCGGAACACGTCGACGAGGTCCACCGGCTCCGGGATGTCGCTCAGCGAGCGGTACACCTTCTCGCCCAGCAGTTCGTCCGCGGACGGGTGCACCGGGATGATGCGGAACCCGTTGGCCTGCAGGTTCGCCGGCACGGAGTGCGCGGCCTTGGCGGGATGCCGGCTCAGTCCCACGACGGCGATCGTGTTCGCGGCGGCGAGGGCGCGTTGGGCGAGGTCAGCCATACCGCGTTCAACCCCGCAGGTCGGGTGCGCATTCCGGGTTTCACTGCCTGGCGCGCGGGTAGCCAGGTGACGTGGACACGAACGCCTATGTGACCTTCCTCGTGGTAGGGGTCGTGACGGTCGTGATCGACGGTCAGATCATCTATCACAGCGGCAAGCGGTACCTGCGGCATTCGGCGGGTGACCCCGCTGCCGAATCCTCGATGACCAGGCTGGTCGTGGTGCTGTTCCACCTGGCGGTGCTGGGTGTGCTCGCGTTGCTGTCCACCGTGCGCTTCCCCGGCGGTGGCTCGCTGCCCGGCGTCGTCGGGCGGCTGGGTGTGCTGCTGCTGATCGTCGCGGTGGCGCACGGTATCGCGATCGGGGTGCTGACCCGGCTGCGCGAGGAGCAGGCCGTCGAGGACTACCGCAACCGCCCGCCCGTCGACCGGCGGCTGCCGGAGGCGACGATCCGCCCGATCGACCCGTCGGACTGAGTCACCACGCACCTTCGGTCTACAGAACATTGACGACCGAGAGGTATCTGTAGAGAATCGTCCCATGACGAAGGTGTCGTTCGACCGGGATCCGGGTTCCTACCGTCACTGGCACCTGCGCGTCGAGCCGCCGGTGGCCTGGCTCGAGCTGGACGTCGACGAGCAGGGCGGGCTCGTTCCCGGGTATGAGCTGAAGCTGAACTCCTACGACCTCGGTGTCGATATCGAACTGTACGACGCCGTGCAGCGTTTGCGGTTCGAACATCCCGAGGTCGGCGCGGTGATCGTGACGAGCGCGAAGGACAAGGTGTTCTGCGCGGGCGCCAACATCCGCATGCTCGCCGGTTCTTCGCACGAGTGGAAGGTGAACTTCTGCAAGTTCACCAACGAGACCCGCAACGGGATCGAGGACGCGACGGAGCACTCCGGGCAGGTGTATCTGGCTGCGGTCAACGGCAGTTGCGCCGGCGGGGGCTACGAGATCGCGTTGGCCTGCGAGAAGATCCTGCTGGTGGACGACAACTCGTCGACCGTCGCGCTGCCGGAGGTGCCGCTGCTCGGTGTACTGCCCGGTACGGGCGGGCTGACGCGGGTCACCGACAAGCGGCGCGTCCGCAAGGACCGGGCGGACGTGTTCGCCACCCGGCCGGACGGGGTCAAGGGCAAGACCGCGGTGGACTGGCGGCTGGTCGACGAGTTGGTGCCGCGCCAGGAGTTCCGGGAGGTCGTCGCCGCGCGGGCGCGCGAGATCGCCGCGCGCGGCAGCCGCCCCGCCGACGCGAAGGGCATCAAGCTGACGCCGCTCGACCGGGTCGAGACCGAGGGCGAGATCCGCTATCCGAACGTCTCGGCGAGGCTGGACCGGGCGGCCGGCCTCGTCGAGATCACCGTCCGCGGGCCCGGCGAGGACGGCTGGTTCCTCGCGATGACCCGCGAGCTCGACGACGTGATTCTGCGTTTGCGGACGAACGAGCCGGAGCTGGGCACGTGGGTGATTCGCACCGAGGGTGACCCGGCCGAGGTGCTCGAGCACGAACAGCGCGTGCTGGGCGGCGGTGACTGGCTGTCGAACGAGATGGCGCTCTACTACAAGCGCACGCTCAAACGGCTCGACGTCACCAGCCGCAGCCTGATCGCGCTGATCGAGCCTGGCAGTTGCTTCGCGGGGATGCTGCTGGAGCTGGCGCTGGCGTGCGACCGCCAGTACATGTTGGACGGTCCTCCGATCGACGACGAGGACAGCGAGGAGCGAGCTTCGATCCTGCTGTCCGAGGCCAACTTCGGCGCTTTCCCGATGGGGAATGGACTGTCGCGTTTGGAATCCAGGTTCTACGGCGACGGCGACCACCTGGACTGGTTGAAGCGGGAACGCGACCGTTCGCTGGGGGCGGCGGAGGCGGTCGAGCTGGGTCTGGTCACCGACGCGCCGGACGACATCGACTGGGCGGACGAGATCCGCATCGCGCTGGAGGGCCGCACCGCGCTGAGCCCCGACGCGCTGACCGGGATGGAGGCCAACCACCGGTTCGTCGGCCCGGAAACCCTCGAGACCAAGATCTTCGGGCGGTTGACCGCCTGGCAGAACTGGATCTTCACCAGGCCGAACGCCGCCGGGCCGGAGGGCGCGCTGCGCCGCTACGGCACCGGGCAGAAGGCTTCCTTCGACCGCAAGCGGGTGTGAACAGTGCCGGAGAAGATCGACTACGACAGCAAGATCCCCAACAACGTCAACCTCACCGAGGACCGGCGGCTGCAGCGCGCGCTGGAAGGCTGGCAGCCGAAGTTCCTGAACTGGTGGGGCGAGATGGGCCCGACGCTGGAGACACACGGGGTGTACCTGCGCACCGCGGTCAGCGTCGGCCGCGACGGCTGGGCGCATTTCGACCACGTCAACGTGCCGGACTACCGGTGGGGCATCTTCCTCGCCGAACGCGACCCCGACCGCACGATCGCGTTCGGCGAGCACCGGGGCGAACCGGCATGGCAGCAGGTGCCGGGCGAGTACCGCGCCGACCTGCAGCGGCTGATCGTGATCCAGGGCGACACCGAACCGGCGTCGGTCGAGCAGCAGAAACTACTGGGGCTGACCGCGCCGTCGCTGTATGACCTGCGGAACCTGTTCCAGGTCAACGTCGAAGAGGGCCGGCATCTGTGGGCGATGGTGTACCTGCTGCACGCCTACTTCGGGCGCGAGGGCCGCGAGGAGGCCGAAGCGCTGTTGCACCGCAACTCCGGCAGCCCGGACGCGCCGCGCATCCTCGGTGCGTTCAACGAGGAGACCGCGGACTGGCTCGCGTTCTTCATGTTCACCTACTTCACCGACCGGGACGGCAAGTACCAGCTGGGCACGCTGAAGGAATCGGCGTTCGACCCGCTCTCGCGCACGTGTGAGTTCATGCTCAAGGAGGAGGCGCACCACATGTTCGTCGGCACCACGGGTGTCGACCGGGTGGTGCAGCGTTCCGCCGAGCTGATCCGCGAGCACGACACGATGGACATCGGCGCGCACGGCGGGATCCCGCTGGAGATCGTGCAGCGCTACCTCAACTTCCACTACAGCGTCTCGCTTGACCTCTTCGGCAGCGAAACCTCCACCAACGCCGCGAACTACTACACGGCGGGGCTCAAGGGCCGCTGGCTCGAACCGCGCCGCAAGGACGACCACAAGCTCACCGACGACAGCGCCGAGCTGCGGCGGCCCCGTGACGACGGCACGTGGGACAGCGACGAGCTGCAGAAGATCCTGCTGCTGAACCTGGATCTGCGCGAGGAGTACATCGCCGACTGCCAGTCCGGGGTCAAGCGCTGGAACCGGATCCTGGAGGAGGCCGGCATCTCCTTCCGGCTCGCCCTGCCGCACCCTGGCTTCAACCGCGCGGTCGGCATAAACTCCGGTCACCGCATCACGCCGGACGGGACGATCGTGGACGGAGAGACCTGGGAGAACGGCCGGAAGCACTGGCTGCCCAGCAGCGAGGACCTGGCGTTCGTCCGCTCGCTCATGCACCCGGTGTACGAGCGAGGGAAGATCGCCGGCTGGGTCGCGCCCCCGCGCCAGGGGATCAACGGAAATCCGTTCGACTACGAGTACGTTCACCTCTAGGGAGGCGGGGCTCATGGCGGGGTTCAACGCGGTGGATTACCTGCTCGACAGGCATGTACGTGCGGGCGAAGGCGGGCGCGTCGCGGTGATCACCCCGACCGGGACGCTCACCTACGCCGAGTTGGCTCAAGAGGTGCACCGCGTCGCGGGCGGCCTGGCCGCGCTCGGGGTGCGGCCGGAAGAGCGCGTGATGCTGTGCATGGTCGACGGGGTCGAGCTGCTGTCCGGCATCCTCGGCGCGATGTACGCGGGCGCCGTGCCGGTGCCGGTATCGACCATGGTCACCGGCGCCGAGCTGGGCAAGGTGCTGGCCGACTCGCGGGCGCGCGTGCTGTGCGTGTCCGCGGAGTTCACCGCCGCCGCGAAGGAGGCCGCGGCGCTGGCTCCGGAGCTCGTGTCGATGGTGCTCGACCGGGCGGATCCGCTGGACTTCCCCGGGGTGGACACGCACGATTGGGCCGAACTGTCCACATCGGACCCGGTCGCGCCGTTCGGCACGTGGGAGGATTCACCCGCGTTGTGGCTGTACACCTCGGGCACCACGGGCGAGCCCAAGGGTGCGATGCACCGGCATGCGAGCATTCGCGCGGTCTGCGAGACGTATGCTCGCGACGTCCTCGGCATCCGGTCCGAGGACAGGTGCTTCTCCGTCGCGAAGCTGTTCTTCGCTTACGGCATCGGGAATTCCGCGTTCTTCCCGTTCTCGGTCGGCGCGAGCACGGTGCTGGAGCCCGGCCGCCCCTCGCCGCAACTGGTCGCCGAGCGGGCCCGCGCCCACCGTCCCACGTTGTTCTTCGGCGTGCCGACCTTCTATGCGGCGCTGCTGGCCAGCGACATCCCGGACGACGCGTTTTCCTCGGTGCGCCAGGCGGTTTCCGCGGGTGAACCGCTGCCGGCCGTGCTGTTCGAGCGGTTCCGGGACCGGTTCGGGGTCGAGATCCTCGACGGCATCGGGTCCACCGAGGCGCTGCACATCTTCCTGTCGAACCGGCCCGGCGAGGTCGTCCCGGGCACCACGGGTACCGCGGTGCCGGGCTACGACGTCGAAATCCGTGACACGCTGGGCGCGCCGGTCGAGGCGGCAGGGGAGCCGGGGGAACTGTTCGTGCGCGGGCCCTCGACCGCGTTCGGCTACTGGAGCCGGTACGAGACGTCGAAGCGCGTGTTCCAGGGGGAGTGGCTGCGGACCGGTGACAGCTACGTCCGGAATCCGGACGGCACCTACACCTGCCTCGGCCGGTTCAACGACATGCTCAAGGCGGGCGGGATCTGGGTCTCACCGTCCGAAGTGGAGCAAAGACTGCTGCAGCATCCCGACGTGGCCGAGGTGGCCGTCGTCGCGGCGCCCGACGAGGACGGAATCGACAAGCCCGTCGCGTGCGTGGTCCCGGTGGCCGGGCGCGCGATCGAGCCCGATGTGCTGATCGAGTTCTGCCGCGAAGGGCTGGCTTCGTTCAAGCGGCCGCGAGCCGTGGTCGAGGTGGCCGAGTTGCCGAAGACGGCGACCGGCAAGATCCGCCGCAATGTGATCCGCGAGCAGGTCCGCGATTCCCTGCGCCCGGGAGCGCTCGCGTGATCGATGGCAGGGCGGTCGTCGACGCGCATGTGCACGCGCCGCGGCTGAGCACGGTCAAACCGGCCTGGCGCGAATGGGCGGAGAAGTTCTCCGGCCCGCACGACTGGCGCTCGGCCTACGACTCCGACGGGGTGCCGGTTCCGTCCAAACTGGACGCGTTGTTCGAGTCCGAAGGCGTGGATCGCGTGCTGCTGTTCAGCGAGTACAGCCCGCGCGCGACGGGGATCCAGCCGATCGAGGACAACCTGCCGCTCGTGCGCCACAACCCGGTCCGGTTCCGGCTGGTCGCGAACGTGAACCCGTACCTGCACCATCCGGTCGCCGCGGAGGCGGAGCGGCAGCTGGATCTCGGTGCGGTGGCGTTGAAGATCCACCCCGTGCACGGCGCCTTCTCGCCCGCGGACAAGGAGCTGTACCGGGCGTACCACGTATGCGCGGAGCGGGGCGTGCCGGTGATCCTGCATTCGGGCATGAGCAGTTTCCCGGGCGCACGAACGAGTTTCGGCAATCCGGAGCTGCTTTCGGACGTGGTCGAGGACTTCCCGGAGGTAGACTTCGTCTTCGCGCACGGCGGCCGCGGCTGGTGGTACGACGCGGCGGCGTTCATGGCCTTGGCCCGGCCGAACGTCTGGCTCGATCTGGCCGGCCTGCCGCCGAAGAAGCTCCCGGAGTACTACGCGCGGTTCGATTTCGAGCGCCTCGCCGGGAAGTTCGTGTTCGGCACGGACTGGCCGGGCGTCCCAGGCGCCGCCCGCAACGTGCGAGCCCTGGCGTCGCTAGGTCTACCGGACGGCGTCCTAACGGACGTCCTATCCGGCAACGCAGCCAAACTCTTCCCCAACCTAGCCATCTAAGGGCCCGCCCCTGCCCCTCGCCCGGGGCTCCCGCCGCCCGCAAGTTGGGCCTTCACTTCCCGCGAGTTGGGCTTTCGCGGGTGGTGAGTCGGGCTCCCGCGGTCGGTGAGTTGGGCTTTCGCTGCCCGTGAGTTGGGCTTTCGCCGGGCGTGAGTTCGGCTCCCGCCATCGAACCCGCTCGCGCCCGCCGCCCCGCCTCGCGCCCGCCGCCCTCGCCTCGGCCGCCGCCCCGCCGCCCCTGCCGCCGTGGGGTGGCGCTGCCGGACACGCCAGCCATCAGCCGCCATCAGCCGCCGTTGACGGAGCGCAGGGTTCGCATCGCTTCGGCGAGGGCCTTCGACGCATCCGGGCCCAGCGGATCCAGCACCCGCCGCCGGAGGATCTCAGCGCAGGCGTGCCGTGCCTTTTCGGCCACGCTCCGGCCGTGCTCGGACAGGCACGCGTAGGTCACCCGCCGGTCGTCGCGGCTCGGCCGCCGCACGATCAGGCCCGCCGCCTCCAGCCGGTCCGCAACCTTGGTGAAACCACCGCTGGACAGCGCCGCCTCGTTGGCCAGCCTTGTCATCGGCATCTGATACCCCGGGGTGCGCACGAGCCGGAGAAGGATGTCGAACTGCGCGGGCGACAGTTCGAACCGCTCGCCGATCTCGCCCATCAGCTTGTCCTGCGTCGCGACGTAGCCCTCGATGACCAGGCCCCACCACGTCACTATCTCGTCATCGTCTGCCACGCGAAGAGTATACGTGGACTTTTCTTACCGGAATATATCTTGCCAGAAAGAGGTTTTCGACCTAGATTCTGTATGACACGCCTCTTGAGGAGGAACGATGTCCATCAAGACGACCGGGCTGCACCACGTCACCGCGATCGGCGGTGACCCGCAGCGCAACGCCGACTTCTACCTCCGCACCCTTGGCCTCCGCCTGGTGAAGACCACCGTGAACTTCGACGATCCCGGCACGTATCACCTCTACTACGGTGACGAGTCCGGCGTACCCGGCTCACTCCTGACCTTCTTCCCCTGGAAGGACGCGCCGAAGGGCCGGCGCGGCACCGGTCAGGCCACCACGACCTCGTTCTCCGTCCCGGCGAATTCGATCGGATGGTGGAAGGACCACCTCGGGCGAGCCGGCATCACCACCGGCCGCATCACCAGCCGCGACGGCGAGGACGTGCTCACGTTCGACGACCCGGACGGGCTGCGGCTCGCGCTCGTCGCGCATCCGCAGGGCGACCCGCGGGATCCGTGGGACAACGGACATGTGCCCGCCGAGCACGCCATCCGTGGCCTGCATTCGGTGACGCTGTCCGTCGCCGAGGAGGACGCGACCGCGGAGATGTTCGGCGAGTTGGGCCTGACCTTCACCGGACAGGACTCCAACCGCCTGCGGTTCGGTGCCGGCGAGGGAGGGCCGGGCGCGCTGGTCGACGTCGTGGTCACGCCGGGCACTCCGCGCGGGGTCGTCTCCACCGGCACCGTGCACCACGTCGCATGGCGCGCGCCCGACGAGCCGACGCAGGCATCCTGGCGCGCGGAACTGGTCGACCGCGGGGTGAACGTGACTTCGATCCTGGACCGCCAGTACTTCCGGTCGATCTACTTCCGTGAGCCGGGCGGCACGCTCCTCGAGGTGGCGACCGACCAGCCGGGCTTCGCGATCGACGAACCCCTGCTGGAACTGGGCCGCGCGCTCAAGCTCCCGCCGTGGCTCGAGCCGGACCGCGAGCAGATCGAGCACGCCCTGCCGAAACTGAACCTACCCAGCGAGAACAACCCGGCACAGGCGTGACGCTCCAGGACGTTGTCACCCTGGAGGCGGTCGAAGTGGCGAAAGTGTGGCTATAGCCTTGGCCAGATGGACTTCGCCGCCATCGAACCCGCAGGAAAGTCCACAGTAGACGATCCGGCGGTGACCGCGGTCGAGCGCTGGGCCGCGGAGCTCGCCGAGTGGGCGATCCCGCCGGAGATCCTCGCGCGGGCGGAGGAATCGCCGTGGGGGGTGCCGCCGAACGTGTTCGTCCGCCGCGCTGACAGCCAACTCGGCGCGCCCTCGACGCCGACCCACCGGGCGGTCCTGGACTACGGCGGCACCGTGCTGGACATCGGGGCCGGGGCGGGCGCGGCGAGCCTGCCGTGCGCGCGGGCGATCACGCACGTCACGGCCGTGGACCCCAACGCACGACTGCTCGCCGAGTTCGCCGAGCGGGCCGCCGGACTGTCCGTGCCGCACCGGACGATCGAAGGCAGGTGGCCGGATGTCGCCGACCAGGTGGGCGTCGTCGATGTCATCGTCTGCGCGAACGTCCTCTACAACGTGCCGGACCTGCCGCCGTTCGTCGAAGCGCTCGCCAGGCACGCGCGGCGGGTGGTCCTCGAGCTGACCGACACCCATCCGCTGGCTGAGATGAACGACCTGTGGAAGCGCTTTCACAACCTCGACCGCCCGCACGGGCCCACCGCGGACGACGCCGTGGTCGCGCTGCGTGAGCTCGGTGTCGAGCCGGAGGAGGTGCGCTGGCAGAAGGCGCCCGCCCCGGTCCCGTTCGACGAGCTGGTCGCGGTCACTCGCCGTCGCCTGTGTCTCGCGCGTGACCGGACCGCGGACGTGGCCGCCGCACTCGCGGGTGACCGGGCGGGTACGCGCCGCATGGTGACGCTGGTCTGGTCACCCGATCGGATGCCGGAATCGAGCACAATGCCGCTGGTCGGACGATAATTCGCGTATGACGCAGGACCACGAACCCGCCCCGCCGTCCCCGGAACCAGCCACAACCCCTCCGACGAAGATCGACCGCACCCGGGTAAGCGGTACCTGGGCCGCCGTGATCGTCGCCATCATCGTCCTGGTCTTCCTGCTCATCTTCATCCTGCAGAACCTCGGCACCGCCACCGTCCAGTTCCTCGGCATGAGCGCCGGCCTCCCGCTCGGCGTCGCGATGCTGCTGGCCGCGATCGGTGGCGCGGTGCTGGTCGCGCTCATCGGCGCGGCCCGGATCATGCAGTTGCGCAGGGCGACCAAGCGGGCCCACCGAGCACTCCGCTGACCTGACGGTCGGCTCGGTAATCTCTCGGGCGTGACGAGCGAAGACCTGCCGGCGGTGCCGGACGCGGAGAGCTCCCTGCTGCAGCGAGCCGGGCGGCTGGCGGGCTGGGCCGCGCGCACCGGTATCTCGGCCGGGCGGCGCCTGCCCGGAGTCGAGAACGCGACCGAGGGCCTGCGCCTTGTCGAGCGCCAGGTGCTGTCCACCCTGCGCAGGCGTCTGGACCGGATCGACGACCCGTACGTGGTCGCGCTCACCGCCGCGTCGACCGAGTCGAACGGCTCCGGCCAGCTTGTGGTGATGGCAGAGCCGCTGAGGGCGGCGATGAGGGAACTTCTCGACCGCTCGGCCACCTTCGACCGGGACCGTGCCCGCGAGTATCTCTACGCGACCGTGCTCCGTGACCTGACTCCCGACGAAGCCCGCATCCTGGCAGTACTCGCGGGCGGTGAGGCCTATCCCGCCGTCGACGTGGTGGCCCGCGGGGACCGGATCCTGCTGCGCAACGCCTCGACCGTCGGCAAGGCGGCCGGGGTGACCCTGCCCGACGAGGTGCCCAGCTACCTGACCAGGCTGGCCGGGTTCGGCCTGGTGGACATCACCGCCGAAGACGCGGCGCTGAGCTCGCAGTACGAGATTCTCACGACCGACGAACTGGTGCGCGCGGTGCGCGCCGCGGCGAAGCGGGCGAAGCTCGTCCGGCACGCCGTGCGACTTTCCCGGTTCGGCACCCGGTTCTGGGCGGCCTGCGATCCGTCTTTACCGGCTCGCGTGCCCTGAAGTCCCCCAACTACCGTGTAACGAAATCCCCGATGGCAACGCTGTTAAGGGCGGGGATCAACGGGGTGGTTTCGTGCTGCTCTATAGCATATTTCGGGCACAAAAGATACGCTTTTGTTGGCATTGTCACACGTGTTTCGTCGTCGTTGCAGGTAGTTAGCCCGCCTGCATCATGCTTCGGTGAACCTCCCAAGAACCTCTGTTAGGTTGTTTTGACATGTCCGGAAAGCACTTGATCGACTCTCCGACCAAGGCCGACGGCGCTGCGCTATGGCGAATCGCACGGGATTCGCAGAAGCTGGATCTCAACACGCCGTATGCGTATTTGTTGTGGTGCCGCGATTTCGCCGGCACCACCGTTGTGGCCAAAGTGGACGGTCGCGCGGTCGGTTTCGTCATCGCGTACCGCAGACCGGCCGCACCCGATGCGGCGCTGGTATGGCAGGTCGCCGTAGACGCCGCGCAGCGTGGAAAGGGCCTGGCCGGGGCGTTGCTGGATGAGCTGTTCAGCCGCTTGGTGCGCGACGGCGTGCGTTACCTGGAGACGACGGTCACGCCTGACAACGACGCCTCGATAAGAACATTCGCGTCGTTCGCGAAGCGCTGGAACGCGTCGATGGAGCGGGTGCGGCTGTTCGACAGCTCGGACTTTCCCGCGGATGACGAGCCGCACGAGCCGGAGGACCTCTACCGGATCGGGCCGCTTTCCCGGTAATAGTGTGGGAATTGGCCACCGATCAGGAATCAGTCGGGAGTTGGAAAAGCACGTGAGCATCTTCGAAAAACTCGAGTCCGAAGTGCGCAGCTACAGCCGGGGGTGGCCGGTCGTGTTCGACCGCGCCCTGGGCAGCCGCCTCTACGCCGAGGACGGCAAGCCGTACCTGGACTTCTTCGCGGGCGCGGGAGCACTCAACTACGGGCACAACAACCCGGTGCTCAAGCAGGCTCTGCTCGACTACATCGCGCGTGACGGGGTCACGCACTCGCTGGACATGTTCACCGTCGCCAAGCGCGACATGCTGGAGACCCTGCAGGAGAAGATCCTGCAGCCCCGCGAGCTGGACTACAAGGTCATCTTCCCAGGTCCCGGCGGTGCCAACGCCGTCGAGGCGGCACTGAAGCTCGCTCGCAAGGTGACCGGCAAGGAGTCGGTCATCAACTTCACCAACGCCTTCCATGGCATGACGCTGGGCGCGCTGTCGGTGACCGGCAACTCGATGAAGCGCAGCGGCGCCGGTATCCCGCTCGTGCACGCCACGCCGATGCCCTACGACCAGTACTTCGACGGCGTGTACCCGGACTTCCTCTACTTCGAACGGCTTCTCGACGACTCCGGCAGCGGGCTCAACGAACCGGCCGCGGTGATCGTGGAGACCGTGCAGGGCGAGGGCGGCATCAACGCGGCCGGTATCGAATGGCTGCGCGGCCTGTCGGATCTGTGCCAGCGGCACGACATCCTGCTCATCGTGGACGACGTGCAGATGGGCTGCGGGCGCACCGGTCCGTTCTTCAGCTTCGAGGACGCCGGCATCAAACCGGATATGGTCTGCCTGTCGAAGTCGATCAGCGGCTACGGCCTGCCGCTCGCGCTCACTCTGATCAAGCCCGAACTGGACGTGTGGGAACCGGGCGAGCACAACGGCACCTTCCGCGGGATCAACCCCGCGTTCGTCACCGCGGCGGAAGCGCTGCGCACCTACTGGAGCGACGACGAGCTGGAGAAGTCCACGCGCGCGAAGGGCGAACGGGTCGGCGCGGCGCTGGAAGGCATCGCCGAGGCCTACGACGGCGGCATCATCGCGAAGGGCCGGGGGCTCGCGCGCGGCCTGGAGTTCGCCAGCGGCGAGGTCGCGGGGAAGGTGTGCGCGGCCGCGTTCGACCGCGGGCTGCTGATGGAGACCTCCGGTCCGGACAGTGAGGTGGCTAAGCTGCTGCCGCCGCTGACGCTGTCCGAGTCCGAAGTGGACGAAGGCCTCGAGATCATCGACGCCTCCGTCAAAGCCGTACTGGGCAAGTAGAAGGAGAGTTGTTTTGATCGTCCGTACCCTCGACGAGATCACCGACACCGACGCTGATATCAAAACGCCGAACTGGCGCAGCAAGCGGATAATCCTCGCCAAGGAGAAGGTCGGGTTCTCGGTTCACGAGACGACGCTCTACGCGGGCACGGTGAACGACTTCTGGTACGCGAACCACATCGAAGCCGTGTTCGTCTTCGAGGGCGAGGGCGAGGTCACCAACAAGGCCACCGGGGAGACGTTCCAGCTCAGGCCGGGCTCTCTGTACCTGCTCAACGACCATGACAAGCATCAGGTCCGCCCGAAGACCGACATGCGGACCGTGTGCGTTTTCAACCCGCCCGTCACCGGGCGGGAGGTGCACGACGAAAACGGCGTGTACCCGCTGGTCACCGAAGACTGACCACCCACCACGCACGAAAAAGGGGAAGCCATAAGGGAGGCGAACCGTTTTGACCATGATGGACACCGGTATCGAGGACCGCTACCCGACCCGGGTCACCGGGCCGGTGAAGCCGCTCGACCGGGCCGATCCGACGGTTTGGGGCAGCGAGGGCGACGGGCCCGTCGATGCGGCGACGCTCGCGTCGCATGATGCCAAGGGGTTCCACATCGTCGAGGGACTGCTGTCCCCGGCCGAGGTGCAGGCCTACTGGCAGGAGCTGGTCCGGTTGTCCGGTGATGAGACGCTCAAGGCCGACGAGCGCGTGATCACCGAGAAGGCCAGCGGCGAGGTCAGGTCCATCTTCGAGGTGCACAAGATCAGCGAGCTGATCCGCGAGCTGGTCCGTGACCCGCGGGTGCTCGACCGCGCCCGGCAGATCCTCGGCTCGGAGGTCTACCTCCACCAGACCCGCGTGAACTACATGCCCGGGTTCAAGGGCAGCGGGTTCTACTGGCACTCGGACTTCGAAACCTGGCACGCCGAGGACGGCATGCCCAGCCCGCGCGCCGTGAGCTGCTCGATCGCGCTGACCGACAACTACCCGTACAACGGCGGGCTGATGGTCATGCCGGGTTCGCAGCGCACGTTCGTGCCCTGCGAGGGCGAGACGCCCGAGGACTACTACAAGGCCTCGCTCAAGGAGCAGGAGATCGGCGTCCCGAGCCCGCAGCACATCACCGAACTGGCCGCCGAACACGGTGTCGAGCAGTTCACCGGGCCCGCCGGCTCGGCGCTGTGGTTCGATTCGAACATCATGCACGGCTCGGGCAACAACATCACGCCGTTCCCGCGGTCGAACATCTTCCTGGTGTTCAACAGCGTCGAGAACACGCTGGTCGAGCCGTTCGCGGCGGCCAAGCCGCGGCCGACGTTCATCGGCAGCCGCGAATTCATTCCCGTGACGCGCTGAGTGTCCCACTTCACAGTAGGGGCGGTTGTAGCCGACCCGATGCAGCCTGTTACGGTGTCGCAACCGCTTCGGCGACGGAGCGGACCGAGGTTGTCGCCGGTGGTGTAGGCAGTTCCTCGCTCGGGTGAGTCCTGTGCGACCGCTGACAATGGGCACCGGGTGCGGCCCCGCGCCACCAGATCGGGACTGGTGGCACGGGGCCGCAGTCGTCTACCCGTACCAGGAATCGGCCAAACACGCTTACTGGTCGAAGAGGTTCACTTCCGGCGTGATCTCCAGCAGCTCGTGTACCGGACGTCCGCGGCGGCCGTCGATCGTCGTCGCGCGCACGACGCGCAGGCGAGCCGTCACCGGTCGGTCGAGGTTTTCCTTGATCTGGCCGAGCAGATCCGGCGCGACCGCGCCCTGGATCGTGCCGCCGGATTCCCGCTCCAGGTAGAAGATCCGCCGCCGCGTGCGCACCCCGTCGAGCCGCCCCGAGACAGTCTCGTAGCCGACCGCTTCACGGGACTCGCGCAGGCTCGAGTTCAGCACTTTCGCCTGGTCGAGCGTCATGCTGCGGCCCACCTCCTCGCCGGAGGTGGGGGTCAGCTGGATGCCGATTCCCGCGTTCTTCACCACCGCGTTCACGATGTCGCTGACGGCGTTGCGCACGGTGTCGCGCTGCACCAGCACCGCGTCGAGCGCGCCGTCGTCGGAGCCGTTCGCGGGCAGGAAGTCGCACAACTCCTTGACCGCGCGTTCCGACAGGCTCTCGATGCCGTCGTGGATGAGCGCGTCGTCGAGCGCGGGCTCGGGGAAGCCGAAGAAGATCGTGTTGCCCGCCTGGCCCCGCTGGATCAGCGGCGCCTTGTCGCGGTCGGCCGGCTGGACGTAGGTGACCTCCGCCTGCGGATTGCGGATGATGTGCCCGACCTTCGCGGTCGCGTCCTGCAACGCGCGGCTGATGTCGGAGAACGTGTACGCGTCGAGGTTGGTCGTGCCGAGCATCGACACCCGCAGCAGCGGGGCGCTGGACGTGCGCTCGAACTTCGCGTGCGCGGCCATCGCCGACGCGCGCGCGAGATCGTCGAGCCAGGTGCCGCCCGGGATTTCGTCGGCGATCCTGCGGAACTCGGTCACCAGATCACCTCGGGGAAACCGCGCGTGCCGTCGGCCGACCAGGTCCTCGCCCAGGTCTCCTCGTCACCGGGGAAGCACAGGAAGCCGTCCAGCAGCCCGCCCACCGGCTGCACCTGGTCCAGGTACATCGCGGGCTGGCCGACGATCACCCCGCGCAGCGTGACCAGGCCGTACAGCGAATCGCGTGCGGGCCCAGTCATGCGTTTGAGGTTGCCCCAGTCGTCCGGGATGAGGACGACGTCGAGTCCGCCGGGCACCTGCTTGGTGCGGGCGATGAACGAGCCGCCGATCCAGGCGCGGCCGCCGGGGATGATCCGGGAGACCGCGCCGAGGTAACTGTTGAGGGCACTGAACAGGATCTCCCGCTCGTTCTGGTGGGGCGCGTCGAACACCAGGCGTTCGTAGATGTCGGCGACGTCGGCGGGGAGCCGCCCTGGCGGGAGTAACCCCTCCATGGTCCAGTGCGGGAGCGGCATGCGAAGAAAGTTATCAACTCTGGGATGGCGGCCAGTCGATGGGGAGCGTGCCGGAGCGGTGGCCGCGGTCCGGTTGCTCCGGGTCGACGTACTCGTCCGGCGGTCTCGGGAGCCATTGCGTCTGCTCGGCCTGCACGGGTGGCGGGGCCGGTCTTCGCGCCCGCCGCATGACCAGGGCTCCGGCGGCGGCGCCGAGTACGAACGCCGCCAGCAGCCAGAGCCAGATCTGCCCGAACAACCACAACATCACTGCACCCTGACGTCCACGCGCCGGTCCTCACCCGTGGCGCTGGGCCGGGTGTCGCCATAGCCCTTCGCGGTCAGCCGATCGGCTGGAACCCCGGCCGCGGCAAGCGCTTTCACCACGGCGTCTGCCCGGGCCCGTGACAGTTCCATCGCGGCCGCCTCACCGTCCGGGGCAGGTGCGACGTGCCCGCCGACTTCGAAGGTCAGCCCGGCAGGCGCGGCCATGAGCACGTCGGCGAGCCGCGCGACCGCGTCACCGCCGCCCGGTTCGGTTGCGTTCGGGCCGAAGACGATCGGGTCCGCGGCGAGCGTGCGATCGATCTCGGCCTGCACGGCGGCCCTGCCGGGTCCGGTCAGATGCGCGCGCAACTGGGGGCCCTGGACGGTGACCACGGCCAGCGCCAGCAGGCCGGTCACCACAACCGCGATCGGCGCGACCGGGACCCAGAGCCGCGAACCGGACACATCGCGACTGTAAGCCGAGGTCAGGCCGGGCGCGACTCAGCTGGTGGAGGCGCGGTCGTCGGCCGGCATCGACGGGATCACGTACGGGGTGAGCTCGGGCCGCTTGGGGGACAGGCCGTCGCCCATCGACTCGCCGCGTATCTGGCGGCGGATCCACGGCAGCAGATGCGTCTTGGTCCAGGCCAGATCCGAGCGCCGCTGGGTGACCCAGCTTCGCGGCACCTCCAGCGCCGGCCACGGTTCGCGCCAGTCCCCGGTCACCGGCACGGCCAGCAGTTCCGCCGCCCGCAGCGCGATGCGCCGATGGCCCTCGGCAGTGAAGTGCAGCCTGTCGTCGCTCCACGCGCGAAAGTCCCGCAGCACGTCCATCGCCCACAGGTCGACCACCCGCGCACCGTGGCGGTCCGCGATCGCCCACAGGTTCGTGTTGTAGATGCCGATCTTCCCGCGCAGCACACTCATCACCGACAGCGTCTTCGTGTCGGGACCGTTGAACAGCAGCACGTCGATACCGGCGCCGGTGAGCGCGCCGACCACCTCGTCGATCTTCGCGCAGATCTCGTCGACGTCCGTGCCGGGCACGATGACGTCGTTGCCGCCGCCGCAGAAGGTCACCAGATCGGGCCTGAGCTCGAGCGCGACGGGCACCTGCTCGTCGACGATCTCCGCGAGCATCTTCCCGCGCAGCGCGAGGTTCGCGTACTGGAAACCCGGTCTGCCACCGGCGAGCGTTTCGGCCAGCCGATCCGCCCAGCCGCGGAAGGTGCCGTCGGGGAGTTCGTCGTTCAGGCCTTCGGTGAAGCTGTCACCCAAGGCGACATAGCTTTCGTAGCCGTACACGCTGCGATCCCCTCTCTCGCGCACCCCTACCCCCAGGAGCAACAAACCGAGGATGCCGCGCTGTTCCCTGGCTACGCCACCGTCGGTTTGCTCGGAAGTCATAGTTTCTTACGTTGTCGGCCATTCGCGCCTCTCCATTACTGGAATCGAGACCTGGCCTGTGGTCAAGATCTCGGGATCTGTCGCCCGGACGATCGGAATCGGGCAGCATGTAAGGGTGACCTCACCTCCGATTCGCGAACGAGAATCCCTGGCCAGCGTGCTCGGCGGGCGCAAGGGCGCGGTGGACGCGAGCCTGCCGCCGCTCGCCTTCGTCCTCGGCTGGCTGATCGCCGGCAACTCGATCGCGTGGGGTTCGGGGGCGGCGATCGGGACCGCGGTCGCGGTCGGCGTGTTCCGGCTCGTCCGCGGGGACAAGGCGCGCGCCGTCGTGGTGAGCCTCGCGGCGGTGATCGTCGCCGCGCTGGTCGCCCTGCACACCGGGCGCGCGCAGGACTTCTTCCTGATCCAGTTGCTGTCCAATGTGGCCAGCGCGCTGCTGTGGGCGGCGAGCGTCGTGGTGCGGTGGCCGCTGCTCGGCGTGGTGGTCGGGCTTGTGCTCGGCCAGAAAACCCGGTGGCGCAAGGATCCCGCGTTGCTGCGGGCCTATTCGCGCGCGAGCCTTACCTGGTCGTGCCAGTACCTGCTGCGGGTGGCGGTCTACCTGCCGCTGTGGTGGGCCGGGGAACTGGTCGCGCTCGGCGTGGCACGCACGGTACTCACCTGGCCGCTGCAGGCGCTGACGCTCGCGGTGAGCGGCTGGGTGCTGTACCGGACGCTTCCGGACGACCACCCTGGGCTGCGGCTCAAACCCGCCGAGGCGGAGTAGCCCCGTCGCCGTAGGCCTCGACGGCGGCCAGCCAGGCCGCGCCGTACATGCCGTCCGTGCTGGTCAGGACGTCCAGACCGGTCAGGCGCAGGCGGACCAGTTCGCCGACCGGACCGCTGAGCACGCTGCCGACGAGCACGACCGGGGTGTCCTCGCCGGGCTCGCGCGCCGCCAGCGCGATCCCGGCGAGCAGGTCCGCGGCCCGGTCGAGGATCGGTCTCGCGTCCGCCGCGGCACTGACCAGCGGAGCGAACCGGGCGAGCCGGATCGGGGCTTCGGCGTTCGCGACGGTGATCAGCCGCTGCCACGCGCGACGGCGGTCGGCGGTCTCGATCCCGGCCGCCGCGAGCACGGACCGGGCGAGCTCGCCCAGTTCGCGTTCGCCGCTGAGCGCGTCGAGAGTGGTCCGGACCGCTTCGCGACCCAGCCAGAACGCCGAACCCTCGTCGCCGAGCAGCCAGCCGTAGCCGCCGACGGTCGAGACCAGCCTCCGCTTGCGGATCCGGCCCGCGATCGACCCGGTGCCTGCGACCAGCACCGTGCCGTCCGGCGCCCGCGTCACCGACGCGAAGGCCACCTCCGCGTCTGTCAGTACGCGCACCCCGCTCAGGCCCAGCCGCGCCCAGGTCTCCTCGAAGAGGGCGGCCACGGCCGGGTCGGTGAGCTTGCTGGTCCCGGCCATACCGACGACGCAAGCGCTTGCGTCCTGCGGGTCCAGCCCTTCGAGGCAACCACCGATCGCCTCGGCGAGGTGGGCCGTGGCCGTGGCGGGCGGTTGGGAGTTCGGGTTCGCGCCGCCGGACCGCCCGGTGCCGAGCACCGTCCCGTCCGCGGCGACGGCGACCGCGCGGGCTGACGTGCCGCCCGCGTCGACCCCGACCACGAAGCTCATCGCGTCCTGGTCACCTTGCGCAGGCCGCGCGGGTTGTCCGGGTCGCCACCGCGCGCGATCGCGAGGCCGAGCGCGAGCCGCTGCACGGGCAGCACCTCCAGCACCGGCGACAGTTCTTCGGTGGTCTTCGGCACCGGGATCCGCACCGCGGCCGGCACCTCGTCGCTGGCCGAGCCGAGCGCGAGGACGTCAGCGCCGCGCTCGGAAACCGCTTTCAGTACGTCGGTCATCGCCGCGCCACCGCGGCCGGACCCGGTCACCGCGAGGACCGCCGTGTCCTCGTCGATCGCCGCGACCGGGCCGTGGAGGAGGTCCGCGCCGCTGTACGCGCGGGCGGCGAGGTAGCTCGTCTCGGCGAGTTTCAACGCCGACTCCAGTGCCGTCGCGTACGAGTAGCCACGGCCGGTGGTGATGATCCGGTTGACGAAGCGGTACCGGTCGATCGCGCGCTGTACCGGGATCTGGAGCGCTTCCTCGGCGAGCCCGCCCAGTTCGGCCGCGGCCGCGCCGTCACCGCCGCGTACCGCGTCGATGAGCAGGTACAGCGCGAGCAGGGTCGCCGAGTACGTCTTCGTGGCCGCGACGGCGCGCTCGGTGCCGGCGCCGACGTCCACCGCCAGTTCGGCGGCGTTGCGCAGCGGCGAGGACGGGGTGTTCGTGACCGCGACCGTCCGCGCGCCCTGCTTGCGCGCGGTCTCGGTGAACTCCAGCAGGTCAGGCGAACCGCCGCTCTGGCTCACCGAGATCAACAGGACGTCGCGCAGGTCGGGGCGGGCGCCGTACAGTGTCACGGTCGACGGGGACACCAGGCCCGCCGGCAGCCCCAGCAGTACCTCGATCAGGTACTTCGCGTACAGCGCCGCGTGATCGCTCGATCCGCGCGCGGCCAGCAGGGCGAACCGGGGCGGCCGCCGGGCGATCACCCCTGCCACCTCGGCGAACTCCGCGCGCCGGGCCACCTGGCCGGCCAGCACGGCGGGTTGCTCCGCGATCTCGGCTGCCATGTGCTGTCCGGGGCTCGTCATCCTCGTCCCTTCTCGTCATCCGCGATTGTGCACGCGTAGCGCCGCGTCGCCCAAGTGGATCCTCGCCGTGATCAGGTAGGTTTCCCTGCATCTTCGCAGTAATGACCCATTGAGGTCTAGACCAATATTAACCCGGGTGTGGTGACGAGGCGAGGGGGTAGTTTCATCCTGCGCCCGGTGCGTCCTGAAAAGAGGGAGTCGCTCATGGTGGAGTCACCCACGCGCGGTCAGCGCGAGCCCAAGTACTGGGCACTCAAGCAGCATCTGCTCGACCTCCTCGAGAGCATGCCGCCCGGTGCGCCCATCCCCACCGAACGCGCCCTCGCGACGGATTTCGGGGTGTCCCGGACCACCGTGCGGCAGGCGCTGGCCGATCTGACCGCGGAAGGCCGCCTGCACCGCGTGCAGGGCAAGGGCACGTTCGCGGCCGAGCCCAAGCTCGCGCAGCGGCTGCAGCTGTCTTCGTACACAGAGGACATGCGGGCTCAGGGCCGGGAACCGTCGTCGAAGCTGCTCGAGATCGAGGAACTGGCGTCCGAACCGGAGATGTCGAAACTGCTCGGCATCCGCAGCGGCGCCAAGATCCTGCGGATGCGGCGGCTGCGCCTTGCCGACGGCGAGCCGATGGCGCTCGAGACCACCCACCTGCCGTTGAGCCGGTTCCGGGGCCTGCGCAAGCACGTCTCGGCGGGCGGCTCGCTCTACGCCGTGCTGCGTGAGCACTTCGGCGTGGAGATGGAGCGGGCGGAGGAGACCATCGAGACCTCGCTCGCCGGGCCGCAGGAGGCGGAGTTGCTCGGAGCCGACGTCGGCATGCCGGTGCTGCTGCTGTCCCGGCATTCGTTCGGTGCCGACGGGAAGCCGGTCGAGTTCGTCCGTTCGATCTACCGGGGCGATCGCTACAAGTTCATAACGACGCTGACCCGGCCATGACCGTCCGCTGGGGGACGGCGCGGGCTCGCGGCGTTCTCGCGACCACGATCCTCGGCTCGGGGATGGCGATGCTCGACGGCTCGATCGTCAACGTCGCGCTGCCCCGGATCGGCAAGGAACTGAACGCCTCGGTCGCCGGCCTCCAGTGGATCCTCGACGGGTACCTGCTCGCGCTCGCCTCGCTCATCCTGATCGCGGGTTCCCTGGGTGACCGCTACGGCCGGCGGCGGACGTTCGTCGTCGGCGTCGTGTGGTTCGGTGCCGCGTCCGTGCTGTGCGGGCTCGCGGTGTCGACGCCGATGCTCGTCGTGACACGGGTGCTGCAGGGGATCGGCGGCGCGCTGCTGACTCCCGGTTCGCTGGCGATCCTGCAGGCGACGTTCGCCCGCGAGGACCGCGGGCGCGCGATCGGGGCCTGGTCGGGGCTCGGCGGGATCGCCGCGGCGGTCGGCCCGCTGGTCGGCGGGCTGCTCGTGCAGGTGTGGTCGTGGCGGCTGGGCTTCCTGATCAACCTGCCGATCGCGGTGGTCTGCGTCTGGCTCGCCGGCAAGTACGTGCCGGAGTCACGCGACGAGACGGTCACCGGCAAGCTCGACGTGCGGGGCTCGGTGCTCGGCGCGCTCGGGCTCGCCGGGGTCACCGCGGCACTGGTCGAGGCGCCCGGGCGCGGGGTGGCCGACCCGTTGGTGCTCGGGGCCGTGGTGGCCGGCATCGGCGGGCTCGCCGTGTTCGTCTGGCTGCAGGTGCGTGAAGCCGCTCCGCTCGTGCCGCCCGCGATGTTCGCCGACCGGACGTTCAGCCTTTCCAACGGGCTGACCTTCGTCGTCTACGCGGCGCTCGGCGGCGTGATGATGCTGCTGGTGCTGCAGTTGCAGGTCTCACTCGGTTACTCGCCGACCGCCGCGGGTATCGCGGGACTGCCCATCACGATCATCATGCTGCTGCTGTCGGGGCGGTCGGGCGCGCTCGCGCAGCGGATCGGACCGCGCACGCAACTGGTCGTGGGGCCGCTCGTGCTGGCGGCCGGCATGCTCCTGCTGATGCGCGTCGCGCCGGGGGCGTCGTATCTCGGTTCGGTGCTGCCCGGCGTCGTGGTCTTCGGGCTGGGGCTGGCCACGATGGTCGCGCCGGTGACGGCGACCGTGCTGGCCGCGGTGCCCGACGAGCACGCCGGGGTGGCGTCGGGGGTCAACAATGCGATCGCCCGCGCGGGAAGCCTGATCGCGATCGCGGTACTGCCCGCGATCGCCGGGCTCGGCGGCGAGTCGTATGCCGATCCGGGCGCGCTCACCGCCGGCTGGCGGATGTCGCTGCTGGTGTGCGCCGGGCTCGCCGTGCTGGGCGGGTTGCTCGCGGTCGGCGTCCGCAACTCCGTGCTGGCGCCCGGACCAGTTGTGCCGCAACAGAAAATGGATCTCGGGAACTGCCTGCACTGCGCGGTGGAAGCGCCGCCGGCGCATCTGCGTGGGTAATCTGTGAAGTCCATAGTGGACGGTTGCCTGCCGTGGCGCTGCTCACGAATCGGCTAACGCTGGGAGCATTCCGGTCGACAAGCACGTTGAGGTAACAGTTTGGGCGACCTTGCGAGCAGATCGGGATCATGACCGGGGAAGAGAAGGAGACCGGGAGAACAGGTCTCAAACCGGCACAAGTGGCCGCTTCGGCACTGGCGGCGATCACCGCCGCGTTCCTGGGCTCGACACTCGGGGTGGCGGGCACGGTGGTGGGCGCCGGTATCGCCAGCATCATCACCACCGTCGGCGGCGAGCTGTATCTGCGCTCACTGCGCCGCACCAGGGAGGCCGCCCGCAAGACGGCCTCGGTCCTGACCGACACCCGCCTGCGGCAGGAGACGCGCTACGTCGAACCGCCGGCGACGCGGCCGGCCAACCCGCTCGTCCAGCGAAGTCCGGGGCCGCCGCAGCAGCGGACACAGCAGCTCAACCTGCCGCCGCAGCTGCAGCCCACCCAGCGTTTTCCGGTAGCCGGCGCCGGGCAGTCCGCCGACGGCGAACGCACGGTGTACATCCCCAAGCCGGTGGAGCCCCGGCCGAAGCCGCCGTGGTGGCGTAACCGGTGGTTCCTCATCGTCACCACCAGCGTCGCCGCGTTCGTCATCGGGATGTTCGCGCTGACCGGGTTCGAGAAACTCACCGGGCACGCGGTCTCGGGCGGTTCGGGTACGACGTTCAGCCAGGTCGTCGGCAGGTCCCCGGCCGGCACCCCGACCACCACACAGGAGACCACGACGGTCACCGAGACACCGTCGTCACAGCCGTCCAACTCGACGGCCCCGTCGACTCAGCAGAGCCAGACTCCGACGTCAACCACGCCGACGCAGCAGGTGGCGCCGCCGAGCAGCGCCTCCCAGACCCCGGCGCAGACGCCAACGGAGAGCGCCAGCCCCACTTCGGCGCCGGGCTAAGGCAGCGCCGCGACGATCCGGCGCGCCGCGGCGGCCGGGTCCTCCGCCTCGGTGATCGCCCGCACGACCACGACGCGCGTCGCGCCTGCCTCGATCACCTCGGGCAGGCGCTCGTGGTCGATCCCGCCGATCACGAACCACGGCCGCTTCGACCCCGCTGTCGCGCGCACCAGTTCGAGCCCCGGGGCCGGGCGGCCGGGTTTGGTCGGCGTCGGCCAGCACGGGCCGGTGCAGAAGTAGTCCACGCCGGGCTCCACCTCCGCGGCCTTGGCCTCTTCGATCGCGTGCGTCGACCGGCCGATGGCGGGTGCGTCGCCGATGATCCGGCGGGCCAGCGGGACCGGCAGGTCGTCCTGCCCCAGGTGCAGCACGTCCGCGTCGACGGCGAGCGCGACGTCGGCGCGGTCGTTCACCGCGAGCAGGGCGCCGTGCCGGGCGCACGCTTCGGCGAGCACCTCGAGCGCGGCCAGTTCCTGCTTGGCCTCCAGCGGAGCGCCGCCGGTCTTGTCGCGAAGCTGGATGATGTCGACGCCGCCGGACAGCGCCGCGTCGGCGAACTCCGCGAGGTCGCCGCGGCTGGCGCGCGCGTCGGTGCACAGGTACAGCCGCGCCGCGTCGAGCCGCTTCCTGATCTCGTCTCCGGTGAGGCCTGGCATGTCTTCACGCTAGCTCACGAGCTAGAGTGGTGATGTCCGCACGGGAGCCCGAGGCACGGGCTGAGAGGGAGCCGTCACCGCTCCGACCGTGGAACCTGATCCGGATCATGCCGGCGCAGGGAGCGTGATTTCTGTGGTCAACCAGCTGGCAGTCGTCGGTGGCGGCGTGATCGGCCTGTCCGTGGCCTGGCGCGCCGCGGCCGCCGGGCATCGCGTGACGGTGCTCGACCCGTCGCCAGGACGAGGGGCTTCGTGGGTGGCAGGCGGCATGCTCGCGCCGATCACCGAAGCCTGGCCGGGCGAGGAAGCCGCGCTGAGCCTGGGCGAGGAGTCGCTGCGGCGCTGGCCGGAGTTCGCGGCCGCGCTGTCCGCCGATGGCGGTGACCCGGGACTGTCCACGGCAGGCACGGTCGTGGTCGCGCTCGACCGCGGTGACGCCGATCAGCTGGGCGTGCTCGCGGAGTACCTCCGGTCGGTCGGCCGCGAGGTCGAGTCCGTCGCCGGCCGCCGGCTGCGGTCGCTCGAACCGGGGGTCAACGGGGTTCGCGCCCTGCTGGTGCCGGGTGACCTTGCCGTCGACAACCGCAGGCTGCTGCGGTCACTGCACGCCGCGGCGATCCGGCACGGCGTGAAGTTCGTCGACGACGACGCGATCGACGTCGGTCCGGGCCGCGTCCGGACGGTTTCGGGCGAGCTGAACTGCGACGCCGTGGTGATCGCTGCCGGTGCCCGCAGCGGGCGGCTGCATCAGGCGCTGGCGGTGCGACCGCTCAAGGGCGAGATCCTGCGGCTGCGCGCCCGGCGGACGAGCCTGCCACCGCCGTCGCGCACGGTCCGCGCCGTGGTCGAGGGGCGCCCGGTTTACCTGGTGCCGCGCGCCGGCGGAGAGCTGGTGCTCGGGGCGACGCAGTACGAGGCCGGGTTCGACGAGACGGTGGGTGCGCGGGGCGTGCGTGAGCTGCTCGAAGGCGCGGCACGGCTCTTCCCGAGCATCGACGAGTACGAACTCGTCGAGACCGCGGCGGGCTTCCGCGCGGCGAGCGTGGACGCGCTGCCGTTCATCGGTGAGCTCGACGAGGGCGTGTACGCGGCGACCGGGCATCATCGCAACGGTCTGCTGATGGCCCCCGTGACCGCGGACGCGATCGTCGCGTGGCTCGACGGCGAAGCCCCGCCTGAGCAGGTCGTGGCGGCGGATCCACACCGGCTGGGAGGGAAGTGATGGAAGTACAGGTCAACGGCGAGTGGCGGGCGTTCCCGGCGGAGACGACCGTCACCGGGGTACTCAGGGCGCTGGGCACGGCGCCGAAGGGGGTCGCCGTGGCGTTGGACGGAGTGGTCGTCCGGCGGGGCGACTGGGACAGTGCGATCGTGCCGGCCGGTGCGCGGCTGGAGATCCTGACGGCGGTACAAGGTGGGTGAGCGCATGCTGGACGGCGACACGCTGGCGATCGGGGAGCACAAGCTGGGGTCCCGGCTGATCATCGGCACCGGCGGCGCGGCGAACCTCGCGGTGCTGGAGCGGGCGCTGGTCGCCTCCGGGACCGAGCTGACCACGGTCGCGATGCGGCGCGCGGACGCCGACGGCGGGTCCGGGGTGCTCGAACTCGTGCGGCGGCTGGGCATCCGCCTGCTGCCGAACACCGCGGGCTGCCGGAGCGCGGCGGAGGCGGTGTTGACCGCGCAGCTCGCGCGGGAGGCCCTCGAGACGGATTTGATCAAGCTCGAGGTGCACGCCGACGACAGGACGCTGCTGCCCGATCCCGTTGAAACCCTCGACGCCGCGGAGCAGTTGGCGGCCGACGGGTTCACGGTGTTCGCGTACACCAATGACGACCCGGTGCTCGCGCTGCGCCTGGAGGAAGCGGGCTGCGCGGCGGTGATGCCGCTCGGCGCGCCCATCGGCACCGGGCTCGGGATCCGCAACCCGCACAACATCGAGCTCATCGTGTCCCGGGCGGGGGTGCCGATCGTGCTCGACGCCGGTATCGGGACGGCGTCGGACGCGGCGCTGGCGATGGAGCTGGGTTGCGACGCGGTCCTGCTGTCCACCGCGGTGACCAGGGCGCAGGACCCGGAGCGGATGGCGCACGCGATGCGCTCGGCGGTGCTCGCCGGGCGGCTGGCCCGGGGCGCCGGGCGGATCCCGCAGCGCTTCTGGGCACAGGCGTCGTCTCCGGCCAGGTAAGGGCGAAACGTCCGGATTCGGATGTTGACCGCACTCCGGCACCCGGACCACGTATGGTTGTCGGCACCCTTTGATGGACCGGGGGGCAGGCGAACAGAAGGAGCCCGAGGTGGACACGTCGACGACCGAGGATGTCGCCGGGCGCTTGTTCCTGGCGGTCGGCAGGCTGTCCCGATCGCTGCGGCAGACCGGGTCGCCCGGCCCTGGCCACGGTTCGATCTCCGCGCTGGCGACGCTCGTCGTGTCCGGCTCGATGCGGCTGGGTGACCTGGCGGCGAAGGAAGGCGTGGCGGCGGCGACCATGTCGCGGATCGTGGCCGGCCTGGTGGACGCGGGGTACGCCCGCCGCGAGCCCGACCCGATCGACAGGCGGGCGTGGCTGGCCACCGCGACGGAGGAGGGCGAGCGCATGATGTCCGGCCTCCGGTCGACCCGGGTGCACGAGTTGAACAAGCGCATCGACCGGCTGTCGCCGGAACTGCAGGAGGATCTGGCGAGGGGCCTGGTGGCGCTGGAAGCCCTCCTGTCGGACGACGACTAGGAGTCGCGTTGTTCCGGCGCCAGCCGCCAGAACGCCGAAACGGGGCCGACCTTCGCGCCCATCGGATACGCGTTCGCGACCGCGTTGCTGACGAACCACTTCCCGAACTTCGCCGCGTCCTGCACCGTCATCCCGCGCGCCAGACCGGCGGTGAGCGCCGAGGCCATCGAGTCGCCCGCGCCGTGCGTGTGCGGGGTCGCGATGCGCGGGCCCGGTAGGTCCAGGAAGGACTCGCCGTCGTAGAGGACGTCCACACATTCCGGGTCCTGCGTCAGGTGTCCGCTTTTGACCAGGACGTACCGCGGCCCCAGCGCGTGCAGGGCCATCGCCGCCTCATGCATCTCCGCGTGGTCCGTCACGGTCAGGCCGGTCAGTAGCCGCACCTCGTCGAGGTTCGGGGTGAGCACGGTCGCCCGTGGGAGCAGCAGGTCCCGCAGCGCCGACAAGCCGTCCTCGTCGAACAGCGCGTGGCCGTGCATCGACGCCGCGACCGGGTCGACGACGAACGGAACGGCGTGGTCCCGGCCGATGCCCGCCCGGTCGCACGCGTCGGCGACGGCTTTGATGATCTCCGCCGAGGCGAGCATGCCCGTCTTGGCCGCGCTCACGCCCATGTCCGCGGCCACCGCTTCGATCTGCCCGGCGACGATCTGCGGCGGGACGTCCGACCGGTCGTGCACGCCGAGCGTGTTCTGCACGGTCACCGCCGTCACCGCGACGAGACCGTGCACCCCGCAGGTCAGGAAGGTCCGCAGATCAGCCTGCAGTCCCGCCGCCCCGCCGGAATCGGAACCCGCGATCGTCAGTGCACTAGGAACCATGCCCTCTAGTGTCGCAGCCGCCAGAACGGCGACACCGGGCCGACACCGGCACCGAGTTCGTAGGCGTCCAGCACCGACCGCTCGATGAACCGCTTGCCCTCGGCGACCGCGTCGGGCACGCCGAGGTCCTGCGCCAGGGACGCCGTGATCGCCGAGGCGAGCGTGTCACCGCCGCCGTGGGTGTTCTTCGTCTGGTACCGCGGGCCGCTCAACTCGATGTACTGGAAACCGTCCGACAGCAGGTCCACGCATTCCGGGTCGGTCTCCAGATGCCCGCCCTTGACCAGCACGTACTGCGGCCCGAACGCCAGCAGGGCGTCCGCCGCGCGGCGCTGACTTTCCCGGTCGGTCACCTCGACGCCGGTCAGCAGCCGCACCTCGTCGAGGTTCGGCGTGACGAGCGTGGCCCGGGGGAACAGTTCCGTGCGGATCGCCTCCAGGGCCTCCTCGCGCAGCAGCGGATCCCCGGTCATCGAAGCGGCGACCGGATCCACCACGAACGGCGTGCCGGCCGACCGTCCGATGCGGACCTCGTCGAGCGTCTTGGCGACCGCCTCGATGATCTCCGCGGTGGCCAGCATCCCGGTCTTGGCCGCGTCCACGCCCATATCGTCGGCGACCGCCCTGATCTGCGCGGTCACCACGTCCGCCGGGATCTCGGTGAACCCTTGCACGCCAAGGGAGTTCTGCACGGTGACCGCGGTGATCGCCGTCATCCCGTGCACGCCGCAGGCGAAGAACGTCCGCAGATCGGCCTGGATGCCCGCACCACCGCCGGAATCGGATCCGGCGATGGTGAGGGCGGTCCGCGGCGTGCCGGACATCAATCCACGACCGGCAGGTAGACCTGGTTGCCGTGCTCGCCGAACTCCTCGGACTTCTCCCGCATCCCGGCCTCGATCGCGTCCACAGTGGACAGCCCGTGCTCCTCGGCGTACTTGCGGACGTCCTGGGTGATGCGCATCGAGCAGAACTTCGGCCCGCACATCGAGCAGAAGTGCGCTGTCTTGGCCGGTTCGGCCGGCAGGGTCTGGTCGTGGAACGAGCGCGCGGTGTCCGGGTCGAGCGCCAGGTTGAACTGGTCGTTCCAGCGGAACTCGAAGCGGGCCTTGGACAGCTCGTCGTCCCACTCCTGCGCGTACTTGTGCCCCTTGGCGAGATCGGCGCTGTGCGCGGCGATCTTGTAGGTGATCACGCCGGTCTTCACGTCGTCCCGGTTCGGCAGGCCGAGGTGCTCCTTCGGGGTGACGTAGCACAGCATCGCGGTGCCGTACCAGCCGATCTGCGCCGCGCCGATGGCCGAGGTGATGTGGTCGTAGGCCGGTGCGATGTCCGTCGCGAGCGGACCGAGGGTGTAGAACGGAGCCTCGCCACAGAGCCGTTCCTCGAGCTCCACGTTCTCCTTGATCTTGTGCATCGGCACGTGGCCGGGGCCCTCGATCATGACCTGCACGTCGTGTTCGCGCGCGATGTGCGTCAGTTCGCCGAGGGTCTCCAGTTCGGCGAACTGCGCGCGGTCGTTCGCGTCGGCGATCGAACCGGGACGCAGGCCGTCACCGAGCGAGAACGTGACGTCGTAGGAGCGGAGGATCTCGCAGAGCTCCTCGAAATGCGTGTACAGGAAGGATTCCCGGTGATGCGCGAGGCACCAGGCGGCCATGATCGAACCGCCGCGCGAGACGATGCCGGTGACGCGGTTCGCGGTGAGCGGCACGTACCGCAGCAGCACGCCGGCGTGCACGGTCATGTAGTCCACGCCCTGCTCGCACTGCTCGATCACCGTGTCGCGGTAGCTCTCCCAGGAGAGCTTTTCCGGTTCCCCGCCGACCTTCTCCAGCGCCTGGTAGATCGGCACGGTGCCGACCGGGACCGGCGAGTTGCGCAGGATCCATTCCCGCGTCTCGTGAATGCGCTTTCCGGTGGACAGGTCCATGATCGTGTCGGCGCCCCAGCGGGTGGCCCACACCATCTTGTCGACCTCTTCCTCGACCGAGGACCAGACGGCCGAGTTGCCCATGTTCGCGTTGACCTTCACCAGGAAGTTCTTCCCGATGATCATGGGTTCGCTCTCGGGATGCCTGCGGTTGACCGGGATGATCGCCCGGCCGAGCGCGACCTCGTCACGGACGAACTCGGGGCTGACCCGCTCGCGCGCCGCGACGAACTCCATCTCGCGCGTGATCACCCCGGCCTTGGCCCAGCCGAGCTGCGTGTTGTGCTCCCGCGACCAGCCGCTGCGGAGCGGCTGGAGTCCACTGTGGACGTCGATCTTGACGTCCGGATCCGTGTACGGGCCCGACGTGTCGTAGACGTCGAAGTGATCACCGTTGGAGAGGTCGATCCGCCTGGCGGGCACGCGCAGGCCCGATTCGCCCGCGTGATAGACCTTCCGTGATCCGGTGATCGGCCCGGTGGTGACACTGACGGCAGTGTTGTTCTCCAGGGTCGTCAAAGCAGAGTCACTCCCTACGCCGGCATTACCCGGTCAGGTTCGGCGGTCGGCGGCACCGGGTCCGAACGGACACCAGCCACCCTCTCAGCCCGCCAAGGCGCGAGCTCCCGCGAATTTTTGTTGTGCTTTCGACCTTGCCACGCGGGGGCGGCGAGGACAAGTGCGGAACCCGCACCTGATCAGAGCACCGTCAGCCGGTCAGTTCCGTCGGCGCCGCGACGACGTCCACCATCGCGCCGTTGCGCAGCACCGTGATCGGCAGGCGGGTGCCGATGACCTCGCCGAACAGCTGGCGCTGGATGTCCTGCGCGTCCGACACCCGCGCGCGCCCGACGGTCAGCACCAGGTCCCCCGCGTGCAGACCCGCCCGCGCGGCCGGGCCGCCCGGGACCACCTCCACCACGCGCAGGCCCGCACGCTGGCCCGTGTGCTCGGCGACCTCGTCCGGCAGCGGCGCCGGGACACCGACCACGCCGAGGTACGCGCGCCGCACCTTGCCCTCGACCAGCAGGGTGTCGACGATCCGGCGCGTCGTGCCGTTGATCGGCACCGCCATGCCGAGCCCGATACCCGCGACAGCCGTGTTCACGCCGACCACGCGGCCGCTCGAGTCCGCGAGCGCGCCACCGGAGTTGCCGGGGTTCAGCGCCGCGTCGGTCTGGATCACGTTCTCGATCACACGCCCGGCCCTGGCCGTGCGGACCGGCAGGGACCGGCCGAGCGCGCTGACCACCCCGGCCGTCACCGATCCGGCGAGCCCGAGCGGGCTGCCGACCGCGACCACCAGTTGCCCGACGACGAGCTTGTCCGCGTCGCCCAGCGTCGCCGGCGGCGGCGCGTCACCGACCCGGACCACCGCGAGGTCGGACAGCGCGTCCGCGCCCACCACCGTGAAGTCCGCTTCCGTGCCGTCGGAGAAGGTCGCCACCCCGCGCCGGTCCCGCCCGACGACGTGCGCATTGGTGATCAGGTAGCCGTCGCCGCTGAAGACGACGCCGGAACCACCGCCGCGTGCCAGCCGCAGGCTCGCCACATGCGGCGTCACCTCCGCCGCGACCGTGCTGACCGTTCGCGAATAGGCGTCGAGGAAGTCGGAGTCATCCACCGAGACCACCACCCCGAATTACACCATTACCCCCACCCGCCGGCCCGACCACCACCCCTGGTGGAAGCCGCTTCGCGGCTGCTGGTTGTCACCAGTGTGCGCCCGAAGTGTCCGGCCGTGCGTCCCTTTCACCAGGAGCGAAATCAGGATGAGGCCGGGCGTTCGCCCAGATACCACCCGCTGAGCGCGATCCCGGCCCCGAGCGGGAACATCGCCTGTCCGCGACGGGGTGGCCGCGAGTGGCTCGTCAGCCGGCCTGCTCCTTCGGCGGCAGCCAGGACAGGCCCGGCTCGCCCCACTTGTTGCGCTTGAGCATCCGCTTGGCCTCCCTGGCGTGCCGCCCGATCAGCCGGTCCAGGTAGAGATAGCCGTCGAGGTGGTCGGTCTCGTGCTGGAGGCAGCGGGCGAAGTAGCCGGTGCCCTCCACCTCGAGCGGGCTGCCGTCGGCGTCGAACCCGGTGACCTTCGCCCACGCGGCCCGGCCGGTCGGGTACGACTCGCCGGGGACGGAGAGGCAGCCTTCCCAGTCGTCGTCCGGGTCCGGCATCGTCTCCGGGATCGCCGACGTCTCGAGCTTCGGGTTCACCACGGCACCCTTGTGCCGGACGCCTTCGTCGTCGGGGCAGTCGTAGACGAACAGCCGCAGGCCGAGCCCGATCTGGTTGGCGGCGAGGCCCACCCCCTCGGCGGCGTACATGGTCTCGAACATGTCGTCGACGAGCGTGCGCAGTTCTTCGTCGAACTTCTCGACCTCCCGCGTCGGGTTGTGCAACACGGGATCGCCGGCGATGCGGATGGGGTGAATCGTCACAATCGGCGATCGTACCTACTGGCGGACCGTGACGCGCCGGGCCGTGATCCCGCACCTGATACCCCTGGCCATGGTTGAATGGCGCCGCGGAATGACAACCGTGTTCTTCGGTGAGTTGAGGAGTTAGATGGACGCCGCGGAGTCGATGGCCGGCGGGCGGCCGTCCCCGCCCGAGGCGGCTGCCGGCCTGTCCGAGCGCGAGGTCGCGATCCTGGCTTTCGAGCGCCAGTGGTGGCGCCACGCCGGGGCCAAGGAAGAAGCCATCCGCAAGCAGTTCAACCTCTCGCCGACGCGGTACTACCAGCTGCTCAACCGGCTGCTCGAGAAGCCCGAGGCGGTGGCGGCCGACCCGATGCTGGTGAAGCGGCTGCGGAAGCTGCGCACCACGCGAGCGCGCAACCGCGTCGCCCGGCGGCTGGGGATCGAGGGACGATGAACTTCTTCCAGGGCCTGTCCCGGCCGATGCGCCTGGCCGGGGTCGTGCTGCTCGTGATCGCCGCCGGCGCCGCGATCGTCGGCATCGTGACGGCCGTGTCCGGTGGCGGCCCCAGCAACACCGCCCAGCCGTCGAGTTCCGCCGCACCGCCGCCGTCCGGTCCGGGTGGGAGCGCGGCGCCGCCGACGGCGTCGTCCGCCGCGCCTCCGACGACGACCACGGCCGGTCCGCCGCCCGCCACGAGCCAGCCCGCGTCGCCGCCGGGCGCTTCGGCGACGCAGCCGGCGCCGCCGAACGGTGGTGTGCCCGTCGGCCAGGCCGAGGCCAAGTGGGTGCCGGTGCGCGTGTACAACAACAGCACCATCAAGGGGCTCGCCGCGCGCGCCGCCGACGACCTGCGCGCCGGCGGCTGGAACGTCGCCGAGGTGTCGAACTATCCGTACGGGATCATCCCGACGACCACCGCGTACTACACCCCGGGCACGGACGAGGAAACCGCGGCGAGGGCGATCGCGGCCGCGTACAACATGCAGGCCGCGCCCCGATTCGAGGGCATCCAGAACGCCAGCCCCGGCGTGATCGTCATCGTCACGAACGACTACCAGGGGCTGCACGCCAAGGGCTCGTAGCGCACGCGAAGGTAGATCTCGGGGTTATTGGCGGTGGGCGGCGTAGGCGGCGAGCGAGGCCAGCTGGACCGGGTCCAGCGAGGGGCGGACGACCGAGCGCGCGGTGCTCAGGTGCGCGGCCGTCACCTCGCTCGCGTCCAGGGACTCGCGCATCGCGGTCAGCGCCGCCTCGCGGATCAGGGCCGCGCAGTCCGCCGCCGAGTAGCCCTCCAGCGCGGCCGCGATCCCGGTCAGGTCCACATCGGACGCCAAGGGCGTGTTCTTGGCCGTGGCGCGCAGGATTTCGGCGCGGGCTTCCGCGTCCGGCGGCGGGACGTAGACGAGCCGCTCCAGCCTCCCCGGCCGCAGCAGCGCCGGATCGACCAGGTCCGGCCGGTTCGTCGCGCCGAGCACGACCACGTCGCGTACCGGTTCGATCCCGTCGAGTTCGGTGAGCAGCGCCGCCACCACCCGGTCGGCCACACCGGAATCGCTGGACTGCCCGCGCCTTGGGGCGAGCGCGTCGATCTCGTCCAGGAACACCAGTGACGGGGCGGCTTCCGCGGCGCGGCGGAACAGTTCGCGGACGGCGCGTTCGGACTCGCCGACCCACTTGTCCAGCAGTTCCGCGCCCTTGACCGCGAACACGCTCAGCGCGCCGGTGCCGGCCAGCGCGCGCACCAGGAACGTCTTGCCCCCGCCGGGCGGCCCGTAGAGCAGCACCCCGCGCGGCGGCGCGACACCGAGGCGGGCGAAGGAATCCGGGTAGCGCAACGGCCACAGCACGGCCTCGGTGAGCGACTGCTTCACCTCGGTCATGTCGCCGACGTCGTCCAGCGTGATCCCGCCGGTGGCCAGGGTGTCCGAAGCGGACATCGAGATCGGCCGGACGGTCGCGAGCGCGGCCAGCAGGTCCTGCTGGGAGATCCGAGGTTCCTCGGCGTCGCGCTGGCGGAGCGCGGCACGCAGGGCGGCGTCCCGGCGCAACGCGATGAGATCGGCGGCCACGAAACCCGGTGCCTTCTCCGCCAGCTCGCCACAGTCCACACCGGACTCGACGGGTGCGTCGCGGAGCAGGATCCGCAGCAGCTCCGTGCGGATCTTCCCGTCCGGCAAGGGGATCGACAGTTCGCGGTCGAGCAGGTCGGGCCCGCGCAGCCGTGAGTCGCAGGCCTCGGGATGGGCCGTCGTCACGATCAGCGCGAACCCCGGCTTGCCGAGCGCCGTGCGCAACTCGTCGAGCACGATCGTCGCGAGCGGGGGCTGGTTGGCCGCGGGCAGCAGTGCGTCGATGTCGGTCACCAGCAACACGGTCGGCTCGCCGGTGCTCGCCTGTGCGATCGCCTCCCGCAACGCGGCCGCGGCCGAATTCGGCTCCAGGACGGCGATATTGGGCGCGGCGAGGCTCAGCACCCGGACCTTCTCGGCCGCGGCGACCGAGCGGACGAACGTCGACTTGCCAACGCCTTCGGGGCCGGACAGCAGCACTCCGAGCCGCGCCGTCGTGCCGAGGCGGGCCAGCAGTTCGGGGCGGCGGAACGCGAGGTCGAACCATTCGGCGAGGGTCCGCGCCTGCGCCTGCGCGCCCACCAGGTCGGTCACCGGTACCGCTTCCCCGTCCTCTTCGAACACCGGCTGCGGCGCGGGCGCCGGTGCCGAAACCGCCGCCGGCGCCGGCGCCGGTGAGGCGGTGGCCGCGCCGTTGCGCCAGCTCACCACCGTCGACTGGCCGACGGCGACCGCTCCGGCCGGTTCGGTCGCCGTGACCGTCAGCAGTTCCGAGGTCCAGGTGGCGCCGATCGCGCGGGACAGCTGACCGCGGACCGACGCGACATCCGCGCCGGGCGCCGGCGCGAGGTCCTGTGGCAGCAGCGATACCGCGTCGCCGACCGTGATGACTTTGCCGATCAACGCGAGCCGCAGCGTATGCGGCGAAACCGAGCCGCTCGCGAGCCTGGATCCGGCGACGGTGACCGACCGCGCGGCCGACACCGCCGCGGGGGCGAGCACGACCTCTGCGCCTTCGGCGACCCCGAGATTGGACATCGTCACGTCGTCCGCGAGCACCGTCCCCGGCGGGTTGCCCGGCTCGGCGGGTGCGGCGAGCGCCGCGCTGCGGCGGGCGCCGGTCAGGTGGACCGCGTCCCAGGCACGCAGCCCCAGCGCGTCGAGTACCTCGGGGTGCAGCCGCACGACGCCACGGCGGGTGTCCAGCGCGGAGGGCGTGTGGCGCAGAGTCAGCGTGATCTGAGGCGAACTCACGGCTTCACCTTACGTTCTACTGGGCGACGAGCTCGGGGTCGATCGCGGCAGCGTCCTACCGGTCCCCTCGCTGGCGCAGGCCCATCCGCCGCCAGCTACGGCGACGGTTGCGCTGCTCGCCGTCCGGCGGGAAGGTGCGGACCCGCACGACATGCCCGGGGCCCGTGCGCGGCAACCGGACCGCGAGCCGCCCGGCGCCCGCGAGCTTCGGGGTCCGCAGCCGCAGCCTTCGCGTGCTGCGCCGGATCGCCCGCCGCTCCCGCAGCGGTACGCCCCACGCCTCCGGGTGATTGGCCAGCCAGCGGTAGCGGCGGATCGAGTAAGGAATGTGCAGGAGGTACAGCAGCAACGCCGCGACCAGCGCGAGCAGCGGGTACTGGATGATCGCCGCGGCCAGCAGGCCGACCCCGACCAGCAGCGGCGCGGCCGCCTTCGCGGGGGCCTTGACGGTCTTGAGCGACAGCGTCGGGATCCGGCTGATCAGCAGCAGCGCGATGCCGACGGTCCACAGCCAGACCACCGGCTCGGCCGACCACCAGCCCGTGCCGTACTGGAGGGACAGGACGACCGGCATCAGGACCAGCAGACCGCCGGCCGGTGCCGGTACGCCGACGAAGAACTCGTTGGCGTACGGCGGTTTCTCTACGTCGAGCAGCGTGTTGAAGCGAGCGAGCCGCAATACGATGCAGACCGCGAAAACCAGCGACGTGACCCAGCCGATGCGCTGGGCGTCGGTATGCCAGATATAGAGGACGAGCGCGGGCGCGACACCGAAGGAGATCGCGTCGGACAGCGAGTCCAGTTCGGCGCCCATCTTCGACGTGGCGTCGAGCAGGCGCGCGATCCGGCCGTCGAGGCTGTCGAGTACCGCGGCCACCCCGATCGCGCCGATGGCGAGCACATAGTCGTGAGTCAGCGCGAACTGCACGGCCGACAGCCCGGCGCACAGCGCGAGCACCGTGATCGCGTTCGGCAGCAGCCGGACGCTCGGGGTCACCACCCGGACCATGCCCTAGTCCTTCCCCTGCGGGAGCTCGGCGAGCGGGGTTTCGCCGCCGATCGTGCGCTGGCCCTTGCCGACCAGGATCCGGCTGCCCGGGGGCAGGTAGTGGTCGACACGCGAGCCGAAGCGGATCAGCCCGTAGGTCTGACCGGCCGAGATCTTGTCGCCTTCGGCCGTTTCGCACAAGATGCGGCGCGCGATGAGTCCCGCGATCTGGACGATCACCAGCTCGTGGCCGTCCACCGTGCGCAGCAGCACGGAGTTGCGCTCGTTGTCGTCGCTGGCCTTGTCGAGGTCGGCGGAGAGGAACTTGCCCGGCCGGTACGCAATGCGTTCCACGATCCCGGTCGCGGGTGCACGCTGCACGTGCACGTCGAAGAGGGACAGGAAGACGCTCACCCGCTGGCGCGGCTCGGCAGGCAGGCCCAGCTCGGGCGGCGGGGTGGCCTGCTCGATCAGCGACACGAGACCGTCCGCCGCGGCCAGCACGAGGCCGTCGCGCTCCGGCGGCACGCGGCGCGGCTCGCGGAAGAATGCGGCGGTGCCCAGCGTGGCCAGCCCGACGATCGTGCCGAGCGGTTTGGACAGGCGGCGCAGCAGCAGTGTCGCGGCGAGGCCGCCGGCGACGAACGGCCGGCCGGCCGGGTGCATCGGAGGAAGGGTTTCACGAGCCAGTTGCAGGGCGTGGGCAACGGCGTTGCCCGCCTGCTCCGGCGGTTTGGGGCTCATCACGTTCCCGTGGGTTCGGCAAAGGTAACCGGTTGGTCTCAACCGGGCCTCGACCGGCGTGGCGGTTCGCCGATCTGGGTAACCACGCTACCGCCCGGTGGAGCGTCGGTGCGGTCTGAGGGTGCACCCATCCGGGGCCATCGCTGTTACCAATCCGACCGAAACAGTAACGCAAAGTCGCACCGGCCGATGCAGAACGTAGTAACAGCAGAGAGGATCCCGTCATGACAGCGCCCGAACTCGCACCCGACGGGTGGTTGGGGGAGCTGTTCGATCAGTGGCGGCGGGACATCTGCAGCGTGCCGTTCCCCTGCCTGGTCGATCTGGCGACGGCCGTCGCGATCGTGAGCGCCGCGCGTGAGGGCGCCACGCCGGCGGGCCGCGGCGAGTGACCCGCTTCCCTCAGAACAGCAATACGTCGACTTCGGCGCCCTGCGCTGCCTCCGTGACGTCCTCCGGCAGCACGATCAGGCAGTTGGCCTGCGTGAACGCGGCGAGCAGGTGCGAACCGGGGCCGCCGCGCGGGCCGACTTCACCGGTCACCTGGCCGTCGCGCTGCGAGTAGTAGCCCCGGCGGAACTGCCGCCGCCCCGCCGGCGAGCGCAGCCGTTCGGTCAGGGTGGCTCGCACGCGATGCCTGTCGACGGTGCCGTGGCCGAGCGCGGTCAGGATCGCCGGGCGCAGGAACGCCTCGAACGACACCAGCACGCTCACCGGATTGCCTGGCAGCGTCACCACCGGGATGCCGTTCCACCGGCCGTTGCCCTGCGGGCCGCCCGGCTGCATCGCGACCTTCTGGAACTTCACGCCCAGCCCGGTCAGCGCGTCCTTGACCACCTCGTACGCGCCGGCGCTCACCCCGCCGGAGGTGACCACGAGATCGAACTCGCCCAGCCGGGGTTCGACGCTCCACCGGAACATGCCCACGTCGTCGATGCTCATCGCGACCTCGGCCTCGCACCCGAGCGCGCGGATCGCGGAGGCGAGCGTGATGCTGTTGGACTCGTAGATCTGCCCGTGCTTGAGCTCGCGAGGCGGCACCACCAGTTCCGAACCGGTGGACACGACGAGCACCCGCAACGGCCTCCGCACGGTCAGCTTGTCCAGCCCGACCGCGGCCGCCAGGCCCAGCTGAGCCGGGCCGAGCACGGTGCCCTTCGTCAGCGCGACCGAGCCCTTCGTGACGTCCTCGCCGACGTGCCGGATATGGGCGCCCGGTACCGCGGCCTCGTGGATGCGCACCCGCTCCGTCCCGCCGTCGGTGCGCTCGACCATGACGACGCTGTCGGCGCCCGGCGGCATGGGCGCGCCGGTCATGATCCGGTGCGTGGTGCCCGGGGGCAGTTCGGGCACGTCCACGCGGCCGGCCGGGATGTCCTCACCGACCGGCAGTTCCACCGGGCTGTCCTGGCTCGCCCCGGCGACGTCGGCCGCGCGCACGGCGTAGCCGTCCATCGCGGAGTTGTCGAACGGCGGCAGCGAGACGCCCGCGAGCACGTCCTCGGCGAGCACGAGGCCGGCGCAGTCGGCCAGCGGCAGGCTCACCGCGGGCGCGGTGCCCAGGAGGGAAACGATTTCGGCACGGTACTCGTCAACGGAAACCACGGTGACCATCCTGCCTCGTCCGCGCCGCGTGCGACACTCACCCCGTTTCGATCGACCTTCCGGGGGGAGAACGTTGCAGGTCCACACGCGGCACACGCCGGCGTTCGGAGTGGCGCGGATCAGTCTCGCGCCCGGTGAGGCGGTACAGGCCGTGCCCGGCACGCTGATCGCGAACAGCTTCGGCGTCACCGAGGTGCAGCAGGCGCGCGGGGGTCTGCGCGCGCACGGCAAGGGCTCGCCGTCGGTGTTCACCGCGCCGAAGGAAGGCGGCTGGGTGGATCTCGCGCCCGAGGGCCCCGGTGACGTCTACCCGCTCGAGTTCGACGGCCGCACCGGCTGGAACGTCGCGAAGCAGGCCTTCCTCGCGCGGCCGTCCACCGTCCGCGTCGATGCGGGCTGGCAGGCGCTGCAGGCGCTCTTCGGCAGCGACGGCGGCTTTCTCGAGCACTACAGCGGAACCGGACCGCTCGTGCTCGCCTGCGCCGGCCCGGTCGACGCGCTGACGATCGAGGCAGGTGAGCTGATCACGGTGCGCCCGCAGTACCTGCTGGCCTATCCGGACAGTGTCCAATGCCGCCTGCGCGCGCTCGATCCCGCCGGCCCGCAGTCGATCAGGACGGGCGACGGGCTGGCACTCGACTTCGCCGGGCCGGGCACCGTACTGGTTCAGGCTCGAAAATCTCGGTGAATTAGCCATTGCCCGCCGCCATTAATCCGGTAGCGTGATCGCATCTCGGGACACCGGTTCGGCACGGTCTCCCAGTGTTCTTTGGTGGCAAGGAGGACGCCGTGGCAGTCGGCACGGTCAAATGGTTCAATTCCGAGAAGGGCTACGGGTTCATCGCCTCGCCCGACGGCCCGGACGTATTCGTCCACTACTCGGCGATTCAGTCCGACGGATTCCGCACCCTCGACGAGGGGGACAAGGTGGAGTTCGAGATCCAGGCCGGCCGCGACGGTCGCAGCCAGGCAGCGGACGTCCGAAAACTCTCATAGCTCTCGGGCGGCTACGCTTCGCTACGTGACAGGCGAAGTGTCGGGGGACCTCACCGGTCGCCGGTTGGGCAATTACCGCATCGACGGTGTGCTCGGCAAGGGCGGCATGAGCGTCATGTACAGGGCCACCGACGTCCGGCTCGGGCGCAAGGTGGCCTTGAAGGTGATCGGTGAGCACCTCGGTGCGGACGCCGAGTTCCGCGAGCGTTTCGTCGACGAGGCCCGCAACACCTCGGCCATCGATCATGCCAATGTCGTTCCGCTGTACGACTTCGGCGAGATCGACGGCATGCACTACATCGCGATGCGCCTGGTGGACGGGGCGGATCTGGCGAGCCTGATTTCGGCGGGCCCGATCCCGCCCGACCGCACGCTGCGACTGCTGGACCAGGTCGCCGACGCGCTGGACAGCCTGCACAACCGGGGCTTGGTGCATCTCGACGTCAAACCGGCCAACGTGCTGGTCACGAGCCGGGAGTCGGCGCGCGAGCACGTCTACGTCGCGGATTTCGGGCTGACCCGCCGCGGCACGACGGGGCACCGCACCCGTGGCGGTGACTTTCTCGGCTCGCCCACCTACGCCGCGCCCGAGCATCTGCGGGGTGAACCGCTCGACGGCCGGACGGACCAGTACGCGCTCGCCTGTGTGCTCTACGCCTGCCTCACCGGCGGGCCGCCGTTCTCCGGCGACGTGCCGGCCGTCATCAAGGGACACCTGGCCGCGGAACCGCCGCCGGTGTCCCGGGTGGTGTCACTGCCCCCGGCGATCGATGATGTCGTGCGCAAGGGGATGGCGAAGAACCCGGCCGACCGTTACGACGACTGCGTCGAGCTGATCGCCAGCGCGCGCAAGGCCCTCGGCCCGGCCGCGACGGACCAGAGCCCGGAGGTGGTGCGCGTGCAGCCAGGACAGCAGGGCGATCCGGCGGGGTACGGGCAGCAGCCCGGCCGCCCGTGGACGCCGGAATCCCAGCCGTACCCCCAGCAGCCCGCCCCCCAGCAACCCGGGTGGGGGCAGCAGCCGGGCTGGGGGCAGCAATACCCGCCGCAGCAGCAGTACGGCCCGCCGCAGGGCTACCACCAGTCCGGCTACCACAGCCCGCCGTTCGGCGCGCCCCAGCCGGGGTACGGCTACGGCCCGCCGCAGGGGTACCCGCCGCAACAGGCACTGAAGAAGCGCCGGCTGCTGTGGTTGTGGCTGCTGCTCGGGGCCCTCGTCGTGGCTGGTGCGGTGGTGGCCGTCGTCCTTTTGACGAGGGGCGGTTCGCCGTCCGCGCCCGAGATCCCCGTCGGCCCGAGCGGCGGCGCGAGCACCGCGCCGTCCTCGAACAATCCGCCGCCCGCCACCATCTCCATCAAGCCGTCTGCCTGAGTGTGCTTCTTGCACTCTGGAGTCGAGAGTGCTAAACACGAGGTTGGCACTCGGCACCGTCGAGTGCTAGACGGGCGGTCGCCGACCGCTCGCCTGAAAGGTCGGGACGGTGAGGCCGGAACCGGGGTGTAACCGGGGAAAGTCGTCCGTCGCGGGCACCGAGCCTGGCCGAAGGACGTGTCCTGCTGCTGGCACCCGAACCAGGAATGGCCACGCAGCGCCCAATACCGGAGGACAACACCGCAATGGCCAAACTGATCGCGTTCGACGAGGACGCCCGCCGTGGTCTCGAGCGCGGCCTCAACACCCTCGCCGAAGCCGTCAAGGTGACGCTCGGCCCCCGGGGCCGGAACGTCGTGCTCGAAAAGAAGTGGGGCGCGCCGACCATCACCAACGACGGTGTCTCCATCGCCAAGGAGATCGAGCTCGAGGACCCGTGGGAGAAGATCGGGGCCGAGCTCGTCAAGGAAGTCGCCAAGAAGACCGACGACGTCGCCGGTGACGGCACCACCACCGCCACCGTGCTCGCCCAGGCGCTCGTGCGCGAGGGTCTGCGCAACGTCGCCGCCGGTGCCGACCCGATCGCCCTCAAGCGTGGCATCGAGACGGCCGTCGAGGCTGTCGTCGAGCAGCTGCACAAGGCCGCGAAGGAGGTCGAGACCAAGGAGCAGATCGCTGCCACCGCCTCGATCTCGGCCGCGGACCGCACCATCGGCGAGCTGATCGCCGAGGCGCTCGACAAGGTCGGCAAGGAAGGCGTCGTCACCGTCGAGGAGTCGAACACCTTCGGCCTCGAGCTCGAGCTCACCGAGGGTATGCGCTTCGACAAGGGCTACATCTCGGGCTACTTCGTCACCGACGCGGAGCGTCAGGAAGCCGAGCTGGAGGACCCGTACATCCTCCTGTTCGGCTCGAAGATCGCCAACGTCAAGGACATGCTCCCGGTCCTGGAGAAGGTCATGCAGTCGGGCAAGCCGCTGCTGATCATCGCCGAGGACGTCGAGGGCGAGGCCCTGGCCACGCTGGTCGTCAACAAGATCCGCGGCACCTTCAAGTCCGTCGCCGTCAAGGCGCCCGGCTTCGGTGACCGCCGCAAGGCCATCCTGCAGGACATCGCGATCCTGACCGGTGGCCAGGTGATCAGCGAGGACGTGGGCCTCAAGCTGGAGAACGCCGACCTGAACCTGCTGGGCCGCGCCCGCAAGGCCGTCATCACCAAGGACGAGACGACCATCGTCGAGGGTGCCGGCGACGCGGACCAGATCCAGGGCCGGGTCAACCAGATCCGCGCGGAGATCGAGAACTCCGACTCGGACTACGACCGTGAGAAGCTGCAGGAGCGGCTCGCGAAGCTGGCCGGCGGCGTGGCCGTCATCAAGGCCGGTGCCGCGACGGAGGTCGAGCTCAAGGAGCGCAAGCACCGCATCGAGGACGCGGTGCGCAACGCGAAGGCCGCCGTCGAGGAGGGCATCGTCGCCGGTGGTGGCGTCGCCCTGCTGCAGGCTGCCGAGATCGCCTTCGAGGGTCTCAAGCTGACCGGCGACGAGGCCACCGGTGCCAACATCGTCAAGGTCGCGGTCGAGGCTCCGCTCAAGCAGATCGCGGTGAACTCCGGCCTCGAGGGCGGCGTCGTCGTGGAGAAGGTGCGGAACCTGCCCGCGGGTCACGGCCTCAACGCCGCGACCGGCGTGTACGAGGACCTGCTCGCGGCCGGTGTGCCCGACCCGACGAAGGTCACCCGCTCCGCGCTGCAGAACGCCGCTTCGATCGCGGCGCTCTTCCTCACCACCGAGGCGGTCGTCGCCGACAAGCCGGAGAAGACTCCGGCCATGCCGGCCGGTGACCCGTCCGGTGGCATGGGCGGCATGGACTTCTGAGGTCGTCCATTAGTGCCCGGAAGGGGCTTCGGCGTTTCGGCGCCGGAGCCCCTTCCGCTTATTCGGCGGTGTCTTCGGGCGTGATGAACCAGCAGGCGCCGTAGACGAGCGCGGCCGCGCCGCCGCTGAAGACGGTGAGCGCGACCATCGCGATCCGCAGGATCGACGCGTCCACGCCGAGGTACTCGGCCCAGCCGCCACAGACTCCGGCGATCATGCGGTCGCTCGTGCTGCGGCGGAGCTTTTTGATGGTGTTCACGTTGTTTGTCATGACTCCATGGTCGGCCGGGCAGACCCCGTGGACATCAGGGAACGGCCCTGAACCCACCCGGGTTTCCATCCCTGAGCTGGAGCTGGTCCACGTGGGCAGTACGCGATCTCCGCTATAGAGTCGGTGCCATGCCGGGTTCACTGCTGGGTACCGAGGTCCGCCGTGTCGAAGATCCGGAGCTGCTTCGCGGTCAGGGCAGCTATGTGGGCAATCTCCAGTTCGAGGGCGCGCTGCACGTGGCGTTCGTGCGCTCCCCGTTCGCGCACGCGCTGATCACCGCGATCGACACCACGGAGGCCGCGAAGGCCTCCGGGGCCGTCGCCGTCTACACGGCCGAGGATCTCGGGCTGCCGTCGTTGCCGGCGTTCCTCGAAGTCAACGCGCAGTGCGTGCGGTATCCGCTGGCGTCCGACCGGGTGCGGTTCGTCGGTGAGCCCGTGGCTGCGGTCGTGGCCGAGTCGGCGGTCGCCGCGGCGGACGCGCTCGAACTGGTGGACGTCGACTACGAGCCGCTGCCCGCGGTCATCGACCCGGAGCAGGCGCTTGACCCCGATGCGCCCACTCAGTTCCCGGAGCTGGGCTCCAACATCGCGACCGGAGCCCGCGACGCGGACGACGAAGTGCTGGCCGGGGCCGACGTGGTGGTGCGCGCTCGGATCGAGAACCAGCGTCTTGCCGTCGCCCCGATGGAGGGCAACGCGATCGCGGCCCTTCCCGGTGATGGCGACTACGACGCGACGGTGTACGTCTCGACCCAGATGCCGCACGGGTTCCGCGCGGCCGTGTCGAAGGTGTTCGGCTGGGAGACCGACCGGGTCCACGTGGTGACCCCGCATGTGGGTGGCGGGTTCGGCGGCAAGGCGGGGATCATCGCCGAGCACGCGGTGGTCATCGAGGCGTGCCGGCGGCTCGGACGGCCCGTGCGGTGGACCGAAACCCGTTCCGAGAACCTGCAGGCGATGCCGCACGGCCGAGGTCAGGTGCAGTTCGGCGAACTCGGCCTGCGCTCCGACGGCACCATCGTCGGCCTGCGCGCCCGCGTCATCGGTGACACCGGTGCGTACGCGGGCTTCGGCGGCGGGCTCGCGCTCGGGCCGACGCGCACCATGGTGCAGGGTGTCTACGACATCCCGAAGCTCAGCTACGCGGGCATCGCCGCGCTGACGAACACCACGCCGATGGGCGCCTTCCGCGGTGCCGGGCGCCCGGAGGCGGCCGCGATGCTGGAGCGGCTGGTGGACCTGGCCGCGGCCGAACTGGACATCGATCCGGCCGAACTGCGCCGGCGTAACTTCCTGAAGCCGGACCAGTTCCCGTACACGACGCTGACCGGCGCGAGCTACGACACCGGTGACTACGACCTCCCGCTGCGCGAGGCGCTGCGGATCGCCGGGTACGAGGACCTGCGGGCCGAGCAGGCGCGGCGGATCGAAGCCGGGGAGAGCGCGCTGCTGGGCATCGGGATGTCGGCCTATGTGGAGATCACCGGGGGCGGCGCGGGCGAGTTCGCGGCGGTCGAGATCGACACCGACGGCGGCGCGCGGATCAAGGTCGGCACCTCCGGGCACGGCCAGGGGCATCCGACGGCGTTCTCGATGCTCGTCGCGGACGCGCTGGGCATCCCGCTGGAGCGGGTGCGGTTCCTGCAGTCGGACACCGCCGAGGTGCCGCGCGGTGGCGGGACCGGTGGCTCGCGTTCGCTGCAGTTGGGCGGCAGTGCCGTGCACGAGGCGGCGGAACTCGTGTTGCGGCGGGCGAAAGAACTGGCCGCGTCCAAACTGGAGGCCGCGGTCGACGACATCGTGCTGACCGAGGACGGAACCCTTGGCGTCCAAGGTGTTCCGACGGCGACGATGACGTGGGCGGAGCTGGCTTCGGTCGCACAGGAGGAGGGCACGCCGCTCGCCGAGTCCACGGACTTCAAACCGGCCGGGGCGACCTTCCCGTTCGGCGCGCACGTTTCCGTCGTCGAAGTCGACACCGAGACGGGGTATGTGAAGCCGTTGCGCCACGTGGCGGTGGACGACTGCGGCCGCGTGCTGAACCCGCTGCTCGTGCGAGGACAGCAGCAGGGCGGCGCGGTGCAGGGGATCTCGCAGGCGCTGTGGGAGCAGGTCCTCTTCGACGAGGACGGCAACCCGGTGACGGCCTCGTTCGCCGACTACCTGGTTCCTTCCGCGGCCGACGTGCCCGATCTCGAAGCGTCCAACACGGAGACTCTCTCGCCACGGAACCCGTTGGGCGCCAAGGGAATCGGCGAATCCGCGACGGTCGGTTCGACGCCCGCGGTGCAGAACGCGGTGATCGACGCGGTGCGGCATCTCGGCGTGCGGCATATCGACATCCCGGCCACCCCGCAGCGGGTATGGCAGGCGATCCAGGCCGCCCGGTCAGGCGAACCGACCGACCCCTGGCGCGAGCCCCCCGCGGCCTTCGACACCCTCCCGATCCGCGAAAGCGCCAAGTCCGAGGACGCCGACGAAGCCGTCGCCTAACCCCGAGATCTACGTTCGAGACGCCAAGTTCGACGTTCAAGACGCCGAACTCGACATTCAGAACGGTCAGCTCGACATCCGCCGGCTCGCTTCGACCCGTTCGAGTCGTGCGAGCCAGTGGTCCCGCACGTCGGCAGGCGCCGCCACATTCTCGGCCAGGTCCGGCTCCGGCGCAGTCCTCGGCACCGGCAGGTAACCGTCCGCAGGGGACAGCTCCGCGCTGGTGACATCCCCGGTCAGCAAGGATCGTGTCCCAAGCCCGCACGCGAACTCCAGCGAAGGCAGCGCCCCGGCGAGTGCGAGCCCCGCCGCCAGGCCGACACTCGTCTCCACCGCGGACGAGACCACGCAAGGCAGCCCGCATGCCTCGGCCACCTCGAGCGCCCTCCGCACACCGCCGAGGGGCGCGACCTTGATCACCGCGACGTCCGCAGCGCCGGCGACGGCCACTTTCAACGGATCCTCGGCCCGCCGGATCGACTCGTCCGCGGCGATGCGCACCCCGACCTGCCGCCGGACGGCGGCGAGGTCCTCGATGGACGGGCAGGGTTGCTCGACGTACTCCAGCCCGCCGGCGGCCCGGTCCAGTTCGCGGATCGACTTCACCGCGGTATCGACGTCCCAGGCCATGTTCGCGTCCACCCGGATCGCACCACCCCGACCGAGCGCCGAGCGGACCGCGGCGACCCGATCGCAATCGTCCACAAGGGACGAACGGGGATCGGCCACCTTGACCTTCGCGGTGCGGCAGCCCGAGGCGACCACCAGTTCGTGCGCCCGCTCCGGCGAGACGACCGGAACCGTGGTGTTCACCTCGACCCGGTCGCGCACCGGCGCCGGCCAGCCGACTTCGCTCGCCTCCACCGCCGAGGCCAGCCACGGGGAGCTTTCCGCGTCCGAGTAGTCGGCGAACGGGCAGAATTCGCCCCACCCCGCCGGCCCCCGCAGCAGCACACCCTCCCGGACGGTGATGCCGCGGAACCGGTTGTGCAGGGGGATGGCGTACACGAGGCGCATGGCGCCCATTGTCGCAGCCGTTCAGCTCAGCGCGTGCAGCACAGCCGCGGCGAGCGCGGTGCGTTCGAGCATGCCGGTGACACTGATGTGCTCGTGCCGCGCGTGCGCGCCATCGCCGACCGCGCCGAACCCGTCGAGCACGGGAATCCCGAGCGCGGCGACGAAATTGCCGTCGCTCGCGCCGCCGACCGAACACTCGCGCAGGTCGAGGCCCACTTCGGCGGCGAGCACGCGAGCGCGTTCGTAGAGGCCGGCTGTGGTCTCCGTGCGCTCCATCACCGGCCGGTTCCAGCCGCCGGACACGGTGAGCGTCGCGCGCGGGTCGTGCGGGCGCAGGTCCGCCAGCGCGCGGTCGATCCGCTCGGCCTCCTCCTGGCTCGCGACCCGGACGTCAAGCTGGGCGCTCGCCTTGCCGGCGGCCACGTTCGTGCCTGTCCCGCCTTCGAGCAAGCCGACGTTCACCGTGGTGCCCTTGCCGAGGTCGGACAGTGCGTGCAGGTACAGCACGACGCGCGCGATCTCGTCGATCGCGCTGCATCCCTTTTCCGGGTCGAGACCGGCGTGCGCCTCGATGCCGGTCGCGTCGACGCGGAAGATGCCGACGCCCTTGCGGGCGGTCTTGATCGCGCCGTCCGCGCTCGCCTCGAGTACCAGCGCCGCCGCCGCGCCCGCCGCCTCCGCCTCGATCACCGGACGCGAGGACATGCTGCCCGTTTCCTCGTCGCCGGTGAGCAGCAAGCGGATCGGCGGGCGTTCGAGCCCCGCCGCGGAAAGCGCTTTCAGTGCCCATACGGCATGCACGAGACCGGATTTCATGTCGAAGATGCCTGGCCCGGTGCCACGATCGCCGTCGATCCGGAACGGGATTTCGGCGAGCGTGCCCAGCGGCCAGACCGTGTCGTAGTGACACAGCACCAGGACCGGCTTCTCGCCGCGACCCGGGTAGTCGCGCACCTCGATGTCGCCCCGCGCACCGCCGTCGACCCGGTGGAGCCGCTGGGGCTCGCCGAGCCGCTCGTCGAGCCAGGAACCCAGCCACGCCAATGTGGAGTTCAGGGAATCCTTGTCACTGCTGGGAGATTCGAGCTCGACGTACGCCCGCAGGTCCGCGAGCATGTCGCCCCGATGCCCGGTTACCCAGTCCAGCAACGCTTTCATATCCGTCTCCTTTAGTCTTCGAAGGCGTGCAATGCGCGACCGAGTCGCTCGCCCTCTTCGAGGCGATCGCTGCCGCAATAGCCGACGGCGCCGAGCGTGAGCGCGAGGGACAGGCTGCTGACCGCGGTCATCGATGCCCATGCCCCGGGAGCGTTGAGCGAGACCCGCAGGACGAGCTTCGCGTGTGCAGCAAGCGAAGGGCTGCCGTCGTCGGTGATCAGCAGGATCGGTACGTCCCGGGCGGCGAACAGCCGTCCGATTTCGGCGGTGCTCGCGCTGTAGCGCCGGAAGGTGAGCGCCACCAGCAGGTCACCGGCGCGGACGTCGAGCAGTGCTTCCGGCTCGTGCAGGGCGGTGGGGCCGAGCTTTCGGACGCGATCGCGGACGCGGTTGAGCGAGTAGGCGAGCATCTCGGCCGGCGGCTGCGAAGCGCGGCCGCCGACGACCCAGATAGTGCGAGCTTCGGCGATCATGCGGGCGGCGCCGTCGAGCAGATCTTCGGGCAGGCCACGCAGCTGTTCGAGGTTCCGCAACTCGCGCTCCCACAGCAAAGCGAAGCGGCCTTCGCCCTGCGCGGGGAGGGCAGGTGGCGCGAGCGCGGTGCGCAGCTCGTGGCGGACCTCGTCCTGCAGGCGTGGATAGCCGTCGAAGCCGAGCCGTTGCGCGAAGCGCGTGATACTCGCGGCGCTCACGGAGAGGCGTTCGGCGATTTCGGCCGCGCGCAGGAACGGGACTTCGTCGCGGTGGTGGAGCAGGTACTCCGCGATGAGCCGGTCGGTTTTCGACAGGTCGTCCGCCCGTTCGCGGATCCGTTCGGCCAGCACGCCCGCTCCGTAAGATCGATTGCAGTGAAGTCGATGGTCGCAATCGATCTTTCGAATTGCAAGTGCTCAGTGCCTGGCGAGGTCGGTTTCGATGGCGTGGGCGGTCCGTACGAGTTCGGGCACGTCCTCGTGCACGGCGATGCCGGGGGTCAGGTCGGGGCGCACGAACACCTCGATCGCTGCGACGACCTTGCCCTGCCGGTTGCGCACGGGCGCGGCGACAGCGCCTCCGAGTAACGCCCAGCCACGGGCCCGTACGTGTTTCAGGTCGTCACGCAGGTCCGTCTGGTCGGGATGGGCCCGCAGCCGTCGCTCGAACTCGTCATCGGGAACTCCGGCGAGCAGGACGAACCCTGACGCGCTTTCCCACGCGTTGAACCGCGTGCCGACCGTGGTCGCGTCACGGCGGAAGCCTGGGAGCACGGCCAGTTGGAACACGTCGTCGCCGTCGAGGACCGCGAGCGACGCCGTCGCGCCGAGTGCGTGGGCGAGTGACTGCAGATGCGGCTGTGCCAGGTGAGGCAGCGCGAGGGTGGACAGGTAGGCGCAACCGAGTTCGAGTGTGCGCGGGGTGAGCCGGTACGCCCCGCCGTCACCGCGGACGTAGCCCAGGTCGGCCAGGGTCGACAACATGCGCCGCGCCGTTGCCCCATCGAGGCCGGTCTTCCTGGCTACCTCCCTGGGAGCCAGCGACGGATGGGCGGCGTCGAAAGCGCGGAGAACGGCGAACGCGCGCGCCACCGACTGGACGAAATGCGGGCCGCGGCCCGCGGCTGGGGTGTCCGACATCGTCGAGGACCCTTCCACCGCACCACGGGATGTGCGTCTGCCGAACATGCTACCGCCATGTTTCGTGCGTCCGGGCCGGCGGGTATATGCCTGTTTCGTCGACATGAAAGGGCGAACCGGCACCGCGCATCAAGCGATCAGCGGCGCTGAGCGCGGTCAAGCCCGCCGGCGCCTGAGGCAAGGAAAGGAGAATCGTCGTGGCGAACGAACTCGCCGGGAAGCGCGTCGCGTTCATGGTGGCGCCTGAGGGGGCCGAGCAGGTCGAACTGACCGAGCCGTGGCGGGCGGTGCAGGAGGCGGGCGGGCGGCCGGCGCTGATTTCCACCAGCGGCGGCAAGATCCAGGCTTTCAACCATCTCGACAGGGGGGACACGTTCCCGGTCGACCATGTGGTCACCGACGTCTCGGCGGACGATTTCGACGCTCTCGTGCTGCCGGGCGGCGTGGCCAACCCCGACTTCCTGCGCATGAACGCGTACGCGGTGCGCTTCGCCGGCACGTTCTTCGCGCAGCACAAGCCCGTCGCGGCGATCTGCCACGCGTCGTGGACCCTGGTCGAGGCGGACGTGGTGCGTGGCCGGCGGATGACCTCCTGGCCGAGCTTGCGGACGGATCTGCGCAACGCGGGTGCGGACTGGGTCGACGAGGAAGTGGTGGTGGACAACGGTTTCGTGACCAGCCGCAAACCTGACGACCTGCCCGCGTTCTGCGGGAAACTGGTCGAGGAGTTCGCGGAGGGTAAGCATCGCGAGCAGGCGACGAGCGCCTGAAGCTCACGCCATGAGCGCCGCCAGCGCGATGGCGTCGTGCGGTGCTCGCACCTCGGCGTCGTTGTCGAAGTAGACGTAGGCGTCGCGACGGCCCGCCTGCCAGGCGCGGATCTTCCCGGCCCACGACCGCAGGGCCACATCGCTGTACCCGCTCGCGTACAGCTCCTCCGCGCCGTGCAGGCGGACGTAGACGAAATCAGCCGTGACTTCCTCCAAAGTAAGCCAGGTGCTGGCGGAATCGGAGACGACGGACGCGATCCCGTTGTCTCGCAACAGCTCGGGGAACTCCGCGGTCTGGAAGCTGGGGTGGCGGACCTCCAGGGCGTACCGCAGCGGCCGGTCGGGGCCGGCATCCGTATGCGGTTCGCCCTTGACCTTGTCGTCGTGCTTCTTCGCGAGTTCGGCGGCGGCGCGCGTGGTTCGTGGGAGCAGCGCGAAGAAGTTGGCGAGCCGCCCCGGCTCGAACGCGAGCGTCGGCGGCAGCTGCCACAGGATCGGGCCCAGCTTGTGCCCCAGCGCCAGCACGCCGCTCGCGAAGAAGTTCGCCAGCGGCACTTCGACGCCGACCAGCCGCTTCATATGCGTGATGAACCGGCCGCCCTTGACCGCGAACACGAAGCCCTCCGGCGTCTGCGCGGACCACGCCCGGTACCGCTCGGGCCGCTGCAGCGAGTAGAACGAGCCGTTGATCTCGGCCGTGTTCATCCGGGCCGAGAGGTACTCCAGCTCACGCCGTTGCGCGAGGCCGCGCGGGTAGAAGGTGCCCCGCCACGCCGGGTACCGCCAGCCCGAAGTGCCGATCCTCAGCTCACCGATCGCACCCTCCTCAGTCCCATGAGAACCGCCAATGGCGCTTGTGTACCAGACTTGCCGCGTACTCGCGCAGGTTGCCCGGCTGGCCCGAGAAACTCCGCACCGAGAACGCCCTGTGCTCGGCCGCGACCACGAGCGCGCGTCCCTGCAGCCGTGGCGGCGCGGCGACCGAAAGCTCCAGCTCGTCGAAGCCCAGCACGACGAGCGTCGCGCCGAACCGGTCCTCCCAGCTGCGCAGCACCGCCGACACGGCCGCGACCTGGTCGGTGGACTTGATCATGCCGGTCCAGCCGAGCGTGGCCGGGACGTCCGCCGGCCGCTCGACGGCGACCAGGCCGAGCCGGTACATGCCGCGGCGCGCGAGAATCGAGCCGGTGTTGCCCGCCTCCGCGAGCGGATCCACCCTCAGCTGCGATTTTCTTGCCAGACCGGGGAAGTTCGCCCCGTACGGGCGGAGGCAGCCGGTGCCGCCGGCGCAGCAGAACGGATCCCACCAGCGGGCGAGCGTCTGGCCGACGTCGACCGTTTCGATCCGGTGCACCGCCGGGCCCAGCCGTCGGCGGTCGTCCACCCAGTCCTCCCCGGTGGCCGCGAACCGTTCGTCGTGCGGGACGAGCACGGGCCACAGGCCGGTGCGCTCGAACGCATCGATGCAGTCCCGGTATTGGCCGGGCTCGGTCAACGGCTCGTCGGACAGCCAGATCGGGCCGTGCCAGTGGCCCGCGGGCAGGTGCAGGCCCGGCAGCGTCTCGAATGAAGCGGCGGTGGTCATCGATTCCCCTCGCGACTAGATGGTGCCAACGCGTCCGAACACTAGTTCGAGGGTACGACATTTTCGGGCCGCCGCCGACGGGCGTACCAGAGCAGTGCCAGGACCAGCAGCCAGCCGCCGCTGACCGCCGTGGAGATGGGCAGCAGGAGGAACAGCCAGTGCCAGGCCAGCACGGCCGCGATCCCGAAGAGCAGGCAGAAACCGGTGGTCAGCGGTAGTGCGGCAGACCTGCGGGCGGCCACGAGCACGGGCAGCCCGGCCAGTACGACGGCGGCTACGCCGTACAGCGACTGCGGGCTTCCGGCGGAGAGCCAGAGCGCGAACCAGATCAGCCCGGGCAGCGCGCCGACCACGAAAACCACCCACAAGAGATGCCGTGCGATGCGCTCGATCGTCTCGCGGTCGGACTGGCGGGCGACGAGGAACGCGCTGACCGCCAGGACCGCGAACCCGACGACGACCGCGACCAGCAGGGCCGGGACCGCGCGCTGGAACCCGTTCGAACCGAGGAAATGGGCACTGCCGAGCCCGCTGATCACCCCCGCCACACAGGCGGCGATCAACGCCGTCACGTACCGCGGCACCAGTGCTGTCGTGGGCAACCGGTGGCGCAGATGCTCGGTCACGCCCCCAGGATTGCACGCCCGGCGTGACCCATGCGTGGACCGCGGTGCTGTTTTCGAAGCGGCGTTCCGCCACCCACACCGCGGCGCGTACCAAGCTGGAACGGTCGTCAACCGAGCTCGCCGGACAGGAAGGCGTCCGCGTCGCGAATCGTGTACGCGTACCCCTGCTCCGCCAGGAAACGCTGGCGATGGGCCGCGTACTCCGCGTCGAGTGTGTCCCGTGCGACCACCGAGTAGAAATGTGCCTGCCGCCCGTCGCCTTTGGGGCGCAGGAGCCGGCCGAGCCGCTGGGCTTCTTCCTGCCGGGAGCCGAACGTGCCGGACACCTGGATCGCGACCGAGGCCTCGGGCAGGTCGATGGAGAAGTTCGCGACCTTCGACACCACGAGCCGGCCGAGTTCGCCACGGCGGAACGCGTCGAACAGGGCCTCGCGTTCCTTGTTCTTCGTCGAGCCCTGGATCACCGGCGCCTCCAGCGCGGCACCCAGCTCCTCCAGCTGATCGAGGTACGCGCCGATGACCAGCGCCGGCTCACCGGGGTGCTTGTCCAAAATGGACCTGATCACCGCGTTCTTGGTGTGCGCGGTCGAAGCGAGCTTGTACTTCTCTTCCGCCTCGGCCGTCGCGTAGCTCAGCCGCTCGCTGTCGGTCAGCGTCACGCGCACTTCGGTGCATTCGGCGGGCGCTATCCAGCCCTGCGCCTCGATATCGCGCCACGGCACGTCGTACCGCTTCGGCCCGATCAGCGAGAACACATCGCCCTCGCGTCCGTCCTCGCGCACCAGCGTCGCGGTGAGCCCGAGGCGGCGGCGCGACTGCAGGTCCGCCGTCATCCGGAACACCGGCGCGGGAAGCAGGTGCACCTCGTCGTAGACCACCAGGCCCCAGTCTCGCGTGTCGAACAGTTCCAGATGCCGGTACTCGCCCTTCGTCTTGCGGGTGATGACCTGGTAGGTCGCGATCGTGACCGGGCGGATCTCCTTCTTCTCCCCCGAGTACTCGCCGATCTCGTCCTCGGTCAGCGAGGTACGCGCGACCAGTTCGCGCTTCCACTGCCGGCCGGCGACGGTGTTGGTGACCAGGATCAGCGTGGTCGCCTGCGCCTGCGCCATCGCGGCCGCACCGACCAGCGTCTTGCCCGCGCCGCAAGGAAGAACGACCACGCCGGAGCCGCCCGCCCAGAACGCGTCCGCGGCCCGCCGCTGGTAGTCGCGGAGCGCCCAGCCCTGCTCGTCGAGCGCGATCGGATGCGCCTCACCATCGACATAGCCGGCAAGGTCCTCGGCCGGCCAGCCGACCTTGAGCAGCGCCTGCTTGAGCCGGCCGCGCTCCGACGGATGCACCAGCACCGTGTCGTCGTCGATGCGCGCGCCCAGCATCGGGCTGATCTTCTTGTTGCGCAGCACCTCCTCCAGCACGGCCCGGTCGGTCGTGGTCATGACCAGCCCGTGCGCCGGGTCGTTGGCGATCTGCAGCCGGCCGAACCGGCCCATCGTGTCGACGATGTCGATGAGCAGCGGCTGCGGCACGGGGAACCGCGAGTGCGAGGTCAGCGCGTGTACGACCTGCTCGGCATCGTGCCCGGCGGCGCGCGCGTTCCACAGCGCCAGCGGGGTGATGCGGTAGGTGTGCACGTGCTCGGGCGCGCGCTCGAGTTCGGCGAACGGCGCGATCGCGATCCGGGCGTCCTCGGCCTGCCCGTGGTCGACCTCGAGCAGCACGGTCTTGTCGGACTGAACGATCAACGGGCCATCTGTCACGCCCTCCTTTATACGGCCTGCCCGAACCACGTGGTCAGCGCCCGCGTGACGGGGCCTTCACCGGACCAGCACACGACTCCGTCCGGACGGAGTAGCAGCGCTTCGTAGTCCTCGTCGGCTTTCGCGCGCACGACGTCGACTCGGTCCGCCCAACCTGACGGCCACTCGTGCTCGCCCAGGTCGAGGAGCAGGCCGCGACCGGAGCGCAGCAACTCGGCCAGCCGGACCGGGCCCTCGTCGGTGACCAGGTCGAAGTCGGGCACCCGGCCGGGCGCGTCGAGCCCGGACATCATCCCGGCGAGGTACCGGTTCGTGTCGGAGGCGCATGAGGTCGGTGAAAATGTCGCGCAGCGCCGCCACGTCACCGCTCGGGCCGGGATTGGCGAGCACGCGTTGCGCCGAGGTGTGGTGAAGCACGCGGGCAGCGGGTGGATGCCGCTCGTCGTGGTAGGTGTGCAGGATGTCGACCCGCCCGGCGATCTTCGCGGAGAGCTTCCAGCCGAGGTTCATCGCGTCCTGCACGCCGAGGTTGAGGCCCTGGCCGCCGAGCGGTGGGTGGATATGCGCGGCGTCCCCGGCGAAGAACACGCGGCCCTGCCGGTAATGCTCGAGTTGCCGGGTGGCGTCACCGAAACGGGAGTGCGTCAGTACCTCGGCCAGGCGGGTCTGCTCACCGTAGATTGCGGTGAGCGCGGTCTGGACTTCGCGTTCGGGCCCGAAAGTGAAGCGGAATCTGTCCCCGCCGATCGGCATGAGCATGCCCCAGTACTCGCCGGCCTCCCGGACGAGCGAGCTGATATGCCCGGACTCGCGCGGCACCAGATCAGACGCCGACGACAACCGGATGTCGGCGAGCACCGCGCGGTACGTGCCATCACGTCCCGGGAACGGCATGCCGAGGAGCTTGCGGACGGTGCTGTGCGCGCCGTCGCAAGCGACGAGGTAGCGCGCGCGGAGGCTCGCCATACCCGCGGTGATGGTGACGCCCTCCTCGTCCTGGTCGACGGCGGTGACTTCGTGCCCGCGCAGCACCTGGATTCCCGCAGCCCGTTCCAGCTCCTCTTCGACCATCCACTGTGGAATCGAAATGGGGTTTAGATGCCTGGTGCGCCAAGGCTTCGCGTCCACTGGTACCGGCAGCAGCGCGAAGTGCCCACCTTCGGTTTCGCGTGGTACGGCGCGGGCCAGTATCGGGTCGAGCAGCCCGCGCATGTCCAGCAGCTCCGCGGTGCGGGGCTGGATCGCGCCGCCCTTGGTCTGCTCCATTCGCTCGTCCAGCCGCTCGACGACGGTCGTGCGCACCCCGGCCAGCGCCAGTTCATGGGCCAGCGTCAGCCCGGTCGGGCCCGCTCCCACGATGACTACGTCCATGATCTCCCCTCAGTACAAAAGTAGACTGAGTGCAAAGTAGCACCAGGTGTTAGCATGGGCAAGTGAACCTGCGCGAACGGAAGAAGTCGCGAACCCGCGAGACGATCTCGAACACCGCCATCGACTTGTTCTTCGTGCACGGGTACGCCGAGGTGTCGATCACCCAGATCGCCGAGGCCGCAGAGGTTTCGCGCCGGACGCTGTTCACGTACTTCCCGGCCAAGGAGGACCTGGTCGTGCACCGGTTCGCCGACCACGAAACCGAGGCGGCGCGCGTGGTGCGCGGCGGGCAGGCACGGCCGCTGGCCGCGCTACGGGCGCATTTCCTCGAAGCCCTGCGCGATCGCGACCCGATCACCGGGCTGTCCGACCGGCAAGAGGTGCTCGAGTTGTACCGGCTGGTGCGGGAGACGCCCGCGCTGATGAACCGGATGCTGGCGTTCAACGAATCCGGGGAGCGCGCGCTGGCGGACGCCCTGCGTGAGAAGGTCGAGGTGACGCCGCTGGTGGCTTCGCTCGCCGCGGCGCAGATCGCCGCCGTGCGCTGGCGGCTCGCCTTGACGAACAACGCCCGTGTCTCGGCGGGCTCGACCGCCGACGAGGCCTATCCGGTCGCCGTGGACGAGGCCGAGCAGGGCTTCCAGCTGCTGGCCGAAGGCCTGGAAGCGGTTCTCTAGGCGCGGGGGAGCAGGGAGGGGACGTCCAGGCGGTTGGCGAGCAGACCGGTGCTGTGCATGAGGTCGGCCACGCGTTGTAGCCGTACGCCGCTGAGCGAGGTCGGGTACTGGCCCAGCGAGATCAGCGCCGCGGTGGTCGCGTCGATGCCGCCGATGCTGGGCAGTGCCTGCCGCACCAGGGCCTGGTCGGCCGCCCGCTGCTGTGCGTCGGCGAGCACGCGGCGGAAGGTGGCGAGCGTGCGCTGGTTGGCCCGCGCGAACAGTCCGCCGGCCGCGTAGGCCGAGACCGGGAAGTTCGCCGTCGCGCCGCGCGAGGAGTCCGCCAGCACTCGCGCGCCCAGTTGCTGCTGCGCCCTCGTGATGTATGGCTCCGGCATCATCGCCGCGTCGGCGGAGCCGTCCCGCAGCGCGGCCGGCATGTCCGCGTACGAGCGGGTGTGGAACTTGATCTTCGTGGGGTCACCGCCCGCGGTCGCGAACATCGACCGCGCGGCGAGCGCGCCCAGACCGTTCTCCCCGGCTACCACGATCTTCGGGGCCTTCTTGCTCGCCAGATCCGTGTAGTCCGAGCCCGGCAGCGTCACCAGCGCCATCGTGTAAGGCGCCGAGGTGTAAGCCTCACCTTGAAGTTGCAGTGCGGTGCCGTGGGCCGCGGCGGTGAACAGGGCGACGTCAGTGGCGAACGCCACATCCAGCTTGCCGGCCGCCAGACCGTCGAGCCCGGCGTGGGGAGTGGGTTCCTCGACGAGGTCGACGCGCAGCCCGGCCCGGGTGAACGAGCCGTCGGCGACGGCCATCCGCAGCGGCGCGGTATCGATCGGGTTCCCAACGCCCACCCGCAGCTCCGTGCGTTCCAGCCCCGCGGCCGGTGCCGGCTGCCCGCTCCCGAGGGGATTGCTGCACGCGGTGAGCAGACCGAGGCCTGCGACCAGCAAGATCGCTACTCTTCGCATTCGACCCCCCTGCCGGGCGAAGGAAATCACGGTGGTGGGTGGAGCTTAGGATCCCGGGCCAATACCATCCCGGACGGATCGCACCGAGAGTAGATATCGGCTTGGTCTGCGCACCGTACTGGTTCCTCGCTAGTAGGTTAGTGGCTTCCGGCTGGTAACGGTGCGTGTTCATCAAAGGCAGCTAACGAAGGAAGGCGATGGCCCGTCCGCGCAAGCGTCCCGATGGTGGTGACGCACGACAGCGGCGGCCTGAGATCCGGGCCGGCGGCCGGTGGCGGCTCCGCAACTGGCGGCTCCGCACGAAGCTCATCGCCGTCCTGCTCATCCCGGCCGTGGCCGTGCTCGCGCTGGCCGGGTTGAACGTGCGGCAAGACCTGGTGCATGCCGACGAGCTGGCCGAGTTGTCGGCGCACGGGCGCGTCGACGCCGGCGTCAACGACGTCATCCACCAGTTGCAGCGCGAGCGCGACCTGAGCGTCCGCTTCGTGGCCGGCGGTCGCCGCGGCGATCTGACCGACCTGCGTGATCAGCGGGCCAAGGTCGACGCCGCGATCGGGGCGGTCGGCAAGCAACTCGACATCGACCGCACGCGGCTGTCGCCGAAGGGCGTCACCGAACTGCAGGCGACCATCGCGCGGACCAACGTGCTCACCGGGCTGCGGTTCGCGACCGAACATTCGAACCTGCCCGCGGACGCTACCCTGCGTTCCTACAGCGAGCTGATCTCCGGGATGCTCGACCTGTCCGACCAGGCGGTCGCGGAAGTGACCGATCCTGACGTGGCCAGGCTGCGGCTCGCCGCGAGCGCGCTGGCCAGGGTCAAGGACGAGATGTCGGTCAAGCGCGCGCTGCTCGCCGAGGCCCTGCAGGAGGGGAGGCTCTCCACCGACGAGTTGCGGGCCCTACTCGGCGCCGACGCCGAGCTTTCCGCCGCGCTCAATGACTACCGCAAGTTCGCCACTCCCGCGGAGCAGCGGATGTACGACGACACCGTGATCGGCCTGATCGTCGACACCGCCAACAACATGGTCGAGGCGGCGATCACCCACGCCGAGATGGGGCAGAACCTCTCGAGCCTGGACCCGCAGCAGTGGGACACCGCCTCGACCTACACGATCAACCTCGCCTACCAGGTGCAGCAGGCGCTCCAGTCGGAAACCCAGACCAAGATCGACTCGATGGCCGCCGACGCGCGCCGGTCGGCGATCACGAACGCGGGCGTCGTGCTCGGGGTGCTCGTGCTGTGCGCCGTCCTCGCGGTGATCATCGCCCGATCGCTGCTGCGCCCGCTGCGCGCGCTGCGCCGGACCGCGCTGGACGTCGCCGAGCACCGGCTGCCGGCCGCGGTGCAGGACATCCTCGCCGACCCGCATCCCGAGGGGGCGGCACGCCGGCGCGGCGTCGATCCGGTGCCGGTGTCCAGCCGGGAGGAGCTGGGCCAGGTCGCGCGCGCGTTCGACGCGGTGCACGGCGAGGCCGTCCGGCTGGCCGGTGAGCAGGCCCTGCTGCGCGAGAACGTGAACGCGATGTTCGTCAACCTTTCGCGCCGCAGCCAGAACCTCGTCGAGCGCCAGCTGTCCGTACTGGACCGGATGGAGGCGGGCGAGCAGGATCCGGACACGCTCGGCGGGCTGTTCGAACTGGACCACCTCGCGACCCGGATGCGCCGCAACAGCGAGAACCTGCTCGTCCTCTCGGGGCACGATCTCGACGAGGGACGGACGGAACCCGTGCCGGCGGAGGAGATCATCGGCGCCGCGCTGTCCGAAGTGGAGCACTACCAGCGGATCGAGCTGACCGCGACACCGGATCTGGCGATCCGCGGCGGGGTCGCCAGCGATCTCGTGCACGTGATCTCGGAGTTGCTCGAGAACGCGACGCTGTATTCGCCGGCGGACAGCACGGCGACCGTGGTCAGCGCGATCGGCGACGACGGCGCGTGGCAGGTGCACATCACCGACTCGGGCGCCGGTATGCCCGAACCCGAGATCCAGCGCGCGAACGCGCGGCTGGCCACCCCGCCCGAGGTCGACGTCGAGGCGTCGCGCCGGATGGGCCTGTTCGTCGTCGCGACCCTGGCCCGGCGGCATGCCATCGGGGTGCGGCTGCGCTCGGCCGACGGCGGCGGGCTCGTGGCGACCGTCGTCGTGCCCGCCGCGCTCGCCGTCGAGCAGCAGGCAAGGCCCGCCCCCGCCGCCGAACCCGAACCGGTACCGGTGCCCGAGCCGCAACCCGTGCCCGTGGTCGACTCGCCGCTGTCCGTGCCGGCTGATGTGTCCCATCGCGCGCCGGTGGAGGGCGAGCCGGGGCCGGACTGGCCGTCGGAGGACGACGACGACCAGGACCGGTACCACCTCGAGGACGACGCGCCGACCGAACGGATGCCGGCCTACCAGGCCGTGCTGTCCCAGTGGTTCCACAACACGGGCGAGCACTGGCCCGTGCGGGGTGGCGAGGGGGCTGCGCCGGCCCCACAGCCCGAGTGGCCCGAGAACGACGAGCCAGGCGGTTCGATCGCCGAGCGGCTCAACGGCAGCGCGGCCGCGAGACCGGAGCCGGCCGACTCGCCGACGCTGCGGTTGGACCCGGACTCCGTGCGTGGCCGGATGGCGCGGCTGCAGCACGGTTTCAACCGGGCCCGCGAGGCCAGAGCCATCACCCGCCGGGAAGAAGACATTTCGGGCAAATAGTCGCCAATTTGCCGATTGCAAATTTTGCCGGTGGACTGGTGTACGGGGGATAGGCCGAACGTCGCAGCCATTCCAAGCTGTTCGCTGTTTTCCGCCAGGTGGACAAGCCCCCGTTCGGGTGAGCGGTTTTGCGACCGACCAATTACCCGAAGTGGTCTGGACCTACTCCGCAGATCAGGGCCGGTGGCCACGCGTCGCCGGGCTTTTCGCCCCGCCGTGGCTAGCAGGGCGCGGGTTATGGCGTATACCAGATCATGATCAAATCGCACTGTTGCAGTAACCAGTATTGCGATAGGTTTCGCCCGGGCTCGAACCCCGTGTGGTAATCACTCATTCGTGACGCGGATGGGATGCTTCCCGAATCACGGGACGTAGTCAAATTTCCAGCTGTCGATACGCCGCGTCAGGAGCGTTAATGTCAACAGATGTGAGTAGCGCCACTCGCCGCCGGTTCCTCCGGCTCGCTCTCGGCGCGACCGTGGCCGCGCCGTTGGCCGGGTGCAGCGTCCTCAACGGCTCCAGCTCGAGCGACTCGGGCTCGAACTCGTCCTCCGGCGGGCTCGAAAAGAGCAAGATCACCGTCGGCATCCTGCAGAGCCAGGGCAGCGCGGGCAGCAAGCTCGCCGAGAAGTACGGCTACTTCAAGGACCAGGGCCTCGACGTGACGATCAAGCCGTTCACCGTGGGCCCGCAGGCCGTGCCCGCGCTGATCAAGGGCGAGCTGGACATCGCGGTGGTCAACTACGTCTCGTACTACCAGGCGATCGCGCAGAAGACCCTCGACGCGAAGATCGTGGTCGACGGCAACGCCGCGAACGAGAACTCCGTCGTGGTCGTCGCGAAGCCGGACTCGGGCATTTCCAGCGCGAAGGACCTGGCCGGGAAGAAGATCGGTATCCAGGCCGCGCGGTCGCTCGCCGAGATGCTCGTGCGCGCGACGCTCAAGGACAACGACGTCGACCCGAACTCGCCGAAGTACCTCCCGGTCACGTTCCCCAACATCCCGGCCGCCATCGTGAGCGGGCAGCTGGACGCGGGGGTCGAGGTCGAACCGTTCCTCACCACCTCGGAGCAGAAGCAGGGCCTGCAGCCGGTGCTGAAGCTCATCACCGGGTCGACCGCCAACCTGCCGCAGACCGGGTACATCGCGACGTCCCAGTTCATCTCGGCCAACCCCAAGACGATCGCGGCCTTCCAGCGCGCGATGATCCCGGCGCAGAAGGACGCGGCGGACCGGTCGAAGGTGTCCCAGATCCTGCCCGAGCTGTCCGGTGTCGACCAGGCCACCGCGACGCTGATGAACATCGACACGTTCCCGACGGCGAACAACGCCACGCAGCTCCAGCGCGTGATCACCCTGCTGCAGAACTACGGCGGCATGACCGAGCAGCTCAAGGCGAGCGACTACCTCGTACCGACCCCACAAGTCTGAAGCCGTGCGTACCGTTCTTCGCCGGTTGACCGGGCTGGCCGCCTTCCTCGCGCTGTGGGAGGCGGTCGGCCGTTCGGGGGTGATCAAGGCGGGGGTGCTGCCGCCGCCCTCGACCGTCCTCGGCCAGTTCTTCAGGCTGCTCGGTGACCCGAAGTTCCTCGGCGACGCCGCGTCGACGCTGCTGTCGTGGGTCATCGCGATCCTGCTCGCCACCGTCATCGCGGTTCCGCTGGGCATCCTGCTCGGCGGTCTCCGGCCGCTGCGACTGCTCACCGGGCCGGTGATCGAGTTCCTCCGGCCGCTGCCGACCGTCGCGCTGATCCCGCTGGTCGTCCTGCTGCTGGGCAGCGGGGCGCAGACGAAGATCGCGCTCGCCACCTTCGCGTCGGTCTGGCCGATCCTGTTCAACACGATGTACGCGTTCGGCGAGATCGACCGGCAGGTGCTCGACACCGCGCGGGCCTTCCGCACACCGCGGACCCGCCTGGTGTACGCGGTGATCCTGCCAAGCGTCGCCCCGTTCGTGATGACCGGCGTCCGGCTGTCCGCCGCGGTGGGGCTGATCGTGCTGGTGAGCACCGAGTTCCTCAGCGGGAACAGCATCGGCGTCGGGCAGTACGTCTATTTCTGGGGCAGCTCCGCGCTCCGGATGGACATCGTGCTTGCCGGCACCATTTTCGTCGGACTCGTCGGCTACCTGGTCAACATTGGATTGCTGGGCCTGCAGCGGCGGTGGCTCGGCTGGGCGGCGACGGGAGGTGCGGTGTGAGCGGCCGCCTGCGTGCGTTCATCCGGCGCTGGCTGGTGTTCATCGCGTTTCTGTTGCTGTGGCAGTGGGTCACGGTCAGCGCGCGCAACCCGTATTTCCCGCCGCCGCTGAAGATCGCCGAGGTGGCCGGGACGGTGTTCACCCCCGGCGTGCTGACCGGTGATCTCCTGCCGAGCCTCGGCCGGCTGGCGCTGGGCTGGCTGATCGCGGTGGTGGTTGGCGTGCCGGTGGGGCTCGCGCTCGGCCGGTCGCCGGTGATCACCGACTACGTGTCGGCGATGTTCTTCTTCGCCCGCTCGGTGCCGGCGACCCTGCTGGTGCCGGTGTTCCTGGTGGCGTTCGGGATCGGGCCGCGGATGGAGATCGTGACGATCCTGTGGGGCACGATCTGGCCGATCCTGCTCAACACCATCGACGGCGCGCGGTCGGTGGACGAGATCAAGCTCGACACGTCGAGAGCGTTCCGGATCAGCAGGCCGCACTGGGTCCTCGGCGTGGTGCTGCCGGCGGCGCTGCCGAAGGTGTTCGCGGGGATGCGGCTCGCGCTGTCCATCGCGATCATCCTGATGATCGTCTCGGAGCTCACCGGCGTCGCCAGCGGGATCGGCTACCAGCTGGTCAACGCGCAGGGCGGGTTCCTGCTGCCCGAGATGTGGGTGTGGATCGTGCTGGTGAGCGTGCTCGGGTACCTGTCCAACCTGCTGCTGTCGGCGGTGGAGCGCAGGGCACTGGCCTGGCACCCCGGTTTCCACCCCGAACAACTGTCGGCCTGAGCCGCCGCGTGCCGTGAGGGACCCCCTCATGCCCTTATGTGCCGTGAGGGGGTCCCTCACGGCATTTCTTAGGACAGGCGTACGTGGAGCAGCGTCGGGCCCGCTGAAGCGAGGGCGGTGGTGACTCCGGTGCGCAGCTGCGCCGGGGTCCGCACGTCGTGCGCGGCGCAGCCCATGCCGCGGGCCAGATCGCGGAACTCGAGGCCCCCCAGCTCGATGCCGGGGACTTTCCCGGCGCCGGTGCGCACCGCGTGCCTGCGGACGGCCGCGTACTCGCCGTTGTCGAGGATGACGAACAGCACCGCGGTCTGCTGCCGCGCGGCCGTCCACAGTGCTTGGATGCCGTACATGCTGCCGCCGTCGCCGAGGACGGCGACCACCGGCCGCGCGGGTTCGGCCAGCGCCGCGCCGACCGCCGCCGGCAGACCGTAGCCCAGCACGCCGCTGGACATCGTGAGATAACCGCGCCCCCGTGCGGTGATCGGGAAATGCGCCTGCATGTCCTGACGGTTCGTCGGCGCCTCTTCGACCACGAGTGCGTTGGCGGGCACGAGATCCGCCAGGGTCTGGTACACGAACGCACCCGAAAGCGGTTCGCCGGCAACGGGTTCGGGAACGCGTGCCGGTCGCCGCCGCGGCTCCGGGGCGGCCCGGCCGGTCGCGCGCACCAGTTCGGTGAGGCGGGCGATGCCGGCTCGCGGCGAGGCGAGCACGCCGTTGCCGGCCGCTCTCGCCAGTAGGTGCGGGTCGTCGCTCAGCACGTGCACCTCAGGCAGTTCGGGCCCGCTCTCGGTGACGACGTGGTAGGTGAACGCGGGCGCGCCGAGCACCACCACGCAGTCGAAGCCGGCCAGGGCGGCGGCGACGCCCCCTCGGTTCGGCGGCAGGAAACCGGAGAACAGCGGGTGATCCTCCGGGAAGGAGCTGCGCGCGGAGAACGGCGCTGCCCACACCGCGGCGTTGGTCTTCTCGGCGAGACCGACCGCGAGTTCGACGGCGTCGTCGGCATCCACCGCCGCACCGACGACGAGCGCGGGCCGCGTGCTCGCGTCCAAAGCGGACGCGACGGCGGAAAGCGCTTCCTGATCCGGCGCGGGGTCGGCGATCCGCGGCCTGGCCGGGACCGGCACGGCAGGCGCATCCCAGTCATCCGCCGGTACGGAAAGGAAAACCGGTCCGCGCGGGGCCTGGGTCGCCAGCAGGTACGCCCGTGCGAACGCGGCCGGGACGTCCTCGGCACGGGCCGGCTGGCAGCTCCATTTCACGTAGGGCTTGGGAAACTCCGCGGCCTCGAGCGCACCGAGGAAGGGATCGCCCGGCAACAGCGAACGCGCTTGCTGACCGGCGATGACGAGCACCGGCGCGCGGTTGTGGAACGCCGTGACCAGGCTGCCCAGCCCATGCCCGAGGCCGCCGGCGGAATGCAGGTTGACCACGGCCGCGTTTCCGGTCAGCTGCGCGAAGGCATCCGCCATCGCGACCACACTGGACTCCTGCAGCCCCAGCACGTACCGGAAGTCGTCCGGCCAGTCGGCCAGGAAGGCCAGTTCGGTACTGCCGGGATTGCCGAAAACCGTGGTGAGTTTCCAGTCCCGCATGAGCGCGCGGACGGCGTCCCGGACGGTCTGCGCCATTCAGTTCGCCTCCTGCGCCACTTCGCGTTTCTGCAGCAATCGCGCTACTTCGCCGCGCAGCGCCACGAATTCGGCCGATTCGCGGGTGGCGATCTGGTCCCGTTCCCCGGGGAGATCGACCGTCAGATCGGCGACGATGGATGCGGGCGAGGAGGACAGGACGAGGACGCGGTCCGCGAGGTACACGCTTTCGTCGATGTCGTGTGTCACGAGCAGAACGGTGCTGCCCTGCTCGCGCTGCACCCGCCGCAGCAGGTCCTCCAGTTCGAACCGGGTCTGCGCGTCGACGGAGGCGAACGGCTCGTCCATCAGGAGTAGCGCCGGCCGGCTCGCGAGCGCCCGTGCGATCGATACGCGCTGCTGCATGCCCCCGGACAGCTGCCACGGGAATTTCCGTTGCGTGTCACCGAGTCCGACCCAGTCGAGCGCCTCCCGCACCCGCGCGCGCCGCTCGGCGCGCGGCAGCCGCCGGGACCGCAGCGGGAACTCGACGTTGCCCGCGACGGTGAGCCACGGGAACAGCGAACGGCTGTAGTCCTGGAACACCACCGCCAGATCCTCGGGCACCCCGGAAACCTGGTCGCCGTGCAGCTTGACGGTGCCTTCACTGGGCGTGAGCAGGCCCCCGATACAGCGCAGCAATGTCGATTTGCCGCAGCCCGACGGGCCGACGATGCACGCCAGTTGGCCGGTTTCGACGGTGAACGTCAGATCGCGGATCGCAAGATGCACGTTCTCCCCGGTGCCGAACCGGTGGTTGAGATCGCTCACCTCGAGCATCGTGGGCACTTTGCAGGTCTCCTCGTCTTTCGCCGGAGGTCCCGGGATCGAGTGGTACAGATCACTCGATCTGGTGGTGTGTCACTAATGATCTACTGAGAGTGCTTAGACCTAGTTCAGCCCGGGGAAGTTCTATCAGGTCAGCGGACTTTACGGAGCTACTTCACAGCCCGTTACTCAGGAAGGGTTACATCTTCACGGGCTCTTCGCTACCCTCTGCACCTGCACACACGAGGTTGACCGAATGCTGGCGGGAATGACGGTGGTACAGCGGTGCCGAGAGAAGACACCCCGGAGGTAGCGGGAATTCCTGCGAAGCAGACGTCGTCGCGCTCGTCGTCTGGCTCCCGGCTGAGCCTACGAAACTGGAAGCTGCGGTCCAAGCTCGGCCTCGTGCTCGCCATCCCGACCGTGACCGCGCTGGTGCTCGGCGGGCTGCGGGCCGTCGACGAACTGAAGCAAGCCGATCAGCTCCAGCAGACAACGGCTCAGGTCGATCTGGCCACGAAGGTCACCGACGTCGTGCAGCAGTTGCAGGGCGAGCGGATGCTCGCCGTCGCGAAGATCGTCAACCCGGGCGACGTCGACCTGCAGAGCACGCTGAACAAGCAGATCTTCCAGACCGATATCGCGGTGTCGGCGCTGCGCGCCGCGGCGACCAACCTCAACGTCAGTGACCCGCAGAGCCGCGAGAACTACAACCGCGGGCTCGAACGGCTCGACGCGCTCGCCCCGCTGCGCACCGCGGTGAACACCCCGCCGTATTCGGAGCAGGCCGCGTTCAACACCTATTCTTCGGTCCTCGACTCGCTCGTTCAGATGGGCCGCGAGACGACCGCCTCCTCGACCGACCACGACCTGCTTCGGCAGGGCACGACGATCCAGGCGATCAGCCAGATCAAGGAGTTCACCGCCCGCGAGGACGCAGCGCTGGAGATCGCCGCGATCCGCAACCAGTTCACCGGCCTCCTGCTCGACCAGGCTCGCGCCGCGCAGTTCAGCGCGCAGGCCGCGCTCGACCTGTTCCAGACCAACGCGACGTCCGACCAGCGCCAGTTGTACACGGACACGGCCAGCGGGCCGGACATCGACGGCAGGGCGGGAATCGCCGCGACGGCGTTCGCCAGGGCCGATTCGCCTTCGCTCGGCATCGATCCGCGTCTGCTCGCCGCGGACAGCACCTCCTCACTCGGCAAGCTGCGGACGGTCGAGAGCGATCTGCTCGGCCAGTTGCGCGCGGACACCGCGGCGCTCGCGGATCAGGCGAGGATGGCCGCCTGGCGGGACATTGCCATCGTGGCCGCCGCACTCGCCCTCGCGCTGCTGCTGACCTTCATCATCGCCCGGGTCATGCTGAAGCCGCTTCGCGTACTTCGCTCGAGCGCGTTGGAGATCGCCTACAGCCGGTTGCCGGCAACCGTCACGAAGATCCTCGACGACCCGGAACCCATGGTGGCAGCGGCACAATCGGTCGAACCGGTGCCGATCACCACACGCGAGGAGATCGGCGAAGTCGCCCGCTCGTTCGACGAAGTGCACGAGCAGGCCGTGAAGATGGCTGCCGAGCAGGCCTTGCTGCGCGAGAACGTCAACGGCATCTTCGTGAACCTCTCCCGCCGGTCCCAGCGGCTGGTGGAACGCCAGCTCGGGGTGATCGACCGGCTCGAGGCCGACGAGCAGGATCCCGATCACCTCGCGAGCCTGTTCGAACTCGACCACCTCTCGACCCGCTTGCGGCGCAACGGGGAAAGCCTGCTGGTGCTTTCCGGAGCCGGGCTCGCGAAGTCGGTGCCGAAGCCGGTCTCGGCCGCGGACGTCATCGGTGCCGCGGTGTCGGAGATCGAGCAGTACGCCCGGGTCGAGGTCGGCGTGATCCCGGAGGTCGCGGTGCGCGGGCTGACCGTGCACGACCTCGTGCACCTGCTCGCCGAACTGCTCGACAACGCGACCTACTTCTCCGAGCCGGAGACGAAGGTGAGCGTGCGGGCCGTGGTGACCCGGCGCAAGGCGCTGGCCATCCAGATCACCGACCGCGGCGTGGGGATGTCGGAGGAGCAGCTGATCGAGGCCAACGAGCGGCTGGCCGACCCGCCGGACCTGGACGTGTCGGTGACCAGGCGGATGGGCCTGTACGTGGTGGCGCGGCTGGCGCAGCGCCACGGCGTCGAGGTCCGTGTCCGCGAGAACGAGGACATCGAGGGCGGTGTGATCGCCCGTGTCCTGGTGCCGGCCGAGCTGCTCGGCCCGATCGTCGTCGAGGCTCCCGCCCCGCCGCCGTCGCAGGCGGAGTCCTCGCTGCCGGAGATCCCGTCCGTGCCCGCCCAGCGCCCGCGCCCGGCTTCGGTCGCGGCCGAGCAGTCGGCGGCCGGCGGGCTGACCGCCCTCGCCCAGCCGATCAGCCTCGACGATCTGGTCGCGGGCTCGTCGAGCGCGGCGTATCTGAGCCGGGGCACCGGTTCGCCGCCCGCGAACGGCAACGGCGCCGGCCGGTCCACCCCGCTCGAGCTGCCGAAACGGGAACCGCAGTACATCCCCATCACCACACCGGAGCCGGAACCCGCAGCGGAGCCGGTCCAGCACAACGGCGCACTCGAGGACGACGCGCCCACCAAGCGGCTGCCGATCTACCAGTCGGTCGTCTCCCGCTGGTTCAGCGAAGAAGGTGAAGAGGATCAGAACACCCGCGGGGAGGAGGCGTCCGAGCACTCGATGACGGGGAATCTCGAGGAGCCGGCCGCGAAAGAACCGGAACAGCCGGAGTCGACGCCGATGCTCGACGACGTGTGGCGAAGCGCGGCCGACGAGGGCTGGCAGAAGGCGCAGTCGCTGCTCGAACCCACGAACGACGAGACGACCGACGCCGGACTGCCCAAACGCGTGCCCAACGCCCACCTGGTTCCCGGTTCGGTTTCCGCGTCGGAGTCGAACGGCGTGTCGTTCACCGACACCACTTCCGCAACGCCTGGACAGAGCGCGATCAGCCGGTCGGCGACGGCGGCGAGGGACCGTATGGTGAGCTTCCAGCAGGGCTACCGGTCTGGGCGCCATGCCCTCCGGGAGCGGCCCGGACAGAGCGTTTCGGTATCCGGCGGGGAGCTGTCCTCGCCCGAATACGGCAGTGAGGAGTGACGGAGTGACACGCGCGGGATCGCTGCAGCCGGGTGGCGCCAAACCCCAGAATCACCAGGGTATGCAGAACGGGTTCGCCTGGCTCATCACGGACTTCGTGCACCGCGTCCCCGGCGCCGCACACGCTGTCGTGGTGTCGGCGGACGGGCTCATGCTGGCCGCTTCGCGTGGCCTGCCCAAGGACCGGGCCGACCAGTTGGCGGCGGTGGCCTCCGGGCTCACCAGCCTCGCCCGCGGTGCGGCGAAGGTGTTCGAAGGCGGCCCGGTCGCGCAGACCGTGGTCGAGATGGCCAACGGCTTCCTGTTCCTGATGTCCGTTTCGGATGGTTCATGCCTTGCGGTACTCGGTGCCCCGGACAGTGACATCGGGCTTGTGGTGTACGAAATGACGCTCCTCGTCGACCGGGTCGGGCAGCAGCTGACGCCCGAGTTGCGGGCCCAACTGCAAGGGGCCGCGCGCGCCTGACGCGCCGGCACTAAGGAGCAGCAGTGGACGCGGACTTGGACGGGGACCGGATGGGCAGGAACGCCGCGGATCCCGGCTCGGATCCTGAGGAACCGCGGAACGCGCTGGCCGACGAGGACTGGACGAAGTTCCGCGCCCGCGTCGACCGTGAATGGCGGCAGCGGCGGGCGGATTCCGCCGGGGACAGAGACGCGGTGAGCGGCCTGGCGCCCGGACCGGGTTATGGGGGAAGTGAGTACCGGGTGACCGATTTCGGTGACCGGCTGCTTTCGGGGCCGGGTTCGGAACTGTTCGGCACGCGCGGTGACGGCGGCCCGCCGAGCGGTGAGTTCGCCGGACCGGGCGAGCTGTCCGGGTACCACGCGGTCGCGCCGGGGCCGGGCCCGGCGAGCCACCCGGGGCCCGGCTACAGCGGCCACCCCAGCCTGCCGTCGATCCCGCCGGTGCCGGCCACCCCACCGCCACCGGCCCCCGCCGAGACCTCCGGGCTCGTGCGGCCGTATTTCCGTACCGGCGGGCGTACCAGACCCAAGTACGACCTCGCCATCGAAGCGCTGGTCTCCACCAGCGAGCGCGGGCGTGTCCTCGACCGGGTCAAGGTGCCCGAGCACCGGTCCATCTGCGGGCTGTGCCTGGATACGCGCTCGGTGGCCGAGGTGGCCGCCTACCTACGTTTGCCGCTCGGCGTGGTCCGCGTGCTCATCGGCGACGTCGCCGGACTCGGCCTCGTCCTGGTGCACACCGCGACCGCCGCCGTCGGCGATCGCCCCAGTATCGAATTCATGGAGAGGGTGCTCAGTGGGCTTCGGAGAATTTGACTCCGACACGAACACGTCGGCGGCCAGCGGGCCGACGCAGTCGGCCAAGATCGTGGTGGCCGGTGGCTTCGGCTCGGGCAAGACCACCCTGGTCGGTGCGGTGTCGGAGATCGATCCGCTCACCACGGAAGCGCAGATGACCGAGGCGAGCCTCTCGGTCGACGACATCTCCGCGACTCCCGACAAGATCACCACCACCGTGGCGATGGACTTCGGCCGGCTGTCCCTGGATTCCGATCTCGTCCTGTATGTCTTCGGAACTCCCGGCCAGCACCGGTTCTGGTTCATGTGGGACGATCTCGCGCTCGGTGCGATCGGCGCCGTCGTGCTCGTGGACACGAGGCGGCTGGCCGACGCGTTTCCGTCGATCGACTTCTTCGAGAACCGGAAACTCCCCTACATCGTGGCGATCAACTGCTTCGACCGGTTGTTGCATCACCAGATCGAGGACGTCCGGCACGCGCTGACGATCGGTGACCACGTCCCGATCATCGCGTGTGACGCACGGGAACGGGAGTCCGCCAAGCAGGTGCTGATCTCGGTCGTGGAGCACGCGATCGCCCGAGACACGGCACTGCAACCGGGCTGAGTAGGTGCACGCTCACGTTCCGGGTACGGCCGTTGGGGTGAAGATGGGAACCACCCGTTCTCCCGGGTCGACAAGGGCGTGGTGAGGAATACCCTGGCAAGGAATAATCGCGACCACGAGTGGAGAGCGAGGAGGTTGGCGTGAGCGCCCCGGCCTATCACGCGGGCAGCTTCGGCTGGCTGATCACGGATTTCGTACGCCGGGTGCCCGGTGCGGCACATGGCGTCGTGGTGTCGGCGGATGGGCTGTTGCTCGCCGCGTCCGACGGATTACCGAAGGACCGCGCCGATCAGCTTTCCGCCGTGGCGTCCGGGCTCGTGAGCCTCACTTTCGGTGCCGCGCGGTGCTTCGAGGCCGGCGCGGTGAACCAGACCGTGGTCGAGATGGAGCGCGGCTACCTGTTCCTGATGTCGATCAGCGACGGGTCGAGCCTGGCCGTGCTGGCTGCACCGAACTGCGATATCGGCACGGTCGCCTACGAGATGACTTTGCTGGTGGACCGGGTCGGGCAGCAGATGACGCCCGAGTTGCGCATGCAGCTGCAGGGTGGTGTGCGCGGCTAGCGATGAGAGGGTTCCCGAACCGCCCAGAGGACTCCGCCCCTGATGCCTGGGATGCCCTGCATCAGGGCGCCGAGCGTGCGGAGGTCGATTCGCCCGCCAGGTTCACGCTGGATCGCTCCGCGGTGCTGATGCGGGTTCGCTCGCTGGGCGGCATGCAGCGCCGGACCCCGCCCGTGCAGCGCGAGCGGCCCGCGAAAACCCCTGCGGCGGAAGGGGATTACCCGACCGGACGGCATGCGCTGCCGGAGGTTCCGGCGCCGGACCAGGTCGCGATCCGGCAGCGCACCATGATGCGCCCGTACGCGCATACGCGCGGCCGCACCCGGCCGGACTACGAGCTGGCGCTCGAGACGCTGGTGTCCACAAGCGACCGTGGGCGCCGGTATCAGGGCACGCGGTCGGTGCAGCATCGACGTATCTGCGACCTGTGCGCCGATGCCCGGTCGATCGCGGAGATCGCCGCTTTCCTGCGCCTGCCGCTGAACGTGGTGAAGGTGCTGGTGAGCGATATGGACGATCTGGAGCTCGTGGTGCTGCACCAGCCGGGCCTGTCCTTCGGGGACCGCTCCTCGCGCGAGTTCATGGCCCGCGTCCTGGCGGGCCTCCGCGCCCTCTAACCGCCCCTCTCTCGCGAGTTCGGCCTTCGCTGCCCGCGAGTTGGGCTTTCGCTGCGCCTAATCCTCGACGAGCGCGGCGGACGTGATGCGGTGCAAGGGATACCGCTCGTCCTCCGTGCTGAGCAGCATCCCGCCGCCGACATGGGCCGGGGTGAGGATTCGCTGGCTCGCAGTCCCGTGCGAGTCCACGAACCCGATCCACACCTCGCGCTGCTCTCGGCTCGCCCGCGCCAGCAATGCCATCGTCGCAGCGGTGTCCGAGCCACCGCCACCGCCGGGCAGCCGCACCTCCGCGCCACGGCGCCGGCTCGCGGCACGGTCGCCGGCGCGAAGGTGAGCGATCACCTGGGCGATCTGCTCGGGGTTCGCGCCGCCCGGCTCGGGCAGGACCCGGCGTGCGTTCCTCGTGCGAGCGGGTACCCGCCGCCCGCTCGGCCGCAGGTCCAGCACCCGCCCGTCCGAACCCTCGGCCGCAGGCGCGAACCCGGCCGCGCGGAGCCCGTCGAGCACCTCGGCCAGCGGCACCGGGCTGACCAGCACCGTCGGTGCGATCTTGCGCAGTTCGTACTCCTCGGCGACCGGGTTGCCGAGCACCTCGGCGAGCAGCACCTCGTCGTCGCATCGCAGGAAGGACGCGGCCGCCCCGCCGCGCAGCCTGCCGTGCCGCCGCGCGACGTCGTCGATCAGGTACGTCAGGGCCTGCGGTACCGGGGTGGCCGAGCGCTTGCCGAACAGGCCGTGCAGCTCGTCCGCGGTCTTCCCGGCGTCGAGCGCGCGGCGCACCGTGTGCTCGGTGATCCGGTAGACCGTCGCGGGCCCGGCGGACTCGACATCCGCCACGGTCTTGATCTCCGCCGCGAGTTCCGGTTCGAGGGGGCCCGGCGCGACGACGGTGAGATCGGCCTGCACCAGTACATGGTCGATCGGCGCGGGCATCGCACCGACCATCGCCTCCAGCGCCCCGGAGCGGTCGTCTTCGAGCAGCGCGGCAATGGCCCTGGTGAGCGCTCCGAGAGCGATCACGCCCAGCGTCGACGCCTCCGCCATCGTCCAGCGCACCGTCTCGTCCCGCAGGCGCCCACCGCGGCGCGGCGCGCGCCAGGCGAGCACCGTGACAAGCTCCTCGACGCTCCGTACACCCGCTCCGGCAGGAAGCCCGGCGAGCGCTTCGAGGACACGGCGGCGGTTGACGGGCGCGAGAGGGCGGCGCAGGTCGTCGGACAAGGGCGCCATCGCCTTGTCCTTCGCGTCTCGCTGGCCGGCGAGCCCCGGTAGCCGGGGCAACTCCAGCCAGGCCTGCGCGAGGATGATCCACCGCTGCCCCGGGGCGGACGCGAGCCACGAGTCGGTGAGCGTCGTCGGGACCCACTCGGGCGTGGTCGTGCCGCTGTCGGCGACCAGGCCGGCGCCGACGGCGAGTTCGGCGAGCAGCGTCGCGCGCGCGTCGTCGACCTCGAGCTCACGGGCGAGCTTGCGCAGCTCTCGCACGCCCAGCCCGCCCGACTTCAACACCGGCGGCGGTTGTTCGGACCACTGGGCAAGCAGAGATTCCATGTGCCGCAGGAACTCCGCAGCCTCGCCGGCCGCAGCTTCGTCCACTGTGGACTGCTGGTGCGGGTGTGTGGGCAGCTCCGGCTCGCGCAGGGCTCCGGGCGAGCACGAGCGCCCGCCGCGCAGGATCAGCGCTACCTCGCGGGGCAGCTCGACCGTCTCCGCGTCCCGCCTCAGCAGCAGCCCGCGGGCGAGCAGCCGCTGGACCGGGGTCTTGGCGTCCTCCAGCGGGACCCGGGTGAGCGCATCCTTACTGCGCCCGATGGGCGGACCGGCGGCGAGCGCGCTCAGCACGGCGTGCTCGTCCTCGCTCACTTCGCTGAGGTCGGCGTCCGCGAGCTCGGGCACAGAGGCGCCGAGACCGGCGGGGAACGGGCCGACGATTTCGCGTGTGACGGGTACCACACGCAGCGCGTCCTCGTCGCCCCACACCACGGCGCGCCCGCGCAGGCGAGACAGGGCGGGCGGCGGATCGGCGCCGACGAGCGTGGCGATCCGGGCGGCCGGGACGGCTTCGGCGTCGGCTCCGGCGACCAGCATCGCATCGAGCACCGCGAGGGTGAACGTGTCCAGATCCTCCAGCGCCCGTGCCGTCGAACCGGCCGTGCCCGCGCGGGTGGCGAGCACGGTGCTGTCGGAGGGCGGCGGAGTGGCCAGGTCACGCCTGGCCTGCAGGAGCGCGGCGAGCTCGTCGTCGGACGCGGAGCGCAGCCAATCCGCCAGGGAGGTCGCGGGCATCACAGCAAAGGATACCGCCCTGGCCTCCGGGGGCCGCTCGCGTTGAGGCAAACTGAAGGCCACACAGGCGAACGGGAGGACGACGTGGCAAAAGGTGACAACGGCAAGAAAGCCGGCCGGATCGACCCGACCTGGCCGAAGGTGCCAGACGGTGAGCACCCGGTGAGCGAACTCGCGGCGGACCGGCAGGGCGCGCTTTCGCCCTACGGTGACGTGACGTTCCCGCTGGACACCGTGCCCTACGTGCACCCGAAGACTGAGATCAACAAGTAAGGGGTAACGACAGTGCCGGTTCCCGGCCCCGGTTATTCGATCACCGTTCGGGTGGAGGCGCCGCCGTCGGCGAGTGCGGCCGGAGATCTCACGACCGCCGTCGGCCGGGTGGGCGGCGTGCTCACCGCGTTCGACGTGGTGGAGTCGCGTGCGGATGCGATCGTCGTCGACATCACCGCGAACGTCTCCAACGCCGACCACGTCGATGACGTCACGAAGGAACTCGACGCGCTCGACGGCGTGCGAGTGCGCAAGGTCTCCGACCGGACGTTCCTCATGCACCTGGGCGGCAAGTTGTCGGTGAGCCCCAAGGTGCAGTTGCGCAACCGTGACGATCTGTCCCGCGCGTACACCCCGGGCGTGGCCCGCGTATGCCAGGCGATCGCGGCCAACCCGGCCGACGCCCGCCGCCTCACGATCAAGCGCAACACGGTCGCCGTGGTGACGGACGGATCGGCCGTGCTGGGGCTGGGCAACATCGGCCCGGCCGCCGCCCTGCCGGTGATGGAGGGCAAGGCGGCGCTGTTCAAGAAGTTCGCGGACGTCGACGCATGGCCGGTGTGCCTCGACACCCAGGACACCGAGGAGATCATCAAGATCGTCAAGGCCCTCGCGCCCGTGTACGCGGGGATCAACCTCGAGGACATCGCCGCGCCGCGCTGCTTCGAGATCGAGAAGCGGCTGCGCGAGCAGCTCGACATCCCGGTGTTCCACGACGACCAGCACGGCACCGCGATCGTGGTGCTCGCCGCACTGCGCAACGCGCTGCGGGTGGTCCGAAAGCAGATCGAGGACTGCAAGATCGTGGTCAGCGGCGCGGGTGCCGCGGGTTCGGCGATCATCCGGCTGCTGCAGCACACCAAACCGGCGGACATCATCGCCGCTGACATCGATGGCATCGTGCACTCCGGCCGCGCGAACCTGGACGACAACCTGCGGCGCCTGGCGGAGACGACCAACAAGGACAACGTCTCCGGAAGCCTGCACGACGCGCTCGTCGGGGCGGACGTGTTCATCGGGGTCTCCGCGCCGAACCTGTTCGGGGCCGCGCAGGTCGCGACGATGGCCAAGGACGCGATCGTGTTCGCGCTCGCCAACCCGGATCCGGAGATCGACCCGCTCGAGGCGCAGAAGCACGCCGCGGTCGTCGCGACCGGCCGGAGTGACTACCCGAACCAGATCAACAACGTCCTGGCGTTCCCCGGCGTGTTCCGCGGCCTGCTCGACGCGCAGGCGCACGACATCGACGACGAGATGCTGATCGCCGCGGCGAACGCGATCGCGGACGTGGTGGACGACCGGTTGAACGCCTCGTTCATCGTGCCGAGTGTGTTCGACTCGGGTGTCGCGCCCGCGGTGGCGGAGGCTGTGAAGAACGCCGCGCGCCGCTCGGCCGCCGCCGGCCGGCCCGCCACTCTGAACCGGCGGGGCGCGCGCGACTAGCCTTGCCCATGTGAGTGAACTGAGCCACGTCGACCAGGCGGGTGCGGCCCGGATGGTCGACGTCTCCGCCAAGCAGGCCTCGGCCCGCACCGCGATCGCGACCGGAGTCGTGCACACGACGGCCGAGGTGGTGGGGCTGCTGTCGTCGAACGGGCTGCCGAAGGGTGACGCGCTGGCCACCGCGCGGATCGCCGGGATCATGGGGGCGAAGAAGGTGCCGGAGCTGATCCCGCTGTGTCACCAGATCGCGCTGTCCGGGGTGAAGGTCGAGTTCTCCCTTGGCGAAGCCGAGATCGGTATCCAGGCGACGGCCAAGACCACCGATCGGACCGGCGTCGAGATGGAGGCGCTGACGGCGGTCGCCGTCGCCGGGCTGACGCTGCACGACATGATCAAAGCCGTCGACCCGGCGGCGACGCTCGACGCGGTGCGGCTCGAGCGCAAGGACGGTGGGAAGACCGGGACTTGGGAGCGACGATGACCGATAATCGCGAAGCCGGTCATCGGCGCGACCGGGTGCGGGTGTCCCGCAAGACGCAGGAGCGGCCATGAAGCGCACGGCACGGGTGATCGTCGCATCGAACCGGGCGGCATCGGGGGTGTACGCGGACACGACGGGCCCGGTGATCGTCGACTGGCTGACCGAGCGCTCGTTCGACGTCACGGAGCCGGTCGTCGTCCCGGACGGCGAGCCGGTGGGCCAGGCGCTGCGCACCTGCCTGAACGACGACGTCGACGTGATCATCACGACCGGCGGGACCGGCATCTCTCCGACGGACCGCACCCCGGACGAGACGGCGGCGGTGCTCGACCACCAGTTGCCGGGCCTCGCCGAGGCGATCCGGAGTGCCGGTCTGCCGAAGGTGCCGACGGCGGTGCTGTCGCGAGGGCTGGCCGGGGTCGCCGGCCGGACGCTCGTGGTCAACCTGCCGGGCTCGCGTGGCGGGGTGAAGGACGGGCTCGGCGTGCTCGACGGCGTGCTGGACCACGCGGTGGACCAGCTTTCCGGCGGTGACCACCCGCGGCCCACCGAAACCGGCGCTGTCGCGGCGCACGACGTGGCGCCGCCCCGGATCGCGCTGGCGCAGGTCACCGAGCAGCCGCTGTCGGTCGAGGCCCATGCGGAACTGGTCGACGACCAGGCTGCCGGTGCCGTCGTGACCTTCGGCGGCGTGGTGCGCAACCACGATGGCGGGAAGTCGGTCGAGACCCTGTTCTATGAGGGTCACCCCAGTGCCGGCGATGTGCTGGGCAGGGTGGTTGCCGAGGTGACCCGTCGCCGGGGTGCCGGCGTGCGCGCGGTGGCCGTGAGCCATCGGCTGGGCGCCCTGGCCATCGGCGACGTCGCGTTGGCGGTCGCCGTCGCGGCCGACCACCGTGCCGAGGCCTTTGCCACCTGCGCCGAGTTGGTCGACGAGGTGAAGGCCCAGCTGCCGGTCTGGAAGCACCAGCATTTCGCCGACGGAACCGACGAGTGGGTCAACTCCCCGTAGCCGGAGGCCGCAGCGCCTGCGAGCCCTCTGCGCGGCGGCGAGGGGCGAACTCGGCGTCTGGCGTGTCGAACTCGCCGTCTCGAATTTAGATCTCGACGGCCTGGACGTAGATCTCGGCGTCTGCGGCGTCGAACTCAGCGTCGCGGGCGTCGAACTCAGCGTCGCGGGCGTCGAACTCAGCGTCGCGGGCGTCGAACTCGGCGTCCCGAGTGTCGAACTCGGCGTCTGGAGCGCCGAACTCAGCGTCGCGGACGTCGGGCTCGGCGGGCTGGGTGTGGATCTCGGGGTTGGGGGGCGCTGTGGGCCCCACCGCACGGGGGAGGCGGTGGGGCCCACAGCTGATCGCGCCGCGGGTGACCTTCAGCAGGTCACTTGGTGGCGATCTTCTGGCCGACCAGGATCAGGTTCGGGTTCGGGATGTACTGCGAGTTCAGCTGCTGGAGCTTCTGGTAGCCACCGTCGACGTTGAACTGCTTCGCGATCTTCGACAGGGTGTCGCCGGCCGCGACGGTGTAGTCACCGTTCGGGTTCGACGTCGGCAGCGCGGTCACCTGCTGGGGCGCCACGGACTTCTTCGGGGTGGCCTTCTTCGGGGCCGTGCTCTTCTTCTGCGTCGTCGTCGAGCTCTTGGCGCTGACGGACGAAGAGCCGCCCTTCTTGCCGCAGACCGGCCAAGCGCCGATCCCCTGGCCCTGCAGGACCCGCTCGGCGACCGCGATCTGCTGCTCGCGGGACGCGCCCTGCGGGCTGCCGGTGCCGCCGTAGGCCTTCCAGGTGCTCTGCGTGAACTGCAGACCGCCGTAGTAGCCGTTACCGGTGTTCGTGCTCCAGTTGCCACCGCTCTCGCACTGCGCGATGGCGTCCCAGTTCACGCTGGCGGCCTGCGCGGGGGTCGCAGCGATTGCCAGCGGGGTGCCGACCGCGATACCCGCGACAGCAACGCGGGCGATGTGGCGGGCGGCGGGGGACATCCTGCGGTGCTTGCCTCGGTAGGACATTCGATCTACTCGGGCCTCCGCGCCGTCGAGCCTGCCCTGAGGGGACCAGGCTTACGGGGCGGGCCCTCGCGGGCCCGTGGCTTCCCGGCGGGATCCAGGTCGCCGGCCCGGCCCGCGTACTGGACGCGGCTCGGGCTCCCTCCGTCCCTGTCCGGAAGCTACTTTCGCTCGGGGTTTGTTGTCCGGGATTCCGCCGGACAGGGTTTGGCGCTTCGGAATCCCGGTCTTGCGTGGCCGGTCGGGGCCAGCCGAAAAGCGACGGTACGTAACCGAGACCGTGATCGGAAATTATTCGGTGCGTGACCTACATCACAGTAACGGCACGCAACCTTCTGCGATCTAGCTGTTTCCCCTGGTCGACGGCCCGTTATCGTCCCGTTTCCTGCCCGAGATATTTCACTGATCGTGAGGCCTGTGTCACGTCGTTTGGGCGCGATTGGGCCGTTCGTGAAGGCCCGGAAACGGGCTGGAAACCTCCGGTCAACCGCCGGCAAACGGGGGGAGCACATCGAGCTCCGCCCCGTCCGGGACCGTACGCGAGCGATCACGGACCGCGATTCCGTCGAGCAGGAAACTGGCCGCTTCGAGTACCTTCGGCAGCTTCTCCGGATGCCGCCCTCGCAGGACCCCGAGCACGTCGCTGACGGACGTGCCGGCCGGCAGCTGGAGCGTCTCCTGCTCCACTCCCGACGCGGCCCGCGCGGACGCGAAATAACGCACCAGCACCGTGGTCGTCAAGGCCGACTCAGCCCCCGATCGCGCTCATCGGCCGGAGCGGCTGCGCGAATCCGGCGTCGTTGATCTCGTGGCCGGCGAGTTTGCCCCACATCGTCATCCGCCACGCGTCGGCCACCGATTCGTCGCCGAGACCGGACCGGAGCAGCCCGCGCAGGTCCGTCTCGTCGTTGCTGAACAGGCAGGAGCGGACCGCGCCGTCGGCGGTCAGCCGGGTGCGCTCGCAGGCGGCGCAGAACGGCCTTGTCACCGAGGCGATGACGCCCACCTCGCCGGGACCGCCGTCGACCTGCCAGCGTTCGGCCGGCGCGCCACCGCGCTCGACGGGGCTCGGCGTCAGCTCGAACTCCTTCCGCAGCAGGCCGAGGATCTCTTCCGCGGTCACCATGTCGCGGCGGTTCCAGCCGTGCTGCGCGTCCAGCGGCATCTGTTCGATGAACCGGAGGTGGTAGCCATGGTCGAGGCAGAACCGCAGCAGGCTCGCGGCCTCGTGCTCGTTGACCCCGCGCAGCAGCACTGCGTTGACCTTGACCGGGTTCAGCCCGGCCGCGCGGGCCGCCTCGAGACCGTCCAGCACGTGGGACAGCCGGTCGCGGCGGGTGATCGTGCGGAACGTCTCCGGATCCGTCGTGTCGAGCGAGACGTTGATCCGGTCCAGCCCGGCCGCGGCGATCCCCGCGGCCCGCTTGGCGAGGCCGATTCCGTTGGTCGTCATGGAGAGCCGGGGCCGGGGCCGCAGTGCCGCGATGCGGCCGATGAGCCCCTCGAGGCCGGGCCGCAGCATCGGCTCGCCGCCGGTGAGCCGGATGTCGGTGACGCCGAGCCGCTCGACCGCGATTCTCAACAGCCGCAACAGTTCTTCGTCGGTCAGCACGTCCTCGCCCGGCAGCCACGGGAGGCCTTCGGCCGGCATGCAGTAGGTGCACCGGAGGTTGCACCGATCCGTCAGCGAGACCCGGAGATCGGTGGCCACCCGCCCGAAGGTGTCGATGAGGGCCGGGCTGTCCGGCCTTGCTTCGGACACGACATGGGGACCCCGAAGACGGGGCAGACCGAGATTCACCGCACTCATTGGCACCAGCCTAACCCGAGTCACCCCGGAGCGACGATCACTAGAATATTGAGAACACGCCGTGTTTCAAGGGCCGGGAGGAAAGCGGTCGATGGCAGTCGAGCCGAGGTACCCGGTGCCGCCCGACGTGCTCGCGCGGTTCGCCGACCTCGGCCGCGAAGGCAGCACGCTCGCCGTGCTGCGGCATGCGCGGATCGCGCAGCGGATGGGCCTGTCCGGCACCGATCACAAAGCACTGGATCTGGCCTCGCGCGCGGAAGGGCCGCTGACCGCGGGCCGGATAGCCCAGCTCACAGGCCTGTCGACGGGTGCGGTCACGGGTGTCATCGACAGGCTCGAGCGAGCCGGGTTCGTCCGCCGCGTGCGCGACCGGCAGGACCGCCGCAAGGTCCTCGTCGAGATCCTGCCCCTCGACGAGGAGAAGTACGCGCCGCTGTTCGACTCGGCGCTGGACGCGGTCGAGCAGGTGCTCGAAAGGTTCTCGCCGGAGGAACGGGACATAGTGGAACGTTATCAACGCGAGATCCAGCGTCTGATGCGTAACGAGATCCTCGATGAGGGCGCAAGCGCCTAGTTTTTCCGCAGCCACGGCGATAATGTCGCGGCCATGCCGCAATTTCGGTTCTCAGAAGCCGCCGGCCTGCTCGGCGTCAGCGACGACACCGTGCGCCGCTGGGTTCGTGCCGGGCAGCTCGGTTCCAGTGTGGATGCCGCCGGCCGGAAGGTCGTCGACGGCGCCGAGCTGGCCGCGTTCGCCCGCTCCCAGGCCGCCCGCCCCGAGGATCCCTCGGACGTCGGGCGCTCCGCGCGGAACCGGTTCGTCGGGCTCGTCACCGACGTCCTCACCGACAAGGTGATGGCCCAGGTCGAGCTGCAGTGCGGGCCGCACCGGGTGGTGTCGCTGATGAGCACCGAGGCGGTACGCGAGCTGGGGCTGCGGCCCGGCGTGCTCGCGGTGGCGGTGGTGAAGGCGACGACGGTCGTCGTAGAGACTCCAGGAGGAGAGCGTTGAAGAAGGTCTTAGCCGTACTGGCCGGTGTCGCGTTGCTGGCCACCGGCTGCGGTTCGAGCTCGTCCGGCAGCAGCGCGCCACCGGCGAAGACGCTCACGGTGTTCGCCGCGGCTTCGCTGACCGAGTCGTTCAACGCGCTGAAGTCCGAGTTCGAGGCGGCGCATCCGGGCGTCACGGTGAAGTACGACTTCGGCGGCTCCTCGACGCTCGTACAGCAGATCAACAACGGCGCGAAGGTCGATGTGTTCGCGTCCGCGGACCAGACGAACATGAACAAGGCGGTGCAGGGCGGGTCGATCGACGGCTCGCCGACGGTGTTCGCGACCAACAAGCTCACCATCGCGGTCGCCCCCGGCAACCCGAAGGGCATCAAGGGTTTCGCCGACCTCACCAGGCCGGGGCTGAAGGTCGTCGTGTGCGCGGCTCCGGTGCCGTGCGGCGCGGCCACGCAGAAGGTCGAGAAGGGCACCGGCGTGACGCTCAAGCCGGTCAGCGAGGAGGACGACGTCAAGCAGGTGCTGACCAAGGTCGAGTCCGGGGACGCGGACGCCGGCCTGGTCTACGTGACCGACGCGAACAGCGCACCCGGCAAGGTGACCCAGGTCGACTTCCCCGAATCGGCACAGGCGATCAACAACTACCCGATGGCCGTGGTCAAGGGCGCCCCGCAGGTCGATCTCGCGCGGCAGTTCGAGCAGTTCGTGCTCGGCGCGCAGGGCAAGGCCGAGCTGACCAAGGTGGGCTTTGGCACGCCGGCCAAGTAACCCCGTTCCGCGCGCGAAGGTCCCGTGGGCGCTGTGGGTGCCCGCGGGACTCGCGCTCGCACTCGTCGTGCTGCCGGTCGTCGGGCTGCTGGTCCGCACGGACCTGAGCCGGCTGCCGTCGCTGATCGTGTCCGACTCCTCACTCGCGGCGCTGCGGCTTTCGTTCGAGACGGCCGCGATGTCGACGGTCGGGTGCATCGTGCTCGGCGTGCCGCTCGCGGTCGTGCTCGCCCGGTCGGCGGTGCCCGGCATCCGGGTGCTGCGCGCGATCGTGCTGCTACCGCTCGTGCTGCCGCCGGTCGTCGGCGGGCTGGCGCTGCTGTACCTGTTGGGTCGCAAGGGTTTTCTCGGGTACCTGCTCGACGTGACCCTCGGCGTGACGGTGCCGTTCACCACGACCGCGGTGGTGATCGCGCAGACCTTCGTGGCCATGCCGTTCCTCGTGGTGAGCCTCGAAGGCGCGCTGCGGAACGCGGGCGACTCCTATGAACAGATAGGTGCCACGCTGGGCGCGAGGCCGTGGACGGTGTTCCGCCGGGTCACGCTGCCGATGCTGCTGCCGGCGCTCGGCTCGGGCGCGGTGCTGAGCTTCGCGCGGTCGCTTGGGGAGTTCGGGGCGACGATCACGTTCGCCGGCAGCCTCGAGGGTGTGACCAGGACGCTGCCGCTCGAGGTCTACACGCAGGTGCAGGCCGACATCGACAGTGCGGTCGCGGTCGCGCTGCTGCTGGTGGTGGTCGCGCTCGTGGTGATCATCGTGGCGCGCCCACGCGCGGTGGAGGGGGGTGCCGTGTGACGCTGCGCGCCGAGATCGAGCTGACCCGCGGCACCTTCGACCTCTCGGTGGACTTCAAGGTACCCGCAGGGTCCGTGCTGGCGATCCTCGGGCCCAACGGATCGGGCAAGTCCAGCCTGCTCGGCAGCTTGTCGGGCCTGCTGCGGCCGCGGCGGGCGAAGATCCGGCTCGGGGAGAAGGACCTGCACGGCCTGCCGCCGCACGACCGGTCGGTGGGGCTGCTGTCCCAGGATCCGCTGCTGTTCCCGCACCTTTCCGTGCTGGACAACGTGGCGTTCTCGCCCCGGTCGAAGGGCGCCGGGCGGGCCGGCGCGCGGGAGATCGCCCGGCGCTGGCTGGCGGAGGTGGACGCGGCACAGTTCGAGAAGCGCAAGCCGGCGCAGCTGTCCGGCGGGCAGGCGCAGCGGGTCGCGATCGCGCGGGCGCTCGCCGGTGAGCCGGACCTGCTGCTGCTCGACGAGCCGATGGCCGCGCTCGACGTCGACGCCGCCCCGGCGATCCGCGGGCTCCTGCGCCGGGTGCTCGGTCTCCAGCGGAAGCGCGCGACCGTGCTGGTCACGCACGATCCGTTGGACGCGCTGGCGCTGGCCGATCACGTGCTGGTGCTGACCGACGGCCGCGCGGTGGAGCGCGGGCCGACGCGCGAGGTGCTGGCCGCCCCGCGGACCGCCTTCACCGCGCGGATCGCCGGGCTCAACCTGATCGCAGGCATCGCGGTCGGCGGCGGGCTCCGCACGGAGGCTGGGCGGCTGATCGCGGGCATGCTCGCCGAGGACACGACGATGGGTGGACCGGCCGTCGCCGTGTTCGCGCCGAACGCGGTGGCGGTCTACCCCGGTGGAGAAGCGCATCCGGGCAGCCCGCGCAACACGATCGCCGCCGCGGTGACCGCGCTCGAACCACACGGTCCGGTGATCCGGCTGCGCACCGACGCGGGCCTCGCCGCCGACCTCACCCCGGCGGCGGTCGCCGACCTGCGGCTCGAACCGGGTACGCCCGTCCGGCTCGACATCAAGGCGACGACGGTGACCGTTTATCCAGCTACCGCCGGGCCCTCGCCCTCGCCCTCGACGGAGACACTCCGCGTCACGGATAATCCCGGAACATGACCCAGTGGACGTATCTGACCGACATGGACGGGGTCCTGGTGCACGAGGAGCACCTGGTCCCCGGCGCCGACGAGTTCCTCGCCGAGTTGCGCGCCCACGACACGCCGTTCCTGGTGCTCACCAACAATTCGATCTACACCCCCCGTGACCTGCGGGCGCGGCTGCACCGGACCGGGCTGGACGTGCCGGAGGACCGGATCTGGACCTCGGCGCTGGCCACCGCGAAGTTCCTCGACAGTCAGCGCCCGAACGGCTCGGCGTTCGTCATCGGCGAAGCGGGCTTGACCACCGCGCTGCACGAAGCCGGGTACGTGCTTACCGACCGCGATCCGGACTACGTGGTACTGGGCGAAACGCGAACGTACAGTTTCACCGCGATCACGGCGGCGATCCGGCTGATCGAAGCGGGTGCGAGGTTCATCGCGACCAACCCCGACGCCACCGGACCGAGCCTCGAAGGCAGCCTGCCCGCGACAGGGTCGATCGCCGCGCTGATCGAGCGGGCCACCGGCCGCTCGCCGTACTTCGTGGGCAAGCCGAACCCGCTGATGATGCGCTCGGCGCTGCGATCGCTGGGCGCGCATTCGGAGAGCACGATCATGATCGGTGACCGGATGGACACCGACGTGCACTCGGGGATCGAAGCCGGGCTGCAGACGATCCTGGCGCTCACCGGTATCTCGACGAAGGAGACCGCGGACCGCTACCCGTACCGGCCGACGATGGTGGTCGACTCGGTCGCGGACCTGGTCGGGCGCACGCAGGACCCGTTCACCGGCGGGCTGGTCGGATAGCGGGACTGACCGGGGCTTATCGTCGGAGGGGTGGATGTCCCGACGTATGTCGTAGGCGACGTGCACGGGCATCGGGACGAGCTCGCCGAAGCCCTGCGCGAGAGCAAGCTGATCGACGAGAACGACAGCTGGTGCGGTGCGGACGCGCACCTGTGGTTCCTCGGCGACTTCGTCGACCGCGGGCCGGACGGGATCGGTGCGATCGACCTGGTGATGCGGCTGCAGGAGCAGGCGGTGCCGGCCGGTGGGTCGGTCGAGGCGCTGCTGGGCAACCACGAGATCCTGTTGCTGGGCATGTACCACTTCGGCGCCACCGAGGTGCCTTCGGACTTCGGTCCGCGCAGTTTCGCGCGAAGCTGGGAGATCAACGGCGGGGTGTCCGAGGACCAGGACGCGCTGACCGACGATCACGTCGAATGGTTGTCGACGCGGCCGCTGGTCGCGCACGCCGGTGAGCACCTGCTGCTGCATTCGGACACGCTCGAGTACCTCGACTGGGGCGACACCGAGGAGGAGATCAACGAGACCGCGCAGGAGATCCTCGCGGGCAACGACATCGCCGCATGGTGGGACGTCTGGCGCCGGATGACGACCAGGTACGCGTTCCGCGGGCCGCACGGCGGCGAGGTCGCCGCGCAGCTGCTGGCGCAGCTCGGTGGCGAACGGATCGTGCACGGGCACAGCGTGATCGCCGACCAGTTGGGGATCCATCCCACGCAGATCGAGGCGCCGTACCTGTACGCCGGGGGCACGGTGCTGGGCGTGGACGGCGGGCTGTTCGCCGGCGGACCGTGCCTGGTGGTGCCGCTGCCGTGGGAGCCAGAAGACTAGGGAGCGGGAACGATCGCCCGGCCCAGCGGGATCAGCGAAATCGGCACCAGCTTGAAGTTCGCGAGGCCGAGGGGAATCCCGATGATCGTGATGCACAGCAGCAGCCCGGTCACGATGTGCCCGAGCGCGAGCCACCAGCCGGCGACGATGATCCACACGATGTTCCCGAGCACGGAGCCCACGCCCGCGTCCCGCCGGTCGACGACGGTGCGGCCGAACGGCCACAGCGCGTAGTTCGCGATCCGGAACGAGGCGATGCCGAACGGGATCGTCACGATCAGCACGAAGCAGACTAGCCCGGCGACCGCGTACCCCACGGCCATCCAGAACCCGGCCAGCACCAGCCAGATCACGTTCAGCAGCAGTCGCATCAGACCATCAGCTCCCCGCGCACCGTGGTCACGGCCTGCCCGGCCAGCCCGACCCGGTCTCCCCGCAACGACACGCGGACCGTGCCGCCGCGTGCCGACGCCTGCTCGCCCACCAGCTCGTCCCGGCCAAGCTCGGCCGACCAGTACGGCGAAAGCGCGCAATGCGCCGATCCGGTCACCGGGTCCTCGGGGACGCCGACGGCCGGGCCGAACACGCGGCTGACGAAGTCGATCCCCGGCCTGTCACCCGGCGCGGTCACGATGACGCACCGCGCGTCCCAGCCGGCGATGGTGTCCAGATCCGGCTCGAGGCCCCGGACCTCGCCGGCGTCACCGGCGCGGACGAGGATGTCCCACTTGCCGCGCAGCACCTCCTTGACGGTCACCCCGGGCAGGGTGATCTCGTCGGTGGCCGCGGCCGGTGGGTCGGCCGGGAAGTCCATGTGCACCCAGCCATCCTCGGCCGTCGTGCGGAGTTCGCCGCTGCGCGTGGTGAAGACCTGCGAGCCGCCGAGCGCGTGGCCGGTCGCGAGGGTCGCGTGCCCGCACAGGTCGACCTCGACCGTCGGAGTGAACCAGCGCAGCGATTTCGGACCCTCGCCACCCACCTCGACGAAGGCCGTTTCGGCGTGTTTCAGCTCGGCCGCGACCGATTGCATCCAGGCGGGATCGGCCGGCTCGTCCAGAAGGACGACGCCGGCCGGGTTGCCCGCGAAGGCCGTCCCGGTGAACGCGTCGACGATGTACAGGCGCATATCCCCACCTTAGACTCGGGGCGAGTCACTGTTGACCATTTCCAGGAGGAGAACCATGCCTGCCGTGCCGAGCTACTCCTCGGGAACCTCCGACGTGCCCATGCTGGGCGACACCATCGGTGACAACTTCGACCGGACCGTGCAGGCGTTCGGTGCTCGTGACGCGCTGGTCGACCGGGGCCGCCGCTGGACGTATGCCGAACTGGCCGCCGAGGTCGACGCGCTCGCGCTGGGGCTGCTCGAGCTCGGCATCGGCAAGGGCGACCGGGTCGGCATCTGGTCGCCCAACTGTGCCGAGTGGACACTCACCCAGTACGCGACCGCGAAGATCGGCGCGATCCTGGTCAACATCAACCCCGCTTACCGTTCGCACGAGCTGGAATTCGTGCTCAACCAGGCCGGAATCCGGATGCTGGTGTCCGCGAAGGAGTTCAAGAGCTCCGACTACGCCGCCATGATCGACGAGGTCCGGCCGCGCTGCCAGCGCCTGCAGCACGTCGTGCTGATCGGTGACGAGCTGTGGAATTCCTTGCTGGAGAACGGAAAGCAGGCCGACCCGGCGGCGCTCGCGGAAATCCGGCTCTCCGCCGACGACCCGATCAACATCCAGTACACCTCGGGCACGACCGGTTTTCCCAAGGGCGCCACGCTTTCCCACCACAACATCCTCAACAACGGCTTCTTCGTCGGGGAGCTGTGCAACTACACCGAAGCCGACCGGATCTGCATTCCCGTGCCGTTCTATCACTGCTTCGGCATGGTGATGGGCAACCTCGCGGCGACCAGCCACGGCGCCTGCATGGTCATCCCGGCCCCGGCGTTCGACCCGAAGGCCACGCTCGAAGCCGTGCAGGCCGAGCGGTGCACGTCGCTGTACGGGGTGCCGACGATGTTCATCGCCGAACTGGCGTGCGCCGATTTCGATTCCTACGACCTGTCGAGCCTGCGCACCGGGATCATGGCTGGCTCGCCTTGCCCGGTGGAGGTGATGAAGCAGGTCATCGAGCGGATGGGGATGGCCGAGGTGTCGATCTGCTACGGCATGACCGAGACGTCGCCGGTGTCGACGCAGACCCGCGCCGACGATTCGATCGAACGCCGGGTGTCCACGGTGGGGCGGGTCGGGCCGCATCTGGAGGTCAAGGTCGTCGACCCGGAGACCGGGCTGACCGTGCCGCGCGGCGAGCCGGGCGAGCTGTGCACGCGCGGGTACTCGGTGATGCTCGGTTACTGGGAACAGCCGGACAAGACGGCGGAGGCGATCGACAAGGCGCGCTGGATGCACACGGGTGATCTGGCGGTCATGGACGACGAGGGGTACCTCAACATCACCGGCCGCATCAAGGACATGGTCATCCGTGGTGGCGAGAACGTGTACCCGCGCGAGATCGAGGAGTTCCTCTACACCCACCCGGACATCCTCGACGCGCAGGTCATCGGCGTGCCGGACGAGCGCTACGGCGAGGAGCTGATGGCGTGGATCCGGATGCGCGAAGGCGCCGCGCCGCTGGACGCCGAGTCGTTGCGTGCGTACTGCACCGGCAAGCTCGCCCACTACAAGATCCCGCGGTACGTGCACATCGTCGACGAGTTCCCGATGACCATCACCGGCAAGATCCGCAAGGTGGAGATGCGCGAGCAGGCAGTGTCCCTGTTGGGCCTGCAGAACGCGGCGGCGGCTCGGCACGCGTGAGCTGACTTTTCACAGCCTGCTCGAAACCGAGCGAGGGTTCACCCTGATGCGCTCGGACCTGCCGCCGGATATGGAGTACCAGCCGGGCAACACGATGTCGGTCAGCCTCAGCGGCGACGACGCCGACGAGCTGCGCGGCTACTGGGCGAAGCTGTCCGAAGGCGGGACCGCGCGCACACCGCTGGAGAAGCAGATGTGGGGTGACGAGTTCGGCTGGTGCGTCGACCGGTTCGGCGTGCACTGGCTGGTGAACATCTCGCAGCCACAGCCCTGACCGCAGCCGACCCCCTTCGCCAGTCGGGCTCTCACCTGCGGTTAGAGCCCGACTCGCGCGCGTGGGTCAGGAGGAGACGGCCTCGGCGAAGGCTTTGGCGTCTTCTTCGCCGAAGGTTTCTTCGAGCTGCTCGGGCGAGTAGTCGAGGTCGATCTGCTCGACAGGGACCCCGCGCGCGGACTCGATCGCGCCCAGCCTTCGCTGCGCCCGGTCGGCCGCGTAGTCGATGAACTCCTGCGGGTCGTTCTCGAACGGCGGCTCCTCGAACTGGTCGTTGACCCACTGGATCATGCCCAGCGCATGCGGCAGGAGCTCGCCCATCCGCTGCTGGACCGCGTCCCACAACGAGTCGTCCGCGGCGATGTGCCGGCGGCAGGTGAACGTGCCCCACGCCATATGCCGGCGCTCGTCGTCGCCGATGTGCTTCACCAGCTGCTGCATACCCGGCAGGATGCCGCGCCGCGTGCACACCTTCTGCCACGCGTAGTACCCGGTGAGCGCGAGGCTGCCTTCGATCACGTGGTTGTACGTGACGCTCGCCCTGATCTGGTTGAGGGGGCTGGGATCATCGGCGAGGATCCCGAGCGACTCCGGCAGCTCCTCGTAGAAAAGCTTGCGGTAGTGGGGATTTTCCGACACGAACGGCGTGAGGTCTTCGGTCAGCCCGACCGCGTCCATCCAGCGCCGGAACACCTCGGTGTGCTTGGCCTCCTCGAAGCAGAACTGGGTCAGGTACATCTCGTCGCCGAACCGGCCTTCGGTCGCCATCGCCTTCATGAACGGCTGGATGTCCTCGGTGACCGCCTCCTCGCCCGCGATGAACTGCGCGCACAGGTAGGTCGCCGAGCGGCGTTCCTCGTCGTCGAGCGACTCCCAGCCCTCGCGATCCTGGCTGAAGTCGATGTCGGCGGGGTTCCAGAACTTCTTGTTGCCCTTGACGAAAAGACGCAGCGGGAACGCGTCCCAGTTGAGCCCGCCACGGCGCAGCGACGTGAAGCCCGTGCGGGCCAGTGTTCCGGTCATCTCTCACTCCATTGTGGACAAATAATGATCGACGATGGGGCCGACCGCGGCGCACACCATGTCGGCCGCTTCGGTGGCGGAATGGGTGGGCAGGACGAGATGGCTCAGCACCAGCCGGGTCACGGTCTCGGCGAGCAGGTCCGCCGCCCGCTCACCGAGCAGGGGCAGCCTCGCCCGGTACTGCGTGGCGGCCATCTCCGACGCGGCCGACAGCACCGGCGCGCCTCTCGTGGTGAGCAGTGGCAGCAGGTCCTCGCCGGCCTGAGTCCCCAGGGCGGCGGCGACCAACCTGTTCTCGCGGCCGTGCTCGATCGTGTACACGACCGCGTGGTGGATCCCGGTGACCAGATCGGGTGCTGACTCGAACCGGACACGGATGCCCTCGAGGAACTCCGCCGTCGTGCGCAACGTGACGGCCTCCACCAGCGCCGTCTTGTTGCCGAACTCGTTGTAGACGGTCTGCCTGCTCACGCCCGCCGCCGCGGCGACGTCGGCCATGCGCAACCCGGCGTGACCGTGCTCGGCGAGCAGCACGGTCGCCGCGTCGAGGAGGGTCTCCCGCAGCGAGGCCTTGGTCCGTTCCGCGAACGACGAGGTGATCTCGGACACAGACCTAGCTTGACACGATCAGCGCAAATGTCAATGTTCTTGACTCGAATGGCGGCGCTGTAAAGCAAGCTACGGTGGTCGGCGTGGGGACAACGGTGGGCTTCGACCTGGACATGACGCTGATCGATCCGCGGCCGGGGATGGTCGCGGTGATGAACGCGATCGGCGAAGAGGCCGGGCTGCGACTCGACGGCGAGTACTTCGCGAGCAACCTCGGCCCGCCGCTCGACATGGTGTTGCGCGACTGCGGGGCGCCGGAGGAGCTGATCCCCGGACTCGTCGCCCGGTACCGCGAGCTGTACCCGGAGGTCGTCGTCCCCTCGACGATCGCATTGCCGGGCGCGCACGCGGCACTGGAAACGGTGCGTCGCGCGGGCGGGCAGACCGTTGTGGTGACCGGAAAGTACGGGCCGAACGCGGCCAGGCACATCAAGGCGCTCGGCTTCGAGGTGGACGTGCTGGTCGGCGAACTGTGGGCCGACGGCAAGGCGGCGGCGCTGACCGAGCACGGCGCGAAGGCCTACGCCGGCGACCATCTCGGCGATGTGCGCGGCGCGCTCGCGGCGGGGATCACGCCCATCGCGGTCACCACCGGCCCGTGCAGCCGCGAGGAACTCGCCGCCGCCGGTGCCGAGGTGATCTTCGACAGCCTGGCGGAGTTTCCCGCGTGGTTCAGCGCTTTCGGTGCTCCTGAACCAGTGCGATGAACCCGAGCACCATCCCTAGCGGGGTCAGCACGCCGGCGACGAGGCTCAGCCATACCGGCAGATCGTGCATCCCAGCGGCGAACATGACGAACACGGCGAGCACGCCGAGTACTCCGACGGCGAACACGCCGATTCCCACCCGCATCAGCCAGGGCTTGCCTTCGGCGGTTTTCGCTGCGTCGTTCATGGGTAAAGCGTAGAACGCACTTCTCCACAGGGCGTGTGGCGGGATAGGCTGGTCGCTACGCGTCCTGGGTACGCCCGGGGCGCGTTCGTCGTGCAGACGAGCTGACGATGCAGAGTGAAGAAACGGGTGAGGGAAGTGCCGACCGGCAAGGTCAAGTGGTACGACGCGGAGAAGGGGTTCGGTTTCGTCACACAGGACGGTGGCGAGGACGTCTACATCCGCAAGACCGCGCTACCTCCCGGGGTAGAGGCACTCAAAGCAGGTCAGCGGCTCGAGTTCGGGGTCGCCGACGGCCGGCGCGGGCCGCAGGCCCTGTCCGTCCGGCTGATCGACTCCCCGCCCTCGGTCGCGGAAGCGCGGCGACGGCCGGCCGAGGAGCTGCACGGCCTCATCGAGGACATGATCAAGCTCCTGGAAATGAAGGTGCAGCCCGATCTGCGCCGCGGCCGCTATCCCGACCGCAAGAACACCAAGCGGATCGCCGAGGTCATGCGCGCGGTCGCGCGTGACCTCGATCCCTAAGGCTTGATCTGCAGGGACCAGTACGCGCGGGCGACCAGCTGCGGGTTGCCGTTCTCGTCGAGGATCGGCTTCCCGTCCTGGTCGGCGGCGTAGGCCGCGCCGATCTGCTGCACCTCGACCACGACAAGCTGGTTGTCCGCGCCGCCAGGGGTCGCGGTGTAGGCGAGCGTGCTGCCCGGCGCGAAGAACTGCTGCTTGACCTGCAGGTCGCCCTTGGCGTCGGCGTACTGGACGTTCACCAGCCACGGCGTCTTGCTCAGTTCCGTGGGTACCGAGATCTGCACCGGCATGCCCTTGCGCACGTTGAGCGTGACGATGTCCTCGGGGTTCTTGTCGCAGTTGCGCACGAGCGCGTCGCAGTGGACCGCCGGGCCGGTGGCGATCGAATGCCCGTCGCCGTAGAACGTGACCTCGGGCGGGCCGACCGTCGCCGAACATCCCGTCAGTGCCAGCGCTCCCGCCGCCAACAGCCCTAGCCAACCACTCCGCCGCATGACTTAAACACTAATTAGGCGGAAGTGCGGGCCGGGTGGCGGGGCCGCTTCGAGCCGAGGAACGGCAGCAGCGCGCCGCCGCGTTGCAGCAGGAACGTCTGCGCCAGGCCGATCGCCAGCAGCAGCGACACGACCAGGAACCCGATCCAGTACGTGGGCGGCAGCAGCAGGCCGACCGCGCCACCGAAGCACCAGGCCAGCTGCAGCACCGTTTCCGAGCGGCCGAACGCCGACGCGCGCGACTCTTCGGGCAGATCCGCCTGGATCGACGCGTCGAGGCTGATCTTCGCGAGCGCGCTCGCGGTGGCGCCGACGAGACCGACGATCGCGGCTGTCGCGATGCCGGCGAAGATCGCGGCGAGCACCGTCGAGGCGAGCGCGGCGCCGAGGCTGCCGAGCACCACCTGCGTCGGATGCCCGAACTGCAGCCGTGAACCGAGCGCGTTGCCGACGAACCCGCCGGCGCCGGCGGCGGCGCCGATGATGCCGAGCAGGAGCAACTGGGTGAACGGGCCCTGGCCCTGCTGTTCGGCGTGCGCCTTCACCGCGAACGCGGCGAACATCATCAGGAACCCGGTGAGCACCCGCACGGAACCGTTGCCCCACAACGAAATCACGACATCCCGGCCGAGCGGCTGGCGCTTCTTCTTGCCAGGGTGCGCCTTCAGGGAGGCGGGTACCTCGCCTTCGGTGGCCTCGACCCAGGACGGGATGCGCATCGACTGCACGGCGGCCGCGACGCAGATCAGTCCCGTGAACCACAGCGCGCCGGCCGAGCCGGTCACCGAGTTGACGCCGCTCGCGATCCCGCCGAACACCCCGCCGGCGGCGAGCCCGAACACGGTCAGCCGTGCGTTGGTCTTCGACAGCGTGACCCCGCCCGGTACGACCCGTGGCGTGACCGCGGACTTGAGCACGGTGAACGACTTCGACAGCACCATCATGCCCAGCGCGGCCGGGTAGAGCCCCCAGTCGTTGAAGTGCAGCGCCATGATGGCCGCCATCAGGCCCTGCCCGAGTGAGGACACGCACATGGCGAGCCGCCGCCCGCGCTGGATCCGGTCCAGCGCCGGGCCGATCACTGGTGCGACGAGCGCGAACGGCGCGATGGTGATGAGCAGGTACAGCGCGACGCGGTCCTTGCTCTCGCCGCTGGTGGCCGCGAAGAACAGCGTGTTGGCCAGCGCGACGGCCATCGCCGCGTCGCTGGCGTAGTTGAGCATCACCGCGTACGTCAGCGCTGTCAGGCCGGACTTGTCCGCCCCGTCGGCCTTCGCCGCGCGCTGGAACGCGCCGACCGCCTTGCCGCCGAGTTCGCGGCTGCGCATCGCGGCCACGCGGGTGACGGTGATCTTCTTCGGCATCCGCGGCATCGCGCCCGCCGCGGCCTCCGTGCGGTGCTCGTGCGGCGGCGGCTCCTCGTGACGCTGCGAGCCGCGGGGATATCCGTCGGTGCCGTAGTGCTCGTACAGCGGCTCAGTGCGGCGTGGCGGCGGATCGCTCTGCCGCGGCGGGTACGGCCGGGCGCCTCGCGGCGGAACCGACGAGCGGGGAGGGGACGAATGGACAGCGCCCGTGGGCGCTTCGTCGGCCGTCGGCGTGGCGCGGGTGTGCGTGGACGGGCGCCAGCTCTGCCCGGACCCGGGCTCCGGCGTCCACTTCCGTTTGCGCCCCACGCCCCAATCTTGCCTCATCCGCAGGTCGCCGTGCTCAGGGATCAACCCTGATCGGTGAATTTCACCCGGAACAGCTCGGGCCAGAGCTTGCCGGTGATCAGGAACTCGTCCGTGCCGGGGATCGCCGCGATCCCGTTGAGCACGTCCGCCTGCCGCTGCTGGTCGCTCGTGAGCAGGCCGGATGCGTCGATCCGGGCGGTGACCGCGCCGCTGGCCGGATCGATACGCAGGATCGTGTTGGTCCGCCACACGTTGGCGTAGACGGTGCCGCCGACGCACTCCAGCTCGTTGAGCTGGTCGAACGTCTGGCCGCCCGCGTGGACGGTCACGGTGCCCAGCGGCGCGAAGCTCACCGGGTCGCGGAAGGTCAGCTGGTCCGAGCCGTTGCTCATGACCAGCCGGTCCTGCTGGTGGCATAGCCCCCAGCCTTCGCCCTGGTAGCTGACCCGCCGCAGCTCGGCGAGGGTACGGGCGTCCCGCTCGATCGCGATCCCGTCTTGCCAGGTCAGCTGCCACAGCTTCGAGCCGACGACGGTGATCCCCTCACCGAACAGCGGTGCCGGCAGCGCCGCCCGGACGGTCGGCGCGGCGCCGGGCGGACCGGCCCGCACTTCGGACCGCCCGACGAGCCCGGTGCTCTCGTAGAGCAGGCCGTCGTCGAGTTCCAGGCCCTCGGTGAAGGCCGAAGTGTCGTGCGGCAGGGTGCCGAGCACCCGCACCCGCAGCTGCGGAACGGAGTCAGGCGTTCGCGGAGCGCTCGCGGCACAGGCGGCCAGCGCCGTGACCAGTGCGAGGCAGACCGACAGCAGGATGCGCACGGCCTTACCCTGACATGACGCGTGTGAATACGCCGCTGCACAATGAGCCTATGACCCTCCTGCTCACCTTGGACGACGGCTCGGTCCAGCGGGCCCTGGTCGACGCCGTGGAGCTCGCGCGCGAAGCCGCGGTGGCCGATGCCGGGGCTGAGCAGGTCGGCCCGCACGCCGGTGTCGTCCACGAGGACGCCATGTCCGCGAGTCACCTGTTCGAAGCGACGATGCCCGGCTACCGCGGCTGGCGGTGGTCGGTGACCGTCGCGATGGCCGGGCCGGATTCGGCCGTGACCGTCAGCGAGGTCGCGCTGACCCCGGGCCCGGACGCGCTCGTCGCGCCGAACTGGGTGCCGTGGGAGCGCCGCGTGCGCCCCGGCGACCTCGGCGTCGGGGACATCTTCCCGACCAGCGAGGACGATCCGCGCCTGGTGCCGGGGTACCTGCGGTCCGACGATCCGGCGGTCGAGGAGGTCGCCACCGAAGCCGGTCTCGGCCGGGTGCACGTGATGTCCCGCACCGGCCGGCTGGAGGCCGCGTCGCGCTGGCGCTCCGGCGAGTTCGGGCCGCGTTCCGACATGGCGCGCAGCGCGCCGGCCGTATGCGGCACCTGCGGTTTCTACCTGCCGCTCGCGGGTTCGCTGCGGGCCGGGTTCGGCGCGTGCGGGAACGAGTTCTCGCCCGCGGACGGGCATGTGGTGAACGTCGAGTACGGCTGCGGCGCGCATTCCGAGGTCGAGGTCGAAGCGACCCCGTCGGTGCCGGTCGCCGAGCTGGTCTACGACGATTCGCTGCTGGACATGGATGAGCAGTGATCCGTTCGGCACCGAGGCGCTGCGAACCTCCGTGCTGCGGGCGTGGGCCGACTCGCCGACCCGCCTGATCGAGGACACCAACGCGGAGCGCGACCTGCGGGTCGGCGCCTACCGCGACCGGCTGTTCGTCGAGCTGGCGCAGAACGCGGCCGACGCCGCGAAGGACGCCGGTGCACCCGCCGTACTGCGAGTGTCCGTTGTGGATGGTGAGCTGCGGGTCGCCAACACCGGTACGCCGCTCGACGCGCGCGGGGTTGCTTCGCTGTCCTCGCTGCGCGCCTCGGCCAAGGAGGGCATGGTCGGCGAGTTCGGCGTCGGCTTCGCCGCGGTGCTCGCCGTCAGTTCCGAGCCGGGCGTGATCTCGCGGGGCGGAGGGGTCGCCTTCTCCGAAGCCCGCACGCGAGAGGCCGTCTCGCGGGGCGAAGTGCCGGTGCTGCGGTTGCCGTGGCCCGCCGAGGAGGACGTGCCGGAGGGGTTCGACACCGAGGTCCGGCTGCCGTTGCGGGACGGGATCGATCCCGCTGAACTGCTGGCCCGCGCGTCCGCCGAGGCCGAGGACCTGTTGCTGGCGTTGCCATGGCTGGCGCGGATCGACGTGGCGGGCTCGGTGTGGCGACGGTCCTCCGTGGACGACGTGGTCGAGATCGACTCCCCCGAGGGCGCGGTCCGCCGCTGGCTGACGCACCAGACGCCCGAAGCGCTGTGGGCGGTGCCGGTCGACGAAGGTCCCGTGCCGCTGGAAAGCGACGTCCTGCGTGCACCGACGCCGACCGACGAGCGCCTGTCGCTCCCGGCCCGGCTGATCGCGCCGGTGCCGATGGAACCGTCCAGGCGGCGCGTGCTGCCCGGCACCGACCTCACCGGCCTTGCCCGCTCGTATCCCGCACTGGTCAGGAAGTTCCCGGCGCGGCAGCGGCTGTCGCTGGTGCCGAAGCCGGGCTTCCCATTGTCCGAAGTGGACGGACAGCTGCGCGAGGCCGTGCTGCGGGAGCTAGGCGGCCAGCCCTGGCTTCCCGGGCCGGAGGAGCTGCCCGCGCTCGGCGCGCGCGTGCTGACCGTCGAGTCACCGGAGCTCGTCGAACTGCTCGGCGGAGTGGTGCCGCGGCTCGTTTCGCTTTCCGGGCCGGACGTGGCCCGGGCGCTCGCGATCGTCGAGGCGAACCCACTCGAAGTGCCCGAGCTGGTCGAGATCCTGACCGGCCTCGAACGCCGGCCGTCGTGGTGGTATTCGCTATACGACGCGCTCCTGCCGTTGCTGGAAGCGCATTCCGTGTCGGCCGACGACCTCGGCGCCCTGCCGGCTCCGCTCGCGGACGGCCGGACGTTGCCGGGCCCGCGGGGCACGTTCCTGTACGGCGCGTCCGCCGATGTGCTCGAGCTGATCGACGAGGCCGACGTGGTCGGGTTGCGGCTCGTGCATCCCGATGCCGCGCATCCGCTGCTGGAACGGCTCGGTGCGAAACGGGCCGACTCCGCGGACTTGCTGGAATCGCCGGCCTTGCGTGAGGCGGTCGAACGGAGCGTCGAGGACGCTCAGTCCGGTTTGGACGTCCGACCCCTCGCGGATGCCGTGCTGCGCCTGCAATCGGACAGTCCCGTCGACGGGCTAGGCGCGCTCGCGTTGCCGTCGCGGGACGGCTGGCGGCGAGCCGACGAGCTGGTGCTGCCGACTTCGCCGCTGCTGGCGGTGTTCGATCCGGAGGCGCTCGGTGAGGATGGCGCGCTTTCCGTACTGGACGGCGACTTCGCCGAGGACTGGTCGCCGGACGCGCTCGCGGGCGTCGGTGTGCTCAACGGGTTCGTGGTGACCGAAGACGGTATCCGCGACCTGGATCTCGTGGCGGACGAGGCCTGGCCGGAGGCGCTGCGGATCCTCGCCGGCGAACGCGAGACGTGGCATGCGCTGTCCGGCGAGGCGGGCGATTGGATCGCGCGGAACGCCCTGCTGGCCGGGCGGGCGCCCCAGGAGTGGCGGTTGCCGGAGGCCGAAGGGCTCGCCGGGTTGTACGACCCGGTGCCCGACGTCGGCCTGACGCCGGAGGTGCTGGCGCTCGCGGGGGTTCGGGCGGAACTGGCGGTGACGGGCCTCGACGACGCGGCCGATCTGCTGGACCGCCTCGGCGACCCGGCGCGCACGATCGCGCCCGGCCTGGTCTCGCGGACGTACGCGGCCCTCGCCGACGCGGATCTGGACTGGTCGCGGCTCGACGCGCCGGAGCGAGTCCGCGCCGTCGACGGTTCGGTGGTCGACGCTGAGCGGGCCGCGGTCCTGGACCGGCCCTGGCTCGCCGCGGTCTGGCCGCCGGGACGGCTCGTCGCGGCACGCTCGGACGCCGGGCGGCTCGCCGAACTGCTGGATGTGCCGCTGCTGAGCGAGCTGATCTCCGCGCGGCTGCCCGAGGGCGAGTTTCTGCCGTGGTCCGAGCTGACCGCGATCCGGCTCGCGGCCGAGTTGCTCGACATCCCGTTCCCCGAAGGCGGGGTCGTGGTGCACGAGGAGCTGGCGGTCGAGATCGACGGAGTCAAGCGCGCCGCGCCGTGGTGGGTGGAAAGTAACGGGTTTCACGGGGAACATCACGCCGAGGACAGCCCGGCCGGGCTCGCGCGGGCGTTCGCCTGGGCCTCGGGCCACTGGGCGGACCGGCATCTGATCACGGCCCTGCTCGACGATCCGGACCCGCTGACATTGCTGGCCTGACGTGCAGTGACGTGCGCGGACGCGGTTCGGCCGGATTGTGGCCCCGGTACGATCCTGGTCATGCCTCAGCCCGATGACATGGAAAACCGGATGACTTCGCTGGAGTCCGACGTCGCCGACCTCAAACCTCGCGTCCACCGCGCGGAGCAGGACGCGGCGGCGGCGCGGGTACTCGCGAGAGGAGCAGACCGCGACGCCGCCGAGATGCGCAAGGAGATCCGGGACTTCCGCCAGGCGACCACCGGCAGCTTCAACGCGATGCGCGAGGACCTGAACGATCTCCGCCAGGATATGAACCGCCGCTTCGAGCACATGGACCGCCGCTTCGAGCACATAGACGGCCGTTTCGAGCACGTGGACGGCCGTTTCGAGAACGTCGACCGTGGCTTCGCGGAGATGCGTGGCAAGTTCGACGTCCAGGCGGCCGGCCAGCAGCAGATCGTGGACCTGCTCACCACGCTGATCAACCAGGACGGCTAGCCTCTCCGACCTCAGATCCCGGTCTGGGCCGACCGCGATCCGCGCCGGGCCGCGGCCCGCTGCCAGGTCATGATCCCGATCCCGATCAGGCTGATCACGACCCCGGCCAGGCACGTCCACAGCCAGATGCTCGGCGTCCGGCCGCCACCGAAGTCGAGGATCGCGAACACGACGAAACCGGCGAACCAGGCGCTCGTGCCCGCGATCACGATCGGCAGCAGCGCCGTCAGCCTGGCGGGCAGTTCCGGTACCGGCCGCAGGGAGCCTTTACGATCGCCACCGTTGATCGGGTCGGTCACATCAGGAAGGCTACCGATGACTCAGCAGTACACGCGATCCGCGGTCGACCGCTTCTTCAAGATCAGCGAGCGGGGCTCGACCACCGGCCGCGAGATCCGGGGCGGTCTGGTCACGTTCGTCACGATGGCCTACATCGTGGTACTCAACCCGCTGATCATCGGCAGCTTCTCGCCTTCGGACTCCGGCGCGCACAAGGACGTCCTCGGCCACATCCTCCCGGTGCCGCAGGTCGCCGCGGTCACCGCGCTCGTCGCCGGGGTGATGACGATCCTGATGGGGCTGATCGCGCAGTACCCGTTCGCCATCGCCACCGGCCTCGGCATCAACAGCCTCGTCGCGGTCACCATCGCCCCGCAGGTCACCTGGCCCGAGGCGATGGGCCTGGTCGTGATCGAGGGCCTGGTCATCGTGGTCCTGGTGCTCACCGGCTTCCGCACGGCCGTGTTCAACGCCGTGCCCGCCGCGCTGAAATCGGCGATCGCGGCCGGGATCGGGCTGTTCATCTGCTTCATCGGCCTCGTCGACGCCGGGTTCGTGCGGCGGCTGCCGGACGCGGCGAACACGACCGTCCCGGTCGGGCTGGGCATCAGCGGTTCGATCGCGTCGTGGCCCACCGCGGTGTTCGTGGTCGGGCTCCTGTTCACCGGCACCCTGGTGGCGAAGAAGATCCGCGGCGGCATCCTGATCGGCGTGCTCGGCACGACCGTGCTGGCGATCATCGTCGAGGCCATCGTGCACGCCGGCCCGTCGGGCGGCACCAACGCCAAGGGCTGGAACCTCGGCTACCCGGCCCTGCCGGGGAATGTCCTCGGCCTGCCGGACCTGTCGCTCGTCGGTGACATTTCGTTCGGCGCCTGGACCCGGCTGCCGATCATCACCGTGATCCTGCTGGTGTTCACCCTCGTCCTCGCCGACTTCTTCGACGCCATGGGCACGATGACCGGGCTCGCGAAGGAGGCCGGCCAGCTCGGCCCGGACGGCCAGTTGCCGCGGGTCGGCCGCGCGCTGTTCGTCGAAGGGCTCGCCGGCGCCGCGGGCGGGTTCGGTTCGGCGAGCTCCAACACGGTGTTCGTCGAATCCGCGTCGGGCATCGCCGAGGGGGCGCGCACGGGGCTGGCCAACATCGTCACCGGCGTGCTGTTCATCGCCGCGATGTTCCTCACCCCGCTGTACGAGTCCGTACCCGTCGAGGCCGCGGCGCCCGCGCTCGTCGTCGTCGGCGCGCTGCTGATCGGGCAGGTCCGGGACATCGACTTCACCGACTTCTCGGTCGCGCTCCCGGCGTTCCTGACGATCGTGGTGATGCCGTTCACCTACTCGATCGCGAACGGGATCGGCGCGGGCTTCATCAGCTACGTGGTGATCCGGGCGGCGACCGGCAAGGCCCGCCGGATCCATCCGCTGATGTGGGTGATCGCGGTCGCGTTCGTCGCCTACTTCGCCGTCGGTCCGATCCAGGCGGCGTTACGGTAACGAACCGCACACGCGCGCGGGTGGATCGTGAGGTAGGCTAACTATGTGCCCGAAATGCGTGAGCCAGCGTTGGCCGGCCGGTTGAGGCTCGCCGTCGTGCGACTCAACCGGAAGCTTCGGGCGCAGCGGACCGACCAGAACGTCTCACTGACGCAGCTCGCCGCACTGTCCACTTTGCACAAGTGCGGGGCGCTCACGCCAGGCAGGCTGGCCGCCAAGGAGGGCGTGCAGCCGCCGTCGATGACGCGGGTGATCACCGCGCTCGAGGAGATGGGGTACGTAGCGCGCACGCCGCATCCCACGGACGGGCGGCAGGCGATCGTCACGCTGACCGAAGCGGGAGCCTCGTTCGTCGAGGCGACCATCTCGGTGCGGGAGGCCTGGTTGGACCGCAAGCTCGCGGAACTGAGCGGCGACGAACGAGAGGTACTCGCGAGAGCCGCGGAGATCATCGACAGAATGGCGGGGAACGGGTAACGGTGCGGCCAGACACGGGTAGCCAGGCGAAGTCCTATCCGACAACGGAAGCTACCCGGGGCCAGGCACCACCGGCGACCGCCGAGGATCCGCCGAACAAGCGCGGTATGTTCGCGTCGCTGCGCGTGCGCAACTACCGGTTGTTCTTCTCCGGTCAGGTCATCTCCAACATCGGCACCTGGATGCAGCGCATCGCGCAGGACTGGCTGGTGTTCCAGCTCTCGGGCAACAACCCGATCGCGCTCGGTATCGCCGTCGCGCTCCAGTTCGTCCCGACGCTGGCGTTGTCACTGTGGGCGGGCGTGCTCGCCGACCGGGTCGACAAGCGCAAGCTGGGCATCGTCATCCAGAGCGGGATGGGCCTGCAGGCGCTCGTCCTGGGGCTGCTCGACGTGAGTGGAGCGGTCGCGCTGTGGCAGGTGTACCTGCTGTGCTTCGTGCTGGGCATCTTCAGCGCGCTGGACGTGCCCACGCGGCAGGCGTTCGTCGCGGAGATGGTGGGGCGTAAGCAGATCCCGAACGCCGTCGCGCTCAACTCGTCGGTGTTCAACATGGCCCGGATCGTCGGGCCCGCGATCGCCGGGTTCGCGATCACCTGGGTCGGCACGGGCTGGATGTTCCTGGCCAACGCGGTCAGCACGCTCGCCGTGATCACCGGTCTGGCGCTGATGAATCCGGACAAGCTCTTCCGCGGCCCGGCCGTCGTGCGGGCGAAGGGGCAGTTGCGTGACGGGCTCGCCTACGTGCGCGGGCGGGCGGACCTGATGACGGTGATGGTGCTGGTGTTCTTCGTCAGCACGTTCGGGATCACCTTCTTCACGTCGCTGGCGATCGTGGCCGGCAACGTGTTCGGTACGCAGGCGGACGGGTACGGGATGCTGTCGACGCTGCTCGCGGTCGGCACGTTCACCGGTTCGCTGCTGGCGGCGCGGCGGGGCGCGAAGGGCAGGCCGCGGGTGCGACTGCTGCTGGCGGCCGCGTTCGGGCTCGGCGCGGTCGAGTTCGTGGCCTCGTTCATGCCGACGTATCTGGCGTTCGGGATCGCGCTGATCCCGCTCGGGTTCGCCACGATCACCTTCCTCAACACGGCGAACTCGCTGGTCCAGACCGCGGTCAGCGCGGAGATGCGCGGCCGCGTGATGGGGATCTACGTGCTCGTGCTGATCGGCGGCAACCCGATCGGCGGGCCGATGGTCGGCTGGATGGCTAGCACGTTCGGCGGCCGGTCGCCGTTCTACATCGGTGGCGCGATTTCGGTGCTGGCGGCGGTCGCCTGCGCGGCCGTGCTCGCGCGGCGCGGGGTCGCGACGGGCTACCGGCCCGCCGGGCTGCGTGTGCTGTTCTCCAGCGGACGCGTCGGCGCGGTGAGCCACGCGAAGCAGGTGCGCTAGCGGCCGAGCCGGAGGACTCCGCGGAGCAGTCCGGCAGGAGGTTGCCGACCTGATCGTGGCTCGCGTGGAGCCGGGATCTTCGTCGTTCTCGCCACGCTGGGCGACGACGGGCCTACCGGCGGTTCTGTCCACGGCAAGGGGCGTTGTTCCCTGGTAAACGGACCTTGCGCGGTAAAGCGCCGCCGATTCTTGCCGGTTGCCAGACAGCGGGTTACGAACTGAAGAATGATCACCGACCGTTGGTAGCGCGCTCTAGTAATGGCACAGACGCTCACGCAGGCTTGCGGCCGTGCGAAAAATTCTAGTTGCGGTCCTCGCTACTCTCTCCGCGGCGACCCTGGCCGCATGCGGCGGCGCGAGCAGCGGTTCCGGCGGCAGCAAGGAAATCAGGCTGTATGCCGACGGCGATGTCAACGTGCAGAGCCTGTGGCAGAACACGCTGATCCCCGCCTTCGAAAAGGCCGACCCCGGCTACACCGTCAAGCTCACCTTCGATCTGCACGGCCAGAACTCCACCACACAACTGGCCAAACTGGGCAGTGCGGTCAAGACGGGCCACGACTTCGGCTTCGACCTGATCGACTCGGGCATCACGACGACAGCGGCGTCGAGCGGCCTGCTGGCCAAACCGGACGCCGACACTTCCGCCGTCCCGCCGCAGTTGCTCGCCCCGGTGAACGGCATGGCGCTGCCCTACCGCGGCACGTCCGTCGCACTGGCCTACGACTCGGCACATGTGACCAGCCCGCCGAAAACGCTCGACGATCTGCTCGCCTGGATCAAGGCGAACCCCGGCGAGTTCACCTACAATTCGCCCAACAGCGGCGGCTCCGGCCAGTCGTTCGTGACCACCGTGCTGGACAAGTACGTGCCCGCCGACGCGCGCACGAAACTGGCCACGAGCTACGACAAGGCCGACGAGAAGTACTGGGCCCAGGGCCTGTCGGCGCTGAAGGACCTCGGCCCGTCCGTCTACCAGCACACCTACCCCAACGGCAACCAGGGCGTGCTCGATCTGCTCGGCAAGGGGACCATCTGGATGGCTCCGGTGTGGGTCGACCAGGCGCTGACCGCCAAGGCGAAGGGCACGCTGCCCGCCACCGTGAAGGTCACCCAGATCTCGGACCCGTCGTTCACCGGGCAGGGCGCCTACCTCGGCGTGCCGAAGAACGACACGCGGACCGCCGCGGTGAGCAAACTGCTGAACTTCCTGCTCACTCCCCAGGCACAGGCGAGCATCGTGGACGCGATGAACGGGTTCCCGGCGATCGACCTGAGCAAGCTGCCCGCGGGGGAGCAGGCCAAGTTCGACGGCATGTCCAACAACGACTTCCGGCAGCCGTACCAGTCCAATGTGAACAACGACCTGAACCAGCAGTGGCAGGCGCAGGTTGCGTAGCAAGCCGCTTTTACTGGCCTCGCCGCCGATCCTGGTGATCGCCGCGTTCATCGGCTTCCCGGTGGTCGCCGCGGTGCTCTACACTTTCGGATTCGGCGGCGGGCCGAACTCGGTGATCGCCGCGATCGCCCAGAACCAGCACCTCGCCTCGAGCGGCACCTTCGCCGCGTATGCCGAGGTGCTCGGCGATCCGCAGGTGCTGCGTGACCTGGTGGTGACCCTGGCCGTCACCGTGCTGACCGTGGTCGTGGTGCTGCTGCTCGCGGGCGCGATCGCGCTGCATGTGCGGCTGACCGGGAGCCGGACGGCGAAGCTGCTGGCCGCGCTGTCGGTGGTGCCGCTGTTCATCCCGGTGGTCATCGGTGCGTACGCGATCCGTGGTTTCTATGCCTCCGACGGGTTCTTCCGCACGTTCGCCGAGCACCTCGGCTGGAACGCGCCGACGCTGTCCTACACGATGGGCGCGATCACCATCGGGGAGATCTGGACCAGCGTGCCGTTCGGCGTGCTGCTGCTGACTTCCGGGTTCGCCGCGGTGCCCGATGCGCAGATCGAGGCGGCTCGTGACGCGGGCGCGTCGGTCGCCAGGACGGTCCGCGCGGTGATTCTGCCGATGAGCAGCACGTCCGTCGTCATTGTCACGACGTTCACGGCGATCAACGTGATGGGCAGTTTCACGGTGCCGTACATGACCGGGCCCGCGTCGCCCAACATGCTCGGCGTCACCATGACGAACTACTTCATCTCGTTCAACCAACCGCAGCAGTCCGAGGTGATGGCGATGGTGGTGTTCGTCGCCGCCGCGCTGATCGGCGTCTGGTACGTGCGGGCCAACGTGCGGAGCGCGCGATGAGGATCGCCGGCCGCGCCGCGCTCGCGCTGTGGGTCGCGCTGGTGGCGGTGTTCATGCTCGGACCGCTGGTATGGCTTGCCCTGCGGGCGTTCGTGACGTCCTGGCACTATCCGTCGTGGACACCGGACGGCTGGACCTTGCGGTGGTGGTCGTTCGTGTTCTCCGGCAACGACCTGTCGTCCTCCGTCGGGCTCTCGTTCACCTTCGCGCCGATCGTGACCCTGGTTTCGGCGGCGATCTGCCTGCCCGCGGCCTACGCGTTCGCGCGGTTTTCCTTTCCCGGCAGGCGCTTCCTGCTGGTGTCGCTGTTCGCGACCAACGCGTTCCCGAAGATCGGGCTCTACGTCGCGCTGGCGGGACTGTTCTACGGGCTGAACCTGATGACCACGTTCGCCGGGGTGGTGATCGTGCAGTTGCTGGGCACGATCGTGTTCATGACCTGGATCCCGTCCGCGGCGTTCGCGGCTGTGCCACGCAGCCTCGAAGAGGCGGCGCGCGACGCCGGGGCCGGGCCGCTCGGCGTGTTCGCGAAGGTGACGCTGCCGCTGGCGCTGCCCGGGATCGCGACCGCGATGATCATGTCCTTCCTTGCCGCGTTCGACGAGGCACAGGGCACCTACCTGGTCGGCGCGCCCACGTACGTGACCATGCCGACGAAGATGTACGAACTCGTCAACAACTATCCGGAGCAGGCGGCGGCGGTGTTCGCGATCCTGCTGGCCGTGCCGTCCACCGTGCTCATGCTGCTGGTCCGCAAGCACGTCATGGGCGGGCGGCTCGCCGCCGGATTCCAGCTGAGGTGAGGAAATGGCCGCACTGACCCTGACCGGTGTCACGAAGGAACTCGGTGGCCGGCGCATCATCCCCGGGCTGGATCTCAAGGTGGAGGCGGGCGAACTGGTGTGCCTGCTCGGCCCGTCCGGCTGCGGGAAGACCACGACGCTGCGGATGATCGGCGGGTTCCTGCGACCCGATTCCGGCCGGATCCTGATCGGCGACAAGGACGTCACCGCCGACCCGCCCGAACGGCGGCCCACCGCGATGGTGTTCCAGAACTACGCGCTGTGGCCGCATATGTCGGTGTTCCGGAATGTCGCGTTCGGACTGAAACTGCGGAAGCTGCCGAAGCGCGAGATCGCCGAGCGGGTGGAGCACGCGCTCGGCCTGGTGAACCTGACCCATCACGTGCACTCGTCACCGCACGCGATCTCCGGCGGCGAGCAGCAACGGGTCGCGCTGGCGCGGGCGCTGGTGCTCGAACCGAAGGTGCTGCTACTCGACGAACCACTGTCCAATCTGGATGCGAAGCTGCGGGTCAAGGTCCGTGACGACATCCGCGAGATCCAGCAGCGGCTGGGTATCACGACGGTCGTGGTCACCCACGATCAGGACGAGGCGCTGTCCATTTCGGACCGGATCGCGGTGATGAACGCGGGTGCGGTCGAGCAGTACGCCGGTGGCGCGGATCTGTACGCCCGCCCGGAGACCGGGTTCGTGGCGGAGTTCCTCGGCACGATGAACACGTTCACCGGCACACCCGCCGAGGCGGGAATCCTGGTGGACGGCCTGACCGTCCCATGCGCCGGCATCGGCCGAACGGTGGCCGAACCCGTGGAGATCCGGGTGCGGCCGGAGGATGTGCGGCTCACCCCGGACGGGCCGGGGCCCGCGGGGAGCGTCGTGCGCGAACTGCCCCGCGGGCACTACAAGGAGGTCGTCGTCGAAGTGGGAACCCTGCGGCTCCGGGCCTTCGTGGCCCCGGATTTCGCGCTGCGAGAGCCGCGCGTCCGGTTTGCGCGGGCGCTCGTCTACCGCGAAGGGCGGCTCGTATGAGCACGCTCGCGATCGCGCACCGCGGCGATCCGCACGGACATCGTGAGAACACCGTGCCCGCGGTGCTCGCCGCCCTGGAACAGGGCGCCGACCTCGTGGAGATCGATCTCGCGCTTACCCGCGACGGAACGGTCGTCCTGCTGCACGACCGCACGCTGACCCGGCTGTGGGCCCGTGATGTGCCGGTCGCCGACGCCGACTTCGCCGAACTGAGGCGGAACCGGCACGGGCGGTACGAGATTCCCGGCTTCGAGCAGGTGATGCGCCTGCTGGTCGCGGGTGACGGCGGGCTGATGGCGGACCTGCCGGTGCCCGCCGCCGCGGAACCCACGGCGGAGATCGTCGCCCGCTACGACGCTTTCGACCGGACGGTGTTCGCCGGGCACCTGGACAGCCTGCGGCGGGTGCGGAAGCGGTGGCCCGAGGCGCGGATCGCGCTGTCGTGGAACGAGCCGGAGTTACCGGCGGCGGAGTTGCTGGCCGAACTGAAGCCGGAGTTCTTCAATCCACAGTGGACGCTGCTGACGCGGGAGGTGGTCGAGCGTATGCACGAACTCGCGCTGCGCGTGTCGACCTGGACTGTGGACAGCCCGAGCAACATGGCGCGGATGCTCGAAATGGGGGTGGACGCGGTGATCACCAACCGGCTGCGGCACTTCCTCTCGCTGCGGGAGGAAGGCGAGTGAGCGAGTACCTGTACTTCGCGGAGGAACTCGCGCTGTGGGCGGTCGACCGGATCCGGCAGCGGCGGCCCGCGACGGTGTCCACGAAGAGCGGGCCCGCGGACTTCGTGACCGAGACCGACCTCGACGTGGAACGCGAGGTGCGGGCGAGGATCGCCGAACGCTACCCCGGGCACCGGATCGTCGGTGAGGAGTACGGCACGAGCGGTGGCGGGGAGCCGACCTGGTACGTCGATCCGGTCGATGGCACGACGAACTTCGCGCACGGCCTGCCGTGGTCGTCGTTCAGCCTTGCGGTCGCGGACTCGGCGGGCGCGCTCGCCGGAGTGGTGGCCGACCCGTCGCGCGGCGAGGTGTTCGGCGCGTCGCGGGGCGGCGGCGCCCGGCTCGACGGCAGGCCGATCCGGTGCGCGGACACCCGCGAGTTGCCCGGGGCGCTGGTGCTGACCGAATGGGCCGCCTGGCGGCCTTGGCCGGGGCAGAACGAGCTTCTCGCGGCGCTGGCGGCCGAGCAGTGCACGACGAGGGTGCTCGGTTCGTCGGCGCTGTCGCTGGCCAGCGTCGCGGCGGGGCGCGCGTCAGCGGTGGTGCTCGGCGGATACTCCACTTTGGACGTCCTCGCCGGGGTCCTGCTCTGTCGCGAGGCGGGATGCGCGGTGCTGGGCCGCGACGGCCGCGAGACCGTCCTACCCGCCGCAGGCGATGGCGGCCTGCTCGCCGCACCCCCCGCCCTCGCCCAGTCCATCCGCGAGTTGGGCTTCCGCCGCGGGTGAGTCCGGCTTTCGCGGGCTCCCTAGTGTCGTGTGATCCTGCCCGGTTTACGTTGCCGTGTTTGCCCGTAGGGTCGGTGGGTTTGTCCGCTGCGGTGTCGAGTTGGCTGGTCCGGTCGCTGACTGTGCCCCCGGCGACAGCGGCCGGCCAACTCGATAACGCCCCGAGCCAACTCAGCGACGCCGAGGGCCAACTCAGCACCCTGGCAAACAAACACACCCGCGCGCAAAGACAACAAGATCACGAAACACTAGTGCCCGAGCAGGCGGGGGAGCACCGCCCGGGCGATCTTCTCCAGCGAGCGCCGGTCGCCGGTGAACGCGAGTTCCTGTGAGGTGCCGTCGGTCAACCGCACCGCGACGAGGTTGTCCGTGATCAGCGCCGGCCGCCCGGCGAGGCTGAGCGGGAAAGCGCGCGGTGACACGGTGTCGGTATACGCGGCCTGGACACCGCGCACCATGCAGCGCCCGTCGATGTAGGGGCGGGCCGTGCCACCGAGTTCGCGGGTCAGCGCCGCGCACAGCTGCCACGAGATCATCGGCAACGGCAGGTCGGCGATCGCGGTCGGCGCCGGACGCTCGAGGGGGATCGAACCGTTCTCGCGGACCGGCGGGAGCGCGGGACCGGGTTTCGTCGTGGCCGCCACGACTTCCGACGCGATGGACTCGGCCAGCGTGTCGAGTGCCGGTGCGTCGCCGCGTAGTTCGACCCGCAGGTACGGCTTGATCTGGCTGGATCCCGGGGCGTCGGCGAGCCGCACGTCGAGCCGGCTGCTGACCTTGGGCGGCAGGTATTCGAGCTGAGCGGTATGTCCCGCGACCTCGGTTTCGCGCGGCTCCTGCAGGTTCGCCGGGCCGGAGTCGAGGGCGAGCGTGATGTCCGTGGTCGTCGTGACGATGTGGCAGTCCGCGCCGCGGACTTCGCGGAGTGCCTTGCCGCCGAGGAGCGCCTCCCACCGCGCCAGGCTCAGGGACTGGCAGAGCACCTGCCCGGCGGTGTCCGGCGGGAGAGCGGTCACCATCTCACCGGTCGGCATCGGCACCGGGCGCAACGCCGTGCCACCGTTGGACGGCCATTGGGCGGGCAGCGCGCGGGCGGCGGGAGGATGGTCGCTGTCGGCCTGGGCCCACAGGTAACCCGCGGCGGTGGCGACGCCGGCGAACGAGAAGAGCACCGCCAGCACGATCCCCAGTACGGTCGACGTCTTCACGCCCGGCAGGTTACCTACCGGTCGGGTCACTCGATCAGGGCGGTGGCGTTCCCCTTGCGCGACAAGATGAGGTTAGGCTAACCTCATCTTGTCCGCTTCGTGGTGGGAGCGGCAGTCAGTTCGGGAACGGGCGGGCCCCGTCGCCGGGAGAGATTCCGGTGGCGGGGCCCGGTCAGCCGAAAGCCCCGGCGACGGGAGCCGTCTCCAGGGAGATCCCGAAATACGTCCGGTACGCCTCGAGGACCTCGTCCGGCGAGAGCTCCCGCTCGACCCGCTTCCCGTCCACCGTCTCGATCAGCTGGTCGCCGGTCAGGGTCACCCGGCCCGAACTCGTCGGGAGCGTGCACAGCAGACCCTGGGTGAAATGCGAGTCCGGGGACGTCGCCTGCCACCAGCAGGACGGCACGAAGTCCTCGAGCTCCCGCGCCCGCTGCTCGAGCCGGTACGCGGGCTCACCGTTGTGCCGGACGTCGATGTCTCCGCCCGCGGCGTCGAGGAGCATGAACTCGCCTTCGGCGTCGGCCTGTGGCTCGCATGCGGCCAACCGCAACGGCCGCCGCGCGAACCGGCCGAAGCCGACGTCCGCCAGCCACGGTTCGTCGAGGTCGACGCGCAACGTCAGGTGATCGAACGGCGCGCCGAACCCGTCGCCGCCCCTCGAAACGCGCGCGGGCAGCAGCGAGACCGCGAACCCCAGTTCCCGCAGCAAAGCCGCGAACGCCCCGTTCAGTTCGTAGCAGAACCCGCCGCGCCGCCGCCGGACGATCTTCTCGACCAGCTTCTCCTCGTCGAGGACGATCGGCTCCCGCAGGTGCACGCTGAGGTTCTCGAAGGGAACCGTCGTGACGTGGCGCTCATGCAGGTCCGCCAGCGCTTCCGCGGTCGGCGCGGACGGCCGGGCGGCGCCGATCCGGGCGAGATAGCCATCGACATCCATACCGGTACATTCGCACCTCGACCAGGGTCGAGGTCAAGCCCCGCGGCGCCGCAGCCCGGCGACGGCCAGCAGTATCGCGACGGGCGCGCCGAGCAGACCGGCGAAGGCGAACGTGCCGCCGAGCCCGGCCGAGCCGATCACCGGCTGCGCGAGCAGCGGCGAGCCGAACTGGCCCAGGAACAGCGCCGAGGTCAGGAAGCCGAGCGCGCGGGTGCGGGCGCCGGGCGCGACCGAGGCGACCACCCACCCGTTCATGGTCGGGTTCTGCAGCCCGATTCCGAGGCCCACCACGAGCATGCCCAGCGCCGTCACCCACAGCGATCCCGCCAACCCGATCACGATCAGTCCGACGGCGTAGGCGGCGAACAGGGCGGCCGCGAGCCTGGGGAAATCCCAGCGGGCACGCAAGCGCCCGAAGGTGAGCCCGACCAGCGTCATCACCAGGTTCACCGCCGCGATCAGCGCCCCGGTCACCGCGGGCCCGGCACCGCCGACCTCCGCCAGCCAGAACGGCGCCTGCGTCGGGACGGTGTAGAACACCACGATCCCGACGAACATCATGGCGTACAGGCCGAGCAACCGGGGCGTCCACGGGTTCGCGTCCACGTTTCCGGTGGCGGCGTGGCGCACGCCGGGCTCCGGCACGTAGCGCAGCACCAGGACCACGAACGGCAGCGCCAGCAGGTAGATCCCGAACGGCCCGCGCCAGCTGAGCGCCGCCAGCAGCCCGCCGAGCAGCAGCGCGACCACGCCGCCGAAACCCATCGCCGCGCCCTGCCAGCCGAGCACGCGGCTGTGCTGTTCGGGCTCGTGCAGGTCGGCCAGTAGCGCGGTCGAGGTGGTCATGATCCCGGCGATACCGATGCCGAGCACGGACCGTCCGGCGAGCAGCCCCGGGAGCCAGTCCAGCACCAGACCTGAGCCGCCGCCCACGAGGTAGAGCCCCAGGCACGCCGCGAGCACCCGGACCCGGCCCACCGCACGCTCAGCCGCGCGAGCGGCGGTGCGGAGAGCATGATCGCCAGGCCCGGCAGGGTGAGGACCAGGCGGACGAGCAGTTCGGCCTGCGGCTGGGCGGCGAAATGCCGCTCCGTCTCCGGTAGGGCGGGCGTGATCGTGGCGCTCGCCATGATCGTCATGGTGCTGACGCCGAGCAGTGTCGCCCGCATCGCGCGAGGCCCGTGCCGCGTGCCCGCGATCGCCGTCGATGCCATGGCGACGACGCTAGGACTTCGAGTCAAGTCGAGGTCAAGTCCTGCCGGCGGCAAGAAACGGGGCCCTTCCCGATCGGAAGGACCCCGTTGCCGTAGTCGTGTTTCTACAGCAGCAGGCCGTTGCCGCCGGAGACGGCGTTGTCGAACCGCTTGCTGACCTCGGCCCAGTTGTAGATGTTCCAGAGCGCCTTGACGTAGTCCGCCTTGACGTTCTTGTAGTCCAGGTAGAACGCGTGCTCCCACACGTCCACGAGCAGAATCGGGACGGTCGGCAGGATCAGGTTGTTGTGATGGTCGCGCAGCTGCTGGGTGATCAGCGTCTTGCCGACCGGGTCCCACGACAGCGCGGCCCAGCCGTTGCCCTGGATCGTGGTGGCGACCGCGGTGAACTGCGCCTGGAACTTGTCCCAGGAGCCGAACGCGTCGTCGATCGCCTGCGCGAGCTCGCCGGTCGGCTTGTCGCCGCCCTCGGGGGAGAGGATCTTCCACCACACGACGTGGTTCGCGTGGCCGGCCAGGTTGAAGGCCAGCGTGGTCTCCAACCCGACGATCGAACCGAAGTCGCCCTTGTCGCGCGCGTCGGCGAGCTTGTCCAGGGTGTCGTTCGCGCCCTTGACGTAGGCGGCGTGGTGCTTGCTGTGGTGCAGCTCGTTGATCTGAGCGGAGATGTGCGGAGCCAGGGCGCCGTAGTCGTAGTCCAGATCGGGAAGCTCGTACCGGGCCATCAGCCCTCCTTCTTCGTGTGCGCAAAATCCCTGCGCTACCAACCTAGTAGCAACCGTATCGGGTGGCTAACCGGGGACGGAGCGTGCCAAACCCCGGGAAGATACCCGCCGCAAGCCTGCAATCTCCAGTTTGCTTCAGGTCAATCCGCGTGTGCGGGTGATCACGCGCCGGCTTCGGCGGCGAGGTCGGCGAGCACCGCGACGTTGAACTCGAAGGCGACGAGCGTCTCGGTGACGATGCGCTGCCGTTCGGCTTCGTCCCACGGTGCTTCGTCGAGCAGGCCGCGATAGCGCTTGCGGAAGGCCGGGACGCTTTCGAGGTCGAAGTGGTAGAAGAGCGCACCGGGCCCCTCGACGCCGTACGTGCGCGCGAGCAGGCCCCGCACCGCCTGGCCACCGGCGAGATCGCCGAGGTACCGGGTGTAGTGATGCGCTACGTAACCGCCGGGCCAGTCGAACGCGACCGTTCGGATGCGACGGACGTAGTCCAGCGTCGCCGGGACCGGCTCGATCCGCCCGGCCCAGCCCGGCCCGAGGAAGAACTCCAGATCCGCGGCGAGCGCGGGGACGCGCCGCAACTCGTCGAACACGAACGCGCCGCCGACCGGGTCGCCAGCATGGGCGTCGGAGGCTTCTTCGATCGCCTGGTAGATGAAGTGGTACTGGGCCACGAGGCTGGCGTACGCCGGCAGCGCGAGCCTGCTGCCGAACAACGCGTCCATGAACGCCGAGTTGTGCGCGCGTTCGTGCACGTCCCGAGTGGACTCGCGCAGTTTCGTGGAAAACGGGGTGTACGCCGCTGTCACGGGAGCCGCCATGATCCGAGCGTAAGGGAGTACCCGCGGTTAGGCTAGCCTAATCAACCGGCCAGGTGTGTACGGGTTGCTCGGTGGCGGCAAGTGTGAGATAGCGGGAGAACATCCGGGCGAGGGCCGCGTCGCGGTCGCAGCCGTGCCGCTGCGCGAGTTCCACCGCCTCTCGCTGCCATGAAGCGCCGTTGCGTTTGGCGAGGCAACGCTGCTCGATCACGCCCAGATACCGGTTGATGGACTCCTCGGACACGTCCGCGGTGCGCAGGCCCCCGTACGCCAGCGGCAGCAGCACGCGCAGGGTCAGTTCGTCGGGCGGGATCCAGCCGATGCCCGGCCAGTACAGCTGCGCGTCGAACCCGTTGCGCGCGCCCGCGTACAGGTTCTCCTCGGCCGCCTGGAACGACATTCGTGTCCAAAGAGGACGTTCGGCTTCGGCGAGCGCGCGCTGGGCGCCGTAGAAGAACGCGGCGTTCGCCATCATGTCGAGCACCGTCGGGCCGGCCGGCAGCACGCGGTTCTCGATGCGCAGATGCGGTTTCCCGGCCACCAGGTCGTAGACCGGGCGGTTCCAGCGCCACACGGTTCCGTTGTGCAGCCGCAGTTCGGCGAGCTTCGGCGCCTGCCCGGAATCGAGGGTGTCGACCGGATCCTCTTCGTCGGTCTCGGGCAGCAGGCCGGGGAAGTAGCGGACGTTCTCCTCGAACAGATCGAAGATCGACGTGATCCAGCGCTCGCCGAACCACACCCGCGGCCGCACACCCTGGTTCTTGAGCTCCTCCGGGCGCGTGTCGGTGGCCTGCAGGAACAGCGGGATCCGCGTTTCGTGCCACAGCGCCTTGCCGAGCAGGAACGGCGAGTTCGCGCCGATCGCCACCTGCACGCCCGCCAGGCACTGCGCCGCGTTCCAGTGCGCGGCGAACTCCTCCGGCGCGACCTGGAGGTGCAGCTGGAGCGAGGTACAGGCGGCCTCCGGCAGGATCGACTCCGAATGGGTGCGGAGCCGTTCCGGCGCGTGCCCCGCCAGCTCGGCGCCGTCGAGGGACAGCGTCACGTCTTCCCCGCGGGCGGCGAAGATCTGGTCGTTGAGCATCGTGTAGCGGGTGCTGTTGGTGAGCCACTTCTGATCGAAATGGTCGTGGGTGAGTGTCGGCAGGATTCCGATCATCGCCAGCCGCGCGTTGGACGCGCGGGCCTTCTCCGCGGCCGAGGCGAGGTAGTCGCGCAGATCGCGTTCGAGCGCGATCGCCGAGTCGCCGGCCAGCGGCCTCGGCGGCACGTTGAGTTCGATGTTGTGCTGGGAGAGTTCGGTCGTGAACGAGGGATTGTCCAGTGCGTCCAGGACCTCCTGGTTGGTCATCGACGGGCGCATCGCGTCGTCGACGAGGTTCAGTTCGACTTCGAGGCCGATGTGTCTTCGCGGAAAGGAGAATCCGCCGTCGGTGAGCATTCGGCCCAGCGTGTCGAGGCACCGTTGGACCTTGCGACGGTACTTGGCCCGGTCGCGTGGGGTGAAGCCGTCAGCCGAGAGATCCTGGCCCATGCCTCCTGCTTCTTTCGTCCGGGTCCATCGCGGGGTTTGGGCGGTGTTTGGCCCGGCGGACAACAGTTACACAACAAGGCTGCGGGGGCTATCGGCCAAACTGGTGCTGTGGCGGTTGGTGGGCTCCGCACGTGCAGATCATGCTCCGTTCGTCGTAGCGGTACCCACCTCGTTCGGTCCAACCGCCCCGGGGCCAGACTCGTTCCTGTGGCGCAACGCATCCATGTCGAGCAGGCCGGCGATCCGCGTGTCGACGATTTTCGTGAATTGTCGACAGCCGACCGGCGGCCGGACCGGCCCGGCGGTCGCGGGTTCGTCATTGCCGAGGGTACGGTCGTCGTCCGGCGCCTGCTCGCGTCCGGTTACCCGGTCCGGTCACTGTTAGGCGTCGAGCGCCGGATCGACGAGCTGGCCCCGGATCTGGCCGGGGTCGACGTGCCCGCGTACATCAGTTCCGCCGAGGTGATGGCCGAGATCGTCGGCTTTCACCTCAACCGGGGTGTGCTCGCGGTGGCCGACCGGGCGCCACGGCCCGCCGTCGCGGACCTGCTGAGGACATCCAACGTCATAGCGGTGCTCGAAGGGGTCGGCGACCACGAGAACCTGGGCGCGCTGTTCCGCAACGCGGCCGCGCTCGGTGTCGGCGGCGTCGTGCTCGGCCCCGGCTGTTCCGATCCGCTGTACCGCCGGAGCGTCCGGGTGTCGATGGGCAACGTCCTCCGGGTCCCGTTCGCGCCGCTCGAACCGTGGCCGGATGGGCTCGCACTGGTGAAGAGCAACGGTTTCCGCGTGGCGGCCCTGACGCCGAGGGCGGATTCCGTGCGGCTGCGTGATCTTGCCGCGGCCGGTGGGAAGGTCGCGTTGCTCCTGGGTTCGGAAGGTCCCGGGCTGTCCGAGGAAGCGCTTTCCGCGGCCGACGTGGCGGTCCGGATCCCGATGGCCGACGGGGTGGACTCGCTCAACGTCGCCACCGCGGCCGCGGTCGCGTTCTACGAGTTCGCCGAGCGGTAAGTTACTGGCATTCGAACGGGCCGGATGGGGAGGCACACGCGTGGAGCTGCGGATCCGCGGGGAGCGGGCCGTGCTGAGAGGGCACGGTGGGGCGAACGCGCGCGAGATCGATCCGCACAGCCTCGCACTCGGTGCCGAACTCGCCGACGCCTTGCACGAATGGGCGAGGGTCGCCGCCGCCGTCCGCCGCGCGGCCGAAAAGGGCGGGCAGCAGGGGGAAGCCGCACCGGTCGTCTCGCGGCGCGGTCAGCAACTCGCCGGACGTGTCGCGACGGTGATGGGCACGCCGGTCCACTTCGTCGACCCGGTGACCGACGAGGTGGTCGTGGTCCCGCCGGCCGCCGCGGAGCAGGCGGAACCCACGCTGGCCCGGCGGTTGTTCGGACCAGTGGAGATCGGGAACGAGCCGACCCCCTGGGGTACCGGTCTCGTGGTCGCCGGGTTCGTCGCGACCGTGGTGATCACCGCGATGCTCGCGCTCGCCGCCGCGCTGGCGGAGGAGACCGCGGGCTGGGTGGTGCTGCTGGCGGCGGTCGTGGTCACGGCGGGCCTGGCGCCTTCGCTGTGGCTGGCGCGGCGCCTGCCGATCGTGCGCTGGCTTGCCCTCGGCGCCGCGGCCGGCTGCGTGCTCGCGTGGTTCGGGGTCCTCGCCTACGCCTTGTAGAACGCAGAACAAGTCCCGGTGAGGGCGTGCTCAGAGTGGGTGGTTAGGTTGCTGGGCATGTCGGATGACTGGTTCGGTCGCCGGGTCGTGGTGACCGGTGGCAGCGGGTTCATCGGCCGTGCGGTGGTGGCCGCGCTGTGCGAGCGCGGGGCGGCGGTGACGGTGGCCGACCGCGAGCCGTTTCCCGACACTCCCGGCGTGCGATCGGTGGCCGGCGATCTCACCGACCCCGAGGTGCGGCGCGAGGCCGTGGCACCCGGCACGACGGCGATCGTGCATCTCGCGGCGGTGACGTCGGTGCTGGGGTCGGTGGACGCCCCAGTACGCACCTTCGACGACAACGTGGCGGTGACACAGGGGTTGCTCGAGCTGGCGCGGGAGCGGGCGGTAGCGCGGTTCGTGCTCGCGTCGACGAACGCGGTGACCGGCAACGTGGGTACGAGCACGATCTACGAACAGCTGCCGTTGCGGCCGCTTACCCCGTACGGGGCGACGAAGGCGGCATGCGAAATGCTCATGTCCGGGTACGCGGGCGCGTACGGGCTGGGCACGTGCGCGTTGCGGTTGACCAACGTCTACGGCCCGGGAATGTCGCATAAGGACAGTTTCGTGCCGCGGCTGATGCGCGCCGCGCTGTCCGGCGACCGGGTACGGATTTACGGGGACGGCCGGCAGCGGCGCGATCTGGTGCACGTCGACGACGTGGTCGCCGCGATGCTGGCCGCGGTCGAGACCGACTACAGCGGCACGGCGATCGTGGGGTCGGGCCGGTCGGTGTCCGTGCTGGAACTGGTGGCGGCCGCGCGAGAGGCGACCGCGTGCCCGCTGCCGGTCGACCACGTCGAGGCGCCGGCGGGCGAGATGCCCGCCGTGATCGTGGATACCTCCCGCGCCGCCGAGGCGCTCGGCTACCGGTCCCGGGTCGGGCTGACCGACGGGCTGGCGAGCACCTGGCAGTACTTCCGGGAAACGGGACCGGCATGACGGCGTCGTTGCGGCGGCACTGGCTCATCACCGTTCTGCTGGTGGCCGGGCTCGTGCTGCGAGTGCTGGTGTGGCTGGCTTATCAACCGGCACTGCTGTACATCGACTCGTTTCGCTACCTGGAAAACCTGACGGCGATGCGGCCCGATCAGCTCAACCCGATCGGCTACGACCTGATCCTGCGGCCACTGCTCGCGGTGGGTGACCTGGCGTTCGTGGCCGCGGTTCAGCATGTGCTGGGGCTGGCGCTGGGAGTGGCCCTGTATGCCCTCGCCCGCCGGCTGGGCGCGAGGGCGTGGGTCGCGGCGCTGGTCGCGGTCCCGGTGCTGCTGGACGGTTACCAGCTGCAGATCGAGCAGAACATCATGGCCGAGGTGTGGTTCGACGCGCTGCTCGTCGCCGTGCTGTGGCTGTTGCTCGCTCGCGGTGTGCCGGGCTGGCGGAGCGCCGGTGTGGCCGGGCTCCTGGTGGGATTCGCGGTGCTGGTGCGGCTGATCGGGATCACCCTGGTCGTGCCGTTCGCCGTGTACCTGCTGCTGGCCGGCGGCTTGCGGGTGGGCTGGCGGCGCATCGCCGCACGAACCACGGCGGGACTGGTCGGTTGCGCGCTCGTGGTGGGCGGCTACGCCGCGTATTTCGCTTCGGTGACCGGGTCCTGGGGGGTCTCGACCTCGTCGGGCAACGTGCTCTACGGCCGCGCCGCCGTGGTGGCCGACTGCGGCGAGTTGAAGCTGGACGACACGCTGCGGGCGCTATGCCCGGCGGAACCGCTCGGCCAGCGTCAGGGAGTCGACTACTACGCGCACCTCGACACGGTGCCCGGATGGCCTCCGGTGCCGGTTCCCCCGGGGGAGACGTCGCAGCAGCTGATGCACGAGTTCGGGATGGCGGTGGTGCGCGCGCAGCCCTGGGACTTCGCGCGGGAGGTGCTGGGCGACTTCGCGAAGGGGTTCGCCTGGTCGAAGACCACGTCGCCCAATGACGTGCCGGTGGAGCGCTGGCAGTTCCAGACGACGTACCCGACGTTCGACTTCACCGACGCGTCCAGCGTCACCCGGCCGCTGGACGGTGTCGATCCCTCCGTCGATCCCGCGCTGGCGGGCTTCCTGCGCGGTTACCAGCTCAGCGTCGGCTACACGCCGGGCCCGCTGCTGGCCGCCGCGGGGCTGCTCGGGCTCGCCGGGCTCGCGCGCCGCCGCGGAAGGTTGCGCGGGGCGGCGCTGCTGACCACCGGCAGCGCGCTGGTCCTGCTGGGTGGCGCGGCGGTGTTCGAGTTCTCCTGGCGTTACCAGCTACCGGGCCTGGTGCTGCTGCCGCTGGCCGGGGCGATCGGGTTCACCGCGCTCACCCGCTACCCGAAGCTCGATCCGTTCCCGGATGCGGTGGACAGCGCGTCCCTGGCGGCATTCCACCAGCGGTACGGGACACCCCGGCTGGCGGAGGTGACCGTCGTGATCGCCGCCTACAACGAGGAGAACGGGCTCGGGCCGGTGCTGGACGCCATGCCTCGCACCAGTCACGGCATGGACGTGGACGTGCTCGTCGTGGTGGACGGTGCCACCGACGCGACCGCCGCCGTCGCCGAGCACGGCGCGTACGTATGCGCCGCACCGCGCAACCGGGGGCAGGGCGCCGCGCTGCGGCTGGGCTACCAGCTTGCTTCCGAGCTCGGGGCCCGGTACGTGGTCACCACCGACGCCGACGGCCAGTATGACAACAGCGAGCTTCCCACGCTGCTGGCGCCACTGCTCGAGGGCACTGCGGACTTCGTCACGGGCTCTCGCCGCCTCGGCCACGAGGACGCCGACAGCCGGTTGCGCTGGCTGGGGGTGCGGGTGTTCGCGCTGCTGGCGTCGATCCTCACCCGGCGCCACCTGACCGACACCTCGTTCGGGTTCCGCGCGATGCACGCCGATCTCGCCCGCGACGTCACCCTCGCCGAACCCCAGTACCAGTCCTCCGAACTGCTGCTCGGGGTGCTCGCCCGCGGCGCGCGGGTGGTGGAGCTGCCGATGACGATGCGGCTGCGGAAGGCCGGCAAGAGCAAGAAGGGCCGCAACGTCGCCTACGGTGCGAACTACGCGCGGGTCATGCTCTCCACCTGGTGGCGCGACCACATCCGGAAGACCACCCGGTCCAGCAGCGCGAACTTCACCGCGAAGATCACCACGTAGCTGGCAAGGTACGCGGCGTCGAGCACCACGACCGACCAGACGTGCGGCAGCGCGAGCGGACCGATCAGCCATCCGGTGAACGTGGTCAGGCCGACCGAAGCGAGGCCGCCGGCGGCGATCACCGCCACATACGGCAGCGTCTCCCCGACCATCCGGGGCCGGCCCCGGCGTCCCCACGCCCAGCGGCGGCTCAGCAGATAATTCGGCACCGCGCCCGCGAGGAAGGCCAGCGTGCTCGCCAGTGCCGGGCTCGCATGCCCCCAGCCGAGCAGGGCGAGCAGTGTTATCTGGGACACCCCCGTCGCCAGTACGGAACTCGCCAGTGCCCTCGTGATCCGCCCCAGCACTCGTGGGCCGCCGTCGTGCAGAACCGTGGCCATGCGCTCATCTTTCCCCGCGCCCCGGCTCGGCGGCGGGCGGGGTTGCTTTCTCAAAATGATCTCAGGAACTTCTTGGCTTTCTCTTAACAAACGTCAAGTTCACGTTCGGTAAAGTCACGCGGACAGAACGGAAATTCCGAACAGGGGGAGGCGGACGGTTCTATGCGGGTTCTGGTCTTGGGCGGAGACGGGTACCTCGGCTGGCCAACCGCGTTGCATCTCTCTGATGCGGGATACGACGTCGCGGTGCTGGACAACCTGGCCCGTCGCGGCTACGACGAGGAGCTCGGCGTCGACAGTCTGGTTCCCATCGCCGATCTCGAAACCCGTGTCACCGCGTGGGAACAGGTGTCGGGCCGGCGGCTCGCGTGCTACGTCGGAGACCTGCTCGACGCCGAGTTCGTCCTGGACACGGTGCGGGAGTTCGCGCCCGGGGCGATCGTGCATTTCGCCGAGCAGCGCGCCGCGCCGTATTCCATGATCGACCGGGCCCATGCGGTCTACACCCAGCACAACAACGTCATCGGCACGCTGAACCTGCTGTTCGCGATCGCCGAGACCGACCCGGACATTCACCTGGTCAAGCTGGGCACGATGGGTGAGTACGGCACCCCGGACATCGACATCGAAGAAGGCTGGCTCGAGATCGAGCACAACGGCCGCCGCGACCGGATGCTCTATCCGAAACGACCGGGCTCGTTCTACCACCTGAGCAAGGTGCACGACTCGCACAACATCGAGTTCACCTGCCGCGTCTGGAGCCTGCGCGCCACCGACCTCAACCAGGGTGTCGTGTACGGGCAGCAGACCCCGCAGACCGCGCGCGACGAACGGCTCGCCACCCGCCTGGACTACGACGCCGTGTTCGGGACCGTGCTCAACCGCTTCGTCATCCAGGCCGTCCTCGGCCAGCCGCTGACCGTCTACGGCGGCGGCGGGCAGACCCGCGGTCTGATCGACATCCGCGACACCGTCGAATGTATCCGCCTCGCCGTCGAACACCCCGCCGCCCGCGGCGAGTTCCGGGTGTTCAACCAGATGACGGAGGCCATGTCCGTCGCGCAGATCGCCGACGTCGTCGCCGAAGCCTTCCCGGGGCCGGTCCACATCGACCACCTCGACAACCCCCGTGTCGAAGCGCCCGAGCATTACTACAACGTCAAGCACACCGGGCTGGTCGAACTCGGTCTCCAGCCACACCTGCTCGGCGACACCCTGCTCGAGTCCCTGTTCGACATCGTCGCCACCCACAAGAACCGCGTCGAGTCGGAGGCGCTGCAACCACAGATCCGCTGGCGCGCACCTGTGGACCAGGGCTGACCGGAGCGACAATCCTCGCATGGACCCGCTCGTTTCGTTGCGGAAGCTGTGCCTGGCCCTGCCGGAGACGACGGAGCGACTGAGCCACGGCGAGCCGACCTGGTTCGTCCGCGGCAAGAAGACCTTCGTCATGTACGCGAACCATCACCACGACGAGCGCCTGGCGTTCTGGTGTGCCGCACCGCCGGGCGTGCAGGAGGAACTCGTCGCGCAGGAACCGGACCGGTTCTTCCGGCCGCCGTACGTCGGGCATCGCGGCTGGCTCGGGGTTTGGCTCGACGTGCCCGTGGACTGGACCGAGATCCAGTCCATCGTGACCGAGGCCTACCGCGTGATCGCGCCGAAGAAGCTCGCCGAAGGGCTGTGAGCGTCAGCCGCGCTGCGAGCGGACGCCGAGCAGGACGTCCTCCCACGCCGGGACGGCCGGATGGTTCTTCTTGGCCTTCGGCTTTGCCGGCGGGGCGGGCTTCGACGCCTGCTCCGGCTCGGGCTTGGGCTCGGCGGGCGGCTCCGGCGCGACGGCCTCAGGCTCTTCGGGCTTCTCGCTGGTCAACTCGGGCTGCTCCGGCTCGGCGACCGGCAAGGGCTCGGGTTCGACCGCGCGAAGGGTGCGTGGCGCGCGGTGCGGATCGAGGAGGTCCTCGGCGTGCTCGTCGAGCGCGGTGACCGTGCCGCCGTGCGCGCCCGGCGCGAACGACCAGTGCGCGCGCATGTCGGAGCGCCCGGTCTGCCAGCCCAGCGCGACGACCCACTTGCCGTCGTCGCCCTTCCAGGCGTCCCATTCCGCGTGCGCGTAGTCCTGGCCGCGCACGCCGAACGCGTACGCCACGACCTCGCCGAGAGTTCGCACGTCCGGCCCGTCCTCGCGGATCGGGTGCGCGCTCTGCGCGAGTTCCGCGATGCGCGAGCGTTCGAGGAGCACCGGATACGCGAACCGTTCCACGCGCTGTTCGGGCACGCCCGCGGAGGCCGCCACCTGCTGCACGGATTCGCCGGCCCGGATCCGGGCCTGGATCTCACGTGGTCGCATCTGACTCTCCAACTCGATTTCGATCTGACCGAGCCGGGTGATGTCCCCCCTCGCGGCCGCCCGCAGTCTTTCATCGGCCGGAAGCAGAAAACGTTCGCGGCGCGCCGGGTCTTCGCACACGATGGACTTCCCGTCCTCGTGTATCCCGACAACCCTCAGCGCACGCATCAGCCGCCTCCTCCAGGCTTCACCTTTCCAGTGCCAACGGTAGGACGGCGCGTCGCCTTGACGGTGCAGGCGCGCCGAGACTTCGTCATCCAATTGCCGGGCCTCACCCCGGTCCCGGGCAAGGGAGTTCTGCCCACTCGCCGAGAGCGACCCGCCGGGCCTGGCGCTGCTGCTACTTCTCGGAAAGCCGCTCGACCACGAACTCGATGCAGCTGATCAGCGCGGTGATGTCACCGGGCTCGATCGCCGGGAACATGCCGACGCGTAGCTGGTTGCGGCCCAGCTTGCGGTACGGCTCCACGTCGACGATGCCGTTGGCGCGCAACACCTTCGCGACCTCAGCGGCATCGACCTCGTCGATGAAGTCGACCGTGCCGACGACCTGCGAGCGCAGCGCCGGGTCCTTCACGAACGGCACCGTGTAGCTGGTCTGCTCGGCCCATTCGTACAGCCGGTCCGAGGAGTCCTTGGTGCGCGCCACGGTCCACTCGAGGCCGCCGTTGCCGAGCATCCACTCGATCTGGTCGGCGAGCAGGAACAGCGTCGCGACGGCGGGGGTGTTGTACGTCTGGTCCTTGCGCGAGTTGTCCAGCGCCGTGGTCAGCGACAGGAACTCCGGGATCCACCGGTCGCTCGCGCCGATTTCGCGGACCCGCTCGATCGCCGCCGGGGACATGAGCGCGAGCCACAGGCCGCCGTCCGAGGCGAACGACTTCTGGGGCGCGAAGTAGTAGACGTCGAAGTCCTCGGCCTTGACCGGCAGGCCACCCGCGCCCGAGGTCGCGTCGATCGCGACGAGCGCGCCCTCGCTGCCCGCGGGCCGCCGGACCGGCACGGCGACGCCGGTCGAGGTCTCGTTGTGCGCCCAGCCGACCAGGTCCGCGCCCGGCTCGTAGGCGATCTCGGGGGCGCTGCCCGGCTCCGACTTGACCACGATCGAGTCAGCCAGGAACGGGGCGCCCTTGGTCACCGCGGCGAACTTCGAGGAGAACTCGCCGTACGTGAAGTGCTGCGCGCGCTCGCGCACCAGGCCGAACGCCGCGGCGTCCCAGAACGCCGTGGTGCCGCCGTTGCCGAGCACGACCTCGTAGCCCTCCGGCAGGGAGAACAGCTCGGACAATCCCGCGCGTACCCGCCCGACCAGGGACTTCACCGGCTTCTGCCGGTGGGATGTGCCCAGGTACTTCGCCCCCTCGGAGGCGAGGTTGGCGAGCTGCTCCGCCCGGACCTTCGAGGGCCCGCAGCCGAAGCGCCCGTCGCGGGGCTTGAGTTCAGCGGGGATCGTCAACTCGGTCATGCGCCCAGTCTGTCATGGGCGCCAGCCGTGCTCGTCGACACCGCCGGGGATCGGGGCGGCCGGGTCGTACGGCGTGCGGGTGAAGATGAAGGTGGCGAGGTCCAGGTGGTTGGGGGTGCCGTCGGCGGTGCGGCCGATCCGCAGGGTTTCGCCCGCGTAGTACCCGTCGAGTCCGAGCCACTCGTCCGGTCCGACGGGGCGGAACCGGGACGCGCGGCCGCTGGCCACGGGGCGGAGGTCGAACATCCCGCCGGGGATCAGCCGTAGGAGGTAGGACGTCGGACCCCAATGCCACAGCCCGGTCAGCGCGAGCAGGGACCGGTCGACCTCGGACGGCCGCCACGGCGACGGCAGCTTCGGCTCCTGCTCATCCGCCGTCGCGATCAGGTCGATGACCAGCGACAGCAGCGCGGGACCCGAGGTCGTGTTGGCCATCGCGAGGGCCCCGGTGCCGGTGGTCGGGTCGATCATCGAGGTCGCCAGGAAGCCAGGCATGGAACCGGTGTGCCCGGCCAGCCGCCGGCCCTGATGGCGCACGAGCTGGAGGCCGAGGCCGTAGCCTGCGGTCCACGAGTCGCCGTCGTCGACGGTCGCGACCGCGCGCATCTCCGCGATCGTCTCCGGACGTAGGACGTCCGCCGTGTCCCCGCCGACGAACGCCGTCCAGCGGGCGAGGTCGGTGACGGTGGACCACAGCTGACCGGCCGGTGCCATCGCGCCCGCGTCGGGGGCGGGCTCGGGCAGCAGCAGATCGGCGTAGGGGTGCACTGCGTACCCGCTCGCGTGCCTGCCTTCGGGATGTGGCGAGGTGCGTGACATGCCGAGCGGGGCGAGGATCTCCGCTCGCGCCGCGTCGAGCCAGCTCATCCCGCGGTGGCGCGCCACCAGTTCGCCGAGCACGCCGTACCCGACGTTGGAGTAGTGGAACCGGCTGCCGGGCCGGTTCTTCACCGCGTCCTGCGCGAGGCTTGCCGCCAAAGCCGCCCAGTCACCGCCGGCGCTGCGCTCCCACCAGGAACCGGGTGACTCGGAGGTGAGCCCGCCGGTGTGTGACAACAGTTGTGCGATTGTCGACGATCCGAAGCTGGTACCGGACACGTGCTTGTCGAGCGGGTCGTTGAGGTCGAGCCTGCCCTCGTCACGCAGCCGCATGACGAGCACCGCGACGAAGGTCTTGGTGATCGAGCCCAGCCGGTACTGCGTGTCGTCGTCGGGCGGCGTGTCCCCGACGAACCCTCGTTCGCCCGACCACAGCAGCGCGCCGTCCCGCACCACGGCGGCGACGATCGACGGCACGCGCGCGGCGGACTGTTCCGTGGCCAGGCGGCGGAGCAGGGAGAACTCGGTGCTGGGCAGCATGCCGATATTCTGCCCGCCGGATCAGCCCGGCAACCCCCGGGCCGTCGCGGTGGTCACCGCCGCGGTCCGGTCGGAACGTCGAGCTTCCCGAACACGCGCAGCAGGTGGGTCTTCACCGTCGCCTCGCCGATGTGCGGCGGGAGCGCGGGGAGCCGGATCGAAGCGGGCGAAATGCCGGACCGTCTCGCCGGCGGTCGGCCGCCTCACGTCGTTCGCGGTCTGCAGGACGATGCCGTCGACCGCGACCTGCCCCGGGTACTCCTTGCGCAGGCCGCGCACGCTGACCGTCATGCCCAGAGCACGCGGCTCGGGTGCCCCGCCGCGGGACGCCCGAGCCGTGGAACCTCAGATCCACCGTTCGGTGGACGTCAGCCGCTGACCTTGTCCCAGCCTTCGACCTCCCGTGGCTGCCGCGGGCCGGGGCCGACGTAACCGGCCGACGGGCGGACCAGGCGGCCGGTGCGCTTCTGCTCGAGGATGTGCGCGGCCCAGCCCGCGGTGCGGGCCGAGGTGAACATCGCGGGCATCATGTGCGGCGGCACCTTCGCGAAGTCCAGGATCACCGCGGCCCAGAACTCGACGTTCGTCTCGATAGGACGGTCGGGGCGCCGCTCGCGCAGTTCCGCCAGCGCGGCCTGCTCGAGCGCTTGGGCGACCTCGTACCGCTCGGCACCCAGTTCCTTGCAGGTACGGCGGAGCACCCGGGCCCGCGGATCCTCCGCGCGGTAGACGCGGTGGCCGAAGCCCATCAACCGCTCCTTGCGGTCGAGGATGGTCTTCACCAGCTTGCGCGCGTCCCCGATGCGCTCGACCTCTTCGATCATCGGCAGCACCCGCGCGGGGGCGCCGCCGTGCAGCGGGCCGGACATCGCGCCGATCGCCCCGGACAGGGCGGCGGCGACGTCGGCGCCGGTGGAGGCGATCACGCGGGCGGTGAACGTGGAGGCGTTGAGCCCGTGCTCGGCGGCGGACACCCAGTACGCGTCGACGGCCTTGACGTGCGCCGGGTCCGGCTCGCCACGCCAGCGGACCATGAACCGCTCGGTGATCGTCTTCGCCTCGTCGACCCTCGCCTGCGGCACGGCTGGGACCCCGATACCGCGCGCGGACTGCGCGACGTAGGACAGTGCCATCACCGACGCGCGGGCCAGGTTGTCGCGGGCTTCGGCGTCGCTGACGTCCAGCAGCGGCTGGAAACCCCAGATCGGCGCGACCATCGCGAGCGCGGCCTGCACGTCTACCCGCACGTCCCCGCTGTGCACGGGCAGCGGGAACGGCTCGGCGGGCGGGAGGGGATGGCCGAACTTCGCATCGACCAGCAGGCCCCACACGTCACCGAAGCTGACCTTGCCGGCAAGGTCCTCGATGTCGACACCGCGGTAGCGCAGAGCGCCCCCGTTGCGGTCGGGTTCGGCGATTTCGGTGCGGAAGGCGACCACGCCCTCCAAGCCGGGCCTGAACCCGTCTTCCTGGTTGGTGACAGCAGGCGCTGAGGTAGTCACGGTAAGAGACCTTTCGACGCGCGTTCCCCGACAGATGCTTCAAGTTCACGACTCGCGCGAGCGACACGCGGGGTACGCGCTTCGTCGCACGGATCACCAAACGATGCACCTACCCGTCGCGGGTCGCAATCGAAAGAAGCGGTGGTTTCGGTCACGATTACGAGAACGATTCAGTCTGGACGGCCTCTCGCGTGTAAATCCTGTGTTTCTGCGGGGCGCGTGCGCGGGCGAGCGGTGATAGACCTAGCGCATGCACCTCAGCCCTCAAGAACGGGACAAACTGCTCGTCCACGTCGCCGCCGACGTGGCGCGGCGCCGGCTCGAGCGCGGGGTGAAGCTCAACTACCCCGAGGCGGTCGCGCTGATCACCGACTACGTGCTCGAGGGCGCGCGCGACGGGGCGAGCGTCACCGATCTCGTCGCGGGCGGGCGCCATGTTCTCTCGCGGGACCAGGTGCAGCCCGGAATCCCCGAGATGGTCGACGCCGTGCAGGTCGAAGCCACGTTCCCGGACGGCACGAAGCTCGTGACCGTGCACGACCCGATCGTCTGATGGAGGCACCGCATGAGCGAGCGCGACGCAGGAGCGCTGCGGCAGAGGACCGGCGGGGCGCGGGATCTCCCGCATCAGCACCGGGCTCGCATGCGCCCAGGAGAGATCATCCCGGCGGATGATCCGGTCGAGTTGAACCCCGGCCGGCCGCGGATCACGCTGCGCGTGGTCAACACCGGCGACCGGCCCGTGCAGGTCGGCTCGCATTTCCACTTCGCGGAGACCAACGCGGCCCTGGACTTCGACCGCGACGCCGCGCGGGGGCACCGGCTCGACGTCCCGGCCGGCACGTCCGTCCGGTTCGAGCCGGGGGTGGACCGCGAGGTGGACCTGGTTCCGCTGGCGGGCAAGCAACTGGTCCCCGGGTTGCAGCGGAAAGGTCTCGCATGAGCGAGCTTGCGAGCGAATCATTCAGCACTGCGCCCCCGGCGAATGCCGCACCGAGCGCCAGCGAGGTGCGCGCATGAGCGGCGTCGAGCGTGGGCGGTACGTCGAGCTTTTCGGGCCGACGGTCGGCGACCGAGTGCGGCTCGCCGACACCGACCTGCTCATCGAGGTCACCGAGGACCGCAGCATGGGCCCCGGCGCCGGGGACGAGGTGATGTTCGGCGGCGGCAAGGTCATCCGCGAGTCGATGGGCCAGGGCATGGCCACCCGCGCGGAGGGCGCCCCGGACCTGGTGATCACCGGCGCGGTGATCCTCGACCACTGGGGTGTCGTCAAGGCCGACGTGGGCATCCGCGACGGCCGGATCGCCGGGATCGGCAAGGCGGGCAACCCCGACACGATGGACGGGGTGGACCCGGCGCTCGTCATCGGGCCGTCGACGGAAGTGCTGGCGGGCAACGGAAAGATCCTCACCGCGGGCGGGATCGACTGCCATGTCCATTTCATCTGTCCACAGCTTGTGGACACCGCGCTCGCGGCCGGGCTGACCACGCTCGTCGGCGGTGGTACGGGGCCGGTGGAGGGCAGCAAGGCCACCACCGTCACGCCCGGCGCGTGGAACCTGGGCCGGATGCTGCGCTCGATGGACGGTATGCCGGTCAACGTCATGTTGCTGGGAAAGGGAAACACCGTCCGGCATGAGGCGTTGCGTGAGCAGTTGGAGGCCGGTGCGGGCGGGCTCAAACTGCACGAGGACTGGGGTTCGACCCCGGCGGCGATCGACGCCGCGCTGGCCGTGGCCGGCGAGTACGGCGCGCAGGTGGCCATCCACACGGACACGCTGAACGAGGCTGGGTTCATCGAGTCCACTGTGGACGCCATCGCCGGGCGGTCGATCAACGCCTACCACACCGAGGGCGCCGGTGGTGGGCACGCGCCGGACATCATCAAGGTCGTGTCGTTGTCCAACGTCCTACCTTCCTCGACGAACCCGACCAGGCCGCATACGGTCAACACGCTCGAAGAGCATCTCGACATGCTGATGGTGTGCCACCATCTCAACCCGTCGGTGCCGGAGGATCTCGCGTTCGCGGAAAGCCGGATCCGGCCCACGACGATGGCGGCCGAGGACGTGCTGCACGATCTGGGTGCGATCTCGATGATCAGTTCGGACTCGCAGGCGATGGGCCGGATCGGTGAGGTGATCATCCGGACCTGGCAGACCGCGCACGCGATGAAGCGCCGCCGCGGTTCGCTGCCCGGTGACGGGGCGGCGGACAACCTGCGTGCCCGCCGGTACGTCGCCAAGTACACGATCAACCCGGCGATCGCGCACGGGATGGCGCACGAGATCGGCTCGGTCGAGGTCGGCAAGCTCGCCGACCTTGTGCTGTGGGAGCCGAAGTTCTTCGGTGTGAAACCGCATGTCGTGCTCAAGGGCGGGTTCGGCGCGTGGGCGGCGATGGGCGACGCGAACGCGTCGATCCCGACCCCGCAGCCGGTGCTCGCGCGCCCGATGTTCGGCGCGCAGACGCCCGTCGCGGCGGAGACCAGCCTGCACTTCGTCACCGAGGCGGCGATCAAGGCCGATCTGGCCGGCACGTTCGGGCTCCGGCGGCGGCTGGTGGCGATCGAGGACACCCGTGCGGTCGGCAAGGCGGACATGGTGCTCAACGATGCGATGCCCGACGTGCGGGTGGACCCGGACAGTTTCTCCGTGCACGTCGACGGCGAACTGATCGAGCCGCGGCCGGTGGAAGAACTCCCGATGGCGCAGCGGTACTTTCTTTTCTGATGGACGTCACCGCACTGCTGCTGGCCGACTCCCGCTTCCCCGGCGGCGGGCATGTCCACTCGGGCGGCCTCGAGGAGGTCGTCGCGCGCGGGCTCGTGACCGCCGAGGAGGAGCTGCCCGCGTTCCTGCACGGTCGCTTGTGGACCGTGGGGCTGGTGGGCGCCGCGTTCGCCGCCGCCGCGGCACACGCGGCCCGCCGCCGCGTCCATAGTGGACACTGGGTGCGGCTCGACGCGGAGTTCGACGCGCGCACGCCTTCGCTCGCGCAGCGCGAGGCTTCGCGCGCGCAGGGGCGGGGCACCGCACGGGCGGGGCGGATCGCCTGGCCCGCGGTCGGGGAGTTGCTCGCCGTGACGCCGCGGCCGCACCATCCGATCATCACCGGGGCGCTCGTGGGGGCCGGTGGCGGCCTGCCGCGCGAGGCGGCGCTGGCCGTCGCGTACCTGTCGGTCTCCGGTCCGGCGAGCGCGGCGGTGCGGCTGCTCGGGTTCGACCCGTTGCGGGTCAACGCGATCGTGGCACGATCGGCGCCGGCGCTGGAAGCCGTCGCCGACGAAGCCGCCGCCACCGCGGGCGCCGAACCCGCGGAGCTGCCCGCGTCCAGCGCCCCGGCGCTGGATCTGCTCGCCGAAGCGCATCTTCGGCATCACAAGGAAGAGGTGCGTCTCTTTGCCAGCTGAGCACGGGCATGGTCATTTCCACGCCGTGAACTTCGATCCCACGGTCGCCGAACCCGATCACCACGAGGCCGCGCCGAAGCACGGCCGCGCGTTCCGGATCGGCATCGGCGGTCCGGTCGGCAGCGGGAAGACCGCACTGGTCGCCGCGCTGTGCCGGGCACTGGGCGACGAGTTGAACCTCGCCGTGGTCACCAACGACATCTACACGACCGAGGACGCGGACTTCCTGCGCCATGCGGGCGTGCTCGACGTCGAGCGCATCGAGGCCGTGCAGACCGGTGCGTGCCCGCACACCGCGATCCGCGACGACATCACCGCGAACCTCGACGCCGTCGAGCGACTCGAAGAGCGCTTTCCCGGCCTCGAGCTGGTGATCATCGAAAGCGGCGGTGACAACCTGACGGCGGTGTTCAGCCGCGGTCTCGCGGACAGCCAGGTGTTCGTGGTGGACGTCGCGGGCGGGGACAAGGTGCCGCGTAAGGGCGGTCCCGGAGTCACGACCGCGGATCTGCTGGTGATCAACAAGATCGATATCGCCCATCTCGTCGGCGCGGACCTGGACGTGATGACCTCCGACGCGCACCGGATGCGCGGTGCGCTGCCGGTCATCACCCAGTCCCTTGTGGACACTCCGGACGCGCCCGAGGTCGTCGACTGGGTTCGTAAGCAGCTGGGATGAGGGCCGACGCCCGGCTGGTGGCCGAGTACCGCGACGGGCGCACCGTGCTGCCGGAGCTGAAATCGATGTCGCCGCTCATGCTGATCCCGAAACGCACCAGCGGCGACGCGATCGTGCACCTGGTCAACTCCGCGAGCTCGCCGCTCGGCGGGGATGAGCTGCGGTTGTCGGTGCGGGTCGGGCCCGGGGCGCGGCTGCGCCTGTCGGGGGTCGCGGCGACGCTCGCGCTGCCGGGGCAGGGCGGCGGCAGGAGCCGGTTCACGGTGCGCGTGGAGGTCGAGCGGGGCGGGGTGCTCGAGTACCTGCCGGAGCCCACGGTCGTGACCTCGCGGGCCCGGCACACCGCGGAACTGTTCGCGACGCTGGAGGACGGGGCGAAGCTGCACACGCGGGAGGTCCTCGTCCTCGGCCGCGAGGGCGAACGGGCCGGTCTGCTGCGAAGCACTCAGCGGATCGAACGTGCCGGGCTGCCGGTCCTTCACCAGACGTTGGACGTTGGATCTCTGGACAGCCTGGCGCATCTCGCGGGATGGCGGGTGCTGGCAACGGAGTTGCTGGTCGGCGGCGAGGAGGCGACCAAGCCTGCCGGCGGTGAATGGTGGTCGTTGACCCCGCTCGCGGCCGGCGGTGTGCTCATCACGGCGCTGGCACTCGACGCGGTGACGGCGGGGCGGGATCTTGATCGAGCCAGAGCGGCGCTGGGCAAAGCGTCGTGGTAGGCGTCACCGTTCGGCGGGTTCCGCCCGGAGGTCGCAGGCCCTAACGTCATCCTTCATCCACTTGTCTCACGCACGCGCGGGCGCGGAGGTTCCAGATGCCGGAGGTCGGTGACATCGACGACGCGGCGGTACGTCTGCCGGGGATGCGGGTCGCCTACGAGGGGGACTCGCTGGACGAGAACGATCTGGCGGATACCTGGACGGAACAGCTGCAGAGCTGGCTGAACCGGGCCGTCGCCGCGGGTGTCGCCGAACCGAACGCGATGGTACTGGCCACCGCGGACGCCGAAGGGCGCCCGTCCTCGCGAACGGTGCTGTGCAAGGGGCTGGACGAACGCGGGGTGGTGTTCTACACGAACTACACCTCGTCGAAGAGCCACGATCTGACCGTGACGCGGTACGCGTCGGTGACCTTCCCGTGGTACGCGCTGCACCGGCAGGTGACCGTGCGGGGTGAGGTCGAGAAGGTGGACATCAAGGAGACGGCCGCGTACTGGGCCTCGCGGCCGCGTGGTTCGCAGCTGGGTGCGTGGGCTTCGCCGCAGTCGCAGGTGGTCCGCAGCAGGCGCGAGCTGGACAACGCGCTGAACTCGATCGAGCGCCGGTTCGCCGACGTCGAGGAGATCCCGTTCCCGCCGCACTGGGGCGGCTGGCGGATCAAGCCGGACACGGTGGAGTTCTGGCAGGGGCAGGAGAACCGCCTGCACGACAGGCTGCGCTACGTCCGCACCCACGACGGCTGGATCGTGCAGCGGGTGGCGCCCTAGGTTGGCGGGCTCCACACCAACCAGTACGAGGCGGTACCGCGCGTGGTGTTGGATCGGTACCACCTTTGTATGGCGACCAACTTGCGGCTGGGTGGCGAGGCGGAGGCAGCCTTGCGGGCTGAGGCCGAGCGCACCGGGCGTTCGCAGCAGCATATCCTGCGTGAAGCAGTCGGGAAGTACCTCGGGCTGATCCCGAGCCAGGCTGACCATGTCGATCCATTGATCGCCCGTGGCAAGGTCGCGCCACCGCGTGTCCCGTTCCGCGATGTACGGCCGCGGCTACACCTGGAGCAGGGTGAGAGCAGCCTGGACTTGCTCGATCGCGACGACCGCACCTGATGCGCGTCTACCTCGACAGCAGCGCATTGCTCAAGCGGGTCATCGATGAGCCGGAGTCCGAGTACCTGAGGGTCGCGCTGCGCGACCACGTCGACCAGCACGCGGCCCTGGTGTCGTCTCGGTTGGCGTCGATCGAGGTGAGCCGGGCCATCCGCGCGCGGTTCGCCACCGGTTACGCCGCTGCGGCGGACTTCGTTGACGACGCCATGTCCGGCGTCGCCGAGTACTCGGTCGGCGACGAGGTCGTCAGTCTCAGCCAACGCCTGAACCCGAACCGTTTCCGCTCACTCGACGTGATCCATGTCGCGTCCGCCATGTTGCTCGATGCGGACCTGGTGATCACCTATGACGATCGGATGGCCGACGCAGGAGAACAGAACGGACTGCGCTGTGCCGCGCCCGGTCGATAATGGCGCCGCACTGCCTCCTTCTCGCTGAGCCCTCCCACTCCACGGAAAATCACATCGGCTCAACTCCTTAGCTCCGCTAACCTGGTGTTTTGTGAGTGTCGAGGCGGGGGCCGGGAGTAAGCGCAGGCGGTTCGGGAACATCGTCATCGACACGAAGCCGCTGCAGGTACCGGCCTTCCGGCGGCTCTGGATCGGCACCGCGGTCACCGCCATCGGCAGCCAGTTGACCACCGTCGCCGTGCCGAAGCAGGTCTTCGACCTCACCGGCTCCTCGGGCTGGGTCGGTCTCACCGGCGCCGTGGCGCTCGTGCCGCTGCTCGTGTTCGGCCTGTGGGGCGGCGCGATCGCCGACACCGTCGACCGCCGGAAGCTGCTGCTGTTCGGCAACGCCGGTATCGCCGTCATCTCCGCGCTCTTGTGGCTCCAGGCCTGGCTGAACATCGGCTCCGTCTGGCTGGTGCTCGCGCTTCTCGCCCTCAACCAGGCGTTCTTCGCGATCAACATGCCGACCCGGAGCGCGATCGTGGCCCGACTGGTCGCGCCGGAGTTGCTACCGGCCGCGACCGCGCTGTCCGGCACGATGAACATGTTCGGCACGATCTTCGGCCCGATGGCGGCCGGTGCCCTGATGCCGGTGCTGGGCCTGCCGACGCTCTACCTCCTCGACACGATCGCGCTGGTGCTCACGCTGTACACGGTGTGGCGCCTGCCCGCGCTCCCGCCGCTGTCCGGCCAGGTGCGCCGCGCCGGGTTGCGGGACGTGATCGACGGCTTCCGCTACATGGGCACCCAGAAGGTGCTGCTCGCGAGCTTCGTCGTGGACATCATCGCGATGGTCGCCGGGATGCCGCGGGCGCTGTTCCCCGAGATGGCCGAGCGGACCTTCGGCGACCCGGCGGGCGGCGGGCTCGCGCTGGGCTGGCTGTACGCCGCGATCCCGATCGGCTCGGTGCTGATCGGGCTGCTGTCGGGCTGGCTCGGCCGGGTCCGCCGCCAGGGCGTCGCGGTCGTGGTCGCGATCTGCGCGTGGGGCGCGGCGATCGCCGGCTTCGGGCTGGCGCACGCGCTGTGGCTCGCGATCGCCTTCCTAGTCATCGGCGGGGCGGCCGACATGGTCAGCGCCATCTACCGCCAGTCCATCCTGCAGGCCGCCGCGACCGATGAGATGCGTGGCCGCATGCAGGGCGCCTTCACGGTCGTCGTCGCGGGTGGGCCGCGGATCGCGGACGTCACGCATGGCTGGGCCGGGGCCGGGCTCGGCACCGCGGCCGCGTCGACAAGCGGCGGACTGCTGGTCATCGTGCTGATCGCGGTCGCCATCGCGCTGCTGCCCGCGTTCTGGCGGTACCGGGCCGGCGCGGTGGTCGAATAGGCGGTTTCACCCGCGCGTGGCCGCCCGATGGGGCACCATATCCGGCATGGCTGAATCTCGCGGGACACCGTCCCCTGCGGTGGCGAAAAAGCACGCCACAGCGTGGGCCCACCCCGGTCGGCTGGCATGAGCGGGGCTTCGCCGTCGTCGCCCAGGCAGCCTCCAGCCGGGATCTCCGTCGACCCCGCTGACCTGGCGCGATACGACTCGCACGCCGGGACACTCTCGGGCGACATCGTGGGCGCCGCGAAGACGCACCTCGCGGGCAACCTGTCGCTGCCCGGCAACCTGTTCGGCGACCTCGGGCGCGAAAGCGGCCTGCACGATTCGCTCGCGGACCATCTCGACCGGATGCACACCCACGTGCACTCCGTGGCGGGCAGCGTGCACGACCTCGGCCAGTCCGTAGCCACCGCGAAGAACGACTACGAGTACGACGAGCACGAATTCGGCGAAACGTTCCGCCGGATACTCGGCTGAGGGGGCCCGCGTGGCGATCGACCTGGCGCCCTACGAGGCGCCGATCAAGGAGGCGGCGGACAAGCTCGAAGGGGACACCGGCGCGTCCGACAAGGCGCAGGCGGACCTGCACGCGCTGTCCAAATCCCTGGCCGACTACGGCACGCGGCACCAGACCGAGGCGGGCAAGCTGCGGGGCAACTGGGTCGGCGACCGCGGTGACCTGTTCGGCGTGAAGGCCAAGGAACATACGCAGGCCCTCGACGACGCGTCGAACTGGGCGTCGTCGACGGCGCGGACCATCGGTGACGCGACGAGCCTGGTCAAGGACGCGCAGCAGCAGTGCCAGGCGCTGCTCAGGGAATTCGACGCCGACGCCCGCACGCTCGCGGAAGCGGCCGCGAGCAGCAAGGATCCCGGCGCCGAGATGCAGGCCCGCGCGGTGATCGCGGGTATGTCGGCGAAGTACGCGAAGGAAGCCGCGGACATCGTCAACGCCGCCAAGGGCCGCTTGCAGGACCTGATGAGCGGCATGAACGCCACCGCGCCCGCGTCGGCTCCGCCGGCCGGCCCGCTCGGCTCGCGCACGAGCGGCGTCAGCAGCGGCGGTGGCGGAGGCGGCGGTGAGTACAGCGGCGGCGGGAGTGCCCCGTCGAGCGGGCACGCCATGACCTTCCCGCCCTCGGACCAGTACGGCAGCGGGCCGCAGATCAAGCTCCCCGGCGGCCAGACAGTGAACGCGCCGAACGAGCGGGCCGCGATCGCCGTGCGCGCGGCGCTGTCCAGGCTCGGGCTGCCCTACGTCTGGGGCGGAACGGATCCGAATCGCGGGATGGACTGCAGCGGGCTGACGCAGTGGGCGTACGGCCAGGCGGGGATCAAGATCCCGCGCACGGCCGCGACGCAGACCATCGGGCAGAAGGTCGACATCCACGACATCCAGCCCGGTGACCTGGTCATCTGGAGCGGGCACGTCGCGATGTACATCGGCAACGGGCAGATGGTCGAGGAGCCGCACACCGGTGACGTGTGCCATGTCGTCCCGCTGCGCACGAGCAACGCGGGCGAGCCGCTGCTGGGTGTGTTCAGGCCTTCGGCATGAACGATTTCGCGGCGATAGTGGGCAAGGCGAGTGCGGACGGGGTGACCGTCGAGGTCGGCATCGGCGGGCGGTTGCGGTCGGTGAAGCTGAGCCCGCAAGCGATGCGGTACGGCGCGCCGTACCTTGCGGAAACCGTGGTTTCCGTCGCCGCGCATGCGACGGCGAAAGCGAACCAGCGCTTCGCGCAGCTGCTGGGCCGGGAAGCGGAGCAGGTCGGCGAGAAGCTCGGCCTCGGTTTCGACCCGGAGCTGGCCTCCGACGACGACTTCGAACGCGACTGGACCCGAGGATGAACGACAGACGCACGGCGGAACGCCTCGTCGCCGACGCCGACGAGCGGTTGAGGCTGACCGCGGAGCTGCCCGCACGGCTCGCGGAACTGCGCGGCTGGGCCTACAACGGCGCGGACGACGTTCGCGTGACGGTCGATGTGCACGGCGCGCTGAAGGACTTGAAGCTCGACGAGTCCGCGCTGCGGCTGGGCGCGGAGGAGCTGGGCGCGCAGATCGTGGAGTTGTCGCACCGGGCCCAGCAGGCCGCGTTGGCCGAAGGGGTGAACGTCCTGGGGGACGCGCTCGGGGACGCGGCCGCGCTGGACATGATGCGGTCGGCCGGCCTGGCAACGGATCCGGACGCCGAGGTGGTGCCGTACACCCCGGGCGTGGATCCGAACGCGGGCCGGTGGGAGGTCATCCCGCCGGCCCGGTGACGGTCAGCTCAGCCGCCGCAGTTCCACCGGGTCATGCGCGGAGAACACGGTCACCTCGCGGTGGTCCCGTCGCAACTCTCGCAGCCGGCGCTGGTTTTCCCGCCGTTGCGCGGGAACCATCTGCACCTTCCGCTCGAACAATGCGAGTCCGGGCGGGCAGTACGGCCGCACCGGATCGATCTCGTCGTGGAAGAAGTACGCGTCACCGGCGTTGAGCTGCCAGCCGTCGTCACTCAACACCGCGACGCCCGCATGCCCGCGCGTGTGCCCGGCCAGCGGAACCAGCAGGATGTCCGGCGGCAGGCCTTTCAGCTCCCGCACCGCCCCGAAGCCGAACCATTCTTCGCCGAGGTCCGCATAGGACATCCACTTAGGACCATGCTCGAACTGCACCCCCCGGTACCGCCAGCGTTCGGCTGCGCTCGCCGGTGACCGCAGCGTCCGCAGCTCCTCCTCGTACACATGCACGGTCGCCTCCGGGAAGTCGACCAGCCCGCCCGCGTGGTCCAGATCGAGATGCGTGAGTACGACATGGCGGACGTCCTCGACCGCGTACCCGAGCCGTTTCACTTGCTCCACGGCCGTTTCCGCGAGCGAGGGACGGGCGCCGACCAGCTGGACGAACGCGTTCCCCAGCCACTCGCCCGGCCGCCGCACGCTGGGGGTGCCCATTCCGGTCTCGACGAGCACCAGTTCGGAACCGGCTTCGACCAGCAGGCAATGGCAGATCAGCTCGGCCCGGTGCCCGAGACCGCCGCGCCCGTCGATGAGCCGGCCGCCGGCCGGTCGCATGGTGCCCGCGTTGAAATGGTGGACGCGCATCAGTTCTCCTTCTGGAGGAAGAGCCGCAGGTGATTGGCGACGGCCCGGAGCGGACCGGCGTGCCGCTTGACCTTCGCGAGCATGAGCGCGCCCTCGATCGAGCTGAGCGCGAACAGGCTCAGCGATTCCGCGCGCTCGACGTCGAATCCTTGCCGCACAAAATAATCGGTGATGATCCGTTGCCAGGATGAGTAGCCGTCGGCGCAGGCTTCGCGGATCCGCTCACTTTCCGCGCCGACGTCCATCGCGACTGTCGCTATTGGACACGCGCGCTGGAATTCGGACTCTTCCAGGGTTGTCGCCAGCGTGTCGATGACGGTGGTGATCGCTGATTCGGGGTCGGGCGCGGCGTCGAGTAGGTCCCGCAGCGTCGTGGCCAGGCGTGCGCCCGAGACCGCGACGGCTTCCGCGGCCAGTTGCTCCTTGCCACCGGGAAAGTGGAAGTACAGCGAGCCCTTCGGGGCGCCACCCGCGGTCACCAGCTGGTTGAGCCCGGTCGCGTGGTAGCCCTGCGTGTGGAAGAGATCGGCGGCGGACTCCAGCATCCGCTGGCGGGTATCGGTGCGGCGAACCATGGGCTTGAGACTATGACGACCGGTCTAGTTAGTCAAGAGATCGCTAAAGTCGGCGCCATGGCCAACCCCACGGGACAGCAGTTCGAGATCGCTCGCGGCTCCGCTCGCGCCGTGATCACCGAGATCGGCGCCGGGCTGCGGGCATTCGAGATCAACGGCGTGCCCTACCTCGAGACCTTCGACGCCGACGCCGAACCGCCGAAGGGCGCCGGCCAAGTGCTGCTGCCGTGGCCGAACCGCACGAAGGCCGGGCAGTGGACCTTCCACGGGGAGAAGCAACAACTGGAGGTCACCGAACAGGCGCGTGGCAACGCCATCCACGGGTTGGCCAGGCACCGCGAGTGGACGCTCGTCGAGCACGCCGAATCCTCGATCACGTTCGAGATCGACGTCGAGGCTCAACCGGGCTGGCCGGTGCCGTTGCGTGCCCGCATCACCTACGCGCTCGCGCCCCGCGAGCTGACCGTCACGCACGAGATCCGCAACGAGGGCGAGTCCGAGATCGGTGTCGGGGTCGGCACACACCCGTACTTCCGCATCGGCGACGTGCCCACCGACGAGCTCACCCTGACGCTCTCCGCGACGCGGGTCCGCCCCTACGAGGCCGACGAGCAGTTGCCGTACGCCCCGGAACGGGACGTCGAGGGCACCGAATACGACTTCAGCGCGGGCACTCCGGTCAGCCGCATGGATCTCGATACCGCGTTCGGCGGGCTGACCCTGAGCGAGGACGGGCTGCACCACCACGTGCTCGCGAGCGGGGACAAGCGCCTCGACGTGTGGACCGGGCCCGACTTCAAGTGGGTGCAGGTGTTCACCCCGGCCGACCTCGTCGGCCGGGGCCGCGCGATCGCGATCGAGCCGATGACCTGTCCCGCGGACGCGCTCAACTCGGGCACCGACCTCGTCGAGCTCGAACCGGGCACGTCGTGGACCGGCAGCTGGGGTATCCGTGTCCACGGCTGATCCCCTCAGGCTCGGCGAGCCCGACGCGGGCGAGTTGCTCACGCTCCAGCTCGCCGCCTACGTGCAGGAGGCACGGGCGCATCGGAACGTGGACCTGGTGCCGCTGCTCGACACGCTCGAAGACGTGCGCGCGGCTCTCCGCGATCCCGCGCTTCTCGCTTGGGGCATCAGGGATTCCGGGCGGCTGGTCGCGAGCGTCCGGGCGCGCGTGCGCGGTGAGATCGGCGAAGTAGGGCGGCTCGTGGTCGCCCCGGACCAGCAGCGCCGCGGGCTCGGCCGGTCGCTCATGCTCGCGGTCGAAGTCCTGCTCCCGCCCGAGGTCACCACGCTGCTCCTGTTCACCGGCCAGCATTCGGCAGGCCCGCTCGCGCTCTACGCGTCGCTCGGCTACACCGAGACCCACCGCACCCCGGAAGCCGGCTATGAGCTGGTCCACCTGGAGAAGGCCCGCCCTCGGAGCACGCCGGTGAACGCGGTTCGTTAGCGTGTCGAACCATGGCGAGCGCGATTGTGGGCGGTTACGTGGTGCCGGTCGACGGTGAGCCGATCGACGGGGGCACGGTCCTCATCGAGGACGGGAAGATCGTCGCCGTCGGCACGGATGCCGACGTCGACATTCCCGACGAAGCGGAGCTCATCGACGCGGCGGGGTCCTGGGTGCTGCCCGGGTTTCTCGACGCGCACGTTCATCTCGGGGTGCACGAGGAGGGCGAAGGCTGGTCGGGTAACGACACCAACGAGATGACCGACCCGAACGGCGCCCGGTTCCGCGCGATCGACGGCATCGACCCGTCGGACGTCGGGTTCGACGACGCGCTGTCCGGCGGGGTGACGAGCGTCGTGGTCAAGCCGGGTTCGGGCAACCCGATCGGCGGCCGGACCATCGCGGTGAAGACCTGGGGCCGCACCACGCTGGACATGGTCTTCGCCGAGAACGTGAGCGTGAAGAGCGCGCTCGGCGAGAACCCGAAGCGCGTCTACGGGGACAAGAAGGTGACGCCATCGACCCGCCTCGGCGTCGCGGCGATCATCCGCGAGGCGTTCACGAAGGCGCGGAACTACGCCGCCCAGCGCGAGCACGCGAGGTCGGAAGGCAAGCCGTTCGACACCGACCTGACGCTGGAGACCCTCGCCGAGGTACTCGCCGGGGAGCTCTACTGGGACCAGCACACCCACCGCGCGGACGACATCATCACCGCGATCCGGCTGTCCGAGGAGTTCGGCTACCGGCTGGTCGTCAACCACGGCACCGAAGGGCATCTGATCGCGGATGTGCTGGCGGAGAAGGGGATTCCGGTGATCCTCGGACCGCTGTTCACCACGCGCTCGAAGGTCGAACTGCGCAACCGGACGCTGCGCTCCGCCGGTGTCCTGGCCAGGGCCGGGGTGCAGCTGGCGATCACCACGGACCATCCGGTCGTGCCGATCAACTTCCTTGTGTACCAGGCGGCGCTCGCCGTGAAGGATGGTCTGGACCCGGACGCCGCGCTGCACGCGCTGACCGTGAACCCGGCGCGCATGCTCGGGCTGGACGGCAAGGTCGGTGCCCTCAAACCCGGACTGGACGCGGATGTGGTCATCTGGTCCGGGGACCCTCTGGACGTCATGAACCGGGCGCTGCGCGTGTTCGTCCGCGGGCGTGAGGTGTACACGTTCGACGAGGCGCGCGGTGAGGGCGTGGTCGTGGATCGCCAGTACCGGGAGTGATCACCTCCGTTGCCGTGAGGGGGTCCCTCACGGCCGAAAAGGGCATGAGGGGGTCCCTCACGGCAACCGGACGCTCTTCAGGTCCCTGGCGATGACCATCCGCTGGATCTGGTTCGTGCCCTCGAAGATCTGCGGCACCTTCGCCTCGCGCAGGTACCGTTCCACCGGGAAGTCGCGCGTGTACCCGGCCCCGCCGAGGACCTGGACGGCGTCGGTGGTCACCTTCATCGCCGCATCGGTCGCGACGAGCTTTGCGATCGAGGCCTGCCGGCGGAAGGGCAGGCCTCGGTCCCGGCGCCGGGCGGCGTCGAGGTAGGTGGCGCGGGCCGAATCGACGGCCGCGGCCATGTCGGCGAGCAGGAATTCCAGGCCCTGGAACTCGATGATCGGCTTCCCGAACTGGCTGCGGCCCTTGGCATACGCCACCGCCTCGTCGAGCGCCGCTTGTGCCAGACCCACCGCGCACGAGGCGATCCCAAGCCGGCCGGAGTCCAATGAGGACAGCGCGATCCGCAGGCCGGTGCCCTCGGCGCCGATCAGGCGGTCCGCGTCCACGCGTGCGCCGGTGAAGATCATCTGGGTGGTCGTGGACCCGGTGAGCCCCATCTTGCGTTCGGGTGCGGCCGCGGCCAGGCCGGGCGTCTTCCCGTCGACGAGCAGGCACGAGATCCCGTCCGGGCCGGTGCGGACCATCGTCGTGTAGAAGTCCGCCTGCCCGCCATGTGTGATCCACGCCTTGGTCCCGTTGACGACGTACGCGTCGCCGTCGAGCGTCGCGCGGGTGGACAGCGAGGCGGCGTCCGAACCGGCGTGCGGCTCCGACAGCGCGTACGCGCCCAGCAGTTCGCCTTCCAGCATCGCCGGCAACCAGCGGTCACGCTGCCCGTCCGTCCCGTGGTGCGCGAGCGCGAAGCACGACATCGTGTGCACCGACAGCCCGACGCCGATCGACATCCACGCGGCGGCGACCTCCTCGAGCACCTGCAGGTACACCTCGTACGGCACCTCGCCGCCGCCCCAGCGCTCCGGGTACGGCAACCCCAGCAGTCCCGACTTGCCCAGCGTCCGGAACTGCTCGCGCGGAAAGCGCTCGGCCTCCTCGTACGCCGCGGCATGCGGTTTGAGTTCCTCGCGCGCGAGTTCGATCGCCAGCGCGAGCAGGTCCTCGGACTCACGGTCCGGCAACAGGCGTTCGACGGGCATCGCGGCCTCCGGGAGCGTACTCTCAACAGTACTCTGTAATCGACCACAGTACAGCACATACGGTGTCCGGATGGCAGATCGCATCCCGTTGCGCGCACCGGGTGGCAGGCAGCTGACCGCCCGGCAGCGGGTGTTGCTCGCCGAGCTAGAGGAACTGTTCCTGGCCGAGGGGTTCGTCCATTTCACGCTCGACGACCTCGCGGCGAAGATGCACTGCTCGAAGTCGACGCTGTACGCGCTGGCGCCGAGCAAGGAGCAGCTCGCGGTCCGCGTCGTCGCGCATTTCTTCCGCGGCGCGGTCGACGTGATGGAGAAGCGGATCGCGGAACTCAGCGACGCCCGCGAGATCATCGGCGCCTATCTCGACGGGATCGCCGAGTACCTTCATCGGGCGTCGCCCTCGTTCATGCGTGACATCAACGACTTCGCGCCCGCTCGCGCGGCGTACGAGCTGAACAGCCGCGCCGCGGCCGGGCGCATCCGGTCGTTCATCGCTCGGGGCGTCGAGGACGGCGTGTTCCGCGACGTGCACGCGACGCTCATCGCGGAGATGGCCGGAGTGCTCATCGAGGGCATCCAGACCGGGGTCGTCGGCGCTCGCACCGGGGTGTCCGACGCCGAGGCCTTCACCGCGCTGGCGGAGCTGCTTCTGGGGGGTCTGGCGAGCAAGTAAGCTGCCAACGTGCTGGTAGTTGGTGGTGAGGCGCTGGTCGACCTGGTGCCCGGTGAATCCAAAGTGGACCATGGTCTGACGTCGCTGCTGCCGCGGCTCGGTGGCGGGCCGTACAACGTGGCGCTCGCCGCCTCGCGGCTGGGCGCGCCGACGGCGTTCTTGTCGCGGATTTCGTCGGACCGGTTCGGGCAGGCGCTCCGCGAGCGGCTGACCGCATCGGGTGTCGATGTATCGATGGTGCAGTCCGGTCCGGAACCCACGACCCTCGCGGTCGTCGCGCTGGACGAGGGCGGTTCGGCGAGTTACACGTTCTACACCGAGGGCACCGCCGACCGCCTGGTCGCGGACCCGGGCCCGCTGCCCGGCGACGTGACGACCCTGTGCCTCGGCACGCTGGGCATGGTCCTCGAGCCCGGCGCCACGACCTACGAGACGATGCTGCGCCGCGAGGCCGCCCGCGGTGTGCTCACCTCGCTCGACCCGAACATCCGCGCGGATCTCATCGCCGACCCCGGGGCGTACCGCGCCCGGTTCCGTTCCTGGCTGCCGGACGTCCGCCTGCTGAAACTGTCCGATGACGACGCCGCGTGGCTCGCCGGCGGAGCCGATCCGGCGACAGCCGCGAAAACCTGGCTCGACGCCGGAGTGGACGCCGTCGTGCTCACGCAGGGTGCCGACGGGGTCGCGGTGCACACCGCTTCCGGCGAGGTTTCCGTCCCGTCCGTGCCCGTGCGACTGGTTGACACGATCGGCGCGGGTGACACCGTGCAGGGCGCGTTGCTGGCGTGGCTGCATCAGCGGGATGTGCGCGCGGTCACGCAATTGGGCGCGGACGACTGGCGGGCGGCACTGGGCTACGCGGCCGCCGCGGCGGCGATCACGGTTTCGCGCAGCGGGGCGGAGCCGCCGGAAGCTGAGGAGATGGTGTGAATCTGATCCCAACGGTTTGCTCTGGGTAACACAACGGCTGCGCGAGGCCGTCTCGTTCGACTAGCGTAAGAGGCGAATTCATACCCCAGCGGGGCGGTGTGCGGCGAGGCCCGGATTGAGTGTCACGCACGAAGGGCCGCCTGTGCGACCTGCAGGCGCCGCCGGCCCGTGTGACCGTGAGAGGGACTTGCATGTCCGACGCGACTGCGGCGTCCGGCGGCAGCACGGTATCGCTGCGCCTGCCGACCGGCGAGCACGAACTTAAGGTGGTCAACGCCGTCGAGGGCGCTCCCGGTATCGAACTGGGCAAGCTGCTGGCGTCGACGGGGTACATCACCTACGACCCGGGATTCGTCAACACCGGGTCCACGTCCTCCGCCATTACCTACATCGACGGCGACGCGGGCATTCTGCGCTATCGCGGCTACCCCATCGAGCAGCTTGCGGAGAACTCGTCTTTCCTCGAGGTCTCCTATTTGCTTATCTACGGTGAGCTACCGACCCAGGAGCAACTCGAAGACTTCACCCAGAAGATCAACCGGCACACCCTGCTGCACGAGGATCTGAAGCGCTTCTTCGACGGCTTCCCGCGTGACGCGCATCCGATGCCGGTGCTTTCGAGCGCGGTTTCCGCGCTGTCCACCTTCTACCAGGATTCGCTCAACCCGTTCGACGAGCCCAATGTCGAGCTGTCGACCGTCCGCCTGCTGGCCAAGGTGCCGACGCTGGCGGCGTACGCCTACAAGAAGTCGGTCGGGCAGCCGTTCCTCTACCCGGACAATTCGCTCGGGCTGGTGGAGAACTTCCTCCGGATGACCTTCGGTCTGCCGGCCGAACCGTACGAGGTCGACCCGGACATCGCCAAGGCACTCGACCTGCTGTTCATCCTGCACGCCGACCACGAGCAGAACTGTTCGACCTCGACGGTCCGGCTCGTCGGCTCGTCGGAGGCGAACCTGTTCGCCAGCATCTCGGCCGGGATCATGGCCCTGTTCGGCCCGCTGCACGGCGGCGCGAACAGCGCGGTGCTGGAGATGCTGCAGGGCATCAAGGCCGACGGCGGTGATGTGGCGCAGTTCGTCAACCGCGTGAAGAACAAGGAGCAGGGCGTCCGCCTGATGGGCTTCGGGCACCGGGTCTACAAGAACTACGACCCGCGCGCGAAGATCATCAAGACGACGGCCGACCAGATCCTGAACAAGCTGGGCGTCAACGACCATCTGCTCGACATCGCCAAGACGCTCGAGGAGACAGCGCTTTCCGACGACTACTTCGTGGAGCGGAAGCTGTACCCGAACGTCGACTTCTACACCGGCCTGATCTACCGGGCGCTGGGGTTCCCGACGAAGTTCTTCACCGTGCTGTTCGCGCTCGGCCGGCTTCCCGGCTGGATCGCGCACTGGCGGGAGATGATCCAGGACCCGGCCACGAAGATCGGTCGCCCGCGGCAGATCTACACCGGCGAGAAGCAGCGCGACTACCTCGCCATCAGCGAGCGCTGAGTCCACTTACGACACCGCCCTCCCGCGTTCGGGAGGGCGGTTCAGCCGCGCAGCGCGGCGGCGAGCTTGAGGCGGCTTCCCGTATGCAGCACGGCATTCCGGTAGATCCGGCTGCCCACCCACGTCAGCAGCGAACCCAGCGCGAGAGTCAGGGCCAGTGACGCCACGACCTCCCAGCCCGCCGCGTTGCCGAGTGCCATCCGGCCCGGCATCAGGATCGGGGAGAACAGCGGGATCAGCGAAAGCACGCGCGTCGTGCCGCCGTCGGGGTTCTGCACCATGACGTTGAATCCCACCACGAAACCCATGGTGAGCACCATCGTGACCGGGGTGATGACGGACGCGGCGTCCTCCTGCCGCGACACCAGGGAACCGGCCGCCGCATACACCGTGGCGTAGAGGAAGAAGCCCAGCACATACCAGACCACGCCCCACAGCACGGTCCCGGTCGCGACCCCGGACAGCGTGAGCACGCCCGTCGAACGGGCCATCGTGAGCCCGACGGCGGCCAGGATCACGATCTGCACCAGGCCGACCAGCCCGAGGCCGAGCACCTTGCCCAGCATCAGTTGCCACGGCCGCACGGTCGAGAGCAGCAACTCCACCACCCGGCTCGCCTTCTCCTCGACCACGCCCTGCGCGACGAACGCGCCGTAGGTCTGGATGCCGAAGAACAGCAGGAACACGGTGATCAGCCCGATCGCGAGCCGCTGGCCACGGCCGGGGTCGGGTGGTTCGACCGTGGACACGGTGACCTGTGCGCTGTCCACCTCGCGCATCACCTGCGCCGGATCGAGGTCGCCCTCCAGCAGCTTCGCGTTGAGCACCTGCTGCCGCGAGATCCCGTTCAGCAGCGCGCGCAACTGCGGGTCCAGATCGGACTTCACCAGCACGTGCAGATCGGCCGCGTTCCCGGAAACCAGCACGTCGAGGTCACCGCTCGCCACCTCCGCCTGGCCCTGCCCCTGGCCCGGCACCACACTGGTCTGAACCTCCTTGCCGACCTGTGCGGCGGCGGTCCGCAGTTGCCCGGCGATCGCGGTCGTCTGGCCGGTGAAGCCGACCTTCGCCTTGTTGGTGCCGCCGAACAGGTTGGCCTGCAACAGGAGGTATCCGCCCAGCGCGACGAGGATGACGACGGTGCCGACGACGAACGACCGGGTGCGCAGCCTGGTGTTCAGCTCGCGCTTGGCGACCAGCGTGATCGCCTTCCACGGTGAAACCGTCATCGTTCTCCCCCCGTGACGACATGACGGAACAGCTCGGCCAGCGTCGGCCGCCGCCGCCCGAATTCGCGCACCGGACCGGTCGCGAGGGCCGCCGCCAGCACGGTCTGGTCGTCCACCTCCGGTTCGAGGTCGAGCACGGTGCCCCCAGGCTCCTCGCTCACCACGCGCACGCCCGGAATCCGCTTGGCCCACCCCGGACTCGCGGCCGGGGCGTGCACGACCAGCTGGGTGCCGGCACCGCCCGTCAGCTCCGCCACGCTGCCGCAGGCGACCAGCCGTCCACTTCGGATGATGCCGATCCGGTCGCACAGCCGCTCGACGAGGTCGAGCTGGTGGCTGGAGAACACGACCGGCACCCCGCGCGCCGCCTTCTCCCGCAGCACGTCGCTCATCACGTCCACGGCGATCGGATCGAGCCCCGAGAACGGTTCGTCGAGGACCAGCACGGACGGATCGTGCACGAGGGCGGCGGCGAGCTGGACGCGTTGCTGGTTGCCGAGGCTGAGCTTCTGCACCTCGTCGAGCCGGCGTTCGGCGAGCCCGAGCCTGGCGATCCAGTTCTCCGCGCTGCGATGCGCCTCGTTCGTGCTCAGGCCGTGCAGTTCGGCCAGGTACACGAGCTGGGGCAGCACCTTCATCTTCGGGTACAGGCCGCGTTCCTCGGGCATGTAACCGAACCTGGTGCGGGTCTCGTGCGTCACCGGTTCGCCGCCGAACCGCACCTGGCCGGAATCCGCCGCGAGCACGCCGAGCGCGATCCGCATCGCGGTGGTCTTCCCGGCGCCGTTGCTGCCGACGAACCCGAACAGCTCCCCGGAGCGCACGGTGAAGGACACCGAGTCGAGCGCGACCACGTCACCGTAGCGTTTGGACACCCGGTCGATTTCCAGATCCGGCAATTGAGTCCCCCTCGCCACGTTTCACCGGGCTCATGCAAGCCAATGTTGCAAAAACCGAATGATCTGGCAAGTCTAGGGGCGCAGCGCCGAGTCCAGGTGATGTGCCAGTTGGCCGAGTAACGCGCTCTTCTCGACGTCACGGGTGGCCGCACGGAACGACAACACGAAGGACTGGACCACCAGCACCACGGCGCGCGCCTGCACGTGCAGTTCGCCGTCGCGGATCGAGCCGTCGGCGCGGCCCGCTTCGAGGTAGCTCAGGACCAGTTGCTCGCCGACCCGCTGCGTGCCGCCGAGACGCTCGACGAGGTACGGCAACAGGAGTTCGGTGTCCACGTCGATCAGCGTGCGCACGAGATCGTCGCCGTTGAGCAGGTGTACCGCGGCGACCGCGCTGCGCACGAGCCGTTGCCGCGCGGTGCCCGCGCTCGCCGCCTCGGCGCTCGCCCGGTGCAGCAACGCGCCGAATTCGCGCGTCATCAGGGCCGAAAGCACGCTGCGCACGTCCGGAAAGCGCCGGTACAACGTCATCCGGCTGACCTTCGCGGTGCGCGCGATTTCCGCGAGCGTCGCGCGCCGCAGCCCGGTCGCGAGTACGCACTGCCTTGCCGCGTCGAGGAGAAGGTCGTCGGCGACGCGTGCCGTACCCTGCCGCGCGCGTGCGTTCGCCAGGCTCGATGCGCGTGCAGATGACCGTGCACTTTCGCGCCGGGATTCGGAAGACAGCTGGTGGTACGGTCTGAACGCGGTGTGCCCGTCGTCGTCCATGTGTCACCGTGCCCTCTTCAGGTTTCAGGCGGGCGATATTAGACGATCACGATGTCCAGCCCATGCGAGGGCGCCGGAACGCCGTTCAACGACCGGATTTTCCCTTGCGGGACGTCTTCCATGCGCACAGGGGCACCATCGACGAGCAGGGGCATCCGCTCCGGACTCGCGCCGACATAGGCGAAAACCTCGGTGAGCCGCATCCCGTTCCACAGCGAAACCCCGGTTTTCAGGCGTGCCAGGTGATAACGCTTGCCGCGCCCTTCGCATACGTCGAGCACCGCGACCTGATCCGGCGTGGCCAGCCACACCGCGTGCGTCTCCACCACTCCGGGGTACGCGGCCAGTGTCGCGGGCCGCTGCCCGTCGCGCTCCCGGAAACCCGCGGCCCACACCGCCGACAGGCCGGTGCACTCCGCCCGCACGACGAGCACATCCCCGGCCAGGCCGAGATTCTCGCGGAGCCAGGTGATTTTCGACGGGCAGGCGTTGGAACCGTAGGCCAGCACCGGGATGCGGCCGGTGTGGTCGAGTTCGCCGGGCAGCGCGTACCCGCACCCGTCACGGTGTACGAACGAGCTGCCCGGCCGAGCCCCGGGATAGGGATCGGCCGGATAGTCGTGATCGCGGAAGATCAGGAGAACTCCACCACGCTGCGCAGCACTTCGCCCCTGTGCATCCGCTCGAACGCGTGCTCCACGCCGTCGACCCCGATCCGCTCGGTGACGAACTTGTCCAGCGGCAGCCGGCCCTGCAGGTACAGGTCCACCAGCATCGGGAAGTCGCGCGAGGGCAGGCAGTCGCCGTACCACGAGGACTTCAGCGAGCCACCGCGCGCGAAGAAGTCGATGAGCGGCATGTCGTTCAGGCGCATGTCCGGGGTGGGCACGCCGACGAGCACCACGGTGCCGGCCAGATCCCGGCCGTAGAAGGCGGTCCGCCAGGTCTCCGGGCGCCCGACGGCGTCGATCACGACGTCCGCGCCGAAGGATCCGGTGAGGTCCTGGATGGCTTCGACCACCTCGTCCTCGGTCCTGCCGCGGGAGTTGAACGTGTGCGTGGCGCCGAAGTCCCTCGCCCAGTCGAGCTTCCGCTCGTCCATGTCGACGGCGATGATCTTGCCGGCGCCCGCGAGCCGGGCACCCGCGATGGCCGCGTCACCGACACCACCGCAGCCGATCACCGCGACGGTGTCCCCGCGGCCGACCGCGCCGGTGTTGATCGCCGCGCCGATGCCGGCCATCACGCCGCAGCCGAGCAGGCCGGCGACGGCGGGTTCGGCCTCGGGGCTGACCTTGGTGCACTGGCCCGCGTGCACGAGCGTCTTGTCGCCGAACGCGCCGATGCCCAGCGCCGGGCTGAGCTTCGTGCCGTCGGCGAGCGTCATCGGCTGGGCGGCGTTGTGGGTGGTGAAGCAGTACCACGGCCGGCCGCGCCGGCAGGCCCGGCAGGTGCCGCAGACCGCACGCCAGTTCAGGATGACGTAGTCACCGGGCTGGACCTCGGTGACGCCCTCGCCGACCTGCTCGACATATCCCGCGGCCTCATGGCCGAGGAAGAACGGGTAGTCGTCGTTGATGCCGCCGTCGCGGTAGTGCAGATCGGTGTGACACACGCCACACGCCTTGACGGACACGACCGCTTCGCCAGGACCCGGATCCGGGACGAGCACGGTCTCCAGCGAAACCGGTTCACCTTTCGCCCTCGAGATGACTCCCTGTACCTCGTGCGGCATCTTGCGACCACCTTCCTCATGTTCGCCTGCTCGCAGCTTGCCACGAACCCCGTGCCGTGAGGGACCCCCTCATGCCCATACGTGCCGTGAGGGACCCCCTCACGGCATGATGACGTACGCGATGCCGCCGGAACCGCCGGCCACCGTGCCGTCCGCGGTGTAGCGCTTCGTGCGGAGCCAGACGTTCGCGAACTGATCGCGCCGGTACACCGTCCGCACATCGGCATTGCTGTTGGCAGCCGGGTCGTTCACGATCACGTCGCCGTCCTTGGTGAAGCCGACGACGACCATGAGATGCCCCGACGTGCCGTATCCCGCGTTGTCCAGCTCGCCCGCCCGGAACGACTGCGAGGTGATCACCGGGATGCCCCGCGCGACGTAGTCTTCCAGTTCGGCCAGCGAGTGCAGCCGCGTGATGTGCCCGCGCAGCCCGAATTCCGCGGCGTAGGCGGTGTTGAACGGCCAGTTCCCGGTGCCCTCGTACGAATAGTCGTAGGTGTTGCGCGCCGCGTAGTCCACCGTCCGGTCGGCGTAGGCGGCGGGAATCCACGACATCTGCGATTCGCTCGGCCGCCGCCCCCAGTATTCGACGACCATTTCCGTCGCGGTGGGGCTGCACCAGTTCTCGCCACCGCCGCCGTACTCGGGGAACTGACCTTTGTGGATGTTCTGGGCATACGCCGGTACGGGCAGTTCCACGCCGGTGGCCTTGCCGGGCGGGGACACCGGCACCGTGAACCGGTCCGGCACGTCGGAGGTCATCGCGCCGATCGTGCTCACCGTCGGCGAGGCCGCGCCGGGTTCACGGTAAAGACTCAGCCGCAACCGGTACGACCGCAGTTTCACGCCCGGCTTCATCGCCAGCGTGTCGACGTTCACCGAGGCGTTCGCGTCGTCCTGGCCGTCGACGCTGGTGCGCTGGAAGTCCGCGTCGCCGCTCGCCCAGCGGCCCATCACGTACCACGCCGTCTCGGCGCCTGTGTTCGTTTCGCCCTGCGCTTCGACCTGCAGCCATGTGCGCGGCGGTGTCCGCGCGTTCCACGACGCGATCAGTTGTGTCGCGCCGAAGCCGGGCCGGTACGCCGGCGACGTCCACCGGGCGACGTCGTAGACCTTGCCCTCGTAGGTGGTCTGCCCGGCCCGCCGCGTGACCGGGTGCGGCCACTTGTGGTAGTCGATCGCCTCACCGGGGGCGGGTACGGCGTTCACGTGCGCCATCATCGTGACGGCGAGCAGCGTCAGCAACCGGATCATCCGGCTGATTTTCCCCAAGTTGCCATTTGGTGTAAACCATTTTCCGGCTGGGACCTGGCAGTATCATCTCGGCCTGCGGCGTGAAGGGAGTCTCCGATGGGTTCGTTCGATGTGGTGCTGGACGACGAACGCACCCAGCTTGATGCCTTCATCGAGGAATATCGCAACGCCATCGAGGCGACTCTCGACGGTCTCACCGAGGAACAGGCCCGCCGCCGGCTCGTCTCGTCGGCGACAACGTTGCTCGGGCTGCTCAAGCACGTCACGTGGATGCAGAGGGTGTGGTTCGAGGAGTGCGTCGGCGGCACGTCCCGCCGGGAGCTCGGCCTGGTACGGAGTCCGGACGAATCCTTTCGGCTCGCCGCCGAAGACACCGTCGCCGCCGTCACGGCAGCCCACCGGGACGCCTGCGCCACGGCCCGCGCGGTAGTCGCGGACCTCCCGCTGGACGCCGTCGTGACCGGCCACCGGGCCGGACCGCGCACGCTTCGCTGGGTGTACCTGCAAGTTCTACGGGAGCTGGCCCACCATTGCGGACACGCCGACATCCTGCGCGAACAGATACTCGCCGGCTGAGATCACGTCACCGGCAGGAAGGTCAGCGAGATGGCCGACGGCGAGGTCACCCGCGCGACCCCCGCGACGCCGATCGCGTTGACGGCGAGCATGCCCAGCAGCGCGAACTGCACGAACGCGTTCAGCAGCACCATCACTGCCGTTACAGCACGGCCTGCGTTTGGGTGACCTTGGCGATCAGCTTGGTTTCGTCGTCGCGGATCTCGGTCTCCACGACGATCACCTTGCGGCCGGTGTGCAGCGGGCGCGAGGTCGCCGTGGCGTGGCCTTCGCGCACCGCGCGCAGGAAGTTCGTCTTCGACTCGATCGTCGTGGTGCCCTGCGCACCCTCGGGCAGGTTCAAGAACGCGCAGACGGCGGCCGTCGAGTCCGCGAGTGACATCAGCACGCCACCGTGCAGGACGCCGCCCGCCGTGCACAGCGACTCTTCCCACGCCAGTCGCGAGATCACGACCTCGCGACTGTGCTCCAGCACCTCGACGCCGAGCCGTTTCGTGAACGGTATGGTCTGATGGAACAGCGCTGTCCCGGCTTCGTCCATGCGCTCACCTTAGTGGGTTGACGATCAACAGTTCGGTGTTGTGATCACCCGCTTCGCCGACGCGGCCGAGGTCGATGTGGATGTCGTTGTACGAGAACTCCCGGTAGAGGGAGGCGAGCGCGGCCGGGGAGCCGTCGCCGTAGGCAGCCGCGTGCGGTGCGTCGGCCTCGACCAGCGTCGTGAACAGTGAGAGCGTCCCGTCGGCGTTGTCGGCCACCTCGATGATCCGCGCGTGCTGCGGGAAGTCGATATGCGAGGCGGTGTTGATCTCCCAGAAGCTCTGCGCGGGCGTCTTGCCGGTTTGCGGCGTGATCTTGTTCGCGTGGGTGTGCCCGTTGACCCAGGCCAGCACGTTCGGGAACCGGTGCAGCAGATCGACGAACGCCTCGCCAGTCAGCCGCGGCTCCAGCGGATGCCGCGAGTCGGGCAGGATATTGCCCATCGTCGTCGACGTGTGGTGGCTGAACAGGATGAACAGTTCGTCGGTCACCTGCTGCGTCACCTTGTTGCCCCAGAAGTCGTAATACGCCGAACTGGCGCGGGTCAGCGTCGTCTCCACCCAGAGATACTGCGAAAGCCCGATCGACCCGTCCGCGAAACCCGCGAGCGTCGTGGTGTCGAGGCTGATGCCGGTGATGCCCGGCGCGATCCGGAACGTGTAGTAGACGTCGCGGCCGTCGGCGTTGTCCGAGGTGAACCCGTGCCCGGCCGGGCCGGGGCCGGTGTTGGCCGGATCGAGGTGCGCCCGAACGAATTCCGCTGTGGTGAACGGCTTCCGGCGTGCGTCCGGGGTCACCTCGCGGACGGTGCCGCCGCCCCCGAACAGTTCGGCGACCGGCAGGCTCGCGCCGGGGGTCCTGATCGCGTCGGCGAGCTTCCGCGACGTGCTCTCGTCCTTGCCGATGATCTTGTAGCGGCCGGTGTACCAGGACTCGATGCCCGGAAGGTCCGGCAGCGAGCCGACGACGCTGTCGTCGTGGTTGCCGAACGTGCAATACCACGGGATGTCGAGCCCTGGCGAGGTGAACGGCGCGCCCGCCGCGGTGAGCAGGCCGGGAATCGTCGGGAAGCCCTTGGTCGTGTAGTCGTCGCCGGACAGCGGCTTGTCCGGGTTCCAGTACAGCGGTGAACCGGAGGCCTGCACGCCCTCGTATCGCGCCGGGTCGCCCGAGGACGGGGTGACCCGGCCGCCGTTGAGGATGCGCAGGAACCAGTCGAGTTCCAGGTGTTCGTGATTGTCGGTGTTGTCCCCGGTGGTCATCACGAAGTCGAGCGCGCGGCCGGTGAACGGGCCCGAGCGCAGGCTGTTGACCCGGTGCACGAGCGCGACCGTGGCGACCGGGCCGAGTGTCTCTTGTGGACGGTGTGCGGAGCCGATGAACGGGTGCAGGTACTCGAACCGCGCCGGGCTCTCGGTGTCGGTCACGTGCAGGTCGGTGAACTGCGCGAACGCGGCGAGCCCGGTCCGCCGGTCGTCGCGGCCGGACCTGCCGGCGACGAGTTCCTCACGCGCCACCAGCGGCCAGCCGGGGCCACCGGTGAGCCTCGTGTACGCCGACGTGCCCGCGGTCACCGGCGTGGCCACCGTGTCGAGCGTCGTCCCCCTGGTGCGGACCGCCCGCGCGCTGGCCGGTGGAGCCGCGACCACCAGTCCGAGTCCGGCCAAGCCGGACGCCGCCATGAACCCTCGCCGTGATACGCCCACGTCGCCACCTCCTGGCCAGAGCCTGCGGGCAGACCCTAGCCAGAAGGTGACGAGCAGACGACCGGAATACGAAAATTACTCAGAAATGGCGGACGTCGAGCCGGCCCTCGGAGTTCATCGCGCGCAGCCGCTTCTTGTCGAACTTGCCGACGCTCGTCTTCGGCACCTCGTCGATGAAGGTCCAGTGCTCCGGCAGCTGCCATTTGGCGACCTTGTCCGCGAGGAACTCCCGCAGTTCGTCCGCCGTCACCGTGTGGCCTTCGCGGACGACGACGGCGACCAGCGGCCGCTCGTCCCATTTCTCGTCCGGAACCCCGATCACGGCGGCTTCGGCGACGGCGGGATGCCCCATGACCGCGTTCTCCAGGTCCACCGAAGAGATCCATTCGCCGCCGGACTTGATCACATCCTTCGACCGGTCGGTCAGCGTCAGGAACCCGTCCGGGCTGATCTTGCCGACGTCCCCGGTGCGCAGCCAGCCCTCGTGGAACTTCTCCGGATCCACCGCGTCCCCGCCGTAGTAGGACGCCGCGATCCACGGGCCCTGCACCTCGAGTTCGCCCACGGCTTCGTTGTCCCACGGCAGTTCGTCACCGGAGTCGCCGATCAGGCGTGCGCTCACCGAGGCGGGGAAGCGACCCTGCGTGTAGCGGTAGGCCCACCGCTGCTCGCCCGTCGCCGACTTCGGCGGCCGCGCGACGCTGCCCAGCGGCGAGGTCTCCGTCATGCCCCACGCGTGCAGGATCGGCACGCCGTGCCGCTCCTCGAAGGCGTGCATCAGCGACGGCGGTGCCGCCGAACCGCCGACGACGACCTCGCGCAAGTGGCTGACGTCCTGTGGGTGGGCGGCCAGGTGCTGCAGCAGGCCCTGCCAGATGGTCGGTACCGCGGCCGCGAAGGTGGGCTTCTCGGCCGCCAGGAGCTGCGCGATCGGCTCCGGCTGCAGGAACCGGTCGGGCAGCAGGACCGAAGCGCCGATCATCAGCGCGGCGTACGGCAGACCCCACGACATCGCGTGGAACATCGGCACGATCGCGAGCGCGCTGTCGCTTTCGGTGAGGTTCATCGAGTCCGACATGCAGACCTGCATCGAGTGCAGCCAGATCGAGCGGTGCGAGTAGGCCACGCCCTTCGGATCGCCCGTCGTGCCGGACGTGTAGCACATCGCGGCAGCCGAACGCTCGTCCACGTCGGGCCAGTCGAAGGTGTCCGGCTGCGCCGCGAGGAGCTGGTCGTACCCGTGGACCTCGACCCCGCCGGGCGCCTGCAGCGTCGCGGGGTCGCCGTTCGCCACAATCACGTGACGGACCGTCTTCATCTCGGGGAGCTGTTTCGCGAGCAGCGGAACCAGCGTGCCGTCGACGATGATGACCTGGTCCTCGGCGTGGTTCGCGACGAAGACGAGCTGCTCGGGGAACAGGCGGATGTTGAGCGTGTGCAGGACCGCGCCCATCGCCGGGATCGCGCAGTAGGCCGCCATGTGTTCGGCGTTGTTCCACATGAACGTGCCGACCCGCTGATCACCGGTGATGCCGAGCGAGCGCAGCGCATTGGCCAGTTTCGCCGAGTTCCGACCCAGGTCGGCGAACGTTTCCCGGCGCGCCGCGGTGCCGGTCCAGGTGACGATTTCGCTGTTTGAGTGCACCGTACTGGCGTATCGCAGCAGGGTGGCGATGGAGAGGTGTCCGTCCTGCATCGTGCTGAGCATGGGGCTACTCCCGGGGCGGCTCGTTCGGCGGTGAACTGGGGCTGATTGCGACTCTAAGTCGTCGCCGGTGCCCCTCGCCACACTCGCCCGCCCCCTCCCCGACCGGGCGAGTGCGCGCGTGTCGATTTCGCGGCATCGGCCCAGGTGGCGTTTACTGGGCCCGTGGACCAGACGGCCTGGCCAGCGCTTGCTCGTGCAAGCACCAGCTGGGTGCCCGGCCGTCGCCGCGAGAGCGGATATCCGAAACAGGAAGGACTAGTACGTTGGCTCTGCCTACGTTGACTCCGGAGCAGCGCAAGGAGGCTCTGGCCAAAGCGGCCGAGGCTCGTAAGGCTCGTTCCGAGCTGCTCGCGTCGATCAAGTCCGGCAAGCAGAGCATCGACAAGGTGCTGCTGAAGGCCAAGGAGGACAAGACCATCGGCAAGACGAAGGTCACGCAGCTGCTCAAGGCCGTGCCCGGCCTCGGTGCCGTCAAGGTGGCCGCCCTGCTCGAGCAGGCGGGCATCGACCCCGACCGGCGTGCCGCCGGGCTCGGTGAGCGCCAGCGCGAAGCCCTCATCGACGCGCTCAAGTAAGCCGGCGCCGGTGGGCACGTGACGCCAGGCACTTCGCGCCACGTGCCCACCGAAATGCGCCCACAATGGTGGGCGTGGAGCTGCTCGAGGACTACACGCCCGGAGACTTCTACTTCGGCACCTCCCGGCGGACGATCCTGGGGTCCGGCGCCGGCCGGACCTTCACCGGCACGGATGTGGTGTCGCTGAGCGAAGCCGTGTCCGCCGAGCTCACCGGCTCTTCGCTGGCCGTGGGTGTGCTGCCGTTCGATACCGCGGGCGCCCCGGGCCACGTGGTAGTGCCCTCGACGGTGCGCACTTCCGGGCCCTCGCGGCCCGACGAACGGAAGGCCGTCGGCGCGCCGAGCGCGGTGCGCGCCGTGCCCGAGCCGGTGCGTCACGTCGAAGCCGTGGGGCGCGCGATCAAGATCCTTCGCGACGGCGGCCTCCGCAAGGTCGTGCTCGCCCGCGCGCTGGATCTCGAGTTCGATTTCGACGTGCCGGCGCAGGCGATCCTGAACAATCTGGCAAAGGACAGGGCCGGCGCGTACACCTACGCGGCCGGTCTGCCGAACGGTCGCGTGCTGCTCGGCGCGACGCCTGAGCTGCTGCTGTCCCGCGTCGGCGGGCAGGTCGTCTCCCATCCGCACGCGGGTTCGGTGCCCCGCTCGGCGGACCCGGTCACCGATCGTGAGAACGCCGAAGCCCTGGCTGGGTCGCGTAAGGACCAGGTCGAGCACGCCGTGCTGACCGAGGCGATCGTCGAGACCCTGCGCCCGTTCTGCCGCCGCCTGGATGCCCCGCGCGAACCGTCGCTCGTATCCACGCCGACGATGTGGCACCTCGGCACGGTGGTCACCGGTGACCTGGTCGATCGGGACGTGACGGCGTTGCGGCTGGCCGCGGCCCTGCACCCGACGCCCGCGATCTGCGGCACCCCGACCGAGGCCGCCCGGCGGTTGGTGGGCGAACTGGAGCCGTTCGACCGTGGCTACTACGCCGGCGCGGTCGGCTGGATGGACGCGGCGGGGGACGGCGAGTGGGCGGTCTCGATCCGCTGCGCCGAGGTCGCCGCGCGGTCCATCCGGCTGTACGCGGGCGGCGGGATCGTCCCGGCGTCGGACCCGAAGGCCGAGCTGGACGAAACCTCGGCCAAGTTCCAGACCCTCCTCCGAGCCATGGGCCTGGACCTCTAGTCCCGACCTCCACCCCCACCCCGCCGAGATCGACGTTCGGGACGCCGAGTTCGACGCTCCCGGCGGTGAGTTCGGCGTTTGGGGCGCCGAGTTCGACGCTTGCGGCGCCGAGTTCGGCGTTCGTGCCGCCGAGTTCGACGATTGCGGCGGTGAGTTCGACCGCCGGGAGGTCGAGATCGGCGTTCGCGCCGCCGAGTTCGTCACGACGTCCGCGAGGCTTCCGTTGCCTCCCATGGTTTTTCGGCGATCGCCACCGGCTCCATGGTCAGGAGCGCCACCGCCGCCCGGTAGCCCTCCCCGGGATTCAGGTCCGCCAGCTGAGTCCGTGCCGGGTCGAGGGCCGGATCCGCGGAAGCGGCGAGGCGGGCACCGTCCAGGGTGATGCTCTGCAGCGGGATCTTCAGGCCACGGCCGGTCGCCTTCATGAGGGCCTCTTTCCGTGCCCAGTACTGGAAGAAAGCGCTTACTCGCTCGTCCCCGCGCAAGCCGCGCAACGCGGCCTGTTCGGTTTCGTTCAGGGCATACTCGATCAGGTTGTCCTCGGCGCGGCGGGTATCCGTCTCGACGTCCAAGCCGACCGGCACCGTCGTCACCGCCAGGCCGATCCGATCACCCGAGTGCGAGATCGAGAACTCGACGCCCGCCAGCCTCGGCTTCCCGTGCGGCTTCCCGCAGTCCTCGCATGTCGCATCGAACCGGACTTCGCCGGGCGCGACACCAAGACGGGCACCGAACACGGTCTTCGCGAGCACCCGCCCGGTCAGGAACCGCCGCCGGTCGGCGTCGCGCCGGTACGCCTCGTACCTGCCGCGTTCGGGCTCGTCCAGAAGCGCCAGATACGTCGCCTCGACGGCCACCGGCCGCGCCCACCAGACCGTGCACTCGATCACGCGCCCAACGTACCGGTTTCTCCGGCTTCCATCGTTGCGCTAGCCTGTCGCTAAGCGAGCGCTTAGTAGCCGGAGGAAGGCAGCGATGGACTTCACCCTCAGCACGGAAGAGCGCGAAGTGCGCGACTGGGTGCGCACCTTCGTGCAGCGAGAGCTGATGCCGATGGAGCAGGAGGTGCTCCGCCGCGAACGGGCCGGCGAGCCCGGCATCACGCCCGACGAGCTGACGGAGCTCCAGCTCAAGGCCAAGGAATCCGGATTCTGGGGCATCCAGACGCCGGAGGAGTACGGCGGGATGGGCCTGTCCGCGGTGATGACAGCGCTGCTGGAGGCGGAGCTCGGCCGCACGTTCGTCCCGTTCCGCTTCGGCGGCGCGGCGGACAACATCCTGTTCTACGCCAACGACGAGCAGAAAGAGCGCTACCTGCTGCCGACGATCTCGGGGGACCGCAAGTCCTGCTTCGCGATCACCGAGCCTGGCGCGGGCTCCGATGCGAAGGCGATCCGCACGTCGGCCCGCAAGGACGGTGCGGACTGGATCATCAACGGCGAGAAGACCTTCATCACCGGCGGCAACGAGGCGGACTTCGTGATGGTCTTCGCCGTCACCGACCCGGAGAAGGGCGCGAACGGCGGCGTCACGTGCTTCCTCGTGGACCGCGAGATGGGCTGGAAGTCCGAGTACATCGACACGATGGGCGAGTGGGGCCCGGCATCCCTGATCTTCCAGGACGTCCGGGTGCCCGAAACGCAGATCCTCGGCGAGGTCGGCCGGGGCTTCGAGCTCGCGATGCAGTGGATCGGCCGCGGCCGGTACATCCTGCCAGCGCATGCGATCGGCTCGTGCGAGCGGTTGCTGCAGATGGCGATCGAGCACGCGAACACGCGCGAGACGTTCGGGCAGAAGATCGCCGAGCGCCAGGCGATCCAGTGGATGATCGCCGATTCCGGTGTCGAGCTCGAGGCCCTGCGCTGGCTCGTGCTGCACGCCGCGTGGCAGGTCGACCAGGGTATGGACTCGCGCCACGCGCAGTCGATCGCGAAGCTCTACGGCGGGCAGAAGGCGAACGAGATCGTGGACCGCGTCCTGCAGATCCACGGCGGGATGGGCTACACCCGTGAGCTGCCTGTCGAGCGCTGGTACCGGGAGCTGCGCCTGCTGCGGATCTACGAGGGCACCGACGAGATCCAACGTCGGACGATCGCGCGGAACCTGCTGAAGGGCCACGTGAAGGTGAGCGGGGCTCTCGGCTGAGGGTCCGACTCGCGGATGGCGGGGGTTCGACTTGCGCGGAGTGGGGCCCGACTCGCCTGGGGGAGGCCGACTCGTGCGGGCTCGGCTCGCTTGTGGTCGCAGCCGGACTTGCGTGGGGTGCGGGAGCGACTCGCGGGTGGTGGGGGCCGGGCTTGCGTGGAGTGGGGGGCTGACTCGCGGGGCGTTGGAGCCCAACTCGCGTGCGGCGGGGGCCGGACTCGCGTGCGGTGGGAGCCGGACTCGCGGGGCGTGGGGAGGGCTGGACTCGTGGGGAAGAGGGGGCGGGCGCGGCTTGCCGATGGGGGACTACGGGAGGCGCCAGATGATGGTTGTCGGGAGGGTGAGGGCGCGTGGGGCCAGGGCGTCGAGGGCGTGGGCGTCTACCGGGGCGCGGGTGTCGGCAATCAGCCAGTGGACGCCGATTGTTGACAATCGGGCCAGTAGGGCGTGCGTCGGGGTGTGGAAGGCGGTGAGTTCGTCGTTCAGCCGGCGTTGATCCCAGAACGGCTGGTCGGCGTACCAGACCGTGCTGTGCCAGGCCGAATCCAGATTCCGCGGCGAGTACGCCCAGCCCTCGACATCGACGTCCCGCTGCGCGAAGGCGCCCAGGTCGAACAGCTTCGCCGTGCATTCGTAGGACGACTGCTGCGTGCACACCCGATTCACCGCGAGCACGTCGTCGGGCCCGGCGTGCTCGTCCAACCACCGTCCGGCCGCGAGTTCGTCACGGGTGACTGGCAGGGAGGCGGCGTCGGCATGCGTGACCCCGAGGTTGTAGCTGGGCCTCGCCGAGGTTTGCGTCAAATACAGCCCTGTCGACAACAGCCCCGTAGCCAGCACCGCGCACATCACCACGGTCGCCCGGCGCCATACCAGCGCGAGCAGGAGGAGCGCGGCGGCGAGGACGGTCAGGGGTAACAGCCAGCCGGTGATCGACTTGGGCGGGCGAGCACCGGCGGCGCACGCGATGGTCAGGGTGAGCACCGAACCGATCGCGAGTCCACTCGCGACGGTGACCTTCGTCCAGCGTAGCCGCGAGATACCCCACGCGGAGCCGATCAACCCGACCGGATAGGCCGCGACGAGGAAGTAGATGTTCGAGTTCCCGGGCTGGCGGAACGCGAGCATCGCGCCGAACCCCGCCACCGTGGTGCCGAGGAAGACCCACATCGCCGGGTCGAGAGGTTGCCGCCGCAGTAGCGGGATGAACCCGGCGAGCCGCGGTAGCAGCGGCACGAGATACAGCACCGCCGCCGCGAACAGCGGTGCGAGCGGGACATGGGGCAGCACCAGGTACAGTTCACTGCCGCTCGGCGCCACCGCGTCCGGGAACGTCTGCCCCGCGGTCTGCCGGATCGCCCCGAACGGTGAGATCCGCAACCCGTAGTCGCCGCCACGGTAAAGGGTGAAGCGCGCGAGCAGCAGTACCCCGCCGATGAGCAGGTTCACCGCGATCGCCCGCGGCACGACCATCCACTTGCGACCGAACAGCAACGCCACCAGCGCGAGGACCGTACCACCGAGCAGCACTGCCAGATCGGCCGATTTCGCCCCCGCGGCAAGGAGAACCAGTGGTACGAACAGCGCGACCGGCACCGCGCGGTCGGCCGCGGTCCGGCGCAGCAGTGCGACCACGCAACCGGCGACGGCCACCGTCGGCAGCCAGCCGAACGCCGAGGTGAGCGAGGACGCCCAGTAGGACTGGATCGTCAGCGGCGCCTGCCCGTCCGTGGACCGTACGGTCGCGACCGTGGCGCCGGTGACGGTCAGCAGCCCCGCGCAGACCACGCCCGCGCGCAGGCTGCCCGCGACCCGCCGCGCCACCACGGCCGCCAGCAGCACCACGGCCGGGAACACGGTGGTGGGCACGAGCCGCAGCATCGAATCGAACGGATCGACGCCGGTCCCGGTGGTCAGATGCGCGGTGATCGCGTGCAGGAACCAGTGGTAGGCGTAGGGATCGCCATGCGCGAGCGGGTACCCCGGCCAGAGCGTGCGCCGCAGTTCGCCCAAGACCGCGACCTGGAACGTCGTGTCGTAGTAGTAGGTCCGTCCGCCCGGCCCCGGGTCCAGCGGGTTGAACCGGAGGTAGTCGGTCGTCATCCAGGCGACCGCGACGGCCATCGCGCCGGCGAGCCACAGGTTCGCCGTGGTGCCCCAGCCCGGCGCCGGCCGGGCCAGGATCCGTCTTCGGCAGGCCGGGACGGCCAGTAGCGCCAAGGTGAACCCCGGGCCGGCGAGCCAGGGCGGTGGAGCCCACGGAAGGACGACGTCGAGCGCCCAGCCGGCCATCGCGACGAGACATCCGGCGACGGTGGCCCAGGCGAGATCTTCGAGCAGCGGGGCGGCGGTCGCGCGGGCGGCGCGGACGAGCGCGAAGCCGGGCAGCAGGATGCCGGGCACGATGGCGAGGGCCCATTGGGCGAGTTCGGCCGCCGGCGTGCCGGTGCCCAGGTGCACGCCCAGCCACGCGAGGAGCACGGCGCTCCAGGCAATCGATGACGCAGCGCGCATTCACAGCCCCCCGGGTGCGGTGTTCACCGGTTCAGAAAGGGGGCTCAGCTTACGAGGTGAAGATCAGCCGGGGAGAAGTGCCCCAGAAAGTGTGGCACTTCCTCCCCGGCCTCGGTGTTCGCGGGCTACTGAGAGTGGGTACGCAGGGCCAGCGGCGCCCCGGCGAGGTCCTCCTCGTTGCACAACAACTTGACGTCGTAGTACGGGGCGCCTTCCCGTTCGTCGTAGTCGAGGTGAATGGACAGCACGTCGAGCGGCTCACCCAGCCACTCCTGTGCCGTTCGCAGCCAGGCGGCGCACCGTTCCAGGGCGGAAGACAGGTCGTCGTCACGGAATTCGACGGGACGGTACGGCACGTCGTGAACCTGATCGCGAGGGTTTGGCGGAACCGGTAGCCCCGGAGCGAGGCCGGAATCGTTCAGTTCCAGATGGATCGTTTGCTCACTCACGGTTCGAGGGTCCCTCAGATGAGCCGCCTCGGCAAGGCATTGCCCGAGAATCCCCAGCTAGCGGGTATTCCGCCACACCGTTGATACCACCCGCAGCGCGTCGTCGAGTGCCTTCGGCGACACGTCGCCGGTGCTGCCGAGCATCCGCAGCGCCAGGCCGGCGTAATGCCCGGCCAGCCGGTCCAGTCCGAGTGGTCCACGCGCCGAGTACCACCGCGCGACACCGCTGCACATTTCCAGCAGCGCGAGCCTGGTCACGGCCGGTTCCGCGGTCGCGAAGGCGCGCTGCCGGAGGCCGTCGTCGATCGCGTCGGCCCACAGGCTTTCATATTCGTCTCGTAATGCGACTATGCGTCGTCGAGTGGCTGCGGAAAGCGCATGCACCTCGTTGTCGACCACCCGCGTTTCCGCGGGCCGGCTCGCGTGCGCCAGCACGTGCAGCGCGACCAGGTGGGTGAGGCGCAGCCGGGGGTCGTCGACCCCGTCGGTCGCCTCGCGTGCGCCGAGCAGGAGCCGGTCCAGGCATTCGCGCATGATACCGGCGAGCAGTTCCTCCTTGGTGCCCATGTAGTGGTACAGGCTCGCCGAGGAGATTCCGGCCTCCTGCGCGAGATCCCGGATGCCGGTACCGTGAAAACCTTTACTGGCGAACAGTTTCACCGCCGCGCGGCGCACCCGTTGCTCGGTGGTCAGCGCCATTCCTGCCTCATCCGGTCGTAGGTGGGCAGGTGCCGGTCGCGCAACTCGCCCTTCGCCACCCGCTCGGACGGGGTCAGCGGCAGGGATTCGGCGATCGACCAGTACCTCGGCACCTTGAAGTAGGCGAGTTTGGTAGCGCAGAACTCCGCGAGTTCGTCCGGTGTCGCGTTGTCCGCCAGTACGATGAAGGCTTTGACTTCTTCGCCGCGTAATTCGTCGGGCACGGCGAGCACCGCGGCCAGCTTCACCGCCGGATGCAGCAGCAACGCCCGTTCGACCTCGTCGGCCGAGATGTTCTCGCCGCTGCGGCGGATCATGTCCTTCATCCGCCCCACGTAGAAGATCTGGCCCTCGTGGTCCATTGTGGCCAGATCGCCGGTGTGGAACCAGCCGCCCCGGAAAGCGCGCGCGGTCGCCTCCGGGTCTTCGTGATACCCGTGCATCAGGCCGATCCCGCGCAGCACCAGTTCGCCGGTTTCGCCGCGGGGCAGCGGGCGCCCGTCTTCGCCGACGATCATCGCTTCACGGTCGCGGGTCGGCCTGCCGAGACAGCCGGTGCCGACGAGCTCGTCGTGATCGGCCTCGGACATCCGGATGTCGCCGCCGGTCTCGGTCATGCCGAACGCTTCGAACCAGGGCACGCCCCAGCGGGCCTCGAGTTGAGCGTGGAGATCGCGAGGGATCGCGGACGCGCTGACCGCGCGGACGCCGTGGGCGCGGTCCGCCGGGGATTCCGGTTGCCGCAGCAGGAGAGCCGGCATCAGGCCAAGGCAGTAGAACCAGGTGATCTCGTGTTCGCGGATCTTGGTCCAGAAGCTCGACGGGTGGAACCGGTCGAGCACGACGAGTGTCGCACCAGAGGCGAGTCCGAGCGCGACATTCCACTGTGGATCGATATAGTGGAATGGCTGTGCGGTAAGGATCCTGTCCTCGTCCGAAATCGCGGGGAAGCCGGCGACCAGGCCGCGGGCGAGGGTCAGCCAGTACCGGTGCGGCAGCACGCAGCCCTTCGGGGCGCCCGTGGTACCGGAGGTGTACTGGATGTTCGCGGGTAGTTCACCGCTCACCTCGAACCGGGCCGCCGCGATGGACTCCGCGCACAGCTCACCGGGGCTGAGCACGCGTTCGAGCGCGGTGTCCGGCGCGATCCGGTCGAGCAGTTCGGCGAATTCCGGGGCGGCGACGGCGAAGCGGGCGCCCGAATGGCGCAGCACGTGGGTCGCGTCGAGTTCGCGGTAGCTGACGTTGACCGGCACCAGGACCGCGGCGATTTTCGCCAGCGCGAGCCACAGCAACGGAAACTCGGGCTGGTTGCGCAGCATCACCGCCACCCGCTGACCCGGTTCGAGACCCAGTTCGAGCAGCGCGAGCGCATATCGGGAGCTCTGCCGCTCGACTTCGGCGAAGGTGAGGCGTGTCCCGGTCTCGTCGAAGACCCAGGCGTCACGGTCCGGCCACAGTGCGGCTGCGCGGCGGACGAGCGTGGCGAGGTCGTCGACCTCGTCGAGCGGGATCATCCACGGCTCCGGAACGCTTCGGCCGAGCGCACGACTTCCGGCGTGTGCTCCGTGACCAGGGCGTGGCTGACCTCGAGTTCCAGCGCGGCCTCGATTTCGGTGCTCGCGTCGAGCGCGCGTTTGGCCAGCGCGACCGCGCCGTGCGGGCGCTCGGCGATGCGTTTCGCCCAGTCTTCCGCCGTGGTGTGGACGTCGGGCACGACGGCGTTGACGAGACCCAGCTTCAGCGCGCTCGCCGCGTCGATCCTTTCGCCGAGCAGCAGCAGTTCTTTCGCCTTGAGCGGTCCCACCAGCCGCGGGAGCAGCCGCGACGCCGCGCCGGTGACGCTCAGGCCGAGGCCCGTTTCGGGGAAGGCGAACACCGCGTCCTCGGCTGCCAGGATGAGGTCGCAGCCCAGCGCGAACTCCGCGCCCGCGCCGATCGCGTACCCGTGCACGGCCGCGATGACCGGCTGGCGCAACGCGCGGAGGCGACGGGTCACGTCCTGCAGGCGCTCCAGGCGGGCGCGGGAATCACCTGCGGGAGCGGGTTCTTTCAGGTCGTGCCCGGCACAGAAGGCCCGCCCGCGGCCGGAGAGCACGACCGCGCGCGCATCCGATGTCGCCACGGCGTCCATCGCCGTGAGCAGGTCGTCGACCAGCACCGGAGCGACGGCGTTCAGCCGCTCCGGCCGGTTCAGCCGGATCTGTGCGACGCCGTCCTCGATCGAGACTTCCACGGAACTCATCTGTCAGAGCCTAGCGAGCCGATCGATCGATCGATAGCCTCGGCAGATGCGAGTTGAAGCGGTGTACGAGAACGCGCGGGTGCTTACCGGCTCGTCGTGGACGTCGGCGGTGGCCGTGCTGAACGGGCGGATCGTCGCGCTCGGCGAGGACGCCGAGTCCCTCTCGACGCCCGTGCGGGTCGATCTCGGCGGCGCGGTCGTGGTGCCGGGGTTCCACGACGCGCACAACCACATGGCGCTGTACGGCATGACGCTCGACGAGGTCCCGCTGGGCGAGTGCAAGCACGTCGACGAGGTGTACGCGGCGGTCGCCGAACGCGCGGCGGAAGTGCCGAAGGGCGGGTGGATCGTCGGCAGCGGCTACGACCAGAACCGCCTGATCGGCGGTCACCCGACCCGGCAAGGGCTCGACCGCGCGGCGCCGGATCATCTCGTGCGGCTCCAGCACACCTCCCGGCATATGGTCGTGGTCAGCTCGAACTTGCTCGATCAGCTGGATCTGGCGAACGTGCCGGCGGGTGGGGACATCGTGTGGGACTCCGACGGTTCGCCGACGGGCCTGCTGCGCGAGCAGGCTCAGCTGCTGCTGCGGCCGCTGATCTACCCGACCCCGCTGGACACCCTGGTCCGCGCGATCGACCGGGCCGGCGAGCGGTACCTCGCCGAGGGCATCACGAGCGTGCAGGAGGCCGGGGTCGGCGGCGGTCTCGTCGGGCAGACACCGGTGGAGGTGCTCGTCTACCAGCTGGCGCGGGAGCGCGGCCTGCTGCGGGTGCGGAGCACGCTCATGGTGTCTTCGGCGGTGCTGCACGATCTGCCGGACGGTGCCGGGTACGGCCTCGACCTGGGGATCCGCACCGGATTGGGCGACGACTGGCTGCGGATCGGGCCGGTGAAACTGTTCGCGGACGGGTCGCTGATCGGGCGGACGGCCGCCATGTGGGACGACTACGCGAACGAGCCCGGCAACCGCGGGTATTTCCAGTTGCCCGAGGACGAACTGGCGGACACGATCTTCCGGGCGCATGCCGCGGGCTGGCAGATCGCGACGCACGCGATCGGTGATCGGGCGATCTCCGTTGTCCTCGACGCGTACGAGGCGGCCCTGAAGGCGCATCCGCGCGACGACCACCGGCATCGCATCGAGCACTGTGCGGTGACCTCGCCGGAGACCGTCGCGCGTGTCGCGGCGCTGGGGCTGGTGCCCGTGCCGCAGGGGCGGTTCATCACCGAGATCGGTGACGGGATGGCCGCCGCGCTCGGCCCGGAGCGGGAGGATTGGTGCTACCGGCAGCGCTCGTTCCTCGACGCGGGTTGCGTGCTGCCCGGCAGTTCGGACCGGCCGGTGGTGACCGGGGCACCCCTGCTCGGGATAGCGGACCTCCTACGACGTCGTACGTCCAGTGGCCATCTGCTCGGCGCCGCTGAGCGGCTGACACCCGCGGAGGCCCTACGTGCGTATACGTATGGATCGGCGTACGCGGTTTTCCGAGAGCGAGAGCTTGGGACATTGGACGTTGGATGTCTGGCTGATTTCGTCGCGTTGTCGGCGGATCCGACTGAAGACCTCGACGATGCGAGCGTGCTGGCGACGGTCGTCGGTGGCGCGCTGGTCTACGAGAAGGGGATGGCCGATGCCGGTTCGTGACGCGGAAGCCGCCGATGCGGAAGAGATCTGCGCGCTGATCGAGGAACATGCGAGATACGAGGGCAACACCACGCTCGTCCTCGACCGTGCGGAAATGACGAAGCACCTGTTCGGTTCGGAACCCAAGGCGTGGGTGCTCATCGCGGAACCGCCCGGGCAGCCCGGCGTCGTCGCCGGCTTCGCGTTCTGCTCGTGGAACTTCTCGACCTGGGAAGCGCGGCCCGGTATCTGGCTCGACGACCTGTACCTCCGGCCCGAGTACCGGCGGCACGGTCTCGGCGGGGAATTACTCACCGCGCTGCGGGCCCGCACGAGCGGCCGGGTCGAATGGGAGATGCAGGAGGGCAACGACAAGGCGGCCGCGTTCTACGCGCGGCTCGGTGCCGAGCCGGTGTCAGGCTGGGTCAAATACCGATGGAACCAACGGCGACCCTGACTCGATCCAGTGGCGGCGTCGTAGAGTTGACGTATGCCGGACAGTCCGAGTCGCTCGTCGTCGTCCTCGATCGAGGACTACATCCGGGTGATCTATGGCCTGGTCGAGCGTGGTGAACCGGTCACGAACACGTCGCTGGCCGCGCGGCTCGAGGTGACCCCGTCGTCGGCGTCGGGCATGGTCACGAAGCTTTCTCAGCAGGGGCTGGTCGAGCACGTGCCGTACCGGGGCATCGAACTGACCCCGGCCGGCCGGCTGCTCGCGCGGGGCGTGCTGAGGCGGCACCGGCTGATCGAGACGTACCTGGTGCAGGAGCTGGGCTACACGTGGGACGAGGTGCACGCGGAGGCCGACGCGCTCGAACACGCGGTTTCGGACCGGCTGGTCGAACGCATTTCGGCGAAGCTCGGCGACCCGGTGCGTGACCCGCACGGCGACCCGATCCCGGCGGCGGACGGTAGCGTGGAGGAACTGCACACGCGGTTGCTCGACGAGCTTGAGCCGGGCGCGGTCGGGAAGATCGTGCGCGTCTGGGACACCGACCCCAACATGCTGCGGTACCTGTCCGAGCACGCGATCGGTCTCGGCGAGCGGATCGAGGTGGTCGAGCGGCAGCCGTTCGGGGGCCCGCTCGTGGTGAAGGTCGGGGCGCCGCCCGAGGTGACCACCCATGCGCTCGGCAAGGAGATCGCGCAGGCCCTGAGCGTCGCCGTACATTGACGCGCGTACGTCGCGGTGCCGCCTGTCGGCGGATGCCGCGGCGCGGCCCGCGCGACAGGATCGACGTATGACTGATCGAGCATTCCGGTTCGGCGTCGTCGGTACCGGCACCGACCTCGCCACCTGGACCGACCTGGCGCGCCGCGCCGAAGCCGCCGGTTACGACACTCTCGTGTCCCCCGACCCGCAGGTCGAACTCGACCCGTTCACCATCATGTCCGCCGCGGCGGCCGTCACCACGACGCTGCACGTTGGCACGTTCGTCGCGGTGGACCAGTTCCGTGAGCGGCGGTCGCTGGACTGGCAGTCGCGCTCGCTGCACCAGTTCACCGGCGGGCGGTTCGAGCTCGGCCTCGGCGCTGGCCGCCCGGACGCGAAGGAACGGGTCGTGGCGCGCGGTGGCAGCTGGGAGCGCCGGTTCTCACATCTGACGGAGACGATCGAGTTCCTGAAGAAGCAGAGCGACCGGCCGCCCTTGCTGCTCGCGCCGGGCGGTCCGAAGATGACGGAGCTGGCCGCGCGCGAGGCCGATATCGCCACCATGGCGTGGATGCCGCGCACCACCGAGGCCGACGCACGCTCCACTGTGGACAGATTCCGCTCGGTGTGCGACCGGCTGGACGAGGTCGAACTGGCCGCGAACCTGCTCGCGGTCGGCGACGAGCCCGCACCGTGGCTGGAGCGGTTCATCGGGGCCAGCCTGCCGGAACTGGCGGCCGGCGGGGCGGTCACCGTGCTGCCGGGGACACCCGAGCAGGGCGCGGAGACCTTGCGCCGGTGGCGGGCTGAGCTGGGGATCTCCTACGTGACGGTGAACTCGGGCTACCTGGACCAGTTCGCGCGCGTGATCGCGTTGCTGAAGTAGGGGCGACTCGCAGGCCTGACCTGATCGCCAGTCCTGGCGTCCGGCGAACGCCTGCCCGAACATCACCGCGTAGCGAGCCGCTCGTTCGTTCATCGTCGCCCCGTCGTCGCGCTGCCCGTATCGTGGTCGGGTGCGTGCTGTGCTGTTCGAACGGTTCGGTGAGCTCCCCCAGGTCACCGAGGTCGCCGACCCCTCGCCGGGACCGGACGGGGTGGTCGTGGCCGTCGAGGCGACCGGCGTGTGCCGCAGTGATTGGCATGCGTGGCGCGGGCACGACGGCGACGTGAAGCTTCCGCACGTCCCCGGGCACGAACTCGCCGGGCATGTGGTGGCCGTCGGGGATCGGGTGCGCAACCACCGGATCGGGGAGCGGGTGACCGCCCCCTTCGTTTGCGCCTGCGGGAGCTGTCCACAGTGTGCGAGCGGCAACCAGCAGGTCTGCGACTTCCAGTTCCAGCCGGGCTTCACCGGTTGGGGCTCGTTCGCCGAGTACGTCGCCCTCGACCACGCGGACGTGAACCTCGTGCCGCTGCCCGCCGATCTCGGCCCGGTGACCGCAGCCGCGCTCGGCTGCCGGTTCGGCACCGCGTACCGCGCGGTGCTGCGGCAAGGCGGGGCGTCCGCCGGCGAGTGGGTCGCCGTGTACGGCTGTGGCGGTGCCGGAGCGTCGGCTGTCATGCTCGCCGTCGCGGCCGGGGCGAGGGTCGTCGCGGTCGACTTGTCGCCGGAGGCGCTCGCGCTGGCGACGCGGCTCGGTGCGGAGGCGACGGTGCGCGGCCACGATCCCGTCGACGAGCTCCGCGAGATCACCGGCGGCGGCACCCACCTGTCGCTCGACTGTGCCGGTTTGCCCGCGACCTGTGCGGCGTCCGTCGCGAGCCTGCGCAAGCGGGGGCGTCACGTGCAGGTCGGGTTGTTGCCGCCGGACCAGGGGGTGCCACCGATCCCGATGCACCTCGTCATCGCGGGCGAGCTTCGTATCTTCGGCAGCCACGGCCTTCAGGCCCACGAGTACCCGGCGATGCTGGACTTCGTCACCCGGTCCGGAATGGACCTGACCGGGCTGATCGGCCGCCGGATCGGGCTCGATGAAGCACCGGCCGCACTATCCGAAATGGACAACGCGGTGCCGTCGCAAGCCGGCGTCACCATTGTGGAACTGCCGGTACCGTGACCCCGCCGGCCAGTTACCAGGAGCTGACCGAGGTGCTCCGCAGCCGGTTGCCGAAACTGGTTTCGGGGCAGCTGCGGATCGCGCATCTGGTGCTGGCCGACCCGGAGGGCACGGCGTACCGCGGCATCTCCGAGGCCGCGCGGCTGGCCGAGGTGCGTGAGTCCTCCATCGCCCGGTTCGCGAACTCCCTTGGCCTGTCCGGATATCCGGCCATCATGGAGCTGTGCCGGGTGTGGCTGGCCGAACGGGCGCAGCTCGCCCGGCGCGCCGAGGACGACGGGCACGAGCCGCCGGGTGGCACGCTTTCGGCGGCGCTGGAACAGGAACAGACCAATCTGGCTCGCACGTTCAACCGCCTCGATCGCGCGTCCTGGCTGAGTGCCGTCGCAACGCTCGCTGAAGCCGGCGCGGTGCACGTCCTGGGCCTGCGGGAAAGCCGGCCCGTCGCGGAACTGCTGAGCCGTCGCCTCCACGCACGACAGCTCGGCGTTTCATTGCCCGACGAGATCCGGGACATCTCCGGTGTGCTGGTCGCGATCTCTGTCCGGCGCTACGCCGCGGATACCGTGCGCGCCGCCGAGTACGCGCGCGACCATGACGTGCGGGTCGTCGCCCTGACGGACAATCCGGCGTCTCCGCTCGCCGACCACGCCCACGTGGCCTTGTTCGCGGAGACGGTCGGCATCGGAAACTCCCAGTCACTCACCGCGCTCGCCGCGCTGGCTCAGGCCCTGGCGCGGGAGGTCGCACTCCGGCGTGGTGACCGGGCACCGGAGGACGACCTCCCTGCCTCATTCGGCTTTTACCAAGCCGACCTGAAGTAGGCCGACCCGACCAACCGGCAGCCGACCTACGTTCGCCGATCGCCGTGACTGCCGGTCGGCTTGGTAACGATCGGCACAGCTACTACTGAATCACCAGCGGCGGTCGATGACCGTCCCGTTCGGATACCACTGGATGTACCCGAACTGGAAGTCGTTGCGCCGCCCGCCGTCGAAGCTGAACTCACCCGAGCGCGGATAGCCGAGATACGACCGTTCCCAGCCCAGCGCCGACCACCGGGCCCGGATCGCGCCGTAGATCTCGTGCGCGCCCGTCGCCGGGCTGAAGTAGATCGACGCCGCCTTGCTGAAGTGGTTGTACCGGCCGATCCCGTCCGGGGTCGCCAGCTCGTCCGTCGTCGGGTAGCCCGTCGGGCCCAGCTCCCAGCCGGTCGCCTGCCAGGTCTGCCGGATCAGGCCCCACACGCCGTGCGCGCCGGTCGCCGGCGTCCAGTAGATCGACGCGGCCTTGCTGAAGTGGTTGTACCGGCCGATCCCGTCCGGCGTGCCCGTCTCATCCGTGGTCGGGTAGCCGGTGGGCCCCTTCTCCCAGTTCAGCGCGGACCAGCGGGCCCGGATCAGGCCCCAGATGGCATGGGAACCCGTGCCCGGCGAGAAGTACACCGACGCGGTACCCGTGGCCGGGGTGCCGATGAAGTGGTTGAACTTGCCGGTCCCGTCGGGTGCGGTGGTCTCGTCGGTCAACGGAGCGCCGAACCGCTGGTGCCCGCCGAGCCCGAGATACTTGGCCAGGTTCTGGCCGTGCACCTCGTGCACACCGGTCTGCTGCGACCAGTACAGCCGCCCGTTGGCGTACACGCGGTACCGCACGCCGCCGTCGGACACCTCGGGCGCGGTGGGCGCGCCGAGTAGCTGCCGCAGCGCGGCGTCGGAGTTGTACCGCTGCTCGATCGGTGTCGTGTAGTTCGCCGTCAGCGTCAGATCCGACGAGGGCATCGTGAGCGTGCGGGTACGCGTGGTCGGCCCGTCCGCCCACTGGGCGAACGCCGAAGCACCGTCGGTCGCGGTGGGCGTGGCCACCACGTCGATCGTCGAACCGTCGGTCACCAGCGCCGTGTTCGCGTTGCCGGCGGAAGGAATCTGCAGCGACGCGGGCACGTTCGAGGTGAGCGTCAGCCGGTGCTGGCGCGGCCAGGCCGTGTAGGTCTCGCTCGTCGCCACGCCCACGCTGTCGGTGACCGTCGCGGTGATCAGGAGCCGGGTGTCGGGATGATCGGGGAACGGCACGGTGAAGCTCGAACCGGTCGCCCCGACGCCGGGGTGCGAGTGGCAGGTCGCCTCGTCAGGGCAGTGCAGCTCGCGACTGGTCCAGACCGTGTCGAGGGCGGCGTCCTCCGCGTCGGTTGCCGTCGAGGTCAGGCTGACCTGCTCGCCGACACCGAACAGGTCGCTCCGCGGCACGGTCAGGCTCAGCTGCGGCGAGTGGTTCGAGGGTGCCACGGTCAGCGTGGTCGTGCCGGCCGCGCCGAGTGGATCGCGCACGGTAAGGGTCGCGGTGAACCGGTCCGCCCCGGTCGCGTAGGTGTGCGCGACGGTCTTGCCGGTTCCCGTTGTGCCGTCGCCGAAATCCCAGGCATAGGTGAGCGGGTCGCCGTCGAAGTCGAGGGACTGCGAGGCGTCGAAGGTGACCGTCCGCGTGCCGGCGTCGGTGGTGCTGGTCGCCTGCGCGATCGGCGCGGTGTTGCCCTGCTGGTAGCTGATCCGCTTCAGGTTGCCCGAGATCAGGTCCGCGAACACGACGTCACCGTTGGGTGCGGCGGAGAGCTTGACCGGCCCGCCGATTCCCGTTGCCCACGCCGGGTCCTGCGGGGCCTGGGTCAACTTGCCGGTGCTGTCGTAGCGCGCCGTCCAGATCTTGCCGGCCGCGTAGTCGCCGAAGAAGTAGGTGCCCTGGTACTGGCCCGGGTAGCTCTTACCGGTGTAGACGAACCCGCCGGTGATGCTGTTGCCCTGGTTGGACGCGGTGCCGTGGTGGTACTCCCAGATCGGCCCGGTGTTGGACACCGGCCCGCATTCGGCGGGGAAGTGCGTGACGTAGCCGGTCTGGTGGTTGCCCTCCCAGCACGGCCACGCGTAGTTGCGGCCGGGCTGGACGACGTCGAGTTCCTCCCAGGTCTCCCAGCCGACGTCGCCGACGACCGGCAGCCCGCTGCTCGGGTCGAGCGAGAACCGGAACGGGCTGCGGAAGCCGCTCGCGAACACCTTGCTGCGCGCGGAGTTCGGGTTCGCCGCGTCGTAGTACGGGTTGCCGGGAACCCCGGCGCCGTCGCCGGTCAGGTGCAGGATCTTGCCGTAGAGCTGGTTCACGTCGAGCGCGCGCAGGGCCCGCGGGTCGTAGACCTCGTGGTGGAAGTCGGCACTGTCCCCGATGGACACCCAGACCGTGCCGTCGTCCGCGGCGACCACGCCGGTCATGCCGTGGACGTTGTAGCCGACGGGCAGGTCCAGCAGAACCTTCTCACCGCCGATGCCGGTCGGCTCGGGGGAACCGGTGACCGTGAACCGCGCCAGGCGGAAACTCGAGCCGGTGCTGGTCCGGATGGTCCTGGCGAGGTAGATGGCGTGCGTGCTCGCGTAGTCCGGCGCGATCGCGAGCCCGACGAGGCCGAGGTCGCCCTCGTTGTTGACGGCGAGCGTGGTGAGCGTGCGGACGGCGCCGGCGGGCGAAACCCAGGTGATCTTGCCGCCCTTGCCGGTCGCGATGATGCCGCCGTCACCAGGCAGGTAGGCGAAGTCGGTCAGGTCATAGGCCGCCTGGCCGGAGGCCTGCTCCCGGATGACGAAACCGGATGGGACGGCCGGCGCGGCGCTCGCCTGCGGGGCGGCCATCAGGCCGGCTGTCGCCAGCAGCCCGGCGACCAGGGCGGCCCCTCCCCGTCTGAACCACTGTCTGTGCATTATTCCCCCTTCTGGGCGTCTGATCCTTTTTCGCCCAGAAGGAGGATTACGTTGCTCTCAGTTACGATGTTGTGATTTCGCCAGAACGAAGCCCAATGTGACGAGCATTTTCGCGTCAGCGGCAGATAATGAAAATGAGGACGCAGGACGGAGTCGTCCGGGACGGCGAAGTATTCGCCGTGGAATTCGACGGAGAACTATCGGCGGTCGGTGTGGTGGTGACCGATGTCGTGCTGTTCGGACCGTCTTGCTGACTCTGGGAACCGGTGACCGTGACCGTTTGGGTCGCGGTTTCCCGGCTCGGTCTGCGCCCGGGGAGTTCATTGATTCCCGCGCCCACGTCCCCCGGTCTCTGGTTGGTCACGACGACCGTCGTGTTGCGGCCGGTCACCTCCGACGGCGCCGGCCCGGAAGGCACGCCGCCGCCCGCGAGCCCGCCGGTCGGCGGGTGCGGAAGGTTGACCAGTGACGGGGAGTCCGCCTCGGAGCGCATCGATCCGAAATGGACGAGCAGGGCGGCGAGGCCGCAGCCCAGTACCACCGCGAGCATCACGGCCATGACACGCGCCCGGCCGCCGGGTTTCCGCTGGGCCTCGCCCCAGCCCTCCCGCTCCAGGAGCTCGGCCACCGACACTTCGTCGTTCACCGGACAGACCTTTCGAGCCGAAGGAAAGAGCGCGCCGACGAATGTTTGTAGCGTAGCCGGGTGGACGGTCAATAACCGGGGCCACGAAAGGCGCGGAGAATCACTGACCGTATTCCTGAACAGTGTTAGGAGTGGCCTTTCGCGACATTCCGCAACCGGTTTGGCGCGAACTGTGCCGGCGGCGCCTTGAGCCCCGGTTCAGGGTGACCGCCGCGGTGCGTAACCGATCGAACGCGACTCGCTACCCGTTGGTGCGAGCTTCGAGAAGTCCGGGCGCGTGCTCGCGGACCGCTTCGAGTACCTGATCGATGTCCGGGTTGATCATCGCCACCGGACCGACGAAGACCGCGGGCACGGTCTCGTTGCCGTCCGCGACCGAACGGACGCGGGCCGCGGCCGCCTCGTCCTCCCAGATGTTCACCTCGTGCAGCGGCAGACCCGCGTGCTCCAGATGGTGGCGCAGCATCAGGCAAAAGCCGCAGCCGGGACGCCAGTAGAACTCGACAGCACTCTCGTGCGCAGTGGCCATGAGCCCAGGTTAGCGATTAACGAACGATCGAGCTGCGCCGTTCATAGCCAATCCGGCCACAGTCGCGGCTCCCCGGCTTGCGCGGCAACGGTTACGCGCAGCTCGAGGCCGGCAGACTTTTGGCCGGATTGGTCACCAATTCGTGATCCTGGTGTGTAACACGATAGGGTGAAATTTCGAATTGTCTGTCGCGTGGTGACGCGACCGTTGCGTCCCAATGGCGCAACGGAGGGAGTTCGTTGTTCACCCGTTCTAGTCGTGCTGCTCGACTACTGCTACTTTCCGTCATTTCCGCTCTCGTTGCCTGGGGGCTCACACCCGGCGCCTTCGCCGACGAGACCACTGCGGCTCACAACACACTGCGCACCGGCTGGGACGACAACGAGCCCGGCCTGATCCCGTCTCAGGTGAGCGCCACCGACTTCGGTCAGCTGTTCTGGGCGAGCGTCGACGGGCAGGTCTACGCGCAGCCGATCGTGGCGAACGGCGTCGTGGTCACGGCGACGGAGAACAACAAGGTTTACGGCCTCGATGCGGCGACCGGCGTGCAGCGCTGGCGCGTCGACTTCGGCCCCGCGTGGCCGGTGTCGACGGTCAGTTGCGGTGACCTGGTGCCGACGGTCGGCGTCACGGCCACGCCTGTCTACGACCCGTCGACCGGCACGGTGTACCTCACGTCGAAGGTCAACGATGGGCCCGATCCGCAGCACCCGCACTGGTATCTCCACGCGCTGGACGCGAAAACCGGCGCCGAGCGCGCGGGCTTCCCGACGACCATCAAGGGTTCGCCGACCAACAACCCCAACGTCCCGTTCAACCCGATGACGGCGATGCAGCGCCCCGGGTTGCTGCTGCTCGACGGCGTCGTCTACGCCGGTTTCGCGAGTCACTGCGACTACACGCCGTACGTCGGTTACGTCATCGGCGTCACCGCGTCGACCGGGGTCCAGACCACCATGTGGGCCACCGAGGCCGCGGCCTCCGACGAGGGCGGGATCTGGCAGTCCGGCGCCGGCCTGGTCTCCGACGGGTCCGGCCGGATCATCTTCGCGACCGGCAACGGCGTCGCGCCCGCGCCCGGCCCGGGCAACGATCCGCCGCAGACGCTCGGTGAGTCGGTCGTACGGCTGGCGGTCAACGGCGACGGATCCCTTACCCCGCAAAGTTTCTTCAGCCCGCACGACAACACGAGACTGAACCAGGACGACGCCGACCTCGGCTCCGGCGGACCGATGGCGTTGCCGTCGAACTTCGGCACGAGCGCGCATCCGCGGCTGGTCGTCGAAGTCGGCAAGGACGGCCGGATCTACCTGCTCGACGCCGACAACCTCGGCGGCGCCGGGCAGGGCGCGAACGGCGGCGACGCGGTCGTCGGGATGACCGGCCCGTTCCAGGGCGTGTGGGGGCGGCCCGGGCTCTGGGGCGGCGACGGCGGTTACGTCTACGTCGTCGGCAACAACGGGCCGTTGCGCGCGTTGAAGTACTCCGCGTCCGGGCCGTCGCTGACCTCGGTCGGCACGACGAGTGACAACTTCGGCTACACCTCGGGTTCGCCGGTGATCACCTCCACCGGCACGACCTCGGGTTCCGCTCTCGTGTGGGTCGTCTACAGCACCGGTCCGAACGGGGCGAACGCGCAGTTGCGCGCCTACGACCCGGTGCCGGTCAACGGGGTGCTGAAGATGCGCTACTCGGCGCCCATCGGAACCGCGGTCAAGTTCTCCGTGCCCGCCACGGACAACGGCCGCGTGTACGTCGGCACGCGCGACGGCAAGGTCCTCGGCTTCGGCCGGCCGACCACCGCGCCGCTCACGACCAAACCGTACGACTTCGGCTCCGCCGCGGTGGGGACCACGGAGAGCGCGACCGTCACCGTCACCGCGAACCAGAACCTCACGGTGAACGGCGTGGCCGCGGACGCGCCGTTCGCGACGTCGGTGACCACGCCGGTGACCCTGACCAAGGGGCAGACCCTGAACGTGCCGATCTCCTACACGCCAACGACTTGGGGTGCCTCGACCGGCAGTCTGACGTTCCACACCAGCGTCGGTGACGCCGCGATGGACCTGCACGGCCAGGGCACGCAACCGGGTCTCGGCGCGACACCCGCGTCGCTGGACTTCGGGCCGGTGCGCACGGGCGCGGCGAAGGAACTGAGCGTCAACATCCTCAACACCGGCACGACCTCGGAGACGATCACCGGGGTGACCCCGCCGACCGGATCGTTCTCGGCGAGCAGCCTGCCGGCGGCGGGGACCGTGCTGGCGGCCGGCGCGTCGGTGACGATCCCGGTGACCTATGAGCCCACCACGGGCACGGACACCGGCCTGCCGGAGAGCTCGCAGCTGGTCGTGTCCGGTGACCAGGGTTCGGTGACGGTCCCGGTGACCGGTACCGCGCTGACCGGGCAACCGCAGCTGACCCTCGACCCGTCGCTGGTCGACTACCACACTGTCGCGGTTGGACAGTCGGTGACGCTGTCGTTCACGGTGGAGAACACCGGGACCGTACCGCTGACGATCACCAAGGCGAAGGCTCCCCAGGGCGTCTTCTTCAGCACCGACCAGCTTGCGGAGGGTCAGGTGATCCCGCCGGGTGACTCGCTGCAGCAGAAGGTGACCTTCCAGCCGGCGGACGCCTACCCGGCGACGGCGGTGTACGAGATCACCGGCGATGACGGCCAGGGTGCGAAGACGGTGACCCTGCAGGGAAACACCGATCCGATCACCGACTACTACGACAAGCTGGGCGGTGCGCGCGGTTCGGTACTGAGCGATCCGGTTTCGGCCGAGTACGACACGCCCGGCGGCGGTAAGGCGCAGGACTTCCGTGGCGGCAGCATCTACTGGTCCGCGGCCACCGGTCCGCACGTGGTGATGGGCGACATCCTTGCGAAGTACAAGTCGATCGGCGGGCCGGGCAGCAGCCTCGGCTACCCCACGACCGACGAGACGGGGACGCCGGACGGGGTCGGCCGGTACAACCACTTCTCGCGGTCGGACGGTGCGTCGATCTACTGGACGCCGAACACCGGGGCGCATTTCATCCAGGGTGCGATCCGGGCGAAGTGGGCGGCGATGGGCTGGGAGCGTGGTCCGCAGGGCTACCCGATCACGGATGAGCTGACCACTCCGGACGGTGTGGGCAAGTACAACCACTTCTCACGGGCCGACGGCGCTTCGATCTACTGGTACCCGGGCAACGGCGCCTGGTCGATCCAGGGCGCCATCCGGGCGAAGTGGGCGGCTCTGGGCTGGGAAACCGGGCCGATGGGCTATCCGACGACGGACGAGTCGGGGACCCCGGACGGTGTGGGCAGGTACAACCACTTCACCAAGTCCGCCTCGATCTACTGGACGCCGACCACCGGTGCCTGGTCGATCCACGGTGCGATCCGGGCGAAGTGGGCCGCGACCGGGTGGGAGCAGGGACCGCTCGGTTACCCGACGACGGACGAGTCGGGGACCCCGGACGGTGTGGGCAGGTACAACCACTTCAGCAAGGCGGGTTCGATCTACTGGTCCCCGTCGACGCCGGCTTCGGCGATCTACGGGCTGATCAGGCAGAAGTGGGCCTCACTCGGCTGGGAACGCAGTGCGCTCGGCTACCCGACCTCCGATGAGTACGGCATCGCCGGCGGGCGGCGGAACGACTTCGTGCACGGCTGGATCACCTTCTGGTTCTCCAACGGAGCCGTTGTCGGCACCTACAAGTAGTCGATCTACTGTGGACTCAGGCGTCCCAGGTGTGGCCGGTGATCCGCTCGTAGGCCTCGGTGTACCGGCGGCGCGTCGCTTCGACGACGCCCGCCGGGATCTCCGGGCCGGGGTCGGTCTTGTCCCAGTCGGTGGACGATGCCCATTCCCGGACGAACTGCTTGTCGAACGCGTACTGCGGCCGCCCCGGCTCCCACTGGTCCGCAGGCCAGAAGCGTGAGGAGTCCGAGGTGAGCACCTCGTCGCCCAGGGTGAGCACGCCCGCGGTGTCCCAGCCGAACTCGAGCTTGGTGTCCGCGACGATGATGCCCTGCGCGGCCGCGTGCTCGGCGCCCCTGCGGTAGACGTCCAGGGTCAGCTCGCGCAGCCGCTCGGCGGTCTCGCGGCCTTCCTGCTTCACCACGTCCTCGAACGTGATGAACTCGTCGTGCCCCTCGGTCGCCTTCGTGGTCGGTGTGAAGATCGGCTCGGGGAGCTTGCTGCCCTCCTCGAGCCCCGGCGGCAGCGCCACCCCGGAAACCGTGCCGTACTTCTGGTATTCGCGCAGGCCGAGTCCGGCGAGGTAGCCGCGCGCGATGCATTCGACGGCGACCATCTTCAGCGGGCGGCACCGCACGGCGCGGCCGGCGAACTCGGCGGGCACGTCCGTGGTGGACACCACGTGATTGGGCACGACGTCGCGGAAACGCTCGAACCACCAGTTCGACAGCTGGGTCAGCAGCGCGCCCTTGCCGGGGATGGGGGTGGGCAGCACCACGTCGTAGACCGAGATCCGGTCCGACGCCACGAGCAGGATGTCTTCGCCGTCGCGGTACAGGTCGCGAACCTTGCCCGCGTGAATGTGCTCCATCCGCTCATCGTAAGCGCCGTGCTCAGCGGCGCTTGACCTCCAGCATGGTCGAGGTCTCAGGCTGGGCGCATGCCTGACCGGATTCCCTGGCCGACGTGGCGGCTCGCGCTCGTGATCGTGTTCGGCGCCGTCGCCAGCATGCTCGACACCTCTCTCGTCAACGTCGGGCTCGATGCGATCCGGACCGACCTCGGGGCCTCCCTCGACCAGGTGCAGTGGGTGTCGAGCGCGTACCTGATCGCACTCGCGGTCTCGTTGCCGGTGTGCGGCTGGCTCGGCCGGAAGTTCGGTGTCGGCAGGTTGTGGCTCGCCGCCTTCGCCGCGTTCACCGTCGCATCTGGCCTGTGCGCGCTCGCGGGTGATCTCGGCTGGCTCGTCGCGGCGCGCGTCGTGCAGGGGCTCGCGGCCGGCCTGCTCGTGCCCGCCGGGCAGACGATCCTCGGCCAGGCGGTCGGGCCGCAACGGCTGGGGCGCGTGATGAGCATCCTCGGCATCGCGGTGAGCAGTGGGCCGGCGATCGGGCCGACGGTCGGCGGGTTGCTGCTGCATTCGCTGCCGTGGCCATGGCTGTTCGCCATCAACCTGCCGATCGGTGCGATCGGGCTCGTGCTCGGGCTCAAGTACGTGCCGCGAGGTGAGGTCGCGACCGTGCCGAGGCTGGACTGGACGGGGTTCGCCCTGATCGGCGCCGGCCTTCCGCTGTTCGTCTACGCCGTCACGGCTTTCGGCGAGCAGGCCACGCTCGCCACGCCGACGGTGGCTATTCCGCTCGCTCTGGGCGTCGCCGGGCTGGCGGGTTTCGGCATCCGCGCCCGCCGGCAGCGGAATCCGCTGCTGGACCTGCGGCTGTTCCGGAACCCCTTGTACGCGGCCGCCGCCACGTCTTCGCTGTTCATCGGTGCCTCGATGTTCGGCGCGATGTTGCTGTTCCCGCTGTATTTCCAGTTGCTGCGGGGTGCGGACGTGGTCACCACCGGGCTGTCGCTGGTTTCGCTCGGGGTGGGCACGATGGTCGCACTGCCGTTCGCGGGCTGGCTGACCGACCGGTTCGGCGGCGGCGTCGTCGCGTTGGGCGGCACCATCTTCACCGTCGTGACCACGCTGCCGTTCGCGCTGCTGGACGCGGGCACGGTGCTGGTGCAGGTGCTGCTGTTCCTGCGTGGGGTCGCGCTGGCGCTGTCCGCCGTACCGGCCGGGACCACGGCGTTCGCGGCCGTCCGCCGCTCGGAGTTGCCGGATGCCACCACCCAGGTCAACATCCTGCAGCGGGTCGGTGGCGCGGTGGGTGGCGCGCTGCTCGCGGTCGTGCTGTCGGGACGCCTGCCCGCCGGGGCTGAAAGCGCTTTCCGTACCGCCTTCTGGTGGCTGACCGGGGCTTCGGTGCTCGCGGCGGCGTGGACGGTCCTGCTATGGCGCGCGCAACGTCTACAAGCGACAGTCGCGGCGCCGGTGCGGCGAGAAGCGGTCCCGTGAACGCCTCGCCTCAGGTGTGGCGCGCCGCGTTCCGCAGCAGGGCGGGAGTCAACCGGGCCAGTGCGAGACCGGCCTTCGCCTCGGGGGTGACCGGGACGGTCGCCCTGTCCCCGGCCACCGCGCGCAGGATCTGCGCCGCGACCTTCTCCGGCCCGAAGTTCCGCCGCCGGTAAGCCTTCGTCGCGCTCGCCCGCCTGCGTTCCTGCTCCGCCGCGTCGGCGCCGGAAAACGTCGTGGTCCGGGTGATGTTCGTGGCGACAAGGCCAGGGCAGATCGTCGAGACGCCGATCCCGCGGGCACCGACCTCCGCGCGCAGGCAGTCCGACAGCATGAGCACCGCCGCCTTGCTCGTCGAATACGCCGCAAGGGATTTCACCGGCAGGTACGCGGCCGCGGACGCGACGTTGACGATGTGCCCGCCTTCGCCGCGTTCGGCCATCAGCCGTCCGAACACCTGGCAGCCGTGGATCACGCCCCACAGGTTCACGTCCAGCACCCGTTGCCACTCTTCGGTCGTGGTGGCGAGGAAACTGCCCGCGTGGCCCACCCCGGCGTTGTTGACCACGATGTCGGGCACGCCGTGCCGCGTGACGACCTCGTCGGCGAACTTGCGCATCGCCGCCTCGTCGGACACATCCACCTGGTACGCGTGCCCGCCGGTCGCGCGCGCTGCCTCTTCGTCGATGTCGCAGACGACGACCTCGGCCCCGGTGGCGGCAAACGCTTGCGCCGCCGCCCTGCCGATCCCGCTGCCCGCGCCGGTGACGACCACGAGTGGCGCGTGCCTCGGCCCGGGACCGCCGTCGACGAGTTCGGTCACCATGCGCGCGACCTGCGCGCCGTCGCGTAGCAGCGCCGACCAGTGCCCGGCGTAGAGGTTCCGCCGCCACAGGTTCGGCGCCCACCGGTCGAGGCCCTTGGTGAGCGCTGGGGTGACGTAGTGGTCGTGACGGGGGCTGATCACCTGCACCGGAACCTGCGTGTGGCGCTCGCGCGGCCTGCCCATCCGGGCGCGGACGTTGGCGCGGTACAAGGAAACCCCGCGAGCGGCGTCGGCCGCCATGGTCGGCGCCGGATGCCCGGGGCGCGGCGGCACGTGTTCGATCCGGTGGAGCAGCCGTGGCCAGCGTTTGGCGATGACGGTTCGCCACAGCAGTTCGGGCAGGACCGGCACGTGGAACGCGAGGATGTACCACGAGTGCAGTTGCTGCTTCAGGACCTGCCGGAGATGGCGTGGCGTCGGCCGCCGGCGCATCCAGTACGCGACATGGTCGAGGCAGGGCCCGGAAATCGAGGTGTACGAGGCGATCCGCTCGTGCGCGCCCGGTTCGGTGACCGCCTCCCAGGCCTGGATCGACCCCCAGTCGTGCGCGACGACGTGCACCGGCCGGTCCGGGCTCACCGCGTCGGCGACGGCGAACAGGTCGTCTTTGAGCAGCGGCAACCGGTACGCGGCCGTGCCACGTGGAGCGTCGGACTGGCCGGCGCCGCGCACGTCGTACCGCACCACGTGGAAGCGTGTCGCCAGCGCGGCCGCCACGTCGTCCCACACCGTGTGCGTATCGGGATAACCGTGCACGAGCAGCACTGTCGGCGCATCGGCCGGGCCCTCCTCGAACACCGCGAGCCGGACCCCGCCGGATTCCACCGTCCTCATGCCACCGAAAGTAAGTGTAACCGCCGGTAACAGTCAAGTGTTGGTACCGTTCCTGCTAACCTGCCGCGTCGGTTGGAGATTGACAAACAAAGGAGTCGGCCGAGTGAATGATCGACCCGACCCCGCGGACGCGATCGACCTGGGGCATCCGAACTCGGCCCGGGTCTACGACTATTTCCTGGGCGGCACCGCGAACTGGGCGATCGACCGGGTCCTGGGGGACAAGCTTTCCGAGCTGGTGCCGATCATCCGCACCGGCGCCCAGGTGAACCGCGAGTTCCTCGGGCGAGCGGTGCGGTACGCCGTGGGCAACGGGATCACGCAGTTCCTGGACCTCGGCTCGGGCGTCCCGACGGTGGGCAACGTGCACGAGGTGGCCGACGAGATCGACCCGGACAGCCGATGTGTCTATGTGGACCGCGAACCGGTCGCGGTCGCGCACGCGAGGATCCTGCTGGAGCGCGACGGAGACCCGGACCGTCACGCGGTGCTGCAGGCGGATCTGCGGGATGTCGACGCGGTGTGGAAGGCGGCACTGGCGACCGGCGTCCTCGACCCGTCCCGGCCGATCGGGCTGTTGATGGTGTCGGTGCTGCATTTTCTCGACCCGCAGGACGAGGTATCGGAGGTGGTCGCCCAGTACCGCGAGCTGCTGCCGCCGGGCTCGCACCTGGTCATCTCGCACGCGACGCTGGATGCCGTGCCCGAGGCCGAGCTGCGGCAGTTCGAGGCCGGCGTGGAGTTGTACCGGGCGTCGGGGATCGCCGCGAGCCCACGCGACCGCGACACGATCCGTGCCTACTTCGGGGATTTCGCGCTCGCCGAGCCGGGGCTCACCTGGCTGCCCGAATGGCAGGCCGCGGGGCATCAGGTGTTGTTGCGCGAGCGGCCCGAGGCGTGTTGTTTCGTCGGCGGGCTCGGGATCAAGGGGTAGGCAGCGGATCGCAGAGATCGGCTCCGCCGCGGGGGCGGCGGTCACGATCGAAGCCACGGTCAGTGCGGAAGCCATCAGCGCCGATCGCCTCCGGCCGGACCCGACGGAAGCAGGAAATGTCCGTTACGCTGGGCGAAAGCGGACACGGGAGGCCGGATGAGCATGCCGCGTGGCGAGGAGGCCGAAGCGCTTATCGCGGAGGCCCGCAAAGCGCTGTGGGTCATGGTCGGCGTCCTGATCGTGCTGTGGATCGTGCAGATCGTCAACGCCGCGCTCGGTTACGAACTCAGCTTCGAACTCGGTATCCGCGCGCGTGAACCGGGTTCCCTGCCGGAGATCTTCACCGCCCCGTTCCTGCATTTCAGCTGGTCGCATATCGAGAGCAATTCCGGGCCGCTGTTCATTTTCGGCTTCCTCGCGGCGTATCGGGGCGTGAAGAAGTTCCTCGGCGTGACCGCGCTGATCGTGCTCAGCAGCGGGCTCGGCGGATGGTTCACGGCCAGCGCCGGCACGGTCGGCGCCGGGGCGAGCGGTGTCGTGTTCGGCTATTTCGGCTACATCATCGTCCGCGGGCTGTTCGACCGGCGGCCGATCGACCTGGTGATCGGGCTGGTCATGGCGCTGTGCTTCGCCTACCAGTTCTCGCTGCTGATCCCCGCGGGTGAAGGCATCGGCTGGCAGGCGCACCTGTTCGGCTTCATCGCCGGAGTCGTGGGCGGCTGGCTGTTCCGCGAGCGCCGCCCGAAGAAGGCCGTCGAGCCCGGAACGACGACGTTGCTGGACAAGCCCGTCGAGTCTTAGCTGCAGTCCTTCGCGCGGTTGAGCAGCAGTTCGCGTTCGCGGGTGTTGCGGGTGAGTTCGGCGGCCCGTTCGAACTCGGCGCGCGCCTCGGTCGGCCGGTCGAGTTTCACCAGCAGGTCGCCGCGGACGCTCGGCAGCAGGTGGTACTGCTGCATCGACGGTTCTCCGGCCAGCTTGTCGACGAGCGCCAGCCCGGCGCCGGGGCCGAACGCCATCGACACCGCGACGGCCCGGTTCAACTCGACGACGGGAGACGGCATCAGCCGCGCCAAAACCTCGTACAGCGCGGCGATCCGGATCCAGTCGGTGTCCCCGGCGGTGGCCGCGCGGGCATGACAGGCGGCGATCGCGGCCTGCACGGTGTACGGGCCCCGCAGACCGCCGAGTTCCTCCGCCCGCGCGAGGGCGCGCAACCCGCGGCCGATCAACAGCCGGTCCCACAGCGCGCGGTTCTGCTCCAGCAACAGGATGGGCTCGCCGTCCGGACCGATGCGGGCTCGCGCACGGGAGGCCTGGATCTCCATCAGCGCGACGAGCCCGTGCATTTCGGGCTCCTTCGGCGCGAGCGCGGCGACGATCCGCCCGAGGCGCAACGCGTCCTCGCACAGCGCCGGCCGCATCCAGTCGTCGCCGGCGGTGGCCGAGTAGCCCTCGTTGAAGATCAGATAGACGACTTCGAGCACCGAGGACAGGCGCGGCGCGAGTTCGTCCCCGCTGGGCACCTCGAAGGGCACCTTCTCCTTGGCGAGCGTGCGTTTGGCGCGCACGATGCGTTGCGCCACCGTCGATTCGGCCACCAGGTACGCGCGGGCGATCTCGTCCGTCGCCAGGCCGCCGAGCAGGCGCAGGGTGAGCGCGACGCGGGCTTCGGTGGACAGCACTGGATGGCAGGCCGTGAACATCAGGCGCAGCACGTCGTCGCCGACCTCGTCGGGCTCCGGGCCCGGTTCCTCCACCGGCAGCGCGCGGCCGAACTCCTCTTCCTTGCGCTCCAACGTCTTGTCGCGGCGGATGCGGTCGATGGCGCGCCGTCTCGCGATGGTCATCAGCCAGGCGCCGGGGTTCTTCGGCACGCCGGAGGACGGCCACTGTTCGAGCGCGGCGACGACCGCCTCCTGCGCCAGCTCCTCGGCCAGGCCGACGTCACGCACCAGGCGGGTCAGCGCGCCGATGATCTTCGCCGACTCGATACGCCAGATCGCGTCGATCGTCCGGTGGGTCTCGGAGGCCGTCACGGCCCCCGAGCACACCACCTCCGGACGAATCGGGCAAGTCAGTTGCCTCCGAGCTGGTCGCGCAGCCGTTTCTCCTGCTCGAGGATCTCGGGCGTGGCCACGTCGGCGAAGTCCTCGGTTTCGAAGACCTGCCGGATCTCGATCTCGGACGCCTCGCCGCGGCCAGTCGGGTCGTTCGGGATGCGCTTGACCCATTCGATCGCCTCGTCCCTGGACTTGACGTCGATGATCCAGTAGCCCGCGAGGAGTTCCTTCGTCTCGGCGAACGGGCCGTCGATGACGGTCCGCTGGTCGCCCTCGAAGCGCACGCGGGCGCCCTTCGAACTGGGGTGCAGGCCGTCGCCGGCGAGCATCACGCCCGCCTTGACCAGCTCTTCGTTGTACTTGCCCATCGCTTCGAGAAGCTCCGCGCTCGGCATCACGCCGGCTTCGCTGTCCGCGTTCGCCTTCACCAGGACCATGAACCGCATCGTCTCGCTCCTTCTTCTCGGGTGCTTTCACCTGCGCGTCGAACGAGCGCGGCGCGGATCGACACGTGCCCCCGATTTTTTTCCCGGGACACGTGTCCTGATCTTCGGGTCACCCGGCCCGATCCGGCGGCGCCGATGCCGCGGAACGGATAGTGTCGGTCGGGTGTCGGTCCGAGAGCTGGTCGTGCTGGGCACCGCGAGCCAGGTGCCCGGCCGTACCCGTAACCACAACGGTTATCTCCTCCGCTGGGACGGCGAGGGTTTCCTGTTCGATCCCGGCGAGGGCACGCAACGGCAGATGCTGCTCGCCGGGGTATCGGCCTCGGCCGTCACGAGGATCTGCGTGACGCATTTCCACGGTGATCACTGCCTGGGGCTGCCGGGCGTGGTGCAACGGCTGTCGCTGGACAACGTGCGGCATCCGGTGCACGCGCACTTTCCCGCTTCAGGACAGGAGTTCTTCGACCGGTTGCGCCATGCGAGCGTCTTTCACGAGACGGCCGAACTGGTGGAGGAGCCGGTGGCGCGCGACGGTGTGATCGCCGAGGGCGAGTTCGGCGAACTGCGGGCGCGGCGACTGGATCATCCGGTGGAATCCTTCGGTTACCAGCTGGCCGAGCCGGGCGGGCGCCGTATGCTGCCGGAACTGCTGGCGCGGTTCGGCATCACCGGGCCGGAGATCGGCGAACTGCAGCGGGCGGGTTCGCTGCGGTTCGGGAGCCGGACGGTGACCATCGACCAGGTCAGTGTCGTCCGGCGCGGCCAGCGGTTCGCCTTCGTGATGGACACGCGGCTGTGCGATGCGGTGTACGAGCTCGCGGATCGCGCGGACCTGCTTGCGATCGAGTCGACGTTCCTGGAGGAGGACGCGGGGCTGGCCGAGGAGTACGGCCACCTGACAGCGCGCCAGGCGGCGCGGGTCGCCGCGGAGAGCAAGGTGGGGAAGCTCGTGCTGACCCATTTTTCGCAGCGCTACGACGATCCGACGAAGTTCTACGAAGAAGCGAAGGAGATCTTCGGCGGTGAGGTCGTCGTCGCCGCGGACCTGAGCCGCGTGAGCCTGCCCAAGCGCCGATGAGGCCGGTCATGCGTCTGGATGAACGCCTGCAATGACGGACACGGACACCGTCACCGCGAAGCGCTGGAAGCACGGCTGGGAACGTGGTCCCGGTGCTCGACGAGAAGTTGGCGGAGCAGGTCAGGACTTCACGAAGCCGTCAGCTCCTGGTGCCTCGCCACATGCAGGCGCGGCGCCACCCCCAGGGCCTGCCGCAGGCGCTCGTTCTCGGCCCGCAACTCGACCAGCAGGCGCTGCTGATCGTGCCAGGACACCGGCAGCATCGGCGGTTCGTTGGCTCGGACCAGTTCGAGGGCATCGTCCGGGATGGAGAGACGCGCGGCGCGGTCGCGTTCGGCCCGGCCGAGCATGCGCGCCAGGCGCCGCGCGTCAGTCATGAGAATCCGCGGGCGGCCCAGGATCCGGTGCCGCGGCGGGTCTTCGGGGTTGTCGAGGTTCACGTCGGGCAGGTAGGTGCGCATCGTCCCCGAGGGCACCGCGTGCGCCGGGCCGACCATCTCGTTGAAGCCGGCCTCGACGGCCGGGTCGAGCATGAAAGCGCTTCCCAGCCCGACGAGGTGCCAGGTGATCTCGCGTGCCCATCGTTCGAAGTCCTCGCGCGGCTGTTCCCCCTGGCTGATCATGTACACCGGCCCGCGACGCGTTTCGTCGGCCAGATAGTCCATCAGGTCCGGCAGATGCCCGAGCGTGACCCATTGCGGACTCGGCGTGATCTCCGTCCGCCCGTCGGTCGCCTCCAGTTCGGCCAGCAGTCCCCGCAATACGCTCGGCACCGACATGCACCGGTTGTACGGCGCCTGACCGAACACGGCGCGATCGTCACGGGTTTCGATCTCCGTCCAGATCCAGCCCGGCTCGTCCGGATGCTCCAGCACGCTGATCGCCGTGCGCCACACGTCGCGCGGTTGCGCGTCGGGATGCTGGCGCCGCCACTGGTACAGCCGCCCGCCGCCGGCCGGGCGGTTCAGCACCGTTACCAGATCGTCGTGATCCAGTACGTACTGCCCCGGCCGCATCGCGTCGAGGTGAATCTCCTTGCAGGCCAGCCAGGTGCTGAGGTGTTCGATGGCGGTGTCGAGCAGCCGCTGGCCGGGCGTGACCCGGAGAAAGGACCGGAAACCGACAGCCATCACCGTCTCCTCGCACTCGAGGGTGATCTGAAATCACCGTGCCATTCAGTGAATCACAGTGTGCAGACCGCGCCCTCGCGGAGTCAAGGGGGAGACCCCGGCTCGCGCCCCGCCGAGGTCATGAGGTCTTATTTCGCCGTGACTACAGCGGAACGGGCGCCGGGCCGGCGCCGGGTGCTCAGCTGGGCGTTCTGGGACTGGGGCTCGTCGGCGTTCAACGCCATCGTGCTCACGTTCGTTTTCACCGTGTACCTGACAAAGGCCGTCGCCCCCGACCCGGACACCGGCTCGGCCCAGCTCGGCGTGGGACTCACGATCGCGGGCGTCTGCATCGCCCTGCTCGCCCCCGTCACCGGCCAGCGCAGCGACGCGGGCGGACGGCGCAAACTCCTGCTCGGCGCGCATACCGCGGTCGTCGTGCTGAGCATGGCCGGGCTGTTCTTCGTCCGTGACAGCCCGTCCTACCTCCTGCTGGGCATCGTGCTGATCACGGTCGGCAGCGTGTTCGCCGAGTTCGCGACGGTCAACTACAACGCGATGCTCGTGCAGGTCTCGAGCGGCCGGAACGTCGGCCGGATCTCCGGTTTCGGTTGGTCCATGGGCTACTTCGGCGGGCTCATCGCGCTGACGATCGTGCTGTTCGCGTTCGTCCAGCCCGACGTCGGGCTGTTCGGCGTGACGTCGCAGGACGGGCTGAACATCCGCGTCGTGGCGCTGTTCTCCGCGGTGTGGTTCGCCCTGTTCGCGCTGCCGCTGTTCCTGTTCGTGCCCGAGGCGCCCGCATCCGGCGAACCGTTGCGCCGCAACTTCTTCGCCAGCTACGTCGCGCTCGGCAAGAGGCTGGCCGACATGTGGCGCAACGAGCGGCAGACGCTGTGGTTCCTCGTCGCGAGCGCCCTCTACCGCGACGGGCTGGCCGCGATCTTCACCTTCGGCGGGGTCGTGGCCGCGGGGACGTTCGGGTTCAGCTCCAGCGAGGTGGTGATCTTCGCGATCGCCGCCAACCTCACGGCCGGGCTCGGCGCCCTGGCCGGTGGCCGGCTCGACGACCGGGCCGGACCCAAGGCCGTCATCGTCGTCTCGCTGGCCGGGTTGATCGTGCTCGGCGCGGCGCTTGTGGTGCTTCCGGGGAAGGCGACGTTCTGGGTGTGCGGGCTCGCGTTGGCCACCTTCGTCGGGCCCGCGCAATCCGCGAGCCGGACCTTCCTCGCGCGCGTCGTCGCGCCCGAACGCGAAGGCGAGGCGTTCGGTCTGTACGCGACCACCGGGCGCGCGGTGTCGTTCCTCGGACCGCTCATGTTCAGCGGTTTCATCGCCCTGTTCGGCACGCAGCGGGCGGGCATGGCCGGAATCGTCGTCGTCCTCGTCGCCGGGCTGGCCGCCGTGCTCCCGGTGCGAGCCCCGAAAGGCGCACGCTGACCGATGAGTTTTCGCGGCGGCCTTCGCAAGGGGAGGGCCGCCTCCGCGGTCACCCGAGCGCGGCGGTGACCTCGGTCGCGTTCCGCAAGGTCTGCAGCACGACGCAGTACCGCTCGGTCAGCTTCTCCAGCGTCGCGAGCTGTTCCGCGTCCGCGTCGGTGTCCAGGTCGAAGGCCAGCCGGATGGCGCGGAAGCCGACCGGGGCGACCTTGTCGACGCCCAGCGTGCCGCGGAAGTCCAGGTCCCCTTCGGCGCGGATCGTGCCGCCACGGACGTCGATACCGAGCGACGTCGCGACGGCGCGCATCGTCACGCCCGCACAGGCCACCAGCGCGTCGAGCAGCATGTCTCCCGAGCAGGCCAGCGTGCCGTCGCCGCCGGCCGCCGGGTGCAGACCCGCTTCCACCAGCGCCTGCCCTGTCTGCACCTTGCACGAAACGGCCATACCGGACAGTTCGGCCTCGGCCGTCATCGTGACGACGGCGCTTTCCGGGGCCTCGCGATACCGCTCCTTCAGCGGGGCCTGCAGGTTCCGCAACTCACTCGTGTCCATCCAGCCAGCATGACCGACCGGTCAAGCCTGGGCGAGTGCGGTCCGCAGGAACAGGTCGTTTTCCGCGGGCCCGCCGATGCTCACCCGGCAACCGTCGTCCTCGAACGGCCGCACCAGGAGCCCGGACCGGCGGCAGGCCGCCGCGAACTCCGTGGTGCGGGCGCCGGTCGGGAGCCATACGAAGTTCGCTTCGGTCTCCGGCACGGCCCAACCCTGCGCGAGCAGCGCGTTCCGGACGCGCGCCCGCTCCACGACGACCGCGTCCACGCGTTCGCGCATCGCGTCCTGACTGCGTAAGGACTCGATCGCGGCGAGTTGCGCGATCGTCGAAACCCCGAACGGCACCGCGCATTTGCGGATCGCCGCGGCGACCGGTGGGTGCGCGACCGCGAACCCGATCCGCAGCCCGGCCAGCCCGTAGGCCTTGGAGAAGGTCCGCAGCAGGCACAGATTCGGGTGCGCCGCGAGGAAATCCAGCCCGTCGACGGCATCGGGGTCGCGGACGAACTCGACGTAGGCCTCATCGAGGACGACGAGCACGTCTTCGGGCACCCGCGCGAGCAGTTCGGCGAACTCGTCCCGGCGGACGGTGGGCCCGGTCGGGTTGTTCGGCGAGCAGACCAGGACGAGCGTGGTCCGGTCGGTCACCGCACCGGCGAGTGCCGCGAGGTCGAGCTGGGAGTCCGCGTCGAGCGGCACCTCGACCACCGACGCTCCGGCGATCCGCGTCGTGATCGGGTACGCCTCGAAGGACCGCCACGGGTACACGACCTCGTCGCCCACCGACGCGACCGACTGCACGATCTGCTGGAGCACCCCGACGCTTCCGGTGCCGACCGCGATGAACTCCGTTGGTACGGAAAGGAAATCGGCCAGTTCGCAGGTCAGTTCGGTCGCGGCGAGGTCGGGGTAGCGGTGCAGGTTCGCCGCGGCGACGGTCGCGCGTTCGAGCACGCCCGGCAGCGGCGGGAACGGGTTTTCGTTGCTGGACAGCTTGACCAGGCCGATGCCGGATTTCCCCGGTACGTAGGCCGGCACGTCGTCGAGCGCGGCACGGATACGCGGATACATCGTCAGCTCCAAGCGTTCTTGCGGGACACCCGCACCCGGTCACGACAATGACCGGCTACGCGATTGTCAGTCATCGTCGCTCCTGAAGAACTCCAGTGCGGCCTGTTTGAAGGCCCGGCTCGTGATCGCGTTGAAGTGGTTGCGCCTGCCCAGTGACACGAACGGCTCCGGCGCGCCGGCCGCGAACTCGTCGTCGTCCCCGGCGGCGAACAGCACGGGAATCCCTGCCGTGCCGTCGATCCGGCTGCCCGCCATCCCGTCGATGCACGCGGTCAGATCCTCCCCGCCCAGCATCTGTTGCACGCGCAGCATGTCTTCGCGGGTGGCCGGGCGCGGCCCGATGCCGCCGAGGACCATCTTGCGGACACGCTCCGGCGCCACCCGCGCCAGCTCCCACGCGACGATGCCGCCCATGGAGTATGCGACCACATCCACAGTGGACAGACCAGCCGCGTCGAGCACGGCGACCAGATCACGGGCGAGGGTTGCGGGTGTGTATCCGGAAGGCGGCTTGTCGCTCTGCCCGTGCCCGCGCAGGTCCGCGGTCAGGTAACCCTGCTCGGCGAGCGCGCGCAGCCAGCCGGTGTCCGTCCAATTGCGACGGCTGTCGGAGGCGAACCCGTGTACCAGCAACACGGGCCGGGCCCCAGGTGCCTGGTCGTACCAGATCTTCGTGCCATCCGGCGCGGTCGCGAACATCAGTCCTCCGGGAGCGACAGGCGCACGCGGCGGCTCGGCTTCTTCTCCTGCGGCACCGTGCCGACGATCCCGGCCTGGTCGTCCTCGACGGTGAACGTGACGAGCGGCTCTCCGACCGACAGTTCCTCGCCGTCGCGCACGTGCAGCAGCGCGACGCGGCCCGACTGCGGAGAGGGAAGCTCTACCGCGGACTTCGTGGTCTCGACCTCGACCAGCGGAGTGTTGCGCTCGACCCAGTCGCCTTCGGCGACGAGCCACTCCAGCACGGTGGCGTTGATCAGGCCTTCGCCGAGATCGGGCAGGGGAAAGGTCACTTCAGCCACGGCGGTACTCCAAAGTGGCCTGCACGGCGGTCAGGACGCGGTCGATGCTCGGCAGGTACTCGTCCTCGAGCGCGCCCGACGGGTAGGGCACGTCGAACCCGGTCACCCGTTGCACCGGTGCTCGCAGTTCGCCGAAACAGCGGTCGGTGACCAAAGTGGACACTTCGGCGCCCAGCCCGGCGGTCAGCGGCGCTTCGTGCACGACCACCGCGCGACGGGTGCGGGAAACGGAAGCGGCCAGCCCGTCGGCGTCGATCGGTTTGAGCCAGCGCAGGTCCACGACCTCCAGTTCGACCCCGTCCTCGGCGGCCAGTTCGGCGACCTGCAGGCAGCGCGTGACCATCGCGCCCCACGCGATCAGTGTCGCGTGCTTGCCCGGGCGGGCGATCCGGCTCGTGCCCACCGGCAACGGCTCGACGGGTGCGCCCGGATCGAAGGATTCCCGGTGCCAGTACCGGGACTTCGGCTCCAGGAAGATCACCGGGTCCGGATCGGCGATCGACTGGCGCAGCAGGTGGTAGCCCTCGCCCGGGGTGGACGGCGACACGACCTTGAGCCCCGGCACGTGCGCGAACAGCGCTTCGAGGCTTTCACTGTGGTGCTCCGGAGCGCGAATGCCGCCGAAGCTGGGCACGCGCAGCGTGATCGGCATCGCGAACGAGCCGCGGCTGCGGTAGTGCAGGCGCGCGACCTGGTTCACGATCTGGTCGATCGCGGGATAGCTGAACCCGTCGAACTGGACTTCCGGCACCGGACGCCAGCCCGCCATCGCGAGCCCGACCGCCATGCCCATGATCCCGGATTCGGCGAGCGGCGTGTCGAACACGCGCCGATCGCCGAACTTGGCCTGCAGCCCGTCGGTCACCCGGAACACGCCGCCGAGCCCGCCGACGTCCTCGCCGAAGATCAGCACCCGGTCGTCGTCCTCGCAGGCATGCTGGAGCGCGAGATTCAGGGCCTGCTGCAAGGAGAACTCAGACATGGGACCCCCGTTGCTGATCGAGCAGAGCCTTCGTCGGCTCGCGGTAGACGAACGAGAACAGTTCGCCGGCAGGGCGCTCGCCGGTCGCGATCAGCCCCTCGCGGACCTGGCGGACGACCTGCGCGGCATGCGCCTCGGCCTCGGCGACGACCTCGGCGGGCAGGTTCGCCGCCGCGCGCGCGACCGGATCCCGCTCGGCCCATTCGCGCTCCTCCTCGAGGGTGCGGTAGCGGCCGGGATCGTCCGAAGTGGAGTGTGGGCCCATCCGGTAGGTCATCGCCTCGATCACCGTCGGCCCGCCGCCGTCGCGGCCGCGACACAGGGCTTCACTGGTCGCTTCGAACACCGCGAGCACGTCATTGCCGTCGACCCGGACGCCCTCGATCCCGTACCCGGCGGCCCGCGCGGCGACCGACCCGCCGGCGACCTGCCGTTCGGCGGGCACCGAGATCGCCCAGCCGTTGTTCTGGCAGAAGAAGATCACCGGCAGGCGGTAGACGGCCGCGAAGTTCAGCGCCTCGTGCACGTCGCCCTGCGAACTCGCGCCGTCGCCGAAGTAGGTGATCGCGACGCCGCCGGTCCCGTCCAGCCGCGCGCCCATCGCCCAGCCGACCGCGTGCGGCACGGCCCCGCCGACGACGGCGTTCACCGGCGCGAGCCTGCTGGCCTGCGGGTCGTACATCCCGCCGTGCCAGGTGCCAAGATGCGTCGAGAGGTAGCCGACGAGGTCGACGCCCATCGCGACGGCGGCGCCAAGGTCGCGGTAGTTGGGGAAGGCGAAATCACGGGTCAGGTCCAGTGCGGCGGCGCTGCCGACTTGCGCGGCCTCCTGGCCCTTCATCGGCGCGTAGCCGGGAAGCTCGCCTTGCCGCTGCATGGCGATCGCCTCTTCGTCGATCCGGCGCGCCACCAGCATCAGGCGGTGAAGCTCGGGCAAGTCCATGCAGAAAGACTGCTCAGACCGGGGCGAGACTGGCAAGAGTGCTCGATTTTCCTGGTCAATCTGCCCAACCTGGCCAGTAACTGGGCAGGATCGCTGGACAAGGTGCCTACCGAAAAATGAGCTGAACCCTCCCGGCTAAGCTGTATCCATCCCCAATCAAGCAGTTCGTACTGGATGAGGTGGCAGAACGCGTGTCCGAGACCACGCCGAACGTGCCCGACCGCCCCGCGCTGGACGGTCTGGATGTCAAGTGGGCGGACCAGTGGGAGCAGACCGGCGTCTACCGGTTCCGCGCTCCTGGTGAGCGAGCCGCGGTGTTCTCGATCGACACACCGCCGCCGACCGCGAGTGGTTCCCTGCACGTAGGCCACGTCTTCTCCTACACGCACACCGACATCGTCGCCCGCTTCCAGCGGATGCGCGGCAAGCGCGTCTTCTACCCGATGGGCTGGGACGACAACGGCCTGCCCACCGAGCGTCGCGTCCAGAACTATTACGGCGTCCGCTGCGAGCCTTCGCTGCCCTACGACCCGGAGTTCGTCGCGCCCGAACCGATGGTCAAGAAGGGCGAGCGGCCGGTCCAGGACGTCTCGCGGCGCAACTTCATCGAGCTGTGCGAGCTGCTGACCACCGAGGACGAGAAGGCCTTCGAGGAGACCTGGCGGCGGCTCGGGCTGTCGGTGGACTGGTCGCGCACGTACACCACGATCGGCGAGCATGCGCGGCGCGTGTCGCAGCTGGCGTTCCTGCGGCTGCTCGCGCACGGTGAGGCGTACCAAGCCGAGGCGCCGACCCTGTGGGACGTCGGGTTCCGCACCGCGGTCGCGCAGGCCGAACTGGAGGACCGTGAGCACGCCGGCGCCTGGCACCGGATCAGCTTCCACAAGCCCAGCGGCGAGCCGGTGTACATCGAGACCACGCGGCCGGAGCTGCTGCCGGCGTGTGTCGCGCTGATCGCGCATCCCGGCGACGAGCGCTACCAGGAGTTGTTCGGTAAGACGGTCACCTCGCCGGTGTTCGGCGTCGAGGTTCCGGTGATCGCGCACCCGGCCGCGGAGATGGAACGCGGCGCGGGGATTGCGATGTGCTGCACCTTCGGCGACCTGACCGACGTGCAGTGGTGGCGTGAGCTCAAGCTGCCCACCCGCACGATCATCGGCCGCGACGGCCGCATCATCGCCGAACCGCCCGCCGGGCTGGACGGTGAGGCGGGCCGCAAGGCGTATGCCGAGCTGGCCGGGGCGACGGTGTTCACCGCGCGCGAGCGGGTCGTCGGTATGCTGCGCGAGTCCGGTGACCTCGACGGCGAGCCGAAGAAGACGGTCCGCCCGGTCAAGTTCTTCGAGAAGGGCGACAAGCCGCTGGAGATCGTGTCCAGCCGGCAGTGGTTCATCAAATCGATCGAGCACCAGGAAGTCATGCTCGAGCGCGGGGCCGAGCTGAAGTGGCACCCGGCGTACATGAAGGCCCGCTACGACGACTGGGTCCGCGGTCTGAACGGGGACTGGCTGGTCAGCCGCCAGCGGTTCTTCGGGGTGCCGTTCCCGGTCTGGTACCCGCTGGATTCGGCCGGTGAGCCCGACTATTCCGCGCCGATCGTGCCGGGCGAGGACACGCTGCCGATCGACCCGTCCTCGGACGCGCCGCCCGGGTACAGCGCCGAGCAGCGCAACCAGCCGGGCGGTTTCACCGGCGACCCGGATGTCATGGACACCTGGGCGACCTCCTCGCTCACGCCGCAGATCGCGTGCGGCTGGGAGGAGGACCCGGAGCTGTTCGCGCAGACGTTCCCGATGGACGTGCGCCCGCAGGCGCACGACATCATCCGCACCTGGCTGTTCGCCACGGTGCTGCGCGCGCAGCTGGAGAACGGCTCGCTGCCCTGGTACCACACGACGATCTCGGGCTGGATCCTCGATCCGGATCGCAAGAAGATGAGCAAGTCCAAGGGGAACGTCGTGACCCCGCTGGGGCTGCTCGAACAGTTCAGCCCGGACGCGGTCCGGTACTGGGCGGCGAACGGGCGCCCTGGTACGGACACGGCGTTCGACCAGGGCCAGATGAAGATCGGCCGCCGGCTCGCCACGAAGCTGCTGAACGCGAGCAAGTTCGCGCTGGGCTTCCCGGAGCCGTCTTCGGACGCGCGGATCACGGAGCCGCTCGACCAGGCGATGTTGTCCACTTTGGACGAAGTGATCCGGGTGGCGACCGAGGCGCTCGAGGCCTTCGAGTACACGACGGCGCTGGAGCGCATCGAACGGTTCTTCTGGTTCTTCTGCGACGACTACCTGGAGCTGATCAAGCAGCGCGCGTACGACGAAGAGGGCGGCGCGCCGACCCAGTCGGCCCGGCTCGCGCTGCGGAAGGCGTTGTCGTCGTTGCAGCGGTTGTTCGCGCCGTTCGTGCCGTACTGCACGGAAGAGGCCTGGTCGTGGTGGCACGACACGTCGGTGCATGCGGCCGAGTGGCCGGTTCCGGCCGGCGCGGTCGACGGTTCGTCCGACGTGATCACGCTGGCCAGCGTCGCGATCAGCGCGATCCGTAAGGCGAAGAGCGATGCGAAGCGCTCGATGCGGTCGCCGGTCGAGACGGTGCGCATCGCCGGTCCCGCGGGCCAGGTCGAGACGCTCACATCCATCGGCGGCGATCTGCGCGCGGCTGGGAACGTCGAGGCCCTCGAATTCACGCCGGCCGGTGAGGAATTGCGGATCGACGTCCAGCTCGCCGAGGTCTGAGCCCGTGCGGGCGGTCCAGTTCGCCGAGTACGGCGGGCCCGAGGTGCTGCGGATCGTCGAGGTCCCGGTGCCGGAGCCCGGTCCCGGGCAGGTGCGCGTGGCCGTGCGGGCCGCGGGGGTCAATCCCGTCGACTGGAAGATCCGCGCCGGGCTGTTCGCCGGTGGCAAGCCGCTGGCCGGGCCGCGTACGCCCGGACAGGAGCTGGCCGGGGTCGTCGACGCGATCGGTCCTGGCGCCGCGTTTTCGGTGGGGGACGAGGTGTTCGGCTGGGCCTTGGGCGGTGCGTATGCCGAGTACGCCCTCGCCTCGGTGGTGGCGCGCAAGCCGGGCGCGCTGTCCTGGCGGGACGCAGCGTCGCTGCCCGTCGCGGGCGAGGCGGCGCTGCGCGGGCTGCGGCAGCTCGGGGTGCGGCCGGGTGAGGTGCTGCTGATCCACGGTGCCAGCGGCGCCGTCGGATCGCTCGCCACGCAGCTCGCGGTCGCACGGGGGCGCGCGTCATCGGGACGGCGGGATCGCCGGAGTACGTGGAATCCCTTGGGGCGACGGCGGTGCGCTACGGTCCGGGGCTCGTCGAGCGGGTCCGCGCGCTGACCGATCGGGTGGACGCGGTGTTCGACGCGGCCGGGCAGGGTGCGCTGCCGGACTCGATCGAGCTGCGCGGCGGGACGGATCGGGTGCTGACCATCGCGGATCCGGCGGCCGCTTCGCTCGGGGTGCGGTTCTCCGGCGGTACGGCCGAGGACACGACCGCTGAGGTGCTCCAGGACCTCGCCGCGAGCGCACTGACCATCCAGCATGCGGCGACGTTCCAGCTCTCCGAGGCGGCGGAAGCCCAGCAGCTGAGCCAAACCGGCCACGCCCGCGGCAAGATCACCCTCACCTGACCCCCCACTCCCCGCCCCCTCACCCCCCCGCGCGCCGGGCTCTCCCCACCCGCGAGTCCGGCTCTCGGTGCGGGTGAGTCCGGCTTTCGCGGACGGTGAGTTCGGTTTTCGCGGCCGGGGCTCAGCGGAGGAGGCCGTGGCGGAGCGCCAGAGCAACGGCGTTGGCGCGTGTGCGGGCACCGAGCTTCCGTTTGGCCGAGGTCAACGCCGAGCGGGCGCCGGCCGTCGTGAGGTCCAGTTTCCGTGCGGTGTCTTCGAGGTTCAGCCCCGCGGCGGCGCAGGAAAGCACCTCGATCTCGACGGTGCTCAGGAGGGGCCGCGGAGCGACGACGTCACTGATCCCCGCGGCGAGGGCGAGCAGCCGCGCCGACGACGTGGCCGCGCAGCTGATCACCCCACGTATCCCGGGAGGAAGCGTCGCCGATGGCTCGTCTCGCGGGCACACCACCAGGAAGGCGGCGCCGGCGACGGCGGTGCAGGGCGTGTCGAGCAGGACGATGTCCGCGTCGTTCGGCGAGCCGGTCCAGCGCAAGGAGGCGGATTGCGCGAGGTCGCGGGCGAACCGTTCGTGATGGGCGCGGTCACCGAGGTAACTCACTCCGAGTGCCGTCATCGCGCGGACTCTAACGGCCACGCCGCACCTGTTGATCTTGCGAGAGCCGTCCGGGTGACCCTCGAACGGGTCTGATGTGGACGGTGGCCCACCCAAAAGCCCAACTCGCATACGGTGAAAGCCGAACTCGCCCGCGCCCGGGCCGAACTCGCGGGCAGCGGGGAGCCCGACTCGCCCAGGGTGGGCCCACCGCGCCCGCCCTGAGTTCCGACTCGCGTCCGGCCGCGGGAGCCCGACTCGCGTGCAGCGAGCGCCGGACTCACCCGCAGTGGGAGCCGGACTCGCGTGCGGTGAGAGCCCGGACTCGCGTGCGGTGAGAGCCGGACTCACGGGCAGGGAAAGCCGGACTCGCGGGCGGCAGGGGCCGGACGCGCGGGCGGCGGGGGGGCGGGCTCGTGGGTGTGGAGGGGGCGGGCGGCGCGCGGCTACGCTGCATCGGTGAGCCCCGAGCTGGTCCTGCTGCCGCGCGTCGCGTTTCGCGGGCGGGAGATCACCGGTCCGCGCCTGTGTAACCTCCTCGCGCTGCTGGCCGCCGACCTCCGCACGGGCTGCAGCACCGCCCGCCTCATCGACCGGCTCTGGCCCGACGACAAACCCGAGAATCCGGCCAAGGCGCTGCAGATCCTCATCTCCCGCGCCCGCACCCAACTGGGCTCCGACACCGTCGCCCGCACCCCGGCCGGGTACCGGCTCACCCTGACCGAGGACCAGGTCGACGCCGCCGCCGTCGTGCGCCTCGCCGCCGCGGCCACCCAGCACGCCGATCCGTCCGCCGCCCTCCGCGAGGCCGAAGCGGGCCTCGCGCTCTGGGAGGGCGAGGCGGAGACCGGGCCCGACCCACTCGCCGAGTTGCGTGCCGATCGCGCGTCGGCGCGCCAAGCCCTGCACCGGGCCCGAGCGCTCGCGCTGGCCCGGCTCGGACGGCACGCCGAGGCCGTCGACGTGCTGTCGGGAGCCTTTCACGACCGGCCTCGCGACGAGGAAGTCCTGCTCGAGCTGCTGCGGAGTGAAGCCGCGAGCGCGGGGTCGTCCGCGGCGCTGACCAGGTACGAGACCTACCGTCGCGCCCTCCGCGACGAGCTGGGGATCGACCCGGGCGCGGAGCTGCAAGCCCTCTACCAGCGGCTGCTTCAACCCGCGGTCCGGCACGGGGTCCAGCACGAGCCCAACGACTTCCTCGGCCGTGAAGGCGATCTCGCCGCCGTCCTCGGCCTGTTGCGCACGGCGCGGGTCACTTCGGTCGTCGGCCCGGGCGGGCTCGGCAAGACGCGGCTCGCGCATGCCGTCGCCCGCGAGGCGGATCAGCGCGTCGTCCATTTCGTCCCGCTGGCCGGCGTTTCGCGCGACGAGGACGTCGTCGGCGAGATCGCGTCCGTACTTGGCGTTGGCGAAACCCGGCAGGTCGTGGCCATGATCGCGCAGGCGCTCGGGCCGGCCCTGCTCGTGCTCGACAACTGCGAGCACGTCGTCACGGGGGTGGCGGAATTCGTGCGGGCGCTCGTGTCCATGACGCGCGACCTGCGCGTGCTCACCACCAGCCGCGCCCCGCTCGGGTTGTCGTCGGAGTCGGCGTACCTGCTGCCCGAGCTGGACCTCGCGACCTCGGTCGAGCTGTTTGCCCAGCGCGCCCGGGCCGCGCGCCCCGGCGTGGACCTTCCGGCGGAAGCGGTCGAGGACCTTTGCCGCCACCTCGACGGCCTGCCGCTTGCGGTCGAACTCGCCGCCGCCCGGGTCCGGACGATGTCCGTCGCCGAGGTCGCCCGGCGCCTCACCGACCGGTTCGCCCTGCTGCGTGGGGCCGCACGCGACGCCCCTGCCCGGCACCGGACGCTGGAGGCCGTCGTCGAATGGAGCTGGCAGCTTCTCGACCTAAGTGGACAGACGGCGATGACCACGCTGTCGGTGTTCCCCGGCGGGTTCACCGAGGCCGGCGCGCACCGTCTCGGCGCGAGCGTGGACGAGCTGGTGGACCAGTCGCTGCTCAAGGTCTCCGACACCCCGTCCGGCACGCGGTTCCGCATGCTCGAAACCGTTCGCGAGTTCGCTGCGGCCAAACGCACCGACGACCGGGTCATCGAGGATTTCCTGGACTGGGCAAGGGAATTCGGGCTCGCCTGTTATGAGGCACCGTTCGGCCCGGATCCCGCACCGGCCACCGGGCTGATCCGCGTCGAACAGGACAACCTGTTGCAGGCGTTGCGGTATGCCGTCGAGCGCGAAGACGGCGACACCGTCGCCGCGGTCGCCGCCGTGCTCGCGGTGCTGTGGACGTTCGAGACCAACTACGGGCGGATGGCGCCGCTCATCGACGACGTCGGCCGGCTGCTGTCGCACTACCACCCGAAACCCGAGTTCGTCGAGGTCACCCGCGCGGCCGCGGCCCTGTGCACCGCCTACGCGTTCACCGTCCGCGGCCCACGCGCGATGCGCACGCTACTGGTCCTGCACAAGCTCCCGCCCGCGCCGCCGGACACGCTGATCCGGGCCGTCGCCGCCGGACTCGTCCAGATCGACCGCCTGAACGAACTGCGTGACAGCCCGGAGCCGCTGCTGGCCGGGTACGCGAACGCGGTCGTCAGTTATCTCTGGGAAAACGTGGGCGACATGAGTGGTGCGCGCGCCGCGGCGGAGCGGATGCTCGAAGTGTTCGCCTCGGGCGAGTACCCCTGGATGCGGATCCTGGCCCTGTTCCGGCTCGCCGAGATCCACATGCATCTCGGCGAGGGCGCGGAAGCGTTGCCGTACATCCGCGAGGCGTGGGTGCTGCAGGAGGAGCTGGGCGTGTGGCTGGACGAGATCGGCTTCCGGTGGTCGATGGTGCTCGCCAGCCTGCAGGCCGGGGCGGTCGACGAGGCGGAGCGCTGGTTCAACACCACGCCGTCCAGGCGTGCCGACGAACGGTTCGCCTACGGCTCGTTCGACGTCGCCGTGAGCGCCGAACTGGCGCTGGCTCGTGGCGAGATCGACGAAGGTCTCGCGTCGTGGCGGCGTGCGGTGGAACTCGTTGGCGAGATGGCCGTGCCGGGTGCGCGCACCGAGTCCGAGCTCGAACCGTGGTCGCTCGAGCTCAAGTCCGTCGCAGTGGTCGCCCACGCGCGGCACGGCCGGCTCGATCTCGTCGAGGACCTCGTCGCCGGACTTCCGCGGGCGTTGTCGCGCCTGCTCGCCGAGTTCATCCCGGACGAGTCGTCGTATCTGGCGGGCCTTCCGTTGTATGGCGCGCTGTTGCTGGCGCTCGGCAGAGCGGATCTCGCCCGCGGCCACCAGCGTTCGGGACTCCGGCTCGTCGCGCTGGCTGAGAGATTCCGGTACCTGCGCCAGTTCCAGCCGACGATGTCACTGCCCCCGGAAACCGGGCAGCCGGCGTACGCCGAGGTGGCCTCGTCGTACGCCGGCCTTGACACGGCTGAGCTTCAGGCCGCCGCGCTGGCTACCTTGAGGGATCGCGGTTGAACAGCCTTTTCGCCCACACGTAGCCGAACAATGCGATGCCTGCGCACCACGCGACGGCGATGATCGCGTTGGCGCCGATCGGCGTGCCCATCAGCAGCCCACGGATCGTTTCGATGAACGGCGTGAACGGCTGGTATTCGGCGAACGCGCGCAGACCGGCCGGCATCGAGTCGGTCGGCACGAACCCGCTGCCCAGGAACGGCAGGATGGTCAGCGGCATCGGCAGGTTGCTCGCGCTCTCGACGTTCTTGGCGGCCAGGCCGAGCGCGACCGACAGCCAGATGAACGCGAACGTGATCATGGCGAGCACCCCGAGCGTCGCGAGCCATTCGAGCGGGGTCGCGGACGGCCGAAACCCGACGAGCAGCGCGACCCCGACGACGATGATCATGCTGATCAGGGTCTGGATCAGGCTGCCGACCACGTGCCCGGTGAGCACCGAGACACGGGCGATGGCCATGGTGCGGAACCGGGCGATGATCCCTTCGGTCATGTCCATCGCGACGTTGATCGCGGTGCCGGTCGCGGCGGCGGCGATCGCCATCAGGATGATCCCCGGCGTCACGTAGTCGACATACGCGCCGCGGCCGCCGGACCCGCCGAGCCCGTTGCCGAGCGTGCCGCCGAAGACGTACACGAACAGCAACAGGAACAGCACGGGCATACCGGCGAGCTGCACGCTCATACTGGGGTAGCGGATCATGTGCTTGAGGTTCCGGCGGAGCATCGTCGCCGAATCGGCCAGTGCGTGGGTCATGATGCCGCCACCTTCGAAGTTCCGGTGAGGGCGAGGAAGACGTCGTCGAGGTCGGGGGTGTGCACGGACAGTTCGTCGACGTCGATGGACGCGGCGTCGAAGCGGTCGAGCAGCGCGCGCAACGACTTGACCCCGCCGTCGCCGGGGATCTGCAGCGTGAGCGCCTCGTCGTCACGCTGCCCGCCGAGCTCGCGGGCGGCCCTGCCGAGTTCGTGGACATCGGTGAAACGAAGGCTGATGTGGCCGCCGGGGACGAGCCGCTTGAGCTCCGCCGGGCTGCCTTCGGCGACGATCGTTCCCTTGTCCAGCACGGCGATCCGGTCGGCGAGCTGATCGGCCTCGTCGAGGTACTGGGTGGTGAGGAAGATCGTCACGCCGCCGGTCACCAGCTCGCGGATGATCTGCCATACGGTGCGGCGGCTGCGCGGGTCGAGTCCGGTGGTCGGCTCGTCGAGGAAGATGATGCGCGGCTCGCCGATGAGGCTCATCGCGAGGTCGAGCCGCCGCCGCATGCCGCCGGAATAGGTGTTCGCGGTCTTGCGCGCGGCGTCGACGAGATCGAACCGCCCCAGCAGTTCGGCGGCGCGCTGGCGGCCCGTCCGGCGGCCAAGATGGTGCAGATCGGCCATGAGCAGCAGGTTCTCCTCGCCGGTGAGCAGGCCGTCGACCGCGGAAAACTGCCCGGTGACGCCGATCGCCGCGCGGACGCCGTCGGGCTCGGTCCGCGGATCGTGCCCGGCCACGCGGATCCGACCCCCGTCGAAACCGATCAGCGTGGACAGGATCTGTACCGTCGTCGTCTTGCCGGCCCCGTTCGGCCCGAGCAGTGAGAAGATCGTCCCCTGGGAAACCCGCAGATCGATGCCGTCGAGCACCACCTGATCCCCGAACGCCTTCCTGAGCCCGGACGCCTCGATGGCCGGTCCGTTCGCTGTGGATGACATGCCTTCAGCATCTGGGGCGCCGCCTTCGCCACGGTTTCATGACGGTTTCACGGCCGGGCCCTTCGTGGTGCCCGCCGCGGCGGCAACCGCCGTGACCGCGGGCTCGACGTACACGCCGATCGTCCCGGTTCGCGCGATGGACAGCCGCGCCTTCGGCAAGATCCAGGCCAGAAGCGGGATCGGGATCGATTTCACCGCGGCCGGGTGCCCGCCGACGTGACCGCGGTCGTCCTGAACGTGACCGGTTTGGACTCCACCGCGGCGACCTACTTGACCGTCGCGCCGGCGAGCTACCCGCCGTCGGTGTCCACTGTGAACTTCGCGGCGGGCGAGATCCGCGCCAACTCGGCGGTCGTCCCGCTCGAGGGAGGCGTGACGCGGGTGCGGGGGCTGCACATGTCCACAGCCGAGCAGTTCGCCGCGCTGTCGAACGGCGAACTGGACGTGGGGCTGGTCCGCGAGCACCCGATCGGCCACGACCTCGACGCGGTGCTGGTGGCCGAGGAACCGCTCGGTGTCCTGCTGGCGACCGAACTCGCGGCGAAGCTCGGCGGGCCGGACGGGCTCCGGCTCGCCGAACTCGCGGGTCTGGACTGGGTCGGGTTCCCGAGGTCGGGCAGCCCCGTGTGGTACGACGAGATCGTCGCGATCTTCCGCAGCCACGGGCTCGACATCGGCCCGGCCGCACCGGCGGGGCAATCCCTGATCGCGGACGTCAAGCTCGCGACCGTGACCGCGGGCGGTGCCTTCGCGCTGGCACCGCCCGGCTGGTCACAGCCGATGCCCGATTCCGCCACCTGGTCGCCGCTGGCCGGGAACCCATTGTCCGGCGCACCTGGGCCGTCTGGCCCGCGACCTCGCACCGGCGCGACCTCGGCCATTTGATCGCGAGCCTCGACACGCGCTGACGTCGTCAAGCGGCGAGTTCGAAATCGAGCTCGCCGGTCGATCCGGTGCGTGGCCGGCGCGGCGGCCGCTTGGCCAGCTGGCGATAGCTCGTGACGGCCAGGAGCGCCAGCGCGGCGAGCTGGTAAGTGCTGCCCGCGATCTTTTCCGGAATCGTCCAGACCGCCGGGTTCTGCGGCATCCAGTAATGCGGGGCCAGCCAGATGATCGCGACCCCGATTCCGCCGGTGATCAGGAGCCGGAGATCGTGGCGCCGGTAACCGCTCGCCAGCACGACGGCCGCGGTCGGGAGTGCGAGTACCCATTGGTGCGACCAGGAGATCGGCGAGATCAGCTGCACTGCGGCGGCGTTGACGCCGAGCGCGAGTGGCAACTCGCCGTCGGTGAGCGCCCGCCTGGTGCCGAGCCAGGCCATCACCACGACGGCGATCACCGTGAGCGCGCCGGTCAGCGTCAGTGCCGTGCCGTGCAGGCCGAGCTTGTGCAGGCTCGCGAACACCGATTCGTTGGCCAGCGGGCCGCCGATGTTCATGCTGGTCGCGTGGAAAACCCGGTTCGTCCAGTAGAAGACCGAATCGCTGGGTGCGAGCGCGAAGGTGATCGCGGTCAGCGCCAGGAAACCGAGGGCGCTCGTGGCCACGGCCCGGTAGTCCTTGCGGAGCAGGAAGAAGAGCACGAACCCGGCCGGGGTCAGCTTGACCGCGGCCGCGATGCCGATGAGCAGGCCGCGCGGCCAACGTGGGTTCGGCGACAGACAGTCCAGGGCGACCAGCAGCATCAGCAGCACGTTGATCTGGCCCCAGTAGATCGTGTTCGCCACGGGATGCCCGACGAGCAGGGCGATCGCGGCGGCCAGCACCACCCACGGCTTGGCGAGCAACCCGCGCAGGTCGGGTGAGCTGTCGCGGTAGGCCAGCACGAGCGGGATCAGCGCGAGGGACGTGGCGGCGGTCAGCAGCGGGAAGCCGATGGCCGGCGGAATCAACGCGAGCGGCACGAACAGGACCGCCGACGACGGCGGGTACGTGTAGGGCAGCGCGCCGCCGAAGGTCGAAACGGGCAGCTGGGTGTAGATCGACCTGCCGCGCAGGAAGGTCTGCGCCCCGAGCCGGTAGACATCCACATCGGACGGATGTTTCGGAAACCCGTGCGCGATGAACGCCAGCACCAACAGAAGCGCGGCCGGCGCCAGCACCTTCACACCGGCGCGCTTCACCAGCGAGCTCACTCTCTCCAACTCGGCCCCCGCCATGCTCTTCAAGGAACGTCGAGTTGGTTCTAGCGCACCACGTGTGTGGGCCCGGTAATCGGGTCAGGTGTCGCATAGGACATCCCGGCCGTCTGTGGTCCTTTTCGGACACAAGGGCACGATGCCGGTCATGCTACCGGGGCCACCACGAGTCGTGGTTCCCGCCACGAGCTCAGCGCCCGTAACGCGCCCAGTGAGCACCGAACAGGAGCTCTTCACTGATCGGGCGCGGTTCGATGGGCCGGGACACCCACGTGAGGTTCACGAAGTGGCGGGCGTTGACGTTCTCCGTGGTGATGTTGCCGCCCCACGTTCCGCAGCTCAGGCTGAGGGTGAACGGCAGCCCGTTGCGCGCGCTGCCCGCGCCCTCGTTGAGGTTCTGGTTCACGAGTACCCGCGCTGTCTTCGTGCTCGCCGCGAGTGCGCCGACGTTGGCGTCGGAGGACGTGTGGATACCGCAGGTGTGGCCGAGCCCCTGGTAGGCGGTGATGTCGTTGACGAGCTTGGCGGCGTTGTCGATCCCGCCCGAGTAGCGGTAGAGCGCCAGCACCACGGACAGCTTTTCGCCGGAGAACGGGTGATCCGGCCCGGTACCGGACTCCTCGACGATCAGGAACGTGTCCCGCTCGCCAACCGTGAAGCCGGCGAGCGCGGCGATCTCGGACGCCGGTTTGGCGACCACCTCGATGCTCGGGATCTCCCCGCCGTCGGGCCACATGGCCTCGCGCAGGGCGGCCTTCTGCTCGTCATCACAGCGGAACCCGCCGGCGTCGCACAGCCCGGCGAGCAGCCGGTCGTAGACCGACTCGTGCGCCACGATGGCATTGTCGGCCAGGCAACTGGTCGCGTAGTCGAAGGTCTTGGCGGTGGCGATCGACGTGACGGCGTCGGCGAGCCCCGCCTCGTCGAGGGTGTCGTCGACGACGTGCACCGAGTTGCCGACCCCCACGCCGTAGGCGGGGGTGCCGGAACTGTAGGCGGCGCGCACCATGCCGGCGCCACCGGTGGCCACGACCAGGTCCGCCTGCCGCATCAGCTCCTGGGTCTTCGGTAGCGATGGTTCGGGCATGGACTGGACCAGGTCGGCCGGGGCGCCGACCTGGGCGCAGGCCTGCCGCATGTACTCGACCACGGCCTCGGTGCTCCGCCGTGTCCTCGGATGCGGCGCGACCACGATCGCATTGCGGCCTTTGAGTGCGAACAGTGTCTTCACGGGAGGCGTCGCGTCCGGCCCCGTAGTGGGAATGAGTGCCGCGACCACACCTACCGGCTTGGCGATCTTCTGCAATCCCCGTTCGGGATCCGACTCGACGACGCCGACGGTGGCGACGCCGGTCATGTCGCCGAGCACGCCGACGACCCGCTTGTTGATCTTGACGACCTTGTCCGCGTAATTGCCGAATCCGCCCTCGTCGACGGCCATCCGGGCGAGGGTCTCCGCGTGGTCGGGCCGCGCGACGCTCCACGCGACCGCGGTCACGAGGGCGTCGACCTGTTCCTGCGTGTAGTGCTGGATCGCGCCCATCGCGGCGCGGGCACGGTCGACGATGGCGCCGACCTCGGATCGAACATCGGTGTCCGCCGCCGGCGGTCGGGTCGCTGAGGTGGTCATGCCGACCATGCTGGACATCGCGGCCGGCCGTGCCACCGCTCTGGACGGACGAGCCGACGGCGGACATTCGTCCTGTCAGGACACCGAGGTATGCGGCCGGCGCCAGGGCCGTTTTCGCCCCCCGAGAGGCATTCGGGCGAGCAGAACCGTCCTTCGGTGCGGAGGCCTTCGCCGCCTCACCGGCCATACCGTCGGCTGGCATTGCAGGCGTGACCTCGAAGGAGCGGACATGCGAGTAGGGAATCAGGACGTACTGCTGCCCACGACGATGGTGGGCAACTATCCGAACCCACGCTGGTACGACGGGCAGGCGTTCGCGACGGTGCCCAAGGGGGAGTTCATCTTCGACGCGGTGAGCCGCGAGGCGTTCGAGGACGCCATCGGTGCGATCGTGCACGACCAGGAGTCGGCCGGGCTGGACGTGATCTGCGACGGCAAGGTCTACGGCGGTGATTCGCCGTATGGCACGATCCTCTACTACTACCTGGAGCGGATGAAGGGCTACCGCTTGTCCGGTCCGCCGATCGGCTTGCCGATCTACTCGACGCTGTACTCGCCGACGTGTGTGGGCGAGATCGAGCGCGAGCACCCGTTCCACCTCGCACAACTGCGGGCGGTCCGCAAGGCGACGGACAGGCCCGTCAAGGTCTCCTACACAGGGCTCGGTGTTATCGCCGCCGCGACGAACAACCTGTACTACAAGGACACCAAGGAAGTCGCCCTTGGCCTGGCGAAGGCGTTCAACGAGGACTTCAAGGAGCTCGGGGACAACGGCTGCGACATCATCCAGCTGGACGAGTTCGTGTGGCCGTACGGTATGGGCGACTGGGAGATCGAGGCGCTCAACGCGGCGGTGTCTGGAGTGGACTGCCAGTTCTGGGTGCACACCTGCTGGGGAAACTACTCCGGCACGCCCGCGTACTACCCCGACGAGACGAACACCGAATTCGGCGCCTTCGTCCTCGACAAGCGGGCCTCCGACGCGCCCGCGCCCGAACGGGCACAGGCGATCTTCCCGCACGTGCTGGACGCCGACATCCACGCGTTGAACTACGAAGTGGGACGCACCGGCCCCGACGACTTGAAGCCGCTGTTCGACAACAACTGGAACAAGCCGTTCGTCGCCGGCGTGATCGATGTCAAGTCGACGATCACGGAGACCGCGGACGAGGTCGCGGACCGGATCCGCCAGGTGCTCGAGTACGTGCCCGCCGAGCGGCTCGGGCTGTCCACCGACTGCGGGCTGATCAACCTGCCGCGCATGATCGCACAGCCGAAGCTGCGGGCCCTGGTCGACGGTGCCGCGATCGTCCGGGCGGAGCTGGAGAAGTAGAGGTACGCGGTCCGGCGGGTTCGTCCTGTCAGGGCGACGGGCCCGCCGGGTTTCGCCCCGCCAGAGGTAACCACGAAGCGTCTCCCGGCCGTACTATGCGTATCTCTGGCCTGACCACAAGGCGGTGGTGACGGTGAGCGGTGCGATCGAGACCGGACTGCGGGAGCTCGTCCTGTCCCCGGGGGACCACGCTTGCGTGTTCTACCGCGGCGCACTCGGGCGCGACGAGGTCCTCCACCCGTACCTGCGAGCCGGGCTCCACGCCGGCGACAAGTGCGTGTGCGTTGTCGACTCGCCGGGCGCCGCCGAGGGGGTGACGAACCTCGCCGAGGAGAGCGCCCGCGACCGGCAGCTCGACGTGCACCTGTCCGAGACGAGCTACCTCGCCGGTGGTGCGTTCACGCGCAAGCACATGCTGCAGTTCTGGTGCGAGCACCTGGACAAGGCGGCCCAGCTCGGCTTCACGTTCTGCCGGGTGGTCGGTGAGATGACCTGGGCGCTGCGCGACGTGCCCGGCGTCGAGGACCTGGTGCGGTACGAGGCCGAGCTCAACGAGGTGGCGGCCGGGTACCCGACCGCCATCCTGTGCCTGTACGACCTGGACCGGTTCAGCGGTGAGGTGGTCGCCGAAGTGGTCAAGACCCATCCGAAGGTGCTGATCGGCGGGATGCTCGTGGAGAACCCGTACTACGTCGCACCCGACGAGTTCCTCCGCCAGACCCAGGCCTGATGTCCGACCAAACCGAGCTGTCGCTGCGTAACCTGCTCGGCAACCTGCGCGCGCTGCTGGTCATCTCGGTGCTGATGACCGAGGCGGTGGACGAGAAGCGCATCCTGCAGCTGGCCGCCTCCGCCGCGCCCGCCTTCGGCCGCTGGCGGATCGAGGGCTACGCATTCAGCGACGGCTCGTGGCGCACCGGCGCCGAGGGCGTGGTGGCGCCGATGCCGGCGGGACTGGCCGAGCAGCTCGCGGACATGGAGGGGGCGACGGCCGAGGTCTGCCTGCCCGGCTGGGCCTGGGGCTGGGCCTGTCCGTTGCGCAGTGTCGCCGGTGTGTTCGGACGCTTGATCGCGGTGAGCGATGAGCAGCCGACGGCCGACGACCGGTTCTTGATCCAGGCCGTGGCGCAGCAGACCGGAGTCGCCGTGTCGAACGCGCGGCTGCACGCGAGCGCCCGGGCGAGCGCGGCGGAGCTGGTGGCCACGAACGCGCGTCTCGAAGGCACCGTCACGACCCTGCGCCGCAGCATGGCCATCCATGAGCGGCTCACCAGGGTCGCGGTGTCCGCCGAGGGTCAGGCCGGCATCGCCAAGGCGCTGCACGAGCTGACTGGCCTGCCCGTGGCGATCGAGGACCGGCACGGCAACCTACGTGCATGGGGCGGTCCGGACCAGCCGGACCCGTACCCGCGCGAGGCGTATGCGCGCCGGGAGGAGCTGCTGCGCAGGCTGATGCGGGCCGACCGGCCGGTGCGTGACGGCGCGAGGCTGACCGTGCTCGCCTCGCCGCGGCCGGACGTACTCGGGGTGCTTTCGCTCATCGACCCCGCCCGGCAGGCCGACAGCGCCGACCTGGTCGCGCTGGAGCACGCGGCGACCGTGCTGTCGGTCGAGCTGGCGCGGCTGCGCGGGATCGCGGAGGCCGAGCTGCGGCTGCGTCGTGACCTCGTGCACGACCTGCTCACCGGCACCGATGACGAAAGCGCCGACCTGCGCGCCGAGGCGCTGGGCTACGACTTGCGCCGGCCGCACCGGGTGGTCGTGGTGGAGGGGCGCGGCCGGACCCGGTCCGAGGACGGCCTGCTGCACGCGGTGCGGCGGGTTGTCCGGGACAAGCGGCTCGGCCCGCTGATGGACACCATGTCCGGCTCGATCGTCGTGGTGACCGGGTCCGACACCGGCTGGGAGGCCATGCGGCTGGCGGTCCTGGCCGAGCTGGGCGGTGGCCAGTGCACCGTCGGCGTGGGCGGGGTGTGCGAACGCCCTTCCGAGCTGCCGAGGTCGCTGCGAGAGGCCCAGATGGCGGTGCGGCTGCAGCGCTCCCTGCGCGTCGGCCACGGGGCGTGCGAATACGAGAAGCTGGGGGTGTTCCGGATGCTCGCCTCGGTTTCCGATCTCTCCGAAGTGGACGCCTTCGTCCGGGAGTGGCTGGGGTGCCTGATCGACTACGACGCCCGCCGGGGTGCGGATCTCGTGGCCACGCTGACGCAGTACCTGGAACACGGCGGGAACTACGACGCGACGGCCTCGCGGTTGTCGGTGCACCGCAGCACGTTGAAGTACCGGCTGCAGCGAATCCGCGAGCTCACCGGGCTGGAGATCAACGATCCGGACGTGCACTTCAACCTCCAACTCGCCACGCGTGCCTGGACCACGCTGCAGGCGTCGCGTGAGCGGCCCGGCCGGGCCTGATCCCGCGGGGTCAGCTTTCCGGCCGATTTCGTCCCGCGGTGACGTGCCCCCAGCCATCGCTGACCGCGAATCCTTGTGGCAGGTGCCAACGAGGAGGATCAGCGATGATCGACGTACGCAACCCCAGCGACCGGTTCCGCGCACTGCGCGCGCGCATAAGCGGTCTCGGCGAGCCACCCGGCGCCGACCGGGGCGAGCCGGGGCAGCCACTGACGGTCGGTGAGTGGGCGCTGCTGATCGACGACATCGTGGATCACGCCGAGGACAACACCGATCCACTGTGGAATGTCGACCCCGGCACCAGCCGGCCCTACGATGCGATCTTCGTCGGCGGCGGCGCGTCCGGCCGGTTCGGCGCGGCGTACCTCCGCGCTCGCGGCGGACGGGCGCTGATCATCGATCGATGGCCATTCCTCGGCGGCTCCTGCCCGCACCAGGCGTGCGTGCCGCATCACCTGTTCTCCGAGTGCGCGCGAGAGCTGGACCTGGCCCGGCAGCTGTCCGGCAAGCTGTGGTTCGGTGAGTTCGACTCGTCGCGGGCCCGCATCACCGAGGTCGTCGAGCTGTTCAAGCGGGGCCGCTCGTTGCCGCACGCGGTCATGAACTGGCAGTCCAAGGAGCAGCTGGACCTGGAGTTCGTGCTGAACACTCCGGCGACCGTTCTCGACGAGCACACGGTCGAAGCGGCGGGACGGCGGTTCCAGGGTGAGAACCTGGTGCTGTGCACGGGCGCCCGGACCGTTGTGCCCGACATCCCCGGCATCGATCTTCCCGGCGTGTTCGATTTCGCGAGCCTGGTGGAGCGGCTGGACTACGAGCCGACACGCTGTGTGATCATCGGCGGTTCAAAGGTCGCGCTGGAGTACGGCTCGTTCTTCCAGGCCACCGGCTGCCAGACGACGATCCTGACGCGCAGCCCGCTGATGAGCACCGCCGGCCTGCACCACGTCGACGACGGCCTGCGCGACTACGTGGTCGCGATGATGGTCGACCGCGGCATCGAGGTCGTCGAGGGCGCCGAGCCGGTGGAGGTGCTCGGTGACAGCCGGGTCACCGGCGTGCGCTACCGGACCGCGGACGGGCGCACGGTCGACGTGGACAGCGACTTCGTTTTCGTCGGGACAGGCGAGCGGCCGGACTTGAAGATGTACGACGCCCTCGGGCTCGAGGTCGACGAGCGCGGCTTCGTCGTGGCCGACGCGACGATGCGGACGTCGGTGCCGTCCGTGTACGCCGTCGGCGACCTGATCGGCCCGCCGATGGAGATGTTCAAGGCGCGCAAGTGCGGGATGACCGCGGCACGCAACATCATGGGCGAGCACTACGAGTACGACTTCACCGAGTACCCCGACTTCCTGCACACCACCTACGAGGTCAGCTGGTGCGGCCTGAGCGAGGCAGAGGCGAAGGCGCGGTACCCGAAGGTGATCAAGCTCCAGATGCCCCCGGACGACGCGGACCCGGAATCGTTCCCGCTGCCGGCCGCGGAGGGCTCGATGCTGTACGCGTTCACGCGGCCGCTCCTGTCGGGCTGGTTCAAGCTCCTGATCGACGCCGACTCCCGGCGAATCGTCGGCGCGCACCACGTCGGGTTCGGCGCAAAGGACGCGTTCCAGTACATCGACCACCTCATCCGGCGGCCCGAGGGCTGGACGATCGACGACATGGCCGAGCTCTCCGAGCTGTTCTTGAACCCGGAGCACTTCATCCAGCTGTCCCGGCTGCGGGCCGGCAAGCTCGAGCTCGTGGACCTGTGATGGGCGCCGGCGTCGCGATCGTCACGGGCGGGGCGTCCGGCATCGGCCTGGCCAGCGCCGGCGCGCTGCGTGCCGAGGGGTTCGAGGTCGCTGTGCTCGACCTCGCCCCACCGTCCGGCGTGGACTGCCTCGCGGTGCACTGCGACGTCACCAACCAGTCTGATGTGGACAACGCCGTAGCCGCGGTCGTCGCCGATTATGGACGGATCGACGTGCTGGTGAACAACGCGGGCATCACCGGCTCGCGGTCGGCCACCGTGCTGCACGAGACGCCGGTGGACGAGTGGGACCGGGTGCACGCGGTGAATGTGCGGGGCCCGTTCCTGTGCAGCCGTGCGGTGCTGCCGGTGATGCTCGGGCGGGGCAGTGGCCACGTGATCACCATCGCGTCGGTCGCCGGGCTGGTCGCCTTCCCCGGGCGCAGCGCGTACACCTCCTCGAAAGGGGCGGCGCTGATGCTGACCCGATCCATCGCGGTCGACTACGCGGCGCGCGGGATCCGGGCGAACGCGATCTGCCCGGGCATGGTCTACACCCCGATGACGGCCTGGCGGCTGGACCAGCCGGACCTGCGCGCGGCGGTGCTCGCGGACATCCCCATGGGCCGGGTCGCCGGCCCCGACGACATAGCCGAGGCGGTCGTGCTGCTTGCCACCGGCCGCCTCGGCTACCTCAACGGGCACCCCCTGGTGCTCGACGGCGGCGCTCTCGCGCACTGATTCGAAGACGAACGAAACGGAGCAAACATGGCCGGCAGGCTGGACGGGAAGGTCGCGCTGATCACCGGCGCGGGCTCGGGCATCGGTCGCGCGGCGGCGGAACTGTTCGCCGCGGAAGGCGCGCGGGTCGGCGCGCTCGACATCGATGGCGCCGCGGCAAAGGAGACCGCCGCCAAGATCACCGCCGCGGGCGGCGAGGCGATCGCGGTGACGGCGAATATCACCCGCGAACCGGAGGTCGCGGCGGCGACGGAGCAGGTGGCACGGGAGTTCGGCGGCCTCGATGTGCTCTACAACAACGCCGGCGTGAACAGCTCCGGCTCGGTGCTCGACGCGACCGAGCAGGACTGGGACCGGTGCTTCGCGGTCAACGTGACCGGCACGTTCCTGTGCTCCCGGGCGGCCGCCCGGGTGATGGTGGACGCGGGCCGGGGCGCGATCGTGAACCAGGGCTCCGTCGCCGCGCTGGTCGGCGTGGCGAACTTCGCCGCGTACTGCGCGTCGAAGGGCGCGGTGGTGGCGCTGACGAGGTCGATGTCGGTCGACCTCGCGCCGCGCGGGATCCGCGTGAACGCGCTGTGCCCTGGCACCGTCTACACGCCACTGATGGAGCCGATGCTGCGGGCCCGGGGCGGTGGCGACATGGAGCGCGGCCTCGCGATGACGGTCGCCAAGTACCCGATCGGCCGGTTGGGCACCCCGGCGGAGATCGCCACAGCCGCGCTGTTCCTGGCCAGCGAGGAGTCGTCGTTCCTGACGGGCTCCGTGCTGACCGCCGACGGGGGCATGACCTCGCAGTGAGCACCGGATGGCCGGCTCGGCGACAAGGAGGTCGCAGGTGACACGACTCGTGGTGGTGGGCGGCGGGGCCGCCGGCATGTCGGCGGCGACCGCGGCCCGGCGTACCGACCCGGCCCTCGACGTGACCGTCTTCGAGGCGGGCGACCACGTGGCCTACGGCATGTGCGGCATCCCCTACTACCTCGGCGGTGTCGTGGATCGGGCGGAGCGTCTGCTCGCCTATCCCCCGGATGAGTTCCTGGCGCGGGGCATCGAGCTGCGGCTCGGCACGCCCGTGACCGGGATCGAGGCGAACCACGTGCGGACCGCAGCCGGCGAGATGGTCGGCTTCGACGCGCTGGTGCTGGCGGCCGGCGCGGAGCCGGTCGTGCCGCGCCTGCCCGGGCTGGACGACCCCCGGGTGTTCACCGTGCGCGCCTTGGCCGACGCCATCCGGATGCGCGAGCTGCTCGACGCCGGTGTCCGCCGCGCGCTGGTGGTGGGCGCGGGATACGTCGGGCTGGAGGCGGCCGAGGCACTCGTCGAGCGCGGCGCCGAGACCACCGTGGTCGAGGCGCTCCCGCAGGTACTGTCCACAGTGGATGATCCGGTGGCGGAGCTGGTGGCCGGGGAGCTGCGCCGGCACGTCCGCCTGCTGCCGGGCAGGAGGCTGGGCGGTATCCAGCCGCACGCCGACCGGCTCACTGCGGTCATCGGAGACGAGCACGGCGAGGAACGCCTGGACGTCGACCTCGTGGTGGTCGCCGTCGGAATCCGCCCGGCGACCGCGCTGCTCGCGGCGGCGGACCGGCTGCCGAGCGGCGAGCTCCTCGTCGACGACCACATGCGGACCAGCGTGCCCGACGTGTTCGCGGCCGGGGACTGCGTCGCCCACCACCATCGCGTGCTCGGCAGGCCCGCCCCGATGCCGCTCGGCCCGGCGGCCAACAAGACGGGCCGGGTCGCGGGCATGGTCGCGGCGGGCGGCGACGCGAGCTTTCCCGGCGTGGTGGGCACCGCCGCGGTCAAGGTGTTCGAGCTGCACGTCGCGCGAACCGGCCTGAGCCTCACCGAAGCGCACGCGGCCGGGATCGCGGCTGTGGCGACCGACGCGCAGTCCCGGTCCCGCGCCAAGTACTACCCGGGCAGTGAACCCCTGTTCGTCCGCCTGGTGCACGAGCCGGGCGGGCGGCTGCTCGGTGCCCAGATGGCTGGGCGGGACGGCGTGGCGAAACGGATCGACGTGGTCGCCACCGCGCTGTACGCCGGGCTCGGCATCGCCGACCTGACCCGGCTGGATCTCAGTTACGCCCCACCGTTCGCGCCGGTCTACGACCCGGTCGCGGTCGCCGCACAGCGCGGCGGGAAGCGAGGTAGATGACCTATGGGCCTGCATCCCCACCGGGACAAGCGGGTGCCGCTACGCCACGCGGCGGCACACGTCACCGACGGCGCCACCGTGGCACTCGGCGGTGGCCTGTCCGCCCGACTGCCAATGGCGCTGGTCCGCGAACTGGTCCGGCAGCGGCGCCGGGAGCTGCACGTCGTCGGCTCGGCGCACTCCATCGACGTGGATCTCCTGGTCGCGGCCGGCGCGGTGCGCCGCTGCGAAGAGAGCTACGTCGGCTTCGAGCAGGACCTCGGCCTCGCGCCCGCCTACCGGGCGGCGGCGCAGGCGGGCACTATCGAGATCGCTGAAAGCTGCTGCGTCACCATGCTCACCCAGCTGCGCGCCGCCGAGATGGGCCTGCCGTTCCTGCCGGTGCGCGGCGTGCGGGGCTCGGACATCCTCACGCTGCACCCGGAGTACGCCCAGGTGACCTGCCCGTTCACCGGTGAGGTGCTGGTCGCGGTGCCGGCGTTGCGGCCCGACGTCGCGCTGCTGCACGCGCCGTTCGGCGACCGCTACGGCAACCTGCACCTCGAGCAGCCGTACGTGCTCGACGAGCGGTTCGCCGGCGCGTCGCGGGTGGTCGTGGCCACCGTCGACCGGGTGGTGCCCACCGACGAGGTCGTGGCCGCGGGCGTCACGATCCCGGCACATCTGGTGGCCGCGCTGGCGGAGGTCCCGTTCGGGGCGCACCCGTGCTCCAGCTACCCGAACTACGCCTATGACCGGGCGCACCTCGCCGAGTACGCCGGTGCCGCGCAACGCGGCGATGACGCGCTGGTCAAGTACCTGCGCACCTACGTCTACGACGCGGAGTCCGAAGAGGACTACCGGCATGCGGTCGGCGCCGCGCGGCTGCGCGAGCTGTCCGCTTGGGGCGAGTCCACGCAGGCATGGAAGGAGTTGTTCCGGTGACGTACACACTCGACGAGTGGTTCGTGGCACTGCTGGCCAGGACGATCCGCCCCGGCGAGACCGTGTTCCACGGCTTCGGCAGCCCGTGCGCGCAGGTGGCGATGCACGTGGCCCGCCGGACCCACGCCCGGGACATGGTGTTGGTCGAGGGCGCCACGTACGCGATCAACCCGGACCCGCCGTTCATCCCACCCACTGGCAACGACGAGAGCCTGCGCCGGGGCGCGGTCTACAGCATGCGGTTCGAGGAGTTCTTCGACGCGGCGATGCGCGGCGACGTGGACCGGATGTTCCTCTCCGGTGGGCAGATCGACGGCTACGGCAACACCAACGTCACCGCGATCGGCGGCGCCGACCGGCCGAAGGTCAAGCTCGGGGGTGGCGGGGGCGGCTGCAATCTCGCCGCGACGGTCGGCGCCCTGACCCTGTGGTGCACGCGGCATCGCTCCGGCCGGGCGTTGGTGCCGGCGTGCGACTTCAACACCGATATGGGCCATCGCACGTCGGCAGGAACCCGCGCCGAGCTGGGCTTTACCGGCAGCGGTCCGCAGTGGCTGGTCACGGAGCTCGGTGTGTTCGACTACGACGCCGACGGGCACGCCCGGTTGTGCCGCATCTTCCCGGACGTCACGGTCGACGAGGTGCGTGCCGCGACCGGGTTCGAGCTTCGTGTCGCGGGAGACCTGCGCCCGGTGTCGCCGCCGTCGGCGGCCGAGCTCGCCGCGCTGCGTGCCGTCGACTCGCTCGGCGTGCGCCGCACGGAGTTCGCGGAGCGGGAGCTGGCCCGCACCTTCGGCACGCCGGGTGAGACGAGCTGCGCATGCTGACAGACCCGCTCGACGCGGTGTTCGCACCGCGCCGAATCGCGGTGGTCGGCGCGTCCGACCGCCCGGGCACCGTCGGCCGGCTGGTGTGGGACAACCTGGCCGGGTTCCCCGGAGAGGTGGTCCCCGTCTCCCGGGCAGCCACCGTGGACGGCCGGCCGGCGTACCCGGACCTGACCGACGTACCGGGAGAGCTTGACCTCGTCGTCGTCGCGGTGGCCGCGGACGCGGTCCCCGAGGTGATCCGTTCGGCGGCCGCGCGCGGACTACCCGCCGCGGTGTTGCTGAGCGCCGGGTTCGCCGAGACCGGGCCCGCCGGCGCCGCACTGCAGCGCGAGACCGTCGACGCGGCCCGCGCCGGCGGGGTCCGCCTGGTCGGGCCGAACTGCTTCGGCGTGCAAAACTGCGATCTGCCGCTCAACGCCTCCATCGCCGCCGGGCTGCCCCCGGGCGGCGGGATCAGCCTGGTGACGCAGTCCGGCTCGTACGGGATGGCCGCGCACACGCTCGGCCGTGAGGAGTCGATCGGGTTCGCCAAGGTCTACGCCGCCGGGAACGCGGCCGACCTCACCGCGACCGACGTGCTCCGGTACCTCGCCGACGACCCGGCGACGACCGTGATCTGCCTGCTGCTGGAGTCCATTCCGGACCCCAGGGATTTCCTCGCGGTGGCCAGGACCGCCGCGTCGGCCAAGCCGGTGCTGGCCACCGTCACCGGCCGCAGCGCGTCCGGCCGCCGCGCGGCGGCCTCCCACACGGCGTCGCTCGCGGGCGACGATGCGCTACGCGACGCCCTGCTGCGCCAGGCCGGGGTCGTGCGCACTCGCACCGGGCTTGGCATGCTCGACGCCGCCCGGCTCCTCGCCGCACAACCGTTGCCCACCGGGCCGCGGGTCGGGGTGGTGACGAACTCCGGCGGAACCGGCGTCGAGTTGGTTGACCTGCTCACCGACGAGGGGTTGTCGGTGCCGGAGCTCAGCCCGGGGCTGCGGGCGAGGCTCGCCGAGCTGCTGCCGCCGTACGCGAGCACGGCGAACCCGGTCGACATCACACCGGTGTGGCGGCGGTTCCCCGAGCTGTACCCTGCGGCGCTCCGGCTGCTCGCCGAGTCGGGCGAGGTGGACGTGCTGGTGCCGGTACTGCTCGCGCGCGCTGCGTCGACCGAGGTGGCCGAGGCGCTGCTGGACCCGGTAGCGGGGCTCGCGGTGCCGGTGTACCCGTGCTGGGTGGCCGGCCGGGGGCAGCAGGCGGCCGCGGACCTGTTGCAGGCGGGCGGTGTGCCGTGCCTGCCGTGGCCCGAGCGGGCCGCCGCGGCCGTCGGCGCCGCGGTCCGCTCAGCGGCCGGCCTGACCTCGACGGCGTCCCGGGCCGAGCCCGCGCGGGTTGACGGCCCGCCGTCTCGGAGACCGGTACCCGAGCGGCCGGAGGAGGTCCCGGACTTCCTGCGCGGGGCCGGGATCCCGGTCGTGGACACCGTTCGCTGCTCCTCGCCGGAGGAGGCCGCGGCGGCCGCCGCACGGCTCGGCGGCGACGTGGTGCTGAAGCTCGACGTGCCGCACAAGACCGACGTCGGCGGCGTGCGGCTGTCTCCCATGGACGTGCGTGCGGCCGCCGCCGAGCTGCTCGTCCTGCCGTGCCGCGCCCCGCTGCTCGTGCAGCCGCGCCGGCACGGGTTGGAGCTGGTGGTCGGCGCCACCCGCGAGCCCGGGTACGGCCCGGTCGTCATGGTCGGGCTGGGCGGTGTGCACGTCGAGGTGCTTGGAGACGTCCGGTTCGCGCTCGCCCCGGTCACCGCGGCCGAGGCACACGACCTGCTGCGGTCGCTGCGCGGCGCCGCGCTGCTCGACGGGGTCCGCGGCGCGCCACCCGTCGACGTCACCGCGGTCGCCGAGCTCGTCGCCACCGTCAGCAGGCTGATGACGGACCATCCGCCGGTGACCGGGCTGGACCTCAACCCCGTGCTGGCGGGCCCGCACGGGTGCGTCGCCGTTGACTGGCACCTGCGCGTGCGCTGAGGGCCAACCCCGGCGAGAACCTCGTCCCGCCAGGACAAGGAAGTTCCGCCGTCTGTTGCCTACCGTCGATCAAGAACCCATATTCTGGAGGCGCAGCGTGGCGAACAGTCCGGGTTTCCTCGACCTGCCCGAAAGAGCGGTCAAACCGCGGGCACGCGGTATCACCCACGTGCTCGACAAGGGCCTGACACCGGCGGCGACTGACGCGCTGCTGTCTCAGGTCGCGCATCTGATCGACATTGTGAAGGTGGGCTGGGGCATCGGCTACGTCGACCCCACCCTGTCCCGGCGGGCCGCGGCGTGCGCGGCCGCGGGTGTGTCGGTCTGTCTCGGCGGCACGCTGCTGGAGGTGGCTGCCCGGCAGGGCCGGGTGGACGAGCTGCGGTCGTGGGCGCTGTCCGTCGGCATCACCCACCTCGAAGTCTCCAACGGGCTCTGCCTGCTCGACCCAGACGACAAGCTTGCCCTGATCAAGGAGCTCTCCGGGCAGTTCACCGTGCTTGCCGAGACCGGCGCCAAGGACGGCACCCGGCCGGTACACGCCCGGCAGTGGGCCGAGGAGATGGCGCGCGACCTCGACGCGGGTGCGCGCTGGGTGGTCGCCGAGGGGCGCGAGAGCGGCACGGTCGGCCTCTACCGGTCCGACCAGAGCATACGCGAGGACGTAGTCGCGGCTGTGGTCGACCGCGTAGGCCCGGAGAACCTGATCTTCGAGGCACCAACGAAGGCACAGCAGACGTGGTTCGTCCGCGCGCTCGGGGCCGACGTGAGCCTCGGCAACGTCGAACCGTCGGCGGTGCTGCCGCTGGAAACGCTCCGGCTGGGACTGCGCGCGGACACCGCCGCGACGACCGTCGGAGCGTTCGGATGATCCCCGAGCCGAGGGCCAACCACATCACGCGGCCCTACCGGGGACTGTCGGTGCAGGAGGTGGCGGTGCCGCTGACCGAGCCGGCGATCAGCGCGCTGCTGACCGGCCGGGAGGTGTACCGGCGCACCGAGTTCCTCGTGCTGCGCAACGGTTCGGACGCGGCCCTGGTGGCGGTGCGGGCGCGCGAACGGGAGTCGTTGTTCTCGCCTGTCGCCGAACTGCGCGTGCTGTCCACTCCGGACACGACGGTGTGGGTGGACGATCCGTCGGTCGACGTCGGCAACGCCACCGCGCTCGCCGCGGCCGCGGCGGCACACCGCGCCGACGGCGCGCTGGCCTACGTGGTGCGCGGGCGGTTCGAGCACGTGAACGTGATCTGGCGGCCCGCTCCGGTGCGGCTGCGGGTCGCCGAGGTGGTGCCGCCGGAGCCGCCCAAGCTCTTCGCCATGGCGCAGCAGGCGATCGCGTTCGACGAGGACCTGCCCCCGATCGAGCTGGTGCTGGACGCCGTGGACATCCGCGAGCTCGCCGACGCGCGCCGGGCGGCGCACTACCTGCTGCCCTGCCGGGGAAGCGGGGTCGAGCTGCCCGGCGCGGTCAGCTTCCTCGATACGCGGCCCGCCGAGCGGGCGGACTGGCTGCTGATCGGCTGCGAGCGCAGCAGGCAGTTCCACCGCCACTTCTACGGCGACGAGCCGGCCACGGTGGACCTGTGCCCACGGGCCAGGGCGGTGGGCGACGACCTCCTGCTCACCAAGTGCTGCCTGCGCGAGCGGGGCATCGAGGTCGCCGGCAACGTCGCCGTCGTGCCATGGGGATCCACCATGGACGAGGTACGGGCCGCGCTGCGCCGGCTGTGTGGCGTGGCCGAGGCCGCGTTCGCGGAGCCGGCCCGATGAGTGCCCATCCGGCCGACTCGCGGATCTACGGCCACCTCTGGGCGACCCCGGAAGCCCGCGCGCTGTTCGACGACGAGGGCAGGACCCAGTCCTGGCTGGACATCCTGGCGGCACTCACCCGCGCGCAGGCGGCGCTCGGGGTCGTCCCGGCATCGGCCGCGGACACGATCGGGCGGTACGCGGACGTGTCGCTGGTGGACCTGGACCAGGTGGCGTTCGAGACGCGTGAGACGGGCCACTCCACGCTCGGGTTGATCCGCGTGCTGCGGCGCGTCCTGCCCGAGTCCGCCCGCGAGTGGGTCTACTACGGCGCAACCGTGCAGGACATCACCGATACCTGGACGGCGATCGTGATGCGCGCCGTCGGCGACATGCTGGTGCGCGACCTGTCGAACGTGCGCGACCACGCGCTCGATCTCGCGCAGCGGTACCGGACGAGCCCCATGTGCGGCCGGACCCACGGCCAGCCGGGGCTGCCGGTCACCTTCGGCTTCAAGGCCGCGGTGTGGGCGGCGGAGCTGGACCGCACGCTGTGCCGGATCGCCGAGGGCAGGCGCCGGTGGGAGGTCGTGCAGCTCGGTGGGGCGCTCGGCACGATGGAGTTCTGGGGCGAGCGCGCGCTGCCACTGCTGGACCGGTTCGCCGCGGAGCTCGGCCTGGGGGCACCGGAGATCCCCTGGCTCACCGCCAGGGACCGGGTCGCGGAGTTCGTGTGGGTGCTCGCGGCCGGCTCGGCCACGATCGCCAAGATCGGCAACGAGGTCTACCAACTGCAGCGGCCCGAGCTGGGCGAGGTGCGCGAGGCCTCCGTCCGCGGCACGGTCGGCTCGATCACCATGCCGCACAAGCGTAACCCGGAGCTTTCGGAGCACCTGGTCACACTGTCCAAAGTGGTCCGCGCGCAGGCGGGCCTTGCCATCGAGGGCATGGTGTGCGAGCACGAGCGCGACGCCCGGTCCTGGAAGGCCGAGTGGGCGCTGTTGCCCGAGGCCTGCCTCGCGGCCGCGGCGGCCGCATCGCTGGGTGACCGCATGCTCGCCGGGCTGCGCGTTGACGAGTCGCGCATGCGCCGCAATCTCGAGGCACAACGCGGCTACCCGATGTCCGAGCCCGTGATGCGCGCGCTCGCGAGCCGGCTCGGCAAACACACCGCCCACGAGATCGTGTACGAGGCGGCGATGGCCGGCCTCGAACGCGGCGACGACTTCCGCACGGCGCTGCGGGCCGATCCGAGGCTGGACGTGCTGGGGGATGCCGAGCTGGACCGGCTCCTCGACGTCGACGGCGCGCTCGGCGCCGCACCCGCACTGGTCGACCGGGTCCTCGAAAGGACGAAGCGATGACCGGCGTCCTGGACCCGCCGTGGCTGCCGCTGGTGGTCGCGCCCACCCCATTGCAGCGGGCGCCACGCCTTTCCGCCGAACTCGGTGTCGAGATATGGCTCAAGCGCGACGACCTGACCGGCGTCGGGCTGGGCGGCAACAAGGTGCGGGGCCTGGAGTACCTGCTCGCCGACGCTCTCCGCGAGGGGTGCGACTGCCTGGTCACCGGCGCGGGGCCACAGTCCAACTGGACCGTCCTGGCCGCCCTCACCGCCCGCCAAGCCGGTTTGCGGCCATACGTGGTGTGCTACGGGAACCGGCCCGCGCCCACCGGGAACCTGCTGCTGCACCACAGAATCGGCACCGAGCTGCACTTCACCGGCCGCCCGGACCGGTCCACTGTGGACGACGGCATAGCGGAGGTGGCTGCGCGACTGCGGGCAACCGGCCGCCGCCCCTATGTCGTGCCGCGCGGTGGCGCGACGCCCTTGGGAGCGCTGGGATACGTGCGGGCCACCACCGAGCTCGCCGCGCAGTGCCCCGGACCGCCGGCGACAGTGTGGGTGGCCACCGGGTCCGGCGGCATGCATGCCGGCCTGGCCGCCGGCGCGGCCATGGCCGGCGCGCCGTACCAGGTCGTCGGGGTCACCGTGAGCCGGCCCGCCGACGAATGCCGCCGCCGGGTCGCCGAACTCGCCGCCGGTGCCGTCGCACTCGCGGGCGCGGACGCGTGCCCGGATGTCGTGGTGCGTGACGGCTGGCTGGGCCCCGGGTACGGCATGCCGTCGCGGGCGGGTGAGCGGGCCGCCGAGCTCGTGGCCGTCACGGAGGGCGTGTTCCTCGACCCCGTGTTCGGTGCCAAGGCAATGGCCGCCCTGATCGCCGAGCGCGCCACGGTCCCCGGACCTGTGGTGTTCGTGGCCGGTGGCGGAGCGGGCACGTTATTCGCCGCGCCCGCGGTAGGAATGGATGGTGCGATGTGAAACCGCCGGAGGGGTACCTCGGCGCCGAGGCCCGGATCACCGGTGGCCCGGCGCCGGAGCTCGTCGAGGCCGGCTACGAGCTGGAGATCGCGGACGCGCCGCTGCTGCACCGCGGCCTGTCGCTCGCCGACCTCGCGCATCTCGTCGCACTGGTGGAGGCGGGCTCACTCGGCTGGGCGCAGGCCGCCCCGCTGGTCGAACGCCTGCTCGCACTGCTGGATACCGACGCCGAGGCGTTCCCGTACGACGCGACCTACGGCGACGCGTACAACAGCCGGGAGCGGGAGCTGGCCCGCTTGCTCGGGCCTGGTGCGGGCTGGCTGCACCTCGGCCGAACCCGCCGCGAGGCCGGGCGAATCGCGTTTCGCCTCGCGTTGCGGGGCCTGCTGCTCGACCTGCACCGCGATGTGGCGGCTTTCGCGGCCACGCTCGCCGGACGGGCCACAGAGCACGCCTCGACGGTGTGGGCTGACAGCACCTACCTCCAGCCGGCGCAGCCGTCGACGTTCGGCCATTACCTCGGAGGCTTGGCCGAGCAGGCGGTCCGTCACCTCGCCCGGCTCGAGGCCGCCTACCGGCTCGCCGATGTGTGCCCGGCAGGCACCGGCGGCGCGGGCGGCACACTGGTGGCGTTCGACTCCGAGCGAGTCGCCTCGCTGCTCGGCTTCACCGAGGCCGGCCGGCACACCCGGGACGCGATGTGGTCGGTCGACGCGCTCCTCGACGCCGTGGCCGCCGCGGTGCAGGCCACCTTGACGGTGGACCAGCTGGCGGAGGACTTTGAGATCTTCGCGAGCCCAGCGTTCGGCTACGTCGAGCTGGACGCGTCGCTGTGCCGGGCAAGCGTGCTGATGCCGCAGAAGCGAAACCCGTACGCGCTCGCCGTGCTCCGCGGTGGGGCGGGCACGCTGCACGGCAGGCTCGCCGGGCTGGTCACCACCGCACGCACGCCGTCGGCCCGTACCGACAACTGGCTGTACGCCTACGGGGAGGTCTCGGGCGCCCTCTCCCTCGCTGGCCGGTTGCTCCGGCTCGGCACGGCCGTCGTTCGCGGGCTGAGGCCGCGGCCGGAGGCGATGCGGGCCATCGCGGCGGAGAACTTCGTCGGCGCGGCCGACCTTGCCGAGTCATTGTCCCGCGACCACCACATCGACTACCGCACCACATATCGGATCGTGGGCCGCGCGATCGCGGCAGCGATCGCGGGCGGCGCCACCCAGCTCACCGCGGATGCCGTGGACGATGCGGCACGCGAGGTGACCGGCGCGCCGCTCGGTCCCGACCCGGCCATGGTGGGCCGATGTGCCGACGCGGCGGCACTCGTGGCGGGCCGCACCACACCGGGAGGCGCGAGCCCAAAGCGGGTGCAAGAGCATGCCGCCGACGTACTGGCGCGGCTCGCGCCGGCCGAGCAGTGGCGTCGAGAGCGGCAGGCGACGAATGAGCAGGCGGTCACGGACCTGCGGGCGATCGCCGGAGCGCTCGTACGTGACCGGCCGCCGGATCCCGGGATCAGCGGACATTGAGGTTCTCCCGGCATCGACGAGGATGAGACGGTGTACAGCAGCCCAAGCCTGGCACCGTCGGCGCCGCCGCTCTGGCAGGCTCCCAGTGGACTATTCGCGACGGCGATCGGTGCCCCCGGCAGGACTACCACGAGGCGAGCGTCGAGCTCGCGCGCCCGGGCGGGAGCCCGTCATGAGCGCCAACTCGCAGACAGTTGCCCGGTTCGTCACACGATCACGATGGGACTGGTCATCGGGCTCAGGTTCCTCTTCGGATTCGGCACTGTGTTGACTCTGGCGTCGAAGCTGCAGGTACCGGTCTTCGTGGCGCCGGCTGTTGACCTAACTGTGTTGGGGTTGCTCGTCGGTACGCGGCACTTGGCGCCGGCCCGGGCCAGCGATGACGGGATGCGCTCGGCCAACTCGCGAACCTGCTGCCGGGCGGCGTTCCTGGACCAGGTCTCCACTGCGGCAGATTCGGTGAGACGGCAAGGCAACGCCGGCCCAGTAGCAGGGGCCTCCGGGCATGTCCACACACGTCCGGAGGCACCCTTGATGACAGTTCAGCGGCCGCTCACCCCGCCGGGACTCTGGCACGACGTGGGACGGTCGGCGGCCGGCCCGGTGCATTGGCCGCTCTGCCCCGCACCGTTCCCCCCATTCGTGGGTGGGCTCGGCGAGGCAACAGCGGGTGCTACTCCACCGATGGTTGCCGCCGCAGCCAATAGCACGGCGATGATCGGGCGACGCAAGGAGCGCTTCGTCATCGAAACCACCTCGATTCGTAGTCATGTCCTGCCCTACTCTTTCAGTGTCGGTCGGCCCCGATACGGGTCAAGACACGATGTGGTTGCTGAAATGAATCACCAGCTTGCCGCCGAAATCGACGAAAAAAGTTGTCGCGTCCAGGTAAGAGCGGGTGGCGTTCCGGCGTGGCACGGGCGATATTCGGATACCGTCCAATATGGACTCCAGTACAAGAAGACCAGCACGGTCAGCGATTGAATATCGCGTCGAGGTAGAACGGAGCCGAGGCACTCACCACGTGGATTACCGGTGCGATACCGTCAATTAGGGGTCATCACCGGCGGGGTTCCACGACACTGGGGACCGCCGGGAACCGCAAGCTGGTGTCGTGTGATCCTGTCCGGTTTACGTTGCCGTGTTTGCCCGTTGGGTCGTTGGGTTTGTCCGCTGCGGTGTCGAGT
>NZ_VDFW01000040.1 GCF_006152065.1 Amycolatopsis alkalitolerans
GTGTCCGCGTGCTCCAACTCCTGGGCATGCGGAATGATCTCCTTGTCCACGAACGAACGGACGGTGGACAGGATCTCGGCCTGCACCTCGGTGAGGCCGACTGTCTGGGCCAGGCGGGCCATGCTCGACTCCTGTGTCTGCCGGTGAGTTACCAGCGAGTATGACCCCTAGTCGGGCCGCCGGGCAGTGGGGGTACCCCCGCCAGTGAGGGCGTAGCCGGCGGGGGAGAGAACCCTCACGGGGTCCGCTGGCGCCTGCGCATCGTGCCGACGAGCACGGCGGTCACCGGCCAGGCGGCACATCCAGATGTCCGAATAGGACTCGCGGATGATGCCGAGCTCACTCGTGGTGCTCGGCGGCCGGTTTGGACAGTGGCTGAGCACACGTCGGTCCGCTGCCACGAACCGGCGAAAATTCACCAGATCAAGGCGGACTAGGTGGGCTTCTCGTCCTCCGGGAGGCGCGCCGCGGGGGCTTGCCCATTGACCGATTCCGGCGGCTGGTGCTGTTTCGTGTACTGATCGACGAAACGCAGCAACTCCACCGGGAACGGCAGCACGAGCGTCGAGTTCTTTTCCGCCGAAACCTGCACGACGGTCTCGAGCAGCCGCAACTGGAGCGCGGACGGCGTGCCCGCCATCCTGGCCGCGGCCTGCGACAGCTTTTCCGACGCCTGCAGCTCACCGTCGGCCGAGATGACGCGGGCGCGGCGTTCCCGCTCGGCCTCGGCCTGCCGCGACATCGAGCGCTTCATCGTCTCGGGCAGTGCGACGTCCTTGATCTCCACCCGGTCGATATGCACGCCCCAGTCCAGCGCCGGGCTGTCGATCATCAACTCGAGCCCCTGGTTGAGCCGTTCCCGGTTTGACAGGAGATCGTCGAGCTCGCTCTTGCCGATGATCGACCGCAACGAGGTCTGGGCCACCTGCCCCACCGCGAACCGGTAGTCCTGCACGTTCACCGCGGCCAGAACCGGATCGATGACCTTGAAATACACGACCGCGTCCACGCGCACGGTGACGTTGTCACGCGTGATGCCCTCCTGCGCGGGCACCGGCAGGGTCACGATCTGCATGTTGACCTTCTGCAGCCGGTCCACGGCCGGCACCAGCAACGCCAGCCCCGGCTCGCGCACATGCGATCGCACCCGGCCGAACCGGTAGACGAGGCCACGCTCGTACTGCTTGATCACCCGGACGCTCGCGCCGAGCCAGGCGACACCCGCGACGGCGATTATGGAGACGAGTTCCACCACCATGGCAGCTCCCCGGACGTAGGTCCCTGCGAGTCGATGTTACTCCCGTCACACCGGTTGGGACCCGGCATTCCGGTGACGTGCGCATATCGGAATCGCGGCCGGGCGGACCCGCCGTGACCGGGACCGGTGGCAGCCTGGCGGCACCCGGCCGCCCGCCTCGGCGAACCCGCCCCAACCGTCCATTTGACACGGTCTGCCGTTTATCGTGACGGAACGGAATTTCGAAGTCCACAGTAGACAGGACGGCCGGGGAGCCGGCCGGGCACGCGACTCACCGAACCGCGGGGTGGGCGTCGGCCGAACGGTACCGATAACCTTGGCGTATGGCCCCCGTGAACAGGGTTTTCGCTGCCCAGCTCGCCGGTCTTCCGGTGTTCGGCCCGGACGGCGAGTCGATCGGCAAGGTCCGCGATCTCGTCGCCGGGCTGCGGCTTGATCAGCAACCGCCACGCGTGCTCGGGCTCGTCGTCGAACTGTCCACGCGGCGGCGCGTGTTCGTGCCGATGCTGCGGGTCACCTCGATCGAACCGAACGCGGTCACGCTCGCCACCGGTTCGGTCAACATGCGCCAGTTCCATCAGCGCCCCAATGAGGTGCTGGTGCTTGGCCAGCTCACGGACGCGCATGTGTCGTTACGGGAAACCGGCGCGCGGGTCGCCATCGTGGACGCGGCGATGGAGCCGCTGCGCACGCGCGACTGGGTGCTCGCGAAGCTCGCCGTCCGCGAGCGCTCCGGGCGGCTCGGCCTCAGCCGGCGACGGTCCTCTTTGCAGGTCGTGGGCTGGGACGAGGTGGCGGGGCTCGGCCTCACCGACCTGACCGGCCAGCAGCAGGGTGCCGGGCAGCTGCTCATGCTGTTCGACACGATGCGGGCGGTCGACATCGCCGCGACGGTGCGGGACCTGCCGACCAAGCGCAAGCACGAGGTCGCGGACTCGATGGACGACGAGCGGCTCGCGGACGTGCTCGAGGAACTGCCCGAGGACGACCAGAAGGAGCTGCTGCAGCACCTGGCGGAGGAGCGCGCGGCCGACATCCTCGAGGCGATGAGCCCGGACGACGCCGCCGACCTGCTCGCCGAGTTCGCCCCCGCCGACCAGAACCGGCTGCTGAACCTGATGGAGCCCGAGGAGTCCGAGCCGGTCAAACGGCTGCTGGCGTACTCCTCCGACACCGCGGGCGGGCTGATGACTCCCGAGCCCGTCGTGCTGACCCCGGACGCGACGGTCGCCGAAGCGCTGGCCCATATCCGCAACGCCGACCTGCCGCCCGCGCTGGCGACGATGGTCTTCGTGTGCCGCCCGCCGCAGGCCACGCCGACCGGACGCTACGTCGGGGTCGTGCATTTCCAGCGGCTGTTGCGCGAACCGCCCGCGGAGCTGATCGCGGCCGCGGTCGACACCGACCTGCCCGCGCTGAGGCCGAGTGACTCGCTTTCGGAGGTGACGCGATACTTCGCCGCGTACAACCTCGCGTGCGGACCGGTCGTGGACGCGCAGGACCACCTGCTGGGCGCCGTCACCGTCGACGACGTGCTCGACCATCTGCTGCCGGAGGACTGGCGTGAGACCGGCCTGCACGACGTGACGAACAACGAGGAGGTGGAGCGTGCCTGAACTGCTCTCGAGGCGGCGCCTGGACCAGCCTCGCGCGTCAACGCGCCGGCTCGTGTCGATCGACCCCGACATGTTCGGCCGGCTCTCCGAGCGGCTGGCCCGATTTCTGGGCACCGGCAAGTACCTGTTCTGGCAGACCCTCCTCGTGGTCGTCTGGATCGGGATCAACCTCGGCGCGGCGGCGCTGCGCTGGGATCCGTACCCGTTCATCCTGCTCAACCTGGCGTTCTCGACGCAGGCGGCGTACGCGGCTCCACTGATTCTGCTCGCGCAGAACCGGCAGGACGACCGGGACCGGGTGTCGCTGGACGAGGACCGCAACCGCGCCGCGCAGACGAAGGCGGACACGGAATACCTGGCCAGGGAGCTGGCGGCGCTGCGGCTGGCGATCGGTGAGGTCGCGACGCGGGACTACCTGCGCGGCGAGCTGGACAAGCTGCGCGAGGACCTGAACACCAAGCCCCGGAAGAAGGGGAACCGGGCGTCGCCCGAGCCCGTGAGCGGCACATAGCCGCCGGCCCGACCCGCCCCTCATCGGGGCGCTTCGGGCCGCAGTACTCTCGATGCATGACCAGCACGCAGCAGATCCCCAGTGTCGAGGACGTCCGCGCGGCGCTCAAGGAGGTCTACGACCCGGAGATCAAGAAACCGATCACCGAGCTCGGGATGGTCAAAGACGTCACGGTGGGCTCGGGCGACACAGCCGGGATCGTCACGGTCTCGATTTACCTGACGGTGGCGGGTTGCCCGCTCAAGGAGACCCTCACCCGCGACACCACGAACGCCGTCGGCAAGCTCGAGGGCGTCCGCGACGTGCGGGTCGAACTCGACGTGATGAGCGACGAGCAGCGCACGGAGCTGCGGAAGTCGCTGCGTGGGGACGCGGAAGAGCCGGTGATCCCGTTCGCCCAGCCCGGTTCGATGACGCGGGTGTACTGCGTCGCGTCGGGCAAGGGCGGCGTCGGCAAATCGAGTGTGACGGTCAACCTGGCGGTCGCGATGGCCGAACGCGGGCTGTCGGTCGGTGTTGTCGACGCGGATATCTACGGGCACTCGGTGCCGCGGATGCTGGGCGCGACGGAGAAGCCGACCAAGGTCGAGAAGATGATCATGCCGCCGCAGGCGAACGGCGTGAAGGTCATTTCGATCGGCATGTTCACCCCCGGGAACACGCCGGTGGTGTGGCGCGGGCCGATGCTGCACCGCGCGCTGCAGCAGTTCCTGGCCGACGTGTTCTGGGGTGACCTGGACATCCTGCTGCTGGACCTGCCGCCAGGCACCGGTGACATCGCGATCTCGGTGGCACAGTTGATCCCCAACGCCGAGATCCTCGTGGTGACCACGCCCCAGCAGGCGGCGGCCGAGGTCGCCGAGCGGGCCGGGGCGATCGCGATGCAGACGCGGCAGCGGCTCGCCGGGGTCATCGAGAACATGTCGTGGTTGGAGACGCCGACCGGGGAACGTGTCGAGGTCTTCGGTGCCGGCGGGGGCCAGACGGTGGCGGACTCGCTGTCGAAGTCGACGGGCACGACGGTGCCGTTGCTGGGGCAGGTCCCGCTGGACCCGCGCCTGCGCGAGCACGGCGACGCCGGGACGCCGATCGTGCGGTCCGAGCCGGAGGCGCCGGCTGCCAAGGTGCTGAAGGACGTCGCGAAGAAGCTCTCGGTCCGGGCGCGCGGCCTTGCCGGGATGATGCTGAACGTGACGCCGAAGGGCCGCTGAGCCGGGCAGCAGGGGTCAGGTGGCGTCGGGGTCGACTGGGGGTTTTTCGCCTGGTTTGAGGGTTTCCGGCTCCGGCTTGGCCGAGATCGCGGGGTAACCGTTCGGCTTCGTGCTGCCACCGCTCGTGCCGTTCAGGCCCAGCGGATCGGGGTCACCGTCGAAGAGGTGGTTCGTGATCGCGCGGCGCGGGTCGAAGTTGCGCAACTGCCGCAGGTCCTCGAGCGGCTTGCGGAACTCCTCGAACTCCGGGCCCATCTCGTCCTGCAACTGCTGCCGCGCCCCGCTCGCGAACTCGCGCACCTTTCGCACGCCCTTCGCCAGCCACGAAGCCGCCTCCGGCAGGCGTTCCGGCCCGAGGATGAACAGACCGGCGACGATGAGCACCAGAATCTCGCCCCAGCCCACGCTATCGAACACCAGCGAACCTCCTCGTGACCCCTGCGAAGTCAGCGTACCCGGCTAATCGGAACCCAGGGTTACGTCGACGACAAGAGGCCGCCCCTGCCGGACCAGATGCACGGGCACGACCTCGCCGATGTTGTGCTCCCGCACCGCGACGGTCAACTCGGCCGCGTTCCGCACCAGCCGGTTGCCGACCTGCGTGATCACGTCACCCTCGGCGATACCCGCCTTCGCGGCGGGGCCCCCGTCGGCGACGTTGAGGACCTGCGCGCCCTCGGAGGTGTCCGCCGACACCGAGGCCGCGTTGATGCCGATGTCCGCGTGCTTGACCTGCCCGGTGCTGATGAGTTCGCGGGCGATCTTGATCGCGTCGTCGGCCGGGATGGCGAAGCCGATGCCGATGCTGCCGCCCTGCCCGGCCTCGCCGCTGTCGGTCCGGATCGAGGAGTTGATCCCGACCAGCGCCCCCGTCGAGTCGACCAGCGCGCCGCCGGAGTTACCGCGGTTGATGGGCGCGTCGGTCTGGATCGCGTCGTAGGTGACCGGCGGCTCGCCGTTCTCGCCCTGCGCGGTGATCGGCCGGTGCAGCGCGCTGACGATGCCCGCCGTCACCGTGTTCTGCAGGCCCAGCGGTGAACCGACCGCGATCACCGCGTCGCCCGGTTCGAGGTTGGACGATTTCCCGATCTGGATGACCACCGGATTGCGCACCGCGACCTTGATCACCGCGAGGTCGGTCTTCGGATCCGTGCCCACGATCTTCGCCTCGGTGCGGGTGCCGTCGGTGAACACCGCGGTGATCTTGGCCTGTGGATCGTCGGCGGCCATCGAGATCACGTGGTCGTTGGTGATCACGTACCCGTTCGGGTCGATCACCACGCCCGAGCCGACGCTGCCGGACTGACCGGAGGTCACCTCGATCGAGATGACCGCGGGCGAAACCCGTTGGGCGATGTCGGCGATCGAACCCGGCGGGCGTTCCTTGGCCGCCTGCGCCTCCGAGATCGTCGCGCTGCCGGTGAGCGAGTTGCCGGTGCTGGCGAGCCACCAGCCGACGAGCCCGCCGACCGCGCCGATCAGCAGGCAGATCACCCCGAGCAGGCCGAGCGCGACCGGTTTCACCCGGCGGCCGAACAGCACCTCGGGCAACGACAGCATCGCACCGCGAGGCCGTTCCTCGTCGTCCGGCTCCTCGTCACGGGCGTCGAGCGCCGGGCCCCCGAGCACCGCCGCCGCGCCCGGATCCCGCCACGGGTCCGCCGTCTTGGACCACAGCGGCGACTCCGGCGGCCGGTCACGACCGTTCTCGCCTTCTCCGGCGGGTCGCTGGAGCCGCACGTCGTCCGCGCCGGCCGGCCGGCCGAAGGCTTCGGCGAGCGACTCGGGCGCCGGCGGCTTCGCGATGACCTGGTCACCGTTCCGCGACGGGCTGTACAGCTTGTCGAACGCGCCGTCGACACCCTGCGGCCTGGCGAAGGAGGCGGCCTGCGCGGGGTCGACCGGGGGACGGTCCAGAGGTTTGGGGGCAAGCCGGGGCTCGCCGGAGTTCTCCGCTGGATTGTTCGGCTGACTCATCGTTCCCCGGGTTGACGGATTTCACGGCTCGGCGCGACCCTACGCCACCTGATTCTCCCGCCTCGACGGTGAAGCCGATGTCAGCGGCCCGGCGCCACCGAAGTGGTGGTCGCGGTGACCGGCGCGGACGGCGCACCACCGAACTGCGCGCGCAGCACACCCGGGTTGGGACCGGCGGGCTGCGGCGGGGTCTGGGCGGTGCTGCTGCCGCTCGAGGTCGCGACGATCGCGAGCGCGCTCAGCACGATGCCCGAGACGACCACGCCCGCACCCTGCGCGGCGCGGCGGCGCATCGAGCTGGACCGGTGCGAGTTGAGCACCGCGGCCCCGTTGCCCAGCGGAGCACCGGAGCCAAGCGGCGCGGTGGCGCCGAGCGTGGACGGCATCTGCCGCAGGCCGGCGACGCGGTCGGGACGCTGGATGGCGACGAGTTGCCCGTCCTCGGTGACCGCGAGGTTGTCCGGGGACGTCGGAAGATCGGTGTGCTCGGGGATCGAGCGCAGGCTCGCCAGGAAACCGGCGGACATGCTGGGCGCCCCGGCGTGTTTGACCGCGGCCCGGGCCTGCCGCTGGGCCGCGACCTCGGCCGCGCAACCCGGGCACCCGGCGATATGCGAAGCAGCCCGGTCCCGCGCCCCCAGCGACAGCTCGCCGTCGACGAACGCGACGACCACGTCGGGAAGGAGATGCGATTCGGGAAGCAGTCCCCTGCCTCGCAGATCGGTCATACCGAGGCCTCCACGGACTGCTCCTTCAGCGCCCGCCGGCGCTCGAGCGAAGCGCGCAGCGCCTGGCGCCCGCGGTGGATACGGCTCCGGACAGTGCCCAGCTTGACGCCGAGCGTCGCGCCGATCTCCTCGTAGGACAGGCCCTCGACGTCGCACAGCACCACCGCGGCACGGAACTCGGGCGGCAACTCGTCGAGCGCGGCCTGCAGGTCCGGGTCCAGATGGGTGTCGCTGTAGACCTGCTCGGGGCTCGGGTCGTCGCCCACGATGCGGTCGGTGTCCTCGGGCAGCCCCTCCATGCGCACCCGCGAACGGCGGCGCGCCATGTCGAGGAAGAGGTTCGTGGTGATGCGATGCAGCCAGCCCTCGAACGTGCCCGGCTTGTACGAGGCCAGGGACCGGAACACCCGGATGAACGTCTCCTGGGTGAGGTCCTCGGCGTCGTGGGCGTTACCGGTCAGGCGGTACGCGAGCCGGTACACCCGGTCGGCGTGTTCCCGCACGACTTCGTCCCAGGACGGCGGCGTCCATTCCGCCTCGTCCACCGTCACCGGACGGCCTTCGACGACGGGCTCCTCGGTCATCGGGCTCTTCTGCATCGGCGGGGAAGGCACCTCCATCAGGCTGTTCTCCCTACTGCTTGCCCCAACGCGGTCCGGCCGCGCTGTGTTCCCGTCCATGAGACGTAGCTTGGCCGATCTCCTTATGTGTCTAGTGAGACCGGACTGAGAGCCGCCTGAGAGAAGTGTGCACGTCTTGCACGATTTTGGCGACGACCAGCGCTAACCTCTCCGGTGTGACCTCCGAGACGCACGCCGGCGTCAGTGATTACGTCGAGAGCTACCTGCCCGGAGACGATTCGCTGCTGGCCGCGCGCCTGCGCGCGGAGGAACTCGGCTGCGCCCCGCTGGGGGCGGCGGCCGGCGCGGCCCTGTGCTTCCTGGCCACCAGCCTGCGGGCCAGGGCGGTCGTGGAGATCGGTACCGGCACCGGCGTCAGCGGCCTGCACCTGCTGCGCGGGATGGCCCCGGAAGGCGTGCTGACCTCGATCGACATCGAACCCGAATACCACCGGGCGGCGCGCCAGACGTTCGCCGGGGCGGGGTTCCCACCGGGGCGCACGCGGCTGATCATGGGCCGCGCGCTCGACGTGTTGCCGCGCCTGACCAGCGGCGGCTACGACCTGGTCTTCGTCGACGCGGCGCGTGCGGAGTACCCGAGCTACTACGAGCACGGCGTCCACCTGCTGCGTGGCGGCGGCATCATCGCGTTCCACGGGGTGCTCGAGCCGCGATCCGATCCGGCGAGGCGCGATCCGGGTGTGCTGGCTTCGCGCGAACTGGCGAGAGCGGTCCGCGACGACGAGCGGCTCGTGCCGTCCCTGCTGCCGGTCGGCGGCGGTTTGCTGGTGGCCGCGGTGCGGTCGTAGCTCTCCGGCGTGTCCGTGGCCACCGCCGCGCACGTGGAAATGTCGGTGCCCGGGGTTACGGTGGCGCGTACCGCGACCTGAGGAGGTGCCGGTGCGGGAAGTCGTCGTCGAAGCCGCTCGCTTCCTCGCCCGTCACTGCGAGGATCCGATCACGCTGTGCGACGTCGCGGATCACGTGGGCTACAGCCCGTTCCACCTGTCGCGCGCCTTCGAACGGCAGGTCGGCCAGCCGCCGGGGCAGTTCCTCGCGGCGCACCGGTTCCAGCACGCGAAGCGGCTGCTGCTGTCGACGGACGAGCGCGTCATCGACGTATGCCATGCGGTCGGTTTCACCTCGGTCGGCACGTTCACGGCCCGGTTCACCGCGGTCGTCGGCCAGTCGCCCGCCCGGTTCCGGCAGCTGCCCGAACTGCTCGCGCAGGCGCCGCCACGGCCGGTGATCGTGCCCGGGCGTGACCGGGACGGTGGGGTGGTCACCGGGAAGGCGCGGTTGAGCGCGGCGGCGGAAGCGGCCATCGGGGTCGCCGCGGTCTACGTCGGGCTGTTCCCGCGGCGGATGGCCCGCGGGCGGCCGGTGTCCGGCACGCTCCTGGGCGAAACCGGCAACTTCCTGCTCGTCGACGTCCCGCCGGGCCGGTACTGGGTGCTCGCGACGGCCCTGCCCGCCCATGCCCGCGCCGAGGATCAGCTGGTACCGGGGCGCGGGGTCGCCGGGGCCGCGGCGGAACCGGTGCACATCACGCCTCGTACCCCGGTCCACCACCGCGAGGTCTGGCTCGACGTGGCGCCCGAATGGGACGCGCCCGTGCTGATCGCGGTGCCGCCGCTCGCCTCGAGCCTCACGCTCGCCGTGCCGTCAGCGTGACCGCGACGGCCGCGAGTGCCAGCCAGCACACGACAGTCACCACCAGCCATGTCCAGCCCGCATGCCCGTAGATCACGCTGCCGGCGGTGCCGCCGAAGCTGCTGCCCAGGTAGTAGGTCAGCGTGTAGGTGCCGGACGCCTGGCCGCGCGCGCCCTCGGGTGATTCCGCGGCGGTCCAGCCGTTCGCGACCGCGTGCGCGGCGAAGAAACCACCGGTGAGCACGACCATCCCGAGCACGATCGACACCAGGGAATCGGGCACGGTCAGCAACGCCCCGACGGCCGTGATGAGCAAGGCGCCGACGGCCGAGCGCAGCCTCCCGAACCGCGCGACCGTGCGGCCGACCGTCGCCGAGGAAACCGAACCGATCGCGTAGGCCAGGAAGATGAGCGAGGCGAGCGCGGGCGAGAGGTTCAGCGGCGATCCGGTCAGCCGGAACCCGGCCGCGTTGTAGACCGCGACGAAGGAGCCCATGGCCAGCAATGCGAGGGCGTACTGGGCCAGCAGGATCGGCTTGCGGATCGCGGCGGCGACCCCGGTCAGGACGCTCATCCGCGCCGCCTGCGGCACTGTGGACGACGGCGGCAGCGACCACACCGTCACCAGCGAGAAGATCGATCCGAGCACACCCACGACCGTGAGCGCGCCGTGGTAGCCGAGCACGTCGGCGCTGAAACCCGCGGCGAGCCGGCCGAGCATGCCGCCGATCGAGTTGCCCGCGATCATCGCGCCGACCGCCGCCGCGACCCCCGTCGTGCCCAGTTGCTCGACGAGGTACGCCGCGGCGACCCCGGGGAAGCCGGCGATCGCGATCCCCTGCAGCGCACGCAAGATCAGCAACACCCCGTAGGAGGGCGCGAGCGGCAGCAGCAGTCCCAAGACCGCGGAAACGATCACCGACACGAGGATCACCGGCCGCCGCCCGACGATCTCCGACAGCGCCGCGATCGGCAGCACGGAGATCGCGAGCGCACCGGTGGCGACGCTGACCGCGAGCGAAGCGCTACCGGGATCGAGGTGGTACTGAGCCGCTAGCTGCGGCAGCACCGGCTGCGGCGCGTACAGCAGCGCGAACGACGAGAGACCCGCGGCTGCCACGGCGATTTTCACCCGCCGGGGTCGAGGAGGAGCGGAAACGAGCAGGTCAGCGGTCACCTCATCGAAGCTAAGCTCAGCTAACCGATACGTCTAATACAGAAAATCGGCATAATCGATACGATGATGCATGAGAGCGAAGCGGCGGCCGCTGACCAGCGGCTCGTGACGGCGCTGGCACCCAATCTGGCGTTGTTGTCCGCTCTGCGTGAAACAGGCAACATCACCCGGGCGGCCGAGCTGCTGGGCGTGCCGCAGCCGACGGTGAGCCGTCGCCTGGCCGCGCTCGCCCAGGTCGTCGGTGCCCCGCTCACCGAGCCCGCGGGGCGCGGGGTCCGGCTGACCAGGGTGGGCACCGTCCTCGCCGAAACAGCCGGCCGCGCGCTCCCGGCGATCGAGGCGGGTGCGCGTCAGGCGCGCGAGGAGATCGAGCCGGCCAGCGGGCACGTCGTGCTGGGCTTCCTGCACCTGCTCGGCCGCTGGCTCGTGCCGAGCCTGTTGCGGGGGTTCCGCGCGCGGTATCCGGGCGTGCGCTTCAGCCTGGTGCAGGGCTCGCGCCAGCACATCCTCGACCGGCTGACGGCCGGCGAACTCGACCTCGCGCTCGTCGCCCCGGTGCCGGAAAGCCCGGACCTCGAATCGTTCACCATCGCGGAACAGGACCTGCTGCTGTGCGTGCCCGCCGCGCACCGGTTCGCGCAGCGCCGCCGGATCCGCTTCGCCGAGCTGGCCGGCGAGCCGTTCGTGATGCTCGAGCACGGGTACGGGGTCCGCCAGATCACCGACGGGTTGTGCGCCGCGGCCGGGTTCGAGCCGGAGATCGTCTTCGAGGGGCAGGAGTCCGACACGGTGCGCGGACTCGTCGCGGCCGGGTTCGGGGTCACCTTGCTGCCGCAGTTCGGGTCGGCGACCCCGGCCGGCGTCGTGGAAATCCCGCTTTCGCCCAAGGTCAGCCGGACCATCTGCCTGGTCTGGCCCGCGGGCGATCACCTCACGCCGGTCGCCCGGTCCTTCCGGGACTACGTGCGCGCTCAGGCGTAGGACGCGGCGAGCTCCACCAGGGTCCGTGCGGCGAACCCGGTCGCCCCGGGCACGACCTCGGCATACGCGGTCTCCGCGCGCGCCGGGCCGGCGATGTCCAGATGCGCCCACGGCACGCCGCGGGTGAACTCGCGTAGGAACAGCGCGGCCGTGACACCGCCGGGGCCGCCCGGCGCCTGCCGGACGTCGGCCAGTTCGCCGCGCACCGCGTCGGCATGTGCCTCGAGCAGCGGCATCCGCCACCAGGCTTCGCCCGCCCGCTCGCCCGCGGCGAGCACCCGGTCCGCGAGCTCGTCATCGGTGGCGAACAGCCCGCCGGTGCGCAGGCCGAGCGCGACCTTCATGGCTCCGGTGAGCGTCGCGGCGTCCACGACCGCGTCCGGCCGGAAGCGGCGGATGCCGTAGACGAGCGCGTCGGCGAGGACCATCCGCCCCTCGGCGTCGGTGTTGCTCACCTCGGTGGTCATCCCGCCGTAGTGCCGCACCACGTCGCCCGGCCGGTACGAACCACCGGAGACGTGGTTCTCCGCCGCGGGCACCAGCGCGGTCACCCGCACGTCGAGCCCGAGCGTCGCGATCGCGCGGATCGCGGCGATGACGGCGGCGCCACCGGCCATATCGGTCCGCATCAGGTGCATACCGTCGGCGGGTTTGATGGACAGGCCACCGGTGTCGAAGGTGATCCCCTTGCCGACCAGCAGCAGATGGTGCGCGGCCCCGCGTGGCCGGTAGGTCAGCTCGATCAGCCGGGGCGGGCTGGCCGAGCCGCCGCCGACGGCGAGCACGCCGCCGAAGTTCTGTTCCGCGAGCCACGCCTCGTCGCGGATCGTCGCGCGCAGCCCTGGCACATCCGTGACGACCCGTTCGGCGGTCTCGCCGAGCCATTGCGGGTTCTTGATGTTGGACGGCGCGTTCGCCAGGTCGCGGGCCAGCGCCGCGGCGGCCGCCATCGTCCGTACCCGACCAAGGACCATTTCGTACTCCGGAACGGCTCGCTCGTACGGCGTGAGCAGCCGGAGGGTCTGCAGGGCGGGCGCGGGCTGGGTGCTGACCTTGAAGTGGTAGCCGCCGAGCAGCGCACCCATCGACAGCTCCGCGACGATGCTTCCCTCGGTTTCCGCCCCCAGATCGACCTGCGCGATCTTGACCGGTTTCCCGTTCTCGGCCTGTGCCGCGCGGGCGAGGGCCGCGCCCGCGGTCCTGAGGTCGCTCGCCGTGCCTTCGCCGACGCCGACCAGCCAGCGGAATGCGCCCTCGCCCTCGCGCACGTCACCGGCGTTGCCGGCGACCAGGCTCGCGACCGGCGCGCCACGGCGAGGGGTGTCGGCGACCTCGATGTCGATCAGGCGGCTGGGTACGGACGGCAGCGGGTAGCGCGCCAACGGGAGAACCTCCAGGAGGGGACGGCGAAAAGCCGGCTGACGGTCGTCAGCCGGCGACGGGAGCGGACAGGATCAGCTCGTCGCCTCCTGCAGGGCCACGCCCAGGTCCTTGGCCTCTTCGGCCGACAGCTCGACGACGAGTCGCCCGCCACCCTCGAGCGGAACGCGCATCACGAGGCCCCGCCCCTCCTTAGTCACCTCGAGGGGACCATCTCCGGTCCGGGGCTTCATGGCCGCCATAGCGTGCTCCCTCCGTCTCAACCGGCGCGCCCGGGTCGCGCATTCTGAGCCAACCGGGTGTCGCACGCCATTCTCCCTCATCAATGCGGGCGTGCGAACGCGGACCGATCTTTTCGTGTTTGCATAGGTGCTGGTATGCGGCTCGCGGGCCGCCCGAACGCCAGGAGGACACCAGTGACCACCGAGGACGTGCTGCTGACCGCCGACGCCGACGGCGTGCGCACTTTGACGCTGCACCGGCCGAAGGCCTACAACTCGCTCACCGTCGAGCTGAAGGAACGGCTACTCGACGCGCTCCGGGAGGCAGCGGCGGCGCCGGAGGTGCGCGCGGTGGTGCTCACCGGAGCGGGGAAGGCGTTCTGCGCGGGCCAGGATCTGAAGGAACACGTCGGGCTGCTGCAGGCCGGCGATCCGGCGCCGCTGGGGACCGTCCGCGAGCACTACAACCCCATCGTGCGGACGATCGCCGGAATGCCGAAACCCGTGATAGCAGCGGTCAACGGCCCGGCCGCCGGTGCCGGCGCGGCCTTCGCCTACGCCGCGGACCTGCGGATCGCGGCGGCGTCCGCGAACTTCTTGATGGCCTTCGCGAACGTCGGGCTCGGACCCGATTCGGGTGCGTCGTGGACACTGCAGCGGCTGGTCGGCTACGGCCGCGCGGCCGAACTGATGCTGCTGGCGCGCACGGTGCCGGCCGAGGAGGCGAAGCAACTCGGTCTGGTCAGCGAAGTCGTGCCCGACGAGGAGCTTGCCGAGCGGGCGCACACGATCGCGGCGAAACTCGCGGCCGGCCCGACGGTCAGCTACGCGAAGATCAAGGAGGTGCTGGACGTCGCCGCGCAGGGCAGCCTCGAAGACGCCCTGCTCGCCGAGGACGCCGCCCAGACCGTGCTCGGCTCGACGGCCGATCACCGCGAGGCGGTCGAAGCCTTCGTCGCGAAGCGCAAGCCGGACTTCCAGGGCAAATAGCGTCAGGCCGCGCGGAAGCAGCCCTCAAGGTGGTCGTCGACCATGCCGGTCGCCTGCATGAGGGCGTAGCACGTGGTGGGGCCGACGAAGGCGAAACCGCGCTTTTTCAGCTCGCGGGCCATGGCCGCCGACTCGGGTGTCGTCGCGGGGAGATCGGCCATGCTCCGCGGGCGGGGGCGCGCCCCGGCCGGCGCGAACGACCACAGCAGCTCGTCCAGCGGGCGGTCCAGGTCCAGGACCGCACGGGCGTTGGTGATCGCGGCTTCGATCTTCCGCCGGTTCCGGATGATGGACGCGTCGGCGAGCAGGCGCGCCACGTCCGCTTCGCCGAATTTCGCGACCTTCTTCGGAGCGAACCGCGCGAACGCCCGGCGAAAGGCTTCGCGCTTGCGGAGGATGGTGATCCACGAGAGGCCGGACTGGAAGGCCTCGAGGCACAACCGCTCGTACAGCGCGTCCCGGCCGTGCAGCTCGACGCCCCACTCCGTGTCGTGGTACGCGACGTAGTCGGGCGCGCTGTTGCCCCACGGGCAGCGGGCGACACCGTCGTCGCCCAGCTCAGCGGTCACACCGCCCCCATCGTGTAGTTCTCCGCGAACGTCGCGAACCGCTTGAGCGAGCGGTGCAGCCCTAGGCCGAACAGCGGGCGGACGACCGGCCAGCCGAGCCGCCCGAAGAGCCCGAACGGCACGTCGAGGCTTTCCGACCAGACGAACGTCGAGGTCTGCGGGCCCTTCGCGTGCACATGAAACGCCCCGCTCCCGCGCACGAGCGTGCCGAGGTGGCGCACCGTGCAGCGGACGGGCGGCTCCCACGTGGTGATCTCCATCGTGTCGGTGAAGCCGAGCCCCCGCAGCCCCGTGAACGCAGCCAGCTGCGAGCCGATGCTGCGCCCGTCCCCCTCCGTGACCCGTACTTCGGTGCCGATCATCCACTCGTGCTGGCGGGGCCAGTCGGTGAACGCGAGCCACGTCGTGCCCGCCGGCGCCGCGACCTCGATGGAGAAGACGAGGTCGGTCATCTGGAGGTCTCTTTCTCCAGCTCGGCGACCTTCGCACGCAGCGAGTCGATCTCGGTACCGAGCCTGCGGACCACCCAGTCCACTTCGGACATCTTGTAACCGCGCACGACAAGCTGGAACTTCACGGCCTGCACGTCCTCGCCGGTGATGTCGCGGACGGGCAGGCGCGTCGGCGAGCTGCCCGGGGGCAGCGGGGCGAGCTCTTCACCTCGGCCGAACACGACGGCGGCGAGGAGGAACACCACGGCCGCCACGAGCAGCATGACTACGAGGTAGATCAGCGCGGTCGTCACGCCACGATTGTGACACCAGCGGCCCGGCGCGCTCGTCCAGACGGTGGATGGGTGCCTGGAACCGGGCGGGTTCGGGTGTCATGCTGGACCCGGAGAACCTGGAGGAGTCTTGCTGCAGCTGCTGATCCGGCGGGGGCTGGCGCCGCTGGTGCGCCTGATCTACCGGCCGGAGGTACACGGTGCGGAGAAGGTGCCGCGGACCGGCCCGGTCATCTTCGCGTCGAACCACCGGGCGGCGGTGGACACGTTCCTCATCCCGGTCATCGCGCCGAGGCCCGTGTCGTTCCTGGCGAAGGCGGAGTACTTCACCGGCAGAGGTCCGCGGTCCCGGGTGTTCGCGGCGTTCCTGCGGGCGCTGAACTACGTCCCGGTGGAACGCGGCAACGCGGCGGCGGGCATGGCGGCGCTGGAGGCGGCGCGCAAGGTCCTCGACGAGGGGGGCGCGTTCGGGATCTACCCGGAGGGCACCAGGTCGCTCGACGGGAAGGTGCACCGCGGGCACACCGGTGTCGGCGCGCTGGCGCTGGCGACGGGCGCGCAGGTGGTGCCGGTGGCGCTGACCGGGACGGAGAAGATGCTGCCGATCGGGAAGAAGGTCCCGCGGCTGGCGAAGGTCTGCGTCCGCTTCGGTGAACCGCTGGAGTTTTCGCGGTACGAGGGTATGGAGAACTCCCCGGCCATCCGCCGCGCCATCACCGACGAGATCATGTACAAGATCCTCGAACTGTCGGAACTGGAGTACGTGGACAAGTACCACAAACGCCCCGGCGAAGCCGCCTGACCCCGGCCCCGCGAGGAGGGGGCGTCAGCTGGTCCACTTGGCGACGTCGGGGGGCTGGTAGGTCTCGAAGACGTCGAGCAGCACCACCGGATCGGGATCGACGAAGACCAGGTCGCGGTGCTCCTGCCGCAGGAAACCCTCGGTCACCATGTGGTCCACGAACTCGCGCAGCGGCCGGTAGTAGCCCGCGACGTCGACCAGGCCCAGTGGCTTCGAGTGCAACCCCAGCTGCGCCCACGTCCAGATCTCGGCCAGCTCCTCAAGCGTTCCCGCGCCGCCGGGTAACGCGAGGAAGCCGTCCGCGAGCTCGGCCATCTTGGCCTTGCGCTCGTGCATGTCGGCGGTCACGTGCAGTTCGCTCAGGCCGTCGTGCGCGATCTCGACCCGCATCAGATGGTTCGGGATCACGCCGATCACCTCGCCGCCCGCCGCCAGCGCCGCGTCCGCGACCACGCCCATGATGCCGACGCTCGCGCCGCCGTACACGAGGGCGATACCCCGTTCGGCGAGCAGCTTGCCGAGCACCGCGGCCTGCTCGGCGTACACCGGGTCCCGACCCGGGGACGAACCACAGAAAACGCAGATCCGGCGCACTAGTGCGTGTCCTCCCAAGCCTTGTACGACTCCTGCACGATGCGGATCGCGTCGTCGATGTCGTCGGTCACGTGCAGCAGGGCCAGATCCTTCTCCCCGATCTTGCCCTCGCCGTGGACGGTTTCCTTCACCCAGTCGTACAGCCCACCCCAGTACGACCGTCCGAAGAGGACAACCGGGAACTTCGTGACCTTCTTGGTCTGCACCAGGGTCAGCGCCTCGAACAGCTCGTCGAGGGTGCCGAACCCGCCTGGCAGGCAGATGAACGCCTGTGCGTACTTGATGAACATCGTCTTTCGGGTGAAGAAGTACCGGAAGTTCACCCCGAGATCGACCCACGGGTTCAGCCCTTGTTCGAACGGAAGTTCGATACCGAGCCCGATCGACAGCCCGCCCGCCTCGGACGCGCCGCGGTTGACCGCCTCCATCGAGCCCGGCCCGCCGCCGGTGATGGCCGCGAACCCGGCATCCGCGAGCGCGCCGCCGATCTTGCGGCCAAGCTCGTATTCGGGATGCTCGCGCGGGGTGCGGGCGGAGCCGAACACCGTGACCGCGCGCGGAACCTCGGCGAGCGCGCCGAACCCTTCGACGAACTCCGCCTGGATCCGGAGCACGCGCCACGGGTCGGTGTGCACCCAGTCGCTGGGCCCGCGCGCGTCGAGCAGTCGCTGGTCGGTGGTACTGGCTTCCTCTCGGCGGCCGCGGCGCAACACGACCGGGCCCCGGTGCTTCTCCCGAGGGTGTTCGGGGTATTCGGCGGGTTCGTCCATCGTCACCTCCGTGAGGTTACCGACCCGCGAGGAACTCCCGCAGGACACCGGCCACCTTCCTGATTTCCGCCGCGTGCACGAATTCCTCCCGGGTGTGCGCGAGCGTCGGGTCGCCGGGGCCGAAATTCACCGCCGGCATGCCCAGCGCCGCGAACCGGGCGACGTCGGTCCAGCCGAGTTTCGCCGCCGCCCGGCCGCCCGCGGCCTGGACGAGTTCCGCCGCGGCGGGGGCGGACAGGCCCGGCAGGGCTCCCGGCGAAAGGTCCACAACGGACAGCTCGAAACCGTCGAACACCTCGCGCACATGCTTTTCCGCCTGTTCCGCCGAACGGTCGGGGGCGAATCGGAAGTTGACCCTCAGCACCGCCTCGTCGGGCACCACGTTCCCGGCCACCCCACCCGAAACCCCGACCGCCTGCAGCCCTTCGCGGTAGAGCAGCCCGTCGATCTCCACGTCACGAGCCTCGTACGAAGCCAGCCTCCGCATCGGTTCGGCCAGCGCGTGGATCGCGTTCTCCCCCATCCACGCCCGCGCCGTATGCGCCCGGCGACCGGAGGTGCGCAGTTCGACGCGCATCGTTCCCTGGCACCCGGCCTCGATCACCGCGTTCGAGGGTTCGCCGACGATCGCCAGGTCCGCTCGCAGCCAGTCCGGCAACTCCCGCTCGATCCGCCCCAGACCGTTGCGGACCGCCTCGACCTCTTCGCAGTCGTAGAAGATGAACGTCACGTCGTGGCGCGGTTCGGGCACCGTCGCGGCGAGGCTCAGGAAGACCGCGTCGCCGCCCTTCATGTCCACCGTGCCCAGCCCGTGCAACGTGTCTCCGTCGTGCCGCAGCGGCAGGTTACGGTTCACCGGCACGGTGTCCAGATGCCCGGCGAGGATCACCCGCGCCGCGCGGCCGAGGTTCGTCCGCGCGAGCACCGCGTCGCCGTTGCGCACGATCTCCAGATGCCCGGCCTGGTCGGTGAGCGCAGCCTGCACGGCGTCGGCGATCGCCGCCTCCTCACCCGACACGCTCGGAATGTCCACCAGAGCGGCGGTGATATCGGCTGGGTCTGCCCGCAGGTCCATACGGCGAGGCTACTGTGGCGCGACGCGCCTCGGTGAGGGCCGGCGATTCCGTGCGCGTACGGTGGCAGCGTGCGCACGCGAAAGACCATGGCCGTCCTCGCCCTCGCACTCGTGCTTGCCGGCTGTGGCAGCGAGGCCGGGCCGACACCGAAAGGCGGCGGCGAGGTCGCCACGGACCCGGCGGCCCTGGCGACCAAACTCCGGGTTTACACGGCCGACACGTGCTTCACCGCCCCGGAACAGCAGGCGCCGAAGGGCTGCGCGAAGTACGTGACCGAACTCGGCGGGACCGTGGGCATGGTGCGACAGCAGGTGAGCGCGAAACACCCCAACCTCAATGCCCTCGCGGACGCGCTCGACAAGAATGTCGCGGCATACCGTGCAGCGCAGTGCGATGCCGTCGAGGCCCCGGGAAATCCGTGCTCCGCGACGCTGCGCGCGATCGCGGACAGCGTGCGTGACATCAAGCAGGTCATCGATACCCAGATCGCCAACGGCTGAACCCGCGACCGGCACAGCGCGACTCGACGCAGCTGGTGTGTCAGGCAACAGACGGGCGGTCGGTTACCGTGGGGCGGTGAGCGAAGCGACCCCGAATCCCGAGACCACCGGCGCCCAGGGCGTCGGGCTGGCGACCGTCACCACCGGCGGCACAGTGCTGGACACCTGGTACCCGCACCCCAAGCTGTGCGAACCGGGCAGCACCGGGTCGGAGCGGCTCTCGCACGACCAGACCGTCGAAGCGCTCGGCGAGGCCGCCGCGGCGATGCTCGGCCCGGACGACGACCGCGGGGTCGAGGTGATCGCCGTCCGCACCAGTGTCGCCAGCCTCGCCGACGCGCCCGCCGACGCGCACGACGTCTACCTGCGCCTGCACCTGCTCTCGCACCGGCTCGTCCAGCCGCACGGCCAGAACCTCGACGGCATCTTCGGGCTGCTCGCCAACGTCGTGTGGACGAACCACGGCCCGTGCCAGGTGGAGGGCTTCGAGGTCACCCGGCTGCGGCTGCGTGCCCGCGGCGCGGTCACGGTCTACAGCGTGGACAAGTTCCCGCGCATGGTCGACTACGTCCTGCCCGCCGGCGTCCGTATCGGCGACGCCGACCGGGTCCGCCTCGGCGCGCACCTGGCCGGTGGCACCACGGTCATGCACGAGGGCTTCGTCAACTTCAACGCCGGCACGCTCGGCGCTTCCATGGTCGAGGGCCGCATCTCGGCGGGGGTCGTCGTGGGCGACGGCACCGACGTCGGCGGTGGCGCGTCGATCATGGGCACGCTCTCCGGCGGCGGCAAGGAGGTCATCTCGCTGGGCGAGCGCTGCCTCATCGGCGCGAACGGCGGCGTCGGTATCTCACTCGGCGACGACTCGGTGGTCGAGGCCGGCCTCTACGTCACGGCGGGTACGAAGGTCGTCCTCGAAGGCCGCTCGGTCAAGGCGCGGGAACTGTCGGGCATCTCGAACGCGCTGTTCCGCCGCAACTCCGCGACCGGCTCGGTCGAGGTCGTGCCCCGCGCGGGCGCGACCGTCGAACTCAACGCGGCTCTGCACGCGAACTGAGGTTCGTCCGGAGATGGCACACCGTCCTACCGGAACTGTCCGAAGAAGACGCCGTGGAAGCGCTTGCGCCTACCGGGCGAGGCGCTCGGCGGCGGCCTCGACCCGCTCATCCGTGGCGGTCAGCGCGACGCGGACGTGCTTGCCGCCCTTCGGCCCGTAGAAGGTGCCGGGAGCGACCAGGATGCCGCGCTCGGCGAGCCAGTCCACGGTCTGCCAGGCGTCCTCACCCCTGGTGGCCCACAGGTAAAGCCCCGCCTCCGAGTGGTCGATGTGGAAGCCGTTGCCCTGCAACGCCTTCTGCAGGACCGTCCGGCGGCGAAGGTAGCGCTCGCGCTGCGTGCCCAGCACGTCGTCGCCGGCCAGCGCGACGGTCATCGCCTCCTGCACGGGCCGCGGCATGATCATGCCGGCGTGCTTGCGCACCTCCAGCAGCCGCGCGACGACCGCCGGGTCACCGGTGACGAACCCGGCCCGGTAGCTGGCCAGGTTGGCCGACTTGGACAGCGAGTGCAGCGCCAGCAGCCCCGTCACGCTGCCATCGTTGACCGACGGGTGCAGGATCGAAAGGGGCTCGCCCTCCCAGCCGAGCGTGAGATAACACTCGTCGGAGGCCACCAGCACGTCGCGCTCACGCGCCCATTCGACGACCTTGCGCAGGTGGTCGGGGCCGAGCACGCGCCCCGTCGGGTTGGACGGCGAGTTGAGCCAGATCATCGCCGGGCGCTGTGGCCCGAGGGCGAAGAGGCTGTCCGAACGGAGCACGGACGCCCCGGCGAGCAGCACGCCGACCTCGTACGTCGGGTACGCCAGCTCCGGGATCACCACCGTGTCACCGGGACCGATCCCGAGCAGTTTCGGCAGCCACGCCACCAGCTCCTTGGAGCCGATGGTGGGCAGCACCGCGTCGGGCTCGAGCCCCGTCACGCCGTGACGGCGACGCAGTGCCTCGACCGCGGCGGCACGCAACGCGGGCGTGCCGTGTGTCTGGGGATAGCCGGGGATCTCCGACACCGAGGCCAACGCGTCACGGATGGCGGGCGCGACCGGGTCCACCGGCGTACCGACGGACAGGTCGACGACGCCGCCCGGATGGGCGTTCGCGGTCGCCTTGGCCCCGGCGAGGGAGTCCCAGGGAAAGTCGGGCAGTGCGATCATTCGCCCTGCGGGGGCAGGTCCTTGATCCACTGCGGGTCGTCGCTGGTCTTGCCGACCTTGGACGCCCCGCCGGGCGACCCGAGCTTGTCGAAGAAGTCCACGTTCGCCTTGGTGTAGGCGGCCCAGTCGTCGGGGACGTCGTCCTCGTAGTAGATGGCTTCCACCGGGCACACCGGCTCGCACGCGCCGCAGTCCACGCACTCGTCGGGGTGGATGTAGAGCATCCGGTCGCCCTCGTAGATGCAGTCGACTGGGCACTCGTCGATGCACGCCTTGTCGAGCACGTCGACGCAGGGCTCGGCGATCACGTAGGTCACTGCGCACTCCTGCTGTGTGAATGAGATCCAGCTACGGCCTCGGACATTACGCGTCCGTAGCCCGGCATTCCCAGGTAAGGGCACCCTTAATACATTGGCGTGGTGACCATGGACCCCAGCGAGATCATCGAGCTGCACTGTGCCGGCGCCTGGCGCGCGGTGACCGAAGAGCGCCTCGGCGACTGGCGGCTACGTGCGGCTTCCGGGTTCACCGGCCGCGCGAACAGCGCATTGGCGCTCGGCAGCCCAGGGATGCCGGTGCCCCGGGCACTGGACCGAGTATGTGACTTCGCCCACGTTCACGGCATCCCGCCGGTCGTGCAGGCCGTCTCGGGGAGCGAGACGGAGCGGGCGATCGAGGCGGCCGGCTGGGTGCCGAACACCGGGCACTCGGCCGGGCACGTCGTGTCGGTGCTCGTCGGCCCGCTGGGCACGGGTGGTGACGGGGTGTCGTTCCTGCCCGAACCGTCGCCGGACTGGTGGGAGCTCGCGGCCGGGACGACCGAGCCGACGCCCGCGCAACGCCATGTCCTGACCACCGGCGAAGTCGGCTACGGCATGGCGAAGACCACCGCGGGTGCCGTCCGGGCCGCGATCGCCGGTGAACTGCTGCACATCTCGCGCCTGGCCGTGCGCCCGGAGCACCGGCGGCAGGGCCTTGCCCGCGCGCTCATGGCCGCCGCCGGAGCGTGGGCGGCCGGACGCGGCGCGACCGAGGGTGTGCTGCAAGTCGCGGTCGGCAACACCCCCGCGCTCTCGCTGTACGAGACGCTCGGGTTCCGCGAGCACCATCGGTACCGGTACTGGGTTCCGGCGTGGAAGGATCGGACGCTGTGAAGGTTGTCGTAGTAGCCGGCGGGGTCGGCGGCGCCCGGTTCCTGCTCGGCGTGAAGGCCGCGCTCGGCCTGCCCGCGACCGGCCCCGGTGACTCGGAACACGAGATCACGGCGCTGGTGAACACCGGTGACGACGTGTGGATGCACGGGCTGCGGATCTGCCCGGACCTCGACACGTGCATGTACACCCTCGGCGGCGGGATCGACACCGGAAGAGGCTGGGGCCACGCGGGCGAAACCTGGGTGGTCAAGGAGGAACTGGCCGCGTACGGCGCCGAGCCGGACTGGTTCGGGCTCGGCGACAAGGACGTGGCCACGCACCTGATCCGCAGCCAGATGCTGCGCGCGGGCTACCCGCTCTCGGCGGTCACCGAGGCGCTGTGCGACCGGTGGCGGCCTGGCGTGCGCCTGCTGCCGATGACCGACGACCGGGTCGAGACGCATGTCGTGGTGGACGATCCGGATCAGCCCGACCAGCGCAAGGCCATCCACTTCCAGGAATGGTGGGTGCGCTACCGGGCCGGGCTTCCCGCGCATTCGATCGTGCCGGTGGGCGCCGACGAGGCGAAGCCGGGGCCGGGCGTGCTGGACGCGATCAACGAGGCCGACGCCGTGCTGTTCGCGCCGTCGAACCCGGTGGTCTCGGTCGGGACGGTGCTGGCCGTGCCCGGCGTGCGGGAGGCCATGCGCAAGACGGCCGCCGGGGTGGTGGGCGTCTCGCCGATCATCGGCGGGAAAGCGGTGCGGGGAATGGCGGACGCGTGCCTGACCGCGATCGGCGTGGAGACCTCGGCGGAGGCGGTCGGGCGCCACTACGGCTCGCGCCAGACTTCCGGCGACGGGCTGCTCGACGGGTGGCTGGTGGCCTCCGGCGAAACCGTGCACGTGCCCGGTGTCGCGGTGCGGGCCGTGCCGCTGCTGATGACCGATGTCGACGCGACGGCGGCGATGGCCCGCGCGGCGCTCGAACTGTCCGGAGTGGACCTTGGCTGAGCATTCTTCGGACCGGCTGGAGATCTTGCCGGTCGCGGGCCTGCCGGAGTTCCGGCCCGGCGACGACCTGACCGGGGCGATCGCGGACGCGGCCCGCTGGCTGCGCTCCGGCGACGTCGTGGTGGTCACCAGCAAGATCGTGTCGAAGATCGAGGGCCGGCTGATCCGGGTGCCCTCGGATCCCGAAGCGCGCGACGAGGCGCGGCGGAAGCTCGTCGAGCAGGAGGCGGTGCGGGTCCTCGCCCGGTTCGGCCGCACCCTGATCACGCAGAACCGCATCGGTGTCGTGCAGGCCGCGTCCGGGGTGGACGGGTCCAATGTGCACGGTGACGAGATCGCCCTGCTGCCGGCGGATCCCGACGCTTCCGCGCTCGCGCTGCGCAACGGCCTGCGGGAACGGCTCGGCGTCGAGGTCGCGGTGGTCATCACCGACACGATGGGCCGCGCGTGGCGCGTCGGGCAGACGGACGCCGCGATCGGTTCGTCCGGGTTGAAGGTGCTGCACTCCTACGAGGGCGAGGTCGACGCCCAGGGCAACGAGCTACAGGTCACCGAGATCGCCGTCGCCGACGAGGTGGCCGCGGCGGCGGACCTGGTCAAGGGGAAACTGAAGGCCATCCCCGTCGCCGTCGTGCGTGGACTGTCGCTTGTGGACGACGGATCGACCGCACGCAAGCTGGTGCGACCGGTCGAGGAGGACCTGTTCCGCCTCGGGGCCGCGGAAGCGATCGCGCAGGGGCGGCGCGAGGCCGTGCTCGTCCGCCGCTCGGTGCGCGAGTTCGCCGACGAGCCCGTGGATCCGGAGGTGCTGCGCCGGTCGATCACCGCGGCGCTGACGGCTCCGGCGCCGCACCATACGAAGCCGGTGCGGTTCGTCTGGCTGCGTGATCGCGGGCTGCGCACGAAGCTGCTCGAGGCGATGCGGGAGTCGTGGCGGGCGGACCTGAGCGGGGACGAGTTCACCGACGAGCAGATCGCGAAACGGGTCAGCCGCGGGGAAATCCTGTTCAACGCACCCGAACTCGTGCTCCCGTTCCTGGTGCCGGGGGGCGCGCACACGTACCCGGACGCCCGCCGGAACGACTGCGAGCGCACCATGTTCACCGTCGCGGGCGGCGCCGCGGTACAGGGCTTGCTGATCGCGCTGGCCGCGGAGGAACTCGGGTCCTGCTGGATCGGTTCGACGATCTTCGCGGCGGACGTCGCGCGCGAGGTACTCGGCCTTGGCGCGGGCTGGCAGCCGCTGGGCGCGGTGGCGATCGGGCATCCGCTGTCCCCGGCCGGGCCGCGCGTGCCCGCCGCGCCCGGTGACGGGTTGGTGGAGTTGTGACCCTGCACGTCGATACGAAATCCACTTTGGACAAGTGGCGTCCCGCGACGCCCGCGCAGGAGTCCTTACGGCAGGCGTTCCTCGGTTTCCTGGCCGCCCGTGAGGACGCGTGCCAGCGCTCGTGCGAGGCGGGGCACATCACCGCCTCCGCCGTGTTGCTGGACGCCGACAGTGAGCACGTGCTGCTGACCCTGCACCCGCGAGTGGGCCGGTGGCTGCAACTCGGCGGGCACTGCGAGCCCACGGACACCACGCTCGCCGGGGCCGCGCTGCGCGAGGCTCAAGAGGAGTCCGGGATCGCGGACCTGCGTTTGGAGCCGGAGCCGGTGCACCTGGACGTGCACCCGATCACCTGCTCGCTCGGGCTGCCGACGCGGCATTTCGACGTGCGGTTCGCGGTGCGGGCGCCGCGCGGCGCGCAACCGGTGCGCAGCGAGGAGTCCGACGACCTGCGCTGGTGGCCGGTCGGCGCGCTGCCCGCGGGTTCGGAGGATCTGGCCGAACTGCTCGCGGCGGCCCGATGACTATCTCAATCGACGGCGCCTCGCCGGTACCGCCGTACGAGCAGGTGCGGTCCTCGCTGGCGGAGCAGATCAACGACGGCAGGCTGGCGGTCGGCACGAAGCTCCCGACAGTGCGCCGGCTCGCAGCCGACGTGGGGATCGCGCCGAACACCATCGCCCGCGCCTACCGGGAGCTCGAGGAGGCGGGTCTGATCGAGACGCGCGGGCGAGCGGGCAGTTTCGTGTCCTCATCGGGCGACGAGTCCCGGCGCCTGGCCCGCGACGCGGCCTCCACCTACGCCACGACCTGCCGGGCGCTGGGAATCTCGCCCGGAGAAGCGCTGGCCATCGCCCGAGCCGCGCTCGAACTCACATAGCCCGGTAGTCGCGTATCGCGAACCGCGGCCCGAACCGCGGCCGCGTGTGCCCGGCGGCCTCGAGGTAGCGGACCGCGCGGTGGCGTTGCGGGGAGTACGGCGCCAGCACGTCCGCCAACCCGTCGTCGTCGAGCGGTTCGCCGAGCAGGGCATAGCCGACGATCGCCGGGATGTGGAAGTCACCGAAGCTGACCGCGTCCGGGTCGCCCCAGGCACGCTGCGCGACCTCCGCCGCGGTCCACACCCCGATGCCCGGCACCTTCCGCAGCAGCGCGCGGCCTTCGGCACCCCGCAGCCCGGCCGCACGCTCCAGCCGGTGCGCGACCTGGGCGGCGAAGATCAGCGCCCGCCGGCGGGACAGGTCCACCCCGGCCCGGTGCCATTTCCAGTCCACGATGGACATGATCGCGCGCGGGGTCGGCGGCACCCGCATGCCCGCGGGCGCCGGGCCGGGCGCGGGTTGTCCGTACCACCGGCACAGCTCGCGCCACGACCGCCGGGCCTCGTAGCCGGTGACCTTCTGCTCCAGCACCGCGGGGATCAGCACGTCGAACACCCGGCCGGTCGAGCCGAGCCGCAGCCCCGGCATCGCACGGCGGGCGCGGGCGACCGGATCGTGGTGCGCGACGAATTCGCTGTCGTCATCGTCCGCGCCGAGCAGCGCGGGCAGGCCTTCGAGCAGCCCGTCCGCGCCCGGCCCCCAGGCCTGTGCCTCGACCTCGGCGTCGGCGAAGCGGCGCAACGCCAGCGTGCCCGGTCCGGCCGCCGTGTTGCCGGTCAGCCAGGTGACCCCGGACTCCTCGGCCCGGAAACAGGGGTCGCCCTTGCCCCGGCGCAGCGGGGCGAGCACGGCGCCGAGGTCCACAGTGAACGGTGGGCGGTAGCGCACTAGCAGTCGCTCGAGAACCGGATCGAGGAGTCGGGGAGCACCATCTCGGGCCACACCCGGACGCCGTGCAACAGTTCGCACCCGGCGCCGACGGTCGCCCCGTCGCCGAGCACCACACCCCGCAGGACGGCGCCCTTGCCCACGTGCGCGCCCGCACCCAGCACGGAATCCTCGACCACCGCGTCCTCGGCCACCGTCACCCGATCGAACACCACCGAGCCCATGACCTGTGCACCCGCGGTGATCGCGGCCCCGGCACCAATGGTCGAACCGCCACCCACAACCGCGCCATCGTCGACCTTCGCGCCGTCGAGCACGAGCGACTCGCCCACGGGCCCCGGCAGGGCCGAGGTCGGGGCCACCCCACGGACGAGGTCGGCCGAACCGCGCACGAACGCCTCGGGAGTGCCGACGTCCAGCCAGTACGACGCGTCGACGAACCCGTGCACGTGTGCCCCGGCGGCGAGCAGGCCGGGGAACGTCTCGCGCTCGACCGACACGCGGCGGCCCGCGGGAATGGACTCGACCACTGACCGGCGGAAGACGTAGCAGCCGGCGTTGATCTGATCCGTCGGCGGGTTCGGCGTCTTCTCGAGGAAGGCCGTCACCCGGCCGTTTTCGTCCGTGGGCACCGAACCGAAACGGCTCGGGTCGGCCACGCGCTGCAGATGCAGGGTGACGTCGGCGGAGGCTTCGCAGTGCGCTCGGATGAGCGCGCCGAGGTCGGCCCCGGACAGGATGTCGCCGTTGAAGATCACCGCGTGCTCGGCGCGAAGGCGGTCGTAGACGTTGCGGATCGCGCCGCCGGTGTCCAGCGGTTCGTCCTCGACCACGTATTCCATTTCGAGGCCGAGCGAAGCCCCGTCACCGAAGAACTCCTCGAAGACCTCGGCGCGGTAAGAAGTGCCGAGCACGACGTGCGTGATGCCCGCGGCCCGGATCCGGGACAGCAGGTGTGTCAGGAACGGCACGCCCGCGGTCGGCAGCATGGGCTTGGGCGCGGACAACGTGAGCGGGCGCAGGCGGGTGCCCCTGCCACCCACGAGCACCACGGCGTCCACGTCTCGTGTTGGCGTCACAACTTCCTCCCGTTGGTGGGCACCTGCCGGGCGACAAGCCGCGCGATTTGCTGACGGCGGGGCCCCCGAGGGCCTACCCTAGACAGCACACGGGCGGCCCTGGTCGGAGAGGGCCTCAGGTCGAGTCGGGAGGCCGAGGGGATGGACCCCCGCGAGCGAGCGGACGCGTTGCTGGCCCGGGCACGGGCGCGCGGCGCCTTCGTGGTGACGCCCGAGGACGCGGTCTCGCCGATGGACGCAGCGAACACGCAGCAGATCCCGCGTTCGGTCGTGGACAGGATCGATCGCGACGAGGATCCGGATACCACCGCTGTCGTGCCTTCGTCCGTGATCGACTCGGTGCAGGGCAGCCTCGCCGAGAAGCCGGGCACGAGGGTTATGCCGCCGGTCGCCAGGGAGCCGCAGGAGGAAGAGGTCGAGGGCCTCATCCCGACTACCACCAAGGTCACTGGCCGCTCCGACCTTTCCCGCCGTCTCGAAGGTCTCTGACGTTACCGGCCGCGGGTCTCGAGCTTGAGCCGCAGCGCAAGGCCGAGCTTGATCGCGGCGAGCACCGGTTTCCAGGCCGGGCCGCGGTGACGGTCGGCGAGGTAGCGGTACGCGCTTTCGTGGTGCGCGGCCAGCATCTTCTTCGGTGCCCGGGATGTCGCCTTGCCGCCGATATGCGTTACCGCCGCCGAAGGCACGTACACGTTCTGCCAGCCGGCGCGGCCGATGCGGTCGCCGAGATCGACGTCCTCGAAGTACATGAAGTAGCGCGAGTCGAACCCGTCGACCGAATCGAAGGCCTCGCGGCGCAGCAACTGGCAGGAGCCGGAAAGCCAGCCGGAGACGCGTTCGACGGGGGTGCGTTCCTGGCGGTAGGCGCGGGTCCACGGGTTGGCGGGCCAGACCTTGCCGAACACGGCGTGCCCGATACCGCGACCGAGCGAGGGCAGCAGGCGGGCCGAGGGGTAGACGGTGCCGTCGGTCTCGCGGATGAGCGGCCCGAACGCGCCCCCGCGCGGCCAGCGCCCGGCGGCTTCGAGGAGCACGTCGAGTGAGCCGGGCTCCCATTCGAGGTCGGGGTTGACGATGACGACCCAGCCGTAGCTCTCGTCGAGCTCGGCCACGCCCCGGTTCGCGCCGCCGCCGTAGCCGAGGTTCTCGCCGATGCGCAGCAGGTGCACGTACTCCCGCTCCGCGGCCCGGTCGAGGGCGTCGTCGGTGGAGTCGTTGTCCGCGAGCACGACCCGGACGTCGCGTGTCGTCGCCTTCTCGAGCGTGTCGAGGAACCGGGCCAGGTCGTCGCCCGGGAAGTAGGTCACCACGACGACGGCGAGCCCGTCGCCATAACGTGTCGGCTCGGTCACCCGGGTCATTGTGCCGGGTTCGCACACGGTGTCGCGCGGGGGTGCGCCCTGCGCCGGAGGGCAGACAGTGCAAAGCCCGTGAGACGACCGTCCGGACGCGTCACGGGCTCACAGCCGACCACGCCATTCTGACGCGTTACCACTCCGCGTCACCCCGCGACCGCGCGCAAAGTTGTCGCACCCGCACGCCACGATGTCCGGGTGCCAGTAGACGCGTTCATCGACGAGTCCGGACGGGACCGCCGCTACTTCATCTGCGTCGCGATCATCGACCCGGCCGCACTCGCACCTGCGCGAAAGCGGTTGTCGGGATTGCTGCTGCCCGGCCAGCGAGAGCTGCATTTCAAGACGGAGAAACCACCTCGGAGGCGATTGCTCGCCGACCGGATCGCGGAACTGCCACTCGCGACGTTCATCTACGAAACCGGTCGCACGCCGAAGACCGAGGAACAGGACCGTCAAAGGTGCCTCGAACAGGTGGTGCACGACCTCGTCGAGCTGGATGCGCACCGAATGGTGCTGGACAGCCGCGATCATCGCGACAAGCACGACAGGGCGACGATCTACCGGGCGCTCGGCCAGAAAACCGACCTGACACACACGCACCTGAATTCGACATCCGCCCCGCTGCTGTGGATCCCCGATGCCGTGGCCTGGTGTTATGGCGCGGGCGGTGACTGGCGCCGCCGAGTCATGCCGATCGTGTCCAAGGTGATCAAGGTCCAGACAGCGCAAAGCCCGTGAGACGACCGTCCGGACGCGTCACGGGCTCACTTCTCGGCCCTAAGGGGGCCTCGCATCACCAAGCCTATCACTCCCGCCGGTGGGCCTGCCATGCCTTTCCGTACACCTCACGGTGCCGTTCAGCGCTCATGGCCCAGGAGAACTCCTTCGCCCGCCGCACGGCTGCTTCGGCCAGGTCCGCACATCGCGCCGGGTCGTCCAGGAGTTCCGAGAGGGCCGCCGCCACGTCGCCCGCGCCGACGCCGCAGTACGCCACCGCGTCACCACCGACCTCCGGCAAGGACAGCCGCCGCGTGGTCAGGACGCACGCACCGCAGGCCATGGCCTCCAGCACGGGCAGGCCGAACCCCTCCCCGAGGCTCGGGTACGCCACCAGCTCCGCCCCGCCAAGGAACCCGGCCAGCGTCTCGAACGGCAGGTACCCGGCCCGGATCACCCGCAGCCGCAGCGGCGCCGCCTCCAGGGCCTTCTCGACCTGCGTGTCCCAGCCCGGCTGGCCCGCGAGCACGAGCGCGGGCGGGTCCGGCCTGTGCTCGACCGCCTTCGCGAAACCGCGGATCAGGGCCGGCACGTTCTTCCGCGGCTCGAGCGCGCCGAGGAACGCGACGTACGGCGTGGTCTCCAGGCCGATCGCCGCGCGCGCCGCCTCGATCTCGGTGGCCGAGGGCGGGTGGAACCGCTCCACGTCCACGCCGTGTTCGATGATCTCCAGCGCCCGCGGCCGCGCCCGCGTCACGCGCATCAGCTCGTTCGCCGTCGCGCGGCTCGGCACGATGCACATCGTCGCTCGCCGCAGCGCCGCGGTCGTCCAACCGCGAAAGAACCGGGCCTTCACCGACGAGTGCAGCACGGCATCGGTGAAGAACGTCGCGTCGTGCAGGGTGACCACCGAAGCGGCCGGGCTGGCGAGCGGCATCGTGTAGTGCGGAGAGTGCACGACTTGGATGTTCAGCCGTCGCGCGAGCATCGGCAGCGTGGTCTGCTCCCACGCGAGCCGCGCCGTCCTGGTGACCGTGGACGGGCCCGCCGGCACGATGCGCGACCGGGGGGCGAGCCTCGCGTACAGCTCCGCGTCCCGCGGCTGGCACACCACGCTGACCGGGGCCCCGTCGGCGTCCAGCGCCTGCGCGAGGGAATCGACATAGCGACCTACTCCACCCCGGTCCGCGGGCACGGCGGTGGCATCGATCAGGACGCTCGGTTCGCCTCTTCCCACCCGTGCAGAGTACGACCGTTCGAAGTCCGTTTGGTCAGGAACTCACAATCTCGGCCGTTCGTGAATCGCCCAGACCGCCTCCGCCGCCCGCTCCCACGAGAATTCCGCGGCCCGTGCCCGGCCCGCCGCGACCAACTCGGGCCGCGGCGAGGAGAGCACCTCCCGCAGGGCCGCCGCCAGCGCCTTCGCGTCCCCGCGCGGGACGCAGACGCCCGCGCCCCCGGCGACTTCGACGAGGGCAGGCGCGTCCGAGTGCACGACGGGCACCCCGGCGGCCAGCGCTTCCAGCACGGGCAGGCCGAACCCCTCGGCGAGGCTCGGCGCCGCGAGCACGCCGGCCTGCCGCAGCACAGTCGCCAACTCGGCGTCCGGCAACCGGCCCAGCACCCGGACGTCGACGCCGTCGCGCCGCACCGAGACCCCGCCCCAGCCCGGCTGGCCGACCAGAACCAAAGGCACATCCAGCTCCGCCATCGCGTCGAGGAGCACGTCGACGCCCTTGCGCGGTTCGAGTGTGCCGACCGCGAGTACGTAACGTCCTGGCAGGTCGGGAACGTCAACGCCGGTCGCCAGCGCGGGCGCGACGCCGTGCCCGGCCACGTGCACCGGCACCCGCACCGGCACCCATCGGCGGAGGTCCTCGGCGACCGCCCGCGTCGGCACGACCAGCCCGCGTGCCCGCCGCGCCGCCCGCCGGATCATCGCCCGGTGCCAGGCGACGCCGCGCGGGGTCAGCGTCTCGGGATGGGTCCACGGCACGGTGTCGTGCACGGTCACCGAGACCCGCCCGCGCGGCGGCGCGAGGGGTGTCGTGGCGTGGACGGCATCGCCGCCCGGCCAGTACCGCAGCCCCAGCTGCCACGCGCCGACCAGCGCCCGGGGCGACAGCGGCAGCATCCGGACGCCCTCGACCCCCACGTCATGGCGGGCCACGACGCCGGTGACCTCCCAGCCGGGCGGGGCGGTGGCGGCCAGCGCGCGCAGCAGTTCGGCGGTGTAGCGGCCCGTCCCGCCGGGGACCGGCGCCAGCAGCTGCTCGGCGATGACCACGAGTTCCGGCACGAGCCGTATTGTGCTCGCCGTGACCGAGGTGAGCTCGACGGTGGTGGTCGTGACATGGCGCGGCGCCGGGCACATCACCGCCTGCCTCGACGCGCTGGCTGCCCAGGATCGTCCACATCGGACCCTGGTGGTGGACAACGCGTCCGACGACGGCACGGCACGGCTGCTCGCCGAGCACCCGTCGAAGCCGCAGGTCGTCCGCCTGCCCCGCAACGCCGGCTACGCGGGCGCGATGGCGGCGGCGCTGTCGCTTGTGGACACCCCGCTGATGGCCTGGCTCAACGACGACGCCGTACCGGATCCGGCGTGGCTCGGCACGCTGGAGGACGCGCTCGGCACCGCGGCCGCCGCGAGCGCCCGGCTCGATCGGCCGGACGGCGCGCCGCAGTCTGTCGGCGTCCGGCTCACCGCGGACGGTTACGGCGCGGACGCGCTCGGCGAACCCGTGTTCGGCTTCTGCGGGGGCGCCGCGCTTGTGCGCACCGGCATCCTGCGTGCCGTCGGGGGCGTCCCGGCGAGCTTCTTCTGCTACTACGAGGACACCGACACGGCGTGGCGGCTGCGCCTTGCCGGGCACGAAATTCTCGCCGTCCCCGCGGCGCGTGTGACCCACCGTCACGGAGTGAGCACTCAACCGGGTTCACCGCGGTTTCACCGGTGGAACGAACGCAACCGGCTGCTCATGCTCCTGCGGTGCGCGCCCGCCGCCGTCGCCGCCCGCGAACTGGCGCGGTTCGCCGCGATCACGGCCGCCCTCCCGCTGCGCCGTAACCCACCGCGCGCCGGGAACTTCCGCCTGTCCCTGCGTGCTCGGGTGCTCGCCGAAGTGCTGCTCAGGCTGCCCGCCACCCTCCGTGCCCGCCGCCGGATCGGCCGGTTCGCCACCATCGGACGAGGGCAGGTCTGGCGAAACTGGACACCTCGCTAGTCTCTCCCCAGCATCAAGTCGAGCTGGAGGGCGCGCGGTGACCCAGGGGGCGACACCTTTACCGCTGGTCTCGGTGATCGTGGTGAACTACCGCGGCGCCGAGGACACGATCACGTGCCTGCGCGCGCTCGCGCGGGACCTCGACTACCCGCGGCTCGAGGTCATCTGCGTCGACAACGCCTCCGGCGGCGACGATGCCGTGCGCATCAAGGCGGCGGCGCCGGACGTGCGCCTGATCGAAGCGCCCGAGAACCTCGGTTTCGCCGGCGGCTGCAATCTCGGCGCCCAGCAGGCCGAGGGCAGCGTGCTCGCGTTCCTCAACAACGACGCCCGCCCGGACGCGCGGTGGGCGCGCGCGGCGGTCGAAGCGCTGGCCGCGGACCCGACGGTCGCCGCCGTGGCGAGCAAGGTCGTCGACTGGGACGGCACCGGCGCCGATTTCGTCGACGCGGGCCTGACCTGGTTCGGCATGGGCTACAAGCGGCACGCGGGCGGCCCGCTGGCCGAGCTGCCCGCCGCCGAGCACGAGGTCGCCAAGGACGTGCTCTTCGCGACCGGCTCCGCGATGTTCGTCCGGGCGAGCGTGTTCGCCGAGCTCGGCGGATTCGACGAGCGGTTCTTCATGTTCTACGAGGACGTCGACCTCGGCTGGCGGCTGAACCTGCGCGGCTGGCGCGTGCGGTACGTGCCCGGCTCGCTCGCCTACCACCGCCACCACGGCACGATGTCCGAAGTGGACGCTCCGGAGACGGGCCGCGAGACGTTCCTGCTGGAACGCAACGCGCTCGCCGCGCTGTACAAGAACGTCTCCGACCAGGCCCTCGCGCGGGTCCTGCCCGCGGCGCTCGCGCTCACGATCCGGCGCGCCACCGCGCGCGGCGAACTGGACGCGACCCAGCTCGACCTGGGTCGCGGCGTCGGCCCGATCGACACGGCGCCGGTCGAGATCCCGCGCACCACGCTTGCCGGCGTACTCGCGGTGGACCAGTTCGTCGAGCTCCTGCCTTCGCTCGCCGAGTCCCGCGAAGCCGAGCAGGCCGCCAGGGTGCGCACCGACGGCGATCTGATTCCCCTGCTGCGCAAGGCGTTGGAACCCGCGTACCCGTTACCTCGCTACCTCGCCGCGCACGAGATCCTGGTCGAGGCGTTCGGTGTCGAAAGTGTTTTCGGGCAGCGGCGCAAGGTCCTCGTCATCACCGGCGACGCGATCACCGACCGGATGGCCGGGCCCGCGATCCGCGCCTGGAACATCGCCTCGATCCTCGCGCCGGAACACGACGTCCGGCTGGTCACGGTCAATCCGCTGGCCACTCCCCCGCCCGCACCGTTCCCGGTCAGCGCCGCCCGCAAGCGCGACCTGACCGAGCCGATCGAGTGGGCCGACATCGTGGTCCTGCAGGGTCATGTGCTGGAAATGGCGCCGGCGCTGAAGGAATCGCACAAGCTCGTCGTCTGCGACCTCTACGACCCGATGCACCTGGAGCTGCTCGAACAGGGCAAGAGCGCGCCGGACGACCAGCGCGCGGCGGATCTCGTCGGGATCACGAAGGTACTGGACGCGCAGCTCGAACGCGGCGACTTCTTCCTGTGCGCCTCCGAGCGGCAGCGGCATTTCTGGCTCGGCCACCTCGCCGCGCTCGGCCGGCTCACGCCCCGGCTCTACGACGCCGATCCGACCACGCAGTCACTGCTTTCGGTCGTCCCGTTCGGACTTCCGGCCGAGCCGCCCGTGCGCACCGCCCCCGGCCTGCGCGCGACCCTCGACGGTATCGCCGAGACCGACCACGTCGTGCTGTGGGCCGGCGGGGTGTACAGCTGGTTCGACCCGCTCACCCTGGTCGGCGCGATCGACCGGCTGCGTAAGCGGCAGCCGGACGCCCGCCTGGTGTTCCTCGGGATGAAGCATCCGAACCCCGAGGTCGCCGAAATGGACATCGGCGCGCGGACCGTGCGGCTGGCCGACCGGCTCGGCCTCACCGGGAAGCACGTGTTCTTCAACGAGCACTGGGTGCCCTACGGCGAGCGGCAGAACTGGCTGCTCGACGCGGACTGCGGGGTCACCACGCATTTCGAGCACGTCGAGACCACGTTCGCGTTCCGCACCCGCGTGCTCGACTACCTGTGGGCGGGGCTGCCGATCGTCACCACCGACGGCGACGCGTTCGCCGACCTGGTTCGTGAGGAGCGGCTGGGCGTGGTGGTCCCGGCCGAGGACGAGCAAGCCCTTGCGGACGCGCTCGAACGCGCGATGTACGACGAGGAGTTCGCCGCCGGATGCAAGGAACGCATCGCGAAGGTGGCGCAGCGATACGCCTGGCCGGAGGCCCTCGCCCCACTCGTCCGGTACTGCCGGGATCCGCGCCCGGCCGCCGACCGGCTGCCCGGCGCGGGTGATCTCGTGGTCACGGATCCCTTGCGGGGTACGGAACTCGTCCGGCGAGACCTGGCGCTGGTGCGGGAGTACCTCGCCGACGGCGGCCCGAAGGAGCTTGCCCGCCGCGTGGCCGGCCGGTTGAAGAAAGTGGCGCGCGGCCGTGCCTGACCGACCACTGAGAGTCCTGCTCGACGGAACTCCCTTGCTGGGTGACCGGACGGGCATCGGCCGCTACACCGCTTCGCTGGCCGAGGAGCTGGCGTCACGGTCCGATGTGGACACTCGGATCGTCGCGTTCACCCTGCGCGGCTGGCGCCGCCTGCGGCACGTGCTGCCGCACGGCGCCCGCGCGCGCGGCACCCCGGTCGCCGCCCGGCTGCTGCGCAAGGCCTGGCTGCGCTCCTCGTTTCCGCCGGTCGAACTGTTCGCGGGGCTCACGGACGTGGTGCACGGCACCAATTTCGTACTGCCCAGGGCGTTGCGTGCGGCCGGTGTACTCACCATCCACGACCTCGCGTTCCTCGACGCGCCCGAGGAGCTGCCGCCCAGCGACCGGGAACTGCCCGAACTGGTGCGCCAGGGCGCGGCGCAGGCGAGGGTCATCTGCACGCCGACCGCCGCGGTCGCCGACGCGGTCGCGGAGCGGCTGAGCGTGCCGCGCGAGAAGGTCGAAGTCACGCCACTCGGGGTCGACGCGGCGTGGTTCACCGGTCGGCCGCCGAGCGACGAGATGCGCGCCAGGCTCCGACTACCGTCCGAATACCTGCTGTTCGTGGGCGCGGCCGGCCCGCGCAAGGGACTCGACTGGCTGCTGAAGGCGCATGCGGCCGACCCGTCGCTGCCGCCCGTGGTGCTCGCCGGCCCCGGCCCAGCGTGGGTTTCCGGGCGGGCCCAGCACACCGGCTATCTGTCCGAAGTGGACCTGCGGAACGTGGTCGCGGGCGCGTCGGCGCTCGTCCTGCCTTCTCGCGACGAGGGCTTCGGGCTGCCCGTGCTCGAGGCGCTGGCTTGCGACGTACCTGTGGTGTGCACGGATATCCCGGCGCTGCGGGAAATCTCGGGCGGCTACACACGTCTCGTGCCCTACCACGACGTCGAAGCGCTCACCGAGGCGCTGGGGCAGGCCGTCACCGAGCCCCGCGTCGCATCGATGTCCGTCGAACGCCGCGCGCACGCCGCCGGCTTCACCTGGCGCCGGTGCGCCGACGCGACCGTCGCCGCCTACCGGCGCGCCGCCGCGAAGTAGGCCGCGAGCGCCTCGCGCCACGGGCGCAGCGGCGTCAACCCGGAGTCCGCCCAGGACTTGTTCGACAGCACCGAATAGGCGGGCCGCGGCGCAGGGCGCGGGAACTCCTCCGTGGTACAGGGGCTGACGCGTGCCGGATCCGCCCCCAGCTCCTCGAAGATCGCCCTGGCGAACCCGAACCAGGTCGTCTCACCGCCGCCCGTGCAGTGCAGCACACGCCGGGCGGGCCCACCGGTCTCCACAATGGACTCGCCGAGCTCGATCAGGCCCGCGGCGAGATCTGCCGACCAGGTCGGCGATCCGTGCTGGTCATCCACAACGGACACCGTCTCGCGCTCGCCCTCCAGGCGCACCATGGTCTTCACGAAGTTCGCCCCGGTCGCCCCGTACACCCACGAGGTGCGCACGATCCACGACTGAGCACCCGAGCCGAGTACCGCGTCCTCCCCCGCCGCCTTCGTGCGGCCGTACGCGGTGCGCGGGCCCACGGGGTCTTCGGGCTCGTATGGCCGGTCCGCGTCACCGGGGAACACGTAGTCGGTCGATACGTGCACGAGCGGCACACGCCGTGAGGAGCATGCCGCGGCGAGCACGCGGGGACCGTCCACATTGACCGCGAACGCGCGCCGCTCGTCGGTCTCGGCGGCGTCGACGGCTGTGTACGCGGCGGCATTGACGACCAGTGGCTGGTGCCCCGCGGCACGCGCGCGTTCGGCGAGCTCGACGACGGCGGCCACGACCGCGCCCGTGCTGGTCAGATCCAGCTCCGCCGACCCGGGCGCGACGATCTCCAGGGACGGGGACGAAAGCGCGGCGAGATCGCGGCCGAGCTGGCCCGTCCCGCCGGGCACCAGCACACTCAGCATCTGCGAATCACTTCCCTATCAGCGCGGCCCTGTTCTTGAGCGGTTCCCACCACGAACGATGCTCGCGGTACCACCGCACAGTGTCGGCCAAACCCTGCTCGAACGGAACCTCTGCCCGGTACCCCAGCTCGGTGCTGATCTTCGTGATGTCCACCGAATACCGCCGGTCGTGGCCGAGCCGGTCCGGCACCTGCTCGACCCGGTCCCAGTCCGCGCCGAGCGCCGCGAGCAGCCGCTCGGTCAGCTCGCGGTTGGCCAGCTCAGTGCCGCCGCCGATGTTGTAGATCTCGCCAGGCCTGCCGCCGTCGGCCACCAGCTGGATCCCGCGGCAGTGATCGTCCACATGCAGCCAGTCACGGACGTTCAGCCCGTCACCGTAGAGCGGGACCTTCGCCCCGTCGAGCAGGTTCGTCACGAACAGGGGGATGACCTTCTCCGGGAACTGGTACGGCCCGTAGTTGTTCGAGCACCGGGTCACGCACACCGGCAACCCGTGCGTGCGATGGAACGCGCGGGCCAGGAGATCCGAAGACGCTTTCGAGGCCGAGTAGGGGGAATTCGGCTCCAGCACGTGGTCCTCGCGCCACGAGCCCTCGGCGATCGTGCCGTACACCTCGTCGGTGGACACGTGCACGAACTTGCCGACCCCCGCGCCCAGCGCGGCCTGCAACAGCGTCTGCGTGCCGAGCACGTTGGTCAGCACGAAGTCCGCCGAGCCGACAATCGAGCGGTCCACATGCGACTCGGCGGCGAAATGCACCACCAGATCGACCCCGCTCATCACCTCCGCCACGAGCGCACCGTCGCAGATATCCCCTTGCACGAAACGGAAACGCTCGCCGTCCTCGACCGGCGCGAGGTTGGCCCGGTTCCCCGCGTACGTCAGCTTGTCGAGCACCACGATCTCGGCGCCGGCCAGCGCCGGATACGCGCCCAACATCGCCTGCCGCACGTAATGCGATCCGATGAAACCCGCTCCCCCGGTCACCAGCACCCGCATGGTCGCCCTCCAGCACACTCGGCCTACCCGACCGGGGCAACGTAACGCAGCCCGGAAACGTCCCTACAGAGGGAACAGTAATCTGGAACCATTCACACTGGGCCGGGAGGAGCAAGCGTGACCGACGGGGTGAGCACCCGCCAGGACACTCCAGAAGAACCCGCCTGGCCGCCGCCTCCTATCCCCGCACCGCGGCGGCGCAAACCCTGGTTCGGCGTGTTCGCGCTGCGGGGCGGCAAGGCGATCGTCAGCCTCTTCTCGGTCGCCGTCCTCGCCGCGACGTGGTACGCCTGGCAGTTCATCGGTGACCCGAACGAGGGCCTCGCCACCAGCCAGGTGTTCGACGACAACCAGTTGCACGCGGTCCCGCTCGACGGAGCGGTCGACATCCTGCTGGTCGGGATGGACAGCCGCACCGACGCGCAGGGCAACCCGCTGCCCCGCGAGGTGCTGGACATGCTGCACGCCGGGAAGGCCGACGGCCCGAAGAACACCGACACGATGATCCTCGTGCACATCCCGCAGAACGGCCGGCGCGCGGTCGCCATCTCGTTCCCGCGTGATTCGTGGGTGCAACTCGCCGGCGGGTACGGCAAGCACAAGCTCAACAGCGCCTTCGTCTACGCCTACAACGACAGGTTCCAGCAGCTGCTGAGCGATGGCACGGACGTGCGGGAGGCCGACCGGCAGGCCGACGTCGCCGGCCGTCGCAACCTCATCGCGACGCTCGAGAACCTCATGGGCAAGCCCGGCATGATCGACCGGTATGCCGAGGTGAACCTCGCGAGCTTCTACGAGGTCACGAAGGCGCTCGGCGGGATCGAGGTGTGCCTGAAGGGGCCGGTGCACGAGCCAAAGTCCGGGGTCGACCTGCCGGGGGGCCACCAGACGATCGAGGGCGCACAGGCGCTCGCGTTCGTCCGGCAGCGCTACGACCTGCCGAACGGCGACCTGGACCGCATCGCCCGCCAGCAGGCCTTCCTGTCCGGGATCGCCCGGAAGGTGCTTTCACGCGACGTGCTGGCGAACCCGGCGAAGGCCGGGAACGTGATCAACGCCGTGAAGAAGTCCGTGGTGCTCTCGAACAACTGGGACCTGGTGCAGTTCGCCGCCCAGATGCGCGGGCTCAACAGTGGCAATGTCGAGTTCCACACCATCCCGGTGGCCGGTGCCGCCACGATCGGCGGCGCCGACGTGCTGCGCGTCGACCCGGCGCAGGTGCACGACTTCGTCGGCGGGTTCACCGGCGATCGCGGCTCCGCGACGCCGAACTCGGCGCCCAGCACGCCGAGTCCGACATCCGCGCCACCGAGTTCGGCCAAACGGACGAGTACCTCCACCAGCACGCCGCCGGCGTCCACGACGAGCGCCGCGCCGCCCATCACCGGTGGTGAACTCGCCTGCGTCAACTGAACGCGGTGCCTTACTGTGCCGTGTCCGCCTACTTTCGGTCGGATTAGTAACCTGTCACGGAACAGGGAGCAGGGGGAGACACCGGTTTGGACCAGGACGACGAGGCGACGGAGCGGCCGAAGCCGACGCCTTACCCACGCACGGCGCCCGCCGGACCGCCGCCGCGCAGGCGTTCGGTCCCGCGCACAGTGGGCATGACGGTGCTCGGCCTGCTGTCGGTGATCGCGCTCGTGGCCACCGGCTACGCCTACCTGACGTATCACCAGGCGCAGGGCGACCTGCACACGTCGGACGTGCTCGCCGAACCGGACACGCCCGATGTCAAGGCGCCGCCTGCCGACGACGGCGCGGAGGACATCCTGCTGGTCGGCGTCGACTCGCGGACCGACATGCAGGGCAACCCGCTGCCGCTGTCGGTGCTGAAGACGCTGCGCACCGAGCAGACCACGGGGATCAACACCGACACCTTGATCATCCTCCGGGTGCCGAAGAACGGCGGGAAGCCGACCGCCATCTCCATCCCGCGCGACACCTATGTCGACGTGCCCGGCGGCGGCCAGGCGAAGATCAACTCCGTGTTCGGCGTCGCGAAGGCGGCCGACGCGGCCAGACTGCGCGCGTCGGGGATGCGCGACCAGGCGGCGGTCGAGCGGGACTCGGACGACGCGGGCCGCAGGGCACTGGTCCAGACCATTCAGAATCTCACGCAGGTGCGCATCGACCACTACGCCGAGGTGAACCTGTTCGGGTTCTACCTGATCACCGAGGCACTCGGCGGGGTCCAGGTGTGCCTCAGCCACGCGACCCAGGACAAGGACTCCGGCGCCGACTTCAGCGCGGGCCTGCACACCGTCACCGGCGGGGAGGCACTTTCCTTCGTGCGCCAGCGGAAGAACCTGCCCCGCGGTGACCTCGACCGGATCGTGCGGCAGCAGACGTTCCTGGGCTCCGCGCTGCACAAGGTGCTCTCCGCCGGGGTGCTGACGAACCCGGGCAAGCTCAGCCAGCTGACCGACGCGCTGCGCAGGTCGCTTGTCCTCGATCCCGGTTTCGACCTGCTGCAGTTCGCGGACAAGGCGAAGGGGCTCGCGTCCGGCGACGTGAGCTTCGAGACGATCCCGGTGATCACGATCAACGGGCGCAGCCCCGACGGGCAGAGCATCGTCGAAGTGGACCCGAAGGCGGTGCAGCAGTTCATCGCCGGCCTGGCCGGGCGCACGGGCGGCGGCGGCGCGGCGGCCGGCGGTGTCGCTCCGGCGGCGTACTACCTGCAGGCCAGCATCGACGGCGTGCCGTGCGTGAACTAGCGCCCCGGGCACCCCGAGCCAAGCTCACCCGAGTCCGCTGAACTAGTTTGGGCTTCGTGAGCCTGACTGAGCACCTCCTCCGCGGCCTGTCGCCGTCGCGCCCGCTGATCACGCACTACGACGACGCGGCGGGCACCCGGGTCGAACTGTCGGTCGCGACGGTGACGAACTGGGCGGCCAAGACCGCGAACTGGCTGGTCGAGGAGTTCGACGTGGAGCCGGGCGATGCGGTGGCCGTGCGGTTGCCCGCGCACTGGCAGACCGCGGGGGTGCTGCTCGGCGCATGGTGGTGCGGGGCGCAAGTCGTCTCGCAGGCCGACGACGCACGGGTCACCTTCGTCGGGCCCGGCTCGCTCGTGTCCGGTGTCACGGCGGTGGTCGCGCTCGACCCGATGGGTCGGGGTCTCGCCTCACCACCTCCGGACGGGGCGCTCGACTACCTCGCCGAGGCGCGGTCGGCCGGCGACGACTTCTCCCCCCTGACGCCGATCTCCGGCGACACGCCCGCGCTCGCGGGGTCCACAGTGGACGAGGTGCTCGCCCGCGTCGACACCGTCGAGCCCGGCGCACGTGTGCTGTCCACAGTGGAATGGACCGTGCCGGACGGGGTGTTGCACGGATTCGTCTCGCCGCTTGCCGCCGGGGCGCACCTGGTGCAGGTGTCGAACCCGGACCCGGCGAAACTGGCCGATCACCGGCGGGCCGAACGCACGACGGCCGATCTTTAGGCGTCGCGGGTCAGGATGATCGGTTCGTGGCGATGATGAGTGCGCTGGCGGCCAGTGGGGGTAGCGCCCACAGTGCCGTGGTGAGGTAGCCGTTCTGGGTGGGGAGCATGGCGCCGTCCGGGGTGGTGGCGGCGAGCAGGAATCCGGCGAGTGCGCTGCCGATGCTCATTCCGATGCTGCGGGCGATCTGGTTGATCGAGAGCACGCTGGCTGTTTCTCTATGGGGCACCCCGACGAGGACGAGCCTGGGCATCACCGCGAAGACGCCTCCGACGCCGAAGCCGAGTAGGGCGATCGCGGCGAGGACGGCGGTGAGCGACTGGCTGGCGGCGGCGAACAGCAGTGCGCTGGCGACGGCGATCACGATCGAGAGCGCGTATGTCCAGGGTTCGGTGATGCGCGCGATGAGACGCGGCACCGCTTTTCCTGCGACGAATCCGAGCAGAGAGAACGGGATCAGCGCCGCACCCGCGGCGACACCCGGGAGTGCGAATCCGTAGTGGGCGACGGCGGGGGTCTGCACGTAGCGGGTGAACAGGCTGAACAGCAGGTACAAACCTGTCCCGGCCACGAGTACCGCCAGGTTCGCGCGCAGGACATGCCCTTGACCGAGCAGCCGCAGGTCCACCAATGGCGTTGTGGTGCGCAGTTCGATGAACGCCCACAGGGCCAGGACCAGGGCGGAGCCGGCCAGGAGGCCACCGGCCAGCCACGCCGTCACCCAGATCGAGGGGTCGGCGATGACCACGAGGAACCCGAGGGTGCCGAGCGCGAGGAGCAGGGCGCCGGTGACGTCGATCCGGGGCAGCTTCCCAGCCGCCTCGATGGGCAGTGTCCGCCAGGCGATGACCAGCGCGGCCGCGGACAGGAGGAGGCCGAACCCGTATGCGGCGCGTAGGCCTGCGAGTTGGTCGAGAAGGCTGATCGCCGGGTAGCCGACGCCGATGCCGACTGTCGTCGCGACCGATAACGCGGCGATCGTCGATGCCGAGCGCTCGAGTGGCAGGTGCGTGCGGGCGACACTCATCAGCAGCGCGCCGACCGCGACCGCGAGCCCCTGCAAGCCGCGTCCGATCAACAACGCCGCGAACGGAAGCGGAAGTACCGTCAGCAGCCCACCCGCCATGACCAGGGCCAGGGTGGCCAAGATCGTGACACGGCGGTACGGGCCACTGCCGAGCCTGCCCAGGACCGGGCCCGCGATCGCGCCGCTGAACAGCGTCACCGTCAAGGTCCACTGCGCGGCGTCCAGGGACACGTGCATGCCCGTGGCGACCGGGGTGATGAGGGGCGCTCCGACGCTGCCGATCACCGCTCCCGACAGCGCCGTGCACACCAGCGCGGCGCTCAGCCGTCCGGCCGGCCGGGTGGAGAGTCCGTCGCGGGTGCTCATCGGTTCAGCCACGCGTGACAAGTTACCAGTTACTAACTACTAAACCGGTGGGTTGTCCGCGTGATGACCGAGGGTTCAGGCGTCGGCGGGTTTCTCGATCAGGAACACAAGTGCGATGACGCCCGCGAGGAACCACCAGGCGTCGGCGTTGGCGGCGGCCGCGACGATGCCCAGGAGGATCGCCGCGAACGCCAGAATGGGGGTGGCATCCTTCGCCATGGCTCCAGGGTGCCGTATGTGCCATGGGACGGCCGTGTGAAAACCCGCTTATGGTGCATTCGTGACCACCACGGAAAAGATCCGCCGCTGGGCGCTGGCGCTGCCCGGCGTCGAGGAGGCCAGCCACTTCCGGTTCCACGTCCCGGTGTTCAAGCAGGCCCCGAAGCGGCTCGTCGCGGCTTTCGATGCCTGAGCCGGATTGGCCGGTGCGCTACGCGGATTGGCGACGGCGTCGCCCGCTCCGGCCTGGCACCGAGGACCTGTTCGTCCCGCCGACGCCCGTCGCCGCCTTCGCCTGCCGTTACGACGGACCACGGGTGACGCCGGGGATGGGCCTCGGTGGGCAAGGTGGCACCATGCTCCGCACCCGGCACGGCCGGGTCGATGACGCCGATCTGGTGCGTCTGGTGGACGATCTGAACCGGGCGAAGCGCGGGGTGATGCGGTGCCCGTTCAATCCATGGTCGGTCGTGGTGCTGCACTTCGATTACGGCGAGGGACCGCCTGCCGAGATCGTCATGGGCGTCGTCGGCTGCTTCAACGCCACGAACGGCACGCGAGATGCGATCGTGCCGCGGCTGAAACTGCCGGAGGTGGTTGTCCCGTACACCTAGCGCGGTGCGCGACCGGAGTTCCGGGCTGTGGCAAGCTTTCCCGCCATGGCGATCAGCAAACGGTGGACGATGGGGGCGGCGGCCATGGTACTGATGACCGGGGTGGCGGCCTGCCACGTCCCCGGCGCAGGCTCACCCACAACGCCTGCCAGCAGCGCGGCGGGTCCGGTGAAGACCTCCGGCTGCCACATCCGGACCGAGAACCGGCAACCGTTGCCAGATCCGTCCTGCACGCCCGGCGCGACCAACCCCGCCGTCACCCAAGCGGACATCCGCTCCACCGTCTGCCGGTCCGGCTGGACGAAGACGGTCCGGCCGCCCGAGTCGTACACGGAGAAACTGAAGCGCCAAGGGATCAACGGGTATGGCGACAGCGACCGGAATCTCGGCGACTACGAGGAAGACCACCTGATCTCCCTGGAACTCGGCGGCGCACCCTCGGACCCGCGGAATCTGTGGCCTGAGCCAGGCAGCAGTCCCAACGCGAAGGACAAGGTCGAGAACGCGCTGCACCGCGCCGTGTGCGACGGCAAGATCACCCTCGCCGCGGCCCAGCACACCATCGCCGCCGACTGGACCACCGCGGAAACCAGCCTCGGGCTCGGCTGAACCGGGCGAGCGTCAGAATTCAGCCCTTCAGCAGCGCCCGCGCCATCACCATGCGCTGGATCTGGTTCGTCCCCTCATAGATCTGGGTGATCTTCGCGTCGCGCATCATGCGTTCGACCGGGAAGTCGCGGGTGTAACCGGCGCCGCCGAACAGTTGGACGGCGTCTGTGGTCACCGACATCGCCACATCGCTCGCGTAGGTCTTCGCCGCCGAGGCCATGAAGCCCGCGCGCTCGTCGCCGCGCTCGGAAGCCGCCGCGGAGGCGTACACCAGATGGCGCGCGGCCTCGATCTTCGTGCCCATGTCGGCCAGCATGAACTGGACGCCCTGGAACTCACCGATCGCCTTGCCGAACTGCTTGCGCTCCTTCACGTACGCGACCGCAGCCTCCAGCGCGCCCTGCGCGATGCCCAGCGCCTGCGCGCCGATCGTCGGGCGGGTGTGGTCCAGCGTGGCCAGCGCGGTCTTCAGACCGCTGCCCGGCTCACCGATGATCCGATCCGCAGGGATCGTGCAGTTCTCGAAGTAGATCTCCCGCGTCGGTGAGCCCTTGATGCCGAGCTTGCGCTCCTTCGGCCCCACCGAGAAGCCCGGGTCGTCCTTGTGCACCACGAACGCCGAGATCCCGTTCGACTTCTTCGGCGCGTCCGGATCGGTCACCGCCATCACGGTGTACCAGGTCGACTCGCCGGCGTTGGTGATCCACGCCTTCGTGCCGTTCAGCACCCACGCGTCGCCCTCCAACCGCGCGCGGGTGCGCATCGACGCCGTGTCCGAACCGGCTTCGCGCTCCGAGAGCCCGTACGAGGCCGAGGCGCCCGCGGCTATCTCGGGCAGCACCAGCTTCTTCAGCTCTTCCGACGCCGACAGGATGATCGGCTGCGTGCCCAGCTTGTTCACCGCCGGGATCAGCGAAGCCGACGCATCGACCCGCGCGACCTCCTCGATCACGATGCACGCCGCGATCGCGTCCGCGCCCTGGCCGTCGTACTCCTCGGGGATGTGCACCGCCGAGAACCCGGCCTTCACGAGCGCGTCCCGCGCCTCGACCGGATACCGCTCCTGCTCGTCCACCTCGGCCGCCTGCGGGGCGATCTCCTTCTCCGCCAGCGCGCGCACGGCGGCGCGCAGCTCCTCATGCTCTTCGGGCAGCTGGTACAGGCCCGGACCGTCAGACACCGGTGTCACCCTCCTCGCGGCAAGACTTCTCCGTCAGGTTAGCGCTCGTTCACAGGCCACTCTTGTGTCCTTGGCCGCACTCGAAGCTTATGGTGGAGTGATGCCGATCACCATCCCGGATGAAATGCCCGCTTCGCTCGAGTACCCCGAAGTCCCCGTAGGCGCGATCGTCGCCGGCGCCGCCGCGCGCTGGGGCGAACGCGTCGCCTACCGCCACCACGACCAGCACCTGAGCTTCGCCGAGGTGTACCGCGCAGCCTGCCGGTTCGCCAACGCCCTGCGCGCGAACGGCATCGAACCCGGTGACACCGTCGCGATCCACGCCCCCAACTGCCTCGCCTACCCCGTCGCGTACTTCGGGATCCTGCTCGCCGGCGCCACCTTCACCCCCGCGAACCCGCTGCTGCCGCCCGCCGACCTCGCGGCGCAGCTCAGCGACTCGGGCGCGGTCGCGGCGATCAGCATCGGCAAGGCCGCGCAAGCGCTTGCGGCGATCCGGCAGCACACCCCGGTGCGCCTCGTCGTCACCATCGGCGAGGACTTCGACGAGTTCCACGCCGGGCAACCGGAAACCCGTCCGGACGTGGGGATCGACGTGCGCACCCGGCTCGCGCACCTCGCGTACACCGGTGGCACAACGGGCCGGTCGAAGGGTGTCGAACTGCCACACCGCAACGTGGTGGTCAACTCGCTGCAGTACGCCTGCTGGGGCAGCGGGTGCGTACCCGCGCTCGACGCCGGCGGAAACCTGACGCTCGACCAGATCGGCAGCGAGGACGAGTGGCCGGGGCGGCTGGGCACCGGGACCGGCATCAACCTCACGCCGTGGTTTCACGCGATGGGCACGATCGGCGGGCTCAACGTGCCGATGCTGACCGGCACGACGATCGCGCTCCAGGACGGCTTCGACCCGGTCCGATACCTCGCCGACGCCGAACGCCTGCGGATAACGACGATCGGTGGCGCGCCCGCGCTGTTCGCCGCGCTGCTGGCGTGCCCGGACTTCCACACCCGGGACCTGTCGTCCGTGCGCTCCCTCAGTTCCGGCGCGGCGCCGATGCCGCACGAGATGATCCGGGCGCTCCGGCGCCGGTTCCCGGACGCCGTGATCAGCGAAGGCTACGGGCTCACCGAAGTGACCATGGGCGCCACCAGCGGCCCGACTTCCGCTTCCGGGACCCGGAAACCGGGCACGGTCGGGGTGCCGGTGTTCGACACGGAGGTGAAGATCGTGCCCGCGGAAGGCGGTGAGGAGCCGGTGCCCGCGGGTGAGCAGGGCGAAGTGTGCATCCGCGGCCCGCAGGTGATGATCGGCTATCACAACCGCCCGGCGGAGACCGCCGCCGCGCTCGTCGGCGGATGGCTGCACACCGGCGACATCGGCGTGCTCGACGAGGACGGTTATCTGTCCATTGTGGATCGTAAGAAGGACATGCTGCTGTACAAGGGATACAACGTGTACCCGCGGGAGCTGGAGGAGCTGCTGCTGGCGCAGCCCGGCGTGCGGTCGGCCGCGGTGGTCGGGCGCAAGCGGGCGGACGTCGGGGAGCTGCCGGTGGCGTTCGTCGTCCGCGCCGACGAGGAGGTGACCGACGAGATCCTGCTGACCGCGGTGAACGAGAACGTGCTGCCCTACAAGCGGATCCGGGAACTGTACTTCGTGGACGAGATCCCGGTTTCCGCCGCGGGGAAGATACTGAAGCGGGAGCTACGACAGCTTCTCACGTAGCGCGGAGTCCTTGTCCAGCACGAGCTTTTCCAGCTCCGATTGGAAGGTGGCCATGCGCTCGCGTAGCGCCGGGTCGTGGGCGGCCAGGATACGGACCGCCAGCAGCCCGGCGTTGCGCGCGCCGCCGATCGAGACCGTCGCCACGGGTACCCCCGCCGGCATCTGCACGATCGAGAGCAGGGAGTCCATGCCGTCGAGGTACTTCAGCGGCACGGGCACGCCGATCACCGGCAGCACCGTCGCCGAGGCGACCATGCCCGGCAGATGGGCGGCGCCACCGGCGCCCGCGATGATCACCTTGAGCCCCCGGCCGGCGGCCGAGGACGCATAGTCGAGCATCCGCTGCGGGGTCCGGTGCGCCGAGTACACGCCGACCTCGTAGGGCACGCCGAACTCGTCCAGCGCCTGCCCGGCGGCCTCCAGCGTCGGCCAGTCCGAATCGCTGCCCATGATCACGCCCACGTCGGGCGCCGCTGAGCTCACGATCACTCCTTACTGTGCATGTCCATGGATGTCGTAGCCGTCGAGCCATTCCGCATGCGACAGCCAGTGCGCGGCCAGCTTCGCACGCGAGCGCAGCTCGTCCATCTCGCGGCCGGTGAAGTTGACGTGCCCGAGCTTGCGCCCCGACCGCTCCGCCTTGCCGTACAGGTGCACGCGCGCGTCCGGGAACCGCGCGAACAGGTGGTGCAGCCGCTCGTCCGGCCCCATCTCGGGCAGCTCCGGCGCACCGAGCACATTCGCCATCACCGTCGGCGCGACCAGCTCCGTCGAGCCCAGCGGGTAGTCCAGCACCGCCCGCAGATGCTGCTCGAACTGCGAGGTCCGCGAGCCGTCCATGGTCCAGTGGCCGGAGTTGTGCGGCCGCATCGCAAGCTCGTTGACGATCAGCCCGCCGTCGCTGTCGAACAGTTCGACCGCGAGCACGCCGACCACGCCCAGCGCGTCCGCGATGCGCAGCGCGAGATCCTGCGCCTCGTGGACCTTCCGCGCGGTCAGGCCCGGGGCCGGGGCGAGCACCTCGGTGTTGATCCCGTCGGACTGCACGGTCTCGACCACCGGCCAGGCCGCGCCCTGCCCGAACGGCGAGCGGGCCACGAGCGCGCACAGCTCGCGCCGCATCTCCACGCGCCGCTCGACCATCAGCGGGGTGCCCGCGGCGAGCAGTTCGGGCACGAGCTCACGGGCCTCGACGTCGGAACCGAGCATCCACACGCCCTTGCCGTCGTAGCCGCCGCTGGCCGCCTTCAGCACGACCGGCCACGAATGCTCGGCGCCGAACTTCAGCACGTCGTCCACTTCGGACACCTCGGCGAACGGCGGGCACGGGTAGTCCTCGGCCGCCAGCCGCTCCCGCATGATCAGCTTGTTCTGCGCGAAGGCCAGCGCGTCCGGGCCCGGCCGGATCGGGATGTCGGTGTTCATCGCGATCGCGAGCAGGTGTTCACCGGGTACGTGCTCATGGTCGAAGGTCAGCACGTCGACCGTCTTCGCGAAGGCCAGCAACGCTTCGAAGTCCGTGTGCTGCCCGATCGTCACGTCGGGGGTGACCATGGCCGCGGCGTCGTCCGGATCCGGCGCCAGCACCCGCAGCGACTGGCCGAGCGCGATCGCCGCCTGATGGGTCATCCTGGCGAGCTGGCCGCCGCCCACCATGCCGACTACGGGAAGACCGGTACGAGGATCCACGAACAGTCAGGATACGGGGAGACGCAGCTCACGGGCCGCGAGGCCGAGGATCCCGAGTGCTGCCGCGAGCACGTACGCGTTGCCGAGGACCGACCAGCCGAGGCCCCAGGTGAACTCCGTGTCCCCGCCGTTGGGCACCAGCATCACGACACAGCTCGCGAAGAGCACCACCACCGCCGCGGTCCAGACCCACTGCCGCTTCGCGACCAGAAGCGCGATCAGCGGCACGACCCACACCCAGTGGTGCGACCAGGAAACCGGCGAAGCGAGCAGGCCGAGGAACGCGGTCACCAGCAACGCGGCCAGTTCCTCGCCACGCCGGTGCAGCCTTCGCACGAGCCACACCGCGGGCACCGCCAGCACCGCCGCGATCAGCAACGCGGCCTTCGTCGACCACGGCGCGTCGTGTGCCGCCCGGTGGAGCAGGCCGGACAGCGACTGGTTGAAGATCCAGTGCACCCCGCCGATACGGGCCGGATCGAACACCTCACGCGTCCAGTACTGCACCGCGTCGCCCGGCATCAGCACGAACATCACGGCCTGCAGCAGGACGAACGTGCCCAGCGCGCGCAGCCCGTCGCGCCACCGACCGACCACGAACAGATGCGCGACGAAGATCAACGGCGTCAGCTTCACCGCCGCCGCGATGCCCACCAGCACACCGGACCACCGCGGCCTGGCCAGCACGTCCACCACGACCAGCGCGAGCAGGACCAGGTTGATCTGCCCCAGGAACAACGTCTTCCACACCGGTTCGAGCGCGAGCGCGGCCACGGTCAGACCGGCGACGGCGAGCCACCGCGACGGCCGAAGGCACACGTACAGGACAACGGCCAGCGAAATCACCGAGGCCGTCGACACGATGCCCCAGGACAGCCCCGCGGGCAGCGCGGCGAGCGGCACGAACAGCAGCGCGGCGGCGGGCGGGTAGGTGAACGGCAGCGCGACCCAGGACGGCAGGGCCGTCAGCCGCTCCAGGGTGTAGAGCCGATCGCCGTGCAGGAAGGTCAGCGCGCCGGCCCGGTACACGGCGCTGTCCGCGCCCAGCCGCCAGCCCGCGAGCCAGCCGCGGAAGCCCAGCGCGAGCGCGCCCGCGGCGAGCAGGACGATCAGCGCGCGGCCGGGATCAGCGTGCAGCCGGGTCGACACGGCGATACCGTGACCAGGCCCAGCGCGCGACCAGTACGGCGGCGAGCACGAGCGGCATCAGGATATAGGCGTTGCCCAGCACGCCCTGCCAGAACTTCCAGTGCAGTTCGATATTGCGGCCGTTGGGCAGCAACAGCAGCACGCACGAGATGAACACCGCGATCACCGCGCCGGTACCGAGCCAGCGGCGCCAGGCGGTCGCGGGCGTGCTCTGCGGCAGCCGCGCGATGAGGAGCACGATCAGCGGCACCACCCACACCCAGTGGTGCGACCACGAGATCGGCGAGGCCAGCAGCCCGAAGAACGCGGTGACCAGCAGCGCGGGCAGCGCCTGGCCACGCCGGTGGAAGCGCAGCATCAGCCAGATCGCCGGGATCGCGAGGACCGCGCTGAGCCCCAGCGCCGCGTTGGACGCCCATGGCGCGAGGTCGGTGACCCGGTTCAGCAGGCCGTTGAGCGACTGGTTGCCCGCCCACAGCACCGGCCCGATCCGGCTGGTGTCGTAGATCGTCGTGGTCCAGTAGCGGATCGTGTCGCCCGGGATCAGCAGCAGCATGAGCGCCTGCAGTCCGAAGAAGGTGAGCAGCGCGCGCACGGCGTCGGCGCGTTTGCCGGTGAGGAACAGGTGCACCACGAAGACCAGCGGCGTCAGCTTCACCGCCGCCGCGACGCCGACCATGATCCCCCCGACGGGGACGCCGCGCGCGGTCACGACGAGGACGTCGAGCACCACGAGCGCCATCAGCACCAGGTTGATCTGGCCGAGGAAGATGGTGCGCCACACCGGCTCCAGGACCACCAGCACGACGGAGAACACGAGCGTCGCGCGCGCGGGTGAGGACCACCAGCGCGGTCCGGCGACCGGTTTGGGCAGCGAACCGATCGCCACCCGGATGACCAGCGCCATCGCCAGCACCGACACGGCGGTCAGCACACCCCATGCGACCTGCGTCGGCAGTATCGCGAGCGGCACGAACAGCAGCGCGGCCGTCGGTGGGTAGGTGAAGGGCAGCAGCGCCCACCACGGCTCGGGCGCCAGCGTGCTGGACTCGTAGAGCGGCTGACCGTGCAGCAGCGTGAGAGCGCCCGCGCGATACACCGCGCTGTCCACGCCCAGCCGCCAGTCCAGGATCCAGGCGACGACCCCGATCAGGATGGCCATCGCGGGCCCGGCGGCGAGCAGCGTCATCGACCGCGGCCGCATCGACAGGCGGGCGAGCGACGTGCGCAGCGCCAAACGTGGTGACGGGCGCTCCAGCGTCTCGCTGCCGGCTGCGGGCACTGACTGGGTCACCCCTTCAGGAAATCACGAATCGGCAGCTGCCGGCGCACAAGCCCCAGGTTGGCGTCGCCGAACCGGGCGCGAAGGTCAAGAACGGGCGAGCCGGTGCAGCAGCTCGCAGGCCGCGTGGTGGGTTCCGGGCAGCCGCACCAGCCGGATCCGTGGCCCCGCCATGCCGTCCAGCTGGCTGTCGACGCTCAACCGCTCGTGCAGCGCGCGACGCAGATGGATCGCCCTCGAGGTGATCTGGCCGTCCCGGGGCAGTACCGCGACGAGCGTGGACGGGCCGAGCGAAGCGATGGTCTCGCCGCCGTCGAGGACCGCGCGCAACGCCTCCGCGAGCAGGATCATCCCGGTGGCCCGGTGCCAGCCGGCCACAGTGGACAGGTCGAGCCCGACCACGAGCAGGGTGTAGTCCTCGCCCACCGCCCGCTCGCCGGCCGCGGCCTCGCGGTAGATCTCGTCGAGCCGGGTGCGCAGGTACGCGGCGGTCGGCAGTCCGGTGAGCGGGTCCACGACCTCCAGATGCGCGAGCTGGTCCATCGCGACGTCGGCCCACGCGAGTGCCGTCACCCTGAGCATCCGGGAGGGGAGGGCGTCGACATCCGGTGAGACGAATCCGTCCTCCGCGTCGGGGTCGCTGAGCACGGCGTGTAACGCCGCGAGATCGGTCAGGACCTCGGCGAGCCCGGCGCCAGCGGCCGCCCTCGCCCTGGCGAGCCCGGCCAGCGGGACCTCCGTCGCGCCGCCGCGGATCGCCGCCGCGCACACCGCGTCCACCTCGGGCAGCGCCCAGTCGCTCGGGAAGCGCCACCCCGAGGCAAGGCTCGCCGTGCGCCATTTCGCGCGGAGCTCGCGCAGGCTGCGATCGGTCTCCGGGGCGGTCAGCGCACCGCGCGGCCTCCAGCTCCCCCGCCGGGGCTCGTCCCCGCCGCTGGCCGGTACATCCACTCGCGACCGTCCTTTCGCTCCCGTCCTGGCATCGAGGTGACGCCGCAAGCCCGCCGCTGTGACGGGATTTCCGGTGATCTCGTTGCACCCTTGGTGTCATCCGCGACCCCGGAGCGTGACCTGCGTGACAACGTCCGTCACACTGATCGGTGCGCGACGTCAGGATTGATAGGCGGAGCGGGGGCCGCCGTTACAAATGCCTGGACAGAAGGAGACCAGTGTCCACCGTTCCTGCGGATTTCGACGACAAGAGTGACGCCGAACTGATCGCCGCGGTCCGCAGCGGGAATCTGGCCGCGTACGGCACCCTCTACGAACGCCACGTCGGTGCCGCCTACAACCTCGCTCGCCAGCTTGCCCGCTCGAAGGCGGAGTCCGACGACCTGGTCTCCGACGCGTTCGCCAAGGTGCTCGACACGCTGCGCGCCGGCAAGGGCCCGGACACCGCGTTCCGCGCGTACCTGCTGACCGCGCTGCGGCATACGGCCTACGACAAGACGCGCAAGGACAAGCGTCTCGACCTCAACGACGACATGACCACGCTGAGCGGGGCCGGCGGAGCCGCGACAGAGGCGCTGACCGTGCCGTTCTCCGACACCGCCGTCGCGGGCCTCGAGCGCACGATGGCCGCGAAGGCGTACGCCCGGCTGCCCGAGCGGTGGCAGGCCGTGCTGTGGCACACCGAGATCGAAGGGCAGACCCCGGCCGAGGTCGCGCCGCTGCTGGGCCTGACCCCCAACGGCGTGTCGGCCCTGGCCTACCGCGCGCGTGAGGGGCTGCGGCAGGCGTACCTGCAGGTGCACCTCGCCGAGACCTCCACGGAACGGTGCCGTGCCACCGCGGACCGGCTCGGCGCCTGGACGCGCGACGGTCTGTCCAAACGCGAGCGTGCCCAGGTCGAGACCCATCTCGACGAATGCGACCGGTGCCGGGCCCTGGCTGCGGAACTCGCCGACGTCAACGGCGCGCTGCGCGCCGTCGTCGCCCCGATCGTGCTCGGCGGCGCGGTGTTCGCCTACCTCGCGGCCTCGGGCGCCAAGGCGTCCGCCGCGACGGCGACGGTGGCCGCCGCGTCGGCCGGCTCGGCGGGTGGGGCCGCGAGTGCCGCGGCCGCCGGTCCCCGGCAGTTCCTCGGTGTCGCCGCCTCCGGGGTGGCGATCGCCGCCGCGGTCGCCGTGGCGCTCACCGCCGGCGGGGGCAACCAGCAGATCCCGTCGGCCGCCGCGCAGCCGGCTCCCCCGCCCGCGGTGGTCGCACCACCGGCGCAGCCGGCACCACCACCGGCCCCCGCGGTCGTCCCGCCCCCGGCGCCGAACCCGCCTGCGCCGACGCCTGCCCCGCAGCCGCCGCCCCCACCTGCGCCGGCGCCGCCGCACCTGACCGCGCAGGCGCCGCCCGGTGGGGTCGAACTCGACCCGAACTCCGGCACCCCGGTCGAGCTGCCGATCACGGTGCGCAATGACGGCGGCAGCGTGTCGGATCCCGTTTCGGCGACGCTCACCCTGCCCAACGGCGTCCAGGCGGTCGGCCCCGGCGGTGGCGGCGGCACGGTCGGCAGCCGCGGTTTCGCCGTGCAGGCCCAGGATCAGAGCGGTCCCCTGAACGTCGACTGCCCGTCGGGCACCGGCTCGGTCACCTGTTCCACCGCCCGCGGGCTGCAGCCCGGCGAGACAGCCGTACTGACGTTCCGGCTGCTCGCCGATTCCGACGCCCAGCCGGGCGAGGTCACCGGCACCGTCTCGGCTGGGTCGGCGATCAGGGTCGCCGTCTCCGTCCCGGTCGAGGTCAAGCCACAGCCCGCGGACGGGGTGAGCCTGGCGGTCGAAGCAAGCTGGAACGCGCCGTGGCCCTGGGAGCATCCGTCCTGGGTGAGCGTGGACGTCACGAACACCGGTGAGAGCACGAAGCCCGCGACCGTGACGATCGACCAGCGGGCCCAGGTCGCGCCCGGCCCGCGGGCGAGTTGCACCTCCGGTCCGACCACCACCTGCACGAGCAACGAGCCGCTGGCGCCGGGGGATCATCTGAAGCTGTGGTTCTGGCTCGAATCGTTCCCGTACGACGATCAGCCGGTCACCGTGACGGCCACGCTCGGGAAGGCGTCGCAGTCGAAGACGGTCGAATGCGGCTGCTGGGGCTGGGACAACCCGCTCTGCCAGCCGGTCGCGCCGACGCCGGGCGTGCAGCCGACGAGCACGCCCCCGGCCTCGACGCCGGTTGCGCCTTTGCCGCTGCCGCACGAAACGACGACGACCACCACGACGACCACGGCGACGACGACCACGACGTCTTCGACGCCGGACGAGACCACCACGTCGAGCACCACCACCACCACGACGACCACGACACCGGCCGAACCGTCGAAGCACCGGCCGTGGTGGTGGCTGCCGTGGATCCCGTGGTGATCGGCCGGAGTACGCTCCGGCATCATGACCGCCATCGACACGGTTCTCGGGGTGCTGCCCCGGCCCGTGCGCGCACTGCTGATCAAGCACCGTGAGCTGTTGAAGTTCGCGGTGGTCGGCGGGGTGTCCTTCATCCTGACCAACGTCGTGAACTACACGCTGAAGTTCACGATCCTGCGCGGGAATCCGGTCACGGCCCTGATCCTGGCCGTGCTGGTGGCGACCATCGTGTCGTACGTGCTTTCGCGGGAATGGTCGTTCCGTACCCGCGGCGGCCGGGAACGCCAGCACGAGGCGGCGCTGTTCTTCCTGATCAGCGGGATCGCGGTCGGGCTCAACTCGCTGCCGCTCGCGATCTCGCGGTATGTGCTGAACCTGCAGACCCCGCATGTCGGGCTGCTGACGCAGGAGATCGCGGACTACTTCAGCGGGATGATTCTCGGCACGCTCATCGCGATGGTCTTCCGCTGGTGGGCGTTCAAGAAATGGGTGTTCCCGCAAGCCGGCGCGCGGCCGCGGGTGGTGCGCGCTCAGAGCGTGGACCACGGCGAACAGGGCAGGCGCGCCGCCTGAGAGCCGGCACCGTTCGCGAACTCCGTACACTGCGGTTCGTGACCGTTGTCGAAAGCGTGCTTTCGCACACCCCGGAACCGTTGCGCTCGGTGCTGATCAAACATCGGGAACTGTTGAAATTCGGCATCGTCGGTGGCACCACGTTCGTGGTCGACAACGGGGTGTGGTACCTGCTCAAACTCAGCGTGCTCGAGGACAAACCGACCACGGCCAAGGCGATCGCGATCATCGTCGCGACCATCGTCTCGTACGTCCTCAACCGCGAATGGTCCTTCCGCACCCGGGGTGGCCGGGAGCGCCACCACGAGGCGGCGCTGTTCTTCGTGATCAGCGGGCTCGCCGTGGTGGTGAACCTGATCCCGCTGTACCTGTCGCGCTACGCGTTCCACCTCGAGATGCCGTATGTCGCCCGGTGGGCGCAGGAGTCGGCCGACTTCATCAGCGGGTCCATCATCGGCATGCTGCTGGCGATGGTGTTCCGGTTCTGGGGCTTCAAGAAGTGGGTGTTCCCGGACGACCTCGGCAAGCGCCGCCGCGATCTGGTGAAGGTCATCCCGCAGGAGGGCGCCGAGGTCAAGGAACTGCGCCCCCGCCGCTGAGCGTCGAACTCGCCGACCCGAACGTCCAACTCGCCGACCCGACCGTCCAACTCGCCGCCCTGAACGTCCAACTCGGCGCCCCGAACGTCCAACTCGGCGGGTTAGCGGCAATGCCGCGTAGTTAGGGCTTGCGAGTTGATGTCAAGTGGGTCTGTGTGGCGCCTGCGTGTCTGACAATGA
>NZ_VDFW01000041.1 GCF_006152065.1 Amycolatopsis alkalitolerans
CGGCGACCGGGCCCGCCACCGGCGGACCCACCGGACGCGCGGGCGGCACGGGCACCACCGGTGGCACGGGGCGCGCCGGGGCCGGCGGCGCGACGGGCGCGACTCCTCCCGGCACGGGCGGGGGCAGTTGCGCCGGGGCGGGCGCGGCAGGTGGCGGAGGGAGCGGCTGGTGCACGACCGGTGGCGCGTAGCTGGGCTGCACGGTCGGCGGCGGCTGGTACGTACCTCCGGCGAAACCGGAGGCGACGGTGCCGCCCGGGAGGTGGTGGCCGGACGGCGGGGTCGGCACGTTGTCGAACCCGCCGTGGGCCAGGAAACCGTCGTAATGGCCGGTCTGGATCGGCCCGGTGCCCGCGTCGGCGTTCAGTCCTGGCGGCGGACCGGTGTCCGCGACCGCACCGCTCGCGGCGCCGACCGGCCCCGGCACCCCGGCCGGAGGCGTGATGCCGCCCGGGTCGTCCACCGCCGGTGGTGGTGACGCACCGGTGAGGCCTGGCGCGGCATCCGGAGGCGCGACTCCGGCCACCGCGCTCCCGGCGGTGCCCACCGCTCCCGCGGTCACGTCGTGCACCGGCCGCAGCAACGGGCTGTCCTCGAAAGACGGGTCATCGCCCGCCGGGGCCAGCAGGTGCGCCGGCACACCGGTGACCGCGCTCAGCAACCCGCCCTGCCCGTGCGGCGAGTGCACGCCGGGATTCGGATCGACCAGCTCGGGCCTGCCCCCGCCGCCCGGGCCGATCGCGCCCGCCAGACCGTGCGTCAGCGAGGAGAGGTTGGCCGCCGTCCCGTGCAGCACCGTGTCCACGCCGAGCAGCGCGGACGGATGCCCGGCCGACGCCGCCGCGTGCGCGGCGTCCTGGTTCTTCGCGGCATCGGTCAATTGCCGGATCATCTCCACCTTCGCCGAGCCGACCTGATCGGCCGCATGCGTCAACCGGTCCGCGGCGGCACCAGCGCCCTGTGCCGCAAGCGTCAGCTTTCCCTTGTCCGGGTGCACGAAATCGGACCACATCGTGCGCGCGGCGTCCGCCGACGGGCCCGAGAGCGCACCGATCGCACCACCGGCCGTGTGATCGGCGTCGGCGGCAAGCGAATGCAGCTTCGACTGCGCGCCGCGCCAGGCGTCCGCTTGCGCGCGCAGCTTGTCCTCATCCGCCTGCGGCCAGCTCAGCCCGGTCGCGGCCGCGACATCGGCCAGTTCGGGGGGCAGCTCGATACCCATCACTCACCCCTGATCGCGTCCGCCGCGCCCGTGTCGCCCGCCTGGTACCGCCGCGCGGCGTCGGCGAACGAGCCGCCCGCGCCGCCGAGCCCGCCGGCCAGGCCCTTCACCCGCTCCACCGCCTCGGCGGCGGGCGCGGTGTGCGCCGCGGCGAAGCTCTGGCCGACCATGTCGTCGCCCCACGGCGCGCCGTCCAGCGCCTGCTCCAACTCTGCCGAGATCCGCGCCGCACGCTCCACCAGCGCGTCGAAATCCTTGGCGCGCGCGGAAAGCCTGTCGACGTCGGCTTCGAAGCCGGTCACCGGGTGACCCAGTTCTGGTCCTCGTAACTTTCCTCGTCCACGGGTTGTCTCGCCGGCCGCGCCAGCTCCGGTTCGTCCAGATCGGCCGTGCCGAGCAGCAGCGACTGCGGGTCGGTCCCGCTGGGCAGCGCCGGCGCCATGATCTCACTGGCCGCCGTCAGCGCGCGGACGCTCGCGGACGCCGTCGCGCGCACGATCGCCTCCGCGAGCTCGGCCGGCCGGTACCGGCGGTACGCCTCTTCGGCGATGACCAGCCCGGTGAGCGTGCCGCGCGGGCCCACGGTCGCCGTGACGAGCCGCCCGGGATCGCTTTCCGAGGCCGTCACCCCGCCCAGCTCTCGCTGCAGGGAGGCGAGCTGTTCTCTGCTGCGGCGATAGTCGGCCAGTAGCTCTTCCACCTGTGCGCGGTGCTCGCTCACGGCACCCCTCCTCGGTAGTACAGCAGTCGGCTTCGAGGTCCGACGCAGCCGGGACCGCCTCGGTTCCCGCTCGGGAAAGAAGGTGCCCTATCGGGCCGGAATCCGCATCAGCGCGGCAGTCAACCGCGGCCCCGCGCCCGGTCCTCGCCGGGGAAGTCGTCGTACGGGTTGTCGTTCACCTCGCGGTAGATGACCGTGTGCACGCGCTCGACGTGCGGAATGTCGTCGAAGCGCAGCGGCTCGTGCGAAGCCGACTCGATGACCAGCGTCCCGCAGCCGAACATGCGGTCGACCAGCCCGTGCTCGAACTGGACGCTGTTGATCCGGCTCATCGGGATATCGATGCCGACGCGCTTGATGACGCCTTCGCGGGTGATCAGGCGGTCGGTGGTGACGATGAAATGCGTGGTGCGCCAGCGGATCAGGGGGGCGAGGAAGAGCCAGCAGATCAGCACGAGCGCGACCACGCCGATGGCGATCGTCGCGATCTGCCCCCAGCCCGCGGTGACCCCGTCGGCCAGCGTGTAGAGCCAGATCCCGGCGCCGACCGTCACGAGCAGCCAGAACACCGGCCAGATCAGCATCTTGAAATGCGGATGGCTGTGCACAATGACCTGCTCGTTCTCGCTGAGCAGGCCCTCCGGGTACGCCACGGCACGCTCCGATTCTCGGGTACTGGTGTGGTCAAGGTACCGCTCGCAGGTGGACCACGTCCCCCGCGAGCACCGTGTGCGGTTTGCCGGTTTCGTCGGTGACCATGAGCTGGCCGGACGGGTCGACGTCGGTCGCGGTGCCCAGCAGCGTCGCGTCGCCGGGCAGCATGACCCGGACCTGCTGGCCGATCGTCTCGCACCGTGCCCGGTACTCCTCCAGCAGCCCGGCCGCGGCGAGATCACCGCCCGCCGCGCGCCACCGGCGTTCCCGCCGGTCCAATGCGGACAGCAGGAGCAACGCGAGCTCGGTGCGGTCCGTCGTGCGGGCACCCTGCTCCGCGAGCGATGTCGGGCGCAGCCCGCCCGGGCCGGGTTCCACGCCCGGCCCGAGCGGGCGGATGTTCAACCCGATGCCGAGCACGACGGCGGTCTCCTCGGCAGCGACCGATTCCGCCAGGATTCCGGCGCATTTGCCGCGCTCGGGCCCGGCGAGGACGTCGTTCGGCCATTTGAGGGCGGCGTCGACACCGAGATCGGCGGTGAGGTCGGTGACCGCGAGCCCGGCCACGAGGGCGAGCGAACCCAGCTTCGTGAACCCGACACCGTGCGGGCGCAGCAGGACGCTGAGGTAGAGGCCGGCGCCTTTCGGCGAGACCCAGGTGCGAGCGCGACGGCCCACACCGGCCGTCTGCTCCTCGGCGATGAGCACGGTCCGGTCGGGCGTCTGGCCCGTCCCGGCGGCTGCTCGCAGGTCGGCGTTGGTCGAGCCGGTGCTGCTCACCACGTCGAGGGCCGCGTACGGGCCGACGAGCTCGGCGCGCAACCGGGCGGCGTTCATGGCGGTCACACCGAAAGACTAGTCACCGGAAGCGTGTTCGCTCGTTGGAGAGCGTGGCAGTTCCCTAGTGTTGGGCAGGTGACCATCCGTTTCCCGAAATGGGGCCGCGCGGCGGCCGGCCGGGCGCTGATCGCGCTGCTCCTGGTGGGCGCGCTGGTGACCGCCGGCTGGATCTTCGCCCGCAAGCCGCAGCAACCCGTGCGGCCGCTGGCCGCCCCCACCGAAGTGCCGGGTGGCAACGCGGCCACGGCGGCCGGGCCTTCGGTCCTGCAGGGGACCGCGCCGGTGCAGGCGGAAGCGCCACGGGATCAGGGCGCGAGTGCGCTCCAGACGTGGGCCACCGGGCTCAGCGGGCCGCTCGACATCCCGGAACGCGCGCTCGCCGGCTACGCCACGGCCGAGCTCACGCTGCGCAAGGAACAGCCCGGCTGCCACCTGTCCTGGGTCACGCTCGCCGGAATCGGCAAGGCCAGCTCCGACCACGGCCGGTTCGGGGGTGACTCGCTCGCGAGCGACGGCACGGTGCGCAAGGCGCTCGGGGCGGTGCCGCTGCAGGGCGCGGCCGGGCAGCCGGCGAGCGAGCGGCGCAGCGGGCCGATGCAGCTGACGTCGCAGGAATGGCAACGGGGTCAGGGCAACATCCAGGACGTCGACGACGCCTCGATCGCGGCCGGGCGCGTGCTGTGCGCGAGCGGGAACCTGCAGTCCGGCCTGACCTGGTGGAACGCGATCGCGAAGTACCGGAACTCGGACCTGTTCCGCCAGCAGGTCCTCGGCAACGCGCAGCTGTACGCGGCGCTGTCGCTGGCGCCGCAGACGGCGGGGAACCCGTCCGTGCGCGCGGTGCGGTTCGCGCTCGACCAGATCGGCCTGCCGTACGTGTGGGGCGGCAACGGCCCGGACGCGGGCGCGGCCGGGTTCGACTGCTCGGGCCTGACGAAGGCCGCGTACGACAGCGCCGGGATTTCGCTGCCGCGCACGGCGGACTCGCAGTTCCGCACCGAACCGCGAGTCCAGGGCGAGCCGGCGATGGGCGACCTGGTGTTCTACGGCAGCCCGGCGACGTTCATCCACCACGTCGGGCTGTACCTGGGCAACGGCCTGATGATCAATGCGCCGACGCAGGGTATGGCCGTGCAGATCGCGACCTACCACGTCCCCGGCGACGACTACACCGGCGCCGGGCGACCGGCTGTCCAGTGAGCGCCGACGAGCGCGGCCCCGGTCAGCTGAGCGCGGCGGCGAACATGCCGGGCTCGTACGAACCGCCTCTCTGGTGCACGATGACGGCGAGCCGGTTGGCCGCGTTGATCAGCGCGACACCGGCGACCAGCGCGGCGATCTGGTCGTCGTCGTAGTGCTTGCGGACGAGGCCCCAGGTTTCGTCGGACACGCCCTGGTGAGCGTCGGCGAGCCGGGTGCCCTCTTCCGCGAGCGCCAGCGCGGCCTGCTCCGCCTCGGTGAACACGGTGGACTCGCGCCAGGCCGCGACCAGGTTGATCCGGACGGCGCTTTCGCCGGCGGCCGCCAGTTCCTTGGTGTGCAGGTCGATGCACCAGCCACAGCCGTTGATCTGGCTGGCGCGCAACGAAACCAGCTCAAGCGTCGACTTCGGCAGCGGCGACTGGGTGATCACCAGACTGGCATTGGCGAACCGCTTGGCGAACTTGGCGGCGATCTCGTTGTCGAACATGTCGAACCGGGCTTCCATGATTCCGTCCTCACTCGAAGTGGTGCACTGAACGACCACCAGATGCCGGCGGCCCGATTCTTGTGACAGCGTCCCGGCGTCACAAAGCGGCGGGACCCGGCGTCTGGTGGGAGACACGGCAAGAGCGAAGAGACAGGAGCGGTCAGTGAGCGAGGACGGTCAGGCGGACGCCGCCACCGAGGCGTTCGTCGCCCACCGCAATCTGCTGTTCACCGTCGCCTACGAGATGCTCGGTTCGGCCGCCGACGCGGAGGACGTCCTGCAGGAGACCTGGCTGCGGTGGGCGGGCGTCGATCTCGCCACGGTGCGGGACCGGCGTGCGTACCTGGTCCGGATCATCACGCGCCAGGCGCTCACGCGGCTGCGGACGCTCGGGCGGCGCAAGGAATCCTATGTCGGGCAATGGTTGCCCGAGCCGCTGCTGACCGCGCCCGATGTGGCGGAGGACGTCGAACTGGCCGACAGCGTCTCGATGGCGATGCTGCTGGTGCTGGAGACGCTCTCACCGACCGAACGTGCCGTGTTCGTGCTCCGTGAGGTGTTCGACCTGGCCTACGGCGAGATCGCCGAAGCAGTCGGCAAGAACGCCGCCGCGGTCCGCCAGATCGCCCACCGGGCGCGAGCCCACGTCGCGGCGCGCCGGCCACGCGAAGTCGTTTCTCCGGCCGAGAGCCGGGCCGCGCTCGACGCGTTCCGGCGCGCGGTCGAGACGGGCGATCTGCAGAGCCTGCTCGACATCCTCGCGCCGGACGTCGTCGCACTGGGTGACGGTGGCGGGGTGAAGCAGGCCGTGCCGCGGCCCATCGTGGGCGCCGACCGGGTCGCCCGCGTGATGATCGCCGGGATGGGCCGGGTCGCCGGCGCGGCCACGCTGGAGCCCGCACAGGTGAACGGCTATCCCGCGCTGATCCTGCGGCTGGACGGGGAACTCGACACCGTCATCGCCCTGCGCATCGACGGTGGCCTCATCACCGGACTCTACGGGGTGCGCAATCCGGCGAAACTGTCGCATATGGACCGGGAGACGCTCCTGCGCCGTTGACCGGTCACTTCCGGTAGCCAGCGAGCAGGTACAGGCCGCCGACGAGGACGACCGGAACCGCGACCGCCATGGCGGAACCATGCAGGGACGCCAGGAGCGGGGCGCCGACCAGCACCAGCAGCCAGCCGGCGTGCACCGGCCTGCGCAGGCCCAGCACGCCCAGCGGCACGGCGACCGCGAACGCGGCGATGGCGCCGACCGGCCCGACGTCGTCCTCGTGCACGATGTCGAATGCCAGGTCGATCAGGATGAACAGAGCCACGATCGCCGCGGCGATCGTCAGCAGGTTCGTCGCCATCCGCGGCCACAGCGCCGCGCAGACCACCAGTGCGGCCATGGGCACCAGCCACGACAGCGTGAGCAGGACGCCGCGCAGCCCGCCCGGGTCCGTCAAGACCTCCCCGATGATGAACGCGCAACCGAAGACGGCGTAAAACGCCACGAGGCCGAACGACAGGTATTTGAGCACCCTGGCGGCGCTTGCCATGCCGACCACCTCCTCTGCGCACGAGCGTTGCCCCGCGTCCGCCCCGTGCGTAGAGACCAAAGACCTCGAAGTGGTCATGACCACCGAAGGGATCGAGGCCGTGTTCCTGACGACCCACAACTGGGGCAAGGCGGCGAAGTTCTTCCAGGCGCTCGGTTTCGAAAGACGCCACGGCGGCCACGTTGCGCCAAGGCGTCCGGGACGCCGTTCATCAGCTTCTACCCGCCCGAGGAGATGCTGGCACTGGCACGTGACGCCGGTTTCGGCGAAGACCGGCGTGTGCCGGACTTCACTGGCCTAACGCTATTTCGCGAACCGCTCGGACGGGCTCCGACCGTCGAGCGGCGAGGACTTCCTGCTGGCGACGACCTAACCGAGGTGGTCGTTGGCGCCGCTGACCCAGGCGATGTAACGCTCCGCGGAGCGGCGTACCGCGTCCTTGGCGTCGGCGAGGACCCTGCCGCCCAACAGGCCGTAGAGCCGATCGAAAGCGTAGGGCTCGACGCGGTCCACGATTCGCCGGACCAGCCCGGCGGAAAGCGGGATGTCGTTCGGGTAGCTCCGCATGAACGTCACCCAGCCCGTCGCCCGCACCGGAACGATGGTGTCGCCGGTGAGCAGGATGCCCTTCCCCCCGGCGCCGGACGCGACATGCGCGACCGCCGCACCCGGGAAGTGCCCGCCCGCTTCGACGAGGGTGATCCCGGGCAGGATCTCCTCGGTACCGGCCCACTCCCGGATCACCGGGTCCTCGCGGCGCACCCAGCGCCGGTCCGCGGAGTTCACCAGGACCGGGACTCGCCCGAGCTGGTGACTCCAGCTGACCTGGGAGCCGTACATATGCGGATGGCTCGCCACGATCACCGCCGCCCCGCCCAGTTCGGTGATCTTCTCGGCCAGCGCCCGGTCGAGGTGGTTGGGCGGGTCCCACAGCAGGTTGCCCCCCGGGGTCCGCACCAGGTGGGTCCATTGACCGATACCGAACCTCGGTTCCCGGTTGAGCCGGTGCACGCCCTCCTCCAGCTCCTGGTGCACCAGCTCGTGCCCGTCGGCGGCCAGCTTGTCCAGCGTGGTCCAGACCTGACCGGTCTCCGGGACCCATTGCCGCTCGTCGGCGCAGATCTCGCAAACCGCGGCGGGAGGTTGCTCGCTGTCGGGGTGTTCGACCCCGCAGGTACCGCAAATCCAGATCGTCATGGACCCACTCTTCACCCTCCAGTGAGGTCGAGGTCAAGCGCCTGGGTGCCGAGCACGGTGATCAGCTCGAGGCGTTCGGCGTCCTCGGTGCCGGGCTCGGCGGTGTAGACCATGATCCGCAGGTCGCTGCCCGCGACGGTCAGCACGTCGCAGTCCAGCGCCACCGCGCCCGCCTGCGGGTGGTCGACGATCTTGCGGGCGGCTTCGTGGTGCCCGACGGCGCCGGAATCCCACAGCCGCACGAACCGCTCGCTGTTCGCCCGCAGATCGGCCAGCAACCGCCGCAGCCGCGGATCCCCTGGGTAGCGGGCGGCGGTCGCGCGCAGGTCGGCGACCAGCGCGGTCTCGAGGGCGCGCCGGGACTCGGGTGTGTGCCGGACCCGGGTGCCGAAGCCGAGCAGATTGCGCCAGACCCCGTTGCACTCATTGCCTTTCCAGCCGGACGGATCGCCCATCAGCGCCGCATACGGCAGGTTCGCGACCACCAGGGTCCACGACGCGTCGTAGACCGCGACGGGCGTGCCGGTGAGCCTGTCGAGCATCCGCTGCACGCTCGGGGTGAGATACCTGGGCACCAGCTCGGGGCCCGGCGGCGCCAGCCCGGCCAGCTCGAAGAGGTGGGCGCGCTCGGCCGCGTCGAGCCGCAGGGCCCGGGCGAGCGCCTCGACGACCTGCGCGGACGGGTTGGCCGCGCGGCCCTGTTCAAGACGGGTGACGTAGTCGACCGAGATCCCGGCCAGGTGCGCCAGTTCCTCGCGGCGCAGACCGGGCGTGCGCCGATGCCCACCCGCGGGCAGCCCGGCGGCCCCGGGCGAGGCCCGGTCACGCCACCGGCGCACGGCCTCCCCGAACTCGGTCATGACTCCAGTGTGCCTCGCCGCCTTCGATCCGGCCTGGTACCGGCAATCCCAGGATCACCGTCGATCCGCCGTTCGATCTCTTCGGCTCGCCGGTAATGCCGGGCAGCGTGCGGATCACCCAGGGCCGCCGCCAGCTCACCAAGGTAGTACGCCACCGGGCGCAGGGTCAGCAAACCGCTTCCGGCCCCGGCGAGCTCTCCCTCGGCAGGCAACAGCTCCGCGTAGCAGCGCTCCATCGCGACGCGGTCCGATCGTCTGATCGCGACTGTCGCATGCAGACACGTTCGCACCTCGAACAGCAGATCGCGCGGGGAGTGCGCGTAACCCTCGAGCTCCTCGTCGGGGACCCGCTCACCGCGCAGAATCCGCTCGCACAGCAGGGCGAGTTCGAGCACACCGTCCAAACCGGACATTCCGGTGCCGGCCAGGCGCGCGGCCGCGGCGCGGTAGGCAGCCTCCGCCGGGCCTCGCACCGACGCCCGGAGCGCCCGGTACCACTGCGTGAACACTCCCACGAGCGGCAGTTGGTATCGCTCGCCGAGCCGGTCTGCTTCAGCCGCATGCCGGTCCGCGGCGGGGAAATCGGCCAGCGCCGAGCAGGCCTGCAGAAGGATCAGATGCCCTAGCACCTCGAACGTCACCAGCGAGTGCCGGCCCGCGAGCTCGACGAGCTCCGCCCCGATCCGGGCCCGTTCCGGTGCCAGCCCCGCACGCTCGAACGACTGCATGAACCGCGCGTTGAGGGCGAGCGCCAGCAGCCTCGGATCGCCCAGCTCGCGCGCGATGGACTCCGCCTCGAGCGCCGCCTTCCGCGCGCGGTCTCCCCCGCCTCCGCGCGTCTCCAGAGCGACGGTGGCCAGCAACCGGACGCGGTCCGCACCGGACGCAGTGGGCAGTATTCGCTCCGCGACCGACACGATCCGGGCCGCCAGCGCGGGATCGTCGTGCTCCGTCCACAATGCAGGCACTTCGAAGGCGCCGATTACGCGCGCCGTCAACGCGGGGTCGCCCAGCGAGTCAGCCAGTGCGATCGCCTCGGCGCGGCGATGCCGGGCCTGTTCCAGACCACCGGTCACGGCGAGCGCACGCACCAGCCCCATGGTCAGTTCGAGCCGCGTCCGCGCGTCCACCTCGCCGTGCGCGCTGAGCGCCTGCCGCCACCACCGCGCGGCCTCGTGCGGGGCGAAGCGCTCCTCGGCCCGTTCGGCCGCGACCCGCGCGTACCGGCCGGCGGCCGGGCTTTCGGCCAGAAAGTAGTGGTGGGCCAAGGATTCCGCGTCATCCGGTCTGAGCCGACCGATCACTTCGGCGATCTCGCCATGCCACCGCGCGCGACGCGACCGCGAAAGATCGTCGTACACCGTGTCGCGCACGAGGGCATGGGCGAAGTGGAAGCGTCGCGGCGCGCGCTCGATCAGGAATCCTTGCCGTGCCGCCGTTTCGACCGCTTCGAGGACGTCATCACCGGTAACAGCGCCGAGCACTTCCAGGTCGATCTCGGCGCCGATCGCCGCCGCCCGGCGGAGCATCGCCTGAACGGGTTCCGGGAGCCGTGCCATGCGGTACCGGACGACATCGCGCACTCCCGGCGGCACGGCCGAGAGATCGGTGCCGACGAGGCGAGCGAGTTCGCGGACGAAGAACGGATTCCCCCCGCTGCGCCGCGTAATGACATCCGTGGTCTCCTCGTCCACGTCCCGCCCGGCGATCGTGCGCACCAACTCCGCCACCGCGGACGGCTCGAGCCCGCCGAGGTACACCCGCACCGGTTCGGCACGCGCGGCCCTGCCCAGGAACTCGGCCAGCGGCGGCGAGACGTCCGTGGTGCGGTAGGTCCCCACCACCAGCACGGGCCGCGCGACCGGATCGGCGACGAGAAAACCCAGTAATGCCAACGTTTCCGCATCGGCGGCAAACAGATCGGCAACCGGCTGCGCATGCCGGTCACGGTGCTGCAGCAGGACTGGGGCGCGGCGCTCGGCTACGACGCCGCTGCCCGGTGGCGAGCCTGGGCGCCGGACCTGGACCACCGCACGGTCACGTCGGGCCATTTCATGGCGGAGCAGTCCCCGGCGGAGGTGATCAAGGCGCTGCGGGATCTGCTGGCTCGCTGAACGCCGGGCGAGACGAACCTCAGGCGACGGCCTTCGCGGCCACACCCTGGTGCCGCTCAGTCTTCGATGGCCTGGTACACCGACGTCCAGAAGTCCTGGTACACCGGCGAGAAATCCGGGAACCCGGCACACTGGGTGAGCAGGATGCCGGTCAGCTCCTCCCCCGGATCGACCTGCCACGACGTGCCGAGCCCGCCATCCCAGCCGTAGCGGCCCGGGCGGTGGTACAGGCTCGTATGCGCGGTCGCCACCGACACACCGAAGCCCCAGCCGCGGTTGTCGAAGTAACCCGGGAAGAAGCCGGAAACCGCTTTCTGGGCCGGGGTCAGCTGATCGGTCGTCATCAGCTCTACCGTCGGCCGGGACAGGACGTGCCCGCCGCCGCTCAGCATCATGTGCGCGAACGCCGACAGGTCATCCACAGTGGACAACAGCCCGGCGCCACCGGACAGAAACTCGGGGCGGCGGCTCCACTGGCCGGCTGGCGGATCGTAAACCGTCAGGTCATCGTGGTAGCCCATCACCAATCTGTCCACATCGGACGTGAAGAACGCGGTGTCCTTCATGCCCAGCGGTTCGAAGACGCGCTCGCCCAGGAACTCGTCCAGTGGCTTCCCCGAAACACGTTCCAGCAGCACCCCGAGCACGTCGGATCCTGTGTGGTACAACCACTTCTCGCCAGGTTGGGCCATCAGCGGCAGCTCGCCGAGCCGCCGCAGCCACTCGTCCGGCGCCGGGTACTCCGCCGGGTTCGGCGGTCCCACGGCCACCGACCGCTCGTTCGCCGCGGCCACGATCGGGTAAGGACCCATCAGCATCCCGAAACCGAGCCGGAACGTCAGCAGATCCCGCAGCGTGATCGCCCGGTTCGCGGGCACGGTGTCTTCGAGTTCGCTCTCGACCGTCCGCAACACCCGCCGCCCGGCCAGCTCCGGCAGCACATCGTCGACCGGATCGTCCAGCCGTAGCACACATTCCTCGACCAGGGTCAGCGCCCCTACGGCGGTGATCGGCTTCGTCATCGAACTGATCCGGAACAGCGAGTCCCGCCGCAGCGGCGCACCGTCCACCGCCTGCTTGCCGATGACATCGACGTGTACCTCACCGCGACGGCTCACCAGCGTGATCGCACCGGGCACCGTGCCGCGTTCGACATGGGCCGCCATGACGTCGTGCACCCGCACCAGGCGGGCCTTCGAGAACACCATCGTTCACACCGCCAAGTCGGGGTGCTCGGCCGCGGTGCAGGAATAGCACGGGAACTGGCGGCGCGCGGCGTTGAGCTCGTCACGCGCCCGGGAAACGACCTGCGGCAGGCTCATTCTCCACTCCTCGACTCGTAGCCTTTTGTAGGTCGGACTCGCGCGCGGCCCGAAAGTCATCGGCGTGGGCGAGAAGTTCTTCGACCGACCACTGGTCGTACGCGTGCTCACCGTGCTTGCTCGCGACCACGCGCCCGTCCGGCGCGATGAGAAAGTCCGCGGGCAGCCCGAGCCGCCCGCCCACGGGGCTGCTCGACGGGAACGGCGCACGCCGGACCAGCCCCGTGACGACCGAGCGCAGGATCGGCCACCACACCCGCGGATCGAGCAGAGCCCGCGGCGCCGACTCCACGCCGTACTCCACGTAGACGCGCTTGTCCGGGTCCGCGACGACCGCGAACGGCAGGCCGGCGACGTGCTTGCGCAGTTCGTCGGCGGGCGAATGGAAGAAGACGAGTTCGCGAACACCCGCCTCGACGATCTCGTCATGCCGCCGCACCACGGACCGCAGATGGAGGTTGCAGACCGGGCACCCGGCGAACCGCCGGAACTGCAGGTGCACCAGGCAGTCGGGGTCGGGCACGGTGACCCGCTCGCCGGTGACGGTCTCGAACTGGCGCATAACGGGTTCCCTTCGTAGGCGTACGTGATACGCCTACGACGTTACGCGTACCCTGTACGCTGTCAAGCGCCATGCCACGACCTCGCTCTCTCAGCCCGGCCCAGCTCGCCGCCGCCGCGCTCGCCGTCCTCGACCGCGAAGGGCTCGAAGGGCTGTCCATGCGCACGGTCGCCAAGGAACTGGGCATGGGCACGATGTCGCTGTACCGCTATGTCACCGACCGCGGGCAACTCGAGGAACTCGTCGTCGACAGCGTGCTGAGCCACACTGAACTCGAGCTACCACCGGCCGACCCGTTCACGCGGCTGCGCATCCTCGCCGAACGGGTCTACGAGGCCGTCCGTGCGCATCCGTCCGTCGTGCCGCTGCTGCTGATCCACCGGCACCGCTCGATCGTCTCCCGGCAGTGGGGCGAGATCGCGCTCGGCGTGCTCGACGAGGCGGGATTCACCGGCAAGAACAGGGCAATCGCCTTCCGCGCGTATCTGAGTCATGTGCTCGGTGCGCTGCAGACCGGCTACTACAGCCCGCTCGACGGCGCGGGCACGGCGGCGCTGAGCGGGCAGGACCAGTTCCCGATGCTCGCCGAAACCGCGAAAGCCGCTCGCGAGGTAAGGGCGGAGGAGGAATTCCGCGAGGGGCTGGAACTCCTCCTCCGCGGTTTCAAGGATGCAACGAGAGGCCCTTGAGCGCCTTGTCCACCGCGTTGCGCGGCCCGTGCACGGCGATGCCGACGAGCGCGAGCTTCTCGGTCGGCACGGCCCGCACGGCGGCGCGGTTGTCGACGTCGTTGCTGGTGGCGAACAGTTCCTCGGTGTAGACCGCGACGGCGAGCCCCCGCTCGACAGCCTTCTGGTGCGCAAGCTTCACGCCAGCGGCGTCGGCCTGGTACACGAGCACCGGTTGCCCGAACATCGGCAGGTACCGCCGCCCAGACGCGTCCTCGTACTCGTCGCCGACGGTTTCCGGGAACCGCGCGGCGACCCCGCTGACCAGGAACGCCGTCACGTTCAGCCGCTGCCACTGCGCGAGGTCGTCCCGCACCACCACGGCGATCTTCGTGTTCATACCGGCATGGTCACCGCGCGCGGGGCGGGTCGTCTTGAACGCTCGTGCGGGATAATCGCGGGGTGACCGACTGGGCGAGCTACTGGCGGGCGCCCGACTGCCCGCTCGAGGCGATGCACGCCCATTTCGAGCGGCACGTGTACCACCGCCACAGCCACGAGACCTACTCGTTCGGCGTGACGGAGTCGGGTGCGCAGGCGTTCACCTGCCGTGGCGCCGCCCGCACCAGCGCGGCCGGGATGGTGATGGCGTTCAACCCGGACGAGCCGCACGACGGGCAGGCCGCGCTGCCCGCCGGCTTCACCTACCGGATCGTCCATATCGGACCCGAGCTGATCGCCGATGTCTTGCGGGACACCGCGGATCGCCCGGTGGGACTTCCGTTGTTCGCCGAACCCGTACTTGAGGACGCCACGCTCGCCGGCGCGCTCTGCCGTCTCCATGCGACGCTCGGCGAAAGCCGCTTGGCGCAGGACGAAGCCCTGCACGACACCGTTCGCGCCCTCGTCCGCCGTGGTTCGACCCGTCCCGCGCACGCCCGCTATCTGCCGGTTGAAGTCCGCCGGGCCAGGGAACTGCTCGACGCTTCGTATGCCGAAGACCTCCGCGCCGAGGACCTCGCGGACGCCGTGGGCTGCAGCCGTTTCGCGCTGCACCGCGCATTCGTCGCGGCCTACGGCCTCGCGCCGAGCGACTACCAGCGCCAGCTTCGCCTGCGCGCGGCCCGCCGCCTGCTGATCGACGGACGCACGCCGGCCGACGCGGCGGCGAGCGCCGGTTTCGCCGACCAGAGCCATCTGACGCGCTGGTTCAAGCGCTACTACGGCCTCACCCCCGGCCAGTTTCTTGACAGTTAACATGCCTTCGTAGTTATATGCCTGTCATGGCATCAACGTTCGAGGTGCTGGCCGAACCCCGGCGGCGCGAAATCCTCGACCTGCTGCGCGTGCGGGAACGCCCGGTGAACGACCTGGTCGAACAGCTCTCACTCACCCAGCCCGCCGTGTCCAAGCACCTGAAGGTCCTGCGTGAAGCGGGGCTGGTCGAGGTGCGCCACGAAGCGCAACGCCGCTGGTACCGGTTGCGTGTGCAGCCGCTGGTCGAGCTGGACGCGTGGCTCGCGCCGTACCGGCGGATGTGGGAGGCCAGCTTCGACGCCCTGGAACGCCACCTCGACTCCCAGGGAGATGAGTAATGGACGCGAAGATGGAAACCGTCGGCGGCGCCACTGTGCTGCGGTTCGAGCGACGGTTCAAGCACCCGGTGGAGAAGGTGTGGCGGGCGATCAGCGATCCCGCCGAGATGGCGCACTGGTTCCCGGCCGCGGTCGAGACCGAGCTGAAGATCGGCGCGGCGATGACCTTCACCTTCCCGGGCGAGGCGCCGATCGACGGCTCTCGCGGCGGCGAGATCCTCGAACTGGACCCGCCGAAGGTGTACGCGTTCCGCTGGAACTCCGACGTCCTGCGGTTCGAGCTCGTCCCGGACGGCGACGGCTGCATCCTCTACTTCTCCCAGACGCTGGGCGGTGGCGGGCTCGGCAGGCTCGGTGCGGGCCGCAACGCCGCGGGCTGGGACCACTGCCTCGGCGCGCTGGATGCCCGGCTGGACGGCCGCGAGCCCGAGGCGTTCACCGAGTGGCTGCCCGCGATGCAGCACTATCTCGACGTTTTCGGCCTGGCCGAGGGCACCCGCGCCGACACCGCCGAGGGCGCCGAGCTGCGCTTCGCGCTCGACCTGGTGTGGAAGCCCGTCGACGACGCCTGCAAGCACGTCGCGCGGCTGGCGGACACGGTCAAGGAGGGCGCCGTGCGCTGGGAGCTGTTCGCCGACCCCGACTTCGGCACGCGCGTCGAGTTGACACACACGGTGCCTGCCGAGCACGCGGACGCAGAACTGGCCGCGTGGCCCGCACGACTGAAGGAACTCTTCGCCGCGGTCCACGCCGGATGAGGTTGACGCCACACGCGCACCCCTCGCGCGGTGGCTAGGCTGCGGAAACATGAGCAGCGCGACGGAGCCGATCGGGACGCCCCCGCCGGACGAACCGGACATCCACACCACGGCCGGGAAGCTCGCCGACCTGTACCAGCGGTACGAGGAGGCGGTGCACGCCGGTTCGGCCCGCGCGGTGGAGCGCCAGCACGCGAGGGGCAAGAAGACCGCGCGCGAGCGGATCGATCTGCTGCTGGACCCGGGGTCGTTCGTCGAGCTGGACGAGCTGGCGCGGCACCGCTCGACCAGCTTCGGGCAGGAGAAGAACCGGCCCTACGGCGACGGCGTGGTGACCGGCTACGGCACCGTGGACGGGCGGTCCGTGTGCGTGTTCAGCCAGGACGTGACCGTGTTCGGCGGTTCGCTCGGCGAGGTCTACGGCGAGAAGATCGTCAAGGTGATGGACCTGGCGCTCAAGACCGGCCGCCCGATCATCGGCATCAACGAGGGCGGCGGCGCGCGCATCCAGGAGGGCGTGGTCTCGCTCGGGCTGTACGGCGAGATCTTCCGCCGCAACACTCAGGCCTCCGGCGTCATCCCGCAGATCTCGCTGATCATGGGTGCGAACGCGGGCGGGCACGTGTACTCCCCCGCGCTGACCGACTTCGTGGTGATGGTGGACCAGACCTCGCATATGTTCATCACCGGTCCGGACGTGGTGAAGACGGTGACCGGTGAGGAGGTCACGTTCGAGGAACTCGGCGGCGCGCGCACCCACAACACCAAGTCCGGCAATGCGCATTACCTCGGCTCGGACGAGGAAGACGCGATCGCCTACGTCAAGGAACTGCTGTCGTTCCTGCCCTCGAACAACCTATCCGACCCGCCGGTGTTCGGGGCCCCCGAGCCGGTCGGCGAGTCCATCGCGGACGGGGTCACCGACACCGACCGCGAGCTGGACACGCTGATCCCCGACTCGCCGAACCAGCCCTACGACATGCACGAGGTGATCACCCGCGTTCTCGACGACGGGGAGTTCCTCGAGGTCCACGAGCTGTTCGCGCCGAACGTGCTGGTCGGGTTCGGCCGCGTCGACGGGCACGCCGTCGGGGTCGTGGCCAACCAGCCCACCCAGTTCGCCGGCTGCCTCGACATCGACGCCTCGGAGAAGGCCGCCCGGTTCGTGCGCACGTGCGACGCGTTCAACATCCCCGTGCTCACCTTCGTCGACGTGCCCGGCTTCCTGCCCGGCACCGACCAGGAGTGGAACGGCATCATCCGCCGCGGCGCCAAGCTCATCTACGCCTACGCCGAAGCCACCGTCCCGCTCGTCACCGTCATCACGCGCAAGGCCTACGGCGGCGCCTACGACGTCATGGGCTCCAAACACCTCGGCGCCGACCTCAACCTCGCGTGGCCCACCGCCCAGGTCGCCGTCATGGGTGCGCAGGGCGCGGCGAACATCGTGTACCGCAAGACACTCGCGAAGGCCGCCGAGGAAGGCCGCGACGTGGAGGCGCTGCGCGCGGACCTGATCGCAGAATACGAGGACGCCCTGCTCAACCCGTACGAAGCGGCCGAACGCGGGTACGTCGACTCCGTCATCGCGCCCGCCCACACCCGCGGTCACATCGTGCGCGGCCTGGCGATGCTGCGCGACAAACGCGAAACCCTGCCCCCCAAGAAACACGGGAACATCCCGCTGTGAGCGAAAAACCCTTGCTGCGGATCGTCCGGGGCACCCCGGACGACGAGGAACTCGCGGCACTGACGGCGGTCATCGCGGCCGTGGCCGCGGCGCCGGACGAACCGTCCCGCGACGAGCCGCGATCGCGGTGGGCCGACCGTGCGGCCCTGCTGCGCCGCCCGCCGCGCCCCGGCGAAGGCGCCTGGCGCGCCTCGGGTTTCCCGCGCTGATCACTCCGACCGGCGCAGTCCGGCGATGAGAAGCTCCACCATGCGACGCGCGTCATAGCGCGTGTCGCCTTCGACGCCGGCGCAGAGGTTTCCGATGGCGCGCAGGAGTTCGTACCCACCGACGTCGGAACGGATCTCGCCCGCGGCCGCGGCGGCTTCGAGCAACTGAGCGCATACGGGCACGAGGCGGTCGAGGAAGTAAGCGTGTAGCGCCTCGAAGCGGGCACTGTCGGACTGCAGCGCCGAGGCCAGCCCGTGCTTGGTGACCAGGAAGTCGACGAAGAGACCGACCCATTCCGCGAGCGCGGCGTGCGGCGTGCCGCTGCTCGCGAGCAGGGTTGGACCAGCCTTGGCGCAGGCGTCGACCTGGTGGCGGTACACCGCGATGACGAGGTCCGCCCGGGTCGGGAAGTGGCGGTAGATCGTGCCCATCCCGACGCCCGCCCTGGTCGCGATGTCGCGGACCGGCGCGTCCACCCCCGAAGCGACGAACGCCGCGGCGGCGGCGTCGAGCAGGGTCTGCTCGTTGCGCCGCGCGTCGGCGCGCTTCTTCGGGGACGTCCGCCCTCCGGTCTCGGGCACGTGCCGGTTCCTCTCATCGGTGGCGAAACGGAACGCTGCTCCGGTAAGTTAGATGGAGCAGTGTTCCGATTGACCAATATTGCCAGAGGAGACACGTCATGCACTACCGCACCCTGGGCCGCACCGGAGTCCAGGTCAGTTCCCTCGTGCTGGGAGCGATGAACTTCGGCGCTATCGGGCGGACGAATCAGGACGACGCCACCGCGATCGTCGACGCCGCCCTCGACGGCGGGATCAACCTCGTCGACACCGCCGACATGTACGGCGACGGCGAGTCCGAAGCGATGGTCGGCAAGGCCATCGCCGGGCGGCGTGACGACATCGTGCTCGCCACGAAGGCCACGATGCCCATCGGGGACGAGCGCAACCACCAGGGCAGTTCCCGTCGCTGGCTGGTCACCGCGCTCGACGACAGCCTGCGCCGCCTCGGCGTCGACCACGTCGACCTGTACCAGATCCACCGGTGGGACCCGCGGACCAGCGACGAGGAAACGCTTTCCGCGCTGACCGACCTGCAGCGCGCCGGCAAGATCCGCTACTTCGGCTCCTCGACCTTCCCCGCGTACCGCATCGTGCAGGCGCTGTGGGCCGCCCGGGACAACCATCTGAGCCGGTACGTCACCGAGCAACCCAGCTATTCGATCCTGCAGCGCGGCGTCGAGAGTCATGTGCTGCCGGTCGCCGAGGAGTACGGGCTCGGCGTGCTGGTTTGGAGCCCGCTGGCCTCGGGCTGGCTCTCCGGCGCGGTCCGGGCAGGCCAGGAGATCATGACCAATCGCGCCAAATTGAGTCCGGAACGCTTCGACACCGGCATTCCCGGCAACCGGGCCAGGCTCGACGCCGTCGAGCAACTGGCCAAGGTCGCTGACGACGCGGGCCTGACGATGATCCAACTCGCGCTCGGGTTCGTGACCGCGCACCCGGCCGTGACGAGCGCGATCATCGGCCCGCGCACGCTGGAGCACCTGCGCTCCCACCTCGCCGCCGCGGACACCGTGCTGCCCGCCGACGTACTCGACGCGATCGACACGATCGTCGCCCCGGGCGTCGATCTTGCCCCTGAGGAGAAGTTCGACGCGCCCCCGTCCCTACTCGACCCGGCACTGCGACGCCGCTGACCGAAGGAATCGACCGTGTCACAGACAACCCGGTTCGGGATCATGACCGCCCGTCGCAGGTGAGCTATCCCGAAGTGCTGCGTGTATGGCGCGAGGCCGACGCGATCCCGCGGATCGAGCACGCGTGGCTGTTCGATCACCTCATGCCGATCTTCGGCGACCCCGGCGGACCCACCTACGAAGGCTGGACACTGCTGTCTGCGCTGGCCGCGCGAACCGACCGGCTGCGGCTCGGGCTGCGACATCGAAGACGCGGTCAGCCGCAGCGCTTTGCTGGACCGCTTCTGCACCGAGATCGGCCGCGACCCCGCGTCGGTGACCCGCTCGATCCACCTGCCGGTCCCCTACGACCGGCCCGATGACACGAGAGAGGCGATCGCCGAAGCCGTCAACGCCGGGTTCGGTCACATCATCCTGGGGCTGGCGTCCCCATATCCGGAAGGCGTCGCGCACTGGGTCGCCGACGAGATCATCGGCGAGTCGGCTTAGGCCACCGGCTCCAGCTCGCGCTGGGGCCGGACGCCGGCGTGGTTGTGCAGGCTGAACAGCCGGAACGTGCCCGCGAGTGCCATCACCAGCACGACACCGAACGCCAGCCTGTGGGCTTCCGCCGAGGGCAGGCCGTGCGCGACGAGCGTGTCGACCAGGATCCCGACACCCAGTTCGGCTACCACTGCGAAGCAGAACCCGCCCATGTTCGCCACGCCGCTCGCGATCCCGGCCCGGTGGCCGTGGTTCGAGGTGCGGGCGAGGTCGAAGGCGAGCATGCTCACGCCGCCGGCCGCACCCATCAGGAACAGCACGGGCGCGAGCACCACCCGTGGAAGTGGTCCCGGCACCGCGACGAGCATGATCCAGCACACCGCGCTCACCGACGCCGAGACCGCGACCAGTCGCGCCCGCAGTTCGGGGCGGCGTGAGCCCACCTGCCCGGCGATGGCGCTGACCAGCACGAACCCGATCACCACGACACTCAGCAGCGCACTGGCCGAGCCCGGCGTCCGGCCTTGCGCGCTGACCAGGTACGGCTGGCCGAGCACGGCGGTGAACGACACGAACGTGCCCATGAGCGTGAAGTGCGTCCACATCGCATGCCGGGTGCCGCGGTTCCGCCAGGCCTGGCGAAGGCTTTCGCGCAGCGGTTCGCCGGTGACGACGGGCGCGACCGAACCGGATGGGCTTTCGCGTAGCAGCACCGCGACGATCGCCAGCAGCTCCGCGGTCACCACGCCCGCGGCGAGGAACGCCGTGGTCCAGCCGAACCCGGTGAGCAGCGCCGCGAGTGGTGCGGTCGCGATCAGCTGGCCGACGCCGCCGACCATGCCGGTCAGCGCCGCGACGAGCGCATAGCGGCGGCCGGGGAACCAGTTGTGCGCCAGGCGAAGCACGTTGACGAACAGGAAGGCGTCGCCCGCGCCGATCAGCGCACGGCCGGTGATGGCGAGCGGATAGGCCGTGGCGACCGCGAAGATCGTCGATCCCGCGGCCATCAGCGCCATCCCGGTCAGCAGGAGGCGGCGCGGGCCGAACCGGTCGGCCGCGACGCCGACCGGCACCTGCAACAGGGCGTAGAGCACGAGCTGGACCACGGAGAACACGGCCAGACCGGTCGCGTCGACGGAAAACCGCTGCTGAGCGGTGAGTCCGGCGACCGAAAGGCTCATCCGGTGGAACAGCGCGGTCAGGTAGCAGAGCGCACCCAACCCCCACATGAACCACGCCTTGTGCACAGCACGCCTCCCGTTGCATCTATCTGGTATCTATCAGGCTGGTCGTTACCATGCGTGCATGTCAACGAGGGACCGCTCACAGGGCGGCGCGGGCGAGCGCGCGTACCGGTGGACGAAGGAGCGGATCCTGGACGGCCGGTTCGAGGGCGGCCGCCTGATCAGTGAGGGCGAGGTCGCCGACGAGGTCGACCTGTCGCGGACGCCGGTGCGGGAGGCGTTCCTGCGCCTGGCGAGCGAGGGGCTGCTGAAGCTCTACCCCAAGCGGGGCGCGCTGGTGGTGCCCGTTTCGGCGCGTGAGGCCGAGGACATCGCGGAGGCCCGGATCTTCCTCGAACGGCACGCGGCCGCGAAGATCATCGAGTCGGGGCGGCACCGCGAAGTGGCCGACGAGATGCGGAAAGTACTGGCCGAGCAGCGCGCGCTGAAGTACCCGGACCCGCGCTTCACCTCGATCGACCGGGACTTCCACGCGACGCTGGTGCACGCCGCGGGCAACGCCCTGTTCGACGAGTTCTATTCGGGACTGCGGGACCGGCAGCTGCGCATGGTCAACACCGTCCTGAGCCGCGACACGTCGAACCGCCCCCGCATCATCCTCGAAGAGCACACCCGCATCTGCGATCTCCTGGCCGCCGCGCAGCTAGCCCCCTTGCACGCCCTCATCTCCGACCACATCCTCGCCATCAGCACCCACCTCACGTAGTGTTTCGTGATCTTGTTGTCTTTGCGCGCGGGTGTGTTTGTTCGCCAGGGTACTGAGTTGGCCCTTGGCGTCGCTGAGTTGGCTCGGGGCGTCATCGAGTTGGCCGGCCGCTGTCGCCTAGGACAAAATCAGCGACCGGACCAGCCAACTCGACACCGCAGCGGACAAACCCACCGACTCAACGGGCAAACACGGCAACGTAAACCGGACAGGATCACACGACACTAGTCCGCGAGATCTCGGCGTTGGGGAGGGCCTTGCGGGCGGCGGAGCGGTCGGTCACGTCGCGCAGTTCGGCGGCCACGCCGGTGAGCGGGCGCAGCCGGACCAGGTCGGCGGCCGGCGCCGCACCGTGCACGACCAGCCGCTTCAGGGCGGGCAGTTCGCCGAGCAGCCGCACCTCCTCGACGCTCGGAACCCCGTGCACGGTCACCTTTTCCAGCCCGGTGAACCGCTCGATCCCTTGCAGGGAACGGTATTCCGCGCGCCCGTCCAGCACGAGCTCCGTCAGCGGGAGGTCCGCCGGCAGCACACCCAGCCCACGCTCGAGCGCGGGATGCCGGACCGACAACAGCCGCAGCGGCGCGCCCGCGAGCGTCGCCAACTGCGGCACGCGCAGTTCACCGAAACCGCCCGTCGTATGCAGCCGCAACTCCTCCACACCGAGCCCGGCCAGCGCGGACAGGTCACGCAACCGGCTGTAGCCGGAAATCCACAACACCCGCAATGCCGCGCAGCCGCCGAGCCCGGACAGATCCTCGGCGACCTCGTTCGCCCGGATCTCCAGATGCCGCAACCGCGGGATCTCCGCGAGCGGCCGCCTGCCCTCCCGGTCGGTGAGCGCGAGATCGCCGACCAGCTGCACCGCCGTGAGCTTGCGCAGATACCGCAGCCGCGTCAGCGAATCCCACCGGTGCACCTCCAGCACCCGCTCGCCGAAATCCACATTGGACAGCAAGGTGCGCGCGTAGCTCTCGGAGTGGTCGAACTGCCGCCATGCACGCAGCAGCTCGTCGATCACCACCCCGCGGTCGGTGTCGCCGAACGCCTGGATCTTCTCCCACGCCTCTTCGCCGCCGATCAACGCGAGCGTGCGGAGCACCCTGGCCGTGACCTCGGCACGATCCGCACCCGTCTCGTCCGCGTACTTGCCGACCTCGATCGGCCCCGGCAACAGGTCCACCACGAAACCACCGGCTCTCGCCAGCAGTTCGGCGTCGTGGAACGTCCCCGGCGGGATGAGCCGGCGGACCGCGCCGAGGACATCCGTGCGCACATGCTCCGGGTCGATCACGTCGACGTAGCCGAGTGACGCGGCGGCGAGCAGTTCGAGCCTGTCCGCGGTCTCGCGGTCCTTCCTCGTCACCCGGCGGCGGGCGCGTTCGAGCAGCCGCCCGAGCAGTTCCCCGGCCTCGCGCGCCCGCGCCTGCGCGGCCGCCATGAAGACCACCTCGATGAGCGAGTCGTCGTGCGCGTGCTCGATGAGGTAACCCAGCTCACCGGCCTTGACGAATTCGCCCGCCGCCAGGAAATCGCGGAAGGTCCGGTGCACGAACTGGATCCGGCCGTCGCGCTCACGCAGCAGCCCGGTGCGCTCGAGCATATGCCGCAGCACCTGCTCGGGTGCCAGCTCGCGCGCCTCCGACCGCAGCCCCGACATCGCGCGCCCGAACCGCTGCGCCGCCGTCTCGGGGGCGATGAGCAGTTCCGCGTTGCGGACCATGGGCGCGGCGAAGCGTTCCAGGAGAATCATCTTCTCGTTGGCGGACATCTCCAGCCCGTCCTCGACCGCGATCCCGCGCCGGGAGTCCCACGGGCCCAGCAGCAGCTCGAGCGCCTTGTCCAGCAGCTCCTTACGGCTCTGCGGCAGGTACATGTCCTCCTTGCGGTACAAGGCACACAGCAGCGAGCACAGCAGCGGGCTGGACACCAGGCTGCGCACGTCCGGCCGGGTCGCGAGGCTCTGCGCGAGCCGCCGTTCACAGTCGCCGAGCCAGGCCCGCTGCTCCGGATCGGGCTCCAGCTCACGCGCCGCCTGGTACCAGTGCCGGATGAGATCGCGCAAACCGTTGCTGCTCAGGGGAAGCAGCTCGAAGCGCGCGAACCCGGCACCGGGCCATTCGTCAGGAACGGCGGACGGGCGGGTGCTGATCACGTATCTGGCGTTCGGGTACGCGCGCACGAGCCCCGCGACCCAGCGCCGGATCTCTTCGCGCCGCTCCAGCAGCAACTCGTCGACACCGTCGACCAGAATCATCGCGCGGCCCGAGCGCAACACCGAACTCACCCAGTGGTCGGGTTTCTCCCCGGCGAGCGGCCGGGCGGTGACGGTGACCAGGTCCTCCGGGTCGGGCAGCGGCCGGTCGGTGAACTGGCGCAGTGACAAGAAGAACGGGATATCGTCGCGCCACGGGCCATCGCGGCCGTCGCGGACGGAAGCCGCCGCGGTGTGCGCGAGCCAGTGCAGGAAGGTCGTCTTGCCCGCGCCCGCGCCACCGAGCAGCACGACGCGGCGCGCGGAGCCGATCGCGTTCGCGCTGTCCGTCCCGGCGCCGGTCAGTTCGGTCCCATCGGCCGGATGCCGCCGCGCGAGGGAGGGCGCGCGGTAGAACTGTTCGAACGCGTGCAGCGCCGGAGCGCGGCCCATGCTGACCTGGAACAGCTCGAACTTCGCGTGATCGTCGGCGACGTAACGCACATACGCGCGCTCGAACTCGGCCGCCCGCCCTTCCGGTTCGCGGGCGAGATCGTCGAGACGGTGCTTGAGTTCGTCCACCCCTTCGGCGGTTTCGGCGTGGAGCGACCGCATCACGGTGTCGAGCGCCCGCGCCTGTTTCGCGATCTGGTGGCAGCTGTGCCGGAGGAGCCGGTGGTAGGCGGCACGGCCGGACTCGCCGAGCGCGGCCGAGCGCAGCACCGGCCGCCCGGCCGTGCGGACGTGCGCGCGCAGGCGGTTGACGCTGACGAGCACGCGCGGCGAGGTCTCCAGCAGTTCACCGAAATCCGCGGCGCGCAACGACTCGGCCACCGCGATCTGAACCGCGGCCCACTCGTTCTCGGGCAGGCCGCCGAACTCGGCCCGGCGCAACTCGGCGAGTTCACGGGTGATCTGCGGCAGGACGCGGGCGGGATCGCCGAGCACGCGCTCCCGGCCCCAGTCGGTGATCCGGTCCGCCGCGCGCTCGACTCCCCACTGATGGAGGGCGGAGAAGGTGGCGCCGAGCGCGGTGAGCAGTGCGGAGGAAATCGGATCCACCACCGTGTGACCCCCATGAGTCGAGCCGGGAACTCCGGGCGGTTCACAGTACCCAACGGCACGGGGACCGGTCCGGGCTTTCGCGACCTCGACAACTGTCACTCCGCCCCGTATAGTCCATGTGGAATATACGGGATGGATCTTCGAAGGGACTGATCACCGGTGGCCGCGGCGAAGCAACCGCTGACGCCTCTCGCGATGGCGATCCTCGAACTGCTGCACGAGAAACCCATGCATCCCTACGAAATGACGCAGATCATGCGGCACCGCCGCGTCGACCTGCGCGTCAAGCTCCGGCCCGGCTCGCTCTACCACACGGTCGAACGCCTCGAAGCGCAGCAGTTCATCGAGGTCGTCGACACCCAGCGGCAAGGACGCCGCCCGGAACGCACCGTCTACGCCATGACGGAAAAGGGTCAGGACACCTTCTCCGACCAGGTCCGCGACATGCTCAGCACACCGGCGCAGGAGTACCCGCAGTACCCGGTCGCGCTGTCCGCGGCGAACGAACTCGACGAGGGCGACGCCGTCGAACAGCTCAAGCGGCGAGTGGTCAACCTGAAGGCCCGCATCGCCGCCGACGAGGTGGTCATCGAGCAGGTACTCAAGGAGGACCTGCCCGACATGTGGTGGATCGAGCATGCCTTCAGCCACCACCAGCGCAAGTCGGAACTGGCCTGGACCGAAGGGCTGATCGCCGATCTCGAGTCCGGCCGGATCCCGTGGCCCGGCAACGCGCCGAAGCCGGAGAACCTCGCCCATCTATCCATTGTGGACACCAAGGAAACCGGGAATGAACAGACAGGCTAGCCCGTGGGCGGCGCTTTCCGCGCTGTGCCTGGGTTTCTTCATGATCCTGCTGGACACGACCATCGTGTCCATCGCGATTCCCGCGATGGTCCGGGAACTGCACACCTCGCTCAACTCCGTGGTCTGGGTGCTGTCGGTCTACCTGCTCACCTACGCCGTCCCGATGCTGTTCACCAGCCGCCTCGGCGACCGGTTCGGACCGAAACGCGTCTACCTCGCGGGGCTCGTCGTCTTCACCCTCGCCTCGCTGTGGTGCGGCCTGTCCGGCAACGTCGAGATGCTGATCACGGCCCGCGCGGTGCAGGGCCTCGGCGCCGCGCTGATGACCCCGCAGACCCTCGCGTTCATCACGCACCTGTTCAAACCGGCCGAACGCGGCCCGGCGATGGGCATGTGGGGCGGCGTCGCGGGGCTCGCCACGATCGCCGGCCCGCTGCTGGGCGGCGTCCTGGTCGACGGGCTCGGCTGGGAGTGGATCTTCTTCGTGAACGTGCCGATCGGCGTGATCGCGATCGTGGCGACGATGATCCTGGTGCCGGACTGGCAGCCGAAGCATTCGCATTCCTTCGACATCCCCGGCATCGTGCTCTCCTCCGTGGGCCTGTTCTGCCTCGTCTTCGGCATCCAGAACGGCCAGCAGTACAACTGGGGCACCGTGTTCGGCGCGGTGAACATCTTCGAGATCATCGGCGCGGGTGTGCTGCTGCTGGCGGCTTTCGTGGTGTGGCAACGGTTCAACAGGCGCGAACCGCTGCTGCCGCTGCGGGTGTTCGGCAACCGCAACTTCTCCGCCGGCACCGTCACCGCCGTGGCGATCGGCTTCGCGATCACCGGCATGTTCGTCCCGCTCGTCGTCTACGTCCAGGACGTGCTCGGCCTGAGCCCGACGAAGGCCGGCCTGCTGACCGCGCCGATGTCGCTGCTGTCCGGCATCGTCGCGCCGTTCATCGGGCGCCTTTCCGACAAGGTCAACGCCAAGTACCTGGTGATGTTCGGGTTCGTCGCGCTCGCCGGCGGCCTCGCTGCGATCGCGGCGCAGGCCCGGGCGGACACGAGCCCGTGGGCCCTGATCCCCGCGCTGCTGCTGTGCGGGCTCGGCACGGGCTCGGTGTTCGCGCCGATGAGCAACGTCACGATGAGCTCGGTCGAGCGCACGCTCGCAGGCGCCGCGTCGGGCATCTTCAACACCGCGCGACAGGTCGGCGGCGTGCTCGGCAGCGCGGCGATCGGCGTGCTGCTGCAGGCCCGCATCACCACGGCCATGGCCGCCGAGCGCGGTAATGCCCCCGTCGCGCTGACCACGGCGACGCGCGAGACGCTGATCCTGCCGGCCGCGGTGCTGCTGCTCGGCGCGATCGCCGCGACCGCGATGAAGCGGGTCGCCCGGCCCGAGCCCGCGCCCGCCGGCACCGAGCCTGCTCTACGCTCATAGACCGTGCGTTTCGTCTTAGCGTCCCAGTCCCCCGCCCGGCTCGGCGTGCTTCGCGCGGCCGGTGTCGATCCGAGTGTCGTGGTCTCCGGTGTCGACGAAGACGCCGTGGCCGCGACGCTGACCGATCCGTCCCCGGCCGGGCTCGTCATCGCGCTCGCGGTGGCGAAGGCCGAGGCGGTGCTGGAAACCGTCGCCGGCACGCACTCCGACGCGGTGGTCGTCGGCTGCGACTCGATGCTGTCGATCGACGGCGAGATGCTCGGCAAGCCCGGTACGGCCGAGGTCGCCCGCAAGCGCTGGGCACTGCAGGCCGGCCGCACCGGCGACCTGCTCACCGGGCACGCGGTGGTGAGGCTGGAGGGCGGCGAACCGACCAGGCGGGCCACCGGCAGCCACACGACACGAATCCGGTTCGCCGACCCGTCGCCCGAAGAGATCGAGGCCTATATCGGCACCGGCGAGCCGCTCGAGGTCGCCGGGGCGTTCACCCTCGACGGGTTCGGCGGCTGGTTCATCGACGGGATCGACGGCGATCCGTCGAGTGTCATCGGCATCAGCCTGCCGCTCACCCGGCGCCTGCTGGCCGAAGTCGGGGTGTCCGTCACCGATCTGTGGTCGCGCTAAGAACAGCGCCGCACGTCCGAGGCGCTGAGCCGGACATCCGGCCACCCACGGAGTTGCGAGAGATACGTGTAGGTCCTCGTGCAACCGAGCACCGCCCCGTCGAGGCCGTACATGCGCGCCAGCACCGGGGATGATTCGACGACCGTGACCTCGGGCGCGTCGGTGCCGAGGACATCGCCCAGCACGACCACTCCCGCGGTCGAAAAGTAGGGCTTGTCCATCGAACGCCAGTCGCCGCCCCGGTCGACGAGGAGTTCGCCGAGCCGCCCGCCGTTCAACGGCGCAGTCACCAGGCAAGCCGAAACCGAGGCGGCGACGCACGAAAGCGAGTTCGTGTCGAGCCGCGCGCCCAGTTCGGTGATGCTGGTCTGGATGACCTGGCCGCCCGACTGGAACCGGCCGTTGCCGCCCGCGGCGTCCGCGAGCAACTCCACCCGCGCACCGTCGACCGATTGGGTGGTCAGCGTGCGGCACGGCCCGTTGCCGCACTCGGCACTGGAGCCCTGCTGCGAAATCGCCGGTGCGGCCGCCTCCAGCCGAGGGGCCTCACCCCGGTCGCGCAGGGATGCGACGCCGGCCAGTGCACCGACCGTGACCAGCGCGGCGACGACCGCCGTGACCACAACCGACCGAGGAACCACGCGCGCACTCCTTCCCCCTCCGCGCCAGGGTAAGCGTGAGCCGCCTCTCACCGCACGAGGACACCCGGCCCGTAAACTGCGGAAATGCCCCGCGGCTCGTGGGACGCTCCGGGGCGGAATCGGAGTTTCTGGAGGTAGGGCGTGCCCGAGCAGGCCACCGGCGGACCGGTCACCAAGATCCTGGTCGCCAACCGGGGCGAGATCGCGGTCCGGGTGATCAGAGCGGCCAGGGACGCGGGCGTGGCCAGCGTCGCCGTGTACGCCGAACCCGACCGGGACGCCCCGCACGTCCGCCTCGCCGACGAGGCGTTCGCGCTCGGCGGCACCACCGCGGCGGAGAGCTACCTGGTCATCGACAAGCTCATCGACGTGGCGAAGCGCTCGGGCGCGGACTCGGTCCACCCCGGCTACGGCTTCCTGTCGGAGAACGCCGATTTCGCCCAGGCGGTGATCGACGCCGGCCTGACCTGGATCGGCCCGGGCCCGGAGGCGATCCGCAACCTCGGCGACAAGGTGACCGCGCGGCACATCGCGATGAAGGCAGGCGCGCCGCTGGTGCCCGGCACCAAGGAACCGGTCGGCGGAGCCGGCGAGATCATCGCCTTCGCGCAGGAGAACGGCCTGCCCGTCGCGATCAAGGCCGCGTTCGGCGGCGGTGGCCGCGGGCTGAAGGTCGCGCGCACGATCGAAGAGATCCCCGAACTGTTCGAGTCGGCCACCCGGGAGGCCGTGGCCGCCTTCGGCCGTGGCGAGTGCTTCGTCGAGCGCTACCTGGACAAGCCGCGGCACGTCGAGGCCCAGGTCCTGGCCGACAAGCACGGCAACGCGATCGTCGTCGGCACCCGCGACTGCTCGTTGCAGCGGCGGCACCAGAAGCTCGTCGAGGAAGCGCCCGCGCCCTTCCTGACCGAGGAGCAGCGCGCCACGATCCACAGTTCCGCCAAGGCGATCTGCAGGGAAGCGGGGTACTCCGGAGCGGGCACCGTCGAGTACCTGGTGGGCACCGACGGCACGATCTCGTTCCTGGAGGTCAACACCCGGCTGCAGGTCGAGCACCCCGTTTCCGAGGAGACCACCGGCATCGACCTGGTCCGCGAGATGTTCCGGATCGCCCGCGGCGAGAAGCTCCGCTTCACCGAGGATCCGCAGCCCCGCGGCCATTCGATCGAGTTCCGGATCAACGGCGAGGACGCCGGGCGCAACTTCCTGCCCGCGCCCGGCACCGTGAGGAAGCTGGTCTTCCCGGAAGGCCCCGGCGTCCGGGTCGACTCGGGCGTGCAGACCGGCAGCGTCATCGGCGGCCAGTTCGACTCGATGCTCGCGAAGCTGATCGTCACCGGCTCCGACCGGGAGAACGCGCTCGAGCGCAGCCGGCGCGCGCTGGAGGAGATGGTCGCCGAAGGGATGGCGACCGTGCTCCCGTTCCACCGCGCGATCGTGCGCGATCCGGCGTTCATCGGCGACGGCGAGTCGTTCAGCGTGCACACCCGCTGGATCGAGACCGAGTTCGACAACCAGATCGAGCCGTTCACCGACGGCGCCGGAGCCGAGGAGGAAGCCGAGCCCCGGCAGACGGTGGTCGTCGAGGTCGGCGGCCGGCGGCTCGAAGTGTCGCTGCCCGGTGACCTGGCGCTCGGCGGCGGTGGCGGCGCGGCACAGAAGGCGGCGCCCCGCAAGCGAGCGGGCGGCACCAAGGCCACGGTCAGCGGCGACGCGGTGACCGCGCCGATGCAGGGCACGATCGTCAAGGTGGCCGTCGAGGAAGGCCAGCAGGTCGAGGCCGGCGAACTCGTCGTCGTGCTGGAGGCGATGAAGATGGAGAACCCGGTGACGGCCCACAAGGCCGGAACGGTCACCGGCTTGTCCGTCGAGGTCGGTTCCGCCGTGACTCAGGGCGCTTCTCTCCTCGAAATCACGGGCTGAGCCCGCCCGTTCCGGCATAACATCGAAGCGTGGACGAGGTCCCCGAACCAGACATGCGGATCGGCGACGCCGATCGGGAAAGCGCGCTGAAGGCGCTCGGCGAGCACATGAGCGCCGGGCGGCTCACCGTGGACGAGTACGGCGAGCGGTCGGCGCAGGTCACCGCGGCGAAGACCCGGCGCGAACTGGCCGGGCTGTTCGGCGACCTGCCCGCGCCCCACCCGGTGCTCGGCGAGCCCCCGAAGCAGGCGGCCGTCCCGGCCCCGAAGCGCTCGGGCCCGGTCGCGTACACCGATCGCCCGCTGGGCCAGCGGGTCGCCGCAGCCGTGCTCCCGCTCCTGTTCGTCGGTGCCATCGTGCTGGGCCTCACCACGCACCTGTGGTGGTTCATCGCGGTGCCGTTCGTGTTCGGGGCGGTCGGCCAGGGCCTGTGGGGCAAGGACTGGGACAAGGACCGCCACCACGGCCGTGATCGCCACCGCGGCCACCGGTGGTCGTAGGCGTCGTACGATCGGCACGTGAGCGCGGACATGCGGCTCAGCGACGCTGAGCGCGACGAGGCGATCGAGGCGCTGTCCGAGCACGTCCGGACCGGACGCCTGGACATCGACGAGTACGGCACCCGGTCGGCGAAGGTCACCGCGGCCAAGACGCGCGGGGACCTGGCGCCCCTGTTCGCGGACCTGCCGGAGCCGCATCCCAGCGTGCTGCGGGCGGCTCCCGCACCGGCCGCCCGGTCCGTGGCACCGGTCCGCCGGTTCGGCGCCGCGGTCCCGATCGCGGCGATCGTCGCGCTTATGCTGTACTTCACCGTGGCCCGCGGGCTGTGGCTCGTGTTCCTGCTGCCCGTCGTGGTCGCGCTGGCGTTCGGAGCGAGGTCGCGCTAGCCCCATGCAACCGGTGGAGATCAACGCGGGCGAGTACTACCTGCGCCAGTTACGCGCGGACGAGCGCCTGGACGACCGGCCCACGCTGGTGGAAGCGTTCGCCGACGCCGAGCACTCCCGCTACATCGTCAACTACCGCGTGCGGAACCTCACCGAGGCCGGCAAGTACGTGAACCAGCGCGCGGCGGAGTGGTACCGGGACGAGCGCTGCTCGTGGGCGATCGCCGAGCCGACCACGGGCGCGCTGCTGGGCGAGATCGGGCTCAAGGAACTGGACCTCGAGGACGGGCACGGCGAGGTCGCGCTGTGGGTCCATCCGGCCGCGCGAGGCCGCGGGATCAGCGTCGTCGCGGTCAACGCGGCGGTGCGTTTCGGGTTCGGCGCGCTCGAACTGCGCGAGATCGCCTACCGGCACCATCCGGACAACTCGGCGTCGGAGGCGGTGGCCGAGCGCTGCGGGTTCACCCGGATAGGGCTCAGCGGCGACCCGAACCTGCCAGGGGAACCCCTCGTCACTTGGATACGAACCTGAACAATCGGATTTCGAACTGATTTCCCTTGTGCCGGGTGACACAATTCCTTTCGCGGTCCCGGATCTTGTGGTGACCTGGGATCGGTAACCTTGCTTCAGCGCCGAACGGGGGAAACGTGGGCGACTCCAGTCTGTTCCTGACCCGCATCCTCGACGTGCTGTGCGAGGGCGGCGACAAGATCGCCTTCGCCCACCGCAGCCGGTCGATGAGCTACCAGGAGACCTTTGACACACTGAGACGGTTGCATACGACACTGAAAAACGAGGGAATTTCCCCGGGAGAAACGGTCGCGATAACCGGTGGCAACATGCCGGAAACAATTCTCCTGCAAATCGCGGCACAGCTTCGTGGTGCCCGGGTACTGCATCGCGCGGACCTGTCGTGCGAAGACGACGACGTCGAGGCGGACCACGTGCTGTCCTCGGACCCGGACTGCCCGCTCCTGGTGGAAGGCCGCGGGACGAAGGCGGCCGAGGGTGACATCGTGATGCCGCGCGCGGTGGAGACGGTGTTCCCGGCGGAGGATGGGAACACCGTGCGTTACAGCGGCGAGTACGAGGAACTGGCACGCATGGTCGAGCCGAATCCGGACGGGCCGCAGCGCGTGCTGCTGATCGCGCCGATGTCGCACCCGATCGGCAACCGGATCACGCTGAAGGCGCTGCTGGGTGGCGACACCGTGGTCCTGCACGAACGCGCCCCGGAAACGGTGTCCTCGACCACCCTGCCCTGACGCCCTCAGCCCACCGGCTCGGTCAGCCGGGACCGGGCCTCCGGTGCCGAGGACCTCCTCGCGTCCGCCGCCTCGTCGTCCGGCTGCGTCTGCGAATCGCGCTCGGCCGCGACCCGTGCGGTGTAGACCTCGACCTCCCGCTCGATGGTCGCGTCGGACCAGCCCAGGACCTGCCCCATGAGCATCGCGACCTGCGCCGCGCAGTCCACGCCCCGGTGCGGGTACTCGATCGAGATGCGCGTCCGCCGGGCGAGGACGTCCTCCAGGTGCAGCGCACCCTCGTCGCTCGCCGCGTACACCGCCTCGACCGCCAGGTAGTCCGGGGCGCTCTCGAGCGGCCGCAACAACTCCGGTTTGCCGTCGGCGCGAGCGAGCACCTCGTGCACCAGCGACCCGTAGCGGTCCAGCAGATGCCGGACCCGGTAAGGATGCAGCCCGTGCTGCGCCGCCAGATGATCGGCCTGGTTGACCAGCGCGTGATAGCCGTCCGCCCCCAGCAGCGGGACCTTGTCGGTGATCGACGACTGCAGCCTCCCCGGCAGGTCCACCGCGGCGGAGTCCACGGCGTCGGCCGCCATCACCCGGTACGTCGTGTACTTGCCACCCGCGATCGCCACCAGGCCCGGCGCCACGCGCGCGACCGCGTGCTCACGCGAAAGCTTCGAGGTCTCTTCGCTCTCCCCCGCCAGCAACGGCCGCAACCCGGCGTACACGCCTTCTATGTCGTCGTGGGTCAGCGGGGTCGCGAGCACCGCGTTGACGTGGTCGAGGATGTAGTCGATGTCGTTCTTCGTCGCGGCGGGATGCGCCAGGTCCAGATGCCAGTCGGTGTCGGTCGTGCCGACGATCCAGTGGTTTCGCCACGGGATCACGAACAGCACGGACTTCTCCGTCCGGAGGATCAGCCCGGATTCGGACACGATCCGGTCCCGCGGCACCACGATGTGCACGCCCTTGCTCGCCCGCACGCGGAAACGGCCGCGGCTGCCGGACAGCCGCTGCAGCTCGTCCGTCCACACGCCGGTGCAGTTGATCACGACATTGGCCTGGACCTCTGTCTCGCGACCGTCCTCGACGTCCCGCACCCGCACCCCGGACACCCGGTCGGCTTCGCGGAGGAACTCGACGACCTGGGTCGAAGTGCGCACGACGGCGCCGTAATGGGCGGCCGTCCTGGCGACGGTCATGGTGTGACGCGCGTCGTCGGACTGCGCGTCGTAGTACCGGATACCGCCGATGAGCGCATTCCGCTTGAGCGCGGGCACCAGCCGCAGCGCGCCCGCGCGCGTCAGATGTTTCTGGCCGGGCACCGATCGCGCGCCGCCCATCGTGTCGTAGAGGAAAAGCCCGGCCGCGGTGTACGGGCGCTCCCACGCCCGGTGCGTCAGCGGGTACAGGAAGCTCACCGGTTTCACCAGATGCGGCGCGAGTGTCGTGAGCATCAGCTCCCGCTCGTGCAGCGCCTCGCGGACCAGACCGAACTCGAGTTGCTCGAGATAGCGCAGGCCACCGTGGAAAAGCTTGCTCGACCGGCTCGACGTGCCCGAGGCCAGGTCGCGTGCCTCCACCAGCGCCACTCGAAGGCCGCGTGTCGCGGCGTCGAGGGCGGTGCCGGCACCGACGACCCCGCCGCCGACCACGACAAGGTCGAACGTCTCCTCGGTCAGCCGCCGCCAGGATCGCTCACGTGCGGCCGGTCCCAGTTCCGCCTCAATCACTCCGGCTTCCCTCCTCGCGGGTGTCCTGCCGATCCCAGCATGGCACGTCGCCCGCTTCCGGGCCCGCGCGGGAACTTGTCCAACGTCTGCGGGTGCAGGACGATGAAGATCAGAGGCGACGATGCCTTGGAACCGGAGGTGCGCCATGAGCGATCAGGTCTCTCATCGCGAGCCGGGGGCGTGGACCCGTCTGCGGCAGAACACTGGTGGGGAGTTGCTCGCGGAATTTCTCGGAACCGCGGTCATCATTCTTTTTGGCTGTGGTTCGGTCGCCGTCGCGGTGGCCGGTTTGCCCGGCTCGGGCAGGCAAACCGCTGATTTCGGCCCGGCCAACTGGCTGATCATAGCCTGGGGCTGGGGTTTTGCCGTCATGTTCGCGGTGTACGTGGCAGGAGGGGTGAGCGGTGCACACCTCAATCCCGCGGTCACCCTCGCCTTCGCCCTGCGCCGCGGGTTCGCGTGGCGAAAGGTTCTCCCTTACTGGGCGGCGCAGGTGATCGGCGCTCTCGCGGCCGCGGCGGTGGTCTACGCCGTGTACCACAACGCGATCGACGCCTTCAACGCCGCGCAGAACCCGCCACAGGCCCGGCCGGATTCGCTGTCGACCTTCTCGATATTCGCCACTTTCCCGGCGAAGTACTTCGGCAACGGGATCTGGGGCCCGCTGGTGGACCAGATAGTCGGCACGGCCCTGCTCGTCGGTCTCATCGCGGCGCTGATCGACAAGCGTAACCAGGCGCCGCAAGGAAACTTCGGCCCGATCGCGGTCGGGCTCGTCGTGGCCGGCATCGGCATGTCCTTCGGCACCAACGCCGGCTACGCGATCAACCCGGCCCGTGACCTCGGTCCCCGCTTGCTGACCTTCTTCGAAGGCTGGGGCAGTAAGGCGTTCCCCGGCAACGGTGACTGGTTCAGCAACTACTTCTGGATCCCGATAGTCGGGCCACTCGTCGGCGGGGTCGTCGGCATCCTGATCTACGACCTGCTCATCGGTCAGGTGCTCGCGGCACGGCAGGCGCCGGAGCTCACGCCGCCCGAGCCGGGTCGCGTTCCCCAGCGCGAACCCGCGGACGGACCTGCGTCGGGGACCGACTGACCCGGACCGCATACCTCGAACGAGCCCAAGGAGGGCATATGCCGACTTCCTACGTCGCCGCGATCGATCAGGGCACCACCTCGACCCGGGCGATGATCTTCGACCACTCGGGCCGGGTGGTCGCCTCGGACCAGCGGGAGCACGAACAGATCTTCCCCAAGGCCGGCTGGGTCGAGCACAACGCGGAGGAGATCTGGGAGAACACAAGGGCGGTCACCGCCGGCGCACTGGCGACGGCCGATCTGACGGCGACGGACATCGCGGCCGTCGGTATCACCAACCAGCGGGAGACGGCGCTGGTATGGGATCGCAGGACGGGAAAGCCCGTCTACAACGCGATCGTCTGGCAGGACACCAGGACCGATAAGATCGTCGCCGAACTGGGCGCGCTCGGCGGCGGGCAGGAACGCTACCGGGACAGGTCCGGCCTGCCGCTGGCCACGTACTTCTCGGGCCCGAAGATCAAGTGGATCCTGGACAACGTCGAGGGTGCCCGCGCCCGCGCCGAAGCGGGTGACCTGCTGTTCGGCAACATGGACACCTGGGTGCTGTGGAACATGACCGGCGGACCGGACGGCGGGATCCACGTCACGGACCCGACGAACGCGTCGCGCACGCTGCTGATGGACCTCGACACCCTGTCCTGGGACGAAGGCCACGCCGCGGACATGGGCATCCCGATGTCCATGCTCCCGGACATCCGGTCGTCCTCCGAGGAGTACGGCCGGGTGCGCGAGCGCGGTGTGCTGGCCGGGGTGCCGATCGCCGGGATCCTCGGCGACCAGCAGGCGGCCACCTTCGGGCAGGCGTGCCTCTCCCCCGGTGAAGCCAAGAACACCTACGGGACCGGCAACTTCGTGCTGCTCAACACCGGGACCGAGAAGGTCATGTCGCAGAACGGGCTGCTCACCACGGTCTGCTACAAGATCGGCTCGAACGACACCGTGTACGCGCTGGAAGGCTCGATCGCGGTGACCGGTTCACTGGTCCAGTGGCTGCGGGACAACCTGGGTCTGATCAGCACGGCCGCCGAGATCGAGGAGCACGCGCGCACCGTCGAGGACAACGGCGGCGCGTACTTCGTGCCGGCCTTCTCGGGCCTGTTCGCTCCCTACTGGCGTTCCGACGCCCGTGGCGCGATCGTCGGCCTGACGCGGTTCGTGAACAGGGGCCATCTCGCTCGTGCTGTCCTGGAAGCGACGGCCTTTCAGTCACGTGAGGTCATCGAGGCCATGAACGCCGATTCGGGAGTGCCGCTGAAGTCCCTGAAAGTCGACGGCGGCATGGTCGTCAACGAACTGCTGATGCAGTTCCAGGCGGACATCCTCGGTGTGCCGGTGATCCGGCCGGTCGTCAGCGAAACCACCGCGCTCGGCGCCGCGTACGCGGCAGGGCTCGCGGTCGGCTTCTGGGCGAGTGAAGACGACATCCGGAACAACTGGGCCCAGGACAAGGAATGGACCCCATCCATGCCCGAGGAGACCCGCCAGGTGCAGTACCACAACTGGAAGAAGGCGGTCACGAAGACGTTCGACTGGGTCGAATAGGCACGATCGTCCCGGCGGGGCCGCCCCTCCCACAGGGGTGGCCCCGCTTTTCAGTTGTAGGAATCGGCTCCCTTCTTGGCGGAGCGGGCCAACGTCAGCTCTCGCGGTCAGCTCTCGGCGGGCACCGAGATCAGGCTGAACGGAACACCTTGGTCGTCGGCGACCTGGGCGAGCCGCCCGTACGGTGAATCCCGTGCCGGGCTGAGCACGGAACCGCCCAGCTCACCGACCTTGGCCACCGCGCCATCGGTGTCCGTGACGCCGAAATACGTGGTCCAGTGCGCGGGGATCTCGGCAGGTACCTCCGCCGGCAGCCCACCGACCCCGCCGATGATGTGGTCGTTCACCTTCGCCGTGGCGTAGCTGAACCCCTCGCCGGACATGTCGTCGTACTCGTAGCCGAACACGCTGGCATAGAAGGCTTTCGCCGCCTCGAAATCGCGCGTCATGCACTCGTTCCACACGAGCGTCCCCGGCACGTTCGCGATCTGGACGCCGGTGGTCTGCCCGGCCTGCCAGATGCCGAACGCGGCGCCCGTCGGATCGAAGGCCATCGCGAGACGGCCGGCCGGACCGACGTCCCCGGGCGGCATCAGCAACTGCCCGCCCGCGGCGGTGATCTTCTCGGCGGTCGAGTCCGCGTTCTCGGTCGCGAGATACGTCGTCCACACCGAGGGCATCTCTTCCATCCCGGGTGGCTTCGGCCCGATCGCGGCCGCGGCTCTGCCCTGCACGTGGGCGATCAGGTAGTTGCCGAACTCGGCACCCTGATCGACCAGGGTCCAGCCCAGCAGCGGACCGTAGAAATCGGCCGCACGCTTGGGATCGGGCACCATCACGTCCGCCCAGCACGGGGTGCCCGCGGGCCAGGGAGTGTCCCGGATCGTCATGATTGACCTCCTGCTTTTCGCCGGTTTGTGGTGACGGCCACAGTCTTGCACCACCCACCGACAAAAACGGGTCAGTCGAGGTCGTCGTGCCGCATCAGCTGGCGGCCGGCCTCCGTGATCGAGCCCGAGAGCGACGGGTACACCGAGAACGTCAGCGCGAGATGCTCGACGGTCAGCTGGTTCTGCACGGCGAGCGCGATCGGCAGGATCAGCTCGCTCGCGGTCGGGGCGACGACCACGCCGCCGACGACCACACCCGTCGCCGGGCGGCAGAACAGCTTCACGAACCCGTGGCGCAGCCCCTCCATCTTGGCCCGCGCGTTGGTCGCCAGCGGCAGCATGACCGTCCTCGCCGGCACCTCGCCGGAGTCGATCGCCTGCTGTGAGATGCCGACCGTGGCGATCTCGGGGTGGGTGAACACGTTCGCCGCGACCGTCTTGAGCTTGATCGGCGCGACCCCCTCGCCCAGCGCATGCCACATCGCGATGCGGCCCTGCATGCTGGCGACCGACGCGAGCATCAGGACGCCGGTGCAGTCACCGGCCGCGTACACGCCCGGCACGCTCGTGCGCGACACGCGGTCGACCGTGATGAACCCGCCCGGCCCCGGGTCGATGCCCACCCGTTCGAGGCCGATGTCGGTGGTGTTCGGGGTCGACCCGACGGTCATCAGCGCATGGCTCGCCTCGATCACCCGGCCATCGGTGAGGTGTACCGAGACGCCTTTCTCGGTCCGTTCGACCCGATCGGCGCGCGCGTGCTTGGCCACCGCGGTACCGCGCTGGGAGAAGACCTCTTCGAGCACGGCGGCGGCGTCGGCGTCCTCGTGGGGCAGCACGCGGTCGCGGCTGGAGATCACCGTGACCTTGACGCCCATCTCGGTGTACGCGGAGGCGAACTCGGCGCCCGTCACGCCGGAACCGATGACGGCGAGGTGCTCGGGCAGTTCACGCAGGTCGTAGAGCTGGCGCCAGTCGAGGATGCGCTCACCGTCGGGCACCGCCCCGGGCAGCACACGCGGGGTGGCGCCGGTCGAGACGAGCACGACGTCGGCGTCGAGCACCTCCGGCTCGCCCGAGCGGGGGGTGACCAGGACCTTGTGCTGCGCGAGACCGGGCTCGTCGTCGTGGAAACGCGCCCGGCCGATGATCACCCGCACGCCTTCACGCTGGACACGGGCCCGGATGTCGGCCGACTGCGCGAGCGCGAGGCCCTTCACTCGCCCGTGCACCGTGCGCAGGTCGACGCTCATGTCCGCCATGTCGGTGGCGATGCCCAGCTCACCGAGGCTGTGCATGCTCGCGCGGGCGCCGGAGGAGGCGATGAAAGTCTTGGACGGGACGCAGTCGTAGAGCACGCAGGCGCCGCCGAGGCCGTCCCGCTCGACGATCGTGACATTCGCGCCGTGCTGAGCCGCCACCAACGCCGCCTCGTAACCCGCCGGGCCGCCGCCCATGATCACGATTCTGGTCACGTCTTCACCCTCCTGTCACACCGCTCATGTCCACCTTAGGAGTCCATACCTGGAGTACGTCCGGCCGGGTGAGGCGCAGGCGGCTAATCTGTGCCGGTGCCGTTGTATGCCGCTTACGGGTCCAACATGGAGCCCGCCCAGATGATGGAGCGCGCCCCCCACTCGCCGATGGCGGGCACGGGCTGGCTGGAAGGCTGGCGGCTGACCTTCGGTGGCGAGGACCTCGGCTGGGAAGGCGCGCTCGCGACCATCGTCGAGGACCCGGGCTCCCGGGTGTTCGTGGTGATCTACGACGTCACACCGCTCGACGAAGGGCTCCTGGACCGCTGGGAAGGCGGCGAACTGGGGCTCCACAACAAGATCCGGCTGCGCGTCCAGACAATGGACGGTTCGGTCCTGGCCTGGCTCTACGTGCTGGACGCCTACGAGGGCGGCCTGCCCTCGGCCCGCTACCTCGGCGTCCTCGCCGACGCGGCCGAAGCCGCCGGCGCCCCCACGGACTACGTCGACGACCTGCGCACCCGCCCCTGCCGCGGCATCGCCACCTAACCCACTCCCCGATTTTGCCCCGCGCGTCGCCGAGTTGGCCCTCCCCCGCGCCGAATTGGCTCACCTCGCCCGCGAATTCGCCGATCACGCTCCGAGCGGGTACCGCCGCTCGGAGAATGCCAGTCGGAGCTCGGCAAGAAATCGGGCTGGCTCAGCCAAGTCCTCCTTGCGGACCCGGACGATTCGCCAACCTCGACCGGCCAACCGCCGATCCCGCTCGGAGTCATAATCGTCGCGGCCCTCGTGGGCCTCGTAACCATCGTATTCGACGCCGATTCGCAGCTCGGGCCACGCGAGATCGAGCCGGTACAGCAATTCACCGCTCAGCGTGAAAATAGGGTGTTGCGTTACCGGGTTCGGAAATCCCGCGTCGGTGATGACGAGTCGGAGCCGGCTCTCCTGCGGCGACTCCGCACCGCGAACCCCGAGCGCCAGCAACGATTCGGCGATCCTCACCCCACGACGGTCGTCGCGGTGCATCAAATGCAGATCGACCGCGTCGAGCAGTGCTTTCGTGTTCCGATCGGACAGACCCGCGAGCGCCTGGTCAAGACAGGCAAGGGCCTTCCAGCGGACCTCGCCGCAGAGCAGTTCGGTGATCACCGCGTCCAGGGAGAAAACCGGCAGCCCGTACCGCGTTACGACGTCCTCCCCGGTGAAACGGCCGTGATGGACGACCAAGCCGGTCGTCGAGCGAACCCAACTCGAGTACGGAACGGTAACGTGTACTTCGAATGCCTCGGCCGCGGTGAGTCCATGCAGGACGGCGGCGGTGTTCCGGGACAACACCGCATCCTTCCCGGCCAGAAGTAGCGCGGCCGATGCGCGTGTGACCGGGTCGAGCACGCGCTTCCCGTCCACCACGATTCCACGCCACAGCTGGACGAAGACGCCGTCCTTCAAGGCGCCGCGGAGCGCGCGTTCGCCGAGCGCGTTGGCGACGTCTCGCCTCCGCGCCGCACCATGTTCTGAATTCGGAATGCCAAACACATACCAAGATTGGCCCCAGCGAACTGCCATGGTGGACTTGAAAGCGAAATCTGTGGACAACTGGCTCGTTGTGGATAGCCGGCCAAAGCGTGTTGGCCCGCTACGTCGCTGTGTTCACCCCGCACGGGGCCAATTCAGTGACGCGGCGGGCCAACTCGGCGACGCGGCGGGCCAACACGCCTTCGGACTAGGCGAGGGCGGTCAGGGCGGTGTGGACCATGCAGCGGATGCCGACGGGCAGGGCCCGCTCGTCGAGCTGGAACGTCGGGCGATGCAGGTCACGCATCTCACCCTCACCGCTCCACACGCCGAGCCGGAAGAAACCGCCGGGGACGTGCTCGAGGTACCACGCGAAGTCCTCGCCGCCCGACGACTGCTCCGTCCCGGTCAGCGCGTGCTCACCGAGCGCCGCTTCGACACCCGCCTGCAGGATCGCGGTGCTGTCCCCGTCTCCGACGAGCGGCGGCACCCCGCGCCGGTAGTCCAGTTCGAACCCGACACCGGTCGGCGCGAGCAGCGACTCGACGGACGACGCGACGAGCGGTTCGAGAGCCTTCCAGACCTCATGCTCGGCAGTGCGCAGAGTGCCGCGCAGCGCACCGTCCTGGGGCACGGCGTTCGCCGCCTGGCCGGCATGCACCGCACCCCACACCAGCACCGTTCCCGACCGCGGGTCGACGCGGCGCGACAGCAGCGACGGCAGCGACGTGATGACCACGCCGAGCGCGTGCACCAGGTCCGCCGTCAGATGCGGGCGCGACGTGTGCCCGCCGGGCGAGGTCAGCCGCAACTCGATCAGGTCCGCGGCCGACGTCAGCGCGCCGACCCGGGAACCGACCTGGCCGACCTGCACGCGCGGGTCGCAGTGCAGCCCGAAGATGCGGTCGACCCCGTCGAGCCCGCCGGCGTCGATCACGTCGAGCGCACCGCCCGGCATGACCTCCTCGGCCGGCTGGAAGATCAGCCGGACCCGGCCCGGCAGTTCCGGCGCGGACGCCAGCGCGAGCCCGGCGCCGAGCAGGATGGCGGTGTGCGCGTCATGCCCGCAGGCGTGCGTCGCACCCTCCACGCTGGATGAATAGGGCAACCCGGTCGCCTCGGTGAGGGGCAGCGCATCGATGTCCGCACGCAGCGCCACGCAGGTGGGGCCGCTGCCGACGTCGCAGATGACGCCGGTGCCGCCGGGCAGGACCTCCGGATCGAGGCCGGCCGAGCGCAGCACGGTGCAGATCAGTTCGGTCGTCGCGTATTCGTGCCGGGAGAGCTCCGGACTGGCGTGGATGCGGCGACGCCACGCGACCACATCGGCCCCGTGCCGGTCCAGCCACTCGTCCAGCCAGAACGGTCCTCTTCCCGCACCGAGGTCGGTCACGGGTGCCATGCTGACGCCGTCCTCGGTGATCAGCGCGTCCGATGCCCCGAAAGAGGCAGCGCGCTCGCCGCGGTCGCCGGGAAGCTCCCGCCATGAGTCCAGCACGGTCACACCGAACCTCCAAATGCACAAAGCGTGTAACCCATTTGATGCAATATTGCACTATGCAGGCGGCAAAAACCTCGCCCTGGCGGGGGCTGAAGACGGCCGGTAGTGGATCTGCGTTGAACGGTACGGGGCACTTCGGCCCACCTGTACTAGCGGTACCGCTTCACTTACCTTTCGCCTGGTCGGAGGACTTCTTCCGCTTCTTCCGCCGGATGCTCCGTCCCCACAGGACGATACCGAGCAGCACGGCCGCGATGACCCCGACGACGATCTTGTTCTTGGTCTTCTGCGCGTTCGCGCGCTCGTTGTCCGCGGGGTCGATGACCGGCCCGACGGGCGCGTTGGCCTGTTCGGCGAGCGGTCCGTGCACGACGGACACCACGGCCGGAGCCGCGGCGGCGGCGGTCGGCGCGCCGAACGACAGCAGCACGCCAAGCAGCAACGCGGACACCAGACCGCGCATCTTCCTCATCTGGCTTGCCTTTCCCTCGACACGGCATAGTGTGCCTGGCCGGATATGGGAAGTCACGCTCCGAAAGCATCCAGAATGCGCTGTGCCGCGAGCGTCGCGGTCAGTTCGCCGTTCCGGACCGCCTGTTCGACCTCGGGCACGATCGCTCGCACCCCGGAATGTTCGGCGAGCCTGCCGAGCAGTTGCTCGCGCACCATCGACCACGTCCAGTCGACCTGCTGCTGCTTTCGTTTGGCGTCCAGTTCGCCCGATTCGAGCAGTTGTTCGCGGTGCCGTTCGATCTGCTGCCACACCGTGTCGAGCCCGACGTCGTTCAGCCCGCTGCAGGTCAGCACGGGTGGTGTCCAGGACGCGTCGGGCCCGTAGATCATCCGCAACGCGCCGGCCAGCTCCCGCGCCGCCCGCTTCGCGTCGCGTTCGTGCTCGCCGTCGGCCTTGTTCACGGCGATCACGTCGGCGAGTTCCAGCACGCCCTTCTTGATGCCCTGCAGCTGATCGCCGGTGCGGGCCAGGGTCAGGTACAGGAAGCAGTCGACCATGTTCGCCACGGTGACCTCCGATTGGCCGACGCCAACGGTCTCCACCAGCACGACGTCGTACCCCGCCGCCTCCATCAGCACGATCGTCTCGCGGGTCGCGCGGGCGACGCCGCCGAGCGTGCCCGACGTCGGGGAAGGCCGGATGAACGCCGCCGGGTCGACCGCGAGCCGGGCCATCCGGGTCTTGTCGCCGAGGATGCTCCCGCCGGTCCGGGTGGACGACGGGTCCACGGCGAGCACCGCGACCCGGTGCCCGGCCTCGGTGAGATCGGTGCCGAGCTGGTCGATGAACGTCGACTTGCCGACCCCGGGCACGCCCGTGATGCCGACCCGGCGCGCCCCACCCGTGTGCGGCAGCAGCTCGACCAGCAGTTCCTGTGCCTGCCCGCGATGGTCGGCGCGGTTGGACTCGACGAGCGTGATCGCGCGCGAAAGGGTGCCGCGGTCCCCCGCGAGCACGCCTTTCACATACGCGCCGACGTCGACGTTACGGGCCACTCAGTCCTGCTCCAGCTGGTCGAGCAGGCCCAGCGCCGCGTCGGCGATGACCGTGCCCGGGCCGAAGATCGCCGCCGCGCCCGCCGCGCGTAACTCGTCGTAGTCCTGCGGCGGGATGACACCACCGACGACGATCATGATGTCCTCGCGGCCCAGTTTCGCGAGCTCCTCGCGCAGCGCCGGCACGAGCGACAGGTGCCCGGCCGCGAGCGAGGACACCCCGACCACGTGCACGTCTGCCTCGATCGCCTGGCGCGCGACCTCCGCCGGGGTCGAGAACAGCGGGCCGACGTCGACGTCGAAGCCGAGGTCGGCGAACGCGGTCGCGATGACCTTCTGGCCACGGTCGTGCCCGTCCTGGCCCATCTTCGCGACCAGGATGCGCGGGCGGCGCCCTTCGGCTTCGGCGAACCGCTCGACACGTTCACGCACCTTGGCCACGTTTCCGGATTTCCCGACCTCGTCCCGGTACACTCCGGAGATCGTACGGATCTGGCCCGCGTGCCGTCCCCAGACCTTTTCCAGCGCCTCGGAGATCTCGCCGACGGTCGCCTTCGCACGTGCCGCGTCCACGGCCAGCTCCAGCAGGTTCCCCTCGCCGTCGGCCGCCGCGCTTAGCCGCCGCAGCGCGTCCTCGACCGCACTCGGGTCACGCTCTTCCCGCAACCGCCGCAGTTTCTCCAGCTGCTGCGCCCGCACCCCCGCATTGTCCACTTTGAGCACGTCGACCTGCTCGTCCTCGGCGACGCGGTACTTGTTGACGCCGATCACGGGCTGCCGCCCCGAGTCGATGCGGGCCTGCGTGCGCGCCGCGGCCTCTTCGATGCGCAGCTTCGGGATGCCCGCGTCGATCGCGCGCGCCATCCCGCCGGCGGACTCGACCTCGTCGATATGCCCCCACGCCTTGCGCGCGAGGTCGTAGGTGAGCCGCTCGACGAACGCGCTGCCGCCCCACGGATCGATCACGCGCGTGGTACCGGATTCCTGTTGCAGCACCAACTGCGTGTTGCGGGCGATGCGGGCGGAGAAATCGGTCGGCAGGGCCAGCGCCTCGTCCAGGGCGTTGGTGTGTAAGGACTGCGTGTGCCCCTGTGTCGCCGCCATCGCCTCGACGCAGGTGCGCACGACGTTGTTGTACACGTCCTGTGCGGTCAGCGACCAGCCCGAGGTCTGGCAGTGCGTGCGCAGGGAGAGCGACTTCTGGCTGCCGGGCGAGAACTGCTTCACCAGCTTGGCCCACAGCAGCCGTGCGGCGCGCATCTTCGCGACTTCCATGAAGAAGTTCATGCCGGTGGCCCAGAAGAACGACAGCCGCGGCGCGAACTTGTCGATGTCGAGGCCCGCGTCGAGGCCTGCGCGGATGTACTCGACGCCGTCGGCGAGCGTGTACGCCAGTTCGAGGTCGGCGGTCGCGCCGGCCTCCTGCATGTGGTAGCCGGAGATGGAGATCGAGTTGAACCGTGGCATCCGCCGCGAGGTGTAGCCGAAGATGTCGGAGATGATCCGCATGGACGGCTGCGGCGGGTAGATGTAGGTGTTGCGGACCATGAACTCCTTGAGGATGTCGTTCTGGATGGTCCCGGCGAGCTGCTCGGGCGCGACCCCCTGTTCCTCGGCAGCCACGATGTAGAGCGCCATCACCGGCAGCACCGCGCCGTTCATCGTCATCGACACGCTCATCCGGTCCAGCGGGATGCCGTCGAACAGCTGGCGCATGTCGTAGATCGAATCGATCGCCACGCCCGCCATGCCGACGTCGCCGCCGACCCGCGGGTGGTCGGAGTCGTAGCCGCGATGGGTGGCCAGGTCGAAGGCGACCGAAAGCCCCTTCTGCCCGGCGGCGAGATTGCGGCGGTAGAAGGCGTTCGACTCCTGCGCGGTGGAGAAACCGGCGTACTGGCGGACGGTCCACGGCCGTGTCGTGTACATCGTCGGGTATGGCCCTCGCAGGAAGGGGGCCAGCCCGGGATACGTGCCCAGAAAGTCCACATCGGACAGATCCTCGGCGGTGTAGACCGGTTTGACCCCGATGCCTTCGGGCGTTTCCCAGGCCAGCGCGTCGGGCCCCTTGCCGGTACTCGCCTGCAGCGCCTCCGCCCAGGCGGCCTGATCACCGGGTTCCGGAATGCCGAGTTCGACGCTCGAGAAGTCGGGGATGGCCATCATTTCACTCCCAGCGTGTCCAGGGTGCCGGCCAGCACGGCGAGCGCGTCGCAGCCACGGTGGACGAACCCGGCCAGCTCGCCGTAGGACTCATCCGGTTTCCCGGCCAGCAGAACGGCTTTCGCCCCGGCCTCCCGCAGTCCCGCGACCACCGTGCTCGCCTGTTCGGCGTACGAACGGTCGCTGCCGCACAGGCAGGCGACCGTCGCCCCGCTCGCGCGGAACGCGGCGACGGCGTCATCCACCGCGCCGGGATTGACCGGCTCGACACCACCGGCCTGGAACAGGTTCGACGCGAACATCGCCCGCGCGGTGTGCGACGCGAGCGGACCCAGTGCGGCGAGGAAGATCTTCGGCCGTTCGCCGTGCTCGGCCAGGTACGCGTCGGAGCGGTCACGCAGCCGCTCGAACTGCTCGGCGTAGCGGTGCCTCGGCAACCCGTTGTCCAAAACGGACGGTGACGGCGGCCGTACGACGGGCTTCTCCGCCAGCTGCGGGAACTCACTGACGCCGGTGATCGGGTCCTCGCGGGTGGCCAGCCGCCGCGACCGGTTCTCCCACGTCTCGGCGAGCTTCCCGGGCAGGAAACCGGAATCGAGCGCGGCCTCGATACCGCCCGCGCGCTCCAGCTCGGCGAACTCGCGCCACGCCGCGTGCGCGAGCGCGTCGGTCAGGTTCTCGACGTACCACGAACCGCCGGCCGGATCGATCACCCCGGACAGGTGCGACTCCTCCAGCAGGATCGACTGGGTGTTGCGGGCGACCCGCCGGGCGAACGCGTCAGGGCGGCCGAGCGCGCTGTCGAACGGGAGGACGGTGACCGCGTCGGCGCCGCCTACGCCGGCGGCGAAACACGCGACGGTCGTGCGCAGCATGTTCACCCACGGATCACGCTGGGTGAACATCGCGGTCGAGGTGACGGCATGCTGCTTCATCCCGCGCGGAACACCGCCGGACACTTCCGTGACACGCGACCACAGCCGCCGCGCGGCGCGGAGTTTCGCGATGGTCAGGAACTGGTCCGCCGTTGCGGCGAACCGGAATTCGAGCTGCGCGGCCGCCTCGTCGACGCTCAACCCGGCGGCCGTGAGCGCCCGCAGGTACGCGACTCCCGCCGCGATCGCCGCGCCCAGTTCCTGCGCGTCCGAACCACCGGCCTCGTGGTACGGCAAGCCGTTGACGACGATCGTGCGCAGCTTCGGGTGCTTCGCGGCCAGGCGCGCCGCCAGCTCCACGGCAGGCGCGAGGTCGTGTGCGGCGCCGGTGCGAGCGCGCAGGGTGACCGGGTCGGCACCTAGGTTGCCCGTGACTTCGCTGTCCGGAACGTTTTTCTGCGCGAGCAATTCCAGCAGGGCGCTCGCCGCGGCCTCGTACTCCTCGCCGGCTTCGAGAACAACGGGAGCGAGGTCGAGGTAGACCCCGTCGAGGGCCTCCGCCAGGGAAGACGGCGTACCGACCCGCAGCCACACGGAGTTCGCGCCGTTTTCCAGATCCGCGAGGATCGCCTGGTTGTCGGCGTTCTCATGCAGCACACGGACGTCCCAGCCGGTGCCCTCGGGTTTGCCCCCGCGCACGAACGGCGCCAGCCCGGGGAATCCGGCGGGCGGCGCGCCGTCCTCGGCGGTGTAGAGCGGCTGGATCTCGATACCGTCATAGGTCGTGGTGGCGAGCAGCCTTTCCGGAGCGCCGTCGAAATCCTCCGGCAGCCGCCCGCTCTTGCGGAGCACCCCCGCCACGAGTTCCTGCCAGGCGGCCCGCTCCGGTGTCTCGAACTCAGCGGCGAGCGCCAGGTCATCGGGCCCCGTTGTCCCTGCCTGAGTCATACCTAAGCATGGTAGGGACGTGTCCATCCCGCCAAGTGTGAGCCTGCTCGCGGTGACCCCACACGCCATCCGCCACAATATGCGGGTGCCCACCGACAGCGAGGACTCCCGCGTCGTCGCCGGACGCTACCGGTTGCGCTCGGTGCTGGGTTCGGGCTCGATGGGGACCGTTTGGTCGGCGTATGACGAGTTCCTGCAACGCCCCGTAGCCGTCAAGGAGATCCGGCTACCCCCGGGCGTGACCACCGCGCAGGCCGATGAGCTGCGGGAACGCACGCTCCGCGAGGCCCGCGCGATCGCCGTGCTGTCTCACCCGAACGTGATCATCCTGCACGACGTCGCCCGCGAGGACGGCGAGCCGTTCGTCGTGATGGAGTTGCTGCCCTCGCACAGCCTCGCCGAACTGATCGCCGAGCACGGTCCGCTGGCGGTGGAACAAGCCGCCGCCGTCGGGGACGCCGTCGCCGCCGCGCTCGAGGCCGCGCACGCCGCCGGCATCACCCACCGTGACGTCAAGCCCGGCAACGTGCTGGTCGCCGAAGACGGCCGGATCAAGCTCACCGACTTCGGCATCGCCCGCAACGTCTCCGAGGCGACCATGACCCGCACGGGGATGACGCTGGGTTCACCCGCGTACATGGCCCCGGAAGTCGCCTCCGGCAAGGCGGTCACCCCGGGCGCGGACCTGTGGGGGCTGGGCGCGACCCTGTTCAACGCGCTGGAAGGCCACCCGCCCTACGACGCCGACGGCGATCCGCTGGAGACCATCGGCAAGGTGGTCAAGGGCCAGGTGCCGCGGCCGTCGCCGGGCCCGCTCGCACCCGTCATCACCGCGCTGATGGCGAAGGAGCCGCGTGACCGGATGTCGTTGCGGGAGGTCCGCCGGCAGCTGTATCCGCTGCTCACCAAGGCCCCGCGGGTGTTGTTCGGCTCCGAGATGTTCGAGCAGGCGACCGGCCGGCGCGCCGAGGCGACCGACACGCGTGAGATGGCCCCGGCGACCAAGCCCGGCCCGGCCTCGGCCGAGGCGAGCCAGGAACTGGCCGCCGACCCCGGCCCGCTCCCGTTCGCTCCCTCTCCCACTCCGCCAGCCGCCCCGGCCGGACGCGGCGTCACCGCGACGGCGGTGCTGACCACGGTCGCGATCCTGCTGTTCCTGATCTTCGCCGCCGGCGGGTTCGTCGCGGCTCGCGTGATCGGCGCCGAACCGGTCATCCCGCCGGCGAAACAGAGCGGTGCGCCGGCGGTCGAACCGCCGCCCACGAAGTTCGAACGCCGCACCGGGGACGCGTCGAGCGTACGCGGCCAGGATGCGACGTTCTCGGTCGAAGTACCCCAGGATTGGACGCGGTTCACCGGCTCGGGCGTCGGGGACGACATGCCGCCGTCGACGCTGGTGGAATGGGTTTCGCCGGACGGCTCGCAGATGCTCGCGGTCGACCATATCGCCGGGTTCTTCCCCGGCCATCAGATCGAGCAGTACCTCAAGGGGCTCGCCGCCAGCCGGGGTTCCGGCGAGTACACGCCGGTCGGGACGCCCGTGCGGCTGACCGACGGGCGCGACGGCTACGCGCTGACGTACCGCACGTTCGACCGGGGCAGCGGCAGCCAGATCAGCCGCACGACGTTCGCGCAGGTCTTCCGCAACGGCCCGAGCCTGTGGGCGGTGAGCGTGACCGTGCCGACCGAGCAGGAGGACACCGCGCGCACCGAACTGTACGAGCGAATCGTGCCCACGTTCTCGATCACCGAGTGAACCGCTCCGCGGACACCGACGCGAGGCCGGGGACGCGATGGGCCGAGGTCTGAGCGCGGTCCGGCTCGGCATGCTCGTGCTCACGGTGCTGTTCGGACCAGTTCTAAGCTCGCGGCATGACCGAACACGACCTGACCGAGGCCGCGGCAGCCGTCATCGCCGAACGCACGGGCCACGCCAAGCACGACATCGCGGTGGTTCTCGGCTCCGGATGGCGGCCCGCGGCCGACGTCATCGGCGAAGGCGACGCGGAGATCTCGCTCGATGCGCTACCCGGTTTCGAGAAGCCCGAGGCCGTCGGCCACGGCGGCACGGTGCGCTCGGTCGGGGTGAACGGCAACCGCGCGCTGGTGTTCCTCGGCCGCACACACCTGTACGAGGGCAAGGGCGTCGCTCGCGTGGTGCAGGGTGTGCGGACGGCCGCCGCCGCGGGCGCGCGGACGGTCCTGCTCACCAACGCCGCGGGCGGGCTGCGCGCGGGGTTCCAGGTCGGGCAGCCGGTGCTGATCTCCGATCACCTCAACATGACCGCGACGTCGCCCATCACCGGCGCCAACTTCGTGGACCTGGTCGACCTGTATTCGCACCGCTTACGCGACGTGGCCCGCGAGATCGACCCGAGCCTCGAGGAAGGTGTCTACGCGGGGCTGCCCGGGCCGCATTTCGAGACCCCCGCCGAAATCCGCATGCTGAGGACCCTCGGGGCGGATCTGGTCGGAATGTCGACGGTGCTGGAGGCCATCGCGGCCCGCGCGGCCGGGCTCGAGGTGTTCGGGCTGTCGCTCGTCACGAACCTCGCCGCCGGCATGACCGGTGAGCCGCTGAGCCACGTCGAGGTGATCGAGGCGGGCCGCGCGGCGGCCGAACGGATGGGAACCCTGCTGCGGGAACTGGTGGCTCGCGCCTAGAAAAGTAGGCTTGTCCGGTGAACGAACGGGACCGGCTCCCGCGCGAGTTGCGGAACAGGGCCTTCGCGTGGATTACCGAGGATGTCGACGCCGACAACCGCGAAGAACTGGAAGCGGTGCTGGCGCGTGCGATGAACGGCGAGCCCGGCGCGGTCACCGATCTCGCCGACCGGATGAGCGGTCCGCTGCGGTTCGGCACGGCCGGTCTGCGCGGACCGGTGCGAGCCGGGCCGAACGGGATGAACACCACGGTGGTCGTGCGGACGACGGCCGGGGTGGCCTCGTGGCTTGCCCGGCAGGGAAAGACCGGCGAGATGGTCGTCGTCGGCCGCGACGCTCGGTACGGTTCCGAACGTTTCGCGATCGCGGCCGCCGAAGTGTTGTACGCGGCAGGGTTCGACGCGCGGCTGCTGCCCGGCCCCCTGCCGACGCCGGTACTCGCGTTCGCGGTGAAGCAACTGAAGGCCGCGGCTGGCGTACAGATCACCGCCTCCCACAACCCTCCCGCGGACAACGGGTACAAGCTCTACGACAGCAGCGGGTCACAGGTCGTGCCGCCGTCGGACGGGGAGATCGAAGGCGCGATCGCGTCGGCGCCGCCGGCGGTCGCCGTCCCGCGGACGCCCGGCGTTCCGGTGCTGGGCGAGCACATCGTCGACGAGTACGTATCGCGGGTCGCCGCCATCCCGGTCGGCCCGTCCCGGTCGCTGCGGGTGGCCGCGACGGCGTTGCACGGGGTCGGCGCGGACGTGCTCAGGCGGGCGCTGACGGCGGCCGGGTTCACCGCCGTGCACCTGGTGCCGGAGCAGTCGAAACCGGACCCGGACTTCCCGACTGTGTCGTTCCCGAACCCGGAGGAGCCGGGCGCGACAGACCTGCTGGTGACGCTGGCCGCGGAGGTCGACGCGGACCTGGCGATCGCATTGGACCCGGACGCGGACCGCTGCGCGGTGGGGGTGCGGGATCGCGACGGTTCGTGGCGGATGCTGCGCGGGGACGAGACCGGCGTCCTGCTCGGTGAGCACGTCCTGTCCACGACGAGTTGCCCTGATCCCCTGGTCGCGACGACGATCGTGTCTTCGTCGATGCTGAGCCGGATCGCGGCCGCCCACTGCGCGCGGTACGCCGAAACACTCACCGGGTTCAAATGGCTGACCCGAGCCGGCCATCGCCTCGTGTTCGCGTACGAGGAAGCGCTGGGCCTGTGTGTGAACCCGGACTTCGTGCGTGACAAAGATGGGATCGCGGCCGCCGTGATGGCCTGCGACTTCGCCGCGACGCTGAAGGCCTCGGGCCGGTCGCTGCTCGATGTGCTGGACGACCTGACGATCCGGCATGGCGTGCACCTGACGGATCAGCTTTCGTCGCGGGTCACGGACCTGAGCGTCCGCACCGAGGTCCTGCAGGCGATTCGCAACGCGCCACCGGCCGAGTTGGCCGGTGTTCCCGTGTCGATCGAGGATCTGCTGCCGGCGACCGACGCGGTCCGGATCTCCGGTGACGGGCTGCGGGTGGTGATCCGGCCGTCGGGCACCGAGCCGAAGCTCAAGACGTACTTACAGGTGGTCGAGCCGGTATCCGGCTCGCTCGAAGACGCGCGGGCCGTCGCGAAGCGCAGGCTGGCCGCCCTCCGCACCGACGTGTCGGCACTCCTGTCGAATCACGGGAAATAAGAAAAACCCCGGGGCTTCGGGAGAATTCGTGATTCTCGACCGAAGCCCCGGGGCTTCTCAAAGAAAGTTCGGCGGTGTCCTACTCTCCCACATCCTGGCGGGTGCAGTACCATCGGCGCTGGTAGGCTTAGCTTCCGGGTTC
>NZ_VDFW01000042.1 GCF_006152065.1 Amycolatopsis alkalitolerans
GGCGCCCTCATCACCACCCTCACCATCCTGCTCGCCGCCCCCTACCTCTGGCTCCGCTACTTCCTCCTCACCTAACACCGCATGCCGTCGGGAACGTTTCGGGAACGCCCGCGTGACAGGCTTCGTCCAGTGGCTCGCTCCACCCGGTGGGAGCGGCGATCCGGATCAGGAGGCACGATCATGAAAGCGGTGTTTCGGCAGGACGCGTCGCCGGTCGTCGACGACGAGGGGGTCGAGTTGCGGCTCGCGGAGATCGGGGGCGGCATGTCGGCGGCGTTCGTGCGGCTGCCGGCGGGCGCCGATCTGCGGCCCGCGCTGAAGGGCCTTCCCGACGACCTGTGCCAGTGCCCGCATTGGGGTTACCTCCTCGCGGGGCGGCTGGAGATGCACACCGCCCACGGACGGCAGGAATACCGGGCGGGCCAAGCGGTCTACTGGGCGCCCGGCCACGCACCCGTCGCGCTCGAGGACACCGAATACGTGGACTTCTCCCCGACCGAGGAGTTCCGCCCGGTGCTCGATCACCTGACCGGATCGAAGTGAGGTGGAGTGACGATGGCCGATCGAATCAAGCTCGTGCTGCCCGCCGACGAGCGACGCCTCATCGTGCGGGTGGAAATGGACCGCGAGTGGGTCGGTGACCTGCTCTGCACGTCCGCGAGCCAGCAAGCGGCGCTACTGTCCGCCTTGTCGGCCGGCGCGGTGTCCGTGGTCACGCGGCCGATACCCCGTCCTGATTGGGGCATCCTGGAACCGCCGGTGCCGTCCATCGGCGGGTGAGCGGCTCTTGCCCGGACCGCGCGAAAGCCGGACACTTCAGGCATTCGAGCCGGTTCGGGGCGGAGGGACGCGATGGCCGCCGAGATACGCGTCGGCCTGCTTGGCGGGTTTCGCGTCAGTGCCGACGGTCTCGATATCACGCCCGGTGCGTGGCCGGCGCGGCGCGCGGGCGAACTGGTTCAGCTACTGGCGCTCGCGGACGGACATCGCCTGCTGCGCGACCGGGTGATCGACGCGCTCTGGCCGCATCTGGAGCCGGACGCCGGGGCGGCGAACCTGCGCAAGGCGGCGCACCACGCCCGGCAGGCGCTCGGCTGCCCGGACGCGGTCGTGTTGCGGAACGGGCAGGTCGCGTTGTTCCCCGGAGTGCCGGTGGTCACCGACGTCGCGGGCTTCCAGGCGCGGGCCGACGAGGCGCTCCGCGGCGGCGATCCCGCGGAGTGCGCGGCGGTCGCGTCGACCTACCCCGGCGATCTGCTGCCGGAGTCGTTGTACGAGGGCTGGGCAGAGGAGCCGCGAAGACGGTTGCGGCTCCGGCACTTGGAGCTGCTGCGCCGGGGCGCGTTGTGGGAGCGGCTTGTCGAGGAGGACGGCACCGACGAACCCGCCTGCCGTCAGCTGATGAAGGCGGCGATGGCGGCGGGCAACCGCTGCGACGCCGTCCGATGGTACGGGCGGCTGAGCGCCGCGCTGCGGCGTGAACTCGGGATCCGGCCAAGTTGCGAGACCCAACTGCTCTACGAGGCCTGCGTCGCCACCGCGGTGGCCGCCGAACCGGCCTTTGTGGGCCGCGAGTACGAGCTGGCGGCCGCGTCCCGCGTGCTGCGCGCGGGCCCCGCCGGGGAGATCGGCGCACTCGTGGTGCGCGGCCCGGCCGGCATCGGTAAGACCAGGCTGTGCGACCAGGTGGCGGCGCGGGCCCGCGAGCTGGGCTGGCAAGTGCTCAGGGTGCGAGTCCAGCCGTCGGACCGGCCCTGCGCGCCGCTGCTGCGGATGGTGGACCAGCTTGTCGCCGAGGATCAGCATGTGCTCGACAGGGCGGGCGATCCCGCAAAGTCCACTCTGGACAGTCTTAGTGCACTGCGGGCCGGAACCGTCCTCACGCGACACCAGATCGCCGGCGCGCTCCGCCGCCTGCTGCTGGCCGCGGGAACGAGAATCGTGGCCGTCGTGGACGACGCGCACGAGTCGGACGAGGCCACGATCGATGTGTTGCTGCAACTCTGCGGGTTGGACCGGATCCCGGTGCTGCCAGTGCTGTCCTACCGCGGTGAGGCCGCCGAGGGCGCACTGTCGAGCGGAGTGGCGCGGCTGGCGCGGGCCGGGCGGGTGGTGGAGCTCGAACTCGGTCCCCTGCACCGCGGGGAAATCGCCCAGCTGATCACGGAGCACGTCCCGGCGGTGCCCGGGCCGGAGGTCGTCGAGCGCATCACCGCACTCGCCCAAGGCAACCCCTGCTTCGCCATCGAACTCGCCCGGGCTGCCGGCGACGCGTCGCCGCTCCCACGAACGGCGGCCGACGCCATCGTGCGGCGGCTGGTCGATCTCGACGATGCGACCGTGGAGATGCTGCGGCGGCTCGCGCTGGCCGGTGACGACTTCGACACCGACGGCCTGCTCGGCATCATGGGACTGCCCGAGCCCGAGGCGTTCACCGTCATCGACGAGGCCCTGCGTGCCGGGATCCTGGTCCTGACGGATGCGCGGTACCGCTTCCGGCATGACCTGGTCCGCCAGGCGCTCGCCGGGCAACTCGCCCCGCACCGGCGCCGCATGATCCATCGCGAGGCCGCCGAGCGGCTCGCCGCCGCCGGAGCCGCGCCGAGCGTCATCGCCGCGCAATGGCTGGCTGGTGCGCGGCCGGCCGCCGCGGCGCCCTGGCTGCGTGCCGCCGTCCGCCAAGCGATCGAGGCCGGGGCATTCGACGACGCGCTCACCCACGCGGACACCCTGCTCCGGCACTTCCCCGGCGACGCCGAGACGTCATGCCTGCGTGCCGAGGCCCTGGAAGCCCTCGGCGACGTGCGAGCCCCCGCCGCGTTCGCGGCCGCAGCCGAGTGCGCCGACCCGGCCCAGCGCAGCGACCTCCTGGCCAGGCAGGCGCTGGCGTCGGTGCGCGCCGGCGACCCGGCAAGCGCGGCCGACGTGGTCGCCGGTCTCGAGCCGGCCACGATCGGCGGACGGCTCGCGCACGCGCTCGCGCTGGCGGGCGCCGCCGCGATGGGCTTCGCCGATCCCGCGACCGGTGAGGCGACCGCGGCCCGCACCCGCCGGCTGGCGATCCAGTCTGGCGACCCGGCCGCGATCGTCATCGCCTCCTGGGCCGAAGCCGCGTCCGCGCACGCACGCGGCGAACTGCCGCGGGTGGTCGAGACCGGGTTGCGCAGCACGGCTGCCCTGCCCCGGCTGGCCGCATCGGTGTTCGACGGGCAGTTGTGCGTCACCGAGCGGCTGCTGTACGGCGGGTTGCCCTACGCCGAGGTGATCGCGTTCGCGGACCGGCTGGCGGCCGAGGCAGAGCGGCTGAACGCGGCCAGGGGCTACGCGTTCGCGATGACACTGCGGGGCGAGGCGAAGCTGCTGTCCGGGCAGCTCGACGAGGCCGACAAAGACCTCGCACACGGCGCGGAACTGCACCGCGACATCGCCGCCGCGGCCGGGGAATCGTTCTCCCTGCAACGGCGAGCCGAGGTCGCGCTCTACCGCGGCGAGCGGGACGAGGCCCAGGCGTTGCTCGACGACGCGCTGGCCGTGGCGCGGGAGTCCGACCTCGGCTTCCATCTCTTCGACCGCATCTACGGCACCCGGATCGCGATGGCGCCCGACCCGCGCTCGGCGCTCTCGGCACTCGAGGAAGGCGAAGCCGCGGTGCACGGATCCATGGAGACGTGCCCCGGCTGCCGGATCACCTTCGACATCCCCGCAGCCATCGCCGCCGCGAAGGCGGGCGACCTCGACCGTGCCGCCCACTACGAACGCGCGGCGCAACGCCTGACCAGCCTGCTGATGCGCCTGCCAGGCTGGTACGCCGCCGTGCACGAGGTCCGGGGGCACCGGGCACGCGCCCACGGCGACCACACATCCGCCACCAACCACTTCGCGGCCGCCGCCCGCCGCTTCCGCGAGGCCGGGCAGCCACTCGACGCTTCCCGCTGCGAAGCACTTGCATCTTGGAGCTGAGCTGACGGAGTGGTCGAATCCGTCGACCCGCAGCTCGAACCGGCAACGGTGACCAGCTGACTGCCCGGCCCCGCGTCCGCGATCATGGTTCGCGGACGAACGGCGCAGGCCACGCGGCGGTGCCGGTTCGGGCTCCGCCAGCACCTCGGGATGCAGTCCCGGCGCCACGGTGAACTCGGCGGGGGTCGCGTTCAGGTGTGCGCGGCGGCCCGGCACCGGTCGATGTGCTCGCGCAGCTCGGCCCGTGGCACGACCGCGCGCAGGGCCGTGACCGAAATCCCGTGCGTGACCCTGCCGCGCGCGTCGAACACGGGCAGGGCGACGCCGTTGAGGTAGTCCTCGTGCTCGCCGTCGTCCTCGGCCCAGCCACGTTCCCGGATCTGGCCGAGCTGCCGCTCCAGCTCCTCCCGGCTGGGGCTCGTCCTGGTATGCCGTGATCACCTTCGCGACCCCGGCGGTGTGTGTCAGCGCGGGCAGGCCGATGCGCGAACCCATCACGCCCCCTGCCGTCGATCTTGTCGACGTAGACATGCCCGTACTCCTCGCTCAGCCGCTGGAGTGTGGCGCGCGCCAGTGACCGGGCCTCGAGCTGGTCGAGGGCGAGCTGGCCGAGCATGATGAGCTGGAATCCCATCCCGCAGCCGCCTTCGGGCAGGCGACCTCGCCCAGCGAGCCGTGCCGCCGTGGGACGAACTCGATGACCTCGATCGCGCGGGCTACGGTTTGCGACATGGACGATCGCTTTCTCGTTCGGTGGCACGGGATCCGCCGGGGACGGTAGCCGGGCCGGCCGTGAATCCCGCGACGACTTCGGCCGCGCGGGGCAGTTCCGCCAGATCCGACGGCGAGCGGAGTACCCGCGAGGCGGCGAAATGCCCCAGCCGCAGCCGGGTCGTCTCGTCGCGGCCGTCGAGCAGCCCGCTCAGCCACCCCGCCGCGAAGGCGTCCCCGGCGCCGACCGCGTCGACGACCTCGACCGGGGTCGCCGGGACCCGGCACTCGCCGTCCGGGGTGAAGCCGACCGCTTCGACCGCCGCGTCCTTGACGATCAGGTGGCCCGGCCGGTCGATCAGCTTCCGCACGCTTCCCGCGTCCGGGGTGCCCCACAACGTCTCGGCCTCGTCCCGGCCCACGAACACGATGTCGCTGCGCTGCGCGAGGTCGAGCAGGACCGGCGCGGCGTCGGCGGCGGACCACAGGGCGGGGCGGTGGTTGACGTCGAAGCTCGCCAGCGCTGTCCCCAGTGGCCGGCCGGCGAGCAGGTGGTGGGTCAGCTCACGGCCCTGCGGGGAGATGGCCGCGGTGATCCCGGTCAGGTGCACGACGCGGGCGGGGCAGCCGGTCCAGGCGGCGAGGTCGGCGGTGGACATGGCGGCCGCCGCGGAACCCGAGCGGTAGTAGTAGACCTTGGTGCCCTCGGGTCCCGGGTCCTTGAAGTACACCGCTGTGGGCCGCTCGGCGTCCCGGCGCACGAGCCCGACCTCGACTCCGCGCTCCCGCAAGGAGTTCACGACGATGTCGCCGAGCGGATCGTTCCCGACTGCGCCGGCCCACGCCGTCCGGTGCCCCAGCGCGGACAGCAGCGCGGCGACGTTCGACTCCGCTCCGCCCGGGCGGAGCAGGAACGAGCTGTGCGCGTCGAGCCGCCCGCCCGGCCGCGGGGTGACCATCACCATCGTTTCCCCGATCGCCAGCAGATCCACACCGTTCACCGGTTTCCCGCCCGTACGACGCTGCGCAGGGGCCCACCCTCGCGCAGCCGGATCAGATTGCCGATCACTTCCGCCGCCCGGTCGGCGTAGGTGTTGTCCGCGGAGGCCGAGTAATGCGGGGTCATGACCACATTGTCCAGGCCGGCGAACGGCGGTGAAGTCCCGGCCGAGGCGTGCCACGCATCGAGTGCGGCGCCCGCGATCGTGCCGTCGGTCAGCGCTCGGCAGAGCGCGGTCTCGTCCACCACCGGCCCGCCGGCGACACCGACCAGGATCCCGGCCGGCCCGAGCCGCTTCAGTTCCGCGGCCCCGATCAGGCCGCGGGTCTCGCCGGTGAGCGGGCAGTCCAGCAGCTCGCCGAGTGCGTCCATGCCGTCCACCCAGCCGGCGTCGGGGTCGCCGAAATCCCGCTCGCGGGCGGACCCGCGCACGGCGACGGGTCGCGTAGCCAGGGCACGGCACGGTTTCGCGATGGACCGCCCGATGTGCCCGAAGCCGACGATGCCGACCGGGGCCCCGGCGAGCGTGCCGAACGTGGGGCGGACACCATCGGTGATCGGCAGCGGGCGGGTCAGCACGATGTCCGATGAATGGACAATCTCGCGAACGAACCGCATCGGCACGACCGTTCGCGGTTGGCGCCGACACGGTGATCAGCTGGGTCGTGAGTAGCCACGCCGACCGGCCGGGTCGCTGCCGGTGACCGGTACGGCACCCGCTAACACAATCGAGTTCTGTCAGAAATTTTCGGCCCTAGTCCCAACAAATGCATTTGGCGTCGCATTCATCCGGTCTTTGTTGCGGTGAAGCCAAGATCTATTGCCGGAATAGCGACACATGGGCATAACCCACGGTCGTCTTGTCACTACCAGTTTTGATGATCTGTGTCCATTCCCACGAATCCTGTACTCTCGTTGTTTCATTTTCGTAATCTTCTCGCGCTTTCGCGGTGACCTGCGATCTACCCCGAGGATCAGCGGCCGCAAGCCACCGCGAACCTCCGGCACCGCTGCCTGAACCAGGCGCGGAGACGGGCACGCGGTGTGAGCGTGAGTAAGGAGCCCACCCACCGTGGGACGTCATAGCAAGCCCAGCAAGACGAAGACTGTTCTCCGGCGAACCGGCGCGACCGCGGCTATCGCGGGCGCCACGTTCGGCGGTATCGGCATCGCCGGGGCCGGCACGGCCAGCGCTTTCCCGGGGCAGGCCGGACTCGTCAAGTGCGAGAGCGGCGGCAACCCGACGGCGGTCAACAACACCGCGGCCGGGCAGCGGGCCGGCCGCCCCGCCGGTCTGTTCCAGATCGTGACCAAGACCTGGCTTGCCAACGGCGGCGGCCAGTTCGCCCCGACCGCGGACAAGGCCACCCCTGCTCAGCAGCAGACCGTCGCGGACCGGATCTACGCGAAGCAGGGTTCCGCGCCGTGGCAGTGCCCCACGGGTGCGGGCTCGGCCCAGTTCGCCTTCTTCGGCGGGCAGAGCGGCGGCGGTTCGGCCTCGACGGAGACCGCCAAGGTCCGGCACGAGGCGAAGCCCACGAATGCGACCCCGGCCGGTGCGACACGGTCGAACCCCACCGGGAACTACACCGTCGTCGCGGGTGACACCCTCTCGGGCATCGCGGCGAAGTTCCGCGTGTCCGGCGGGTGGCAGCACCTGCAGAAGGCGAACTCGCAGTACATCCCCAACGCCGACCTGATACTGGTCGGGCAGCGGATCGCCACCAGCTGACCCGCTCGAGGTCCGCGTCCGCATCGCGTTCCCCCGGGCGATGCGGACGGCGGGCCGCCCGGAGTGGTTCCTGGCCGACGGTGCGCTCGGGCGCCGTCCCCGGAACCCCCGGCGGCAGGACCGCGGGGTAGGCGGGTCCCTTCGGCGGGAACCGGCCCGCTTACCCCGCGCCTAAGGCCAGGCCTCTCCACGGCAAAATCCGTCCTCACCGCCCGTTTCTGGCCGGGAGGGTTTCCGCCGCGCTTGACAGGTTGTCCATTGCGGACACTTCGTCGGGAGTCAGCGTGAAGTCCACAACGGACAGATTCTGTGCCATCCAGCCGCGGTGGGCGGACTTCACGGTCACCGCGACGCAATCCTGCCGACCTTCCAGGTGTCCGGCGGACTCGACTTCGAAAAAAGGAGGGTGATCTCCACGAACCCGCGCCGGGCGCGAGGCGTTGTCTCGACCATTCGATCTACGATCGACAGTCCACGTTGTACCCCATTCAAGCGACGCTGTCCACTTCGGAGGACGTTGTCCCCCTGATTCCGATGCCTTTCTACTCTGCGACCGAATCCGAGCGCTCCACACCATGAGATGGACATACCAGAGGGCGTGATACCCCCAGACCTCGGCTGAGCGCGCCGCATTCGTCGAAAGAGGAAACATGTCCGGCTCGACCCCTATGCCGCCCTCCCCGGCGGCTCCTGCCCCGCTGCAGCCCAAGAACGGGTTCGGCAACGCCGGCTGCGTCTACGCTGCGTTCGTGCTCGATGTGTTCTCCCGTCTGATCGTCGGCTGGCAGGTCGCCACCAGCCTCTACACCGATCTCGCGCTAGACGCGCTGCAGATGGCGATCTGGCGCCGTCAGGCCACCGGCGCCGACCTGACCGGGCTCGTCCATCACAGCGATCGCGAAGCGCAGGGCGGATTCAACTGGTCGTCGCGACACCTTGACTGAGAGGTGGAGCGATGGCGTATGGGCCGAGGCAAAAGCAGGTTCGGCTGTACCGGGGGCAGATCCCCTCGCCAGGTCGCCCGACTATCGCCTGGCGTGAAGACCGCGTCAGGTTCTGGGCAGCGATCGCGACCGGTGTCCGGACCGACGAGGCGTCAGAGGTGGCCGGCGTGTCGGCACCAGTCGGCTACCGGTGGTTCCGTCACGCTGGCGGCGTGAACCCTCAACTGTCCACATCGGTCTCCGGCCGGTACTTGTCGTTCGTTGAGCGCGAGGACATCGCGATGCTGCGCGCACAGGGCCTCGGCGTGCGCGCGATCGCCCGGTGGCTGTGCCGGGATGCGAGGCTCCCGGCTACAACGTGGCGCTGGCCTATGCGGCACTCGCCGCCGCCGTGCGAACACAGCACCGCGATCCCCGGCTGCCGGACTTCGCCGCCGCCGTCGGCCTTCACGACCTTCTTGCCAGCGTATCCGCCAAGCTGAAGCCGAGGCCGGAGCGGGGTGACGGGGCCGTTCGCCTGCGCCGTCATGATGCGGGCGCGCGCCGCCCCCTGACCGCCGGTTCGTGGTCCGCCTCGCGGTTGGCCGCGTTGAGGACTGCGTCAAGCAGTCCGGGAAACGCCCGCTCCAGGTCGAGCAATGGTCAGGTCGTGAGATCTTGAGCAACCGGGCGGCGGTTCGTGTTTGTCGGCTACGGGGCCGTGCTGGTCACGGCACCGCTGACCTGGTCGGCGCCTCATCGTCCCGAGTCGTCGTCGGGGTGCCAGCGTCGGCTTTTCGGTTGTGGTGTGGGAAACGCGGCGCGGCTGGTGGTGAGGCCGAGGGCGACCAGGGATTCGGCCAGCCGTACTGCGGCGGCCACGCCGTCCACCACTGGGAGGCCCACGGCTGATTGGATGCGCCGGTCCAGCCCGGTCATTCCGGCGCAGCCGAGGGCGATCACTTCCGCGCCGTGGTCGCGGACGTCGTGAGCGGCGGCGATGAGGGCCGAGGCGGTGCGTTCCTCGTCGTCGAGTTCGAGGACCGCGAGGCCCGTGCCGGTGACTGCGACACAGTTCTGCGCGACGCCTGCCGTGTGGAGACTGTCCTCGATGAGCCCGCGGCTTCTGTCCAATGTGGTCACGATCCCGTAGCGGCGGCCCAGCAGGCAGGCGAGGTGCGCGGCCGCTTCGGTGATGTCGACGACCGGCACGTCGAGTAGTTCGCGCGCGCCTTCGCGGCCGTGTTCGCCGAAACCGGCGAGCACGACCGCGTCGAAGGGTTCCGGGCAGGTGCGCAGCAGGTCGAGCACGGCGGTCGCGGACAGGAAGCTGTCCAGCCAGCCCTCGGCCGATTCCGGGGCCCATGTGGGTGTCAGGGCGAGGATGTCGGTGCCGGGGCTGGCCGCGGCGCGGGCGCCGGCCGCGATCGTGTCGGTCATCGCCTGTGTGGTGTTGCAGTTGGTGACGGCGATCCTCATGTCAGCGCCACTCCCGAGCGTGATCATTGGTGGCGGTGGCGAGTTGGATCGTTGGCATGGGTTTGTTTCCGTTTCTGCAGCGGCAGGGGCCGTTGACGGTTACGTGGCGGCCGGTGCCGCGAGGTCTTGGCTGTTGGCTTCCTCGAGCGAGCGGCGGTAGGTCTCGGGTGCGAAGACCGCCGCGACAGCGAGCGCGATGTACATGATCGCGAGCATCACGAAGATGCCCGCGACGCCGGTGGTGGCGAACAGTGCGACGGCCAGTAGTGGCATCACGGCCCCGGAGACGTTGCCGATGCCGTTGACGACCGAGGTGCCCAATGCGCGTACCCGTGTCGGGTAGAGCTCCGGTGACCAGGCGGCCAGGGTCGTGTTGAGCAGCAGCGCGAAGAACTGGAAGATCGCGCCGAGGATCAGGATCAGTGCGACCCCGTGCGCGAGCAGCGCGAAGGCGACCGCGGCGAGGCAGCCGAGCACGGCGGCGAAGAGGACGACCGCCTTACGTGGCGCTCGGCCGGCGAGGTAGGCCGAGGCGCACGCGCCGAGCAGGCTGCCGACGTTCATGACCATGGTGAAGGCGAGGCTGTTGGTCACGCTGTATCCCTCGGCGACCAGGATCGAGGGCATCAGCACCAGCAGGGTGACCTGTGCGCCGAAGGACATCCACGATGCGAGCCCGATGGAGGCCGTACGCTTCAGCGACGCTTTGGTGGCGAGCTCGGTCAGCGGTACGCGCCGGCCCGCGGTGGCCGGGATGTCGTTTGCTGAGAGGTAGTGCGTCACCCTGGCTCCGGCGGGACGTTGCCCGAGCCGGCCCGAGGCGAGGATGGTGAGCGTGCGGTTGGCCTCGTCCACCCGGCCCTGAGCTAGCAGGAACCGGGGTGACTCGGGCAGATAGCGCCGGAACAGGACCACGAGCAGCGCTGGCACGGCAAGCAGGACGAACAACCAGCGCCAGCTGAGCGAGGTACCGCCGAGAACGGTGTTGAGCGGTCCGAGTACCACGAGGAACAGTCCGAACGCGACGAAGTTGCCCACTCCGCCGGAGCCGATGTTGAGTGACGCGGCGACGGTGCCGCGGTAGCGGGTGGCGACCATCTCGGCGATCAGGGCGAGGCCGACGGTGAACTCGCCGCCGAGACCGACGCCGACGAGGAACCGGCTCAGGTTGAGGATCTCCACGTTCGGCGCGATGGCGCTCACGATGCCGCCGAGGGTGTAGAGCAGCAGGTTCAGGCCCAGCGCGAATCGTCGGCCCTTGCGGTCGGCGATATAGCCGGTGACCAGCCTGCCGACGAGGCCGCCGACCGTGGTGACGGTGTTGAGCAGTGCGAGGCCGCTGGTGTCGAGGCCGAAGCTGGCCTTGAGCCCCTCGCCGATGGCGCCCGTGGCATCCTGCTCGAGGGCGTCGAAGAACATGCCCGCCAGCACCAGCGCGACGATGCCCGCGTGGGCGCGGGTGAAACCGATCCGGTCCAACGCGGCGGCGAGCGCGCCGCCCGGTGCCGCGGCTTCTGTTGTCAGGTGTTCGGCGTGGTCCATGGTGTCCTCTTCAGGGCGAGTGCGGCGAAAGCGAGGTCCTGTAGTGCGATGCCGACCGAGTTGAACAGGGTGATCTGCTCGTGCTGGGTCCTGCCGGGCGCGAGCCCAGCCAGCACCGCGCCGAGTTCGCACCGGAAGTCGTCCTCGGTGGTGGTCCCGTCTTTGAGTGACAGCAGGACTTCGCCCGACTTCTGGAGCTGGATGTCGGTGTTGTCGACGACGACGGTTGCCCTCGCCATGCCGTGGGAGTCGATCTCACGGTGGTCGGGTCGGGGTGGTGCGCCGACGGCGTTGATGTGCTGGCCTGGGCGCAACCACGCGCCCTCGACGACGGGGACGCGGGACGGGGTCAGGGTGCAGAGCACGTCGGCGGCCTCGACGACGTGACGTGGTCCGGGGGCGGTGAGCACGTCGAGTGCCGGGACGCCGTCGGCGTGCTCGCGCTGCCGGAGAGCAATGCGGAATTCGGCTACCCGTGACGCCGAGCGGGACCAGACGACGACCGTGTCGATCGGGCGGACCGTGCGGACGGCGGCGACGTGCTCGACCGCGAGTGGCCCGGCGCCGACGAGGCCGAGGACCCGGGAATCGTTACGGGCCAAGGCATCCGTGGCGACGGCGCTGGCGGCGGCGGTCCGCATCCGGGTGCAGGCCCCACCGCTCATGACGGCCAGCCGGGCTCCGGTGCGGGAATCCAGCACCACCACGGTGGACTGCTGGGTGGGACCGCCGCCCTCCCGGTTGCCGGGCGCGTCGGTGAGGACCTTGACGACGGTCAGCCCGAAACGGTGGGAGGTCGCCACCATCGGCAACACGATGGTGGTTCCCGCCGTCGCGCTGATCGCCGGGACCGGTTGCTCGGCCTGCCCGAGGGTCAGGTCGCGGTGCACGGTCCGTACGGCGTCGATCAGGTCGCCAAGGTCGACGAGCCCGGCCAGGACGTCGTCCTGCAGGACAGCGGTCACCGGTAGGCCTTCATGAAGCTGTCATCGGCCAGCTCGTCGTAGGCCGGGATGCGGGTGAGCATCGCGCTCTCGGCGAGCATCCGCATCCAGCGGTCGCTGGCCGCGGGGTCGATCGCGACGGTGTCCCAGACCGCGCTCGCGGCCATCTGGCGGGTGGCGTCACGCAGGATCCCGGGGTCCTTGCCCGGCCAGCGCGCGGTGAGGATCGCGTCGATCGTCTCCGCCGGTGTCGCGGGAAGGCGCTTCATCGCCGTGTCGATGCAGGCGACGAAGCGGGTGAACCGCTCGCGCAGCTCCTCGACGCGGTCGGTGCGGCAGTAGTAGACGCTGTTGGGCATGATCCCGCCCTGGTCGAGGTTGCGGAACACGATCCGCCCGCCACCGGTGGCTTCCAGTTCGAGTGCGGTGACGAGGTCGAGGACGATCGCGTCGCCGAGCCCGGCGCGGAACAGCTCGACCAGCATTGGTGTCGAGAGGTCCCGGACGAAGGTGATGTCGTCAGGATCGGCGCCCGTCTCCCGGATCAGCCCCGCGGTGACGGCGTAGGGCGCGCTGCCGCCGATGCCGGGCGCGAGGACGACCTGGTCGGTGAGGTCGGGCAGCGTGAAGTTCTCTGGTGCGCCACGGTGCACGATGGCCTTGGGTGCCTGGTGGTTGAGCTGGCAGACCACCGTCAGTGCGCGGCTGCTGCCCGCGTACATGCCAGGGACCCAGAGCCCGCCGAGTGCGAGATCGGCTGCCCCGGAGGCCAGGTCGTCCAGGACGCCGGTCCACGGATCGCAGGCACGAGCGGTCACCGACAGGCCCGCGTCACGGAACAGGCCGGTCGCGTCGGCGAGGTACTCGGGCAGGTAGTTCAGACCGTTGGCGGTCGCGGAGATGCGAATGCTGTCCACGTGGGTGCTCCGTTTCTTGTTGTCAGGCCACGGGGGCGGGCGCCGGGGCGTCCTCGTTGATCTGCTCCAGCGTCCGGGCTCGGGTCTCGGGTGCGAACCGCGAGGCCAGGACGAGCAGGGCGTACATGACCGCGACCATGCCGAAGACCCCGGCGAGGCCGAACGCGCCGAACAGGGCGACGGCGAGGAACGGCATGACCGCGCCGGCGATGTTGCCGATGCCGTTCACGATCGAGGTGCCGTTCGCGCGGATCGCGGTCGGGTAGAGCTCGGGCGACCAGACCGCGAGCGTCGTGTTGGTGATCATGGTGAAGAACTGGAAGAGGGCACCGAGGCAGAGGATCAGTGCCGTCGAGTCCCCGAACGCTGCGAACGCGGCGGCGGTGAGACAGCCGAGTACGCCCGCGCCGCCCACGGTGCTGCGGCGGCCGACCCGCCCGGCCATTAGGGCGGCCGCGCAGGCGCCGAGCAGCGAACCGACATTCATGATCATCGTGAAGAGCAGGCTGTCCGAGATGGAATAGCCGCGCTCCACGAGCAGGGTCGGCATCAGGAAGTTGAGGGTGACCTGTGCGCCGAAGGCCATCCAGGACGCGGCACCGATCGAGAGCGTGCGGGGCAGCACGGAGCGGGCGAACACGGCTGCGGGCGAGGATTTGAGCTGGCGCGCGGGCACGTCCGCCACGGTCAGCGGACCGTCGGGCGCCGCTCCCGCCGGGGGTGTGAGGGAGTCCGACGCCAGGATCGCCAGCGAGCGGTTGGCCTCCTCGACGCGTCCCTTGGAAAGCAGGAACCGGGGAGTCTCCGGGAGACGGCGCCGGTAGCCGACGACGAGCAGGGCCGGGACGGCAAGGACCACGAAGGTCCAGCGCCACACCAGGTGCGCGCCGCCGAGCGCGGGCGCGAGCGGGCCGAGCAGCAGGAAGAAAAGCCCGTAGGACAGGAAGTTGCCCACGCCACCGGAACCGATGTTGAGCGTCGCGACCAGCGCGCCCCGGCGCCGGGTGGCGACCATCTCGGCGAGCATCGCGATGCCGATCGTGAACTCACCGCCCAGCCCGATGCCCACCACAAAACGGCTGGCCAGCATCATGTCGTAGTTCACAGCGACCGCACTGAGCAGGCCGCCAAGGGTGTAGAGCAGCAGGTTCACCGACAGTGAGGCGCGACGGCCATACCGATCGGCGAGCCATCCGCCGGCAAGCCTGCCGACGAGCCCGCCGATCACGGTCGCGGTGTTGATCGCGGTCAACTGGTTGTCGGTGATCCCGAGCGAGAGTTTGAGGTTCGCGCCCATCGCGCCCACGGAGTTCTGCTCGAGGGTGTCGAAGAACATCCCGGCGAGGATGAGCATGAGCACCCAGAACTGGGCACGGCTGAAGGCGATCCGGTCGAGATGATGGGCGAGGGTGCCGGAACCGGTGCGCTCCGGGGTGTGATTCGAGGTCATGGGACTGAGCTCCACATCGGCGGTATCCCCTCGGCCGGTGGACCGAGGGGCAGAGACGACCACGCAACGAACACCCAGTTTTGTATACGAGACTTGTTGCCGACACGTTTCTACCCGTGCCAACCATGTGAACACAGGTGTGGGATTGCCTTTTTCGTATACGACCTAGAGGGGCGCGGCCACTTGCCGGCGGTAGATCTGCTCGTCCTTGAGGATGTGCTCGCCCATCAGGTAGCCCGCCTGCACCGGGGCCCCGCCGAGGATCGCGGTGGCGATCGCGGCATGGTCGGCCCACGACGTGTCGATGCGGTCCTCGATCTCGAGCTCGAAGCCCCACGCGATCCTGCGGAGCAGCCCGTCGAGCATGCGCGCGAGCTCGGCATTACCCGACGCGCGAGCGACGATCTCGTGGAACTCCAGGATCAACGGCGGAAGCTCATCCACAGCCCCGGCCTCACCCGCCTGGCGCCCGCGCAGCACGACCGCCCTAAGATTCTCGGCCTGGTCACCGCCTCGCGCCTCCGCCGCGAGGGACGCAGCGAGGACCTCCAGTCCTCGCCGAACCTGCATCAGCTCGACGACATCGCGCTGCGATCGAGCCGAGACGGTCGCACCCTTGTACTTCTCAGTGTTGATGAAGCCTTCGCTCTCCAACTGCAGCAAGGCTTCCCGGATCGGGACCCGGGAGACGCCGAAGCGGGCGGCAATGACCTCCTCCTTCAGCCGTGCCCCCGCGGGAATCGTGCCGTCGATGATCTCCGCACGCAGCACCGTCACGATCGAGTCCGACTTGGCGACCACGAAACGAGCATATGGGAACGCGCGAACGCGCCGCCTCGGCCCACGCGAGGTCCTCGTTCACGAGACAGGCCGACAAGCGTCGCGGCCACGCGCCGCACCGCGGAGGCGATCCGCGACACCGCGCCCCTGATCAGCCCGGCCCAGCCGATCCGTTCGGCGACCACCGTGGCCGGCATCGTGGGCCACTGCTCCAACAACGCGCGGATCTGCGGTTCCACCGCATCCACGATCGACCCCCGACTCGCCCGCTGGTAACGAGGCGGTTCATGCGAGGCCAGCGCCCTGCGCACGGTGTTCTTCGAGATACCCATCTGACGGGCGATGGCCTTGATCGGCATCCCCTCACCCCGATGCAACCTGCGGATTTCTGCCCAATCCTCCCACCCTCAGCACACCCTTCCTCCCTGACTCGATCTTGAGTCAGAGTCCCGAAGGGGGTCAGTTTCGCCCGCCGGAACAGGGTCAGTTTTCACGCGACGCCGACATGCCGTTCCGCATACGCGGGCAACAGCTCGGCCCACTGCCGGGCCGCGTCCTGGTGCCGCCCCTGTTTGGTCGTGAGCTCAGCCAGCACGGAACGCAACGTCAACGCCGCTTCCGTGGCCGTGGCTTCGAGGGTCGGCACGACCCCGACGAGTTCCTGTTCCGCCTCGTCGACCCGGCCGGCTTTGATGAGCCTGCTCGCGAGCAGGACGCGCGCAAAGTCCGACTGCTTGGACGAAATCCCGGGAACGCCGCCGATGCGGCCGACCACCTGCCGCTGGACGGTGACGGCTTCGTCCGAATACCCGGCCACGCTCAGCGCTTCGCCGAGGACGGAGTGAGCGATGATGCAGTGCAGGCTCACCTCTCCCCACCGCTGCCGGCATTCGGCCGCGATCTCACGCAGCTCTCCGACCGCCTCCTCGTATTCGCCACGGTGCAACCGCACGTGCGCCAGCTCGCGCCGCGCCGACAGGAGACCGCTGCGGAAGGGTGCGCTCGTCGGGTCATAGCCGGCAATGAATTCGCGCAGCACGGCCTCCGCCCCGGCCCAGTCGCCGCTGTGGAAGCGTGCCTTGTAGATCCCGAGTGCGGCGACGAGCGCCGGTCCCTGATCCGCACCGCGTCGCAGGGTCGAGTCGGCGGGCAACGCCCGGTACGCCTTCTCGGCCTCAGCGAAGCGGCCATCGGTGAGCAGGGCTCAGGCGTCCCGGACGCGGGCCCGCAGCAGAGCGGCTCGCGCCAGGCACTCCCGCCGGCGCAGTTACCACACCACCATCGCCACCGCGACAACCGCCATGGCGGCGGCCGACGCGACGTTGAGCCACGGAGCCGTGAGGACCTGACATGCATCCACGAGTCCACCCACACCTTCCACCCAGCGACGTGCAGTAGGACGCTACCGCCCCGCCTGGCCGGCGGGTAGCCTTCCGGCGTCAGCGTCCCTCAGGTGGGCCGCGCTCCCTGGAGGACGTTGTCGTGAGTATGTCGGCTGATGCCGCGACAGTTCCCTCGCCCACCGAGACCGTGGTGTTCGAGCCGCGGTGCGACCGGCCGGCCGCGGAGGATCCCTGGATCGGGCCGGCGGTCCGGGGCCAGGGACGGTGCGTGCGCACCCGACTCGGGTGGTCGGTGCTGATCCTCGCGGCGTGCATCTACGTACTGGTCGGGTTCTCTTCCAGGACAGGGATCGCGTTACCGGCCGTGCCGGCGATCGTCTGTGCGCTGCGGCTCTGGGTCTGTGTTCGTGTCCGGCTCAGATACGGCTCGAAGGCGCGGCATCGGTTGCTGCAGGGCCCGTTCCGGAAGATCTCCCTGACGGTGGACGATCTGCTGACGCTGCGGAGTGCCGCGTACCTCCGGTTGGCGCCGGACCAGTGGCTCAAGATCGCGCCGGCGTCGGTCTACGGGCCGTTGTTCGCGCGCAAGCCGTACGTGTGGATGCCTGGCCCCGACCCGGTCGGACGCGTCATCGTCGTCGCGCCCGGCATCGTGTCCCCCGTCGTTGGCCGGGTCACCCAAGCACCACCGCCGTCGGCCGAACCGCTCGAACCGTTCGCACCGCTGCGTGACGCCCCGAGCGACGACGAGGTCTTGCGGTCCTTCATCCGCTACTCGTGGCGTGTCCTGATCCGGGGCGCTCTCGTGAACCTGGCGTTCGTCGGATGGCTCCTCGCCACCTACCTCCCGCCGCTGTTTCGTGACGAATCCAAGGCAGACAACGTCCTCGGCGCGGCCACACTGTGGGGTCTTGTGCTGGCAGCGTGCGCCCTCTGCACCAACGCGCGAGCGCTACTGCGGCTCGCACGGATGTCCCGCGCCGCAGCGGCAGCCGTATGGACGCCGCTGCCGGTCACGTTTGATCGTGCGGTGCGCCAGGGTGCCCGGGCCCAGGAGCTGACGGGGCGACTACATCTGCCGGACGGACAGACACGCTCGGTGGAGTTCCGGCACGTGGGCTCCAGTGTTGCCGCCGCGATGCGGATCTCGGGTGTGCTGTGGATAGCCGGCGAACCCGGCAAGGGGTACCGCCCGGTCGGCCTGCCCGGCCATCCGACGCTGGCCCTCGCGAAGGTGGGTCGCGCCCGCCGTCCGCGGCAGTAACGTGGTGCCCAGCACGCACCGCTGGACTGACCGGAGTCGGCGGCTACTGTCGATTCGTGAAGTCCTGGTTGGCCCGATCGCTGCCGTATGGCGCGTCGAACGAGTCAGTATGGTGAGCCCACTTTCCCGGCACGCGGTGCTTGACGCGCTGGTCAGCGGAGTCGAAGACGGATACCTGCCTCCGCACGCCAGTGGCGCGATGAGGGAGGTGCGCGGTACCTGGGACGGGCCCGATCTACGCCTGCGCGTACGCCGGATCGGCTCCCGCAACAGCTTCTCTCACCAGATCCGGATCCAGGTCCTCGGCCGGAGCGACGAGACTGCCGAGGTCCGCGGCTACATCGGCGTTGCACTGTGGGTGCGGGTCTTCCTGCCGTTCTGGCTCGCCGGAGTCGCGACGCTCACGGCGCTCGCCGCGGTGGCGTTGCCGACCATCTCCCCACCTCCACCGTTAGCGATCGTGCTCATCCCGGTGTTCATGTTCGCGGCGGGACTGGGGATAGCGATAGCGGGCACACAAGCCGGCCGAAAAGATGGCGAGTTCCTGCTCGAATGGGTCCGACTACGCCTGGACTCCCAGCTCACCTAACCACGGGCAAGCGCCGACTACGGGCGCGGCCCGCCATCCGCATGTACCACCGCTCTTGCGGAGTAGTTGACGTGAGTCAGCCGACGGGTTTGCCCATCCGGCCCGACCAGCGACACCCCGCCCGCGCGCGCCTTGTCGATCAACTCACGCGCGACACGCACGCCAAGACCGTCCTCAACGGGGACCGTCGGAGACGGGTGCGGCCACCAGTTGATCATGATCGGTTGTGTGGACTAAACGTGATCGCCTGGCGGCCGCGGGCCCCAGCATAAACCCTGCCCGGTGGCGGGCGATGTTCGATGAGATGGCCGGGCAGATTGCTGGCCGCTTCGGTCGGGTCGAGCCTCGGCGCCGGGCGGAGAAACTGTTGCTGGGCCTGGTGTCGCAGCTGCCGCGGAAGAACTGCTGGACCATCGCCGAGCATGTCGGCGACGCGACCCCGGACGGTCTGCAACACCTGCTCGCCCGGGCCGTGTGGGACGCCGACGCGGTGCGCGAGGACCTGCGCGACTACGTCTGCGATCACCTCGGGCTGGCCACCGGCGAAAATATCGTCCCTGGATTCCGGAGCCGGGCATGTGGTGTCAGTTTGACTGGGGCGAAGGACCTCGGGTGGCGGGTCGGCGGACGCAGCTGTTGTGCGGCTGGCTGTCCTGGTCGCGGTTTCGGGTGGTGATCCCGGTCTGGGACCAAACCCTCGGGACATTAGTGTCCTGTGTGGACACCATGTTGCGGCGGATTGGTGGTGCCCCGCCGTATTTGCTGACTGACAATCCGCGGACGGTCACCGTGGATCGTGTTGCGGGGATTCCGGTGAGGCATCCGGACATAGTCTCGACCGGGCGACACTACGGCTGCAAGGTCGAAACGTGTGAGCCGTTCGACCCGGAATCCAAGGGTGGCGCGGAGAACACGGTCAAGATCGCCAAGGCGGATTTGGTGCCGACCTCGGCGAACCTGCTGCCCGAATACCGCTCGTTCACGGAGCTGGCCGACGCCTGCTTCGAGTGGTGCGAACGCGTCAACGCCCGCGTCCACCGCGAGACCGCGGCCACCCCGAACGCTCGGCTCGATGTCGAACGGGCGCATCTGCATGTCCTGCCCGAACAGCCGCATGCGCTCGCTCTCGGGGAGGAGCGCCTGGTGGAGTCGGATCAGACGATCCGGTTCGGGTCGGTGCGGTATTCGACTCCGGACGGGCATCAGGGCAGCAAGGTTTGGGTCCGCGTCGTCGGCGACGAGCTCGTCATCACCGCCCGGGAGGCCACCGGGTTGGCCGAGATCGCCCGGCATCGGCTCTCGACACCCGAGAAGCCGCGGATTCTCGACGCGCGCTACTCGGCCAGCCATTGCACCGGTTCGCCGCGGCCGCCGAAGATCCGGCCGCGGACCGAGACCGAGATCGCGTTCCTCGACCTCGGCGGAGGAGCCCACCGCTGGCTGGTCGAGGCCGCCGCGACCGGGGTCACCCGCATCCGCACCAAGATGGTCAAAGCCCTCGAGCTCGCCGCCGCACTGGGCCCGGGCAGCGTCGACGAAGCGTTGGGCTTGGCCGCGATCGCCGGGCGGTTCGCCGACGAGGACCTGCCCTCGATCGTGGATCACCTGGCCACCTCGGCTTCCCGCACCGACGTCGTCCGCGCCGATGAGAACCACTCGGCGCAGCCCGGGACCTCGGCCTGGGAGGGGCTGGGCGAATGAGCACCGCGACATCGTCGGCACTGCCGGAGGACCTCGACCGGGTGCTGCGCCGGATGCGGCTGCGCTATCTGCGCAAAGCCGCGCCCGAGGTCCTGGCGACCGCGCGGGCGCAACGCTCGGACCCCGCCGAGGTCCTGCGCGTCCTGCTGGACGAGGAAGCCTCCGGCCGCAACGCCGCGACCCGGCGGATGCGGCGGAAGAAAGCACAGCTGCCCAACGGCAAGACGCTCTCGTCCTGGCGGCCGGACGAGTCCTCGATCAGCGAGGCCACCCAGAACGCGTTGATCACCCTGGAATGGCTGCAGCGACACGAGAATCTCGTCCTGAGCGGCCCATCCGGGACGGGCAAGAGTCACTTTGCCGAAGCGTTGGCCAACCTCGCGATCGAGAAGGACATGCGAGTCGCCTGGCACACACTCGAAACCCTCACCGCGACCATCATGAAGTCCAAAGTGGACGGCTCGATCGCCCGCACGGTCGCCCGCATCTGCGGCAACGACCTGATCGTGGTCGACGACATCGGGCTGCTCCCGGTCGCAGCCGAGTCCGCCGAAGCGCTCTACCGAGTCGCCGATGCCACCTATGAACGGCGTTCGATCGCGTTGACCAGCAACATCCATCCCTCCGGCTTCGACACGATCATGCCAAAGACCACCGCCACCGCGACAGTGGACCGGCTCCTCCACCACGCTCATCTGGTCGCCACCAAGGGCGACAGCCATCGTCTCGCCGAGGCCCTCGCAGGGAAAGGGGTGATCCCGCTGACCGACGACACCAACGAGTGACCCAGAAGTCCGCCCACCCGGAGAAACCATGTCCGCCGACCCGGAGGTCTCACGTCCACCCACCCGGAGATCACGATGACCGTTGACACCCTTGATCAGGCCGAGACGATCGGGGGCGTACCACCGTGACGATCGCGGCCTGCCGGCGCCGAATGTGGGTTCCCTCGCGGATCGCGCCCGGACTCGCCGTCGGGGCGAGAACAAGCGCAGCACTCCCCGAGCGAGTCGTCGTTGTCGCGCAGGATGTTTCCGGCAGTGATCCCGGATGGGGTGGGCGAGGCAGGGAACATCGCCGGATCGACAGGCTCATCGTGTCGGCCGCCTGGCGAAGGTGGCCCATCATGTGTCGCCTCCGTCACTGGTCCGGTTGAGCTTCATTTTTTCCGTGTGCGACCAATACGGGGCGGCGTTGGTGTCGAAGTCTCGGTATGGGTGCGACTGAGACGACTGTGACAGGACCCTCGGGCCGGAGGAAGGTGGGGCTCGTGGCTGCCGCCTTGGCCGGTGTGCTCGCGCTATTGGCTGCATTGGCGGTGGGGCATCTTGCCGCGGGTTTCATCAGTGTCAGCGCTTCTCCCTACCTTGCCGTGGGTAACGGGGCGATCGATTTGACGCCGGTGGGTTTGAAGGACTATGCCGTCCGTACCTTCGGCACGCACGACAAGCTCGTGCTGCTGTCAGGCATGGCTGCTGTCCTGGTCGTGGTCGCCGCGCTGGCGGGTATCGCGTCGAGGCGTTCGCCCTGGCCCGGCACCGCGGTGATTGCCTTGTTCGGCCTGATCGGAGTGGTGGCCGTCGTGGCACGCCCCGATCTGCGCCCGGTCGCGATCGTCGCGCCGCTGGCGAGTCTGGGGGCGGGCGTGGTTGTTTTCCGGTTGCTGCATCGGGCCGCTCGCACATGGGATGCGCAAGGCACGCTGCGTCGGAAAGGCCAGTCCCGGCGATCGTTCCTGGTGACCGGCGCGGGTGTGGTCGCAGGTTCCCTGGCCGCCGGCGTAGGGGGCCAGTTACTGGTGTCCACACGGGACGCGGCGGCATCCCGGGCCGCGGTGGGCAGGCTGGTGCCGGCGCGCACGGCTCCGCCGATCCCGGCCGACGCGGACTTCGAAAAGCTGGGTACGCCGCCGTTCCTGACGCCCAACTCCAAGTTCTACCGGGTCGATACCGCGTTGACGGTGCCGCAGCTGCGGACCGAGGACTGGTCGCTGCGGGTCCACGGCATGGTCGATCGAGAGAAGCGATACCGCTATTCCGACATTCGGGACCGGCCGCTGGTCGAACGGACGATCACGATGACATGCGTGTCGAACGAGGTCGGCGGAGCGTACGTATCGACGGCGAACTTCGTGGGTGTCGAGCTGGCCGATCTGCTGGAGGAGGCGGGGATACGGCCTGGCGCGGAGCAGCTGTTCTCATCGAGTGTGGACGGTTGGACGTCCGGAACTCCGATCACCGGTGCGCTCGATCGTGACCGGGGCGCGATGCTCGCGCTGGGCATGAACGGGGAGCCTTTACCACTGGAGCACGGTTTCCCTGCGCGCCTGGTGGTCCCCGGCTTGTATGGGTATGTGTCGGCGACGAAGTGGCTGGTCGACTTGGAGGTCACGACGTGGCGGGCACGCCAGGCGTACTGGCTCAGGCGGGGCTGGGCGGAGAAGGCGCCCATCAAAACGGAGTCCCGGATCGACACCCCTCTGGGCTTCCAGACCGTGCCCGCCGGGACCGTGCGCGTGGCGGGCGTTGCGTGGGCACAGCATACCGGGATCGACAAGGTGGAGGTCCGTGTCGATAACGGGCCCTGGCAGCCGGCCACTCTCTCGACGCAGGTCACAGTAGACACCTGGCGCATGTGGTGGACGCAGCTCGAGGTGCCTCCCGGACTCCATCAGGTCACGTGCCGGGCCACCGACCGCAGTGGCTACACCCAGACCCAGGAGCGCGTCGGCACCGTTCCGGACGGGGCGACCGGCTGGCACACGATCAGCTTCACCACGAAATAGCACCGTCCGGGAATTTCCCATCTCCGGCAATCCGGAGCAGCGCTTGCTCCGAATACCCGATGACAGCACGGACGCGGCGTCCAAGTCGCCTTCCGTGAGCTCAACGTAGGAGGATCTCTCGTGAAGATCGTTCGCATTGCTGGTGTGGCTCTGACTGCGGCTGCGGCGCTGTCGGTGGCCGCTTGCGGTAGCAACAGCAGCGCCGGTTCCGGCTCGACCAGCAGCGCGATGGCGCCGTCGAGCTCGATGGCCGCGCCGATGTCGAGCAGCGCGAGCATGGGCACCGGTGTGACGACCAACGCCGACGTGTTCGGTCCGGCCTGTAGCCAGCTTCCGCAGGGCAGCGCCCCCGGTAGCCTGGACTCGATGGGGCCGGAGCCGGTGGCTAGCGCGGCGTCGACGAACCCGCTGCTGACCAAGCTCGTCGCGGCGGTCAAGGCCACGAACCTGGTCGACACACTCAACAGCCAGCAGGCTATCACCGTGTTCGCCCCGGCCGACAGCGCGTTCGGCAAGCTCGGCGAGGAGAAGTTCAACCAGCTCGCGCAGAACCCGAGCCAGCTGGCGCCCATCCTGCAGTACCACGTGCTGCCGCAGCGCTACGACGCGAAGGGGTTGCAGGCCGCCGGCACCGTGCAGACCCTGAACACGGATGGGGGCCCGATCAAGATCGAGGGCACCGGGGACAACATGACCGTCAACGGCGCGAAGGTACTGTGCGGCAACATCCCTACCAAGAACGCGACGGTCTTCGTGATCGACAGCGTGCTCACGCCGGGGACCAACAAGTAGGCACCGTAACCAGACCAGTGGGCCCGGCGCTGGCCGGGCCCACTGTCCTTTACAGAGGTTCTGCAGCGGAATGCAGTGATCTCCGGTTTGATGTCACGGTGTCCGACCAGGAGCCGGATTCGTTTCACCTCAACGGCTGGCTCCGAGAGCGCGAAGATGATGCCGACCGCGAAAGCCTCGGGGTCGCCCCGGCATCCGGGGGGTGGGCATGTACGAACCGCCGGTACGCGGGCCACCCGGGTGGCGGCCATCCCGCGTTCACGTCGCCGCCCGCTCCGGTACCGAATGTGTTGCGTGGAGATGAAAGCAGATGCGGGAACGACTGCCGGTTGTGACGCCAGCCTCAGCCACGCGCTGAGCGCCCACGGAACCTGGGATCGCTGGACCAATCCCGGGCCCCACACAACTGTGCAGCGGAGGCGGCGGTTTCCCGGCACGATCGAGGGAAGCGGGCACACCATGCTGGGCACATACGCGCATGGCGGTTGCTGACCACCACGTTTGTTGCCACGATCCCGGCCTGATCGGGCGGTCATTTCCGGCGCGAGGGCAATGGGAAAAAGCCGCTGGTGCGCAGTATGTAGTCGGCGTAGGCGGGGCGCCGTTGGAGCAGATCCTGCTCAAGTACCGGCTTGCCCGATCCCTTCGCTAGCAGCGCGGTTATGACCAGCGGCGCGACGATCGTCAGCGCCGCGAGCCAACTGTGGCAGGCGAGCAGGTACAGACCCCACCACACGCAGGCGTCTCCGAAGTAGTTGGGATGACGGGTGTATCGCCACAGCCCGGTGTCGAGTACCCCACTGCCAGACGTCCTGCGGAAGCGCAGCAGCTGCAGGTCGCCGATGGCCTCGAAGACGAAACCCAACAGCCAAACGGCGATGCCCACGATGACCAGCCCGAGTGAGGGTGTCGCCAGCTGTGCCACCTGGACCGGCAGCGAGATCACCCACATCAGCACACCCTGGGCCAAGTAAACGCGGACGAAGATGCGGCCGGGGTGCCGTCGCATTCGGGCGTAGCGGCGGTCTTCCCGCGCGCCGTGGTTGCGCGTCGCGATGTGCACGGACAGGCGCAAGCCCCACACCACGGTCAACCCGGTCACCAGCACCCGCCAGCCCGGGGAGCCCGCGGACATGACGCAGCTCACGACTGCGATCACCGCGAAACCGAGGCCCCACACACTGTCGATGGTGTCAAAGCGCGCCCGGCGTATCGCCACGGCGAACGTGGCGACGATGAGCACCGTGACTGCGAGCGCGGTCCAGACGAGGCTCACGCGGCCCGCTTCGCGAGGATCTGGTTCACACCCATCCTGTTCTCCTCGAACGCGAGCGCCCCGCCCGCCAGGTAGAGTCGCCACACGCGCAGCTGGGTTGCTCCGGCGATCCTGGTGATCTCCTCGGCGTGCTTCTCGAGCCGTTCCGCCCAGGCCCGCACGGTGCACACGTAGTGCTCACGCAATGCCTCGACCCCGCGGATCTCGAACCCGGCATTTTCCAGCAGGCCCAGTGTCATCCCGATGGGCACCATCGTCATGTCGGGGGCGACGTAGGACTCGATGAAGGCGCCGCCGCCCGGCGCGGTGGCGTCGCGGGACATCTGCTGCAGCAGGAGCGGAGCGCCCGGCTTCAGCATCCGGTGCAAGGTGGCGGCGTAGCCGGAGTAGTTACGTGCCCCGACGTGCTCGCCCATCTCCAGGGAGACGATCGCGTCGAACGGCTCCCCGGAGAGGTCCCGGTAGTCCTGGTGGCACACGCGTGCCACTCCGGACAGGTCCCGGCGCGTGATCTCGCCCCGGATATGCTCGGCTTGCTGTGCGGACAGGGTCACGCCGGTCGCCTCGACGCCGTAGCGCTCGGCTGCGTGCAGCAGCAGCGAACCCCACCCGCAGCCGACATCGAGCAGCCGCATACCGGGGCCCAACCTCAGTTTGCGGCAGACGAGGTCGAGTTTGGCGCGCTGGGCTGTGGCGAGGTCGTCGGCGGGGTCGCGAAAGTAGGCGCACGAGTAGGCCATGGTCGGGTCGAGAATGAGCTGGTAGAAGTCATTGCCGAGGTCGTAATGGTATGAGATGACCGCGCGATCGCGTGCCTGTGTGTGCGGCCGCCTGCTGGGGCGGGCTTCCCCTGCGGGCGGGCGGGGCGGCAAGCCCAGGACGCCGAGCCGGGCGGCCGTCGCGACGATGCGCGCCCATGCGCGTGGACCGAGCCTGGGCCGAGCTCGTGCGCGGGTATCGAACGACGCCCAGACCCGTCGCAGCCCCTCGGTCAGATCACCGTCGACGTCGAGAGCACCGCTCACATAAGCGCGGGCCAAGCCGAGCTCACCCGGCGCCCACAACAGATAACGTAACGCGCGCCGGGAGCGTAGCTGCACCGTGGGGCCGGTATCGGGGCCGGCGGTGCTGCCGTCCCAGGTGCGTAACCGGACCGGCAGGTCACCTCCGATGATCCGGGACACCAGTCCGGCGAGTAGCGGCGCTGCAGGAGACATGGGAGTTCCCTTCTGGCTCGACCTTTCCCCTTTCGACGCCCAGCGGACGCAGGTTTGGTAGATGTGTCTGCCGTCACAATGACCCATCCGGGGTGGCGGCACGGCCGAATCGTCCGTGTGGATGCCAAGTCGAACTCTGAGCGGCAGGTCGCGGTGATCGGGTCCGGTGTGTCGGGCCTGACCGCCGCCCACTTGTTGCGCCGCGGGTACGACGTGACCCTGTTCGAGGCGGACGCCAGGCTGGGCGGCCATGCCCACACCCACGCCGTCACCACCCCCGATGGCCGTGAGCTGGCCGTGGACAGCGGCTTCATCGTGCACAACGAGCGCACCTACCCCAACCTGCTACGGTTGTTCACCGAGCTTGGAGTGTCCACACAGGACACCGAGATGTCGATGAGCGTGCGCTGCCGGGGGTGCGGCCTCGAATACGCCGGGGCCAAGCGGCTCGGTGGCTTGTTCGCGCGACGGGGCAACGCGCTGCGCCCGGCGTACCTGCGGATGCTCGCCGAGGTACGCCGGTTCCACCGGCACGCTCGCCGGGTACTGGATCATCCCGACGCGGGCGACGCCACGCTCGGCGCGTTTCTCGCGATCGGCGGGTACTCGCGCTACTTCGTCGATCATTTCCTGATCCCGCTCGTGTCCTGCGTTTGGTCGACGGGCGGGCGACTGAGCACACGGTACCCCGCCCGCTACCTGTTCACCTTCCTCGACAACCACGGCATGCTGTCCGTTGGCGGTTCCCCCACGTGGCGCACGGTGACCGGCGGCTCGAAGTCCTATGTGGACAGAATACTGAAGAACCTGACCGCGATCCGCGACAGCACACCGGTGCGCGCGCTTCGCCGCGACGCCGACGGCGTCGAGATCAGGGACGACGCGGACACGGTGCACCGATTCGACCAGGCCGTCGTCGCCACGCACGCGGACCAGGCGCTGAGCCTGCTCGCCGACGCCACGCCGGACGAGCGGGTGGTCCTCGGGGCCTTCCGGTACTCGCGCAACGAAACGCTGCTGCACACCGACACGGCCACGCTGCCACGGACCGCGGGCGCGCAGGCGTCGTGGAACTACCTCAAGCCTTCCTGCGCGACGGACGACCGCCCGGTGCTGGTGACCTATGACATGAACCGCCTGATGCGGCTTGACGAACCGCGCCGCTACCTGGTCTCGCTCAACAACGCCGAGCACGTCGCGGAAGGTGCGGTGCTGGCGCGGATGGTGTACGAGCACCCGATCTACACGCCCGAGTCGTTAGCGGCGCAGCACCGGCTGCCGGAACTGACCGGGCCCCGGATCGCCTTCGCCGGCGCCTATCACGGCTGGGGGTTCCATGAGGACGGGTGCGCCTCGGGCGTGCGCGCCGCGGAGTCGCTCGGAGCGCGATGGTGACCGACCCCGCTCTGTACGACGTCGAGGTGACACACGCGCGCCGCAAACCCCGCTATCGGTTTATGCACCGGATGTACTTATGGCTGGTCGATCTCGACGCCCTGCCGGTGTTGCCCTGGTGGTTGCGGCCCTTCGCCCGCTTCCGTGGTCGCGATCATCTCGGGGACGCAGATCGCTCGATCCGGGAGAACCTCGACGCGTGGCTCGCGACCCAGGGCGTCGACCTGCAGGGCGGACGCGTGCTGATGCTGACCCAGGCCGCCGTGCTGGGCTATGTGTTCAACCCGCTGACGCTTTTCTGGTGTCACCGCCCGGATGGGACACCGGACTGCGTTGTCGCCGAGGTGCACAACACCTACCGGGGGCGACATCGCTACCTGCTGCGGCCGGACGCCGATAGCCGCGCAGCCGCGGACAAGGAGTTCTATGTCTCGCCGTTTCTGCCGGTGCACGGCCGGTACCGGATGCGGCTACCGACTCCCGGGGACCGGCTCGACGTGACGATCGCCCTCCACCAGGAGGGTCTGACAAGCCTGGTCGCGACCATGCGCGGGCGGCGGCGGCCGGCCACCGCGGGCGTGCTGGTGCGGCGGTTGCTGGCCCGGCCGCTGATGCCTCAGCGCGTGTCGCTGCTGATCCGCCACCACGGTATCGCGTTGTGGTGGCGCCGCGTCCCGATCATTCCTCGCGTTCAGGAAGGTTCCCGATGACCGATATCAGGACGTCCTCGCTGTCGGAACTGGCCGTTGTACGGCATTCGCCCGCACGGGCGTGGGCAGCAGAGCGGCTGTTCCGGCTTTCCGCCCGCGGGGTGCCGGTGACCGTGACCCTGCCCTCCGGCGAGCGATTCGGCGCCGGCGGGCCGGAGCTGCGGATCGAGCGGCCGCACGCGTTCTTCTCTCGCCTGGGCGCCGACGCGAAGATCGGGTTCGGCGAATCCTACTTGGCCGGCGACTGGTCGGCCGAGGACGACCTCGCCGACGTGCTGACCCCGTTCGCCGCGCGAATCGCCACCCTCGTGCCGGCACCACTGCAGGCACTGCGCCGGTTCGTCGACGCACGCAAGCCCGCGAGTGAGCGCAACACGGTCGTCAACGCGCGGGGCAACATCTCCCGCCACTACGACCTGTCCGACGAGCTGTTCGCCGGGTTCCTCGACGAGACGATGACGTACTCCTCCGCCTGGTTCGAGCGCGAGACCGAGGACCTGGCGGTCGCGCAGCGGAGAAAGATCGACGCGATCCTGGACCTGGCCGGGGTCCGGGAGGGAACCAGCCTGCTGGAGATCGGTACCGGCTGGGGAGAACTGGCGCTGCGCGCGGCACGACGCGGCGCGCTCGTCACGACCCTGACCATCTCCGCCGAACAGCAGACCCTGGCACGCAAGCGGCTGGCCGAGGCGGGCGCCGGTGACCGGGTCGAGGTGGTGCTGCGCGACTATCGCGAGGCGGTCGGCCGGTACGACGCCATCGTGAGCGTCGAGATGATCGAGGCGGTGGGCGAGGAGTACTGGCCCGCGTACGTCACGACGCTAGACCGGTTGCTGGTCCCGGGCGGGCGGATCGGCCTGCAGGCCATCACCATGCCGCACGACCGGATGCTCGCCACACGCCGGTCCTACACCTGGATCCACAAATACATCTTCCCCGGCGGTCAGCTCATGTCGGTGGAGGCGTTCGAGCAGGCGGTCCGCCGGTACACCGGACTGCGCATCCGCGAGCGCCGGAGTCTCGGCGAATCCTACGCACACACGCTTCGCCGGTGGCGGACCAGGTTCCTTGATGCCTGGCCGCAGATCGCCGAAGCAGGCTTCGACGACACGTTCCGCCGGATGTGGGAGTTCTACCTCGCCTACTCCGAGGCCGGGTTCCGGGGCGAGTACCTCGACGTCCACCAGTTCGGTCTGGTGAAACCACACTGACCACCTGAAGACGGGTCCGTCTACAACAGACGGACCCGTCTTCGGCTCGCTCACACCGCGAACGAAGCCACCGGTGTGGTGGTCGGCTGCACCGACCCGCCCGCCGGTTCGACCGTCATCGCGATTCGCTGGACTCCCTGCAGACCGTCGAACACGAGCGGGGTGGCCGAGGTGCCCCCGGGACCGAGGAGCCCCAGCGAACGCGGTACACCGCCGGCAATCGCCCATGCCTGGTAGGTCGAGGTAGCGGACTGGTCGGGCATACCGGACAACAGCACCATTCCCCGGTTCAGCCGCTGCGAGATCAGCACGCTGCCCTTGCCGTTCTGGGCGGGCACGATCCGCAGGTCCGGCGCCGACAGCAGGTCGGCGACCGCGCTCTGCTGGGCTTGTACCTGCGTCAAGTCTCCGTGAGCCGAGTCGAGCTGGTGCTGGGAACGGACCGCCACGACGCCGAGCGTCGCGGCGGCCGCGATCGCGACCGCCGCGGCCGCCGAAACCAGCCTCAGGGCGAGGGTGCGCGCGTCCCGTTCGCGTTCCCGGGGGCCGGTGCCCGGTGTGCGTGGTGGGTCCTGCCGCACCTGGGCGATCCTGGTGAGTACCTGGTTCTTCCATTCGGTCGGCGGTTCCTCGGACACAGCCAGTCCCAGCCGGGCAGCGGTGGCCCGCAGTTCGGCGACCTCCTGGGTGCATTCGGGACACTCAGCCAGATGCCGTTCGAACTGACGGCGCTCGAACTCGTCCAGCGCGTCCACCGCGTACGCCCCGGTCAGCAGGTGCACATCGGGAGTCGTCATCGGGTCACCCCCAGGCAGTCACGCAGCCGGATCAGCCCGTCCCGTAACCGGGTCTTGATCGTCCCCAGTGGACTCTTCAGCAGCTCGGCGACCTCGGGATAGGTCTTACCCCCGTAGTAGGCAAGCATGACCGACTCGCGTTGCAGCTCGGTCAGCGTGGACAGGCAGCGACGCACCTGCTCACGTTCGAGCCGGGCCGTCACCTCCTCCACCACTTCGTCGAACTCCCGGCCCGGCGCGGTCCTTCCTGCCTTGCGTTCGCGGTCGTCTCGGGCCTGCGAGGATCGCACTCGGTCCACCGCCCTGCGGTGGGCGAGGGTCAGCGCCCAGCTCACCGCGCTGCCCCGCGTGGGGTCATAGCGTGGCGCCGTCCGCCACAACTCGACGAGCACCTCCTGGGTGACCTCCTCCGACTGCGCCACATCGCGGACAACGCGCCGCACAACCCCATGCACCGGCCCGGACACCACCTCGTAAAGCTGCTCGAACGCGGCCTCGCTACCCCGGGCGACTTGCGTCAGCAGGTCCTCCGGGCTGGGTCCACCCGGTCCCGGCACCGCCAGCACCCGCACAGAATCGTCCATCCGCCTCATCCTCTCCCACTCCAGCACTTCGCATTCGTCGCGGGAGCACACGCGGATTGGTCACGCCGGGCAGGCCGTGCTTGGGGGCGGGTGACCGCTTGTCGGCGGCACATGAGTGGCGTTCCGTTTCGAAGCGAATGCAACAGCAAGCGGCCACGAACGGTAGTTTCGACCGCGCCCTGTACCTCCCGAAATCCTGGACCGACGACCGTGGCCGCTGCGCCTCGGCCGGGATCCCCGCCGAAGTGGGCTTCGCAACCAAACCCGCCCTGGCCACCACGATGATCACCCGCGCCCTCGATGCCGGAGTCGCAGCGTCCTGGGTGAGGACACGCCAGTCTCCTGGCACCGCCGGCTTTGGTGTAGCGCGGCACCTCGACGACCCCCGCGTCGTAGGGCACGTCCCTGGGCTGCTCGGACATCTTGCTCCTTGGAGATCGGTGATCGGGCAGATGCGCGCCTGGTCCGCTCAGGCCCAGGTGTTCCAGTGCACGAAATCCTCGACGGGCTTGCGCTTGACGGCCGTGTGCGGGCGTGCCGGCCTGCCCACCGGGATCATGGACGCGAGGTGGATGTCGTCGGGTACGCCGAGCATCGGGCGGATCACCGGCTCGAACGCGGAATGCAACGTGGTCATCACGGTTGCGAGGCCGACCGCTCTGGCGGCGAGCATCAGGTTCTGGGTGGCCCCGTAGAGCGCCGAGTACATCATGTCGAGCCGCGGGTTGTCCGCCGGGAACACCGGCTTCCCGCACACGAAGATGAGCACCGGAAGCTTGTCCAGGTGTGCCATCAGGTTCAGCGAGCCGGCGCGCAGCTTCTGCCGGCCGGGTGGCGTGTCGGTGACCGCTTCCAGTTTCTCCCGCAGTGGGACGATCGCGTCCCGGATCTTCCGCTTCAGCTCCGGTTCGGTGACGACCAGGAAGTCCCAGCCTTGGGTGTTGCCGGGGCTGGGCGCGCGAGTAGCGGCCCACAACACGGTCATCAGCTGTTCGTGCGTGACCGGTTCCTCGGTGAACCAGCGCATGGCGACCTGGGTGCGCATGGCCTCCAGTACGTCCATCCGCTGTGGTAACGGAAGTTCGGGCGCGAACGGTGTCGAGGAGTCCGGCACTCCGGCCGGTGCTTGGCTCGTCATCCGGCGGCGTTTCCTAGATGGCTCGGCCGGCGCCGTCGCCATCGTGGATGGCCCGGGTCAATGTGTGGAATCCGGCGGCGTCACCGACGGTGTGGACCTCGCCGCGGAAATCGGGCAGATAGTCCAGCAGGTCGCGGTTGGGCGCGTTGATCCCGACGAAGAACACGCTGTCCGCCTGGAACACCCGCTCGGCATCCCCGACCCGCACCCGCATTTCGTCCTTGCCGATCTCCAGGAGTGAGGAGCGGGTCACCAGTTGCACGCCGCCCTCGACCAGCCGCCGCAGCGTGGGGGTGATCGTGTTGTGTTTTGCCCCAATGCGCTCCCCGAAGGAGTCGAACCCGGTCACGTAGGTGACCGCGACCCCCTTGGCGACCAGTTCGTCAGCCACCGCGAGCGGTTCGTACTCGCCGGTGTCGTCGTAGACCAGCGCCCGGTTGCCGGGCACCGGGGTTCGCCCGTGGCCGAACAGATCCCAGCTCGAGTACACGTGCGGCAACCTGATGCCCGGCAGCGGGGTCGCGGGCCGGGACAGCTGTATCCCGTCTTCCCGTGGTGCCGATCCGGTGGCCAGCACGAGCACGTCCGGGTCCAGCTCGGCCACCACGTCCGGGTCAACCGCGTGGTTGACCAATACCTTGACGCCGACCCGGCTCAGTTCATCGGCCTGCCAGTGCACGATCGCGGCGATATCGGACCGGTACGGTGCTCGCGCCGCCATCAGCACCTGGCCACCCAGCTGCTTGCGCAGCTCGACCAGGGTCACCTCGTGCCCGCGCAACGCCGCTGACCGCGCCGCCTCCATCCCGGCTGGCCCGCCGCCGGCCACCAGCACCCGGCGACGTACCGCCGCCATCGTGTCCGGGCCGCCCAGCACCGGCCGCTCCAATTCGTGCCCCGCCGACGGGTTCACCGCGCACGCGAACGAGTTCGACATCGTGCTGCCGACACAGATGAGGGTGCCGATACAGGGGCGGATCTGCTCGGTGCGGTCGTCGGCCGACTTGACCACTATCTCGGGGTCGGCAATCAGCCCGCGCACCATCGAGACCATGTCACTGGCACCCGATTCGACGATGTGGTTCGCGACATCCATCGTCATGATCCGGCCGGTCACGATCGTGGGCACCGACACGGCCCTGGTCACGACCGAGCTGTAGTCCAGCTGATAGGCCATGGGCATGTCCATCGGTGCCGCGATGAAATCGGGACGGAAGTACCCCCCGGTGGACACGTTCAGGTAGTCGATCTTCGATTGTAGGCTCTGCGCGATCTCGGCCGTCTCGGGCGGCGTCAGCCCGTTCTCGACGAACTCGTGGCTGCTCAGGCGCAACCCGAGCGCGAGATCGGCACCGATCTCCGAGCGCACCGCGTCCAGCACCTCGTTGACGAACCGCAGCCGGTTCTCCTGCGAACCGCCGTAGTCGTCCTCACGGAAGTTCGAGGCGCGCGACATGAACTGGGTGATCAGGTATCCGTTGGCGCCGTGGATCTCCACGCCGTCCGCGCCACCCGCCTTGATCCGGCCCGCGGCCTTCGCGAACGACTCGACCATCTCGTCGATCATCGCTTTGGTCATGGGGATCGGCACGTCGCCGGTCATGTAGTTCGGCACCGCGCTGGCCGACCACGACGAGCCACCGAGCGCGTTCGGCTTCACGTTCCCGCCGTGCCAGATCTGCACGACGAGCTTCATGCCGTGCTCGTGCACCGCGTCCGTGATGGCCCGCAGGCCGGGAATCACCCGGTCCTCGTGGGTCGGCAGCACCGTGGGGTTGGTCCTGTGCACACCGCCGATGCCGATGATCGCCATCGCACAGCCACCCCTGGCCCGCGCCAGGTGATAACCGATCTGGCCGCCACCGTCGTCGCTCCACGGCAACCGGACACCGTGAGCCGTCCGGACGATCCGGTTTCGCAAGTGCATCGGTCCAACCCGCAACGGCTCGAACGCGGCGCCCTTCATCGGGCCTCCTCCTCAACCACTGAGACGGCTGTCGGCCCGCCAACGACAGGCCGCGAACCGCCGGGCTACTGATCGGCCCCAGTATGCTAATTATCTTAGCAGCTACCCTCAATTAACACCATTGGCGGTCGGGCAGCAGGTCCGGCGAGACCCCGCCGGAGCAGTTCGATGTGCTTGGCCAGCGATCCATCGGGATCTCCCAGCCGGGTTTCCACCACCAGGTGGGTCATCCCGTGCGGCCGCCAGCTCTCGATGAACTTCTTGATCGCGCCGGGTGAGTCGTACCGGCCGACGAAGATCCGTGCCCCACGCCGATCGACCCCGGATCGCGCCCTGCCGACTCGGCGGCGGCGCCGCCGGCCGGGTGCGCCACTGCCACGGTCAGCTGTAGGAGATCAGTCCCCGCATGATGCGGCCGTTGAGCAGGTCGTCGTAGCCCTCGTTCACCTGCTCGAGCGCGTATGTCTTGCTGACCAGCTCGTCCAGCTTGAGCAGCCCGCGCCGGTACAGGCTCAGAATGCGCGGGATATCGGCGTGCGGGTTGCAGCCGCCGTACACGTTCCCGACGATCTCCTTCTGCGAGAAGATCACGTCGGCGAGCACGACGTCGGCGTTCGTGATGTTCGGGTTGGCGGTCGAGGTCAGGCAGGCCCGGCCGCCCTTGCGGGTCAGCAGCATCAGCGGCATCAGCATGTCGCCGGTCATCAGGCTCGCGGTGAGGATCGTCTTGTCCGCCATGACACCGCGGGTGAGCTCGGTGACCAGCGGCGTCGCTTCCGCCATCGACGCGACGGCGTGCGTGGCACCCACCACCTTCGCCTGCTCGCGGCGGTACTCGAACGGGTCGACCGCCACGATGACCTCGGCACCCGCGATGCGGGCGCCCTGGACGGCGCTCGAACCGACGCCCCCGGTGCCGACCACGACGACCGTATCGCCGGGCTCGACCTTGGCCTGCTTGACCGCCGCGCCGTAACCGGTGGTGACCCCGCAGCCGACCAGGGCGGCATACTCCAGCGGCGTGTCGTCGTCGACCTTGACGCATGAGTCCTCGTTGACGACGACATACGGCGCGAACGTGCCAAGCATGCTGACCTGCCGCAGCCCCTCGCCGCGCGCGTGCACCCGCGGCTGCTGGTCGCTGATCGGCAGCCCGTCCATGATGATGGCGCCGTAGTCACAGAGCATCGACTTTCCGCTGGCGCACCAACGGCAATGCCCGCACGCCGGCATGAAGGCCAGCACGACCGCGTCGCCTTCCTTGATCCGCTTGACGCCCGGTCCGACCTCCTCCACGACGCCGGCACCCTCGTGGCCGCCGATGATCGGATAGCCGCACGGGATATCACCTTTGACGAAATGGTCGTCGGAATGGCACAGCCCCGAGGCGGCCAACTTCACCCGCACCTCGCCGAAACGAGGTGCGTCGAGCTCGGTTTCCTCGACGCTCCATGGCGTGTGTGGTCCCCAGAGGACCGCTGCCTTTGACTGCATTGCTTCCTTCTCCCGAATCCGGTGCGACGTGCTTCGCCTCACCGAAACCTAGCAGCAAATTATGTTCTAGCCAAGGATAGCGCCAAGCAAGTAATCATTAGAAGATCACCATTAGGCAGAGCTAGGACAGGCTCTCGTTGACGACGCTGGTGACGTCCACCGGTTCCGTCGTGAGCAGCCTGCCGTGCCGTTGTCCCCTCCCCCGTTCCCCGGCGGGTTCCCGGAGTCTTCGAGCTGGAACGGAACACGATCCTGCGGCTCGCGCACACCCAGCACCTCATCGGCTCCCTGCACGTCACCGTCGACGGCGACACCGCCCAGTGCACCAGTTACGTGCAGGCGACCCACTTCTCGGCCGCGGGTGACACCTGGACCACCGGTGGCCGGTACGACGATTCGATGGTTCGCACGCCGGACGGCTGGCGGATCGCCGAGCGCCGGTTCACCCGGCAATGGCGCCACGGCCCGGAAGGCTTCTCGTTGCGCTTTCTCGCGAACTGACCGAGGGGCGTCGAATTCGTCCGGTCCGGACAGCCCCCGGCCAGGCCTCTCGTGCCCGAGACGATCACCGCGCGGTGGGCCGGGACGGTTCGCCGCCCGGCCCCGACCGGCTCGGTTGCGCGCGGCGGCGCCGGTCGTCGTGGTCGTCCGGCAGGCCGTACGGGCAGGTGCGCTCGAAAGCCCGCGCCGGTGACGCATACGCAGCCCACGGTGGGATCGGCCGCGATGTCGGCCAGATGCGCGCGCAGTTCGACCAGCATACCGCTGGTGAGAGCGTTGAGCTTCGCCGGGCGGGTCGGCGTGAGTGTGGCGACGCCGCCCGCGTCCTGCCGCAAGACCAGCGTCATATCGTAAGGCCGCCGTCGGCGACCATGGCCTGGCCGGTGACGAACGACGCGTCTGCGGAGAGCAGGTATGCGACGAGGCCGGCGACTTCTTCGGGTTCGGACATTCGCCGCATCGGGATCCGCGCCTTAAGTTTCTCCTCGATGTCGGGGTCCTGGAAGAAGGCGGCGTTCATCGGGGTCCGGATGTGGCCAGGGCAGACGGCGTTGACGCGGATGCCTTCGGCGGCGTACTCGCGGGCAGCCGCCTTCGTGAGGCCGACTACGGCATGCTTCGCCGCGGCGTAGGACGATACACCGGGGATCTGCACGTGCAGGCCGGCGTAGGACGAGATGTTGACGACCGACCCTCCGCCGGCGGCCAGCATGTGCCTGAGTTCGTGCTTGAGGCAGAGGTAGACGCCCTTGGCGTTGACGGCGAACACCCGGTCCCAGGTGGCGTCGTCGTAGTCGGCGAGCAGCGTCGAGGCCGGGCTGATGCCCGCGTTGTTCACCGCACAGTCGATCCGCCCGAACTCACGCGTGGCGGTCGCGACGAGGTTCTCCACCGCGCCGGCGTCGGCGACATCGGCGGCGACCGCCACGGCGCGCCGCCCGCGGGCCTGGATCTCCTGGACGACGTCCTTGCACGACTCGGCATCGAGGTCGGCGACGACGATGTCCGCGCCCTCGTCGGCGAGCCGGACCGCGCACGCCCGGCCGAGACCACGGGCGGCACCGGTGATCAACGCGGTCTTCCCGGCGAACCGGTCCATCACGATTGCTCCTCTCGAGCAGGGTCGCCCCAGCGGCTCAACAGTAATTGTCTTGCTAATTATGGCAGAGTATCATTCTTATGTTCGCACCGTACAGTGGTAGCGACCGGCGGACCACGTCTGACGACTCGAGGAAGGACCGTCTGAAGTGGACGCGGAGCACAGCGCCGGCTTCCCACTGGTGGCCTCGTACTGAACGATCGACGGGGACGCCCGCCTCCGGATGTTCGGCGGGACCGACTACAGCCCGCTGGACCTGCGGGAGCGGATCGAGGTGGCCGCCGCGACCGACTATGCCGGGATCGGCTTGCACAGCAACGATCTGCGGCGGTGGTCGGACCGCCACCGGCCGGCCGTGGTCGCCAAGCTGTTGGCGGACAACGGTTTGCGGTACGTGGAGCTGGAGATCCTACGCGAGTGGTTCGTGATGGGTGACCGGCGGCGGGAGTCCGACGAGACGCGCCGCGAGCTCCTCGAGATCGCGGGACAGCTACCGGTCACGCATGTCAAGGTCGGCAGCAGCTTCGCGCCGGACCGGTGGCCTGCCGAGCACATCGCCGCGGAGTTCGCGACGCTGTGCGAACAGTTCGCCGGGGTCGGCACCAAGGTCGGGCTCAAGCCGGGAGAAGATCGTCTCCGTCGAGCTCGTCGACGGCGCCGCCGAACCGTGATCGATCTCGCGAACGACGGCTGCAACTGCCGGCAGCCACCCGGCGAAGGTGCTTTCCGGGTGACCGAGTGGGTCGCCGCGATTCTCGCCACGTCGATGCCGCGCTCGACGCCGAGGCGCCGGCGGGCCGCCGGGTGGTCATCGTCGACCGCGGCGACCCTTGTCCAACCCCGCTGCCGGAATCGGCAAGGACGAGTTCGTCACCAGGTACGCGGTCGACTGGATGGCGCAGGTGCCCGTGGTCTTCCGCATTGTCACGTTCGATGGGAACGCCGTGCGCGGCTTCACCTTCGCCCCGATTTCCAGCCTCGGCGTGGCGGGCGAGACCGGGCTGTCGCGAGAGAAATGACGGGACGGTCGTCCACTCGCCTTCCGGTGTCAGTCGGCGACGCTGAGGTAGGAGTCCTGCACCTCGTCCAGCCGGCCGCGGATGTCCGCCCCGCTGCCTTCGATGATCACTTCCCCGCGGCGGAGCACGTAGGCGTAGTCGGCGTACTTCAGTGCCTTCTCGACGTGCTGTTCGACCAGGAGCACACCCAACTCCCGCTCGTCGGCGGCCTGCCGGACGGCGGCCAGCAACCGGTCCACGACCAATGGCGCCAAGCCGAGGGAGAGCTCGTCCGCGAGCAGCACGGACGGCCCCCGGCCCAGTACCCGGGCGAGCGCCAGCATCTGCTGCTCGCCGCCGGAGAGCAGACCGGTCCGCCGTCCGGCGAGCCGCTTCAGCTCGGGAAACAGCTCGAACGCGTGGTCGGTGTTCGCGCGCGCCACGCGCAGGTTCTCCGCGACGGTGAGCGTCATGAAAACCGTGCGATCTTCGCCGACGTAGGCGAGTCCCTGCCGGGCCCGGCGGAACAACGGCGACGTGTCGCGGACACCGTTGCGCAGAACCTCGCCCTTCAGTGGCTTGATCTCGCCGGCGAGCGTGTGGACGGTGGTGGTCTTGCCGGCCCCGTTGGGTCCCAGCAGCGCCACCACCTGTCCGCGTGCGATCTTGATCTCGACGTCGCGTAGCACGGACGCCGGCCCGTATCCGGCATGCAGCCCCCGGCTTTCGAGCAGTGGCGGCTCGTGCGAGCCGGTTCCGTCGGCGGCCGGTGCCGTTGGCTGGTTCACGTCTGTCCTCCTCCGAAGGTCATGCCCTATCCCAGCGCGACCGCGGCATCTTCGGGCTCGCCGGTCTCCGCCGACGTGCCCAGGTAGGCGGCGATCACCCGGGGGTCCTTCCTGATCTCCGCGGCGGTGCCCTCAGCGATCTTCTCGCCGAACTCGAGCACGGAGACCCGGTCGCAGATGCCCAGGACCATGCTGATGTCGTGCTCGATGAGCAGTACACCGATGTTCCACTCCTTGGCCAGCCGGATGACCAGGTCGCTCAGCTCGGCCGTCTCGGTGGCGCCCAGGCCCGCCGCGGGTTCGTCGAGCAGCAGGAAAGCCGGGGCCGTGGCCACGGCACGGGCGATGGCGACCAGCCGGCGCTGGCCGTAGGAGAGCTCCTTGGGCTGCTTGTCGAGCACCCCGGCGAGCTGGAAGGTCTCGACCACCGTGCCGACGGCTGCGGGCATGGCCTGCGCGCGTGCCGGGAACAGCGCCGTGGCGTACGCCCAGCCGTCCTGCTTGTCGGCCGCCGCGCGCAGGTTCTCCTCGACCGTGATGTCGTCGAACAGTTCCAGTGATTGGAACGACCGGGTGATACCCGCGCGGGCCCGCCGGTGCGCGGTCAGCTGGTCCACCCGGACCGCAGCGAGCTCGACCGTGCCGCTGGCCTTGACGTAGCCGGTGACACCGTCGATGAGCGTCGTCTTGCCCGAGCCATTCGGGCCGATGAGTCCGACCACCTCGCCGCTGCGCACTTCGAGGTCGATCCCATTGAGCGCGCGCACACCGCCGAACCGGACGCTCAAACCGTTGAGGCGCAGGGACGAATCGGGACGGCGCTCGCCCTCGGGGACGGCCGGCGACCGATCGGCCGGGACCAGCACGGGACGGGCAGGCCGCCGGCGACCGATCTTCCCGGCGAGCCGGCGCAGGGTCGCCTTCATCGGGGCGGCGATGCCGTCCGGGTTGAGCAGCAGGGTCAGCAGCACCAGCACGGCACCGATCAGCACCAGCCACTGTGGACCGTTGGTGGCGCCGACGTGGTTGGCGATCACGCCACCGGGCAGGCCGCCGGAGACCAGCTGACCACCGAATACCGGGCCGCTGACGTGCGCGATACCGCCGACGACGGACTGCATGACGACGCTCACCGAGGCGAGGCTGTCGTACCCCTGCGTCAGCAGGATCGAGGCGCTGGAGAACGCGAACAGGATGCCACCGAGACCGGCAAGGGCCGCCGACACCGAGAAGGCGTAAAGCTTCGCCGCGGACACGTTGACGCCCAGCGACGCGGCGGCGCGTTCGTTGGCTCGCAGCGCGATCAGCCGTCGACCGGCCCGACTGCGCCTGAGGTTGCTCACGAACCAGACCGCGATCGCGAACCAACCGAGGACGAACAACGTGTAGGTGCGCGGTGACCCGAGCGGGTCGATTTCCAGGCCCAAAAAGTTCTGCACATCGATCGAGAACCCGAACTGCCCGCCTGCGATCTTCGAGTTCGTGAAGATCAGCGACTGCACGGCGACCCCGAGGCCGAGCGTCACGATCGCCAGTGCCGCGCCGCGCGAGCGCAGCGACGGGGCCCCGAAGATCAGTCCGCACACGCCCGCGCCGAGCACGCCCACCACGATTGCGGGCGCGAACGACCAGTGCAGGCTGGTGACCAGCTGCGCGGAAATGAGCGCACCCATGCCCGCGAGCGCGTATTGCCCCAGCGACAACTGGCCGGCGTAGCCCGTGACGACGACGAGCGACAGCATGATCACGGCCGCGATGATCGACACGCCGAGCGCGACGACCCACTCGACCGGCAGGTACAAGCTGCCGATCACGGCGATGACGAGCAGGCCGATGACGACGAACGGGTTGACCCGGCCGAGCCCGAGCGACGGAAGGCGGTGCACCAGCTCCCCGCGCTGCGGGATGGCCTGCCGGCGGATGATGAGCGCGAACAAGATCACGACGAGCGGCAGCGCGTCGGCAAGGCCGGGCACCGCGCCCTGCCATTTCGTGACGGCGCCCTGGGCCATCCCCAACGCGACAGCGCCGAGGAACGCCAGCGGGAACGAACTGAAGCGGCCCAGCAGGCACACCGCTAGCGCCGGCACGACGAGCCAGGTCAGCGATGTCGACGACAGCGTCGAGATCGGGATGACGAGAATGCCCGCCAGCGCCGCCAGGCCCGCGCCGATCGCCCAGTTGACGGTCGCCACCAGGTCGGGCGACCAGCCGACCGAGGCCGCGGTCCGCTGGTTCTCCGCGACGCCTCGGGTGGCGAGACCGAACCGGGTGTGGTTGGCGAACAGGTGGAGCAGCACGGTGCCGACCGCAGCGATGCCGATCAGCCAGAACCGGTCGATGGAGAACTTGACGCCCCAGTCGACCACCTGTGCCGGCAACTGCTGGGGAATGTTGATCACGGTGCCGCTGTAGCGCAGTGTGGCGATCGACTGGATGATGACGAGGACACCCAGCGTAGCGATGATCCGGACCAGCGCCGCAGCATTGCGCAGCGGCCGCATGATCAACATGTAGATAAGCGCGCCGATCACGGCGACGGCCGCGACACTGAACGCCATCGCAAGGCCGTACGGCCACCGGTGCTGGATGTGCGTCTCGTAGAAGAAGTAGGCACCGGCCATGGCGAGCGCGCCGTGCGAGAAGTTGAGCACACCAGATGCCCGGTAGATGAGCACCAGTCCGAGCGCCAGTAGGGCGTATGCGGCGGACGATCCCAGACCGAGGATCGCGAGTTGAACGTACTGACCCATCATGCGGCCCCTTCGTCGCCGAGCCCGGGTCCCGGGCCGGCCGATGATCACTCGGCACGTTTCTAATAACGTTAGAAACTCAAAAGGGCCGCCACAAGACGGGATTCGGCCCGAGTCGCCTGCACAGCGATCACCAATGTGGTCGTGGTAAGGGCTTCCGGGTGGGGCGCCGCAGCGGCCCCACCCGGAGTGCCCCTTGCCGGCGTCAGCCGGCGTAGGCGGTCTTCACAATGTCGTTGACCTGCACAGGCTGCGTGTTGAGCAGTCGCTGCTGGCCGTTGCCGATCGTGTAGAAGTACCAGGAGTCGAGCGATGCGCGGGGTAGCTTGTCGAACAGCACCTGGCTCGGCGTCCATGGTTGCGTCAGGCCGAGCAGGTCCACATTCTTGGCCGCGTCGATGGCCTTCTTGAACGACGCCGCGTCGGAGGCGCGCGCGTCACCGGCGATCTTCGCGAAGACCTTCACCGCGACGTACGCGTCCATGGTCGGGGTCTGCGAATACGCGGTCCCGGTGGGCGCGTCCGAGTTGCCGGCTGCCTTCTCCGCTTGCATGTCCGCCAGGAACTGCTTGATGCCGGGGAACTGGTCACCGGCACTCGGCGGCGGGAACGGCGTGGTGACGATGTACTGATTCTGCACGTCGGCCGGCTGGGCGAGGAAGGACTTCGTGTTGATGTTGCTGTCCTGCGAGATCATCTTTCCCTTGTAGCCGAGCTGGTTCATCGTCTTCAGCAAGGGCGCGATGAGCGGACCCAGGTCGGGCACGATGACGTCGGGGTTGCCGCTGAGCAGCTGCGACGCATAGGGCGCGAGGTCGGTCGCGCTGTTGCTCGGGATGACCGTTGTGGACACCACCTGGCAGCCAAGCTGTACACAGGCGTTCCGGTAGAAGTCCGGGTAGGGCGCCGTGTACGGGTAGTCCAGCCGCACCACGCCGACCCGCTTGCCGCCCCACTTGGCCGCGGCGTAGATCTGACCCGCATTCGCGTAGGTCTGCCCGCCGAAGAACAGGTAGCTGTTGGGGTCGCGTTCGGACACTCCGGACGCCCAGTTGCCGACCTGCGCGATGCCGGCGCGGGCGAACAGTTCGTCCGCGGTCTTCTCCGACGTGTAGGTCGCGTTGCCGACGGTGGCGACGACCTTGTCGTTGATCAGCTGCCGCACGCACGCTGTTTCCTTGTTGGGATCCAGCGGTCCGTTACAGAAGTCGATCTCGATCGGGTGGCCGTTGACGCCGCCCGCGGCGTTCACCGCACGCGCCGCGCCCTTGGCCGCGGCCACCGCCTCCGCATAGTCGACCGACGCGCCGACTGGCACGATCATGCCCAGTTTCAGCGGCGTGCTGGGGTCTGCGACGCTCGATCCTGCCGAGCTCGAGCAGGCGCTCATCAGCAGCCCGACCAGCGTCACAACGACAGCCGCCGTCGCACCCCAGACCTTGCTTCGTGCCATGCCAACTCCGTTGTCTCGATGACTATTACGCAATGGTGCTACCAAGGTAGACGGCGCTATCGTCTTCGTCAATGTTGTTAAAGATAATAAGGAGCTATCTGCGCGGCCGTCCCTGCGGCTGGCGAGGCGCCGTCGACGAGCGGTCGCCGGCCATCCAGCTGGTCCGCTCGTCGATTAATTTCTAATTATCCAATAGAGCATCATTGGAACGGCGGCCTGCTCGCCGGCCGTGCGTCGGCTGCCCACCACGAAGTCGTCGGTGCGGCGGTCGTCAGAGGGCACCGGAACTGGTTCGGACGAGATCACTCGCCGTACCGCGCCGAGACTGGGGTGCGGGATGGCCCCGCACGACAAGGGCACCGCGCCGGCCACCGGCCGCGGCGCGTCGCGGGCGTCATCGGTGTGCGCGAGCATCGGTCCGGCGCTGTTGGGATGCGCAGCTCCCCCGCCGGGCAGGTGAACCACAACTCCAGCGCACCGGCAGGGCGTGCCCATCCCGTGCAAGACGGTCGCGCGGCGCGGGTTGACCCGGCCGCAGCGCCGGAGGCAGATGATCCGGACCGGCCTGTGTGTTCACCGGCCTCTCGGCACCGGCTCGCGAGCGACCCGCCGCCGGTCACCCGCCGCCGGTCACCCGCCGCCCTCACCCGCCGCGTGTGACCGCCGCCGATGACGTGCACCGCACCGCCTCCGGAGCCGGCGGCCGCGCGGGCCCGTGCCGGTCCCGCGGCACCAGCGTCGCCACCACCGTTCCGACGGCGGCGATGAGAGCGAGGGTCAGGAACCCGTACCGGTACCCGGATTCGGCCGGCACCCCGTCGGGACGCAGGGCGGCCGTGATGATCGTGCCGATCAGAGCCGCGCCGATCGACCCGCCCATCAGCCGGATATTGGCCGTCATCCCGGCCGACACACCGGTCTGCGCCGGCGGCACCGCGCTCACGCTGATGTGACTCTGTGCGGCAAACACGAGAGCCACCCCGATTCCCATGCACACCATGGAAAGATAGATCTCCCACGGCGACGTGTGCGCGAAGGCCAGCAAGACCGGCGAGGCACAGCAGAACACCCCACCGCACAACAGGATCGACCTCGAGCCGAAGCGCGCGGTGAGCATTCCGTTCACCAGCCCCAGCAGGATCGCGACGGTCGGCTGCGGCGCCAGGTACAGCCCGGCCTCGGTCAGCGTGGCGCCGAACCCGTACCCGGCGGAGCGTCGGGTCTGGACGAGCTCCGCGGCGAACGACAGCGGCGCGTACATGCAGGTGCCGATCAGCAAGGCCGCGAGGTTGTTCGACCAGACACCCCTGATCTTCATTAGCCGCATGTCGATCAAGGGCGTCGGTGAGCGGCTCTCCACGCGCACCCAGGCGACGAACACGACCACCGAGGCGAGGAGCAGGCCCAGTGTGCCGACCGACGTCCATCCCCACAGGTTGGCCTCGCTCACGGCGAGCAGCAGCGCCACGAGCCACACCGACAGCAACACGAACGCCGGCCAGCGCAGCGTGCCGCCCGTCTGCACCGGCGAGGGCGGGATGACGATCAGGGCGGCGATCGCGGCGGCTGCCGTCGGTACCAGCGGTAACCAGAACAACCAGTGGTAGCCCAGGTAGTCGACGACCGGACCGGCGAGGACGATGCCCAGGCCCGCGCCGATGCCCGAGATACCGGAGATCAGCCCGATGGCACCGGCGACGGCACGGGCCGGCAGCAGGTCGTGCACGATCCCGAAGGCCAGCGGCAGCACACCGCCGCCGGCACCTTGCCCAGCCCGGCCGACCACCATCAGCGGCAGCGTGGTCGCCAGCGCGGTGAGCAGCGAACCTACCGCGAGCGAACCCAGCGCAACCACGAAGAGGCGTTTCCTGCCCCAGCGATCGCCCAGCCGCCCCAGGATCGGCGTGCAGACCGATGCGGAGAGCAGATACGCCGTGAGTACCCACGTCACGTTCGCCTGTGAGGTGTGCAGGGACGTCTGCAGCGTGGTCAGCACCGGGAACAGCGCGGACTGCAGGAGGGTGTAGGAGCCGGAGCTGACACACAGGACCGCCAGTGTGATTCCCCGATGTGGTGCCCCGTCGCGGGCCACGCTATGCCTGCCGACCGGGGACCGCTGGTACGGCACGAAAGTCCAGCGGCTGGATGAGCTCGCGACGGTCCCACCGCGTGCTCTGCTCGCGGATGTAGGCGTACACCTGCCGGATCGCGGGAACCTCCGGGCAGAGCTCGAGCATGTGGCCGAGAACCGGGCGGGTGTCGAGGTAGCAGATGCGGCAGTCCTGCGGGCCGGACAACTCCATCGCCACCGGATCGCCGGCGGCCACGAGCGCCGCCTTCGCGCCCTCGTAGTCGCCGGTGAACACCGCCGTGTGGTGCAGACCTCCCTCGCCGGACTCGTACATGTCGCGATAGCAGCTCGGGCCCGGCGAGGACTCCGCGATCAACTCGATCTGTACCTCGCCTGCCTGCGCACACGCGATCTCGACGACAACCGGCTCGGCGATCGGAGCCCCGCGATATGCCACGTCCCCCAGCGCGTGCGGACGGCCGCGGAAGAACGGCCCGATGCCGTACAGCTCATGGAAACGGTGACAGGCCGCGGCGAGATCCGGGACTAGGTAAGCGTTCTGGACGACGTCGAACGGGACCACCGGCGTCATGGGGCATGACTCCCGTCTGGAGTACGGGGTATCAAGGTCAGCGAGATCGAAATCATGTTATCCGAGCAACACTTGCTGCGGGAACCCTGGAACACCATTGCGGTGTCCCGCCGCCCGAGGGACAGGTATCATCGAAGCCGGTCGCTTGACCAGCCAGACAGTCTTATGGTCAAGTTGTGTTGTTGCATCGCGTGCTGGAGGAGACCGGATGACACTCAGTGATTTCGACCCGCGGTCGCCGGAGGTAGTCGCGTGCCCCGAGGCATACTTCGCCGCGATGCGGTCGGAGTGTCCTGTGCACCGTGACGCCGAGACGGGCGTGTACTCGCTCGCGCGCTACGACGACGTCCGCGGCGCCGCGCAGCGGCCCAACCTGTTCTCCAGCCATCGGCCGATCTTCGGCGAGGGCGACCCGGAGCTGGAGGCGATCCAGGCCGAAGGTTTCCCCGAGGTCCCCACACTCACGCCGAACGACCCACCGGTACACACCCGCTACCGCAAGCTGGTCAACCGCGCGTTCTCGCCGAAAGTCGTCAAAGATCTCGAGCCCGCCATCAAGTCGATCATCTCCGGCCTGATCGACAACTTCGCCGACCGCGGCGAGGTGGAGTTCCTCAGCGAGTTCGCCGCGCTGGTGCCCGGTTACGTGATCGCCGACGCGCTCGGCATCGACCGGCGTGACCAGGACAAGTTCATGCACTGGTCGGACCAGATCGTCGCGACGATCACCTTCGTCGAGGGCCTGAGCCGCGCACAGCAGATCGAACACAAATGGGGCTTCGTCCAGTTCCAGCACTACTTCGCGAAGGAGATCGAGAAGCGGCGGGAGAATCCCGGCACCGACATGATCAGCGACCTGGTCACCGCCCGGGTCGGCGGTGAGCGTCCGCTGGACCGCGACGAGATCCTCGACCTGATCCGCATTTTCCTGGTGGCGGGTAACGAGACCACAGCGAGCTGGATCGGCGGCACGATGCGGCTGCTGCTGGCCAACCCGGAGGTGCTGGCGCAGGTCACCGCCGACCGTTCGCTCATCCCGCGGATGCTCGAGGAGAGTCTGCGGATCATCAGCCCATCGCGCTGGACGACCCGCACCGTCGAACTGGGTGCCGAGCCGGTCGCGCAGGTGCGTGGTGTCGAGGTGCCGGAGGGCTCCCGCGTCCGGTTGCTCTGGAACTCCGCGAACCACGACGAGGCCTACTACCCGGACCCCGAAACCTTCGACATCCACCGGGAGGGCCCGGGCCACATGGCGTTCGGGCACGGCGTGCACCTCTGTATCGGTGCCGCGCTCGCCCGCGCCGAAGCCCGCATCGCGTTCGAGGGCATCCTCGACCGGCTCACCGGCCTGCGGCTCGCGATACCGCATTCGGAGATCCATAACCGCCCGATGGGTGGTGTCAACCGGCTCGACGTGCTGCCACTGACCTTCGAGACGATCTGATCGACATCTCGGCATCGCTGCCGGAGAGAGGAGCCATCCGTGCCCGAACGGCAGACCATTGAGGCCGCCACCGCGCAGGTCCTGACCGACAAGCTGGCGATCCAGGAGAACCTGAGCCGCTATGTCTTCGGTTTCGACACCCGGGACTACGACATGGTGCGGTCGGTGTTTCTGCCCGACGCCACGATCGACTACGACTCGCTGCCGCCCTTCGAGCGCGGCTTCCCGGAATTCCTCGAGATGAGCATCGGCATCCTGGAGCAGCTTGCGTCGACCCAGCACTTCATCGGGAGTGTCCACGTCGCGGTCGCCGGCGACACCGCGCACTGCACCAGCTACGTGCAGGCCACCCATGTCGCCGGCGACGGGCGGATGTTCGTCGGCGCCGGCCGCTATGACGACGACCTGGTCCGCACGGCGGACGGCTGGCGGATCGCCGCACGCGTCTTTCGCCGGCAGTGGGGGCGGGACGATGACGGCCTCGGCCGGTCTCTCAACGTCGGCAAGCGCTGAACCACGCCGGCGGGCCCGGCGCCCCACGTCAGCCCTTCGACAGGATCGGCCAACGTCGCGGGGTCCAGCAGTCTGAACTCGTCAACCGCCTTCGTCTCGGTCATGCCGGCCCACCCCTCGTCAGCCCGGCTCGCCGCCACGGCCGGAAAATCCCAATTATGTTAAGGCGAACGTTAGAGGCCGCCCAGCGACGCGTCAAGGGTACCGGCAAGCGCCAACTCATGTTCTAATTGTGGTGACGGTCGTCGACACGGATAGGTGACACTCGCGGACAGCCCATTGTACTCATGAACGAGACACAATTAAACTGCGCCGAACACCAGAGCGGCCGTCACCGGGTGACAGCCGTGGTGCACGAACCTCCGGAGGTCCTCCAATGAAGATCGACCTGCTCGCGCCCACCTCGTACATCCACGGCGAGCCGATCGACCAGCTGATACATCTGCAGGCGACCGAACCCGTGTCGTGGCAGCCCGAGCCGGGCGACGGCCCTGGTTACTGGGCGGTGACCAAGTATGCGGACGCCAAGCGGGTCAATTCGACTCCGCGGCTGTTCTCGTCCTTTCCCACCGTGACCGTCAACGACGCCACCTCCCTGGGCGACTCGGTCAACTACTGGCACCTGATCATGTCGGATCCGCCGCACCACACGCTGCACCGCCGGCACGTCGGCAAGGAGCTCATGCCGGGCTCCGTCCGCGCGATGACGGAGAAGGTGGAGCAGGTCGTCGACACCGTCATCGACGAGGTGATCGAGAAGGGGGAATGCGACCTCGTCGCGGACATCGCGGGCAAGCTCGCCGCGTGGGTCACCGCCGACCTGATGGGGTTGCCCCGGCAGGACATGGTGAACATGTACCACATCGCGGACCGCTTCATCAACGCCGAGTCGCTCACCGACGGGGACGGGCTGGCCGCCGCTCAGGAGCTCGGCGCCTACACCCAGACCGTGTGGGACGACCGGCGGGCGAACCCGCGCGAGGACCTGGTGACCAGGCTGGCGTTCGGCGAGGTGGACGGCCGCAAGGTCGATTTCGGACAGTTCGCGATCGACTTCACCCTCATCTTCACCGCGGCCGGCGACACCACCCGCAACGTGGTCGGCGGCGGGATGGACGTGCTGTTCCAGAACCCGGACCAGCTCGCCGACCTACGCGCCGACCTCGGACTGGTGCCCACCGCGGTCGAGGAGCTGCTGCGCTGGGTCACGCCGATCCTCTACCAGCGTCGCACCGCGCTGGACGACGTCGAAGTCGGCGGGAAGCAGATCAAGAAGGGCGACAAGGTCGCCTCCTTCTTCGCCGCCGCGAACCGCGACCCCGACGCCTTCGCCGACCCGCTGAAGCTCGACATCCGCCGCGACCCGAACCACCATCTCGCGTTCGGCTTCGGGCCGCACCTGTGCCTCGGCACCCACCTCGCCCGGCTCGAGCTGACCGTCATGTTCCGCGAGCTCATGGCCCGGATGCCCGACCTCGAGCCCACCGGCCCGACCAAGTGGACCTTCAACGACGGCCCGCCGGCGAACGCCCCGATCGTCGTCGGCCCGTACTCGATCCCGGTCCGATTCACCCCCGGTCCCCGCAAGCGGCCGCCGGGCGCCGCCGATCCCGGCGTCCAGACGCTGGTCACCGAGCCGAACTGAATCGGCCGAGCACCACGAAGTGAGGGCGCCCGCGAGCGCCCTCACTTCGTTGCCAGGGCGTTTCAGCTGACCTGGTCGGCACCGATCGACTCAGGACCGGCTCGCCTGGACCCATCCCGCCACGATCTCGGCCACCTCGGCCGGCCGGGTCAGGAACGGCGAGTGCGACGTGTCGAGGCCGTGGGTCGTTCCGGCGAGACAACCGGCGAAGGCGCGCTGTGCCTCCAGCGGAAGCGCGCGATCCCGGGTGCAGAAGAGGTACGACGCCGGCTTCGTCCGCCACGGTTCGCCCGGGGGAACACCGGTCATCGAGGACGCGCTCACCGGACGCAGCCTGGAAACCGCCGGCCCGGCGACGTCAGGCGCGACGTCGGAGAAGAACGTCGCCGCAGCCGCGCTGCACACAAGTCCCCCGACCAGGCTGTGCCCGACGAGAACAACCGGACCACTCGCCTCCCCCACGGCGCGACGCACCGCGGCGACGTCGTCCTCATACGAGGTGTACGGGAGTTCGACGGCGGTAGCGGCGACACCGCGCAGTGCCAGGTCGCCGAGCAATGGCTCCCAGCACCATGCACCATGAAACGCGCCGTGGACCAGCACGACGACGGGCTGGGAATCGCTCCAGCGCGACACGCCGGCCCGCTCGCGCGTCACGCGGGCAGCACCATTTCGCGCAGTTCAGGGGACTCCCGCAACACGGGCTCGGTCGCGTCGCGGACCTCGGCCACGGAAACACCGGGCGCGACCTCACGCAGGACCAGGCCATCGGCGGTGATGTCGATGACGGCCATGTTCGTGATGATCATGTTCACGCAGCGCTTGCCGGTGAGCGGCCACGTGCATGCCTTGACGATCTTGGGGTTGCCGTCCCTGGCGACATGCTCGGTCATCGCGATCACCGACTTCGCGCCGTAGACCAGGTCCATCGCGCCGCCCATACCCTTGATCATCTTGCCGGGAATGGTCCAGTTGGCGAGGTCACCGTCCTGCGAGATCTGCATGGCACCAAGGACCGCCACGTCGATGTGACCGCCGCGGATCATGCTGAACGACATCGCCGAGTCGAACAGCGATGCGCCCGGCAGTACCGTGACCGTCTCCTTGCCCGCATTGATCAGATCCGGGTCCACGTCATCCTCGGACGGGTACGGGCCGACGCCGAGGATGCCGTTCTCGGCATGCAACACGACGTCGACGCCGTCCGGTACGAAGTTCGGCACCAGGGTCGGCAGCCCGATTCCGAGATTGACGTAGTGGCCGTCACGCAGTTCCAGCGCGACTCGCGCGGCGAGTTCGTTCCTGGTCAACATCAGAGCGAGTCCTTAACGGGTCCGGGGCTGACGGTCCGCCGTTCGATCAGCTTCTCGGCAGGGCGGGCGAGGACGACACGCCGCACGAAGATGCCTGGGGTGTCCACGTTGTCCGGGTCGATCTCACCGGGCTCCACCAGTTCCTCCACTTCGGCGATCGTGATCCTGCCTGACATGGCGGCAAGCGGATTGAAGTTGCGGGCGGCGCGGTGATAGACGAGGTTGCCGTGCCGATCGCCCTTCGCGGCCCGGACCAACGCGTAGTCGCTGACAATCCCCTCTTCGAGCACGTATTCGCAATCGCCGAAGGCGCGCACTTCCTTCTCCGGGGACTTGACCGCGACCGACCCGTCGACGGCGTACCGCCACGGCAGCCCGCCTTCCGCCACCTGCGTTCCCACGCCGGCGAGCGTGTAGAACGCCGGTATGCCCGACCCGCCCGCGCGCAACCGCTCGGCGAGGGTGCCCTGCGGGGTCAGTTCGATCTCGATCTCCCCCGAGAGGTAGCGGCGCGCCAGTTCCTTGTTCTCACCGACGTAGGAACCGATCATCCGGCGGATTCGCCCGGCGGAAAGGAGAATGCCGAGACCGACCGCGTCAAGGCCGCAGTTGTTCGACACGACCTCCAGGTCGGTCGCGCCCTGCCGGCCGAGCGCTTCGATGAGGTCCGACGGGATACCGCAGATGCCGAAGCCGCCGATGGCGAGCCTCGCGCCGGGCGGGATGTCGCGTACCGCTGAGTCCGCCGACTCGACGGTCTTGTCCATGGGTCCTCCGGGGCTCAGAAGTGCTGGATGGTGACGGCTGCCGGCGTTACCGCGCGCCGGCGCCGTCCGCGGCGAGTGCGACGATCTCCGCGGCGACCTGCCGGGGCGCCGTCCACTAGACGCAAAGCCGTTCAGTTAGCGGTCGTGGCTGCTGATCAAGGATCTTGTTGTGGCGTGTCGGTGCCAGAGATGGGAGCGGAGCTCCGGTAGGAGAGGTCGTCCTCCAAGACAGC
>NZ_VDFW01000043.1 GCF_006152065.1 Amycolatopsis alkalitolerans
ATCTTCGGGACCCGCTCAGACGCGATCAACAGATAAGCCACCACAAACACCACAACCGCCACCACGGTGCTCATCACACCGCCCCAGCCGTCAGCGTGGGTTGAGCGCCAGCTCCAGCAACCGGGACGCGGTGATCACCCCGACCAGCTCGCGCCCGGCCAGCACCGCGACCAGGGGCGAGCGAAGCCGCGCCATCAGTGCCGCGACCTCGACGATCGTGTCGTCGGCGTGCACGGTCGGCAGCTCGCTGTTCTCCGCGGGCAGCAACGCCTTGACCGTCTTGCCGGCCAGCTTGTCGGCGACCCGGTCGGCCATCGACTCCGACAGCACCCCGGCCAGGGACGGATCGTCCTGCACGTACGTGGGCACCAGGAACCGCACCACCTGCGAGGCGGGCAGGACCGAGCACGGGCACCCGGAGGGGTCGGTCACCACGATGCCCGGCAGCCTGCGGTCGGCCAGCAGCCGGGCGGCCTCCAGCGCGTCCGAGTCCATCGCGACGACGGGGAACTCCTCGGCCATCTGCGACGCGTGCATACCGGCAGAGTACGACCAATCGGTCAGGCACGCGCCGGCTGTTGCCACAATCTTGACGCGAGGTCACCGCGTCGAACACCACCGGCACCCGCACACTCCCGCCGTCGCCGAGCTGCCCAGCCCCGGTTCCGGGGGTGGGATGCCGACCAGACTTCCCGGCGCGCCGTAGGTAAACATGCCGCAAAGACCCGGGCGAGGCAAACCTGCCACGCGGCGACGTGACCGGCGCCTCAGGCCCGCCGCACCGCCGCCCGGCCGGCCAGCCCGATCGCGAACATGATCACCCCGGCGAGCACGGACTGCCAGGGCAGGGTCGCGACCAGCACCAGGCATCCCGCCACGCCGAGCAGGTTGAGCGCGCGCGGCCACCGGCGCTGCCCGGCGGGCTGGGTGAACGCGGCGGCGTTCGCGATGGCGTAGTAGATCAGCACGCCGAACGAGGAGAAGCCGATCACCCCGCGCAGATCGACGGTGGCCACCAGCGCGCTGACCACGACGGCGAGCGCGATCTCGGCGTGGTGCGGGACCTGGAACCGGGGATGGACCGCGGCCAGCCACCGCGGCAGGTCGCCGTGCCGCGCCATCGCGAGGCTGGTGCGGCCGATCCCCGCGATCAGCGCCAGCAACGCGCCCAGCGCCGCGAGCGCCCCGCCGACACGCACCACGGGCGCGAGCCCGCCGGCACCGGCCGCCTGCACCGCCGTGGTCAGCGGCGCGGCGGACGCGGCGAGCCGCGCCGGCCCCGCGGCCAGCAGGACCGCCACCGCGACCACGAGGTAGACGGCCACCGTGATCAGCAGCGCGATCGGGATCGCGCGGGGAATGGTGCGCCGCGGATCGCGGACCTCCTCCCCCATCGTCGCGATCCGGGCGTAGCCCGCGAAGGCGAAGAACAGCAGCCCGGCGGCCTGCAGGATCCCGTAGCCGCCGCCGATCGCCGGCCAGCCGCCGAGGTTCTCCGGACCGGCCCGGCCACCCGCGGCGATACCGGCGACTACGACCGCCAGCGCGGCCAGGCTCGTGGCGACCAGGATGCGGGTCAGCTGCGCGGTTTTCGTGACGCCCCGGTAGTTCAGCGCGGCGAGCGCCAGTACGCCGGCGACCGCGACCACCCGCTGCGCCCACCAGGGTCCGGGCACGGCGTAGGAGGCGAAGGTGAGCGCCATCGCGGCGCACGAGGCGGTCTTGCCGACCACGAACCCCCAGCCCGCCGTGTAGCCCCACCAGTGACCGAGCCGCTCGCGGCCGTAGATGTAGGTCCCGCCCGAGGTCGGGTACGCCGCCGCGAGCTGCGCGGACGCGGTGGCGTTGCAGTACGCGATCACGGCCGCGATCGCCAGGCCGATCAGCAGGCCGGTGCCCGCGGCGCGCGCGGCGGGACCGAACGCGGCGAACACCCCGGCGCCGATCATCGAGCCGAGCCCGATGACGACCGCGTCCGCGGTGCCCAGCCGCCGCGCGAGTGGACCGGACACCCGGCCACCTCCCTAGTCCATCAAACTATTTTGATGTATCCTGCTGGGCATGACCTTCCCGGGTCAAGCCGCCCCAGCCTTCGTCCGCCTGGCCGCGCATCCGGTCCGGTGGCGGCTCCTGAGCGAGCTCGCCACGAGCGACCACCGGGTCCGGGAACTCGTGCGGTCGCTCGGCGAGCCGCAGAACCTGGTCTCCTATCACCTGCGGCTGCTGCGTGACGGCGGTCTGGTGACGGCGCGGCGCAGCAGTTTCGACGGCCGCGACAGCTACTACCACCTCGATCTCGAGCGCTGCGCGGACGCGCTCGCCGCGACCGGTGCCGCGCTCCATCCCGCCCTCCGGCTCGCGCCGCCCGCGCCCGCGGGCCGGCCTCGCGTGGTGTTCGCGTGCACCGGGAACAGCGCCCGCTCCCCCATCGCCGAGGCCCTGCTCCGGCACCACACCGGCGGCCACGCCGAGGTCACCAGCGGCGGCAGCCACCCCAAGGAGCACCTGCACCCGGGCGCGGTCCGGGCGCTGCGCGAGCGCTACGGGATCGACGTCGCCGGACAGCGGCCGCGCGGCCTGGACGGGCTGACCGGCCGCCGCTTCGACTACGTGATCACCTTGTGCGACAAGGTCCGGGAGGTCTGCCCGGAGTTCCCCGGCCGCCCGCGGCTGGCGCATTGGAGCATTCCCGATCCCGCCACGGAAAAGGGCGGCTACCGGGCTTTCGCGCGCGCCGCCGCCGAGATCGACACCCGCGTTCGCCAGCTGCTTCCGGTGCTCGCGAGCACGACCGAACAGGAGGTCCGACCATGACCGAGCAACTCGCCGGAGTCCGCTACGTCGTCGAAGACGTGCAGGCCGCCGTCGACTTCTACACCAAGCACCTGGGCTTCACGGTGCGGCTCAACGCCGCTCCCGGGTTCGCCGACGTCGTCCGCGGGCCGCTGCGGCTGCTGCTGTCCGGCCCGGCCAGTTCCGGCTACCGCGCCACGCCCGCCGACGCGGCCGTCGCCGGGCGCAACCGCATCCATCTCACGTTCGACGATCTCGACGCGGAGATCGACCGCCTGCGCGCCGCCGGGCTGTCCTTCCGCACCGAGGTCGTGAGCGGTCCCGGCGGGCGCCAGATCCTGGTCGCCGACCCCGCCGGCAATCTCATCGAGCTGTTCCAGCCCGCGGTGCGCTAACCTGGGCAGGAGATCGGGTATCTACCAGCCAACGGCGGTATGGCGGCCCTCCGACGCCCTCGCTGGAGCAGCCCATGAAACCCGCCCCTGTCCCCGTCCTCGATCTGGCCACCGCGACCGGTGCCGAGCTGGTCGCCGGGCTTCAGTCGTCCTCGTGCGTGTTCCTCACCGGGATGGCCACGTTCGGCGCCGACCTGGCCGCGATGCTGGCCTCGGCGCGCGCGTTCTTCGCCTTGCCCGAACGGGAGAAGTCGCCCGTCCGCTGGGACGGGACCGGTCCGTGGCAGGGCTGGCAGCCGGTGTACGACAGCGGTCCGGCGGCGAGCCCGATGGAGCGCTTCGAGCTCGCGCTGCCGGATCCGGATCCCTTCCCGGATGCCGACGAGTGGGCCGGCGCGTTCGGGCAGTGGCCCGGGCATCCGGCCGAGTTCAGGTCCACCTGGGCGCGCTATTACCGCACGATGCGGGAGCTGGCGAACCACCTCGTCACCGAGCTCGCGAAAGCGCTTTCCGCACCGGCGGCGGACCTGCCGGCGTGGACCGCGCGCCAGCATTCGAACCTGTGCGTCAACCACTATCTGGCCCAGGCCGAACCACCGGAACCCGGCGCGATCCGGTCCGGCGCGCACACCGACATCGGCGGGATCACGTTGCTGTGGGCGGAGAACAACCCCGGCGGCGGGCTGGAAGCACGGCTGGACGGCGCGTGGGTTCCGGTCGTGTTCCCACCGGACGCGTTGCTGCTGCAGGCCGGGGACCTGCTGCGCTGGTGGTCTGGCGGGCTGATCCCGGCCAACGAGCACCGCGTGATCAACCCGCGCCGCGCTCCGGACGTCGAGCAGACCGACCGGTACTCGGTGGTGTTCTTCCACCATCCCGATCTCGACGCCCCGGTCGGCCCCGCCGCCACCGCGCGGACGCACGTCATGCGGCGGCAGCAGGACTCCTACACGCTGCCGTCCTGAGTAGACGGTCAGCGAGCGGCGTTCTTGAGGAACTGCCCGGCCTGCTCGCTCGCCCGGTTCCCGCCGAAATACCCGCCGCGCACATGGCGGCGCGTGGTGTTCTCGTCGGTGGCCCGCGCGGCGGAATGCCACAGATAGGCGTCGTGCAGGATGATGTCCCCGCGTTCGGTGTACACCGGGATCTCACCGGGAACCGCTTCGAACCGCATGGGCATCTCGTAGGGCGGTTCCACATCGGAGTAGCCGCCGGCGGGTTTCGCGTCCGGCGGCACTTCGATGTCGTTGACGTTCTTGTACGGCGCCGGGGTGGCCCACTGGTGACTGCCGGGCACCACGCGGAGGAAGCCGTTCGCGGGTGAGGTTCCGTCAAGGTGGAAGGTGAACGCGGTGGACGGCCAGATGTCCAGGCTCGGCGCGGACTGCCAGTCCGAATGCCAGCCGATGCGGCTGTACCCGGATTCCTTGCCGGGCCTGGCATCCTGGTACACGATGCCGAACCGGCTGCCCTCGCGCAGCCACGCGTCCTCGCCGAGCAGCCGCCGCAGCACGGCGACGAGCGCGGGATGGGTGGCCGCCTCGCGGACCGCGGGCGAAAGCTCGTTCACGAACTCCACATAGTTCGCGAATCGTTCGGCTTTGGCGGCGTCGTCGAGGAACACCGTCGAGCCGTAGCGTTCCGGCAGCTCCCGCGCCACGACTTTCCGCTGGGCGTCGACACATTCGGCTTCCATCCGGTCCGTCAGGTCCACGCTGAAGACCCCGCGCAGCACCACGAACCCGTTGTCCCGGTAACACAGTTCGAGAGAATCCATCGTGGCCTGGTCGAGCACCGGCCCGAAGACCGCGGCCTGGGCGGCGGGAAGAATCGGCATGCCTTTCAGTATGCGCAACGAATTCCGCCCGGACCGGACCGCCGATTCATTTAACGTGACCGACACACGCTTTTTCTCCCGCCGCGCCTATCGTCGTCGGTATGACCGGTCGTTCACTGCGAGCGCTGCCGAAGGCCCGCCTGCACGTGCACCTGGAAGGCGCGATGCGCCCGTCCACGCTGGCCGATCTCGCGCGCCGCTACGGGATCGAGGTGCCCCCGACCCGCGGTTACGGATCGTTCACCGAGTTCGTCGGCCAGTACCGGGCCGCCTGTGCGGTGTTGCGGACATCGACGCCTGGCTGTCACACGGCTGAAACCGGCGCGACGCTCGCGGAAACGTGCCGCCCCTACGCTGCACGCCCAGACAGCCGATCCACACAGGAGTGTTCATGCGCCCATCGCCCCAGCTTTCCGGTCCCGTCCTCGGCAGGCGACGCCTGCTCCAGCTCGGCGGTCTCGGTGCCGCCACGCTCGGCGCGGGCGCGCTGCTTTCGGCCTGTGGCGACGGTTCGTCCGCGAGCGGCTCGGGCGGCGGCTTCGGGGATCTGTCGATCCAGCTGTCGTGGATCAAGAACATCGAGTTCGCCGGCGAGTACTTCGCCGACGCCAAGGGCTACTACAAGCAGGCCGGGTTCGGCAGCGTCAACCTGATCGCCGGCGGCTCCGCCGGGACGAGCGCCGAAGCCGCGGTGGCCACCGGCAAGGCACTGGTGGGCCTGTCCTCACCGACCATCACCGCGCCGGCGATCATGAAGGGTGCGCCACTCAAGACCATCGCCTCGACGTACCAGAAGAACCCGTTCTGCATCCTTTCGCTCGACGCCAAGCCGATTCGCGACGTGGCGGCGCTCAAGGGCAGGAAGATCGGCGTGCAGTCGGGCGGCAACACCACGATCTTCAACGGTCTGCTCGCCGCGAACGGCATCGATCCCTCGGCCCTGTCGATCGTGCCGGTGCAGTACGACCCCACGGTGCTGACCACCGGAGAGGTCGAGGGATACATGGCCTACACCACCAACGAGCCGATCCTGCTCGCGGGCAAGGGCGTCAAGACCGCGGTCCTGTCCTTCGCCGACGCGGGCCTGCCGTTCGTGGCCGAGACGATGGTCGTGAGCCAGAGCGCGATCGACAACCAGCGCGACAAGCTCAAGGCGCTGCTGGTCGCCGAGATCAAGGGCTGGACCGGCGCGGTGGCCGACCCGCGGCAGTCCGCGACCTACGCGGTGACGCAGTACGGCAAGGACCAGAACCTCGCGCAGAACGAGCAGGAGCAGGAGGCCGGCGCGCAGAACAAGCTCGTCGTCACGCCCGACAGCGTCAAGAACGGGCTGTTCACGATGACGGGCGCGCTGGTCGAGGAGAACATCAAGTCACTGGAGGCGATGAAGATGCCGGTGTCCGCGGACAAGCTCTTCGATCTGTCGCTGCTGAGGGAGGTCTACACCGAGCACCCGGAGCTCATCAGCGCGTTCGCCGCGGCGGCAGGCCCGGCGAAGTAGGGAGGAGGGGGCGTGTCGCAGTCACTCACCGCACCGGCCGGTACGGACGGGTCCACCCCGGCCGCCACGGGAATCAGCTTGCGCGGGCTCGGAAAGACGTTCTCGCTAGGCCGTCGCGAGGTCCTCGCGCTCACCGAGACCCGACCTGTCCAGCGAACGCGGCGAGTTCCTGTCGCTGCTCGGGCCGTCCGGCTGCGGCAAGTCCACCATCCTGCGCATCCTCGCCGGGCTGGAGACCCCGACGGCCGGGGCGGTGACCGTGGACGGGATGAGCCCGGCCCAGCTGCGGCGCGAGCATCATCTCGGCATCGCGTTCCAGGACCCGGCGCTGCTGCCCTGGCGGAGTGTGCGGACCAACATCCGGCTGCCGCTCGAGGTGGCGGGCTTGCCGGTCGACGCCGGGCTCATCGACGAGCTCATCGATCTGGTGGGGCTCGCCGGGTTCGAGAAGGCCAGGCCGGCTCAGCTGTCGGGCGGGATGCGCCAGCGCGTGTCGATCGCGCGGGCGCTGGTGGTCAAACCGTCGGTGCTGCTGCTGGACGAGCCGTTCGGCGCGCTGGACGATATGACGCGGCAACGGCTGAACCAGGAGCTGCTGCGCATCTGGACGGAGAAACCGGCCACCACGCTGATGGTCACGCACGGCATCGCGGAGGCGGTGTTCCTCTCCGACGTGGTCGCCGTGATGTCCCCGCGGCCCGGGCGCGTCGTGCGGACGGTGCGGATCGGGCTGCCGCGGCCCCGGCATCCGGAGATCCTGCGCACCCCCGAGTTCCACGCCTACCACGACGAGCTGTCCGAGCTGCTGTTCGGGCACGGCGAGCAGGCGGCGACGGACTGATGGGCAGGCGCTTCGGCGGGGTCGCCGGTGCCGTCCTGATCGTTCTCCTGTGGACGGTGCTCGCGCTCACGGCGTTCCGGGCCAGCGGCGCGGTCCCGACCCCGCTCGCGGTACTGCGGCAGTACGGCACCGACGGGTTCGCCTTCTACTGGCACAACATGAGCGTCACCCTGCGCGGCGCGCTGCTGGGCTTCGGCTGGGGCAACGCGCTGGGCATCGCGATCGCGCTGGTGGCGTTGTTGCTGCCCCGGTTCGAAGGCGTGGCGGCCCAGCTCGCGGTGATCTCCTACTGCATCCCGCTGACCGCGATCGGCCCGGTGATCCTCGTCGTGCAGGGTGGCCGCGCGCCGACGGTGTTCCTGGCCGGCATGTCGGTGTTCTTCACGACGCTGGTCGGCGCGCTGCTCGGGCTCAAGGCGGCGGACGAGACCTCGCTGGACCTCATCCGCGCCTACGGCGGCGGGCGATGGCGGCAACTGGTCAAGGTGCGGATCATGGCGGCGCTGCCGGCCACGTTCGGCGGGCTGCAGATCGCCGCGCCCACGGCGTTGCTGGGTGCGATCCTCGGCGAATACCTGGGCGGGGTGGACAACGGGATCGGGGTGGCGCTCACGGCTTCGCAGCAGTCGTACCAGGTCGCGCGGACCTGGGGCCTCGCCCTCGCGTGCGGGGTGGTCGCGGGCGCCGGGTATCTGGCGATCGGCTTTCTCGGGCGGCTGCTGACCCCGTGGTCGGGACCTTCGCGGCAGGCTCTCGCGCAGGGAGGTGGGGCATGACGGCGCCGGCCGAGCGGTCGCACGCCATCGCGCGGGCCACGTGGTCGCTGCTGTGGCCGATCGCGGTCGCGGTGGTGATCATGCTCGCCGCCTGGGTGGCCTATCTCGGGTTCTTCCACGTGGACTCGTCGGTCGGCAAATCCCCCGCGGCGGTGTGGCAGTACCTGGTGACCTCCCCGGGCGCCGCCGGGCACCGGGATCTCGTGTTCGGCGCGCTCGCGAAGACGCTGGCCGACGCGGCGCTCGGCTACGTGAGCGGGCTCGTCGCGGCGGTCGTACTTGCCGTCGCGTTCGTCCTTTTCGGACCGCTGGAGCAGGCCTTCCTGCCGATCGTGATGCTGGCCCGGTCGGTACCGCTGGTCGCGATGACCCCGGTGGTCCTGCTGGCGTTCGGCCGCGGCCCGGCCGGGGTCGCGGTGATCGGCGGGATCGTCGTGTTCTTCCCCGCGATGGTGAACGTCGTGCTGGGCCTTCGCGCCACCTCGCGCGAGGTCACCGAACTGATCCTCGCCTACGGCGGCAACCGGCTCACGGTCGTGCGGAAGGTCGCGCTGCCCTCGGCGATGCCGGCCCTGTTCGCCTCGGCGCGGATCTCGGTGCCCGCGGCGCTGATCGGCGCGCTGGTAGCCGAATGGCTCGCCACGAGCGGCGGGATCGGCGGCGCGATCCCGAACGCGATCGGCGGGTTCGACTACGACCAGGTGTGGTCGGACATCGTCGTGCTCACCGGCGCCTCCCTGGTGATCTACACCGCGGTCGCCGTGGTGGAGTCGACGGTCCTCGCGACCCGCGGGTTCGGCGCCCGGCATCATTGAGGCCGTGAGTGCCACCCTTGTCGCGAAAGACCTGGCCGCCGGGTACGGCGACCGCACCCTGTTCTCCGGCCTCGATCTCGTGGTCGCCCCTGGCGAGGTCATCGGGCTGGTGGGGGTGAACGGCGCGGGCAAGTCGACCCTGCTGCGGACGCTGGCCGGCCTGGTGAAACCCGAGCACGGCGAGATCAGGGTGACCCCGCCGGCCGCGACGGTCGGGCATCTGCCCCAGGAGCCGGACCGGCGGCCCGGGGAATCCGTGCGCGCGTTCCTCGCGCGCCGCACCGGGGTCGCGGCGGCGCAGGCGGATCTCGACGCCGCGGGCGAGGCGCTCGCCGCCGGGGCCGATGGGGCGGACGACCGCTACGCCACCGCACTCGATCGCTGGCTCGCGCTCGGCGGCGCCGATCTCGACGAGCGCACCGGTGGCGTGGCCGCCGAACTCGGGCTGACCGTGGACCTCGACCAGCCGATGACCTCGCTCTCGGGTGGGCAGGCGGCCCGGGCCGGACTCGCGTCGCTGCTGCTGAGCCGGTACGACGTGCTGCTGCTCGACGAGCCCACGAACGATCTCGATCTCGACGGGCTGGCCCGGCTGGAGCGGTTCGTCACCGGGCTGCGCGCGGCAACCGTGCTGGTCAGCCACGATCGCGAGTTCCTCGCCAGGACGGTCGACCGGGTGCTGGAGCTGGACCTGCCGCAGCAGCAGGTCCGGCTCTACGGCGGCGGTTACGAGGCCTACCTGGAGGAGCGCGCGGTCGCCCGCCGCCACGCCCGCGAGCGGTACGAGGAGTACGCGACGACCCGCGCCGGGCTCGAGGAGCGGGCCCGGACGCAGCGGGCCTGGATGGAGAAGGGCGTGAAGAACGCCCGCCGCAAGGCCACCGACAACGACAAGGTGGGCCGCAAGTTCCGCGCCGAGGCCACCGAGAAGCAGGCGTCGAAGGCGCGCCAGACCGACCGGATGATCGAACGGCTCGACGTCGTCGAGGAGCCGCGCAAGGAGTGGGAGCTGCGGATGGAGATCGCCGCCGCCCCGCGCGCCGGTGCCGTCGTGGCGACGTTGCGCGGGGCGGTGGTGCGGCGCGGCGGGTTCACGCTCGGCCCGGTGGACCTGCAGATCGACTGGGCGGACCGGGTCGCGATCACCGGCGCGAACGGCGCGGGGAAGTCGACGCTGCTGGCCGCGCTGCTCGGCCGAGTGCCGCTGGAGGAGGGCACGACCGCGCTCGGGCCGGGCGTCGTGGTCGGCGAGGTCGACCAGGCGCGGCGGCTGTTCCTGGGCGAGGTGCCGCTGGCCGACGCCTTCGCGCGCGAGGTCCCCGAGCTGACCGGGGCGGACGTCCGCACGCTGCTGGCGAAGTTCGGCCTGAAGGCCGCACACGTGCTCCGCCCGGCGGCGACCCTTTCCCCCGGCGAACGAACCCGCGCGGCGCTCGCGCTCCTGCAGGCACGCGGGGTGAACCTGCTGGTCCTCGACGAGCCGACCAACCACCTGGACCTCCCGGCGATCGAGCAGCTGGAGTCCGCTTTGGACGGTTATCCGGGAACGCTGCTGCTGGTCACCCACGACCGCCGCATGCTCGACGCGGTCCACGTGACGCGCCGCCTCGAAGTCGCCGGAGGCAAGGTCGCCGAGCGGTGAGTGCTACCGCGTCGTGCCGCGACCTCCAGGTCAGTCCCGCGGTTCGGCGGTCAGCATCGCCTCCTGCACGACCGGATCGTCGTCCGTACCCAGGACGCGCCAGTCTTCCCCGTTCTCCAGGATCTTCTCCGCGGAGCGGATTTTCGAGAAGTCGTGCCCCGGCGCGGCCAGCGCGGGCGGTTCGGCCCCGTCCGCGAGGCTCTTCGCCGCCTTGAGCAGGATGGTGCGCATCCGGATCACCGCCCGGTCGCTGGTGCCCAGATGTTCCCGCGTGCGGTCGTAGACCGGGCCCATCGATTCGGTGACCATGAAGTCCTGCGAGACGAAGTCGCGCACCCCGCTGTAGGTCTCGGTGCGCTGGACCTCCCGGTCGATCCGGTAGTCGTTCTCGGCGGTGTACTCGCGCGGGGTGATGCCACTGCGCGGGTTCATGAACGGGGTGTCGAACGGCACCGAGGAGAACAGGGGCGCGCCGCCGTACCCGTTGGGGTTCCGGTCGATCTGCGAGGTGAAGTTGTAGCGCCAGCAGTTCTCGTCGTCGATCGGGACGACCATCAGCTGCCGCGTCGTGAACGGGTTCGACGCCACGATCGTGGTGTAGGGCACGCAGTAGTCGGTGATGCGGACGTAGGCGTTCTCGTTGGGCGTGACCCGGATGGCCGCGTACCGGTAGCCGTACCACGTGTCGTGCACCTCGAGCCGTGGCGCGCCGTCGTGCTGCCAGAACTTCCACGCCATCGCGTTCGAGGGATAGCCCGGTTTGTCCGAGCCGTCGTCGGGAATGTCTGCGGCGCCGTTGTACTGGTGCAGGAACGAGATATGGGAGCTGTCGAGGTTTCCCTCCATCGTCTGCACCCAGTTGCACCTGGCGAGCTGCTTGCGCGCGTACACGCGTTCCGGCGGCAGGGTTTCGGTGCCGAAATCGCGGAACGGCGTCACGGTTTCGGCCGGGCCCAGGTACGCCCACACGATCCCGCCCGATTCGTGCACCGGATACGACGTGAGCCTGACCCGGTCCTTGAAGGTGCTGGTCGCCGGTTCGCTCGGCATGTCGACGCAGGTGCCCTCGGTGTCGAACTTCCAGCCGTGATAAGGACAGCGCAGCCCGCGTTCCTCGTTGCGCCCGAAATACAGCGACGCCCCCCGGTGCGGGCAGGCCTCGACGACCAGGCCCACCTCGCCGTTCGTATCCCGGAACGCCACCAGGTCCTCACCCAGCAGCCGGGTCCGCACCGGCGGGCAGTCGGGTTCGGGGATCTCCATCGAGAGGCACGCCGGCGTCCAGTACCGGCGTAGCAGCTCGCCCATCGGCGTGCCCGGCCCCACCCGGGTCAGGATCTCGTTGTTCTCCTCGGAGAGCATCTTCGACCTCCCTGTCGACGACGGGACGACGCGGCGGTCTTTCGATGCTATTCCCGGGATTCGCGCGGTGATGACCGGCCGAGTCGACCTTTTCGCGCGATGGCAACGTCGCCGGGAAACGCCACCCTGAATCGGTCAGGAATGGTATGGTCCGCCGCGTCATTCGTCGTTCCCCCAGACGTTCGCGACCCTTGCGTGCCCGGCACGCCCTACGGGGCCTCGGTCGTCATGGCCGGACCGGCGCGGACCACCACGGCCGCCTCCTCGTCGCGGGCGCGGCGGGTCAGCGCGCCGGTGTGCGCGATCAGGACCGCGACGCCGGAGATCACGGTCATCCCGGCGAGGTACACGCCGATCATGAACGAACTGCCGGTCGCGGCGAGGATGCCGGTGGCGATCATCGGCGCGAACGAGCCGCCGACGATCCCGCCGACCTGGTAACCCAGCGAAGAACCGCTGTAGCGCACGTTCGTCGGGAACAGGTCGCTCATCACCGCGGGCAGCGGCGCGTACTGGGCCACGTTCGAGGTCGCGCCGAACACGCAGGCCAGCAACGCGACCACCCAGATCTTGGTGTCCAGCAACGGGAAGAGCAGCAACGCGGCCGCCACCTGCACCGCGGTCCCGATCATCATCGTGCGCAGCCTGCCGGACCGGTCCGCCACCAGCCCCGCCCACAGCATCGCGAACATCTGCACGAAACTCGCGACGATGCCCATCAGCAGGATGTCGTTCCGGCTGAACCCGTCCACCTTCGGCCCGTACGACAGGGTGAACGTCAGCACCGTGTAACCGATCGCCGGCGAAGCGGCGGTCGCGAGGATCGCGATCAGCACACCGGCCGGGTACCGGCGCAGCAGATGCAGCAGCGGGACGCGGGCGGGACCGTGGCGTGCCGCCTTCGCGAACAACGGGCTTTCGGTCAGCTGCCGCCGGATCACCAGGCCGTACACGACGAGCGCGAGGCTGGCGACGAACCCGATCCGCCAGCCCCAGTCGGTGAACCCCGCGCCGGTCAGCCAGGACAGCAGCAGCATCATCAGGTTCGACAGGATCGCCCCCGCGGGCACCCCGAGTTGCGTGGCCGAGCCGTACAGCGCGCGGCGCTTCGGCGGCGCGTGCTCGACGGCCATCAGCGCGGCGCCACCCCATTCGGCGCCGACGGCCAGCCCCTGTACCAACCGGAGCACGACCAGCAGCACCGGCGCGGCCAGGCCGATCTGCGCGTAGTTGGGCAGCACGCCGACGAGCACCGTCGAGGAGCCCATCACGACCAGCGACAGGATGAGGATGCGCTTCCGCCCGATGCGGTCGCCGAAGTGCCCGGCGATCATGCCGCCGACCGGCCGGGTCAGGAACCCGACCGCGAACGTCGCGAACGAGCCCAGCTGGCTGACCACGGGGTTGCCGGACGGGAAGAACTGCGGGCCGAAGACCAGCGCGGCCGCGGCGCCGTACAGGAAGAAGTCGTACCACTCGATCGTGGTGCCGATGAAACTCGCTCTCGCGACCTTGCGCGCCTCGCGCGTACCGACGGACTGCGTCATCGAAGCCTGCCTCAATGTCAGGGTTCCTGATGTGAACTAGATAGCAGGATTCCTGATACGGTGTCAACCATGAGCCGAGCTGATCTTCCGACCCGTACCGCCTACCTGGTCAAACAGCTCGAACTGGCGATGCGGGCCAGGCTGGACGCGGCGGTGCGTCCCTACGGGCTGACCACGATCCAGTACACGGCGCTCGCCGAACTGCGCCGGCATCCGGGCCTGTCCTCGGCGCAGCTCGCGCGGCGCTCGTTCGTCAGCGCGCAGACCATGCAGGAGCTCGTCGCCCGCCTCGAACTCCAGGGACTGGTGCGGCGCAAGCCGTCCGGACGCAACAAGCGCGTCCTTCAGGCGAGCCTGACCGCCGAGGGGCAGCGGATCCTGGCCGAGTCCGACGGCGAGGTCGACGAGATCGAGCGGGACATGCTCGCCGATCTCGACCCCGACCAGGTCACCGCGCTCCGCCACGCGCTGCGGCTGTGCACCAGGCGGCTGCTCAAGGACTGACCGCGATCACGCGCGTGCCAGCCCGGCCTCGATCGCCTCGATGATCCGCGGCCGGAGCCGGCCCGGTTCGATGATCGCGTCGACCGAACCGACCTCGACGGCACGCTGGATGCTGTGCACGCCGTCGAATTCCGCGGCCACCTCGCCCAGCTTCTCCGCCCGCACCGACGCGCGCGCCTCCTCCAGCCGCGCGGCCAGCGCCGCCCGCTCGCCCCCAGTCGCCGCGGCGACCTGAGCCTGCAGCCCCGCGACTCGCGGATCCTTGGCGGTGCGGGCGTTCACCTCGGCGGCGAACACGACCGCCGCCGCGGGCGCGCCACCGATGACGGACGCGAACGAACCGTCGACCGCGAGCACGGTCATGTTCGGGTTGAGGGCCTTCGAGAACACCACGAACGCGCCACCGTGGTACCGCGAGATCACGCAGAACACGATCGGGCCGCGGAAGTTCACGACCGCGCGGCCGATTTCCGCGCCGTACTCCAGTTGCAGCTTGCGCATCGACTCCGGCGAGCCGTCGAACCCGGACAGGTTCGCCAGCACGACCAGCGGCCGGTTCCCGCTCGCCGCGTTGATCGCGCGCGCCACCTTCTTCGACGAGCGCGGGAACAGGGTGCCCGCAGTGTAGGCGTCCGGCCCGTCGCTGGGCGGGAAACCGCGCCGTGGCACGGAAAGCGACTCGATGCCCACCAGGCACACCGGATGCCCGCCCAGGTGCACGTCGGTCACCACCGCGGTCTCGGCGTCGGCCATCCCCGCCCAGCGCTCCAGGATCGCGTGGTCCTGATCGGCCACCGCGCGCATCACCGTCCGGATGTCGAACGGCTTCTTGCGGTCCGGATTGGACTCGCGCGCGAAGATCTCGCCGACGGTGCGGAAGTCCGTGCCCGTCACCGCGTGCGGGTACCCGGAGACGTCCCGGTCGACCGGGTCGGTCGTCACCGCGCGCCGCGGCCCGCTCTCCCCCGGCGCGACGTAGGTGTGGTCGTAGTGCGACATCAGCACGTCGCGGGCCCCGGCGAGGTCGGCGGCCCAGTACTGGGCCTGCCCGTTCGGTCCCATCACCCGGTCGTACCCGCCGATGCCGAAGTTGTCCTCGGCGGACACCCCGCCGGAGAAGTCCAGTGCCTGCTTGCCGGTCAGCACCATCGCCGAATCCGGGGTCATCACCAGGATTCCCTTGGTGTGCATGAGCATCGTCGCTTCGGCGTTCCAGTACGGCTGGGCCCCGACGTTGATCCCGGCCACCACGATGTTGATCTCGCCACCGGCCTGGGTGAACCCGACGATGCGCCTGAGCGCGGCCGCGATCCAGTCCATGTTCTCCACCCCGGAGTCCATGGCGATCTTCGCGCCCGCGGACAGCGCGAACCATTCCACCGGCACGCCCATCCGCTCGGCGAGGTCCAGTGCGGCGATGATCCGGGTGCATTCCGGCTCCGCCAGCGCGCCCAGCGCCCGCGTCGGGTCACCGAGCAGCACCACGCGCGTGACGCCCTCGGGGTGGCGCGTGGTCGGCGTCGCGACCACACCGGCCACAATGGACGCCTTGTTGAGCCCCTTCAGCCGCTCGACGGGCACGAGCGCGCCCTTGTCGTCCAGGTCGTACTCGGTGAACTTCCCGCCGGGGCCCGAAAGCATCCCGGTCAGCTCGTACGGGTACACGGTCTCGCGGCGCCGCGCGCGCAGCACCTTCTGGTCGTAGTCGTCCAGCGGCTGGATGAGCTCCGCGGGCGGGTCGGTCAGCCCGATCCGGACGCCGGAACCCAGATCGTAGGAGATCCGCACGGCGATTTCGCGCAGTTCCCCGGTCGCCCGGTCACGACGGCGGCCGAGGAACAGGACCTCCTCGATCCCCGCGCCCGCCGTGGTCGGCACGACGCGCCGCGCCACCGCGTTCAGCTCGTCGACGGTCAGCTCGCTCGGCGGCCACACGTAGATGAAGATCCGGTTGGTGTCGAACCGCTTCTTCGCGGGCACCGTGGTCCGGGCCTTGCGGATCGCGTCCAGGCACGCCTCGAGCGCGCCTTCCACCGCGGGCAGCGCGATCAGCCGGTCTTCCGAATCGCGCAGCGGGGTCAGGTCGCGTACCTGCGCCATCGCGACCAGGCGCTCGTCGGCGGGGTTCGTCGGCGCCACGCACCGGAACAGGTGCACGTCCTCGTCGGCCGTGGGCAGCCGGGTCCGGTCGAAGTTCGCGAGCCGCTGCAGGTTCAGCCGCCGCGCGATCATCGGGTGCAGGCCGCGGATCAGCTGGTCCTCGGCGAACTCGCCGCCGGTGCGCCGGAACGTGAAATGGTGGTGCATCGCCGCGCCGCTGCGGCCGGCGACCGTCGTGGTCACCCGCTGGACCTGCGGCGGCAACGGCACCGACGCGAGCGCCTCGCCCAGTCGCGCGGACATCTCTCCGGCGTCCCCGGGCTGGTCGGGCCACGTCAGGTACAGATCGGCGGCGACGTCGGCACCGGCCGCGGCCTCTCCGATCGCGCGGAGGGCGCCGGGCAGCCCGGTGAACTCGGCCGCGGTCGCCGCGAGGGAGAACCGCGTCCCGTCGAGCTCGTACTCGGCGGTGAAGAAGGTGTGCCCGCCGATGGTGAAGCAGCGCGCCTTCTCGGTGCCACGGTTGGCGTAGTAGCGGCGGGACAGCACTTCCAGCAGGGGCCCGAGATCCGCGCCCGCCTGACCGATCCGCTGGCCCGCCAGCCGCACCAGCGGCTCCGGGCTCGCGACCATCGCCGCGATCCGCTCGGCGCGATCCGGCGCGCCGGGATGCCGGTCGAGGTAGCGCAGGTGGCCGCGAACCCTGGTGTAGACCTCGGCCCGGTTGCGCCGCAGCATCGGCTGCGCGAACCACCGGAACACCACGCTGCGCGCGAGATCGGACACCACCGGGAAACGCAGCTGGGTCGCGAGGATCAGGTGCTCGAGCGCGTGCCCGGCGTCCTCGCGCAGCCCGTTGGCCGGTGGGGGCTCCGAAAGCCACCGCTGCAGCAGGGTGGTCACGATCCGCGCGTCCGCGGCGGCGCGCCCCTGGGCGAGGAAGATCCGGAAGACGGCCTCCTCCAGCTCGGGGGTGCGGTCGAGCCCCTCGACCCCGTAGTAGGCCAGTACCTTGGCCAGCCGGTTCTGGAACGTCTCGGACAGCCCGGCGCGCTCGACGTCGAGGCTTTGCAGGTAGGCGTGGAAGAACTCGCGCGGACTGTGCACCCGCGTCTGCGCCTTCGTCTCCTCCCCCGCCGGCCGGTTGCGGGACAGCTCCGACAGGTCGGCGAACACCTGCAGCAGCGCGACCTCCGCCGCGAGCGGCGGCCTGGCCAGCTCGTCGCGGGCGGCGAGGTAGTTGTTCAGCAGGCGCCCTTCGTCGCTCGGGTCGACGTCGAACCCGAGCACCATGCCGCGCAGGTCCTCCTGCCCGCGAGCCGCCCGGTCGGCGGCGGAGACCCCGGCGGGTTCGGGCGGCAGTTCGAGATCCACCCCGGCCTCGGTGCCCGCGGCCTCGGCGGCCGCGTCGCCCACCGGCTCCAGCCGCAACAGCGGCGCGCCGGTGCCGACCTGGCTGCCGACCGAGACCACGCATTCCCGCAGCCGCGCGCGGAACGGGGCCCGCAACACGGTCTCCATCTTCATGCTCTCCAGCACGAGCACCGGGGCGCCCGCTTCGACCTCGTCGCCCACGGCGAGGGGGATCGCCACCACCAGCGCGGGCGCGGGCGAGCGCACGACGCCGCCCTCGTCGCGGCTGACCCGGTGCGTGACGCCGTCGACCTCGACGAGGTGGATCGGACCGTGCGTGCCCGACACGAGCCGGTGCCGCCGGCCGTTCACCACGATCTGGCCGGTGTGCTCGTCGAACCGTTCGAGCTCGACGTCCACGCCGAAGACCTGCTCGCCGGTGGCGACCGCGACCCGGAACCGCGACCGCCCGGTACGGGCGACCGTGACGCGGTAGCCGGCGCCGCGCAGCTTCAGCTCGATCGCGCGGCCCACCTCGTGCTGCACCTGCGGGCGGCCGCCGTGCGCGGTGGACAGCAGCCGTTGCCGCTCCACCTCTTCGGCGTCCTCGTACGCCTCGATGGCCGCTGCGGCGAGCGCGACCCCGGAATGCCGGGTGGAGACGAGCCTGCCCTCCGCGCGCACCCGGTCGATCCAGCCGGTGTCGGCGGCGCCGCTGATCACCTCGGGCTGCTCGAGCAGGTCCAGGACGAAGCTCTTGTTCGTGGTGCCGCCCTCGATGATCACCGTGGTCTGCGTCATCGCGCGGCGCAGCCGGGCGAGTGCCTCGTCGCGGGTGCGGCCGTAGGCGATGATCTTCGCGATCATCGAGTCGAAGTCGGCCGGGATGGTGTCGCCCTCGCTGACGCCGGTGTCGACCCGGATGCCCGGGCCCGCAGGCAGGTCCAGCAACTCGATGCGGCCCGGCGCGGGCGCGAAGTCCCGGTCCGGGTCCTCGGCGTTGAGCCGCGCCTCCACGGCGTGCCCGAACTCCGCGGGCGGCTCGCCGTCGAGCCGGCCGCCCGCGGCCACCTGCAGCTGGGCCTTGACCAGGTCCAGGTCCGTGGTGGCCTCGGTGATCGGGTGCTCGACCTGGAGCCGGGTGTTGACCTCGAGGAAGGCGAACAGCTTCTCGCCCGGGTGGTACAGGAACTCGACCGTGCCCGCGCCGCGGTAGTCCACGGCCAGCGCGAGCCGTTCGGCGGCCGCCTTGAGCTCGCGCACCTGCTCCGGCGCCAGCACCGGCGAAGCGGACTCCTCGATGATCTTCTGGTTGCGCCGCTGCACGGAACAGTCGCGCACGCCCAGGGCCCACGCCGCACCCTGGCCGTCGGCGATGACCTGCACCTCGACGTGCCGGGCGCCGGTCACGAGACGTTCGAGGAACACCACGCCGCTGCCGAAGGCGCGCTCGGCTTCGAGGCTGGTGCGCTCGTAGGCCTCGGTGAGCTCGTCGTCCGAGCGGATCACCCGGATCCCGCGCCCGCCGCCGCCCGCGGTCGCCTTGAGCATCAGCGGGTAGCCGATCTCGGCGGCCTTGGCCAGCGCCTCGCCGAGGTCCGCGACCGCGCCGCGGCTCCACGGCGCGACCGGCACCCCGACCTCTTCGGCGATGAGCTTCGCGCCGATCTTGTCCCCGAGCCGCCGCATCGCGTCGGCACTCGGGCCGATGAACGCCACCCCGAGCTTGTCGCACAGTTCGGCGAAGGCCGGGTCCTCCGCGACGAAACCCCAGCCGACCCACGCCGCGTCGGCCCCCGTCTCCAGCAGCGCGCGCTCGAGCACACCCAGGTCGAGGTACGGGCGCGCGGACGCGGGCCCGAGGCAGTAGCTCGAGTCCGCCTCGCGGACGAAGGTGGCGCCCGCGTCGGCGTCGGTGTAGAGCGCCACCGTCTCGACCCGTGGGCCGCCCTCCGCGTTCAACTCGCTGACGGCGTTGATCAGCCGCATCGCGGCCTCTCCCCGGTTGACGATGGCAACCCGATGAAACACTGACCGATCCTCACAAATGTCCGACGCCACTGAAGCGGGCGGCCCCGCTGCGCGCGGGATGGCTGTCTGCCCAGGTGCAGCCTGTCGCATACCGGCCGGTAACGCTTCGTCGGGCACGCCACGTCCTGAGCCCCTGTGTTTGTGGGGTTCCGCCAAAAACGGCCCTTCCGGTGACTTGCGCCACGCGACCGCCGGAGGACCACAGGGTGGTGCGGCCAAAGATGTCTTTGCGCGCGGGTGTGTTTGTTTGCCAGGGTGCTGAGTTGGCCCTTGGCGTCGCTGAGTTGGCTCGGGGCGTTATCGAGTTGGCCGGCCGCTGTCGCCTAGGGCAAAGTCAGCGACCGGACCAGCCAACTCGACACCGCAGCGGACAAACCCAACGACCCTACGGGCAAACACGGCAACGTAAACCGGACAGGATCACACGACACTAGGTACCCGGGGGAATCGCGTCGTCCGGTTCGCCGGGACGGACCCGGCTCGTGACCCGCTGCCCGATCCGGCTGAGCGCGTTGCCCACCGCCGCGCGCAGTCCGGACGGGGCCGCGCCGTCCGGATCCGGCTGCTGCCAGTGGTGCCCGACCAGGGAGGCGTAGACGCTGAGCGTCTGCGCCGCCGTGGCGAGATCGAGCGTGCTGACCAGTTCGTCGGCCAGGCCGAAGGGCACCGACGTGAGCAGCGGACCGCGCGCGTACTCCACGGCCCACACGCCGGCCGTGAAGTTCATCGCCCGCGCCTGCCCCGGCCCGACGTACACGCGATCGCCCGGCCGGTAGACGCGCTTCTCGAACTGGCCCTCGCCGTAGTACCACATCTCGCCGTCGATCACCGTGTCCCAGAAGCCGACCGCATGCCGCCCGGAATGGCCCTCCGAGCCGATCGGCGTCCCCCAGACCATGACGTATTCGGTCAGCGACGCGTAGTAGAGCTTCATCTCGATCATCGCGCCGCCCGCGTTGCTGAAGATCCACGGCTGGTCGACCACGAGCCGGCCGGGATAGCGCCGGTCCATCTCCTCGGCGAAGACCTCGAACATCGCCGGTTTGGCCAGCCCGAGGCTCGCCATCGCGCACTCGTGGACGACAGCGGGATCGAAGACGTGGTTCACGACCTGCTCCTTTCGCACCGGGACTCGCCATTGTCCCGCGCTCAGGGCAGTTTCGCGGCCGCCGCGGCGGCGAAGTCCCTCGCCATCGGGCAGAACCGCGCCCCCGTGCCGTCGCCGGCGACGATCACCTTCATGATCTCGTCGAGCGGGTCGCCGTTCTGGTCGGGGAACTCGCGCTGGACCACCTTCGCGGTGCAACTGTGGTCCTGGTCGTCGTCGGCCTTGACGAAGGCGTCGCGGCCGGCGACGCGGGTGGGGGTGCCGTCGTCGGCGCTCATCGGCTGCGAGTGGTCGAACAGGATCCGCACCGAGGTGTGGTCGATCGTGCTGTGCCAGGTGCAGTCCCAGCCGCCGAACCCGATCTCCGGGTGGATCGCGTCGACGCCGGGCAGGCGCGCGAGCGCGGGCCCGTCGAGCAGCCCGCACGCGTCGGTGGTGGCCAGCGAGCGCGGTGCGAACGGGGCCCGCCGCGGCAGCGGTCCCTGGCGGAGCCGGATGAGGGCCGCGTTGGTCGCGGTGTCGGCGACCGCGCACAGGTCGCGCGGCGGGTTGTCCATTTTCGCCGTGATCCACACGTCGTATCCGGTCGACACCGCTATCCGGCGATCGCACGCGTCGTCACTGAGCGGATGACGCTCCACCGGGAACTGCCCCGGCCGCACCGCCCCGGGCACGGACGCGGCGGCGAGTTCGAACTCGACGTCGAGCGGATCGCCGGCGCCGACGTCGATCAGCACGTCGCACCGGTCGAAGTTGCCGTACACCGGGTTGAGACTCGTGGTCCCGAAAGGACGGAGGGCGTGCTGGCCGGCCAGGGCGCACGGATCCGCGGTCGTCGGGTCACCGATCACGTCCACAGTGGACGGTTCCGGCGCCGGGCCGGTGGCGAGCACCGACCAGGTGAAGACGGCCGCAGTGACGACCACGACCGCGGCGGCCACGGCCCACCACGGCGTGAAGCGGCGGGACGGGGACGGCGGTACCTCCGGCGGCCGCCACGGGCCGGCGATCTCGGCGAGGCGGCTCCGCACCTGCTCGGCGGCCGGCCGCTGCCCGGGCCGGACCGCCAGCATCTCGCCGAGCAGCGGCGCGAGCGGTCCGGCGTGGCGCATCGGTGGAATCTCACCGCGGCGAGCCCGCGCGAGCACCGCCTCCGGAGCGCCGGTGCCGAACGGCGGAGTGCCCTCGACGGCGGCGAACAGCGTCGCGCCCAGGGAGAACACGTCCGAAGCCGCCGTCGCGGCCTGCCCGCGGGCGACCTCGGGCGCCATATACGCCGCGGTGCCGCTGATGCGGCCGTCCTCGGTGAGCGTCGCCTCCCGCCAGACCGAGATGCCGAAATCGGTCAGCTTCGCCAGATCGCCTTCGCCGACGAGGATGTTGCCCGGTTTCACGTCACGATGGACCACTCCGCGCGCGTGCGCGGCGGTGAGCCCGGCCGCGATCTGCATCCCGATCCGCGCCACCCGGCCGGCGGGCAGCGGGCCCGCCGCCACGATCCGGTCCAGCCCCCGCGAGGGCAGGTACTCCATCACCAGCCAGTCCGGGTCGACGGTGTCGAACACGGAGATGACGTGGGGATGGTGCAGGCGGGCGGCGTTACGCGCCTCGCGCCCGAACCCGGACGCGCTCGGCACCCCGTGCGCCCGCTTCAGCGCGACGGTTCTGTGCAGTTTGGTGTCGTAGGCGCTCCACACGACGCCCCCGGCACCCGAACCAAGTTCGTCCTCGAGCCGGTATCGCCGGTCGATCACGTCCCCAGTGCGCACCCGCGAGATAGTAACCAACCGGGGAGGGGTCCCCGGGGCGGTGTGTCACGGTGGGCCGGACAGCACGCAGGGAGGTCATCATGCGCGAATTCCCGCCAAGGCCGGGCGGCGCCCGGCTGGCCCCGGACCACGACAGCCTCGCCTTCGGCGTACCCGGCGCCGCGGCGGGCACCATCTTCGCGCTCGCCATCGGGGGCGGCATCACCATGGGCCCGCGCGAGGGCCGCACGCTGGTGTTCGGGCGCAACCGCCCCGACGTGCACGTCTGCATCGGCGAGGACGACCGGCGGGTCAGCCGGCACCAGGGAGAACTGACCCACCACGCGGACCAGTGGTGGGTGCGGTCCGTCGGGCGGATCCCGCTGCGGCTGCCCGGTTCCCGGCTGCTGTTCCCCGACGACGAGCCGGTGCCGCTCGCCACCGGCTACACCCCGCTGTTCGTGCGCGGCTCCGGCCGCCGTGAGCACCTGATGGAACTGTTCGTCGCCGGCGACGGCGACCGCCCGCCCGCCGCGCGCCATGACGAGACGACGCAGGCGCCGAAGATCTGGAAGCTGTCCGCGACGGAACGCCTCGTGCTGGTCGTGCTCGCGCAGCGCTACCTCTACCACGAAGCCCATCCGCAGCCGCTGACCTGGCGCCAGGCCGCCGACCACCTCGGCGAACTGCGCGCCGGCGAGAGCTGGGGGCCGAAGAAGGTCGAGCATCTCGTGGCCGCGGTACGGGCGCGGCTTTCGCGCCAGGGCGTCGCCGGGCTCACCCGCGAGGAAGTCGGCGAACCCGTCGGCAACTCGCTCAACCACAACCTGCTGCGCGAGCTGATGGAGACCACCACTCTGGTGCCACCGGACCTGCGCGTGCTCGACGGGGACGAGTAGCCACCAGCGGCTCAGCCGGACAGGGGTCCTTGGTCCCTGGCGCGGGACGGGTGGAGGGTTCTACGACGGGAGTATGACGTCTTTCGCCGCTACCGACATCCGGGCGACCACCGATGGCAGGCTGCCGCCGGGAACGGCCGCCTACGCCCAGGAAAAGATCGCCGCGACGCTGCACCTGGCCCACCGGCCGGTCCTGTCCGCGCGGGTCCGGGTGACCCGGCACGGCGATCCGGCCGTGCCGAATCCCGTGGTGGCCCAGGTGAACCTCGACGTGAGCGGGCGCCTCGTGCGTGTTCAGGCCGAAGGCGACAACGCGCACGAAGCGATCGACCTCGCCCAGGCGCGCCTGCGGCGGCGCCTCGAGCGGATCGCCCAGCACTGGGAGGCACGGCGCGGCGGGATGCCCTCGGGCGAACCGCACGAGTGGCGGCACGAGTCCGAACCGGCGCATCGCCACCGCTGGTACCCGCGCCCCGCGCCGGAACGGGAGATCGTCCGGCACAAGTCGTTCGCACTGGCCCGCTGCACCGTCGACGAGGCCGCGAGGGACATGGGCCTGCTCGACTACGACTTCTACCTGTTCACCGAGGCCGGCACCGGCCGGGACAGCGTCCTCTACCGGGCCGGCGCGACGGGGTACCGGCTCGCGCAGCTCACCCCGCCCGGCCCGCATGAGCTGGCTCCCTGCGGCCTCCCGCTGACCATCAGCGACCAGCCGGCCCCGGAGCTGACCACGGACGAGGCCGCGAACCGGCTCGGCATGCTGGGCCTGCCGTTCCTGTTCTTCCTCGACGCCGAACGTGGGCGCGGCGCGGTCATCTACCACCGCTACGACGGTCACTACGGGCTCATCACCCCGGCCCTCGGCGAACGGTGACGGTCACCGTCTTCGTGTGCGGCGATGTCATGACCGGGCGTGGCATCGACCAGGTACTGCCCCGCCCCGGGAACCCGGCGCTGCGCGAGCCCTCCGCGACCGACGCGCGCGCCTACGTGCGGCTGGCCGGGCCCATCGGCCAGCCGGCCGGGTTCGCCTGGCCATGGGGAGACGCGCTCGCGGTGCTCGACGGTTTCGCCCCCGACATCCGGCTCATCAACCTGGAGACGGCGATCACCGCGGACGGGTGGTTCGCCCCGCGCAAAGCGGTGCACTACCGCATGCATCCGGGCAATCTGGGCTGCCTGACCGCGATCCGGCCGGACGTGTGCGTCCTGGCCAACAACCACGTCCTCGACTTCGGCCCCCGCGGCCTCGCCGACACGCTGGAAACGCTGGCGGGGGCCGGAATCCGCACCGCCGGCGCCGGGCTCGACGCCGGCCAGGCGGAGCGGCCCGCCGTGCTGCCGGTCCCCGGGGGCGGCCGGATACTCGTCGCCGCGGGAGGGATGGCGTCCAGCGGTGTCCCCCGAAGCTGGGCCGCGACGGACGGACCGGGGGTGGCGTTCGTGCCCGATCTGTCCGGCCGCAGCGCGGACCGGCTCGCCAAGCGGGTGGTGGCCGGCAAGCAGCCCGGTGACGTCGCGATCGTGTCACTGCACTGGGGCTCGAACTGGGGTTACACCGTCGAATCGGACCAGGTCCGCTTCGCGCGGCGCCTGATCGACGCCGGCGTGGATCTCGTGCACGGGCACTCGTCGCACCATCCACGGCCGATCGAGCTGTACCGGGGAAAGCTGATCCTCTACGGCTGCGGGGACCTCGTCAACGACTATGAGGGCATCAAGGGCTACCAGGCCTACCGGGACGATCTGCGGCTGCTGTACTTCGCCACGATCGGCGCCGGAGCCACCACCCTCCGGATGGTTCCCCTGCGGGCCCGGCACTTCCGGCTCCGGCACGTCACGGACGAGGACGCCGAATGGCTGCGGTCCGCGCTCGAGCACATCAGCCTTCGCTTCGGGACGCGGGTCACCCGCGGGGACGGCGTGCTCACCGTCCCCGCGGCGTGAACTACCGCTTGTGGCTCGCGAGCTCCTCGGGCGTCATGACGACCGCGTCCGGGCCGGGGTACACCGTCGTCACGTGGCCGGACTCCCACCGCACCACATATGGCGGCGCGCCGTCGGCCGACCGCACCTCGGTGATCTCCCCGCGCTGGTCCGGCTGCTCGACCGTCGGGCCCATGATCACCAGCCAGTCACCCACCTTGGCCTTCATCGACTGCTCCTTTCGTTGCCGGGCTTGCGGTTTCGCGGATCTCGGCGCGTACGACGCCGGGTACGGTGCGGGCGAGGATGCCGATGAGGTTCCGCTCGGCGTCGCCCGCGAACTCGCCGGAAACGGTCGCGACGCCGTCGCTGACCTCGACCTCCCACTCGCTGGTCCGGTGCAGGTAGGTGGCCAGCAGCGACCGCAGGTCGGCGGTGACCGTTTCGTCGCGGCGGAACAGCGGGCGCAGCACGTCGCGACGGCTGACCACCCCGACGAGGACACCGTCCTCGACGACGGGGATGCAGCGCCGCCGGTCGTCGAGCATCTGGCGGGCGATCCTGGCGACGTCGGTCTCGGTGGACACCACGTCGGCCGGGGCGGTCATATAGGCGGCCACCCGGCTGCCTTCCCCGCCCGTCCCGCTGGCCCGCAGCGCGTCCGCTTCGGTGAAGATGCCGACGACACGCTGGTCGGCGTCCACGACCGGCAACGCGGCGAAGCCGTACTGGACCAGCAGGGCCGTCGCATCGGGTACCGGCGTCGACGGCCCCACCCGGACGACCGGTTTGCTCATGATCTCCCACGCACGCATACCTTCACCCTCATCCCCGCGCGGGCGCGCGGCTAGCGACGAAAGTCCTCACCGCGAAGTCTCTTGTCCACTGTGGATCTTCGAACCTCCGGCGGAGCCTGGAGGGAACCGGAAGGAGGATGCCATGACACACCACGATCCGCTCACCCACGCCCACCAGTCGGCCGGGGAATGGCTGGGCACGGTCGCACACCATCTGGGCACCGAGGACCGCCATTTCACGTTCCGGGTGCTGCGGGCCTGGCTGCACCTGGTGCGTGACCGGCTCACCGTCGACGCCGCCGCGCATTTCGCGGCCCAGCTGCCCGAGTTCCTGCGCGGGGTCTACTACGACGGCTGGACACCGGCCAAGGTGCCCGTCCGCTACGACGCCGCCGGGTTCACCAACCTGTTCGCCGACCGGGCCGGGATCAGCCCCGCCGACGTGCCGGCCGTCGCGAGCGGGGTCTCGTCCGCGATGAGCGCGTTGTGCTCGCCCGGTCAGCTCGACCACGTCTTCGCGCTGATGCCCGCGAACCTGCGAGGCGAACTCGAAGGCGAGACCCCGGCGCCGCCGCCACGCGCTACCTCGGAACGGCTTCGCATCAACGCCCTGGAGGACAGGGTGCAGGCGCTCACCGAGGCCGTCGGGGCGCTCGCCCGTGGCCTGGAACAGCTTCCGGACAGCGAACCGGCCGCCGACCGCACCGCGAAGGCGGCGCAGGAGGCGCACCGGATCCTGATGACGGACGCCGTTCAGTAGCGGAACACCGCCGCGATCGTTCCCCGGCCCGGCACGGCCGCGCCGGGGACGACGTAGACGGTGCCACCGGTCCGGATCGTCCGCACCGCCGCCGGTTCGAGCGCGGCCAGGTCACCAGCGGCCGCGAACAGGGTCTCGACCCGGCCCGATTCGGCCGCCGCCGCGACCTCCTCGGCGTCGTCCGAGGTCAGCCCGGTTCCGGCGGCCTTCTCGTAGCGCGCCGCGGCGTCGTCCCGCTCGCGGGTGGCCAGCGGCCCGACCACTTCCCACGCCGCGCGGTGCAGTTCGGCGACCGGCACCCGGTCGGGGCTGCCGGAGACGCCCGAGGCCAGCAGGTGCGGGTACCCGGAGATCTCGTGGTACGCCCCGCGGATCGCGTCGACTCCGGCCAGCACCAGCGGCAGGCGCCGGCCGGCCAGCACCGGGTCGACCGCGTGCCGCACGGCGTGCAGGTAGCGGCCGAGCCGTTCCTTCTGCACCTCGCCGCCGATCCCCTGCCCGTGCGTGACGGTCCGCACCGCCAGATGGTGACCGCGCTGCTTTTCCGGTTCGTCGTACCGCAGCGCGTCCTTCACCCCGTGCGGCAGGTCCGGTACGCCGATCGCCTGGAGACCGGACCGGTTGCCGCGGTAGAGCTTCGCCTCGTTCTCGCTCAGCGCCAGCAGGAAGAACATCTCGTCCCCGGTCAGCAACGGGAGCAGCGGATACACGCGGAAACCGTCCGACACGGCCACCAGCTCGCCGAACCGCACCGGCAGCCGGAAGGCACGCCACCACCCCGGCCGGAGGAAGACCGCGAGCCCCTCACCGCGCTCGCGCCAGAAGTCCGGATCCCCGGCGAGGGCACGGGCGGACGCCAGGATGTCCTGTGCCTCCGGCCGGCGCAGCCCGCCGGCGATCAGTTCGGTCTCGGCGCGGCGGGCCAGGTTGACCAGCGTCACGGCATCCTGCCGCGTCTCGGGATCAGTGCGGTGGGTCGGCAGGTACAGCGAAACCGACCACGCGCCGGCTCGCTCGATCAGGGTGTCCAGATCTTGCCGGGTGAACGTGTCCACGACCGCTCCCTCCACTCGTGTTGCCCGTATCCACGGTCCGTTCGCGATCAGCCGGCCCGACAGAGGAGAAAGTCACCGGAGGACCTTCCGCCCTTCCTGCCCGTTACCTCCGGCTCTGCCCACGTCGCGCGGGGTGCCGCATCGTGACCACATGCCGTGGGAGCCGATCCGCAAGCCGGCCGAGGTCCGGGCGCACACCAACCTCGGTGACTACGACCAGACCCGCCGGCGGTTCAGCTGGTCGGCGGCTCGCGAGACCATGTCCGGGCTCGGCGGCGGAGCGCTGAACATCGCGTACGAGGCGGTGGACCGCCACCCCGCCGGGCGCACCGCGCTGCGGTGGGTCCGCCAGGACGGCGTCGTGCGGGAGTTCAGCTACGGCGAGCTTTCCCGGCAGAGCAACCGGTTCGCGCACCTGCTGCGCGCGCTCGGCGTGCGCCGCGGAGATCGGGTCTACACCCTGCTCGGCCGGGTGCCCGAGCTGTATGTCGCCGTGCTCGGCGCGTTCAAAGCCGGGTGCGTCGTGTCCCCGCTGTTCTCCGCGTTCGGACCCGAACCGGTCCGGCAGCGGCTCCGGCTCGGCGAGGCCGCCGTCCTGGTCACCTCACCGCAGCTGTACGACCGGAAGGTCGCGCGCGTCCGCGATTCCGTACCGTCGCTGCGGCACGTCCTGCTCACCGGGGACGGGGACCGGCCCGGCACCATCGCCCTCGGCCCCGCGCTCGCCGGGGCCGCGCCGGAGTTCGAGATCGAGCGAACCCGCCCCGGCGACCCCGCGCTCCTGCATTTCACCAGCGGCACCACCGGCACCCCCAAGGGCGCCATCCACGTCCACGAGGCCGTCGTGGCGCATCACGTCACCGCGGCCTACGCCCTCGATCTGCGCGGCGAGGACGTGTTCTGGTGCACCGCCGATCCCGGCTGGGTCACCGGGATGTCCTACGGCGTGATCGCCCCGCTCACCCACGGCGCGACCCTGGTCAGCGACGAGGGCGAGTTCGACGCGCGCCGCTGGTACTCCGTGCTCGCCGGGCAGGGCGTCACCGTCTGGTACACCGCGCCGACCGCGCTGCGCATGCTCATGCGGCACGATCCCGGGCTGGCCAAGGAGTACGACCTGGCCGCGCTGCGGTTCGTCGCGAGCGTCGGCGAACCGCTGAACCCGGAGGCGGTCGTCTGGGGCCAGGAAGCGCTGGGGCTGCCGGTGCACGACAACTGGTGGCAGACCGAGACCGGCGCGATCATGATCAGCAACTTCGCCGGTGAGGAGATCCGGCCCGGCTCGATGGGCCGCCCGCTGCCCGGCGTCGAAGCGGCCTTGCTGAAACAGGGTGAAGGCGGGCGCGCGGAGGTCGCCGGCGGGCAGGTCACCGAACTGCGGGGCGGCGGCTGCCAGGGCGAACTCGCCCTCCGGCCGGGCTGGCCGTCGATGTTCCGCGGCTACTGGCACGATCCGGAGCGGTACGAGAAGGCTTTCGCCGGCGGCTGGTACCTGACCGGTGACGTGGCGCGCCGCGACGAAGACGGCTACTACTGGTTCGTCGGGCGCGCGGACGACGTCATCAAGTCCGCCGGGCACCTCGTCGGGCCGTTCGAGGTGGAAAGCGCGCTCATGGCCCATCCGGCGGTGGCCGAGGCGGGCGTGATCGGCAGGCCCGATCCGGTCGCCGGTGAGCTGGTCAAGGCGTTCGTCTCGCTGCACGAGGGGTTCTCGCCGTCCGAGGACCTGCGGGCCGAACTGCTCACCTTCGGCCGCCGCGCGCTCGGCGCCGTCGCGCCCAAGGAGATCGAGTTCGACCAGCACCTGCCGCACACGCGCAGCGGCAAGGTGATGCGGCGGCTGCTCAAGGCCCGCGAACTCGGGCTGCCCGAAGGTGATCTGTCCACAGTGGAGGGTTCGTCATGATCGAGCGCCCGCCCGCCAAGGAGCGGCTCGAGCTGTTGCGCCAGATGGTGCGCATCCGCCGGTTCGAAGAACGCTGCGTCGAGCTCTACAGCGCAGGGAACATCCGGGGGTTCATGCACCTGTGCATCGGCGAGGAGGCGATCGCCGCGGGCGTGCTGCACGAGGTCGGGCCCGAGGACGCCATCGTGTCGACCTACCGCGAGCACGGGCACGCGCTCGCCCGCGGCCTGCCGATGGACGCCGTGCTGGCCGAGATGTACGGCCGCACCACCGGAACGAGCCGGGGGCGCGGCGGTTCGATGCACCTGTTCGACGTCAAGCGCCGCTTCTACGGCGGGAACGCGATCGTCGGCGGCGGGCTGCCCCTTGCCGTCGGGCTCGCGCTGGCGACGGCGATGACCGGCCGCCCGCTGGTCACGGTGTGCCTGTTCGGGGACGGCGCGGTCGCCGAGGGCGAGTTCCACGAATGCCTCAACCTGGCCGCGCTGTGGCATCTGCCGATCCTGTTCTGCTGCGAGAACAACCTCTACGCGATGGGCACCGCGCTCGCCCGCGCGCAGGCGGAGACCGATCTCGCCCTGCGTGCCGCCTCCTACGGGCTGACCGCCTGGCCGGTCGACGGGATGGACGCGCTCGCGGTCGCCGACGCCACCGGACGCGCCGTCGAGGCGATCCGCGGCGGCGCGGGCCCGCACTTCCTGGAACTGAAGACCTACCGGTTCCGCGCGCACAGCATGTACGACGCCGACCGGTACCGCACGAAGGAAGAGATCGCGCGCTGGAAGGAACGCGACCCGATCCCCGCGCTCGCCGCGACCATGCGTGCGGACGGTGAGCTCACCGACGACGACTACGGCGCACTGGAGTCCGAAGTGGACAAGGAGATCGACGGCGCCGTCGCCGCGGCCGAGGCCGGTCCGCTCGAACCCGTCGAGGAGCTCACCCGGTTCGTCTACTCGGAGCGATCATGACCACCATCAGCTATCGCGAAGCCATGCGCGCCGCCATCCGGGAGGCGCTGCGACGGGACGACCGGGTCTTCCTGATGGGCGAGGACGTCGGCGCCTACGGCGGTTGCTTCGGGGTGAGCCTCGGCCTGCTGGAAGAGTTCGGGCCGGAGCGGATCCGCGACACGCCGCTGTCGGAATCGGCGTTCGTCGGCGCCGGGATCGGCTGCGCGATCGGCGGGATGCGCCCGATCGTCGAGATCATGACGGTCAACTTCAGCCTGCTCGCGCTGGACCAGATCATGAACAACGCCGCGACGCTGCTGCACATGTCCGGCGGCCAGGTCAACGTGCCGCTGGTGATCCGGATGACCACCGGCGCCGGGCGCCAGATCGCCGCGCAGCACTCGCACAGCCTCGAAGGCTGGTACGCCCACATCCCCGGGCTGCGGGTGATCGCGCCGGCCACGCTGGAGGACGCGCGCGGCATGCTGTGGACCGCGCTGGCCGACCCCGATCCCGTGCTGCTGTTCGAGCACGGCTCGCTCTACAACTACTCCGGCGAGCTGAGCGAGGACGCCGGAGCCGTCGACATCGACCGCGCGGCGATCCGGCGGCCGGGCAAGGACGTCTCGCTGATCGCCTACGGCGGCACCGTCCACACCGCGCTCGCCGCGGCGGAGGACCTCTCAGCCAAGGGAATCGACGCCGAAGTCGTGGACCTGCGGTCGCTGCGCCCGCTCGACGACGAGACCATCCTCGGTTCCATCGAGCGCACGCACCGGCTCGTCGTGGTCGACGAGGGCTGGCGCAGCGGCAGCCTGTCCGCGGAGATCGCCGCCCGGGCCGCGGAAAGGGCCTTCTACTCCCTGGACGCCCCCATCGAGCGCGTGTGCACCGCCGAGGTGCCCATGCCGTACGCCAAGCAGCTCGAGGACGCGGCGCTCCCCCAGCCCGAGGACGTGATCGCGGCCGCCATGCGGGCGGTGGGCTGAGATGGCCGAATTCCTCATGCCCTCACTCGGCGCGGACATGGACGAGGGCACCGTGCTGGAGTGGCTGGTCAAACCCGGCGACACGGTGCGCCGCGGCGACGTGGTCGCGGTGGTCGACACCGCGAAGGCCGCGGTCGACGTCGAGTGCTTCGTCGGCGGCACGGTCGCGGAACTGCTTGTGCCGGAAGGCGAGAAGGTTCCCGTCGGCACCCCGCTGGCGCGCATCGACACCGGCGAACCGGCACCCGCCCGGCGCCCGCTCGCCTCGCCGCCGGTACGCACCTACGCCGCGCACGCCGGGGTCGACCTGACCGCCGTGCACGGCACGGGCCGGGGCGGCGCCATCACGCGCGCCGACGTCGAGCACGCCATCCCGCACAAGGCCGCGCCGAAACCCACCGGGCCGCGCGTGACGCCGTACGCGCGCAAGCTCGCCGAAGAGCTAGCGGTCGATCTCGCGACCATCGACGCCGATCCCGTCACGGCCGAGGACGTGCGCGCGGCCGCGAAGGCTCCGCAGCCAGCACCGGCCACGCGCGACCAGAGCGCGATGCGCCAGGCCATCGGCGCGCTGATGGCGCGCGCCAAGCGCGAAATCCCGCACTACTACCTGACGACCACGATCGACCTGCACGCGGCCACGGAATGGCTGCGCGAGCACAACCGGGAAGTGCCCGTCGCCGACCGGCTCGTCCCGGCCGCGCTCCTGCTCAAGGCGACCGCGCTGGCGGCGAAACGCGTCCCCCAGCTCAACGGGCACTGGGTGGACGGCGCCTTCCGGCCCGCCGACGCGGTCCATCTGGGCGTCGCGATCGCGCTGCGCGGCGGCGGTCTCGTCGCCCCGGCCATCGAGAACGCGGACACCCTGAGCACCGGGGAGCTGATGGCCCGGCTCCGCGACCTCGTCTCGCGGACCCGTTCGGGGCGGCTTCGCTCGTCGGAGCTGACCAGCGCGACCATCACCGTCACCAGCCTCGGCGACCTCGGCGTCGAATCGGTGCACGGCGTCATCTACCCGCCCCAGGTCGCGCTCGCCGGGTTCGGCGCCGTCACCGAACGGCCCTGGGCGGTCGACGGGATGCTCGCCGTCCGGCCCGTCGTCGTCGCGACCCTGTCCGGCGACCACCGCGCCAGTGACGGCGCGACCGGTGCCCGCCTGCTCAACGCCGTCGACACCCTGCTGCAGCATCCGGAGGAGCTATGACGTCACCGAAACCGGCGATCTACGAGGCACTGCGCGGGTTCGCCACCGAGGCCGAACTCGACGCCCTCTCGCCCGACGAGAACCTGCGCGAGGCGCTCGAGCTGGACTCACTCGACTTTCTGTCCTTTGTGGAACGGCTGTCCGCGGCGACCGGGCACCGCATCGAAGAGGACGACTACCGCCGGCTGGGCACGATGCGCTCCTGCGTCGAGTTCCTGACGGCGCTCGAGCGGCAGCACTGAAGAAATCCGAAAGGAAGCCGAAAATGACCACACTGAGCATCATCAAGGCCGACACGGGCGGCTTCGTCGGCCATTCCAGCGTCCACCCGGACATGCTCGCTGCGGCGAGCGAAGCGCTGCGGGAGGCGATCGGGGACGGGTTGCTGATCGACGGGCACGCTTCGAGCTGCGGCGACGACATCTCGCTCATCATGACCCACGAGCACGGCCCCGACGCCGAGCCCGTGCACTCCTTCGCCTGGCACCTGTTCGGCCAGACCACCACGATCGCCAAGCGGCTCGGCCTCTACGGCGCCGGGCAGGACCTGCTTTCGGACGCCTTCAGCGGGAACCTGCGCGGGATGGGTCCCGGCTACGCGGAGCTCGAGTTCACCGAGCGCCCGAGCGAACCGGTGATCTGCTTCCTGGCCGACAAGACCGAGCCCGGCGCGTGGAACCTGCCGCTGTACAAGATGTTCGCCGACCCGTTCAACACCGCCGGCCTGGTCATCGACTCGAAGATGCACGCCGGGTTCTCGTTCGAGGTCTACGACCTGTACGAGGAGAAGCGGATCGTGTTCGACGCCCCGGCGCAGCTTTACGACCTGCTCATGTACATCGGCGCCCCGGCGCGCTACGTCGTCCACAGTGTCCACTCGAAGACGCTCGGCGAGCAGGCCGCCGCGACCTCGACGCAGCGGCTGTCGCTGATCGCCGGCAAGTACGTGGGCAAGGACGATCCGGTGATGATCGTGCGCGCGCAGTCCGGGCTGCCCGCCGTCGGTGAGGTCCTCGAACCGTTCGCGTTCCCGTACTCCGTCGCGGGCTGCATGCGCGGCTCGCACCACGCGCCGATCATGCCGGTGTCGATCGCCCAGGCCCATCCGGCCCGGTTCGACGGCCCGCCGCGCATCGTGGCACTCGGCTTCCAGATCAAGGACGGGAAGCTCGTCGGGCCGCGCGACCTGTTCGACGACCCGTCGTTCGACCGCGCCCGCGCGCAGGCCAACGAGATGATGGACTACCTGCGCCGCCACGGCCCGTTCGAGCCGCACCGCCTCGCGCTGGAAGACCTCGAGTACACCACGATGCGCCAGCTCGAGGAGCGGCTCGCGGACCGCTGGGAAGCCATGGCGCCGGTCGCGGTGCGTCAGTGACGCACCGGATGCGCGAGCCGGGTCCGCGCGGCCAGTCCGGTCAGTGCGGCGGAGAGCCGGACCTGCGTCCGGTCCGGCTCGCGCAGCCGCCGCGCCCCGGGAGGTAGCGCGGCGAGGTCGTGCTCCAGGCGTTCCCGGGCGTCGGCCGGCGTGTGCCGGCCCGGAACCCGCCGGCCCGCTCGCAGAACCGGTTCGAGCAGTGGCCGGTGCCCGGGTGGCGGTTCCTCGTCGCGCAGCGCCAGCACGTCGCCGTCGGCGCCCCGGTAGACCTGCTTGGCGCCGGGCAGGGTCGCCTTGCCCGGCGACAGTTTCATCACCGGACGCCCCGCGTACTCGACGAGTTTGTAGGCGCTGTCGAGGTAGGGCGCGTCCGCGGACACACCGACCTTCGTGCCGACGCCGTAGGAGTCGATGGGCGCCCCGGCCGCGGTGAGCTCCGCGAGCGCGTACTCGTCGAGGCTGCCGCTGGCCATGATGCGCGCGCCGGTGAGACCGGCTTCGTCCAGCAGCACGCGGGCCCGGCGGGACAGCTCCAGCAGGTCGCCCGAATCCAGCCGGATGCCCACCCGTTCGGCCGGGAGCCCGGCGCGCCGGGCGACCTCGATGGCCTGTTCCACGCCCGCGATCGTGTCGTAGGTGTCGACGAGGAATACCGGCGCCACGGGAAAATCCTCGGCGAAGGCTTCGAAGGCCGAGCGCTCGTCGCCGAACGCCTGCACGTAGGAATGCGCCATCGTGCCGACCGGCCGCAGGCCGTAGCGCAGCGCCGACGCCACATGGCTCGTCCCGGAGAACCCCGCGAGCGCGGTGAGGCGGGCCACGGTGAAGGCCGCGTCCGTGCCCTGGGTCCGGCGGGCGGCGAAGTCCACGAGGTCCGCTCCCCCGGCCGCCAGGCGGCAGCGGACCGCCTTGCTCGCGACCGTCGTGCCGAACGTGAGGAAGTTCAGCATCGCGGTCTCGATCAGCTGTGCCTGCGGGAGCGGAGCGGTGATCTCCAGGAGCGGCTCGTCCGCGTGCACCACCGTGCCCTCGGGCACGGCCCACGCTTCGCCGGTGAACCGCATGCCGGCCAGTTCGTCCACATCGGACTGTGGCAGGCCCACGACTTGGCGCAGGTAGGCCAGTTCCTCGTGGTCGAAGGCGAAACCGGCGAGGAAGTCCAGCGCCTCGGCCAGGCCGGCGGCGACGAGGAACCCGCGGTGCCGCGGGAGCCGGCGCGCGAACAGGCTGAAGACGGCCGGTTCGGTCATCCCGCGGCGCAGGTAGCTCGCGGCCATCCGGATCTCGTACAGATCCGTGTGCAGCGCGGTCACAGCTTGTACCCGATCCGCCGCAACAGCGCGCGGCGATCGGCTTCGTCGGCTTCGGTTTCGACCCCGGCCGGTGACGCGCCGTCCACGACACCGACGATGCCGCGGCCCAGCGCCGTCTCGGCGACGAGCACCTCGACCTCGTTCGCCGTGGCGCAGAAGATCCCGCACACCTCCGGCACTGCCCGCAGCGCGCCGAGCACGTTGACCGGGAAGCCCTCTCTGAGGAACACGACGAACGAGTGCCCGGCGCCGATCGCGAGCGCGTTGCGCACGGCCAGCTCGACCAGTTCGGGATCGTTGCCGGACCGGCGCACCAGGCGCGGGCCGGAGGCTTCGCAGAAGGCGAGGCCGAACTTGAGATGCGGGCTCGTCCCGGCGAGCGCTTCGTGCAGGTCCTCGACCGTCTTGATGAAATGCGCCTGCCCCAGCACGACGTTGAGCCCCTCCGGCCTGCGCACCGGTACGGCGATGATCTCCATCCGCCCTCCCCGCTCAGTACCGGCTCGAGTCGCGGCCGAACCGTTCCCATTCGCGGGCCAGGCTCGCCTGGCGCAGCCGGCCGAAGACCAGGCGGGCCCCGGTGATCAGCATTGCCGCCGCGACGGCGGCCACGAACGCGACCAGCGCGCCCGCCGCGGTCGCGATACCGGCCGCGTCAGCGGGCGAGACCGGCCTCGCGGTCAGGCCACCGGCGGCGTCCAGCCAGACCGGCACGGCCGTCCCGGCCGCGGTCCCCGGCTCGACGGCCGTGGTCCCGGTCCGTGCTTCGCCACCGGGCAGCGTCCAGCGGACGGTGACCTGCTCAAGCTGAAAGGTCACCACATCGCCCGCCACCGCCGCGGCGGGCGGCGCCTCGTCGACGGTGACCGCGGTCGCCTGATGCCGGACGTCGGACTGGCGTTCGCCGAGCAGAACCTGTGCGTTGTAGACAGTCGAACCGACCAGCGCCGCGACCGGCAGCGCCAGCACGCTCAGCACGATCGCGACCGCGAGGAACCTCGCCTCGATCCGCTCCCAGCGGCCCGCGAGCGGGCTGTTCCCCGCCCGCAGGAGCCGCCACTCGCGCTTCAGCCAGGTAGTCATCGCCGGCTCGCCAGTGCGGGGGACGCGAGCGGCGGGGACATCTCCTGCGCCGCCCGCAAGGTCGTCGCGATGGTGTAGGCCCAGTTGCGGATCTCCAGCCAGTTCCGGTAGTCGCCCGTGCCGACCTGCAGGGAGACCGCCGCGGCGCGCTCGTCGGTCGCCAGGCGCGGCCAGTCCACCCGGCCCACGAACGTCCGGTGCTCATACGCCCGGGTCCGGCCGCGCACCTCGCCCAGTTCCGCCGGGTCCTGCACGACCGCGAGCGGGGAACCGACCGCGCCGACGGAGAACAGCCAGACCGGCATCAGCGCGAGATCGTCTCCGGCCTGATCGACCAGTTGCCGGGCCGATTCCACCCACCGCCGCTCGTACACGGCGCTGCCGAGCACGGCCGCGTCGTAGCCGCGCACCGTGCTGACGGTTTCCGCCCGGCACACGCTGACGCCCGCCGGTTCGCCGAGCAGGCCGAGCGCCTCGCCGAGCCGGAACCCGATCTCCTCCGCGATCTCGAACGTCGCGCCATGTCTGCTGGCGGCGCATACCAGGACCTTCATCCGTGTTTCACCTCGCCTCACCCGGAAAACTACGGCCAGCCTCGCCTGGCGCCCGGCCCGCGCGGGAGGGCACGGTGGCCTCGCTTCGGGGACTTTGGCCCCTGCCTGTCAGCCCTGGCCGAGATGGGTGTGGAAGAAGGCCGCGATCCGGTGGCGGGCGTCACGGGCGGACACGTCGTGGTAACCGATCCGGGCGACGCGCATCAGCTTCGACATCAGGTCATGGTGGTCGTTGAGGAACGCGTGCCCGGCGTCGGGATATTCGACGATGTCGTGGTCCACGCCCGCCGCCGTGAGCGCCGTCTCCAGCCGGGCGGCGGCCCCGCGCGCTCCGGGTGTGTGGTCCTTGGCACCGAAGCTGCCCACGATCGGGCAGGCCCCTCGCAGCAGGCTCCCCGCGTCGCCGGGCACGGTCCCGTAGTTCACGCTCGCGGCGGAGTAGCCGTGGCCGGGCGCGAGCAGCAAGGCGAAGCCGCCGCCCATGCAGTACCCGATGACGCCGATCTTCCCGCTGCAGTCGGTGCGGGCGAGCAGGAACTCTCGCGCCGCTTCGAGATCATCGAACGCGGGCCCGCGCCGGGCGCGGGCATCGCGGATGAACGCGCGCAGGCACCTGACCGGCCGTCCGCCACGGAACAGATCCGGTGCCAGCGCGAGAAAACCGGCCGAAGCCAGCCACTCCGCCTGATGCCGCAGGTCCTCGCTCATCCCGGCCGCATCGTGAACCACCACGACGCCCGGCCACGGCCCGGCCCCTTCCGGCGCGGCGAGGTAACCGGGCAGCGGGCCGCCGGCGGCCGGGATCGTCACGTCCGTCATCCAGGCAACCCTCCGGCAACTGAGGGGATCATCGCAGCGCCACGGTGAGCAGCACGGCGGCATCGGTCAGCGCGTCGAGCCCGTGCCGTTGCGGTGGCAGCGACAGCAGTTCGCCGGTCTCCAGGATCCACTCGCGGTCATCGGTGTGCACGCGCACCCGGCCGGTGAGCACCTGCAGGGTCGCGGCCGCCGGGGCGTCGTGGTCGGCGACCGCGGCGCCGGACGCCAGCGCGATGACCGTGGCCCGCAGCGACGTGCCCGAGGCGATCGTCCGCGCGGCGCGCTGGGAATGGTGACCTCGCGCCTGCTCCAGCAGTTCGGCGACAAGTGCCTCGAGCCGCACTCCGGTATCCGTCACGGCACACGCTCCCGGTTCTGAGGTCCTTCGCCCCTTGGCGAAACCGTGCCCGCCGCCGAGCATCGGGCACCATGTGGCAGATCGAAGATGAGATCGTGATCGCGCGCCCCGTCGGGGAGGTTTTCGACTTCGTGGCCGACGAGACCAACGAACCCGCCTACAACCCCGGCATGGTCCGCGCGGAGAAGGTGACCGCGGGGCCGCTCGGCGTGGGCACCCGGTTCGTCACCACCATGAAAACGTGGGGCCGTCCGCTGCGCGGGCAGGTCGAGTACACCGCTTTCGACCGGCCCGCCCGGCTCTCCTCGGTGACGCAGATGGCGAACACCGAGATCACCGGCACACTGACGTTCCAGCCCGTGCCGGCGGGCACCCGGCTCCACTGGTCCTGGCAGCTGCGGCCACACGGCGCCGCGAAACTGCTCGCGCTGGCGCTGCGGCCGGTGGGTGCCCGGCAGGAGAAGACCAACTGGCGCAGGCTGAAACACCACCTGGAAACCGCGCCGCCGCGGCGCTGACCGGCCCGTCACGGCACCTTCTCCCATCCCCTCCGCGGCGCGCGGGCGCCGAGCCGGGCGTCCCGGCTGCGGTAGACGATGTAGGGCCGCGTCAGGTAGCCCAGCGGCATCGAGAACACGTGGACCAGCCGGCTGAACGGCCAGAACGCGAACAGCACCCACGCGGCGATCACGTGCGCCCGGAACCCCCACGGCGCCTGCTTGATCAGCGCGGTCTCGGGATGCAGGTAGAAGACCGAGCGGAACCACGGCGCGACGGTTTCGCGGTAGTCGTGCGGATGACCGGTGACGTTGCCGAGCACCGTCGTGCCCAGCCCCAGCAGGATCGTGCCGATCAGCAGCACGTACATGACCTTGTCGTTGCGGGTGGTCGCCGAGAACACCGGGCCGACGGTGCGGCGCCGGTAGATCAGGATCGCCGCCCCGCCGAGCGTGCACACGCCCGCGACGGTGCCGAGCGTGAACGCGCCGGCGTGGTAGGCGGTTTCGCTGATCCCGAGCGCCTCGGTCCAGTTTTCGGGAATCAGCAGCCCCACGACGTGGCCGAGCACGACGAACAGAACGCCGAAGTGGAACAGCGGGCTGCCCAGCCGCAGCAGCCGCCGCTCGTACAGCTGCGAGGACCGGGTGGTCCAGCCGAACTTGTCGTAGCGGTAGCGCCAGTAGTGGCCCACCACGAAGATCGCGATCGACACGTACGGGATCGCGATCCACAGCAGAGCGTCCAGCACACTCATACGACGCCTCCGAAAGGTTCAAGCCCGACTTCTTCCTCCGGCGGCCCCTGCGCGACCAGCCGCGCGACCGCGTCATGGTCGCGGCCGCGCAGGGGCGGCAGGGTCGCCGAGACAGAGTCGAGCACCGGCGCCCACGGCGAGCCGGTCTCGCGCAGCCCCAGGCGAAGCAGTTCGAGTCCCGCGCGGTGCTCGGTGAGCAGCCGCGTCCCGGCCTCCGGAGCGCCCGCGGCGAATTCCAGCACGACCGCGAGGTGGTCGGGCAGTTCGGACTCGGCCAGCTCGAGCCCGGCCGCACGGTAGGCGTGGGTGAAGCGCAGCAGCGCCATCCCGCGTTTGCGGGTGTCGCCGTAGCTGTAGTAGGTCAGGTACAGGCTGCCGAGCTTCCGGTGGTCGAAGGTCGCCACGTAGTCTTCGGCCAATATGGACAGTGGCGTCGCGGCACAGTGGTCCAAAAAGGACACGAGTGGCGCGCCGACGGGTTCGGGCAGGCCGCGGGCGACCTCCCGCAGCAGCGGCATCCGCTCGGGCAGCGCCGGGGCCGGGTAATCCAGCAGCAGGGACTGCGCCTGCCACGCGGTCGCGTTCATGATCCCTCGTTCCGCGGCGGGAACAGGCCATCGGGCCTGCCCTTCCCGTCCCAGTTGAGCAGGTTGACCCGGCTCTCCTTGTGTACCGGGGCCGCGACCGTGTCGGAGGTCTGCCGGTGCTGCAGCATCCGGAAGTTCTCCACCGCGATCGGCGACGCGCCGCCGGAACCTTCCCCGAAGGGCCCGGTCATGCCGGGTCCGCCGTCGTAGTCGAGGCTGCACTCGGTGGCCAGCTCTTCGAGGCCGTGTGCCTGTTCGGCGTGCGCGGGCGGGATCACGTACCGCTCGTCGTACTTGGCGAGCGCGAGCAGCCGGTACATGTCGTAGACGTCTTCCGCGCCCATGCCGACCTTCGCCACGATCTCCTCGCGCGGTTCCCGGCCGAGGTTGATGTCGCGCATGAACGAGCGCATGGCCGCGAGCCTGCGCAGCACGGCGTCCACCGGCGCGGTGTCGCCCGCGGTGAACAGTTCGGCCAGGTACTCCACCGGGATGCGCAGCGCCTCGATCGCGGCGAACAGGTTGCCGTGATCCTCCGCGTCGTGCCCGGTGTCGCGCACGACGTCGACGACCGGGGACAGCGGCGGGATGTACCACACCATCGGCAGCGTGCGGTACTCCGGATGCAGCGGCAGCGCGATCCGGTAGGTGTTGATCAGCTTGTAGACCGGGGAGCGTTGCGCCGCCTCGATCCAGTCGCGCTGGATGCCCGCGCGCTCGGCTTCGTGGATCACCTCGGGGTCGTGCGGGTCGAGGAAGACGCCCCGCTGCGCCTCGTACAGATCCTGATCATCCTTTGTGGACGCGGCCGCGAGCACCTTGTCTGCGTCGTAGAGCATCAGCCCGATGTAGCGCAGCCGCCCGACGCACGTCTCCGCGCAGACCGTCGGGATACCGACCTCGACGCGCGGGAAGCAGAACGTGCACTTCTCGGCCTTGCCCGTGCGGTGGTTGAAGTACACCTTCTTGTACGGGCAGCCGGACACGCACATCCGCCAGCCGCGGCAGCGATCCTGGTCCACCAGCACGATGCCGTCCTCACTGCGCTTGTACAACGCGCCCGAAGGGCAGGATGCGACGCACGACGGGTTGAGGCAGTGCTCGCAGATCCGCGGCAGGTAGAACATGAAGGTGCGGTCGAACTCGAACTTCACCTTGTCCGAGATGTTCTTCAGCACCGGATCGGCGCGCGCGAGGTCGGGCGCGCCGCCGAGGTCGTCGTCCCAGTTGGCCGACCACGAGATCTTCGTGTTCTCCCCGCTGATCAGCGACCGCGGCCGGGCCACCGGGGTGTGCTCGGCCAGCGGGGCGCTGGTGAGGTTCTCGTAGTCGTAGGTCCACGGCTCGTAGTAGTCGTCGATCCCCGGCAGTTTCGGGTTCGCGAAGATCGTGAGCAGCTTGCGGAACCGGCCGCCGCCCTTGAGCGCCAGCCGGCCGCGCCTGTTCAGCGTCCACCCGCCGCGCCAGCGCTCCTGGTCCTCGTAGGTACGCGGATATCCCTGCCCCGGCCGGGTTTCCACGTTGTTGAACCAGACGTACTCGGTACCGGACCGGTTGGTCCACGCCTGCTTGCAGGTGACCGAGCAGGTGTGGCAGCCGATGCACTTGTCGAGGTTCATCACCATCGCCATCTGGGCCATAACACGCATCAGTACTCCACCTCCTGGCTCCTGCGGCGGATCACGGTCACCTCGTCGCGCTGGTTGCCCGTCGGGCCGAGGTAGTTGAAGGCGAAGGACAGCTGAGCGTACCCGCCGATCAGGTGTGTCGGTTTGATCAGCAGCCGGGTCAGCGAGTTGTGGATCCCGCCGCGGCGGCCGCTCGTCTCGCTGCGCGGCACGTCGATCAGCCGGTCCTGTGCGTGGTACATGTAGACGGTCCCTTCCGGCATCCGGTGCGACACCACCGCCCTGGCGACCACCACGCCGTTGCGGTTGACCGCCTCGATCCATTCGTTGTCGGCGACCCCGACCTTCGCCGCGTCCTCTTGGGACATCCAGATCGTCGGGCCACCGCGGGACAGGCTCAGCATGAACAGGTTGTCCTGGTATTCGGAGTGGATCGACCACTTCGAATGCGGGGTCAGGTACCGCACCGCCACGCCCAGCTCCCCGTTCTCCCCGACGCGCGGCTCGCCGAAGAGCGCGTCCATCCGCAGGGGCGGGCGGAACACCGGCAGCCCCTCCCCCAGTTCGGCCATCCAGTCGTGGTCGAGGAAGAAATGCTGCCGGCCGGTGAGGGTGTGCCAGGGCTTGCGGCGCTCCACGTTGATGGTGAACGGCGAGTAGCGGCGGCCACCGGTCTCCGAACCCGACCACTCCGGCGAGGTGATCACCGGCGTGGGCGCCACCTGCGTGTCGGCGAAGGTGATCTGCTTGCCCTCGTGCTCGCCCGCGAGATCCGCGAGCCTGGTCCCGGTGCGCTTCTCCAGGGTGTGGAACCCTTGCGTGGCAAGGTGCCCGTTCGTGGTGCCGGACAGCGCGAGGATCGCCTCGCACGCGTTGACGTCCCGCGCGAGCGACGGGCGGCCAGCCGCCGGTCCACTTCGGACGGTGCCGTTCTTGTGCCGCAGGTACTCGACGCCCTGGCCGAGCTCGAACGTGACGCCCTTCGTGGTCGCGCCGAGCGAGTCGGCCAGCGGCCCGAGCGCGCCCATCTTCGCCGCGACCGCCGGGTAGTCGCGTTCGACCACCACGAGCTTCGGCATCGTCTTGCCCGGTACCGGCTCGCACTCCCCCGCGGCCCAGTCCGCCACCTTCCCGTGCGGGGTCGCCAGTTCGTCCGGGGTGTCGTGCAGCAACGGCATCGCGACGACGTCCCGGCGCACACCGAGATGCGTCTCGGCGAGCTTGCTGAAGGCCCGCGCGATCGTGCCGAAGGCGTCCCAGTCGGTCCGGGTCTGCCACGGCGGGCTGATCGCGGCGTTGAACGAGTGCACGAACGGGTGCATGTCGGTGCTGCTCAGATCGTGTTTCTCGTACCAGGTCGCCGCCGGGAGCACTACATCGGAGTAGACGGTCGTGCTCGTCATCCGGAAGTCCAGCGTCAGCAGCAGGTCCAGCTTCCCGGTCGGCGCGTCTTCCCGCCACACCACGTCTTTCGGCCGCGCGTCCGCAGGCGCCTCGTCGGCGCGGACGGCGGAGTCGGTGCCGAGCAGATGCTTGAGGAAGTATTCGTTGCCCTTCGCCGAGGACCCGAGCAGGTTGGCGCGCCAGATCGTCAGCACGCGCGGGAAGTTCTCCGGGGCGTCCGGATCCTCACCCGCGAACCGCAGCCGCCCGGCCTTCAGCTCCGACACGACATGCTCACCAATGGGCGTCCTCCCCGCCTCGTCCGCCAGATCGAGGGGGTTGCGGTCGAATGTCGGATACGAGGGCATCCAGCCCATCCGCGCCGACTGCGCGAGCAGGTCCGCCGTCGTCTTCCCGGCGAACCCAGCACCCGCGGCGAACCGGCCGGCGTGGAAGGGGTCGTAGCGGAACTGGTCGGTGTGCAGGTACCAGTACGCGGTCTGGATCATCTGCCGGGCCGGGCGCTGCCAGTCCGACGCCGTGGCCAGCAGCGAGTACCCGGTGATCGGCCGGACCTTCTCCTGCCCGACGTAATGGGCCCAGCCACCGCCGTTGACGCCCTGGCAGCCCGTCAGCGTGGTCAGCGTCAGGAACGCGCGGTAGATCGTGTCGGAGTGGAACCAGTGGTTGGTGCCCGCGCCCATGACGATCATCGAACGGCCGCGGGACTCTTCGGCGTTCGCGGCGAACTCGCGGCCGATGCGCGCCGCGGCCTGCGCGGGCACGCCGGTGATCGCCTCCTGCCACGCCGGGGTGTACGGCTCGGCCGCGTCGTCGTAGCCGGCCGGCCACACCCCGGGCAGGCCGTCGCGCCGCACCCCGTACTGAGCCAGCAGGAGATCGAACACCGTGGTCACCAGATGCCCGCCGATCCGGCGCACCGGCACGCCGCGCCGCAGGGTGCCCGCCGCCCCGTCCGGGGTGTCGAATCGCGGCAGTTCGACTTCGGCCGCCTCGCCGCCGAGCACCGACAGCAGCGGATCGACGTCCCCGAGATCGAGGTTCCACCGGCCCTCGCCCTGCTCGCCGTACCGGAAACCGAGCGAACCGCCCGGTACCACCGGATTCCCCGCCGAGTCCAGCAGCACGGTCTTGAACGCCGCGTTCTCGCCGGTGTCGCCGAGGTCCTCCGCGGTGAGGAACTTCCCGGGCACGTAACCGTTTCCGCGTTCCTCCAGCCGCACCAGGAACGGCAGATCGGTGTACTGCTTGACGTAGCCGAGGAAGTACGGCACCGCACGCTGGACGAAGAACTCCGTGAGGATCACGTGCCCCATCGCCATGGCGAGCGCGCCGTCGGTGCCCGGCTGCGCCGGGAGCCATTCGTCGGCGAACTTCACGTTGTCGGCGTAGTCGGGCGAAACCGCGATCACCTTCTGGCCGCGGTAGCGCGCCTCGGTCATCCAGTGCGCGTCGGGGGTCCGGGTCACCGGCAGGTTGGCGCCCCACATGATCAGGTACCCGGCGTCCCACCAGTCGCCGGACTCCGGCACGTCGGTCTGGTCGCCGAAGACCTGCGGGGAAGCCACGGGCAGGTCGGCGTACCAGTCGTAGAACGACAGCATCGCGCCGCCGAGCAGCGAATAGAACCGAGCGCCCGCGGCGTGCGACACCATCGACATCGCGGGGATCGGCGAGAACCCGGCCAGCCGGTCGGGGCCGTAGCGGGCGATCGTGTGCACATGGGCCGCGGCGATCATCTCGACCGCCTCGTCCCAGCTCGCGCGAACCAGACCGCCCTTGCCGCGCGCGGACTTGTACGCCCGTGCCCGCTCCGGATCGGACACGATCTCCGCCCACGCCGCCACCGGGTCCCCCGTGCGGGCCCTGGCCTCGCGGTACATCTCCAGCAGCACGCCGCGCACGTACGGGTACCGCACGCGGGTCGGCGAGTAGGTGTACCACGAGAACGCGGCGCCTCGCGGGCAGCCGCGCGGCTCGTACTCGGGTCTGTCCGGCCCGGTCGAGGGGTAGTCGGTCTGCTGGGCCTCCCAGGTGATGATCCCGTCCTTGACGTAGACCTTCCAGGAGCACGACCCGGTGCAGTTGACCCCGTGCGTGGAGCGGACGACCTTGTCGTGGCTCCAGCGATCCCGGTAGAACTCGTCGGCCTGGCGGCCGCCGATCTTGTACAGCGTGCGCAGATCCGGCGATACCTCGCCCCGGGTGAAGAATCGCCGGGTGCGCACGAGCGCGTCGGATACCTCGCTGTCCAGACTCATCGCGGCCCCTTCGCCGTAGCTGCTGATTGATCGCGAGAGCTGCACCGACCGTAACAGCGCTCGCGGGATGCCGCAGGTGTCACCGCGTGGTGCCCACGCGGGCGCGGACCGCGTCCACCGCGGCCCAGTCTCCGGTGCTCAGAAACCCCAGCGCGGCGGGGAAAACCCCGTCCTGCTCGGTGAGGATGTGCTCGCGCAGCACGTGCAGCGCGCCGAGCAGCCGGCCCGGCCAGGCTGGATCACCGGGCACCCCGTGCGCGGCCTCCGCGAGCACCGCCTCGATCTGCCGGTGCTCGGCGGTCAGTGCCTCGACGTGTTCGCCGAACTCGCCGGACAGCGCCGGGAAAAGACCTTCCTCTTCGACCGCGGTGTGCGGGGCGAGCACCGCGGCGATCTCTCGCGCGAGCTCGGCCATCTCGGCGGCGTCACCGCTGGTGCGCACCCGGCTGATCAGGGCGACCACGCGGTCGTGCTCGGCGGTCAGGTCCGCGATCTGAGGCAGGGCCTGGCAGCCGCAGTACTCGCACATCAGGCCACCTCGGTGCGCGTCTGCGCCGCGTGCCGGACGCCGGTCACGGTGAACAGCAGCGCGGAGACGGCGACCAGCGCCAGCGCCACGAGCCCGAGCAGGTACGAGGAAAGCGCGCTGTAAAGGGCGCCCATCAGCAGCGGCGGCACGAACCCGCCGAGCCCGCCCGCGGCGCCGACGATCCCGGTCACCGAGCCGACCCGGTCCGGTGGGGCGAGCAACGCCACGAGGGCGAACACCGCGCCGCTGCCCGCGCCGAGCGCGCCCGCCATCGCCAGGAAAGCGGCCGTCCCCCACGGCATCAGCGGTGGCGTGACCGCCTGCACGGCGGCGGCGACCCCCACCACGCCCAGCACCCACGACAGCACCCGGATCGGGCCGTACCGGTCCGACAGCCAGCCACCGGCCGGGCGCATGAGCACCGCAAGCACGACGAATCCGGCCATCCGGTTCGACGCGTCCACCTGAGCCAGCCCGTACGCGGTCTTCAGGTAGGCGGGCAGGTAGACCGAAAACGCCACATACCCGCCGAAAAGGACCGCGTACAGCGCCGAAGCCTGCCAGGTGACCGGCAGCCGCATGGCCGCGGTGAGCCGCCGGCCCAACGATTCGCTCGGGGCGGCCCGGCCCGGCGCGTCTCGCAGCCACAGGGCGGAAACGACCGCATAGACCGCGAGCACCACGGCGGTCACCACGAACGGTGCCGGCAGGCCCCACGCCGTCGTCAGGTTGACCGTGGTGAGCGCGCTGATCGCGGTGCCGCCCATCCCGGCGCCGAAGATCCCGATCGCCAGGCCGCGCCGGCGCGGCGGGAACCAGGCCGACACGAACGGCACCCCGACCGCGAACGACGTGCCGCCCATACCCAGCACGAACCCGCCCACCAGCAGTGCCGTGAGCGAGGAGTGCCCGGCCAGGCCTAGGTACAGCACCGGAAGCATGGTGACGGCCGAGACGAGCGGCAACATCACGCGCCCGCCGTAGCGGTCGGTCAGCGCGCCCACCGGGATCCGCCCGAGCGAGCCGACCACTACCGGCACCGCCACTACGAGCGACTGCTGGAACGCGTCGAGCCGCAACGCGTCCTTGAGCAGCGGGGCGAGCGGGCTCAGCAGCGCCCACGCCCAGAAGTTCACCGCGAACCCCACCGTCACCAGCGTCAGCATCAGCGCGGGGCGCCGCGCCGTCCGGCTTTCCGTCATCGAAACTCCCTCACCAGTTCCCGGTTCGATGGTGCCGTCCGGCGGGGGCCCGCAGCAGAGATCAACGGCCCCGGTGCCCGGTGACTTCGGTCCTCTTGATCAAGGACTTCCGATCCGTTGCTTCCCGCTCGCTTCGGCGGCTGTTCAGCTTTCGTTCCCGCGAACAGCGTCCGGCGCACGTAGCTTCGGCCGGTCCGCCTGTTCACCCCAGGGAAGGCGTAATAGGATGTCCGATCTGTCTCGTAGAGGTTTTCTCGGTGCCGCCGCGGCCGTCACCGGTGGCGCTGTGGTGGACGCGGCCCTGCCGGCCACCGGCGCGCAGGCCTCGCCCGGCCACCGGCCCTATGGGGACCTGCGGGATGTCCGGCATGTGGTGATCCTGATGCAGGAGAACCGCAGCTTCGACCACTATTTCGGCTCGCTCAAGGGAGTCCGCGGGTTCGGCGACCGCTCGACGATCACGCTCCCCGGTGGCCTTCCGGTGTTCCGGCAGCCGGCGACCGCGCCCGGCGCGCCGGTCACCTCGACCCAGTACCCGTGGCCGCTGGCCGCCGCCCCCGTCTCCGCCTACCCGGCGGGTCACCAGCCGCCGGACTCCGAAACCGGCGCCCAGGGCTACGGCGGCACGTCGCATAGCTGGGACGACCAGCACCTGGCCTGGAACGGCGGGCTGATGAACGGCTGGATGCACGCCAAGGGCGGCCCGACGACGCTCGGTTACCTGGAGCGCAAGGACATCCCGTTCCACTACGCGCTGGCCGACCTCTACACCGTCGGCGACGCCTACCACTGCTCGGTGCTCAGCGCGACCGGTCCGAACCGCACCTACCTGTGGGGCGGCACGATCGACGCGCAGCGCAAGTTCAGCGATTTCGTCGCCTACAACGGCGGCGACGAGCGGGGCAAGTTCCTGCCGTGGGAGTCCTACGCCGAGACGCTGCAGAAGGCGGGCGTGTCCTGGCGGGTCTACCAGTGCGAGGACGACTACGGCGACAACGGCGCGGAGTACTACGCGACGTTCGCGAAGCTCGACCCGACGCAGGGCGGCACGGCGGAACCCGGAAACGTCTTCTACGAAAACGGCGTGAAGAACGTCCCCGAGCCGCTCACCGGCATCTCCGCGAACGCCGACAACCTCGCCAGCGCGATCAAGGCCGACGTGCTGGCGGGCACGTTGCCGCGGGTGTCGTGGGTCGTGACGAACCAGGCCTTCTCCGAACACCCGGACGGCGCGCCGAACGACGGGGCCTACTACATCAAGGGCGTACTCGACGCGCTCAACGCCGATCCCGGCGTGTTCGACTCGACGCTGGTGATCATCAACTACGACGAGAACGACGGGCAGTTCGACCACGTGCCGCCGCCGGTGCCCGCACCCGGCACGAAGGACGAGTTCTACGCCGAAACCTCCGGCCCGCTCGCCGGCGCCGGGATCACCCAGCCGCTCCCGGTCGGCCTCGGCTTCCGGGTGCCGCTGCTGCTGCTCTCGCCGTGGACGCGCGGCGGCTGGGTCACCTCCGAGGTCAGCGACCACACCTCGGTGATCCAGTTCCTGGAGAAGTGGACCATGGCACTGGGCACCCCGGCGATCTGCCCGAACATCAGCGACTGGCGGCGTAGCGTCTGCGGCGACCTGACCGCGGCCCTCGACTTCACCTCACCCGTCTACGGCCTGCCGGACCTGCCCCCGGTGACGGTGATCGGGGATCCGCCCGGCGGCTCGTACCAACCGCCGGCCACCACGAACGGCATGCCGGCGCAGGAACCCGGGACCAGGCGGGCCAGGGCGCTGCCGTACCAGCCGAACGCGAACCTCGACGGGTTCACCGGGAACCGGGCGAACCTCTCGTTCACCAACAGCGGCCCGCAGGTGCGCAAGGCGAGCCACTTTTCGGTGTACGACAACACCGCGCCGGCGCGGACGCTCGCCGACTACCCGGCGAAACTGCCGGGGCAGTACACCGTCGCGCCCTCGCGCACGGCGACCGGTTCGGTGGAGGTCACGGGCGGCGAGTACGACCTGACCGTCGTCGGCCCGAACCGCTTCCTCCGGCATTTCACCGGTGATCTCGCCGCGGCCGGAAAAACGGCGGAGGTCTCCGCGTCGTACTACGGCGGGGCGTTCGGCCCGAAACCGCATCTGGTGCTCGAACTGGTCAACACCGGCCCGGCGGCAGTGACCTTCACCGTCGCGCCGGACAACTACGCGAAGGACCGGCCGAAGACCTACCGGGTGCCCGCCCACGGCCGGGCCGTGCACGTCGTCGATCCGCTCGCGACGAGCGGCGGCTGGTACGACGTGTCGGTGACGTTGCAGGGTGACGCTTCCTGGTCACGCCGGTACGTCGGGCACCTCGAGGACGGCACGAACAGCATCACGGGCTGACCCGGCGTACGCGGGCGGTAGTCTCGGCCGCATGACCTTCCGGCTCGCTTATGTCCCGGGCGTCACGCCCGGCAAATGGGTCCGGATATGGGGCGAACGGGTGCCCGAGGTGCCACTGGTGCTGCTCCAGGTGCCCGCGGCCGGGGCCGCCGGCCTCGTCCGCGCGGGCGAAGCCGAGGCCGTGCTCCTGCGGTTGCCCACGGATCGCGCCGGCCTGCACGCCATCCCGCTCTACACGGAGACCAGCGTCGTCGTGGTGCCGAAGGACCACGTCGTCACCGCGGCCGACGAGGTGGACTCCGAAGATCTGGCCGGCGAAGTCCTGCTCCACCCGCTCGACGACACGCTCGACTGGGAGGGGCCGCCCGGCCTGCCCGCGATCGAGCGTCCCGCCACGACGGCCGGCGCGATCGAACTGGTCGCGGCCGGGGCCGGGCTGGTCGTCGTCCCGCAGTCGCTCGCCCGGCTACACCACCGGCGCGATCTGACCTACCGCCCGGTCTCCGGCACCCCGCGGTCACGCGTCGCGCTGTCGTGGCTCGAAGACGAGACCACCGAACTCATGGAACAGTTCATCGGCATCGTCCGTGGCCGGACGGTCAACAGCAGTCGCGGGCAGGCGGCCCCGGCCCCCCGGCGGGGGAAAACTCGCCGCCGGTAAGGACTTGCGGCCCTAGGGCCAAAGCCGTTCAGTTAGCGGTCGTGGCTGCTGGTCAAGGATCTTGTTGTGGCGTGTCGGTGCCAGAGATG
>NZ_VDFW01000044.1 GCF_006152065.1 Amycolatopsis alkalitolerans
CAACTACACAACCACCATCACCGTCCAGATCCTTGACGGTTGACGACCTACCAAGACCACTAACTACGCGGCATTGCCACTAACCGCCCTCCCCTCCCCGCGCCCCCGAGATCTACGTTCGATGCGTGAGTCCGACACTCACGATGCCCGGCCCGCGGACGCCCAAAGGACTTCACGCACACGAAAGCCCAACTCACCGTCGTGAACGTCGAACTCACCGTCCCCAACGTCGAACTCGGTGGGGGCTGTGCGGAGTCAGGACAACAGGGCCGTGCGGGTTCTTGGGAAGCCGGAGGTTCCGCTGTCACTGGGTCGCACGGCCAGGACCTGGTTCACGCCGATTGAGCCGCGCTCGAAGGTCAGCGCCGAAGCGGCCATGTACAGCCGCCACACGCGGGCGCGGCCTTCGCTCGTCAACCGGACCGCGTCGGCCCAGCGGGTCTCCAGGTTCGCGACCCACGCCCGCAATGTCAGCGCGTAATGCTCACGCAGCGCCTCCACGTCCCGCACCTCGAACCCGGCGTCCTCGATCGCGTCGACCATGACGCCCAGCGGCTCCAGTTCACCGTCCGGGAACACATACCGGTTGATGAACGACGTCCGCTCCCCCGTGCGACCCCGCACGCCCGCCTTCCGCGAGATCGCGTGGTTGAGCAGCCGGCCCTCGGGCTTGAGCAGGTCGTACAGCACCTTCGCGTAGGTCGGCAGCATCGACAGCCCGACGTGCTCGGCCATCCCGATACTGGAGATCGCGTCGAACGGGCCGTCGCGCACGTCGCGATAGTCCTGCACGCGGATCTCGACGAGGTCCGAAAGCCCCTCTTCGGCGACCCGCTTGCGCGCGAAATCCGCCTGAGCCTGGGAAAGCGTCACGCCGACCGCATGCGCCCCGTACTGCTTCGCCGCGTGGATCACGAAGGTGCCCCAGCCGCACCCGACGTCGAGCACGCGCTTGCCCTCGTCGAGCCCCAGCTTCCGCGCGACCAGATCGACCTTCGCGATCTGCGCGTCGTCCAGTGACTCGACGCCCTCGCCCCAGACGGCGCACGAGTAGGTCATCGTCGGGCCGAGCACGAGCGCGTAGAAGTCGTTGCCGACGTCGTAGTGGTGACTGATCGCCTCGGCGTCCCGGCGCTTGGAGTGCAGGCGCCCGCCCAGCCGGATCTCCTCCGCGGGCGGTTTCGGCGGCAGCCCGAAGGCGCCGAGCCGCAATCCCGACTTGATCATGTCCCACTTGACCGCGCGGTCCACCTCCAGCGGCCCCGACTGGCTGCCGATCACCCGCTCGAGCTGGGACAGGCTGTCGAAGAAATCGGATTCGACATCGAGGTCGCCGGCGACGAAGCAGCGCGCAAGTCCCAGCTCGTTCGGCGCCCACAGCAGTCGCCGCAACGCACGGCGCCGGTGCAGCGCCAACCGGACCGGTGCGTCCGGCGGACCCGCCGTAGTACCGTCCCAGCAGCGAATCCGGAGCGGGAGTTCGGTCCCAAGCGCCGCACGGACCAGAGCCTGCACGGCGCTCGCGTTGTTCTGCGAGTTAGCCACGTACTTCATTCAAGCACTCATACGGACTTCACACCCATGACCGTAGAGGGCTTTCGCCCGAAATGCCGGGATCGAAGACCGGTGGACTTTCCCACAGCCCCGGCCACGGGAAAGCCCACGGACCTTTGCTACTCGAGGACGAGCAGGAGATCGCCGCCCTCGACCTGCTGCACCGAGTTGATCGCGAGGCGGCCCACCTGCCCGCCCGCCGACGCGGTGATCGCGGCCTCCATCTTCATCGCCTCGATCGTGGCCACCGTCGCACCCGCCTCGACCCGATCGCCCTCGGACACCGACAGCGTGACCACCCCGGCGAACGGCGCCGCGACGTGCTTCGGGTTGGCCTTGTCGGCCTTCTCCGCGGCGGGCAGGTCGGCGGCCACCGAACGGTCGCGCACCTGGATCGGCCGCAGCTGACCGTTCAGGCTGGACATCACCGTGCGCAGGCCACGCTCGTCGGCCTCGCCGATCGCCTCCAGTTCGATGAGCAGGCGCACCCCGGGCTCGAGGTCGACCTGGTACTCCTCGCCGGGGCGAAGGCCGTAGAAGAAGTCCTTGCTCGGCAGCACGCTCGTGTCACCGTAGGCCTCGCGGTGCGCCTCGAACTCCTTCGTCGGCCCCGGGAACAGCAGGCGATTGAGCGTGCGCCGCCGGTCGTTCGCCAGGCCCTCGCGATCCTCGGCGGACAGTTCGGCCACCGGCTTGGGCTGCGCGCGGCCTTCGAGCGCCTTGGTGCGGAACGGTTCCGGCCAGCCGCCGGGCGGGTCGCCCAGCTCACCGCGCAAGAAGCCGATCACGGAGTCGGGGATGTCGAACTTGTTCGGCTCCGATTCGAACTTCTCCGGCGCAACCCCGGCACCGACGAGGTGCAGCGCAAGGTCACCGACCACTTTGGACGAAGGCGTGACCTTGACCAGATGCCCGAGGATCCGGTCCGCCGCGGCGTACATCGCCTCGATGTCCTCGAACCTGTCGCCCAGCCCGAGCGCCCGCGCCTGCGTGCGCAGATTGGACAGCTGGCCGCCGGGGATCTCGTGGTCGTACACGCGTCCCGTCGGCGAAGCCAGCCCCGCCTCGAACGGCGCGTAGATCTTGCGCACGATCTCCCAGTACGGCTCCAGGTTCCCGATCGCGCGCAGGGACAATCCCGTCGGCCGCTCGGAATGGTCGGTCGCGGCGACGATCGCCGACAGCGAGGGCTGCGAAGTCGTGCCCGCCATCGACGCGACCGCGCCGTCCACCGCGTCCGCGCCGGCGTTGATCGCGGCCAGGTACGTGCCCAGCTGACCACCCGCCGTGTCGTGCGTGTGGATGTGCACCGGCAGGTCGAACTCCCTGCGCAGCGCGGAAACCAGCTTCGCCGCCGCGGGCGCGCGCAGCAGGCCGGCCATGTCCTTGATCGCCAGCACGTGCGCGCCCGCGCCGACGATCTGCTCGGCCAGCTTGAGGTAGTAGTCCAATGTGTACAGCTTCTCGGCCGGGTCGGACAGGTCCGAGGTGTAGCACAGCGCCACCTCCGCGACCGCCGTCCCGGTCTCGCGTACCGCCTCGATCGCCGGGCGCATCTGCTCGACGTCGTTGAGCGCGTCGAAGATCCGGAAGATGTCGATCCCGGTGTTCGTGGCCTCCTCGACGAACGCCGCGGTCACCTCGGTCGGGTAGGGCGTGTAGCCGACCGTGTTCCGGCCCCGCAACAGCATCTGCAGGCAGATGTTCGGCACCGCGGCACGCAGCCGGGCGAGCCGCTCCCACGGATTCTCGGCGAGGAACCGCAGTGCGACGTCGTAGGTCGCGCCGCCCCAGCATTCCAGCGACAGCAGTTGCGGCACCGTGTGCGCGACCACCGGGGCGATCGCCAGCAGGTCCTTCGTGCGCACGCGCGTGGCCAGCAGTGACTGGTGCGCGTCGCGGAAGGTCGTGTCGGTGACACCCACCGTCGCCGATTCCCGGATCCAGCGCGCGAAACCCTCCGGGCCGAGCTCGGTCAGCTTCTGCTTCGATCCGGCCCGCGGTTCCCCGGCCGGCATCTCGGGCAGCTTGGCCGCCGGATCGATCGACCGGGGCCGCTCGCCGTTCGGGCGGTTCACCGTGACATCGGCGAGGTAGGTCAGCAGCCTCGTCCCGCGGTCAGCGGAGTGCCGCGCGGTGAGCAGGTGCGGGCGCTCCTCGATGAACGACGTGGTCACCCGGCCGGCGCGGAAGTCCTCGTCGTCGAGAACCGCTTGCAGGAACGGGATGTTCGTCGCCACCCCGCGGATCCGGAACTCCGCCACGGCACGCCGGGCGCGCCCGACCGCGGTCTCGAAGTCGCGGCCGCGGCAGGTCAGCTTCACGAGCATCGAGTCGAAATGCGCGCTGATCTCCGTGCCCGCGAAGGCCGTTCCGCCGTCGAGCCGGATTCCGGAGCCGCCAGGCGAGCGGTACGCGCTGATCATTCCGGTGTCCGGGCGGAACCCGTTGGCCGGATCCTCCGTCGTGATCCGGCACTGCAGCGCGGCGCCGCGCAGGTAGATCTTCTCCTGGGACAGCCCGAGGTCCTCGAGCGTCTCGCCCGCCGCGATCCGCATCTGCGACTGCACCAGGTCGACGTCGGTGACCTCCTCGGTCACCGTGTGCTCGACCTGGATCCGCGGGTTCATCTCGATGAACACGTGGTTGCCCTGTTCGTCGAGCAGGAACTCCACGGTGCCCGCGTTGCGGTAGCCGATCTCGCGAGCGAACTTGACCGCGTCTTCGCAGATCCTGTCCCGCAATGTGGGCGGGAGGTTCGGCGCGGGGGCGAGTTCGATGACCTTCTGGTGCCGCCGCTGGACCGAGCAGTCGCGCTCGAACAGGTGGATGACGTTTCCGGCGCCGTCGGCCAGGATCTGCACCTCGATATGCCGTGGATCCACCACGGCCTTCTCCAGGAACACCGTCGCGTCACCGAAGGCCGACTCGGCCTCGCGGGCGGCCGCTTCGATCGACTCGCGCAGGTGCGCCGGGTCGTCCACGCGGCGCATCCCGCGCCCGCCACCACCGGCGACCGCCTTGACGAACACCGGGAAACCGATCTCCTCCGCCGCCCCGACGAGCTCGTCCACCTGAGCCGACGGCTGCGACGAGGCCAGCACCGGGACCCCGGCCGCACGCGCGGCGGCGACGGCACGGGCCTTGTTACCGGTCAGTTCCAGGATCTGCGCGCTGGGGCCGATGAACGTGATCCCGGCCTGCTCGCAGGCCAGCGCGAGATCCGGGTTCTCCGACAGGAATCCGTACCCGGGGTAGATCGCGTCGGCCCCGGCTTTCCGTGCCGCGCCGACGATCTCCTCGACCGACAGGTAGGCGCGCACCGGATGACCCGGTACGCCGATCTCGTACGCTTCGTCGGCCTTGAGCCGGTGCAACGAGTTGCGGTCTTCGTAGGGGAACACGGCGACCGTTCCCGCGCCCAGCTCATAGCCGGCGCGGAACGCGCGAATGGCGATCTCACCACGGTTGGCGACGAGTACCTTCCGGAACATGCCCGGTCCTTCCTGAAAGTGCGGATCGGCTGCTCGCTGACGTTACCTTGCCGATCCCGCACAACGGGAGTTCAGTCCCGGGTACTGGACATCATCCGTCCTCTCGCCAGGTCAGCTTGACCTTGAAATGGCCGTCCACACCGGTCTTGGCGATCACCGCACCGGCTTGGGCGTTGAGCCGCACCCCGAACTCGAGCTGCACCTCGTCGGGCCCGGCCGGCAGCTGCCGGAACTGCCGCAGCGCCTCGCCGGCGGCGTCCTTCACCCTGGCCAGCGCCGCCCCGAAGGAGGACACGCCGGCTTCGATGACGTCTCCCGCCCGCGACGCCTGCACTAGGCCGGGCTCCTGCTCGTCCACCTCCACCAGCACCTGCCCGCCGTCGTCGAGCGGGAAACTCATCAACTCCGCCACTGCTCCTCCTCCACCGGCTCGATCTCGTAGGCCACATCACTGGCGCAGCGGAACCCGGTCCTCGCGTTGGCGAAATCGATTTCGCCCTCGATCTGCTGGCTCACCAGGCCGTAGATCGCGACCGGGTCGGTCCAGCCGCCGCCACGCAGGCCACGGAAACCGGGCTGGTTCCCCGAGGCCACCCACTCGAACACGTTCCCGGCGAGGTCGGCCACGCCGAACGGCGAAACCCCCGAAGACTCGCCCGCCGAGTAGTGGTCGACCGGACTGGTCGACAGGTGACCCTGCTGCTGACCGTGGTTGCAGCGCGCGCCGTCCCAGACCGAACCCCACGGGTACATCCGGTCGTCCTCACTGCCGCGAGCCGCCTTCTCCCACTCCGACGGCCGCACCAGCCGCTTTCCCGACCACAGCGCGTAGCACAACGCGTCCCGCCAGGTGACGAAGACGACGGGGTGATCGGGCCACTGCTGCCGCGCGGTCTCCAGGCCCTGCGGCATCGGATAGTTCGTGTCGGCGGCGAACCGGGCGAACTCGGCCGTGGTCACCGGGGCGTAGTCGATGTCGAACGCGGGGCAGAAGACCCGCTTCTGCGGCCGGTCCGGCGGGGCGAGCTGCCTGATCAGTTCCGGCGACGGCGCCATGCCCGCCGCGATCAGCGCCAGCCGCGCCTGCGCCTCGGTGAGCCCGATGACGAACGTTCCGCCAGGCACCCGGACCATGCCCTCGCGGGGCGGGCCGGCCACCCGCCGGAACAGGCCCTGCTCGCAGACCGGGCACCGCGCGGCGCCCGGAAGGGCGATGTACCCGCATCCCGCGCAGAACGGTTCTTCCAGTTCGCGGGCCGCGAGATCCTCGAGGAGATCGAGCGAGCCGAGCACCTTGGCGGCCGACGCCGCGTCAGGGCGGTCCGCCGGCTCGGCGGCCAGCATCGCCAGCACCGTCTCGACCAGCTCGTCCGGCGCCTTCGGATGGCGCTCGGCGAGCGTGCGCCGGAGCTTCGCCACGTCGAGCGGCTTGCGCGGGTAGTCGCCGGTGAGGCACTGGTACAGCAGCACACCGACGGCGTAGACGTCGTCCGCCGGATCTTCCAGCGCCGGATCGACCACCCGCTGCGGGGACAGGTAGTCCTCGACGCCGAAGGTGAGCCCCGCCCGGTCGCTCGCCCTCGCCAGGCCCCAGTCGATCACCCGCACCTCGTTGCCCCGGGTGAGCAGGATGTTGTTGGGCTTGAGATCCCGGTGGCAGATCCCGCGCTCGTGCGCGCCCTTGAGCGCGGTGGTCACCTGCCCGCACACCCGCACCGACTGGCTCATCGACTGCGCGCCCGTCCGCAGCACGTTCGCCAGGCTCGGACCGTCCACATAGTCCAGGAACAGCACCGGCCCGAGCTCGTCGAGCCGGCGCAGGGCAAGCTGCGCGACCGCGACGTACCGCGTGTCCTTCAGACGGTTCACCGCTATCCGGCATTCCGCGAAGAAGATCTCCAGCACCTCGGGCCCGACCCTGGCCAGCAGCTCGTCGGAGATCCGCTTGATCGCCTTCCGCTGGCCTTCGTCGTCGACGAGGATGCCCACCTCGGAGAACCCGCCGCGGCGGACCTCGACCACCTCTTCACCGATCGACAACCGCATTCCCGGTTGCAGTCCCATTGAGACACTCCCTTCAGCGGTAGTAGCGGTTGCGGCGGAACCGGTGGATCAGGCCGGGATTGCCCTGGCTCGGGGGCGCGCCGAACACGATGGTCAGGAACGTGACGAAGACCAGGAAGTAGCCGAACCACGTGATGAGCCGCCACAGCCAGGTCAGCACGGTGTCCCAGAAGGACGGTGGCGCCGGGTCGACGGTCAGCCGCACCTGCTGGGTCACCGCGGCACCCGCGCTGTCGGTCACCCGGACCGTGAACGTGCTGTCCCCCGCCGAACCGGGGCTGCCGACGAGCGCGCCCTGCCGGGTCAGCGAAACCCCGTCCGGCAGCTTGCCGCCCGCCATGGCCCAGGTGTACGGCGGGACCCCGGATCCGGCCTGGAAGTCGTACCGGTACGGGACTCCGCTCTGCCCGGAGGGCAGCAGCACAGTCTGGTGGGCGAGTTCGAGGTCACGGCGCACCTCGGTGACCGCGCCGACCGGCCGCACCGAGAACAGCAGTTGCTGGGCCGCGACCCGGCCCTGCCCGTCGCGCACCTGGACGGTCACCGGTTCGCTCCCCTGCCCGGACGGCACACCGGTGACCACACCGTCCGGATGGAGGGCGAGCCCGGCAGGCAGGTGGCCGCCGGTCACCTGCCACGAAAACGCGCCGTCGCCACCGGAGGCGGCGAGCGTGAGCTGGTAGGTCTGCCGGGTCAACGCGGTCGGCACGGTGGTGGTGGCCACCCGTGGCGCGACCTCACGGTGCCCTGAGCCCGCGAGCGCGCCGGAAAGCCCCAGCAGCACGGCGAGAAAGGTCAGGGTGGCGATGATGATCAGGAGCAGATCGACGAACCGCAGCTCGACCGGGACGTCCGCACCGGCGTGCCCCGGCCTGCCGAATCCGCGTGCTCCGGCGATGCCGAGCATGCTCAGGCCTCCCGCCGGTGGTACCCGTCGAGCGCGGACGGCGTGCTGGGCGCCGGCCGCAGCACGATCTCGCGGTCCATCCGCGAGCCGATCTCCCCGACCTGGCGCTCGATGGCCGTGGTCAGGTCCACCAGCCGGCCGAGTTCGGAGACCTGCGCCAGCGCGCCGAGCCGTTCCCCGGACTCGGCGATCGCCTTGCGCCACTGCGAAACCTCACCCGCGACCTGGCTCAGCTGCTCCTGCACGCCGCCGGTCATCCCCTGGACACCGGCCGCGACGGCGCGCAGGTTCTCGTTGAGCCGCTGGAGTTCCGGTATGTCCATAGTGGATTGCCCGCCAGCGGGGTAACCGTTCTGCGCGAACCCCCGCAGCTCGATGGTGTCCGAGTCCAGCAGCATCCGTTGTTCGCGGGCGTGCACGAGGGACAGCAGCACATGGCAGACCACGCTGCTGGCGAGCGCGAACAGGGTCACGCCGAACGCGTCGCCGAGCGGCGGGATGACGTCGCGCACGAGCACGTCACGCAGGTCCGCGTACCCATTGGTGCTCGCGACCGCGGTGCCGAGCCCGCCGACGGCGCTGGACATTTCCGTTGCGGTACCGAGGAAACCAAGCGCGGGCAGCGACCACACGAGCGCGCGGACCGGCCCGTAGGGCGTCTCCGCCTTCGCCGCGTCGACGCCGGAATGACTGGCCAGCAGGAAACCGGCGACGTCGGCGCTCAGACCGGGATGGAGTTCCCGCGAACGAGCGGCGCGCGCCGCGATGACCCGCCGTTCGGCCGTCATCGACTGGCCGGCGATCGCGAACAGGGCCCACAGTACGACGGCCAGGACCGCCAGCGCGAGCGAGCCGGCCGCGCCACCGCGCCCGACGAGCTGCCCGACGACCGGGAAGATCGAGGTCAGCCCGGTGACGGCCAGCAGTGCCGTCACCGCCACCCCGAGTACGGCGGCGTACCAGAAGGTGCGTCCAGGTTTCGGCATGTGCTTGAGTCCTTTCCTTGCCTGGAAAGATCCGGTGCGCGCCGATTAGATACACCCGGACGGGGAGGGTTCCCCTACTCGCGAGTTAGCCGGTAAATGTCACTCGTTCGGCCCAGGGGCGGGCACGCTGTGCAGTTCGTCGACATATTCGAGCTCCCACAAGCGTTGCCGGTGATCCGCGGTCAGCCCGGCCCGGACGCAGATGACGTCACCGGGCCGCAGGCGGGTGGTTTCGGAAAGCGTTTCCAGCTCGCCGCCGACGCGCAGCAGGGTCCCGTTCCGCGAGCCGAGATCGCGCACCGTCCAGCGCCCCGACTCCGGATCCCGTTCCAGCGCACAGTGGTTGCGGCTGATCCACCGCTCGTCCGCCGAGCCGAGCGGGATGTCGGGCAGCCGCCCAGGGCCGGGCCTGCCGACCGTCAGCGTCGCGTGCACCACGCACTCGCCGGAGAGCGGGACGATCGACACCGTCCCGGATGGACCCCGCACCCGCAGGTACTCGGTCACCCGCGGATCCGGCAGGTCCGGGACGCAGCCCCGGAGCGTCGCACCGGCGATGCCGAACCCCGTGCGGACACCGGCCGTGGTGTCGGCGATCGCGACGATCCCGATGACCGCCCGCAGCCGGGTGTCCCAGACCGGCGCGCCGCTGAACCCCCGTTGCAGCGCGAGACCCCGGTCGCTCGCCGCCTCCAGTTGCAGGCCGTGCCCGGCCTGACCGACGACCCGGCCCTCCGTCCACACGCCGTCCGGATGTCCGGCGGGGTAACCGAAACAGCGGAACTCGTGCCCGGCGCTCGCGAGCCCGTCACACAGCGGCGGCGCGCTGAACGGCAGTGCCCCGGCCGGTTTCACCACGGCTAGGTCCTCGCCGCGCGGCCGCCAGCTCACGAGCTCGGCTTCGACGCTCAAACCGGGACGGGCCAGCGGGAACTCCACCCGGAACGCGCGGCCGGGTTCGTCGCGCGCGAGCACATGGGCGCAGGTGAGCACGTGCCCGCCGGCGCGGGTACCGGCGCCGAGGAGCCGGCCGTCCGTCGTCGTGATCCGCACCTGCGCCGAGTCCACCATTCCGGCCAGTATCTCAGGCCGGACGAGATGGTCCCCTGGTCAGTCCGTCCCGGGCGGTGTGTCCAGCGTGTACAGGAGGCGGTTCGGGGTGCCGTCCGGTACGCCCGTCAGCGCGTTCGTCGTCGCGTCGCCGACGAGCGCCTGCGAAACCTGGGCCGGGTTCGCGTCCGGATGCTGGGCGCGGTAGAGCGCGGCGGCGCCCGCGACGAAGGCGGCGGCCATCGAGGCACCGGAGGCGGAGCCGTTGGCGGTCGGAACGTCCACGCCGGGCGCGAAAAGGTCCACGCCGGCCCCGAAGTTCGACTTGGGCGCGATCGCGTCGTGGATATCCGTGGCGCCGACGGTGAGCACGTCGGGCACCCGCGCCGGCGAGACGGTACTGACGTCCGCGGCGGACCAGCCGGCGGGTACGGCCACCGGCATCACCGCGGCGAGTGCCTTCACCGCGTTGTCGAGCTGGACGTTGCCGGGTCCGCCGATGCCGAGTACGGCGACGGCCGGCTGTTTCGCGTTCTGGGTGACCCAGCCGATCCCGGCGATGATGTTCACCAGGTTCCCGTTCCCGCCGTCGTCGAGCACCTTGACCGGCACGATGTGCACCTTCTTGGCCACACCGAAGTCCCGGCCGCCGAGGATGCTCGCCAAGTGCGTGCCGTCGCCGTTGCCGTCGCTCGTGTCCGTGGTGCCGTCGACGAAGTTCTGTCCCGGTTCGACCCGGCCCTCGAACTCCGGCTGCTTCGCGTCCACCCCGGTGTCGATGACGTACGCGGTGACCGTGTCCGCGGTGGTGTCGTAGTGATACGAGTGATCGGCGGCGAGGCCGCGCTGGTCGACGCGGTCGAGGCCCCAGCTCGGCGGGTTCTCCTGGGCGGCGGGATCCGCCAGCGCCGGAACGGCCGCGGTCATGGCCGCGGCGGTGAGCAGTATCGAGATCGCGGTGCGTGCCGGAAAGTTGATCACACAGGCAGGGTCGCCCCGTCACTCGTACCGGGCAACCGCAGTGCCACTATCGAGTTCAGGACTTCTCCAGGTATTCGACCCGATCGTCGTCGACCACGGAGGACACCAGCCGCGCGAGCCCCGGATGGGCCGCCAGCGACGGATCGTCCGCCACGATCTCCTGCGCGCGCGACCGCGCCTCGGCGATCGTGTCCTCGTCCCGCAGCAAGGAAAGCAGCTTGAGGCTGGAGCGTTTGCCGGACTGCGCCGCGCCCAGGATGTCGCCTTCGCGGCGCAGTTCGAGGTCCAACCGCGACAGTTCGAAACCGTCCGTTGTGGACTCGACGGCCGCGAGCCGTTCCCGGGTGGACGTACCGTCGATCGCTTCGGTGACCAGCAGGCACAGGCCCGGCACGTCGCCGCGCCCGACGCGGCCGCGCAACTGGTGCAGCTGGCTGACGCCGAACCGGTCCGCGTCCATGATCACCATCGCGGTCGCGTTCGGCACGTTCACGCCGACTTCGATCACCGTCGTCGCGACGAGCACGTCGAGCTTGCCCGCGGCGAAGGCCCGCATCACGGCGTCCTTCTCGTCCGCCGCCAGCCGCCCGTGCAGGACGCCGACGCCGAGGCCTTCGAGTGGCCCGGCTTCGAGTTCGGCCGCGACGTCCAGCACGGCCAGCGGGGGCCGCTTGTCGCTCTTGTCGGACGGCGGTTCGTCGCCGATCCGCGGGCACACCACATACGCCTGGTGCCCCTTCTCGGCCTCCTCGCGCACCCGCTGCCACACCCTGTCCAGCCAGGCGGGCTTCTCCGCGACCGGCACGACCGTCGTGGAGATCGGCGAACGGCCGACCGGCATGACACGCAGCGCCGAGGTTTCGAGATCGCCGTAGACGGTCATCGCGACCGTGCGCGGGATCGGCGTCGCCGTCATCACCAGCACGTGCGGGCTCGTGCCGTCCGCGCCGCGGGTGCGCAGCGCGTCGCGCTGCTCGACGCCGAAGCGGTGCTGTTCGTCCACCACGACGAACCCGAGATCCGCGAACGACACCGTGTCCTGGATCAGCGCGTGGGTGCCGACGACGATGCCCGCCGCGCCGCTCGCGGCGTCCAGCAAGGCCTGCTTGCGTTCCTTTGCCGAGAGCGAGCCGGTCAGCAACGTCACCCTCGTCGCGTCCTCGGCCGCGCCAAGCTCCCCTGCCTGCCCCAGCTCACCGAGCATCTCGCGCAGGGAGCGCGCGTGCTGCGCGGCGAGGACCTCGGTCGGCGCGAGCATCGCGGCCTGCCGCCCGGCATCGACCACCTGCAGCATCGCGCGCAGCGCCACGACGGTCTTGCCGCTGCCGACTTCGCCCTGCAGCAGCCGGTTCATCGGATGCTCGCCGGAGAGGTCGGTGGCGATGTGTTCGCCGACCACGCGCTGCCCGCTGGTGAGATCGAAGGGCAGGCGTCTGTCGAACGATTCGAGGATCCCGCCCTGCTTGGGCGGGCATGCTGGCGCGGGGCGGGACACGGTGGAGAACCGGCGCTGCGCGAAGATCAGCTGGATCGCCATCGCCTCGTCCCATTTGAGCCGGCGCTCGGCCGTCTCGCGGGCGGCGTGGTCCTTGGGACGGTGGATGTTGTGCAGCGCGTCGAACAGATCGATGAACCCGTTGCGGCGCAACAGCTCCTGCGGCATCGGGTCCGGTTCGCGTTCGAGCGTGTCCAGCACCTGGCGCACGCAGCGCGCGATCGACCAGGACGGGACGCCCTGCGCGGCCGGGTACACCGGGATGATCGCACCGAGGAAATCGTCCATTGTTGAGTCGTCGGAGGAATCGAGCATCTGGTACTCGGGGTTCGCGAGCTGCAGCTTGTTGCGGAACGCGGTGACCTTGCCCGCGAACAGCCCGGTCTTGCCGAGCCGCAGCTCCCGCTCGCGCTGGTGGGCGTTGCCGAAGAAGGCGCACTCCAGCCTGCGATGCCCGTCGGTGATCGTCATCTCGAGGATCCAGCCGGGCTTGTTGCGCATCCGGCGCTTGTTGACCTTCTCGATCCGCGCCAGCACCGTCGCGTGCTCACCGATCTCCAGGCCCGCGATGTCGGTCAGCTCGCCGCGCTCGGCGTAGCGGCGCGGGTAGTGGCGCAGGAGGTCCCCGACGGTGTGGATGTCGAGCGCCTCACCCAGCGCCGTGGCCGTCTTGCGGCCCAGCAGTGAGGTCAGCTTGTCGCTCAGGACTGTCATTTCCTACTCCACGCCGATCAAGAGCACGGCCTCGGTCTGGCCCCCGGGGTAGCTCACGAACTCCACCTCCGGCCGTTCCTCGCGCAGCCGGTCGGCCAGCTCCCGCGCCACCCCCTCGGGCGCCGCGGCGCCGGTCAGCACCGTGACCAGCTCGCCGCCGACGGCCAGCATGCGCCGGAGCACGGTCAGCGCCGCGGTCACCAGGTTCCGCTCCGACAACGGCTCCACCAGCACGACCTCGCCGTCGACGAACCCGATGAGATCGCCGGCCTGGGCCAGTCCCACCCAGGTTATCGACTCCTCTTCGGCGACCACGAGCTCGCCACGCCGGGTCGCGGCGGCAGCCTCGGCCATGGCCACGACGTCGTCGTTCACGCGGCGTGCCGGATCGTGCACGGCGAGTGCGGCCAGGACCTGGACCGGGGAGGCGCACGGGATCACGACCACCTCGCGGTCGCCGATCATCGCGTGCCCGGCTGCCTCGTCCGCTGCCTCGGTGAGCAGCGGATCCCCGGCAAGGATCGTGATATGCGCCACGGCGCGCTCAGTGACGAGGCCGAGCATCTCCTCGACGCTGGGCTTCGTGCCCTGCGGCACCGCGAGGACCGCGACACCCTCCTCGCTGAGCAGCCCCGCGAAGTCGTCGCCGCGAACGAGAGCGACGACGGTGCGATCCGGCCCTGTCGGCGGCTCCAGCGGGGTGGGCGTGACCAGCGGCTCCACCCGGATCCGCCGGGGGCGGCCCAGCGCGAGCCCGGCCTCGATGGCGGCACCGATGTCAGCACAGTGCACGTGGACGGCGTACCCGCCGGCGCCGTCGCCCGCGACCGTGACGCTGTCGCCCAGCCCGCTCAGCGCCCGGCGGAAGCCCGGCAGATCCGGTTCGGTGACGTCTTCCAGCAGATACATGACCTCCCACGCGTACGGCGCGGGCGCGGCCGTCGAGGCGTGCGTGTGCGCTTCGCAGGAGTGGACCAGTTCGGTCGCCGTACCTGTGACGACACCGGCGAGAGCGTCGAGGACCGCGACGAGCCCGCGCCCGCCAGCGTCCACGACACCCGCGCTGGCGAGGACCGGCAACTGCTGCGGTGTCTGCTCGAGCGCGGCCGAAGCGGCCTTCGCGGCTGTCGAGACCACGTCCTCCAGCGAGCCGCCCGTCGCCGCCTTCGCCGCGGCGTGCAGGACGGTGAGCATCGTGCCCGCGACCGGCCTCGACACGGCTTCGGTGGCGACACGGTCCGCGTGCACGAGGGCCTTGACCAGGTCAGCGCCGTCGAGTTCGGGGGCATGCGCGGCGGACTCGGCGAGACCGCGCAAGACCTGCGAAAGAATGACGCCCGAGTTGCCGCGCGCGCTGCGGACGGCCCCCGTCGCGAGCAGGCCGAGCGCCTGGCCGGCGCCGGTGATGTCGGTGTCGGCGAGCGCGTCGCGGGCGCCGGTCATCGTGTGCAGGAGGTTGGACCCGGTGTCCGCGTCGGCCACGGGGTAGACGTTGATGCCGTTGATCGCGGGCCGCAGCACGTCGAGACTGTGCACGCACGCCGAGGCCCAGGCCACGACCGCCGCCTCGTCCAGCACCCGCACTCGCGGACCTCCTCACCGGGTTTCTGGCAGCGTATCGACCCGCGCGCGGGGTGAGCGCGGACAGTCGTTACTATGGACGAGTTGCCCGGCCCCGCTGGGTGTGATGTGTCTTCCCTGATCGTCAAAGGAGTTCGACGTGGCTGCCGTGTGCGACGTCTGTGGCAAGGGACCGGGCTTCGGCAAGGCGGTCTCGCACTCCCACCGGCGTACCAACCGCCGCTGGAACCCGAACATCCAGACCGTGCACGCCAAGATCGGTCTGTCCCAGCGTAAGCGCCTGAACGTGTGCACCTCGTGCCTCAAGGCAGGCAAGGTCGTCCGCGGCTAGTTCCGTAGCTTTCCCAGGCCCGGGCGGACTCCAGTCCCCCGGGCCTTTTGGTGTCTCCGGGCACCGCCCGAGTGCCGTGAGGGACCCCCTCATGCCCTTATGTGCCGTGAGGGGCCCCCTCACGGCACATCTCCTGGCGCTCAGGAGATGTGCACGCTGGGGCGCGGACGAGCCGCAGCAGCCCGGTAGGCCGCCTTGACCTCGGCGAGCACACCCTCCGGATCACGCTCGAGGCGGGACGGAAGTGTCTGAACCACGGCGATACCGGCTCCGGCGTACCGCGTATTCCGATCGAGAGTTCGCGCGTAGCCATCGTGGAAGTAATGGAATTCCGTTGAGTCGATCTCCCAGGCGAGGGCGACATCGTCCCACCAAGCATCCGGGCAACCGACGTAGCGGCCAGTCTCATTGAAGACATTCACGTTCCAGTGCGTGGGCGGAACGTCCAGCCCTTCGCTCAACACCCGCGAGTGTGCCTCAGCGATCGACCGAAGGCACTCCACCTCGTTCAGGATTCGACGGGGAAGAGCCGTGCCACGTTTTGTTCCGGCATCCAGCTCGGCGAGCAGTACCTGTGGCGTGCATCGTCCTCGTTGGATCGCTTCGATCAGCAGTTTGGTGACCGCATCGGCAACCCGGAGCCGGCGGGCAGCATCAGTAGTGGCACGGACCAGCGGCGCTAACGGCACCCCATCGCGGACAACCGGACGCGGAAGCATCCGCGTGCGCTCGACGACCAGGAATTCGCTGCTCAACCGTTTGTGATCGTGCGGTATCAGCAGGTGAACGCAGTCGAGGCTCGGGATCTCGCTGCGCCGCAGCCCGTGCCGCAAGCATGCGTGAGGTCCGGTGACAATGGCGGACGGGCCGCCGTAGATGAGCGCGGCCGCGATGCGCTGATCATGCGTCGGTTTGCCGTTCTCGAGCAGGATGACTCCGGGTAACAGTCGTTGCCATGGACCGCCAGGAAGGCAGCGGCGCCAGATTGCCTTGCTGTTCATCCCGAGGGACTCGAGCGTGGCGGCTTTGACTACATCTGCGATGTTGGGCTTGGCTGACGCCGGTAACCGGGTTGTCCATTTGTCCCCCATGCGCCCATCGTCGCAATTGCTTCGCGACTTTTCGACCCGCATCTCTCGCGCCTGTGGATAACCCCAGTTATCCACAGGCGCCGTGAGGGACCCCCTCATTCCTTTATGTGCCGTGAGGGGGTCCCTCACGGCACATAAAGGAAGTGTGCCTACGGCAGCTTCCAGTCGATGGGCTGCCCGCCCTGCTTTGCCAGCAGCTCATTCGCGCGGCTGAAGGGGCGTGAGCCGAAGAAGCCGTTGTGCGCCGACATCGGGCTCGGGTGCACCGACTCGATGCACGGCACACCGTTCAGCAGCGGTTTCAGGCTTCGCGCGTTCGAGCCCCACAGGATCGCCACCAGCGGGCCACCGCGCTGCGCCAGCGCCTTGATCGCCTGTTCGGTGATCTCCTCCCAGCCCTTGCCCTTGTGCGAGTTCGGCGCGCCGGGCCGCACGGTGAGCGACCTGTTCAGCAGCAGCACCCCCTGCTCGGTCCACGGCGTCAGGTCCCCATTGGACGGTGCCGGGTACCCGAGGTCGTCGCGGTATTCCTGGAAGATGTTGATCAGACTCTTCGGCAGCGGCCGCACGTCCGGCGCGACCGCGAAGCACAGGCCGATCGGGTGCCCCGGCGTCGGATACGGATCCTGCCCCACGATCAGCACCCGGACGTCGGCGAACGGCTGTTGGAACGCGCGCAGCACGTTCTCGCCCGCCGGGAGATACGTCCGCCCCGCCGCGATCTCGGCGCGCAGGAAGTCGCCCATCGCGCCGATCCGGTCCGCGACCGGCGCCAGCGCCTGCGCCCACCCGGCTTCCACAACCTCCGACAAGGGTTTTCCGCTCACGGCGGCGACTCTAGCGTCGCCCGCAAGCCTTTGGTGCAACCGGCTGCGACGAACCGTGCCGGGACGGTAACCTCGAAGGTCCAGAACCTACCTGCGGAGGAGGCCGCGCGGCGGTCCCGGGCGCGTCCGACGAGCAGATCAACCGGGCGCTGGACCTGTTCATCCGGCGGCTCTCCCAGCCGCCGGAATGGCGCGCGAAGCGCTCCTGATCGGTACCAGCACGTACGCCGATCCGGCGGTGAACTGTTCAGCACCGCGTCCGACACCCGCCTCGACGATCTCGACGAAACCGCCCTCTCGGCCACCCGGCTCAACCGGTGGATGCGGGCCTGCCGGTCCCGGCGCGTCCTGTTGATCCCCGACTGCTGCTACAGCGGTGAAGCGGAGGGCAATCTCGATCAGCGCATCACCCTCGACGAGCTGTACTACTCACATCCGCGTCGGCGATGACGTGTCGCAGCGCACGGCGGAGCGTTCGGCACACCAGGGCGCTCGCGACCAGCTCGCCGCGTACCAGGGCGCCGACACGCGCAAGGACACCGCCGTGCACGAGGACGGCCTCCCGCGGCCCGGCTACTGGACCCAGGACAACTCGGACAGCACCGTCCGGCTCCTGTGCGGCAATGTCGTTGCCAGCCTGGAGATGCAAGGCGTGAGCGCCGATCGGAACGCCCTCGTCCAGATCACCGAGAAAGCGGTTTCCGACCTGACCGAACAGGTCCCGGGACTCTGCTGACTAGCGGTCCAGCCTGCGCAATTCGGCACGGAACAACTCGGCCCGCCTGACGTAGGACTCCACCACGCCCTGGATCTGCTCCGGCCCGAAAGACGTGTTCGGCCGTGTCTTCGCCGGCACGCCCAACGCGATATGCCCCGAGGGCACCTGCGACCGGTACGACAGCACCGCGCCCGCCCCGACCATCGCCCCGTCCTCGATCACCGTGCCGTTCAGCACCACCGAACCCGACGCGATGAGGCAGCCCGTGCCGATCTTCGCGCCCTCGACGTGCACCGCGTGCCCGATCGCCGACGACGGCCCCAGGATCGTCGGCTCCTTCGCGGTGCAGTGCACGACGCACCCGTCCTGGATGTTCGACCGCTCCCCCAGTTCGATGTACCCGTGGTCACCGCGCAGCACGGTCTGCGGCCACACCGACGCGTGCGCGGCGATCCGCACGTCACCGATCACCGTCGCGTCGGGGTGCACATAGGCGTCCGGATGGATCCGGGGCACACGATCTCCAAGCGCGTAAATCGCCACGAAGGCTCCAATCGCCGTCGATTCGCTTCGCCCGCGATTGGATCACGCGAGGAGTTCCTTGCCGTAGTACCGGCTCAATGTTTCGTGGCGGTAGTGGCCGAAGCCACGGATCCCCACGTATCCGGACGACTCGTACAGGGCCAGCGCTTCGGGCTGCTTCATCCCCGTCTCGAGCACAGCCCGCCGGTGCCCCGCTTCGCGTGCCGTCCGTTCCAGCTCGGCCAGCACGGCTCGCGCGAACCCCTTGCCCCGCGCGGATTCCACGACGTACATCCGCTTGATCTCGGCATCGCCCGGCCTCGGCGTCTCGTGGGCCCGCCAGCCGCCGCACGCGACCGGAACGCCGTCGAGGTATCCGACGAGGAAGATCCCTTGCGGCAGCGCGAACTCCGCCGGATCGACAGGCGTCTCGTCCGGTCCGCCGTAGCGGGTCACGTACTCGCGCTGGACGCCGTCGATCAGCTTGACGGCATCGGGATGGTCGAAGGGGGTTACGCGGAGATCCACGCGTCGAACGTTACTGCGGTCGGCGCCAGTGCTCCCAACCGGTTTCCCCGGCGTATGGCTTGCCGTCGACGGTCAGCCCGGAGTCCGGCATGGTCACGGCCCCGATCCGCCGCCACCCCTCGGGCAGGTCGGCGAACGGCGGGAAGGCGGCCGCGAGCGCGTGATCCTCGCCGCCGGTCAGAACCCAGTGCAGCGGGTCCGCGCCCAGCGCGGTGCCGACGTCGACGAGTCGCCGGCTCACCTCGAGCAGGTCGGTGCGGACGTCGATGCCGACCTCCGACTGCTCGGCGATATGCCCGAGGTCGGCGAGCAGCCCGTCGGACACGTCGATCATCGCCGTCGCGCCGGCCACCGCCGCGGCGGGACCGGCGGCATAGTCCGGTTCCGGGTAGCGCTGGGCGTTGGCGACCGTGACCGGCGAGCGGAACCCGCGATGCAGCACGGCGAGCCCGGCCGCGGCCCAGCCCAGTCGCCCGTGGACCGCGACGATGTCCCCGGGGCGCGCGCCCGAACGCGTGACCGGCGGGCGCCCGCGCAGATCACCCAGAGCAGTGATACTCAACACCAGCTGATCGGCTTGCACGACGTCGCCGCCGACGAGGCCCGCCCCCGCCCCGGAGGCCTCCGCCCACATCCCCTCGGTGATGCGTTTGACGAGGCCGGCGTCGGTTTCGGCGGGGCAGGCCAGCCCGACGAGCACTGAGGTGGGGAACGCGCCCATCGCCGCGATATCGGCGAGGTTGACCGCGACGGCCTTGCGCCCGACCTGTTCCGGAGTGGACCAGTCGAGGCGGAAGTGCACACCCTCGACCAGCACGTCCGTACTCGCCACGACCCGCCCGTCGGCCGCCTCGACCACCGCGGCGTCGTCGCCGGGGCCGAGCAGGGTGGTCGGGGGCTGTCTTCGGTTCTCCGTCACGGCACGGATAAGGCCGAACTCACCCAGCTCGGCTACAGTGCCGCCCTTCGGCACTTTCTGTGACGACACTCGCCCGCTCCATCCCTCGTAAGTCGGAACATCGGATCACCTATCGTCTCCCCGTTGGGGTAGGTTCTTCCCACGTTCCTACCTTGAGTCCAGCGCAGAAGACGAAGGGGCGCGCCGTGGTCCACGCATACATCCTCATCCAGACCGAAGTCGGCAAGGCCGCGGCGGTCGCGGCGGAGATCGCGCGCATTACGGGGGTCACCACCTCCGAGGATGTGACGGGCCCGTACGACGTGATCGTCCGCGCCGAAGCCGAAACCGTCGACCAGCTCGGGCAGCTCGTCGTCGCGAAGGTCCAGGGCGTCGAGGGCATCACGCGTACGCTCACGTGCCCGGTGGTACACCTCTGACGTGCCCGAACAGCAGACCGGCGCCCCGCCCCGGCGCCTGATCATCATCGCCGCGGTCATCGCCGTCGCCTTCGCGGTCGCGGTCGCCGTCCTCAGCCTCGTCAACCGCACGAAGCCCGAACAGGACAACGGCCCGCTCGCGCTCGCCGCGGTGCCCGCGCCCCAGGCGGGCTCGGCGGAATGCGCCGCGCTGGTCCCGGCGCTCCCGGCGCAGCTCATTTCGAACGGCGCCACCCTGAACCGCCGCGAGATCGCCGAACCCGCCCCGCCGGCGACCGTCGCGTGGGGCGCACCCGACGCGATCGTGTTGCGCTGCGGTCTGGACCGCCCAACGGAGCTGACGCCGACTTCGCAGCTGCGGGTCGTCTCGGGCGTGCAATGGCTCCCGGTCGAAGGCCAGGGTTCGTCGACGTGGTACCTGGTCGACCGGAACGTCTACGCCGGGCTGACCGTGCCCGATTCCGCCGGCACCGGCCCTTTGCAGATGGTCTCGGACACCGTCGCGAAGACGCTGAAGCCGGTGCCCCTGCGCTTCTAACGCCGAGATCTACATTCGCGGCCTACCGCAGGCCGGTACCCCGCGCGATCGCCGTCTCGATCAAGGTAGTGAGCAGGGTCCGGAAGTCCATACCCGTCACGGCCCACATCTTCGGATAGGCCGAGGTCATGGTGAAGCCGGGCATCGTGTTGACCTCGTTCACCGTGAGCTCGCCGTTCGCGCCGACGAAGAAGTCCACCCTGGCCAGGCCCTGGCAGTCGAGTGCGCGGAAGGCCCGGACGGCGTGCGCGCGCAGCCGCTCGGTCACGGCGTCGTCGAGCTTCGCGGGGATGTCCAGCTCGGCGTCCTCACCGATGTACTTGGTTTCGAAGTCGTACCAGGCGTCCTCGGCGAGGACCCTGATCTCCGCGGGCAGCGAGGCCTCGACCCGGCCGTCGGGGAACTCCAGCACGCCGCATTCGATCTCGCGGCCGACGACCGCCGCCTCGATGAGGACCTTCGGATCGGTCTGCCGCGCCAGCGCGATCGCGTCGTCGAGCCGGGACCAGTCGGTGACCTTGCTGATGCCGATCGAGGAGCCCGCGCGCGCCGGTTTGACGAACACCGGCAGGCCCAGCCGCTCGCGATCCGCTTCTTCCAAAGTGGACTGATCGCGGCGCAGCGCGGCGTACTTCCCGACCGGAAGTCCTTCCGCGGCAAGGAGTTTCTTGGCGTACTCCTTGTCCATCGCCGCCGCGCTGGCGAACACACCCGCACCGACGTAGGGGATTCCCGCGAGCTCAAGCAGTCCCTGGATGGTCCCGTCCTCACCGAACGCGCCATGCAGCACCGGGAACACGACATCGACCTGGCCGAGTGCCGCCGCCCCCGAATCGAGCGTGACAAGCTCGCGTCGCGTCGGGTCACCCGCCAGTACGAGCGCCTGGCCGGACTCGACGCTCGGCAGCTGTTTGCCGTGGATCTCGAGCTTGCGGGGGTCGGAGGTGCCCAGCACCCAGCCGCCTTCCGGGGTGATACCGATCGGCACGATCTCGAACCGGTCCGGATCCAGGTTCGCCAGCACGCTCCCGGCCGAGACGCAGGAGATGGTGTGCTCGGTGCTGCGGCCGCCGAACACCACGGCAACCCGCGCTTTCCCGGTACTCATGGGACGTCACCCTACCGGGCGCTTGCCGTCGAACGCTCAGCGCAGTAATTCGACCAGCGAGCCGAGCGAGTCGCGCAGGGCGGCCCGCGAACAGCCCGCGTAACCGATCGCCGCGCCGAAGGCGGTGGGCGTGCCCGCGAAATGCCTGGCGAGCCCGTCGAGCCGGATACCGCGACGCTCCGCCGCCCGCAGCCGTTCGCGCTCAGCCTCGGCCGAGAGGAACGGAACCACCAGGTGCGCACCGGCGTCGTCGCCGAGCACCGGGACGCCGGAAGCACGCAAGGCGGCGACCAGCAGCATGCGCCGCTCGGACAGTTCGCGCCGTAGTTTTCGCAGGTGGCGGCCCAGGTCGCCGTGACGGGCCAACTCGATCAGCACCCGCTGCCCGGCCGGCGAAGGGCGCGTTCCGGTGCGGTCGCGGTAGGCCAGGACCGCCGAGGTGACCGCGGGCGGCGCGACCATCCAGCCCGCACCGAGCGTCGGGGTGAGGATCTTGCTCGTGGTGCCCAGATGCGCGACCACGTCCGGCGCGAGCGCGGCCAGCAGCGGCAGCGGTGCGACGTCGAACCGCAGCTCGCCGTCGTAGTCATCCTCGATCACCAGCATGTTCTGCGCCCGCGCCCGCTCGACGAGATCGACCCGGCGCGCCGCGCTCATCCGGCTGCCCATCGGGTACTGGTGTGCCGGCGAGCAGTAGACCGCCCGCGCGCCGGCCGGGATCGCGTCCGGGCGCAGGCCTTCGGAGTCCACGGGCACACCGGCGACCCGCACGCGAGCGGACCGCAACGCCTGCACCGCCCGCTGGTAACCCGGCTCTTCGACCGCCACGAGATCCCCGGGAGAGAAGACGGCACCGGCCAGTTCGACGACCGCCGTCGTCGTGCCGCCGGTCGCGAGCACGAAGTCCGTCCCGACGGCGAGCCCGCGGTGGCGCAACAGGTGTTCGGCGATCGCGTTGCGATAGTCCGGGAGCCCGGCGCGATGCGCACGGGACAGCGGAGGCGCGTCGGCGGCGGCCCGCCAGGCCCGCCGCCACGCCGCCCTGTCGAGGCCGGCGGCCCACGGCGTGCCCGGCGTCAGATCGAGAATTCCGTCGGGTTCGCGCTGCTCGCCGGGTATCGTCCGGTCAACGGGCCGATCGCTCGGCGGCGAGGTGGTCACATACGTGCCCGAACCGTGCCGCCCGGCGATCCAGCCCTCGGCGTGCAACTGCTCGTACGCGGCGGAGGTCACCGTCCGGCTGACGCCGAGCCGCTCGGCTAGCGCGCGCGTCGAGGGCAGCCGGTCGCCGCCGCGCAGGTGCCCGCTCGAAGCCGACTCGCGCAAGGCGTCCGCGAGCTGCACCGCGAGCGGCACCGCGGACTCGCGATCGAGGGCCACGGGCAGGGCGGTACCGGAATGCGTCACGAGAAGTGGACCTTTCAAATGTGCCGATGGTGGCTATTCTACGATGCCACCTTGGCCGCGCACGCTGAAGGCATGACGCTCTCGCCCACGCCCCGCAGCACCCTGACCCGGAAGAGGGACCGGGCGGCCACCGACCGGCAGGCGCTGTACGACCTGCTCGACGAAGCGCTCATCTGCCATCTCGGGCTCGTGCTGAACGGATCCCCCGTGGTCCTGCCCACCGGATACGGCCGCGACGGCGAAACGCTCTACCTGCACGGTTCGACGGGGGCGGGCAACCTGCGCGCCGCGGCGACCGGGATCGACGTCTGCGTCACGGTGACCCTGCTGGACGGGATCGTCTACGCGCGCTCGCTCAACAATCATTCGATGAACTACCGCAGCGCCGTCGTGCACGGGCGCGCGAAACTCGTCGACGATCCTGAAGAGAAGATGCGCGCGCTCGAGGTCGTCACCGAACACCTCGCGCCCGGCTCATGGGAGCACGCTCGCGCGGTGAACGCGAAGGAGTTCGCGTCCGTCGCGGTGCTCTCGCTGGACCTCGCCGAGGCGTCGGTGAAGGCGCGCGCGGGCGGGCCGGGCGAGGAGCCGGAAGACCTGTCCGCGGACGAGATCTGGGCGGGTGTGGTACCGGTCCAGACCACTTTCGGCGCGCCGGTACCGGCGGACTACACGCGCGTGCCCGTTCCGGAGCACGTCAATCGCGGACGGGACCGCTGACCGGGTCGAGGTGGTACGGCCACATCGCGCGGCCGCCGGCACGGTAGACGTGGACGCTGATCGCCGGATCCGGCCCCTCGTTGCGGACCTGGTGCACGTAACCCGGCCCGAACACGCGCGACTGGCCGGTGGCCAGCGCGTGCACTTCGGTCACGGCGCGGCCGTCGGGGGCACGCCGGGCGACGGTTTCGGTGAGCCGGCCGCTGACGATCGTGAACGCGCCGGTGGACTGCGCGTGATCGTGCAGGTCGGTCTGCTGGCCCGGGAGCCAGCCCATCAGCCACACCTCTTCGTCCGCGTCGCCCGCGATCCGGGCGGCGAACCGCTCGTCGGGGTCGTAGCGGAGCAGGCCGTGCCAGCGTTCGCGGTCGGCCGCGTACTCGAGGGCGACGCGCACGGGGTGGCGCAGGACGGCGGGGTTTTCGGCAAGCGCGACGGTGTTGTCCGGAACGGCGAACATGCTGCTGGGTGTCCTTGAAGGAGAGGGAAACGGGTCGCTGGGCGGGTCAGCGACAAGGACACGGCGCGACGCGGGCGTGACACGGGAACGCGCGCACCGGAAGACCGGTTGGGTGCGGAACACCGCAATAGCCCTGCGCGAACATGGCGCCCAGACAACCAGGACGAACCGGGCCGCGCAAGGCGATCCCACTCCGTGGAATCAGCGCACTCGCACCCATCGAATGTAGATCTCGGCGGTCAGGACCATTCGTGCTTGTTCTGGCGGCCCAGGAGTTCGGCGCCGGCGGCGCGGGGGTCCAGGCCTTCGTGGACGACCCGGTGCATCGCGTCCGTCAGGGGCATGTCGACCCCGGTGGTCTGGGCCAGTTCCCGGATCGACGAGCAGGACATGACGCCCTCGGCGACCTGCCCGCCGGCCGCCTGCTGTGCCTGCTCGACCGTCTCGCCGTGGCCCAGCCGCTCCCCGAACGTACGGTTGCGCGACAGCGGGGACGAGCAGGTCGCGACCAGGTCGCCGACGCCGGCCAGACCCGCGAAGGTCTGGGGATCGGCGCCGAGCTTGGTGCCCAGCCGCGCCATTTCCGCCAGCCCGCGGGTGATGAGCGTGGCCATGGTGTTCGCGCCGTAGCCCATGCCGGCCGCCATCCCGCAGCTGAGCGCGATCACGTTCTTGCACGCGCCGCCGAGCTCGCAGCCGATCACGTCGGTATTGGTATACGGCCGGAAATACGCGTTCGAGCAGGCGCGCTGGACCGCCACCGCGCGCTCGTGGTCCGTGCACGCGAGCACGGCGGCCGCCGGCTGTTCCTGCGCGATCTCGCGCGCCAGATTGGGCCCGGACACCACGACGATCTCGTTCTGCGGCGCTCCGGAGATCTCCGAGATCACCTCGCTCATCCGCTTGAGCGTGCCCAGTTCGACCCCTTTCGCGAGGCTCACCAGGATCGCGCCGGGCGGCAGGAGCCCGCGCCAGCCGGTCAGGTTCGCCCGCAGGCTCTGACTCGGCACGGCCAGCACCACCGCTTCGGCACCGCCGAGCGCCTCCGCCGGATCCGCGGTCGCGGTCAGGGTCGGGGGCAGCACGACGCCCGGGAGATACCCGGTGTTGCCGTGCAGATCCCGGATCTCCGCGGCGACCTCGGGGCGGCGGGCCCACACCGTGACGTCCCGGCCGGCGTCCGCAAGCACCTTCGCGAAGGCCGTGCCCCACGAACCCGCGCCGAGCACGGTGATGCGCTGGACGTCCATCACTCGCCGTCCGCCGGCTCCGGCTTCTTCGCCGGCGGCCGCTCGCCGCGGATGTCGGCCAGCAGGTCGGTCACGTCGCCCATCAGCAGCTCGGTCACCTCACGCAACACCGCGGCGGTCTGTTCCTTGTCGCGGTACGGCGACAGATCGACCGGCTCGCCGACGTAATGGCTGATCGTCTTGCGCGGAAAGAGCCGGAGCTTCTTGTGGTAGAAGTCCAGGATCTCGTTGGTGCCCCAGCGCGCGATCGGGATCACCGGTGCGTCGGTTCCGAGCGCGAGCCGGGCGACACCGGTGTACGAGCGCTTCGGCCAGCCGTTCGGGTCCTTGGTGATGGTGCCCTCGGGGTAGATCACCACGACCTTGCCGTCCCGCAGCGCCTGGTGCGCGGCACGCAGGCTGTCGCCCGCGTTGCTCGACCCGCGGTAGACCGGGATGCTGCCCGCGCCGACGAAGATCTTCCCGAAGACCGGCGTCGTGACGAGGCTGCTCTTGCCCAGGAACCGCGGCACCCGCATCTGCCGGTGCACGAACACCGCGTCGACCGCCGGGTCCATATGGGAGACGTGGTTCATCACCAGGAGCGCGCCACCTTCGCGGGGGATATGCTCCCCACCACGGTAAACCCGTCGGCCAACGTAGCTGACGGGATAGAACAGGGCGGCGGCGAATCCGACCCAGAACCCGCCCTTTTCACGACCGGCCAAGGCTCCTCCTGTGGTATCTGCTGGTACCGGCTGATCCTAGGGTGCACCATCGGGAAAGATGGAAACCGTGCCGGTGGACCTGATCGTGCCGATGAAGCCGCCGCGGCTGGGCAAGTCCAGGCTGCGCGGCGCGGTGGACGACGCCCGGCACGCGGAACTCGTGCTGGCGCTGGCCTCGGACACGATCGCCGCCGCCTCGGAAGTCGTCCGGCGGGTACTCGTGGTGGCCGCCGATCCGCGGGCGGTCAGGGAGCTGGCCGGGTTCGGTGCCGAGATCGTCGGCGAGGACGGGCCCGGCGATCTCAACGCCGCACTGCGCCAGGGTGAAGCGCACCTGCGGGCCGACGATCCCGGTGCGATCCTCGGCGCGCTGCAGGCGGACCTGCCCGCGTTGCGCCCGGAAGATCTGGAAGCCGCGCTGGCCGCGTCCGCCGGGCGCCGCGCGTTCGTCGCGGACTGGGAGCGCACCGGGACGACACTGCTGCTGTCCGCCCCGGGAGCCGCGCTCGCCCCGCGTTTCGGCCCCGGTTCCGCCCGCGCGCACGCCAGGACCGGCGCGATCGCTCTCGGCCTGACCGCGCCGAGCCTCCGCCGCGACGTGGACACCGCGGCTGATCTCGAGCATGCGGGCACGCTGGGCCTCGGGAAGCGGACCGCCGCGCTGGTGTATGAGGGGAGCGCGGCGTGAACGTCATGCGTCCGGTGGGTCAACTTCTGAAGGTCGCCGCGCGCGCGACCGGCGTCGTGCTGGATCTGGCGCTCGGGGTGGGGGCGAACCGGCTCGATCTGAGGAACAATGCACCTGTGAGCAGCGACGAAACCATCACCTCGGACCAGACCGCACCCGCCACCGACCCGAGCAGGCACGTGCAGTTCCGCGCCGTGCCCTCGGCGCCCCCCGCGGTGACCGCGCCGGTGCCCGCCGCCTCGGCCGAGTCGCTCCCCGACGACCGCTACTTCAACCGAGAGCTGTCCTGGCAGGATTTCAACGCGCGCGTGCTCGCGCTCGCCGAGGACGCCTCACAGCCGCTGCTCGAGCGGGCCAAGTTCCTCGCGATCTTCGCGTCCAATTTGGATGAGTTCTACATGGTCAGGGTCGCCGGGCTGAAGCGGCGCGACGAGACGGGCCTGCCGGTGCGCAGCGCGGACGGGCTCACCCCGCGCGAGCAGCTGGCCTACATCGCCAAGCGCAACCAGGACCTCGTCGAGCGGCACACCATCGCCTTCGAGGAGCACGTCCGGCCGGAGCTGGGAGAGCACGACATCCACATGGTCGGCTGGACCGATCTCGACGGCCCGGACCAGCTGCGCCTGTCGAACTACTTCAGCGAGCAGATCTTCCCGGTGCTCACGCCGCTCGCCGTCGACCCCGCACACCCTTTCCCCTATATCTCGGGGCTGTCGCTCAACCTCGCCGTCACCGTGCGGGACCCGGAAGGCGGCACGGAACGGTTCGCGCGGGTCAAGGTGCCGAACAACGTCCCGCGCCTGATCCGCGTGGAATCCCAACGGGAAAGCCGGATCGCGACGTTCCTGCCCCTCGAGGAGCTCATCGCCGCCCACCTCGGAGAGCTGTTCACCGGGATGGAGGTCACCGAGCACCACGTGTTCCGGGTGACCCGCAACGCCGACTTCGAGGTCGAGGAAGATCGCGACGAGGACCTGCTGCAAGCACTCGAACGCGAACTGGCGCAGCGGCGGTTCGGCCCGCCGGTGCGGCTCGAGGTCGCGCAGGACATGAGCGAGCACATGCTCGACCTGCTGCTGCGCGAGCTGGAGGTGGACCCGAACGACGTGGTCGAGGTGCCCGGGCTGCTCGATCTGACCTGCCTGCACCAGTTGTCCAGTTTGGACCGTAAGGAACTGAAGGACCGCCCTTTCGTGCCGGTGACGCATCCCGCGTTCGCCGAACGTGAGATGCCGAAGAGCGTGTTCGCCACCCTCCGCGAGGGCGACGTGCTGGTGCACCACCCGTTTGACTCGTTCTCCACGAGCGTGCAGCGCTTCGTCGAGCAGGCCGCGGCGGACGAGCGCGTGCTCGCGATCAAGCAGACGCTGTACCGCACCTCCGGCGACTCCCCGATCGTCAACGCGCTCATCGACGCCGCCGAAGCGGGCAAGCAGGTCGTGGCGCTCGTGGAGATCAAGGCTCGCTTCGACGAGGAGGCCAACATCACCTGGGCCCGTCGGCTGGAGCGCGCGGGCGTGCACGTGGTGTACGGGCTCGTCGGGCTGAAGACGCACTGCAAGGTCTCGCTCGTGGTGCGGCACGAAGGGCCGACGCTGCGCCGCTACTGTCACGTCGGCACGGGCAACTACAACCCGAAGACCGCGCGGCTGTACGAGGATCTCGGCCTGCTCACGGCCGACCCGGCGATCGGCGCGGACCTGACGGACCTGTTCAACGTCCTGACCGGGTACTCGCGGCAGGAGACCTACCGCAACATCCTCACCTCCCCCAACGGGATCCGCCGCGGCATCATCCGGCTCATCGGCGAGGAGGTCGAGCACGCGCGCGCCGGCAAGCCGGCTGGGATCCGCATCAAGTGCAACTCACTGGTGGACGAGCAGGTCATCGACGCGCTGTACCGCGCGTCGCAGCAAGGCGTACCGGTCCAGATCGTGGTGCGCGGGATCTGCGCGCTCAAACCGGGGGTGCCTGGGCTGAGCGACAACATCACCGTCCGCTCGATCCTGGGCCGGTTCCTGGAGCATTCGCGGATCTTCCACTTCCGCGCCGGTGGTTCGCACTGGATCGGCAGCGCCGACATGATGCACCGCAACCTCGACCGCCGGATCGAGGCGCTGGTGTCGGTCAAGGATCCGAAGCTGACCGCGCAACTGGAGGAGGTCTTCGACTCCGCGCTCGATCCCGCCACCCGGTGCTGGGTGCTCGAGTCGACCGGCGAATGGTCTCCGTTCCCCGCCGAAGGTTCCGACGTTCGCGACCACCAGGTCGAGTTGTTGAAGAAGCACGGGGCCAACGGGTGACGATCGCCGCCGCGGGGGCAGTGCTGTGGCGGGCGGGTACCGATGGCGTGGAAGTCGCCGCCGTGCACCGGCCGCGCTATGACGACTGGTCACTGCCGAAGGGAAAGCTCGATCCCGGCGAGACGTTGCCGGCCACCGCGGTGCGGGAGATCGAAGAGGAGACCGGGTTCCGCGCGATCCTCGGCCGGCGCCTGCGGACGGTGCGCTACCGCGTGCCGGACGGGGACAAGATGGTCGAGTACTACAGCGCGTCGGTGGCCGGTGGTGCGTTCCGGGCGAACCACGAGGTCGATGCGCTGCGCTGGCTGCCGCTCGGGGATGCCGCCGGTTCGCTCAGCTACGGCACCGATGCCGATGTGCTGCGGGCGTTCGCCGCGCTACCTGCCTCGCTGGGCACCGTGGCGCTGGTGCGGCATGCCAAGGCCGGCAAGCGCGGCGAGTGGACGGGAGACGACGATCTGCGGCCGCTTTCGCCGGCCGGTGAGCGGCAGGCCGAAGCCGTCCGGAAGTTCGTCCCGCTGTTCGGAGTGGACCGGGTGTTCGCGGCGCCCCGGGTGCGGTGCGTGCAGACGGTGCTGGGTGTCGCGGAGGATCTGGACACCCAGGTGGCGCACGAACCGTTGCTCGCGGAGGAAGGCTACTGGGATGATCCGCGCAGTGGCCTGTCGCGGCTGCTGGCGATCGCCGCCGGGGGCGGGACTCCCGTGGTGTGCAGCCAGGGTGGCGTCATTCCCGATGTCGTGGCCACGTTGACGGAACGGGCCGGAGTGCCGGTGGGTGCGGGCAACGGCAGCATGGTGCCGAGCAAGAAGGGTTCGGTCTGGGTGCTGTCCTTTCACGCCGGCGAATCGAATGGCGTGCCCCGTCTTGTCGCCGCGGACTACTACCCCACCGCATTGCCCCATCCGGCCTCGGCGTGGTCCTGAACCCATTTGCTCGTGACGTTTCGGGCGTTATTGAGTGGTAACCGCTTTCCCATTTGGAGACGGCCACTCTTGGAGGCACTGACGCGTGCCGCGTGCCCGTCGATCCGGGGCCTGCTTTGAAAGCGTGTTGGGGCCTGTTTGGGAGTCTTTTTGAGGCCTGTTGAGGGGCCTTTTGAGGGCTCGTTGAGGGGCTTGGTCGTCGCCGTACCCGCGTCGCACAGCCCCGGCGCCGCCGATACCCCGTGCGCCACAACGGTGCTGCGCGCGGCCGCGACGTGGGACTCAGCGGGCCCGAACGCCCAAGTCACGGCCCCGAACGCCGAACTCACCATCCCTGAACGCTGAACTCGCGACCCCGAACGCCGAACTCACCGTCCCTGAACGCCGGACTCGCGGCGCCCGAACCTCGGGCTCGGCGTCCCCAACGTCGAGCGCGCCAACACGAGACCCGTCGCCCGAACGCCGGACTCGGCGCCAGCATGGTCAAACTCGCCACCGCGAACGTCAAACTCACCGCCGCCAACGTCGAACTCGCCGCCGCGAACGTCGAACTCGCCGCCCTGCACGTCGAACTCGCCGTCGCGAACGTCGAAGTCATCGTCCCCTACGTAGATCTCGGCGGGCCGAAACGCGGCAGGGCCCCCGCGAGGTTCGCGGGGGCCCTGCCGGGAAGCCGTTCGGGTGAACGACTCGTTACTTCTTCTTGGCGCGCGAAGTGGTCTTCTTCGCGGCGGCCTTCGGCGCGGCTTTGGCCGGCGTCGCCTTCTTGGCCGTGGTCGCCTTCTTCGTGGTGGTCGCCTTGGCCGCGGGCTTCGGCGCGGCCTTGGTCGCCGCGGCGGCGCGCGTCCGCGTGGCGGTGCCGCGCGTGGCAGTGCTACGCGCGGTGGTGCTGCGCGTGGCCGTGCTGCGCGTGGCGGTAGGACGGGTCGCCGTGCTGCGGGTGCTCGCCGCACGGGTGCCGGCGGCACGCGTGGTGGCGGTCCGCGAAGTGGTGCCGGCGCGGGTCGCGGTGGTCGCACGCTTGACCGCGGTGGCCTTCGGCAGCTTCTTCGCGCCGCTGATGACGTCCTTGAACGTGGTACCAGCGCGGAACGCGGGCACGTTCGTCTTCTTCACGCGCACGGTCTCACCGGTGCGCGGGTTGCGCGCGGTGCGGGCTGCGCGGGCGCGCTTCTCGAACACACCGAAGCCGGTGATGTTCACCTTCTCGCCCTTGTTGACCGTACGGATGATGATGTCGACGAGACCGTCGACGGCCTCGGACGCAACCTTCTTGTCGCCCAAACGCTCGGAGAGCGCCTCGATCAGCTGGGCCTTGTTGGCCATTCCAGTCCTCCATGAAGAACTACTTGTCACACGGCCACTTCGGCCGACTTGCGCACACGGTATTACCAATCCCCCGGAAATTCCAAACGGCGCGCGGAAATTTTTCCAGCCCGGGGCGTGCTTTCCGCCCTCCGAGCGACCCCCTAGGGGGCTTCCGCGCGCCGTCCGGCGCCGTGTGGCGAGTCACCGATTCCCTTGCTGAGCAGGGAATCTGTGGTTACGAGGTGGGTGCGGGCATGGTCACCGGCTTCCAGTTGGGACGCTGCGACTCGAAGGTGTCGATCTCTCCGGCGTGCCGCAGGGTGAGGGCGATGTCGTCCAGCCCCTCCAGCAGCCGCCAGCGCGTGTAGTCGTCGATCGCGAAGCTCGTGACGAAGTCCTTGGCCCGTACGGTCTTCGCCTCGAGGTCCACCGCGACCTCCGTGCCGGGCTCGTTCTCCAGGATCTTCCACAGCTGTTCGACGTCCATCTGCTCGCACTGCGCGGCCAGCAGTCCGCCCTTGCCGGCGTTGCCGCGGAAGATGTCGCCGAACCGGGCGGAGATGACGACCCGGAACCCGTAGTCCTGCAATGCCCAGACAGCGTGTTCGCGCGAGGAGCCGGTGCCGAAGTCCGGCCCGGCGACCAGCACGCTACCGGCGTTGAAGGGCTCCTGGTTGAGGATGAACGTTTCATCGCCGCGCCAGGCGGCGAACAGCCCGTCCTCGAAACCGCTGCGGCTGACCCGCTTGAGGTAGACCGCGGGGATGATCTGGTCAGTGTCCACGTTGGACCGGCGCAGCGGGACCCCGACGCCGGTGTGATTCTTGAACGGCTCCATGGTGGCGGGCTCCTTCAGTTCAGGTCTTCGGGGCTGGACAGCGTGCCGCGAACGGCCGTGGCGGCCGCCACGAGCGGTGAAACGAGGTGGGTGCGGCCACCCTTGCCCTGCCGCCCCTCGAAGTTGCGGTTCGAGGTGGACGCGCTGCGCTCACCGGGCGACAGCTGGTCCGGGTTCATGCCGAGGCACATCGAGCAGCCGGCCTGGCGCCACTCGGCGCCGGCTTCGAGGAAGACCTTGTCCAGCCCCTCGGCTTCGGCCGCCTCGCGCACCCGCATCGAGCCCGGCACCACCAGCATCCGGACGCTGCCGGCCACCTTGCGGCCGGCCAGCACGCTCGCGGCGGCCCGCAGGTCCTCGATCCGGCCGTTGGTACAGGAGCCGAGGAACACGGTGTCCACGCTGACCTCCCGCAGCGGCGTGCCCGGCTTCAGGTCCATATAGGACAGCGCCTTCTCCGCGGCGATGCGCTCGTTCTCGTCCGCGATCGCCTCCGGGTTCGGCACCTTCTCACCCAGCGGAAGGCCCTGTCCCGGGTTGGTTCCCCAGGTGACGAACGGGGTCAGCGCGCCGGCGTCGAGGTGCACCTCGGCGTCGAACTCGGCGCCTTCGTCGGTGCGCAGGTCGTTCCAGTTCGCCACCGCGGCGTCCCAGTCGGCGCCCTTCGGCGCGTGCGGGCGGTCCTTCAGGTAGGCGTAGGTGGTCTCGTCCGGCGCGATCATGCCGGCGCGCGCGCCCGCCTCGATGGACATGTTGCAGACGGTCATCCTGGCTTCCATCGACAGCGACTCGATCGCGCTGCCGCGGTACTCCAGGACGTAGCCCTGGCCGCCGCCGGTGCCGATCTTCGCGATGACCGCGAGGATGATGTCCTTGGCCGTCACCCCGGGCCGCAACTGCCCGTCGACGTTGATCGCCATCGTCTTGAATGGACGCAGCGGCAGGGTCTGCGTGGCGAGCACGTGCTCGACCTCCGAAGTCCCGATGCCGAAGGCCATCGCGCCGAACGCGCCGTGCGTGGACGTGTGGGAATCCCCGCATACCACGGTCGTCCCGGGCTGGGTCAGCCCCAGCTGCGGGCCGATGACGTGCACGATGCCCTGCTCGGCGTCGCCCATCGGGTGCAGCCGGATGCCGAACTCCGCGCAGTTGCGGCGAAGGGTGTCGACCTGCGTGCGCGACACCGGATCGGCGATCGGCAGCTCGATGTCCACGGTCGGGACGTTGTGGTCCTCGGTCGCGATGGTCAGGTCCGGCCTGCGGACCTTGCGGCCGGCCAGCCGCAGGCCGTCGAACGCCTGCGGGCTGGTGACTTCGTGCACCAGATGCAGATCGATGTAGAGCAGGTCGGGCTCCGCGCCTTCGCCCTTGCGCACCACGTGCGCATCCCAGACCTTCTCGGCCAGCGTGCGGGGCCGTGTCGCGGTCATCTGCGCTCCTCCCACGAGGTTGGTTGGGAGCAAAGGAACTCGATCTACGGCTCGCGGTTCGAGCCACGGTGGCGCGCAGCTCGAGTTCGATGTGTCCCAGATTGTGGACTTCCCATAGTTCGGGAAGTTAGTATCGCTTCGTGGGACAGCATAGCCCTTCAGACCAGCACAGCGGTATCGGTGTGCTCGACAAGGCCGTGGCCGTACTGCAAGCCGTCGCCGAGGATCCGTGCGGGCTCGCGGAACTGTGCAGCCGCACCGGGTTGCCGCGGGCGACCGCGCACCGGCTCGCCGTCGGCCTCGAAGTGCACCGGTTGCTGCGCCGCGGGCCCGACGGCCGATGGCGGCCGGGCACGGCGCTCGCCGAACTCGCGGGTGGCACGACGGATCCGCTTCTGGACGCCGCCGGTTCCATCCTGCCCAAGCTCCGGGACATCACGGGCGAAAGCGTTCAGCTGTACCGGCGCGACGGAGTGCAGCGGATCTGCGTGGCGGCTTCCGAGCCGAGCAGCGGGCTGCGCGACACGGTGCCCGTCGGGTCCCGCTTGCCGATGACGGCGGGCTCCGGGGCCAAAGTGCTGTCGGCGTGGGCGGATCCGCATACGCAGCGCGCCATCCTGGCAGACGCGGTGTTCGGAGAACGGACGTTGCTCGAAGTACGCCGCCGGGGCTGGGCGCAAAGCGTCGCCGAACGCGAACCCGGGGTGGCGAGCGTTTCCGCGCCGGTACGGGATTCCGCGGGGGCCGTCGTCGCGGCGGTGTCGGTGTCCGGTCCGGTGGACCGGATCGGGCGCAAGCCCGGTGCCCGCTGGGCCGCGGACCTGCTGGCCGCCGCCGACGCCCTGCAGGAACGCCTCTAACCCCACCCCCGTCCCCGCCGAGTTCTACGTTCAGGGCGCGGAGTTCGGCGTCCTGAACGTAGAACTCGGGGGCGTGAGCGGTGGAATCGGGGCGTGGGGGCGGGTCAGTTCAGGCAGGTTGTGTTTCCGGCGGTGATCGCCGGGGTGGGGCTTGGGGGTGCGGGTGGGGGTGTGGTGGACGCGGTGCCTGGGCCGGCGTAGTCGGTGCCCAGGTACGCCCGAACGTGCCCGTGGCGCAACGCGGAGTCCGCGACCGTGCGCACTCCGCTGCCGAGGAACTGTGCCACCTGTTCGGCTTCCGCGCGGTCGCCCGTCGCGTATTCGACCACCGTCGTGTGCCGGGAGGCGACGGTCGACACCGCGCCCGCGGTGAACCCGAGCCCGCCCAGTTGTTGTGACACGCGCCCGGCGAGCCCGTCTACGCCGCTGGCGTTGTCGACGTCCACCACGACGCCCGAGCTCCCCCGGACCGACGTGGTCGGGGCCACTGTGGACGGTCGTGGACCACCGCCGATGGCCTGCTGGATGAAGGCCTTGACCTGCGCGGGATCGACCTGCACCGAGTCCCCGTCCGGAGTCTTCAGATCCACGTCGCCGACCGGGATGGTCTCGAACTGGATCTTGCCGGTACTCAGGCTCTGCAACTGCTGGGCGAACGAGAACACATCCCAGCCCTGATCGAGCGTGACGGTCTTTTTCACCGCATCGATCAGGCTGCTCAGCTTCGTGGTGTCCGTGAGCGTGCCCGCCGAGAGCACCTTGTGCGCCATGCTCGCCATGAACGCCTGCTGCCGCCGGATCCGATCGAGATCGCCGTTCGGCAACCCGTGCCGCTGCCGCACGAACGCGAGCGCCTGCTTGCCGGAGATCGTCTGCTGCCCCGCCGGGAAGTCCGCACCGGAGTACGGATCGTGCACGGGTGCGTTGAGGCACACCGGCACGCCGCCGATCGCCTCGCTGATGTCGTAGAAGCCGACCAGGTTGACCGACGCGAAGTGGTTGACCGTCAGGCCCGTGAGCGCCTCGACGGTCTTGATCGCGTTCTTCGCCCCGGCCTGCGCCGCCTCGACGTTCAGCTGCGCGCCGCCCACCCCGTGCGCCCGCAAGGAGTTCGCCGCCGCGACCTGTGCGTACGTGTACGCCGAGTTGATCTTGTGCTTGCCGTAACCGCCTGCGAGCTCGACGTAGGAATCGCGCGGGATCGAGAAGGCGACGGCCTTCGCCCCGCCGGCGGGGATATGCACGAGGATCATCGTGTCGGTGTTGTCACCGCCATCGCTGGCGTTACCGGCGTGGAGTTGGTTCAGCAGGTCCGCCGGCAACGGGTTGCCCTGCGCGTCGGTCCGGGTGTCCAGGCCCACGAGCAGGATGTTCTGCTCCCCCGCCAGTGTCTTCGCACCGGGGTCGATCACGTCGGCGGTGGACAGTCCGGACGTGAGCCGGTGCACCTGCGACCATCCGAGCGCGGTGACACCGAACACCAGCACGGACGCCAGCGCCACCACGGTTCTGCCCGTGACACCGGCCGATCGGGACTTGCTCATCCGGACAAGCAAATCACCGGCCGCATGCGGATACCGTGAAATGTGGCCACGGCCACGGGATTCCGGTGTGGACGGCCGGGCCGACGAGCAAAAACGCCGTCAGGCGGACACGATGATCCGCCCGACCGCAGGCATGCCGCCTTCGACCGTGGCGTTCCTACCGTCCCCTTGGGACATTCGGGTCGCCGCTCCGGGCGCGGGCGCCTTCGTGCTCAGTCGACGGCTTCAACCGCGGGTCGCCGTGACGACGGCCGCCGTGACGACGACGATTGCTCTGCGCGCGCTGCGGGTTCGCCGAGTCGAAGTCCACCAGGCTCTACTTCCCGTGGAGCCCCGGACAGACCTTGAAAGGTTCAAACAAACGTTCGAACACAGGTGTAGGCTCTCGGGCATGACCGTGGGACTGCAGGGCTCCCTGTTCGGGGAGACCGAGGAAGCCGCGCTCCGGCCGCTGTCGGGGGTCCGGCGCACGCCGTTGACCGACGGCGCGTGGATCGACGTCCTGCCGGGCTGGCTCACCGGCGCGGACACGCTGTTCGAACGGCTGGCGGCGGATGTGCCGTGGCACGCCGAACGGCGCCGCATGTACGACCGGGTCGTCGACGTGCCGCGGCTGCTCAGCTTCTACGACGAGACCGACGAGTTGCCCGACCCGGTACTCAGGGACGCACGGTCGGCCCTGAGCCGGCACTACGCGGGCGAACTCGGTGAGCCGTTCCGCACTGCGGGACTGTGCCTCTACCGCGACGGCCGGGACAGTGTCGCGTGGCACGGCGACACGATCGGCCGCGGCTCACGCGAGGACACGATGGTGGCAATCCTGTCCGTCGGCGCCCCGCGGAGCCTGCTGCTGCGGCCCCGCGGCGGCGGGCAGACGGTCCGCCAGGCCCTCGGGCCCGGCGATCTGATCGTCATGGGCGGAACGTGTCAGCGCACCTGGGAGCACGCGATCCCCAAGACCGGCAAGCCGGTCGGGCCGCGCATCAGCATCCAGTTCCGCCCACGGGGTGTGCGCTGAACTCAGGACCGCGCCCAGCGATCCCCGGCGTGCATCCACTCGCGATCCCAGCGGGTCGCGCGGCGGCGGTCGAGGATCAGCCGAATGGTCCAGTACACCGCGGCGAGCCCCAGAGCCGCCACGAGCCACGAGAAGATGCCGGCGAGCACGCTCGTCGTCGCGGCGTCGGAGGGCGTCATCGGCGCGGGGACGGGGTCACCGGTCGAGTCGGACAGCCATACCGGGACGTGCGTACCCGCGGTGGCACCGCTGTCGGCGCCCACGGTGCCGGTCCGCTGGGTGCCGTCGGGCAGGGGCCAGCTGGCATGCACCCCACCACTCGTTCCCCCCGCGGTCGGGTAGGCGCCGTCGGTGGCGGGCACCGGCGAAGGCGCGTCCTCGAGGAGGGTCGCGGTGGCGGCGTGGCGAGAAGCCCGTTGCTCGGCCGAAACGGCGAGCTGGCCGCGGTAGGTTTTAGAACCGATGAGCGCGGCGATCGGAAGCGCTATCAACAACCCCAGGACGACGACGAGTAGCACGACTCCTTCGACCCGGTCGGAGCGTCTGGCCAACGGATTACGACCAAGATGGATACGGCGCCAGAATCGAGCGATGCGCCCGAATGGTCCGTTCACGGTCTTCAGTCCCCCTTTCCCAGTTACGTGGCGAACACACTTGGCGATACCCACTTTGCCGCGCCGGTACCCGAATTGGCTCGTAAACGAGACCAACGCCGCTTTGAGCGGCCCGTCACAATCCGGTTTACCGTGCCCGCGCGGGATAGATCAATACCCGGCTCCATGCTGGCACGGACACGGGCCGTGACAACATCGTCCGAAAGTAGGTCGCTCGACGGTAACGGAAAGTGACCATCTCCCCGTCCGAGTCAATTCGAATCCATGCGCTAGTCGAAATCGGAAAACGAGCCGCCGCGCCCGGAACCGGCCGCGAAAAGCTGCGCCCCGGCAATCGCGTCCGATTCGAAGGACACCATTCCGTGCCGCCATTCCGCGGAAAGCGCGTCCGTTTCGGTGAGTCCGTGCTGCTCGAGGACCGAAAGCCTGTCCTGGCGCAGGCAGACCTGGGGGAACCGGGCAATCCGGGCGGCCAGCTCCTCCGCTGCCGCCCGCTCGTGCCCGGCCGGCACGACCCGGTTCGCCAGCCCCATCCGCAACGCCTCGGCGGCTTCGACGGGACGCCCGGTCAGCACGAGGTCCATCGCCTGACTCGTCCCGATCAGCCGGGGCAGCCGGACCGTGCCGCCGTCCACCAGTGGCACGCCCCAACGGCGGCAGAACACCCCGAAAACCGCGTCCTCCGCCGCGACCCGCAGGTCACACCACAAGGCCAGCTCGAGCCCGCCGGCGACGGCGTGCCCCGCGACGGCGGCGATCACGGGCTTGCCGAGCCGCATCCGCGTCGGCCCCATCGGGCCGGGCCCGTCCGGAGCCAACCGGCTCATCCGCTCGGTGCCCACGGCCTTGAGATCCGCGCCGGCGCAGAACGTGCCGCCCTCGCCCCACAGCACCGCGACCGAAGCATCCGGATCGCCGTCGAACTCCTCGAAGGCGCCGTGCAGCGCCGCCGCCGTCGGACCGTCGACGGCGTTGCGGGCCTCGGGCCGGTGCAGGATCACCGTGTACACCGGACCCTGCCGTTCGATGCGAACCGCTTCGCTCATATCCGTGACCCTACTGTCAATTCAAGGTGCCTCACCACCGACCGAGTCGCAATTCTTTCGTTATCGACCGTTGATATCCCGCACCCGGGTGCCGGTGTTTTCACCCCCGGCGGCGGCGACGGCTCGTCACCTCATGTCACCCGAACGAGTGGTATCGCTGATCGCGCTGCGCGGCCGTGGTCTGCGCCAATACCGCTCGCGCGCCCGGAACCGTGCTTCACTGGGCGCGATGGACTTCGAGGTGGTGTCGGACGAGCTGTACGCCGCGAAGCGCGAGGACTTCACGGCGCTCCGCGACGAGCGGGCCAAGCAGGCGCGGCCGGATCGCGCGCTGGTGGACCGGATCGCCGGCCTGCGCAAGCCGACGGTCGCCGCCTGGCTGGTGAACCAGGTGAGCCGCAACTGCCCCGAAGAGATCGACCAACTCGCGGAGGTCGGCGCGGCGTTGCGCCAGGCGCACCAGCGCCTGGCCGGGCAGGACCTGCGAGCGCTTTCCCGGCGGCGGCACGAGCTGATCGACATGCTGAGCAAGCGGGCGCACTGGCTGGCCCGGAAGGCGGGGTACGCCTACGGCGACGCGACCGGGCGTCAGGTCGCGGACACGTTCGAAGCCGCGGTATCGGACGAGAAGGCTCTCGAAGGGGTGCGGTCCGCTCGATTGAGCGCGGCACTGGCGCCTGGTTCCCCGGAGCAGTGGCTGGCGGCCGCCCTCCTGCCGGCGAAGAGCGCGCCGCGCAAGGAAAGGAAGTCCTCACCGCGCGAGCCCGATCGGACGGCTCCGCCGCGCGAGCCGGATCGATCGGCCAGGGCGCGCGAGGAACGCCAGAAGGCACTACGCGAGGAACGGCAGAAGGCCCGTGACGAAGAGCGCCGGCTGGCGGCTCGCAAGCGGGCGACGCGCGAACTCGAGGCCGCTGCCCAGGCACATGACGAAGCGGAGCAAGGTCTGGCGGACGCCGAATTACGCGCGGAGGAGGCGACCGCGAACGTCGCGGGCCTTCGCGAGCGCCTGGCCGAAGCCACCGAAACCGAACGGCAGCTGCGCGCCGAGGTCACCGCCGCGCGCAAGGCACTGACCGCCGCCAAGCGCGCGACCAAGGCCGCCGAAAAGCGCGCGCACGAAGCGGAGTGAGTCGTCGCCAGCGGCAGTCCGGAACTCGCACTGTGGGTGATTTTCCGCGAACGCGATCCTTGACCGTTTCTTTACTCCGAGTTATGGTCCAGACCATAGAGGTTCAGACAACCCGTCCCAAGCCAGGGAAAGGGCACGGCGCATGCGCAGCAGGAAGCACCTCAAGTGCAACACCGCGAACCACCGCACCACCAACTGGGAGTACTTCGTCGACGGCACCCGCGTCACGGTGGTGGACGGCGGGAACGCCCAGCCGCCGTCGACCACAAACTCCTTGCGGTGTGGAACATCGCCGACACCGCCAACGCGTTCTACTCCTGCGTCGATCTGCGGATCGGCTGACATGGCCCGAGGGGTGGAGGTGCGGGCCGGGGCCGGATGCGGCCCCGGCCCGCACGTGTCGCTCAGTGCGCACGCCGGTAAGCGGCCACCACGTCGTCACCTTCGGGCTGCCGCTCGACCACCGACGTCGCCACGTCGATCAGCCGCCGCCGGTTGCTGCGCGCGAACAGCCGCAGGCTCACGAACGCTTCGTCCACCCCGATCCCGAGCCGCTCGGCGAGCACGCCCTTGGCCTGTTCGATCGTGATCCGGCTGGTCAGCGCCGTCTGCAACTGGTCGACGAGCACCTCGTGCTTCCGGATGGTCCGCTCGTGCAGGATGCCGATCGTCGCGACGTCGGCCAGCGCCTGCCCGACACTCAGCCTCTCGTGCCCCAGCTCGCCCGCGGTTCCGCGGAACAGGTTGAGCGCGCCGAGGACGTCGTCGCGCAACCGCATCGGCACCGCGGCGACCGAGGTGAACCCCGCTTCCTGCGCCTCCTGCGCGAACACCGGCCATTGCGCCGGCGCCTTCGCCAGATCCGGGCACTCGACCGCCTGCCCTTCGCGGTAGCAGTCGATCGCGGCGCCTTCCTGATTCTGCAACTGCAACAGCTCCAGGAACCGAGCCTGTTCCCCGGACGCGACGACCACGTTGAGCACCCCGTGGGCGTCGGCCAGTAGCAGTCCCGCCGCGTCGACCTCCAGCAACTCCACGCACCGGACGGTCAGCAGGTTCAGGAATTCGAGCAGATCGAAGTCCGCGACCAGGGTGTCCGCGAGCTCCACGAACGTCCTCGTCACTCGCGCGTCGGGCACACTCATCGGTGCTCCCCTTCGAACTTGTCATCGGTGGCGAACCCGGGTGACCTCCGCCACCTCCCCCAGTCGTTCACCCTGAGCGTATGCCCGCGCACGAGGTCTGGCCATGGGCGGCCCGTTCAAAACGCGCCCAGCCGCGCCGCACCGATCCGCGTCTATCCGCGCCGTTCCCGGCCCAGCGTGAACTCGCCGAGCACGGCATCGGCCACCGCCGCCTGGTGACGCACGGCCGCGGCCTGGCCCCGCACACGGTCGGTCACGTAAGCGTAGACGAGGTCGCGATCGGGGTCGGCCCAGGCGATACAGCAGTTGCTGCCGTTGTGGCCGAACGTGCGCGGGCTGCTCGATGCGCCGAGCGGGGTCAGCGCCGGGCGCGGGCCGCCGAGCTGGAACCCCTGCGACCACCGGATGGGCAACTTGACGTACCGGTCGAGCTCACCGTCGCTGGACGGCACGCGCGCCTGTTCGATGCTCGAGGCACTGATGATGCCGTCGCCGCCGCGCAGCAGCACGCGGTAGAACGCGGCCAGATCCCGTGCTGTCGTGGAGACGCCGGCCGCCGGCACCACCGCGGCGCGAGCCGCGGGCCGGTTGAGCGTCGCGGCGACCGGGCCGGGCGCGAGCAGTGGCACGGCTCGCGACCACAGCTCGCCGGGCAGGCCGAGGTAGGTGTCGCGGACGCCCAGCGGTGCCAGCAGTTCCGTCGAGAGGACGTCGCGAAACGCCCGGCCGGTGACTCGCCGCACGACCTCGCCGAGAATGAAGCCGAACGTGAGGAACTGGTAGGCAGGAGCCTGTCCCGGCGGCCAGCGCGGCCGGGTGCGCTCGATGCGGTGGACCGAACGCCGCCAGTTCGTCATCGCGAGCGCGTCGCCGAGCGCGGTGCCCGCGGTGGTCAGGCCGGACCGGTGCTGGAGCACCTGCCGGACGGTGATGCCTTCCTTGCCGTGCCGCGCGAACTCCGGCCAGTACGTCGCGACCGGCGCGTCCAGCGCGAGCTGCCCGCGCTCGGCGAGCAGGTGCACGAGGATCGCGGTGTAGGGCTTGCTGGCGGAGAAGATCCAGAACAGTGCGTCAGGCGCGCACCCGAACGAACGGTCCAGCAGCACCTCGTCACCGCGGAGCACGCACAGCTGCGCGACCGCACCCCGTGCTTCGACGAGCTCCACCGCGGTTTCCAGGCTCACGCCGAGCAGACTAGCGGGCGTCCACAGTGGATTGCGGAGCTGGCCGGGGCGTTCGAGGGGGACGGTGTGGTCGCGGTGAAGATCGAGCAGCCGCGTCTGTGGCGCGCGGAGTTCCTGTCACGCCCGGCCGAGCTCCGCCGCGAGCCGCTCCGCCGCCTCCGTCCCGACCTGCCCGCACAGGACCAGCGCTTCCCGCCGGTGGTCACCGGCGTCCGCGCCTTCCCCGGACGCTTCCAGTGCCAGCACCAGTTCGGCGAGGGCCTGTGCGCGTTCCCACCGCGTGAACGGCTCGGTGAACTCCGCGAGCGCGGCGAGCAGGCACTCGATCGCGCGCGAGTACTCCCCCGCTTCGCGCCACGCCCTGCCCTCCGCGAGCGCGGAACCCGCGGCGCCCGTCGCGTCACCGGCTTCGCCGGCGAGGGTGCGCGCGGTGTGGTGCGCCCACGCCGAGTCCGCCCAGTCCCCCATGAGCCCCAGCGCGACCCCGGCATGCCGGAACGTCAGGCCGCGGAAGATCAGGTACGTGTTCGGATTCGCCTCGGCGCGGTGCAGTTCGGTGCCCGCGAGGACGTCGCGGTGCACGGCCAGCGCCTCCTCCGGCCTGCCGACAGCGCACAGCACCTGGCCGAGCCCGTTGCGGATCGACCAGTCCCCGGCCCAGAATCCGAGCTCGGCCGAGCCTTCGGCCGCCGGGCGGCTGTAGCCGAGCGCCTCGTGCGGCCGGCCGAGCCGCATCAGCACCACGCCGAGGTACGCGAGCGCCCAGGTCTCCTCCACCCGGTCACCGATCCGCCGCGCGAGCGCGAGCGCCTCCTCGTGCAGCGCGAGCCCGCCTTCGCTGTCCTGCAGGCACATGTAGCGGGCCCAGCCGGCGAAATTGAGCAGTTTCACCTCGGCCTGCCGGTCCCCCAGCTCGCGCGCGGCCGCCACCCCCAGCTCGAACACCTCGTCCCAGGGAACGTGCCGCTGGCGCACGTCGGAGTACCAGTGCATCGCCTCGGCGAGGTCGACCATCCGGCGCGGCTCGGCGTGCTGCGCGGCGCTGCGGTAGGCGGCCAGCCAGCCCGAGGCCTCCCGATCGAGCCAGTGCCCCGCTTGGTCGCGGGAGGAGAACACGCCGGGCGCGTCGACGACTTCTGGGAAGAACCATCGCGCCGCTTCGATCGCCCTGTCCAGCAAGTAGCCGACGACCGCGCACCGCATCTTCGCGAGATCGTCCGGCTCCTCCTCGGCCGCGAGGCGCTCGGAGGCGAACAACCGGATGAGGTCGTGGTAGGAGTAGCGGCCGTCCTCGGCGGAGGCCTGCAGGAGGTTCGCGTCGACGAGTTCGTCGATGTCCTGCCGCACCCGCGCCTCGGGCCGGCCGGTCGCGACGGCGGCGATCTCGACCCCGAAGTCGGGTCCGGGAACCAGCGCCAGCCGCTGGAAGACTAGGCGCGCGTCGCCCGTCAGGCGCTGGTAGGACATCTCGAACGCCGGACGCACCCGCAGGTCGCCCGCGGACAGCGCGGCGAGCCGGGTGCCCTCGTCGCGCAGCAGCGAGACGAGGTGGCCGATCGACCAGTTCGGCCTGCTCGCCAGCCGGTTACCCGCGATCCGCACCGCGAGCGGCAGGTTCCCGCACAGCTCGGCCAGTTCCGCCGCGGCCTCGGGCTCGGCCCGGACCCGCTCGGCGCCGATGATCGTGCCGATCAGCGACGCCGCGTCGGTGCGGCTGAGCGGGTTGAGCCAGATCCACCGCCCCGACTCGAGCCCCGCGAGCGCGCGGCGGCACGTGATGACCGTGAGGCAGCCGGTGGTCCTGGCCAGCAGCGGGCGCAGCTGCGTCTCGTCCGCGGCGTTGTCGAGCAGGATCATCGTGCGGCGCCCGGCGAGCAGCGAGCGGAACAGGCTCGCCTGCTCGGCGACGCCGAGCGGGATCTGCTGTACCGGCACGCGCAGGGCACGCAGCAGGAGATCGAGCGCGGCCCGCGGAGACACCGGGCGATCGTCCATGCCGCGCAGATCGAGGGAGAAGCAGCCGTCGGGGAACTCCCCCCGCAGTTCGTGCGCGGCGGTCGCGGCGAGCGAGGTCTTGCCCACGCCCGGATGCCCGACGACCGAAACGACCACCCCGCCTGGGGTTTCGGCCGCGGCCCGCGCGGCCGAACGCAACCGGTCCAGTTCGGCGGCCCGGCCGACGAGCGCGGGCACCGCGGTCGGCAACATCGCGATCGTGCCGGGCGCCACGCCGGGGCGCGCGCCACGTAGGCGGCCCTGCCGGGCTCGGTCGAGGAAGGCCGCCCGCTCATCGCCGGCGATACCGAGCGCGTCGGCGAGTGCTTCGGTGGATCGTCGTTGGGATGCGCGGGCGCGGCCGCGTTCGAGATCACTGAGCGCCCGGACGCTGACGCCCGAGGCCTCGGCGAGCTCGGCCTGAGTCAGCCCGGCGGCCCGGCGAAGGCTCAGGAGGAACTCCCCGAAGGCCGGTTCGCCGGCGGCGGATGTGACGTTCACCGGCGCCATTAAACCGGCAGAACTGGCCTCCCGGAAAAACTGCTGGTCGTTCTTCCTGGCCGTCGGCTCACGGTTCGCGGTTTCCTGGCCACATGTCAATCGGTATCGCCCGTATGGAGGACACGGGCAAACACACACCGTACGGTCAGCCCACTTCCGCCGTTCCGGTCGGCGTGCTGGCGGGAGACCCGCTGCTGCGCGCGGGCGTGGTCAGTGCCCTTCGCGGCCGGCCAGGTATCCGGCTCGTCGAGGGCGATCAGCGCGAGGCGAGTGTGCTGGTCGCCGTCACCAGCGACATCCGCTCACTGCCCTATCTGGTCGGGGAGTCCGAGCGGCAGGCCCGCCTGGTCCTGGTCGCCGATCCACCGCAACCCGGCGACCTGTGGACGGCGATCGAGAGCGGCCTCGTCGTGTTCGTGCCGCGGGAGGAGGCGAGCCCGCATCGGCTGCGCCGCGCGATCAGCGACGCGTGCCAGGGGCACGGGCATCTGCCGCCCGAACAACTCGGGCAGATGCTGCAGGATCTGGCACGGCTGCACTGCGACGTCCTCGTTCCGCACGACCTCACCCCCACCGGCCTGTCGAATCGCGAGGCGACCGTGCTGCGGCTGCTGGCCGACGGCCGGGACACCGCCGAAATCGCCACCGAGATGGCCTATTCCGAACGGACCGTGAAGAACATCCTGCACAAGCTCACCAGCAGACTCGGCCTGCGCAACCGCACCCACGCCGTTTCGTACGCGCTGCGTCACGGGCTGATCTGACGCCCTCGGCCCGGTGGGGACCCGCGGCATCGTCGCCGCCCCCGGGTCACGCGGCGGCCGCGTCCCAGTCGATACGGTAGTCCACCTGCCAGGCCATCTTCTCCGGTTTCGCCAGCAGTTTCATCGCGACCGGCAGCACCAGGTCCCGCACGACCCGCGCCACCGGCCCCGCCGCCTTGCCGCTGTTCGTGCGCGCGGCAGCGGCGATGATCCGCTCCACCCTCGGCCGGCGCAGGCGTTCGTAAGCGGCGAAAGCGTCCGATGTGGACGGGATGTCGCGCAGGCACCGGGCGAGCTGGACGGCGCTTTCGATGGCCAGCGACACGCCCTGCCCCGAGCTCGGCGAGGTCGCGTGCGCCGCGTCGCCGACGAGCACCATCCGCCCGCGGCTCCACTTAGGAACGTTCGGCAGGTCCTCGAGCGCGCCGACCGCGAGCAGCTCTGCCGGCTCGCACGCGCGCAGGATGTCCACGGCGGGGATGCGGTCCTCGGCGAAGGCGCTTTCCAGTGTGCGCAACCATTCCCGTGGATCGACGGCCCGCGACTCGGCGAGGGTCAGGGGTTTGGCGCGGCAGGTTGGCGAACCAGCCGACGTGGCCGTCCTCGTAGACGAAATAGGCGAAGAAGGCGCGTTTGCCGAAGATCATGTGCATCGAGCCGTTGGTCGAAGACAGGCCGACCGGTTTCGCCGTCTCGCCACCGAACCCGAGCAGGCCGGTGTAGCGAGGCTGGGGCGCGTTCGGGTCTATCACCGATCGGACGGCCGAGCGGATCCCGTCCGCTCCGATGAGGAGGTCCGCTTCCGCGCTGGTACCGTCGTCGAACTCGGCGATGACTCCGGAAGCCGTTTCGTGGGCAGTGAGAAAGCGCTTCCCGTGCTCGGTCTTGATATCGCGCCGGGCGGCTTCGTCGTAGAGGGCACGGCAAAGCTCGCCCCGCCAGACGGCGTGGAACACCGGTTCGCCGTCCTGGCCGCCGAACTCCGCGAGTCGCTTGCCGGTCCAGCTTCGCATGATCATCGACTTGACGGGTTCGCCGATACCGCGCACGGCATCCGCGGCGCCCAGCACGTCGAGCGCGTCGATGCCGTTGGGCGCGAGGCCGAGCATGCCGCCGACGCCGTCGGCAGCCCCTTGGTACGCCTCGTAGACACGGGCCTCGATCCCGGCCCGCCGCAATGCCATGGCCGCGACCGGCCCGGCGATCCCGCCGCCGATGACCAGCGCGGTCCTGTGCTCGTTCATGGTCGTCCCTTCCGGTTGGTGTGGTAGCCCGAACCGGCCCAGGACGAGCTCGCCCGTTATCGTTGTGCTGCCCCTTCGTACGCCGGGATCTGCTCGTCGTGGGTTCGGTTCGAAGGTCGAAGGGCTCCGGCGGCGGTGTTGCCGCACCCCGCCGGGGCCCGCTAATCCCAATGCCGCGTAGTTAGGGCTTGCGAGTTGATGTCAAGTGGGTCTGTGTGGCGCCTGCGTGTCTGACAATG
>NZ_VDFW01000045.1 GCF_006152065.1 Amycolatopsis alkalitolerans
CCGCACCGCCCAGCGCGCCTGGGAAGACCCCGCCGGCGCCGCCCGCGCCACGCGTTGCCGCCGCGCCCGCGGCAGCCGCGGCGGCCCGCCCGGCACCAGCCGCGCCGGCCTCGCTGGCGGACATGCCACCACCGGTCAGGGCCCTGCCGTCGCCGGGGGTGAGGCCGCCGCCGGAGAGTGACCCTCCTCCCGGGACTGAACCGGCGCCGCCCAAGCCCGGCGGGGCACCACCGGCGGCCGAAGCCGCGACGGTGCCGTCGGTGCCCGGGTCACCGGTCGGCGACCCCGGTGCCGGATCGCCGCCGCCCTGGCCGGTCGTCACCGCGGGCGCCTCGCCGAAGGTCGGCAGCTTCTCGTGCACGCCCTTGCTCGTGGCCTCGTACTGATCCATCACCCGCACGGCCTCGGCCTTGGCGCGGGTCGCCTCGCGCTTGCTCGGCAGGTGGTCGTCAAGCAGCTGGTCGGCCAGGATCGCGCCGCTCGGGCCGCTGCTCGCCTGCACGTCGTAGCCCTCGCGGAAATGGCGCACGTCCGAGTAGTACACCGGTTCCGGCATGCGGTTGCGCGCCTCGATCAGCGCGCTGGTGTAGGTGTCGAGACCGTCGCCGATCTCGCGCATGGTCCCGCTGGCACCGGCCCCCCACGCGGTGAGCTTCGACGCCGAGTCGGCGGCGCTCACCGCCGAACCGCCGCGCCACGACAGCAGCAGCTTCTGGACCGTCTTGTGCACGTCCGCCGTCGCGGAGTCCACGTCGACCGCGAGCTTCGCCCAGCGGTGCGCCGCCGTCCCCATCGCGGAGGGATCCGAGGACTGGACCATGTCCCACAGCTGCTGGTGGTCGTAGGCCTGCCAGTTGATCTTGCCGAAGGTCGACTCGCGCTGGTTGACCTTCTGGATCTGCCGGAGCCGGCGGATCCGCCTGCGCTGCCCGGCCGACAGCGGATGATCCTGCGTGTAGTACCGGTGCTTGCGGTGGGTGTTGTAGGGCAGGTTCTTCTCGCTCATCGGCCCGTTCCCCCGGATTCGGTGTCCTTGTGGATCGCCGCCATGGCGTCGCGGGCCTGCTCCTCCTGCTGCTCGTGACCGGCCCCGGCGCGCCTGATCGCGTCACGCAACGACGCCAGCTCGTCGAGGTACTCGCGCAGCGTCGCCTGCACTCCCGTCTGGTCCGAACCGCGCACGCCGAACGCCTTGCGCAGATGCGCCGCCACCGGACCGCCACCGTCCCGCAGCGGTGCCCCCAGCTCCTTGGCCTGGGTCAGCAGCTCGGACAGCTCGTCGTAACGCTTGCCCAGCTGCGCATCGGCCGCGGCGATCTCCGCGGGGTCCAGTTCGATCCGGCCACCGTCGCCGACCAGTCGCGCCGAGCCTGCCCCGCTGGGGGCGTCGACGCTCTCGGCGCGCTGCACGTGGTGCGGCGTTTTGGGCTCTTTGCCCACTTTGTGGAGATAGTTCCTGACGTCTTCCTTGTCCTGCAGCCGGCGCGGATCCACCCAGTCCACCTCCCCGTTCAGCGCTGCCCGGGCGCCCGACAAGTATGGCAACAACCATCCTGTCCGGCAGCCGTTTCGCCGAACTCGTGCACGCTCGGCGTTAGGACGGAGCGTGCACGCGCGAGGTTCCCGGCGGCACCCGGGCCCCCTGCCTCACAGCACGAGGACCGCGAACACGTTCGACGCGGCGGAGGCGTACAGGGTGGTTTCCGGGTGGTAGACGCGCAAGGTGAACTGCGCGGACACCGCGAAGCTGAGATCCAGGGTGAACCCGCCGTCCGGCCGGCACCGGCCGGTCGTCAGGTCCACCCACGCCCCGGCCTGGAGGCTCTGCACGACGACCGGTTCGGCGCCGCCGCCGGATCGGGCGGCCACGTCCAGCGTGCCGCGGACCTTGAGCTTCTGCCCGACCTTGACCTGCTGCTGGGCGGCGTTCGCGTGCAGGGTGACCTTGGTCTTGGGCGCGGCGGCAGCGGCCGGGGCCGCCACGAGCAGCGCACAGCACACGGCCAGCAAGGCGATCACGACGCGGCGAGCGATTGACCTGTCCATAGAAGCAGTGGAGCACCAGTCAGCGAGGAAAGATCCGGAATCTCCCCGAATGGGGCGCGCTGACCACCTGTCCTGGTGACCCGGTCACGTCGGCGTCGTTGGTCCCCAGGCCCTGGCGACCAGGAGGTGACGGCCCCGGGCACGTTCAGGCGAGCGCGTGGTCTTCGGCGAACACCTCGTGACATCCCTTGCTGCAGAAGGCATAGCGCGTGCCCTCGTGCTCGACGGTCGCGGCGGCGTGCTTGAACGGGACGGTCATCCCGCAGACCGGGTCGAGCCCGGTGCCTGGCGGGAGCCCCTCCGCCGATCGTGGGGCGTCGCGGTGCGGTTTCGTGATCATCCGGAGCAGGTCCGCGGAGCTCAGCGGCCGGCCCATCGCCCCGGCTCCCCCTTCGCGCAGGCCGAGCACGTGAATCCAGCACACCGGTTCGTCGTACAACCGGGACGGCTGCGCGTCGATGTCGGCGAACACCTGGGTGAACGCCTTCACCAGGTGTGGAGCCATCTCCTCGCGCCAGCTTTCCGGCACGGTGACGCGGACCAGGTAAGGCGGTGCGGCACCGGGTTCCCGGGAGCGCCCGGCGACGTACCAGTCGTCCGTCTCGTGAAACAGCACGTGGCACAGTGACCGCCCGGCGACGATGACGGCTTCGGGCGCGTCACTGTCGCCGGCCTGCATCACGTCGGTGACCAGCCGCTCGCCCAGTATCCGGCGCTGGCCGGCGCTCAACGCGCCCGGTGGGTAGCACACCTCGACGAACATCATGGGTTTGACTCCCCTCGTGGATTCCGCCTGTGGCCCCGATCCTCACCCGCCGCGGGCCGTCTTCGCGTCGGATGGGGGAAGGCAATCCGCGCGATACTCGGGAAGCAGCGCCGGGCGCGCGCTACTCCCCTGGTAGTACGTCCGTGGGAGAACGCGGTGGTGCCGCGATCGGGCTATCGTTCGCCCATGACCGCGGACCGGGGATGGGCGCTCGCGCGCGATGTCGCGCTCGCCGCCGCCGTGGCCGCCCTCGCCGTGACGGACGCGGCGCTGAGCGCCCACCGGCTCGCCGCCCTCGACTACGCCCTGCTGCTCGCGGGCACGCTGGTCATCGCCGTCCGGCGGCGCGCGCCGCGGACGGTGCTGGTGATCAGCCTGGTGCTCATTCTCGCCTACACCGCGCGCGTCGGGCCGGGCCCGATCGCCACGGTGCCCGTGCTCATCGCGATCTACACGGTCACCGCCGCGGGGCACCGGATCCTGGCCGCGTCGGTGACGGTGCCGCTGATCGTCATCGCGGTGGCGTCCAACCTCGCGAAAACGCCCGGCGACCCCGCCGGGCAGGCGATCCAGGCCGCCATCCTGCCCGTCGGGTGGTTCGTCGCCTCCTTCGTGCTCGGCGAGGTCAGCCGCCACCGCCGCGCGTTCGTCGCGGAAGCACAGGAGCGGGCGCGCGACGCCGAACGCACACGTGAGGCGGTCGCGCTGCGCCGCGCCGACGAAGAGCGGCTGCGGATCGCCCGGGAACTCCACGATTCGCTCACCCATACCATTTCGGTGATCAAGGTCCAGGCCGGCGTCGCCGTGCACCTCGCCCGCAAACGCGGCGAGGAGGTGCCCGAAGCTCTGGTGGCCGTGGAAGACGCGAGCCAGGAGGCGATGCGGGAACTGCGCGCGACGCTGGAAGTGCTGCGTGGCCCCGGCGAGGACGGCGGTTACGGGCTCGATCGCCTGCCTGCGCTCATCGAGCGGGCCGCCACCGCGGGCCCGCCGGCGACGATGACGGTCGAGGGGCAGCGCGGCTCGGTACCGCCGGCCGTGGACCGCGCCGCGTACCGGATCGTGCAGGAGGCGCTCACCAACGTCGCCAAGCACGCCAACGCGACCGCGGCCCGGGTCACGATCGGCTACACGCCCGGCATGGTCGCGATCCGTGTGGAGGACGACGGCACGGCGGCGGCCGGCGACGGGATCGTGCCGGGCATGGGGCTGGCCGGGATGCGGGAACGCGTGACGGCGCTCGGCGGGTGCCTCAACGCGGCCCCGCGTCCCGGCGGCGGCTTCAGCGTGACCGCGGAACTGCCGCTGGAGGGCGCGCGGTGATCCGGGTGCTGCTCGTCGACGACCAGGCGCTCATCCGCGGCGGGTTCCGCGCGCTGCTCGATGCCGAGGACGACATCGAGATCGTCGGTGAGGCCGCGGACGGCGCGGCCGGGGCCGCACTGGCCGCCCGGCACCGACCGGACGTGGCCCTGATCGACATCCAGATGCCTGCCGTGGACGGGATCGAAGCCACCAGGCGGATCGCCGCGGACCCCGGGCTGGCCGGTGTGCACGTGGTGATCCTGACGAACTACGGGCTCGACGAGTACGTGTTCGACGCGTTACGCGCCGGGGCGAGCGGATTCCTGGTGAAGGACATCGAACCCGCCGACCTCATCGCCGCGGTGCGTGTCGCGGCGCGCGGCGAAGCGTTGCTGTCCCCCTCGATCACGCGAAAGCTCATCAGCGCCTTCGTCGCGCGCCCGCCGCGGATGCCGCAGGCACCCGACGATCTGACACCACGGGAACGCGAGGTCGTCACCCTGGTCGCGCGCGGGTTGTCCAACGACGGTATCGCCGAGCACATGGTGATCAGCCCGACCACGGCGAAGACCCACGTGAGCCGCGCGATGCGGAAGCTCGGCGCGCGGGACCGGGCGCAACTGGTCGTCCACGCCTACGAAACCGGGCTGGTCGAGCCGGGACAACCCTGACCGCCTACAGCCACAGGAGCCCGTCGCCATGTTCGGCGATGCCCGGTTCGTCGCCCGCCTCCGCGAAGGCGGCCAGCGCTCCGACCAGGTCGCGGCGCACGGCGACCGGCATCCGGCTGACGATGCGGGAGATCTCGCGCCGGCGCCGTTGGGTGACTTCACGCACGACTGCGGCCCCCGTCGCGGTCAGCGACACGACGAGCTCGCGGCGGGACGCCGGATTCGCCTCGCGGCTGACGAGGTCGGCGGCGACGAGCCGGTCGACCATCCTGGTCGCGGTCGAGGGGTTCACCGCGAGCGAGTCGGCCAGCACGGTGAGCTTCACCGGTCCGCGGCTGCTCAGGACGACGAGCAGCCGGAACTGCGGGATCGTGATGGACTCGTCGACGGCCGCGATCGAGCGCGCGGACACCGCCACGAGCAGGCGGGAAGCGGTGAGCACGGCGTCAGTGACGGCGTCGACGTCATCGGTTGCCGTGGGTGCGGCGCTGCGACGCGTGGGCATACCTCTGTTCTACCGCACACCCCTTACGGCGAGCTCAAGCCAACGTCGCATACTGCAAGCATGTCGTGGACGATGCGTGAGAGCCGGACGGTGGCGCCATCCGGCCGGGTAGCGGCATGAGTCCACGCGCCGCGGCGGCCACCGGGCTCGTCCTCGCCTGCGCCGCGCTCGCCGTGCTGTCCGCGTTGGCCGGTGCCGGCCCCTATCACGCCGTCGGCAATGCCGATCCGGGTGCGCTGGTCTCGATCGGCGCGCCCGTCCTGCGCCTGCTCGCCGACGTGGCCGCGGCCCTCACCGTGGGCGCGCTGGTGTTCACCGGGATGTTCACCCGGCCGCAGCAGACCGGGTTGCTGTCCGGGCCGGGGTACGCCGAGCTCCGGATAGCGGGCCGGGCGGCCACCGCGTGGGCCGTCATCGCCGTGCTGCTGGTGCCTTGGTCCGCCGCCGCCACGGCCGGGCTGCCGCTGGGCACCGTCCTCGACCCGGCCGCGCTCGTGGGTTTGATCGGGGCGAGCGAGGAACCCAGGGCGTGGCTGGTGACGGCGGTCGCCGCCGCCGTCGTGGCCGTGGGCTCCCGGCTGGTCCTGCGCTGGCATCCCGCGTTGCTGCTGCTGGGCACGGCGGTGTTCGCGGTGCTGCCCCCGCTGGTGACCGGTCACGGGTCCGGCGACATGGGGCACGACCTGGCGCTGGCGGCGCTCGTGGTGCACGTGCCCGCCGCCGCGATCTGGTTCGGCGGCCTGTTCGCGGTGCTCCGGCGCGGCCGCACGCCCGAACACCTCGCCCGGTACGCGCGCCTGGCGACCGGATGCTGGCTGGTGCTGATCGGGTCGGGGCTGGTCCTCGGCCTCGTCCTCGCGCCGCCTGGCCAATGGCTCTCGGGCTACGGGCTGGTGCTGGCGGTCAAGACCGTGTTCGCGATCGCGCTGGGCGCGGCGGGACTCCGGCTGCGGCGGCGGGCCCGATTCTGGCGCGCCGAACTGCTCACGCTACTCGGGCTCTTCGCGCTGTCGGCCGACCTGACCCACCTGTCCGTTCCCGCCGTACTCGGGCGGGCGGCCACGACGACGCAGGCGATGCTGGGCTACGACCTCGCCGGGCCGCCGACCGTGCTGAGGCTGCTCACCGAATGGCGCATCGACCCGCTGTTCGCGCCGCTGGCGATTCTGCTCGCGCTGGCCTACCTCGCCGGGGTCCGGCGGGTCCGCGGCTACGGGCAGCCGTGGCCGGCGGGCCGGACCGCGGCCTGGCTCGCCGGATGCGCGGTGGTGCTGGTGGCCACCTCGTCCGGGCTCGGGCGCTACGCGGCCGCGATGTTCAGCATGCATATGGCGGCACACATGCTGCTGTCCATGCTCGCGCCCGCGCTGCTGGTGCTGGGCGGGCCGCTGACGCTGGTGCGCACGGCGCGCCCGGTCGGAACCGGCCTGCCCGGCCTCCGCGACTGGCTCGATCTCGTCCGCGACTCGACGCTGGTGCGCGCCCTGACGCATCCCTTCGTCGTGCTCGTGCTGTTCGCCGGTTCGCCGTTCGCGCTCTACTTCACCGGCCTGTTCGACGCCGCGGCCCGCTTCCACTGGGCGCATCTGGCGATCGACGCCTGGTTCCTCGGCGTGGGCTACCTGTTCCTGTGGCCGGTGATCGGGGTCGACGCGGCGCCCCGGCCGCTGCCGAACGCGGCGCGGCTGGGCCTGCTGCTCGCCGCGATGCCCGCCGACATCCTGTTCGGCGCGGTCGTGCTCGGCACGTCGCGGCTGATCGGCAACGGGGTCGCGTCGGCGCAGATGTACTCTGCCCTCGCCCTGCCGTGGGTGCCGGACCTACATGCCGACCAGCGGCTCGCCGGGCTGCTCGCGCTGGTCGTCGGCGAACTGACGCTGCTGGTCGTGCTCGGGGCGCTGATCGGGCGATGGGCGCGCGTCGATGCCGACGACGAACCCGAACTGACCGGGCTGACGCTCACCGCCCGGACCGGGAGAGGACAAGAGTGAACCGACGAATAGCGCTCGACGGCGCCGGTGCGCTGGCGCGGCTCGGGCTGGCGGCGGTGTGGCTGATCTCCGGCGCCATCAAGGTCGCCGATCCCGACCAGTTCTACGGCGCGGTACGCGCCTATCAGCTGTTCGGCGGCAGCGTGTCGAGCGTCCTCGCCGCCGTGATCCCGTTCCTCGAACTGGCGCTGGGCCTGCTGCTCGTGCTCGGCCTCGGCGTCCGGCTGGTCGCGGTCCTGTCCGGGCTGCTGTTGCTGGCCTACATCGCCGGGGTCGCGCAGTCGTGGGCCCGCGGTCTCACGATCGACTGCGGCTGTTTCGGCGGCGGCGGGCAGGTGGCCGCCGGGCAGACCCACTACGGCACCGAGATCCTGCGCGATATCGGCTTCCTCGTGCTCGCGGCGTGGCTCACCTGGCGCCCCCGCACCCCGCTGTCCCTCGACGGCCTGTTCACCAGGCGAACACGATCCCTAGGAGAGGCATGACGAACAACCGCACCCGCAAGCAGGCCAGCCGCGCCGTCGCCGCGGCGCGGGGCACGCGCCGCGGCAACACCCCGATGGCGGTCGGCATCGTCGTGGTCGTGGTGCTCGCGCTGGCCGTGGGCGGCGGCGTCTGGTACCAGAAGCACCGCGCCGCGCAGGCCGCGGAGTCCGTCATCCCCGTCCAGCAGATCGCGGATCCCTCGATCCCGGCCGTGTTCGATCCGGGCACCGGGACGGTGCTGGTCGGCAAGGACACGGCGAAGGTCACCGTGGACGCCTACGAGGACTTCCTGTGCCCGATCTGCGGCGACTTCGAGCGCGCGAACTTCGGCGATCTGGAGCAGCGGCTGTCCGGCGGCGCGATCAAGATCCGCTACCACATGCTCAACCTGCTCGCCGACCGCTCGAACCCGCCCGGCTACTCGACGATCGCGGCGAACACCGCGCTCGCGGTCGCGACCGCCGACCCGAAGGAGTTCCTGGCCTTCCACAAGAGCCTGTTCTGGAAGCAGCCCGAGGAGAACGGCACGGGCTGGACCCAGGACCAGCTGTCGAACCTCGCGCAGCGGCTCGGGGTCACCGGCGACAAGTTCACGTCGCTGGTGAACGGCAGCACCTATGCCGCCAAGATCCAGCAGAACCTGCAGACCGCGGAAAACGACCAGTCGCTGTGGCAGAGCGGCAATTTCGGCACCCCGACGGTGCTGGTGAACGGCAAGCTCGTGAACTGGCAGCAGCCCGGCTGGCTCGACATCGCGGCCTGATCACTCGGGACGGAACCGCCGCAACCGCAGGCTGTTCGACACCACGAACAGCGAGGACAGGGCCATCGCCGCGCCGGCGATCAGCGGATTGAGCACGCCGAGCGCGGCGAGCGGCAGGGCCGCCACGTTGTAGCCGAACGCCCACACGAGGTTGCCCCTGATCGTGCGCAGGGTCGCGCGGGCGAGCCGGATCGCGCACGGCACCACCGAAAGCTCGGTCCGCACCAGGACGAGGTCGGCGGCGCCGAGCGCGACGTCCGTGCCGGTGACCATGGCCAGCCCGAGATCGGCGCGGGCCAGGGCGGGCGCGTCGTTCACGCCGTCCCCGACCATCGCCACCACCCGGCCCTCCGCCTGCAGCTTCTCGATCGCCTCGGCCTTACCGGCGGGCAGGACCTCGGCGGCGACCTCGCCGATGCCCAGTTCCGCCGCGACGGCCTTGGCGGTGGCCCGGTTGTCGCCGGTCAGCATCACCGTGCGCAGGCCGAGCCGGTGCAACTCCGCCACGGCACCCTTCGCGCTCGCCCGCGCGGTGTCGGCGAGGGCGAACCCGCCGGCCACCTCGCCGTCGCGCGCCACGACGACCGCGGTGCGGCCGAGGGTTTCCCAGCGCGACACCGATTCCGCGAGCGGGCCGGGCAGGCGCGCCTCGATCAGCCGGGGGGATCCGACGACGACTTCGTGGCCGCCCACCACACCGCGCGCGCCCAGACCGGGCAGCCCGGCGAAGTCCTCGACCGGGGGAAGCTCACCGAGTTCGCGCCGGGCCAGTTTCGTGATCGCGGCGCCGATGACGTGCTCGGAGGCGTCCTCCACCGCACCCGCCAACCGCAGCAGGGTCTCGCGCGGCACGCCGTCCACCGCGTGCAGATCGACGACGGACACCCTGCCGCTGGTCAGCGTCCCCGTCTTGTCGAACACCACGGTGTCGATGGCGCGCGCGGACTCCAATGCCTGCTGCCCCTTGATGAACACGCCGAGCTGGGCGCCGCGGCCCGAGGCCACCATGAGGGCGGTCGGCGTGGCCAGGCCGAGTGCGCACGGGCAGGCGATGATCAGCACCGCGAGCGCGGCACTGACCGACTCGGTCTCCGTGCCGCCCGCGAGCAGCCATACCACGAGCGTGAGCACGGCAAGGCCCACGACCACCGGGACGAACACCCCCGCGATCCGGTCGGCCAGCCGCTGCACCGCGGCCTTCTCGTGCTGGGCGCGTTGCACCAGCTCCACCAGCCGCGCCAGCTGGGTCTCGGCGCCGACCCTCGAGGCGCGCACGACGATCCGGCCGCCCAGCGCGACCGTGCCGCCCGCGACCTCACCGCCTCGCGCGACCTCGACCGGGATCGACTCGCCGGTCATCGCGCTGGCGTCGATCGAGCACCGGCCGTCCTCGACGACCCCGTCCGTCGCGACCGTCTCGCCCGGGCGCACGACAAACCGGTCGCCGGCGCGAAGCTCGTCGACCGGCACGCGCCGCTCGCTGCCGTCCTCACCCAGCACCGCCACGTCACGGGCACCGAGTTCGGCCAGCGCGCGCAGGGCGTTTCCCGCGCTGCGCTTGGCCTTCGCCTCGAACAGGCGCCCGGCCAGCACGAAGATCGTCACCCCGGCGGCCACGTCGAGATAGATCGATCCGCCCGGCCGCAGCAGGAGCCCCCACACGCTGTCGGCCTCTTCGTGCGCCGACTGCCCGAAGACGGTGTAGAGCGACCAGCAGCTGGCGGCGATGATGCCCAGCGAGACCAGCGTGTCCATACTGCTGCCGCCGTGGCGGGCGTCGGCGATCGCCTTGCGGTGAAAGGGCCACGCGCACCACGTCACCACCGGCAGGGTCAGCGCCAGCAGCACCCACTGCCAGCCGGCGAAGCGCAGGGACGGCACGAGCGCCAGCGTGATCGACAGGTCCGCCAGCGGGGCGCCGGCCAGCAGCGCGACCACGAGGCGCCGCCACAGCGGCCGCACCGGGTCGTCCGCGGTCTCGGCGGGCGCGGCGCGGCGCACCTCCTCGGCGGTGTACCCGGTCTGCTCGACCACCGCGACCAGCCGCTCGACCGGGAGGTTGGTCTGGATGAGGGCCTTCTCGGTGGCGAAGTTCACGCTCGCCGTCACCCCGTCGAGGCGGTTGAGCTTGCGTTCGACGCGTGCCGCGCAGGCCCCGCAGGTCATCCCGCCGACCGCGAGCTCCACGGAGCGCGGTTCGCCGGTCGTGGCCTCGATAGCCGTCATGTCGTGCTCACCATCGTTTTCTCGTCCCGCGACAGACAATAGTTGCCCGGTGCGATACTGAACGCGATGGCTCCCTTCACCTGGCATACCCCGGTCACCTCCTGGGCGATGCCCATCCCGGCCGCGGTCGTGCTCGCCGTGGCGACGCTCGGCTACCTGTGGCTGGCCCACCGCCGGTCGCCGTGGCCGCGCGCGCGGACCGCGTGGTTCCTCGCCGGGATCGTGGTGACCGCGCTCGCGATGGGCGGCGGCGTCAACGCCTACGCCGGTGTGCTGTTCTCGATGCACATGATCCAGCACCTCCTGCTGATCATGGTGGCTCCCGCCTTCTTCGTACTCGCGCAGCCGTTGCGCCTGCTCGGCGCCGACGGCCGTGCGCTGCGCGTGGCGACGCATCCCGCCGCGGCGTTCGTCCTGTACACCGCCGTCGTGGTCGGCACCCACCTCACGCCGTTCCAGCAGAGCGCGGTCACCCAGCACTGGCTGCACGGGCTCGAGGAAGTGCTGTACCTCGTGTCGGGCTACCTGCTGCTGGTGCCCGTGCTCGGCGAGGACGGTGTCCGGCGGCCGCCGTCACATCTGTTGCGGCTCACGATCCTGCTGGCCGGGATGATGGTCGACACCATCGTCGGCCTCACGCTGCTGCTGACCTCGCACAACCCGTTCCCGGCCTACGGCGCGACCGTGCGCGACTGGGGCCCCGGCCTGCTCGACGACCTCCACCAGGGTGGCGCGATCATGTGGGTCGGCGGCGACGTGCTGATGGCCGCGCTCGCGATCGTCGTGATCACCCGCTGGGTCAACTCCCCCGGCGGCGGCAACGATCTCGGCCCCTGGCTCGAGGCCGCGCGCCGGTCCGCGGTCGGCGGCGGTCTCGACAGCGGCGTCGACATCGACGACGACGAAGAGGCTTTGCGCGCCTACAACGCGATGCTGTCCCGGCTCGAGGGGCGCGACCGGACCTGAGCGACGGTCACTGGCTCAGCACGCCGACCGGAGCCGGGAGAGCTCAAGTGTTCGCGATACAATCTCTCGGCTTCGTATTGCGAACATAGGTCGCTGCTTCTCGTGCTCGACTGGTGGACACCGTGGCAGTCGGTCCGTATCTTGAACTGGACGTTCGCAATACGCACGTCCGGTCAGGATACGAGGAGCAACCGTCATGATCGCCGCCGACCTCGGGCTCGCGAAGCCGCCGTTCCTCATCCAGGGGGTCTTCGGGGTGCTCGGCCGGATCGGGGCCGATCACGCCAACCTCACGCATATGGTCGCGATCGCCGACAACGGTGCCGGGCGCCACCAGATGATCCTCGCCGATCTCGGCAAGCAGCTCACGAAGCCCGCCGATGTCCGGCGCATGCCGGCGCTCAAGGGCGCCGAGCACGTCACCCTCTAGCCGAAAGGGAATCCCTTGTCCGACAACGGAACCGGGCTGCTCGCCGGTAAGGCCGTGCTCGTGGTCGGTGCGAGCACCGGTATCGGGGCCGAATCCGCGCGGGTCTTCGCCGAGGAGGGCGCCTCCGTCATGCTCGCGGCGCGCTCGCGGGACAAGCTCGCCGCGCTGACCGACAAGCTCAGCGGCGAGGGGTACGACGTCGCCTGCACGGCCGGTGACGTGAGTGCCGGAGCCGATGTCGCACGGTTCGTCGACGCCACCCTCGACCGGTTCGGCCGCCTGGACGGAGCGTTCAACAACGCGGGCGTCAACCAGCACGGCCGCCTCGACGAGGTGCCGGAGGACGAGTTCGACCGGCTCATGGCGGTCAACGTCAAGGGCACGTGGCTGTGCCTGCGCGAGCAGGTGCGCGCGATGGGCGAGTCCGGCGGGTCGATCGTCAACACGAGCAGTGTGGGCGGGGTACGCGGCAGCAGCGGGCTCGGCGCCTATCAGGCCTCGAAGCATGCGATCATCGGCCTGACCCGGACGGCGGCGCACGATTTCGGGCCGCTGGGCATCCGCGTCAACGTGCTCGCGCCGGGGCCCACCTGGTCGCCGATGCTGCGGAAATGGCAGCAGGACGATCCGGCGGCCGTCGAGCGCCGGATCAACGCCGTCCCGTTGCGCAAGGCCGGGACGCCGGCCGAAGTCGGCAACGCCGCCGCGTGGCTGCTGAGCGATCGCGCGAGCCACCTCAACGGGGTCGTCCTGCCCGTCGACGGCGGTTTCACCGCATAGCGGGCCGAGCTCGAAGCGGGTGTCTACCGGGTTCACGCTCGCGATCAGGTAGCCGGACCGGCCGCCCGCGGCCATATTTATCAGACTCTTGACGCTCGTCACGTTCGAGTGCAACATGGTGGGCACCGCGAGGCGCGCCGAGCAAGGGCCGCCGAACGCCTTGTGAATCCATTGTGGACAGTGAGGTCTGCCATGCGTTTCCGATGTTTCGCGCGATTGTCCGCCCTGGTCCTCGCCGTGCTGGCCGCGCTGCTCGCCACGTCGTGCACGGGCCGGGCCGGCGGCGGCAACACCAGTGACACCATCACGCTCGGGCTGCCAGTCCCCGCGACCACGCTGGCCTCGGTGTACCTGGCCGACGAGCAGAACATGTGGGCCGCCCACGGGCTCACCGTCAAGGTCGTCACGTTCAAGGGCGACGCGGAGCTGGCCAAGGCGGTGCTCTCCGGCGATGTCGATGTGGCGATCGGGTCGCTGGCCGGACCACTCACGGCCGAGGAAGCCGGCCAGGATGCCAAGGTCTTCTACGGCGGCTTCGACATGACCGCGTTCGCCTGGTACGCGCTCCCGAGTATCCACAACGTGGCCGAAGGCAAGGGCAAACGCTGGGGCGTGACCACGCTCGGCTCCTCGACCGATCTGCTCACGCGGTACGCGGTGGCACGGGCGGGCCTCAACCCCGACACCGACATCAAGGTCGTCCAGGGCGGCGCGTCCGCCGCCCGGCTCGCCGCGATGCAGGCGGGGCAGCTGCAGGCGAACATCTTCACCCAGCCGCAGACGAGGTACGCCGAGCGCGCGGGCTATCGCAAGATCCTCGACCTGCGGGACCTCGTGGACAGCTACCCGATGCACGTCGCCTGGGGCAAGTCGTCCTTTGTGGACGCGAACCCGGACCGCGCGAAACGGTTCGTGGACGCCCTGTCCGCCGCGATGACCGCCACCAAGCAGCAGCCGGACGTGGCCGCGCAGGCGATGGCCAAGGCGATCAAGATCTCGGTGGAGGACGCGCGGGCGAGCATGAACGACTGGCTCGACCAGCTCTACCCGGACGGCCGGCTGCCCTCCGCGAAGGCCATGGACGCCTTCTGGGAGATGGGTTTGACGGGCAAGGTCTTCAAGTCGCGGATCCCCGACTCGACGTGGCTCGACAGCCGGTTCCTGCCGGCCGTCAGCTGAGGAAAGGGTGCTCATGGCGCATATCTCGTTCGAGGACCTGCGGATCTCCTACCCCGGCAAGGCGGGCCCGTTCGTCGCGGTCGACGGGTTCACCGCCGACGTCGACGCCGGTGAGTTCGTCACCGTCCTCGGCCCGAGCGGCTGCGGGAAGTCCAGCGTGCTGCTGGCCGCCGACGGGCTCATCCCGGCCTCCGGCGGCGCCATCCGCCTCCACGGCGAGCGGGTCACGAAACCGGGGCCGGACCGCGCGATGGTGTTCCAGGAAGCGTCGCTGCTGCCGTGGCGGACGGTGGTCGACAATGTCGCGTTCGGACTCGAGCTCACCGGCACCGGCAAGGCGGCACGCCTCGCGACCGCGCGCCGGTTCGTCGAGCTGGTCGGGCTTTCCGGCCGCGAGGACAGCCATCCGCACCAGCTCTCCGGCGGGATGCGGCAGCGGGTCGGGATCGCCCGCGCGCTGGCCATGGATCCCGCCGTCCTGCTCATGGACGAACCGTTCGGCGCGCTCGACGCGCAGACCCGGGAGCTGATGGCGGGTGAGCTGCTGCGGATCTGGGACTTCGACCGCAAGACCGTGCTGTTCGTGACGCACGGCATCGACGAGGCGATCTTCCTCGCCGACCGGGTACTCGTCATGGGCGGCAGTCCGAGCCGCATCGTCGAGACCATGACGATCGACCTGCCCCGGCCGCGTGACGCCGCGGTCCGGGCGAGCGAAGCGTTCGGCCGGTACCGGACCCATCTGGCCGGCCTGCTGTTCGGCGCCGCCACGCAGGCCCCGGCGGCGCTGTGAAGGCGCGAGTGCAGGTCGCCGTGGCGAGCGTGTTGATCGTGCTCGCGGCCTGGCAGCTCTCCGGTGCGCTCGGTGTCATCGACGTCCGCTACACGAGCACCCCGTGGTCGATCCTGGTGTCCGGTGTGGACCTGGCCGCGTCCGGCGAGCTGTGGGACAACGCGCGGATCACGCTGCTGGAGTTCGCCGCCGGGTTCGCGCTCGCCGTCCTCACCGGGGTGCCGCTCGGCATGCTGATGGGCTGGCGGACGCGGTTGCGGCAGACGCTGGAGCCCGCGCTCGTGGCGCTGTACGTCACGCCTTCGCTGGCGTTGCTCCCGCTGATCGTGCTCGCACTGGGGATCGGCCCGGCGGCGAAGATCGCGATGGTGTTCATCGAGGCCGTGATCACGATCGTGGTGAACGCCATGGCGGGGATCCGGGAGACCGACGCGAAACTGGTGCGGGCGTCACGATCGTTGTGCGCGACGGATTTCGCGGTGTTCCGCAAGGTGCTGTTCCCGAGCGCGCTGCCGACGATCGTGGCCGGGCTGCGCCTGGGCGCCGGGCGCGGGGTGATCGCGGTGATCGTCGCCGAACTCTACGGCGGCACCCAGGGCATCGGGCTGCAGATCTCCACCTACGGGCAGAGCTTCGCGATCGCCCCGCTGCTGTTCCTGACGCTGCTGGTGGCCGCCTTCGGCTATCTCGTCAGTACGGGCCTGCGGATCGCCCAGCGCCGGCTCTCGTCGTGGCAGGGGGCGTGAGATGACGCGGGAAAGCCGGATCTGGCCGGTCGCGCTCGGCGGCGGGTTCATCGTCGCGATCGCGGTGCTGTGGCAGCTCGCGGCCGCGACCGGGCTGGTCAACCCGTTCCTCACCTCCTCGCCGGAGCTGATCTGGTACGCGCTCGAGGACCAGGCGAGCTCGGGCCTGCTCCTGCGCAGCCTCGGCACCAGCGCGGTCGAACTCGTGCTGGGCTTCGGGCTCGCGGCCGTCGCGGGGGTGGTCGCCGGGCTGCTGATGGGCCGGTACCGGTACGTCGAGTACGCGATCGAACCGTACGTGTGGCTGCTCTACTCCGCACCCGTCGTCGCGATGTTCCCCTTGCTGGTGCTCGTTCTCGGCCTCGGCAGCCCCGCCGTCGTGGCGATCACGTTCCTGATGTCCGTGGTGCCGATCGTGGTGAACTCCGCGCAGGGGGTGCGCAATGTCGACCCGGGACTGGTCCGCACCGCCACATCGTTCGGTGCCGGGGAAACCGCGTTGCTGCGCAAGGTGGTCCTGCCGGCCTCGGTGCCGACGATCATGGCCGGGCTGCGGCTGGGCGCCGGCCGCGCGCTGGTCGGGGTCGTGGTCGGCGAGTTCTTCGCCGGCGACGGCGGGATCGGTTACAACATCAGCTACTTCGCCGGCCACCTCGGCACCACCGACGTGCTCGCCTCGGTGGTCGTGGTGATCGTCGCCGGTGTCGTGCTCAACGTGCTCGCCCGCCGGCTGGAGGCGGTCGCGGACTCGTGGCGCGCGGACCTCGACTGAGCGGGAAAGGACCGAGATGACGCAGATCGCCGCCGATATCGGCGGGACCTTCACGGATCTGACGGCCGTGGACGCCCGCGGTGTGTTCAGCACGGCGAAAACCCTGACCACGCCACACGACCACGCCGAAGGGGTGCTCAACGGGCTCGAAGAACTGGGCGCGGACCTGCCGGGCACCGAACTGTTCCTGCACGGGTCGACGATCGCGATCAACACGGTCCTGCAGCGGGTGGGCGCGCGCACGGCGCTCATCACGACCGAGGGGTTCCGCGACGTCTACGAGATCGGGCGGGGCAACCGCTCGGAACCGTACAACCTGTTCTTCGGCAAACCTGACCCGCTCGTGCGGCGGCGGCTGCGGCGCGAGGTCCGGGAACGGGTGCTGGCCGACGGCTCCCTGCGGACACCGCTGGACGTCGACGGCGCGAAGGCACTGATCGAAGACCTGCGCGCGACCGGTGTCGAATCGGTCGCCGTGTGCCTGCTGCACTCCTATGCCAATCCGGAGCACGAACTGCGGCTCGGCCTGCTGCTCGAACAGCTGTGGCCCGAGGCGTACGTGACGCTGTCGCACCAGATCATGCGCGAGTACCGCGAGTACGAGCGCACCTCGACCACCGTCCTCAACGCCTACGTCGGACCGGTGGTCTCGCGTTACCTCGACTCGCTCGCCGGCCGGCTCGCCGCCCGCGGGTTCCGCGGCCGGCTGCTGATCATGCAGTCCAACGGCGGCATCATGTCGGTCGAATCCGCCCGGCGCGCCCCCGTCCGGATGATGGAGTCCGGGCCGGTCGCCGGGGTCATCGGGGCCGCGGCGCTGGCCGGGCGGCTGGGGCTGTCCCGGCTCATCCCGTTCGACATGGGCGGGACGACCGCGAAGACGAGCCTGGTCAAGGACGGCGAGGTCGACGTCAGCCCGGGCTACTTCATCGGCGGGTACGCGACCGGGCATCCGATGTCGCTGCCCGTGGTGAACATCGTCGAGGTGGGTTCCGGCGGGGGCAGTATCGCGTGGGTCGACGCGGCCGGGGCGCTCAAGGTCGGCCCGCGCAGCGCCGGTGCCGCACCCGGCCCGGCCTGCTACGGCCTCGGCGGCGACCGCCCCACGGTGACCGACGCCAACCTGGTGCTCGGCAGGCTCGGCGCCGCCCGGTTCCTGGGCGGGCAGATGGCACTCGACGCCGCGGCGGCCGAGGCCGCGATCCGCACCCACGTCGCCGGACCGCTGGGACTGGACGTGCTCGCCGCCGCGCGCGGCATCGTCACCATCGCCGACGCCCAGATGTCCCTGGCGGTGCGGGCCGTGTCGGTGGAGAAGGGCGAGGACCCGCGCGAGTTCGCGCTCGTGGCGACCGGCGGCGCCGGGCCGCTGCACGCCGTGTCGATCGCGCGCGAGCTCAACATCGGCACCGTCGTCGTCCCGGTGCTGCCCGGCCAGTTCTCCGCGAAGGGCATGTTGTCCTCGCCGGTGCGGCACGATCTGACCCGCACCAGGCTCGCCGCGTTCGAACCATCCACAGTGGACGACTACGCGGTGACCGTCAAGGCACTCGCCGCCGAAGCGACGGCCCGGCTGCGCGCCGACGCCGGCGAGCCGGACGAACCTCCCACGCTGCACCACTTTCTGGAGCTGCGTTACCGCGGGCAGGAGTTCACGATCTCCGTCCCGGTACCTGACGAAGGGCTGTCGACGGCGACCTACGCGGCGGTGCGGGCCGGCTTCGACGCGCTGCACGAACGGCTCTACGGCCATCAGGCACCGGATGAGGCCGTCGAGGCGATCGGCGTTCGCACGGTGATCTCGATGCCGCTCGCGCGGATCACCGAGCAGGCACCGGATCGGGCCACCGCCGGCCCCCTCGAACCGACCGGGACCCGCGCCGTGGTGCTGCACGGCGGTGGCCCCGATCCGGTGCCGGTCCCGGTCTACAACCGCGAGGATCTCGCGCCGGGGCACCGCATCGACGGGCCCGCGGTCGTGCAGGAGGCCACCTCGTCGGTGGTCTGCTACGCCGGTGACGTGCTCACCGTCGCCGAAGACGCCTCGCTGGTCATCACGGTAGGGAGCGCGTCATGAGCCCGGACCCGATCACGCTCGAGGTCGTGCGCTGCGCCCTCGTCGCGTACTGCGACGAGATGGCGGCCGCGCTGCGCCGCACCGCGTACAACCCGATGATCTTCGAGGTGCAGGACTACTGCGTCGGCCTGGTGGACACCGCCGGCGAGCTGATCGCGCAGAACCTGGGCGGTCTGCCGATCTTCCTGGCCGATCTCGGGGTGTCGGTGGCCGACGGGATCGAGCGGCACGGGCTCGACGGGTTCGAACCGGGCGACGCGATCGTGATGAACTACCCGTACGTGGCCGGGCAGCATCTGAACAACGTGGTGGTCTACACCCCCGTCTTCGTGGACGGGCGCGTGGTCGCGTTCCCGGCGGTGCGGGCGCACTGGGTGGACATCGGCGGCGCGCGGATCGGGTTCGGCTCCACGGCCACCACCGACATCTACGCCGAGGGCCTGCAACTGCGGTCGATCAAGGTCCTCAAGGCGGGCCGGTGGGACGCCGACGTGATGCGGATCCTGGAGGACAACATCCGGATGCCGGAGTCCTCGCTGGGTGATCTGCGGGCGGCGATCGCGGCCTGCCGGCTCGGCGAGCGGCGGATGGCCGAACTCGCCGCACGCTACGGGCTCGACACGGTGCTGGCCTGTGTCGCGCAGATGCGCGAGCAGTCCGAGCGGCTGTCCCGGGACGCGGTGTCCCGGATGGCCGACGGCGAGTACTTCGCCTCGTCGTGGATGGACAACGACGGGCAGGACCTGGACCGGCCGGTCCGGCTGGACATCCGGGTCGAGGTGGCCGGCGAGGAGCTGACCATCGACTTCTCCGGGATCGCCGAACAGGTGCGGGGTCCGCTGAACTCGGGCAGATCCGGTGGCGTCGCGGCCGCGCGGGTCGCGTTCAAGGCGCTGACCCTGCCGTCGCATCCGGTCGACGAGGGTTCGTTCCGGAACCTGCACGTGATCCTGCCCGAGGGCAAGCTGCTCAACGCGCGGCCCCCGGCGGCGCTCGGGCAGTGGAGCATCTCGCTGCCGACGGTGGTGGACACGATCGTCAAGGCGCTCGCGCCCGCGCTGCCGGAGCAGGTGCCCGCCGGGCACAAGGGTGATATGGCGGGGTTCACCTTCTACGGGGTGGACGAGCGCACCGGTTCGCGGTTCGTGTGCCTGAACATCAACGGCGGCGGGTGGGGCGGGCGGCCCGGCGGCGACGGCCCCAGCGCGTGCGTGTCGGTATGCCAGGGCGACGTGCGCAACATCCCGATCGAAATCCAGGAGTCGCGCTACCCCCTGGTGTTCACCCGGCACGAACTGCGCGCCGACAGCGGAGGCGCCGGGCGGCATCGCGGCGGCCTCGGGCTGGAGATCGAGGCACTCCCCCAGCAGGCCATGTTCACCAACATCGCCAACGAGCGCACCACCTGCCCGCCGTGGGGCCTGCACGGCGGGCAGCCGGGGGCCACCAACGACACCGTCGTCGTGCAACCCGGCGCGGAACCCGTGCACATCAAGAAACACACCGGGCTGCCGCTCGCGCCCGGTTCGGCGATCACCTTCCGCACCGCGGGCGGCGGGGGCTGGGGCGATCCGTCCACACGCGACCCCGCCGCCGTGGCCGAGGACGTGCTGGACGGGTTCGTCACCCCGCGCGCGGCCCGCGACGAGTACCGCGTGGTCGTGACCGCCGGGGGCGAAGTGGACGCCGAAGCGACCGACCGACTGCGCAAGACGGCCGATGTCCCTGGTCAGTGAGCTCGCCGAACGAGGGCATGCGGTCGCCACCGGGCGCGTGCCCGCCGCCGTGCTCGCCGCGGCCAGGGCGCATCTGACCGACACCGTGGCCGCGGTCGTCGCCGGGTACACCACCTTGCGGGCGCCCGCCGCGCGGCTCGCGGACGCGCGCGGGCTGGCCCCGCCCGCGCGCACCGCGTTCACCGGCGGTGTCTACGCGGGTGCCTGGGAGGTCGCGGGGATCCACCGCGGCGCCGTGCTCTGCCCGGGCTGCGTCGTGCTCCCCGCGATGCTCGCCGCGCTGGAGTTGCGCCCGTCCGCCAGCGGCGAGGAAGTCCTGCGGGCGTATCTCGCCGGGTACGAGGTGGCGCTCGCCGCGGCGCTCTCCGTCGGCGGGGACCGGCTGATCGAACTCGGCTGGTGGCCGACCGCTCTGGTGGCGCCACTGGGCGGCGCGGCGGCCGCGTCGATCCTGCTCGGCAAGCCGGTGCCGGCCATCGCGTCGGCCATCGCGCTGGCCGCGCAGCAGGCGGGCGGTTCGGTCGCGGGCACGACCGCGGACGCCGACGGACGGTACCTGCTGAGCGGGCTCGCCGCCGAGCGCGCCGTCACCGCGGTCCTCACCGCCGGCTCGGGCTGGCGCGGACCGCTGGACGTCCTGGACGATCCACGGTCGCCGCTGCGCCGGCGGCGGAACCCGCCGGAACCGTTCCTGCTGCCCGAAACCAGCCTCAAGGCGCACGCCGGCGCCAAGCACATGCAGGCGGCACTGGACGCGTTGTCCGCTATGGACGACGAGGTGCGGGGGATCCGGTGCGCGCTGCCGGGCCCGCTGGTCCGCGCCGTCGACCGGCCGCCGCCGTTCCGCTCCCCGCTGCACGCGCTGGCCAGCGCGCAGTACATGCTCGCGGTCGCGGCGCTTCGCGGGCGGTGCACGCCCTGGGAGTTCGACGCCGCCTCGCTCACGGACCCGCGGATCACCGGCCTCGCCAGGCGGGTCGAGGTCGTCGCCGACGAGGAGTTGTCGCGCGCGTACCCGGTGAGCTGGGGTGCGCGGCTGGAGATCGCCACGCACTCCGGTACGGTCCGGCTCGAACGTCACCACGCCCGCGGGGATCCCGGGCACGAGCTGAGTACCGGCGAACTGCTGCGCAAGGCGGTCACGCTCGCGGGTCCCGCGCTCGGCGACGAAGCGGCCCGGGGCCTGGCGTCGGCACTGCTCGACACCACCCCGGCGGCGGTGCTCACCGAACAGGTGCTGCCGTTGCTGCGACCGCAACTTGCCCGACAGGAGGCCTGATGCCGGGGGGAAGCCGCCCACCGACACCGCAGATGGTGCTGATGACCATGCTGGGCCGCTACTGTCTCGACGACAATCCGGCCATCGCCACCAACGGTCATCTGTCGGTACTGGCGCGGATCGGGCTGTCGGAGCAGGCCGCCCGGCTCACGCTCGCCCGCATGGTCGAGCGCGGCCTGCTGGAACGGCTGCGCCGGGGACGGCTCGCGTACTACCGGATCACCGAACTGGGGCTCCGGGTGATGCGGAACCAGGAACGGCGCACGTTCGGCGAGTCCGGTGGCCTGCCCGCGGCGGAGGACACCTGGACGATCCTGAGCTTCAGCCTGCCCGAGGCCCAGCGCCGCGAACGGCACCTGCTGCGGCGCAGGCTCGCGTGGGAGGGATTCGGCCTGCTGCGCGACGGCGTGTGGATCGCGCCCGGCGACCACGACCTCACCGAGATGTACGAAGCGCTGCGCGAGATCGGCGTCGACCAGCAGATCGACGCGTTCACCGCGCGGCCGAAGTTCGCCGACGTGCAGGGCATGATCGCGCGGGTCTGGGAGCTCGGCGAGCTGGCCGGGCGGTACCGGCGGTTCCTGCGGGACTGGGATGTCCCCGACCCGGCCGCGGCCGCCACCGACGAGCTGGGCAAGGACCTGCTGCTGATCAGCACGTGGCGGCAGCTCCTGCGGGAAACGCCGCGGCTGCCGGCCGGGCACCTGCCGCCGGACTGGCCGGCGGCGCGCTGCGAGGAGCTGTTCCGGACGCTGCACGAACGCTACGCACCCGCCGCGGCCGCGCTGGTCGCGGAGATCCTGGCGGCCAACCAGGGTGAGCCCTGACCGAGAGGAGTGTCCGATGAGGACGGTCGACACACACTTCCACTGGTTCCCGCGTTCGCATTTCGAAGCCATGGCCGCGCGAGCGGAGTACCCGCGCACCGAACGCGCCGGGGACGGCTACCGCTACTACTACAACGAAGGCCGCGGTTTCCTGCCGTTGCCCGCGGTCTGGTTCGACCTCGACGCCGGGCTCGCCGCGGCCGAGGCGGCGACGGGGCCGGAAACCGCCGTGGTGTGCACGACCGGCGTGCTCAGCGGGCTGCTCGATCAGCTGCCGGCCGGCGACGCGGTGGACATCGCCGCCGCGTACAACGAGGAGATCGCGAAGGCGCAGCGCACCCATCGCGACCGGTTCTTCGGCACGGCCGCGATTCCGCTGCAGGACGGTGCGCAGGCGCTGGCCGTGCTCGAGCACGCGATCGGTGAGCTGGACCTGCGCGCGGTCAACCTGCCGCCGGTCAGCGCGGGCGACGCGATCGACGCCGCGCGGCTCGATCCGTTCTACACCCGCGTGGCCGAACTCGGCGTGCCGCTGATCGTGCATCCGACGGACCTCGTGTTCGGCGAGGCCCTTTCGGACTACGGCGACGCCCTGCAGCGCACGATCGGGCGGCTGTTCGATTCGAGCGTCACCGTACTGCGGCTGATCTTCGCCGGGATCCTCGAACGGCATCCCGGCCTGAAGGTGGTCCAGACCCATGGCGGCGGTTTCCTGCCCTACCAGGCGGGCCGGATCGACAAGAACGCGCGGCAACCGCTGCCGCTCCCGCCGAGCGAGTACCTCAAGCGCACGTTCGTCGACACCGTGACACCCCAGGCGCTGACCGTGCGCACCGCGATGGAGTTCTACGGAGCCGGGCAGGTGCTCTACGGCACCGACTACCCGTGCTGGAGCCCGCGGGCCGCGACCGGCATCCTCGGCGAGGCGCGGTTGAGCGACGCGGAGCGGGACCGCGTGCTGAGCCGGAACGCGCCGGGCGTGTTCGACCTGAGCTGAGGAAGGTCACGGGCTGTCCAAACAGGAGTAGACGGCCTCGGTGAAGGCGGTCGCGTTGGCGGCGCCGACCAGCCCCGGTGCCATCCTGTTCGAGTCTGCGGTCCAGGAGATCGCGCACCGGGGCGAACCGTGGATCGCGGGCGCCCTCGCTCACGACGCCCGCCTCCGGCCCGCTGCCACTGTGACATGTTCGCTGGGCGAACGCCTGACGCTGCGGGACCGGCAGAAGCGCGAGACCCGCCGAGGTGCTCGGCGACATCTGGTCCGCGGCTTTGCTCCCGCCGGAGGATCGCTAGGCTGCCCCTGGAATCACGGACCGAGGGGGCGAGGATGGCGAGGACATACCGGCTGGGGTTCGCCCGGAAGCTGGCCAACGTGGTCGTCGGGGCGCTGCTCGCCCGTGGCGTCCCGGCCGCGGGCAAGACCGGTTTCCTGCTGACCACGAAGGGGCGCAAGAGCGGTCTCGACCGCACGACCCCGGTCAACGTCGTCGAGTTCGGCGGCGCGCGCTGGCTCGTGTCCCCCTACGGCACGGTCGGCTGGGTGCACAACCTGCGCGCCGAACCCGTCGCCCGGCTGCACCGGGGAGCGACCCGCGAGGTGTGGGACGTCGAGGAAGCCGACGGCGCGGCAGCCGCACCCGTACTCCGCCACTACGTCGGCCAGGTGCGGGTGACCGCGCCGTTCTTCGACGCGGCCCCCGGCGCCCCGGTCGAGGAGTTCGCCGCCGAAGCCGCCCGGCATCCGGTGTTCCGGCTGGCGCGACCGCATACCTAGCCGGTCAGGCGAACACCCCGCCGCCGTCGACGATGACGGTCTGCCCGGAGACGAACCCGCTGTCCGGTCCGATCAGCCACAGCAGGGCGCCGACCAGGTCATCGGGCCGCATGTCGCGGGGCAGCGACCGGGCGCCGGCCGCGGCGGCCACGTAGCCGGGATCGTTGAGCGCCCGTGTGGCGCCGTCGTCGACCAGCCCGGGCGACACGGCGTTGACGGTGATGCCGTCCTTGCCGAGTTCGCGGGCCGCGGCCCTGGTGAGGCCCTCGACCGCCGCCTTGGACGCGACGTAGTGGGCGAACCCGGCGGTGCCCATGCGGGCGGTGGCGGACGAGACGTTCACGATCCGCCCGCCGCCGCGCCGCCGCAGCGCGGGCAGCGCGCCGCGGATCACCTGCCAGGTGCCGCGCACGTTGACACGCAGCACCGTGTCCCAGTCCTCGAGCGTCAGTTCCTCCAGCGGGCGTTTCCGCCCGAGACCGCGGTACACCGCCGCGTTGTTCACGACCGCGTCGAGCCCGCCGAATCGTTCCACAGCGGCCCGCACCGCGCTGTGCACATCGGAATCGTCGGTGATGTCGCAGCGCTGGAACACGGCCTTCCCCGGGCCCCGTTCGGAGGCTCGCGCCGCCAGCTCCGTGCCGTCGTCCAGATCGACCGCGACCACGTTCGCCCCGGCGCTGGTCATCGCGTCCAGGTACGCGGCGCCGATATCTCCCGTGCACCCGGTCAGGAGCACGGCCCTGTCCCGCAGGCTCACGCCACTTCCTCCCTCTCGATCGTGGATACCCGCGGGGCTTCCATCGCGCCCCGCGTCTCCGGGCTGAGCACGCTCGCGACGAGGAACACCGCGACCATCACGCCCAGGAACAGCATCAGCCTGCCAGGCACGTCCGCGAGTCCCGGACTGGCCAGGTTGACGAACGTGGGCATCAGCCCGCCGATCATGAAGCCCACGTTCCAGCACACCGCGGTGCCGCGCGAGCGCAGGGCCGTCGGGTACCGCTCGTTGAGGAACACCAGCACCGGCGCGTAGGCGGCGTTGGCGAAGAACGCCAGCAGCGTCGAGTACAGCCCGATCACGCCGGCGCGCGCCGGGTCGGTGCTCGTGATGAGCCAGATCAGCAAGGGCAGCGCGACGAGATTCACGCCGCCGATGACGAGCATCGTGCGCCGCCGCCCGAACCGCTCGCTCAACTGCCCCGCCGCCACCGCCGCAAAGATCACGCCGGCGCTGGAGACGAGCAGGATCACGCCCCGCGCGCCGGAGTGCACGCCGGTCACGTCACCGAGCAGCGTTGGCAGGTAGCCCGACGTCAGGTAGTACTGTGAGCCCGCGCCCGCCACCAGCACGATGTTGAGCGCGAACAGCTTCCCGCGCCCGCCGCGCACCAGATCACCGATCCGGGCCTTCGCGGGCGGGCCGGATTCGCGCGCGGCCTTCCACAGTGGAGACTCCTCGACCCCGCGCAGCACGAAGTAGCTCAGGATCGCGGCGAGCAGGCCGGCGAAGAACATCACGCGCCAGCCCCACACGGTGAACTGCGGCCCGGGAAACGCCGCGTTGACCCCGAGGTAGAGGCCGCTGGCCAGCGCGGCGCCGACGCCCGCTCCCCCGCCGCCGATGAGCCCCGACATCAGACCACGCCACCGCGGCGGAACGCTTTCCGTGCCCAGCGTGTGCGTCGCCGCGACGACGCCGCCGACGAACACGCCCTGCACCAGCCGGAGCACGAGGAACAGCACGGGCGCGGCGAGCCCGGCGGCCGCATACGTCGGCACCGCGCCCATCGCCGCGGTGGACAGGCCCACCCCGGCGAGCACGATCACCATCGTCTTCTTGCGGCCGCCGCGGTCGGCGACCGCGCCGAAGATCGCGGCGCCCGCCGGGCGCAGCAGCACGCTCACCGCGAACGACGCGTACACGGCCGCCAGGCTCAGCGTCGGGCTGTGCGCCGGGAAGATCAGCTTGCCGACGGTGCCGGCGATGTAGAGCAGGATGAACAGGTCGAACAGATCGAAGGCCCAGCCGGCGACCGAGGCGACGGCCGCGGACAGCGTGGCCCGACGGGACGGTTCGTGCATACCCACCTCCTTGTGGTGACGCACTTACTGCAGGAATTACAGTCCGTGCGGGTGTGCGAAGCGATGTGCGGCTGCCTACCGGTCCGGTAGGCGGTGGCTATGGGCCGGGGGCTCGCGGGCGGCCGCCAGCAGCAGGTCGAGCAGTGCCCGCGCCGCCGGTGCGAGCGGGCCGGCCGACCGCCACACCACCGCCAGTTCGCGGGAATCCCGCGGATCGCCGAGCGGCACGGTGATCGGATAGCCGGCCGCGACCAGCCTCGGTACCACCGAGACGCCGACCCCGCTGCCGACCATCCCGCACAGCACCGAAAGCTGCTCGGTCTCCACCGTCACCGCCGGCGTGAATCCGTGGCGGTGGCAGGCCGACACCAGGAGCGTGCGCAGCCCGGAACCCGGTCGCATGCCGACGAAATCGTCGGCGGCGAGTTCCGCGAGGTCGAGCGTCTCGCGGGAGGCGAGCCGGTGCCCGGGAGGCAGCATCGCCACCATCGGCTCCCGGACCAGGACCCGTCCCGTGACACCCGGCCTGCTCCACGGCGCCCGGATGATCGCCAGGTCGAGCTCGCCGACCTGCACCATCCGCTCGAACTCGCCCGACACGGTGTGCTCGATCAGGCGCAGTTCGATCTCGGGATGCGCGCCGCGATACCCGGCGAGCACACCCGGCAGCAGGCTCGCGCCGACGCTGGGCAGCGTGCCCAGTGCCAGCCGTCCACGGTGGAGATTCCGCACCGCGACGGCTTCTTCCCGCGCCCGCTCCAGGTGGAACAGCGCCGGGCGCGCGTGTTCGAGGAACGCCTCGCCCGCCGTCGTCAGCACCACCTTGCGGCCCAGCCGTTCGAACAGCGCGACCCCGAGTTCCTTTTCGAGCTTACGGATCTGCACCGAAAGCGACGGCTGCGCCAGGTAGAGCTTCTCGGCGGCGCGCGTGAAGCTGCCCGCCTCGGCGACGGCCAGGACATACCTGAGCTGGTGGAGTTCCACGCCCGCTCACCGCGCCAGGAAGGGCGTCACCGGCGCCTCCTTCCCCACCGCAGCGTGTCCCTGATCCGCCGCAGCAGCGTCCCGGCCATCAGCTTCAGCGCGCTGGGCGGTTTCACCGGGACGGCGTGGCCGGAGCTCGCGGCCTCGGCGACCGCCGCCGCGAACTGCTCGAACATGCGGCGGCTGATGTCACCCGCGAGCGCCCGGCCGAACTGCGCGATCCGCCCGGTCAGGTACACCTTGGCGTCGGCATGCAGGACGGTGGTCCCGCCGGCGCCTTCGGTGCGCAGCACGATGTCCGCCTGGGTCTGCGCGCCGCCCGTGTCCCGTCCCTGTGCGAGTACCCGCATGCGGCCGGACGCGCGGTCGTGGTCCAGGATCCGCGCGATGCCCTGGAACGCGAGCTTCACCGGGCCGACCGAAACCCGGGCGCGGCCGGCGTACGTGTCCCCGCCGAGATCGCCGGTCAGCTCGGCGCCGGGCAGGCACCGGGCCAGCAGGTGGATGTCGTCGAGCACGGTCCACACGCGGTCCGCCTCGACCGCGACCCCGGTCGAGATCTCGACGGCGATCGTGGGCGCGCCGCCGGGCAGCACGATGTCCGTCGCGACCGGTCCGGCCGCCTCCGGTTCCGGTGCCGCCGGGGTGGCGCGGTTGCCCGGGGCCGGGATGCCGTCCGGGAATTCGGCCTGGACCTCCCGCACCGCCGTGACGATGTTGCGGTAGCCGGTGCACCGGCAGATCACGCCGGACAGCTCCCCGGGCAGGTCCTCCGGCCGCACCCCGTGTTTCGTGGTGAGCAGATCGTAGGAGCTCATCAGGAAACCCGGGGTGCAGAAACCGCACTGCAGCGCGTGGTTGCGCCCGAACGAACGCTGCAGCGGGTGCAGGTCGCCCGGCTTGCCGAGCCCTTCGACCGTGGTGATCTCGGCACCGCCGGCCTGCACCGCGAACAGCAGGCAGGCGCGCGCGGCCTCGCCGTCGACGAGCACGGTGCACATCCCGCACACCCCGTGCTCGCAGCCGACGTGCGTGCCGGTCAGCCCGAGGTGACCGCGCAGCGCGTCGGACAGCGTGACCCGCGCGGGCAGCCGCAGCGTCGCCGGGGTGCCGTTCACGGTGAACGAAACCTCGACGAGTTCCCCGGCCTCCGCGCGGACCGGCCCGAGTTCAGCCATTGCCGGCCTCCCTGGCGGCCCGGGCGATTTCCCGCCGGGCGAGCACCCGGAACAGGCGCCGCCGGTAGTCCCGCGAGGCGTGCGTGTCGCCTTCGGTGTCGACCATGTCGTCGAGCAGGCTGTCGGAAACCTCGGTGACGGTCCGGGTGACCGGGCGGTCGGAGATCCCGAACCCGGTGAGCGTGATACGCCCGTCCCGCACGTGCACCGCGACCCCGGCCAGCGCGAAATCCCCGTGCCTGCGCGCTATCTCGCCGAAGCCGAACCCGTCTCCCTTACGTGCCAGGGGGACTCGCGCCGAAGTGAGGACTTCGTCGGGCCCGAGCTCGGTCATCATCGCCCCGGCGAAGAACTCCCGCGCCGGCACCCGCCGCGTGCCGGACGGGCCGACGAGGGTGAGCGAGGCGTCGAGGCAGCACGCGACGGCGGGCAGTTCAGCGGCCGGATCGGCGTGCGCGAGGCTGCCGCACACCGTGCCACGGCTGCGCAGCTCCCGGTGCCCCACCCACGGCAACGCCAGGCCCAGCAAGGGAATCCTCGTACTGAGCGGATCGCGTTCGACCGCGCGCTGCCGTACCGTGGCGCCGATCTCGGCGAACCCGTCCGACCGCTCGATCCGGGACAGCTCGGTGATCGCGTTGATATCGACCAGCACCTCGGGCCGGGCCAGCCGCATCGCCAGCGCCGGTACCAGCGACTGGCCGCCCGAGAGCACCTTGCCGCCGCCGGCGGAGCGGGCCAGTTCGGCCACCGCCTCGTCCACTGTAGACGGGCGAGCGTAGGCGAACGGTGCTGCCTTCACGCGCCGGTCACCGGCCCTGGAACTTCGGCTTGCGCTTCTCCGTGAACGCCGCGACGCCCTCGGCGAAATCGCTGCTGGCCCGCAGCATCGCGTACGCCTTGCGTTCCAGCTCGATTCCGGAGTACAGCGGGGCGTCCACGCCCTTGTCGAGCACTTCCTTCGCGGTACGGGCGGCCATCGGGGAGAACCCGAGCAGCACACCGAGGATCCGCTCGACCTCCGCGTCGAGGGCGGCCCGGTCCGGCACCACGTTCGCCACCAGGCCCCAGTCCCCCGCCTGCGGCGCCTTGATCCGGGTCGCGGTCATGATGTGGTACTTGGCCCGCGAAAGGCCGATGAGCCGCGCCAGCCGCTGGGTGCCGCCGGAGCCGGGGATCATGCCGAGCCGCATCTCGGGCAGCGCGAACTCGCTGCGCTCGGTGCAGACCCGGATGTCGGTGGACAGCGCCAGCTCCAGCCCGACGCCGAAGCAGTACCCGTCGACGGCGGCGATCACGGGTTTCGGGCTGCGCGCGGCCGCGGTGACGTTGTGGCCGAGGTCGGTGAAGTCGACGGGATCGACTTCCATGAATCCGGCGATGTCGCCGCCGGAGGAGAAGTGCTCGCCCTCGGCGCGGACGACGACGGCCTGGATCTCGCCGTCGGCATCGATCTCGGCGAACCGGTCGGCCATGACCTGGCGCGTCTCCCACGTGATGATGTTGTACTTGCCGTGGTCGAGCGTCAGGTAGGCCACGCGGCCCTGGTGCCCGCGGTCCAGCCGGATCTCGCCTCCGTGCAGTGCCATCGTCAGTTCTTCCTTTCCTTGCGGCTGAGCAGTTCGTGCACGACGTTGCCGTGCAGGGGCAGGCCGGTGACCGGAATGCCGAGCGCGTCGGCCACGGCGTTGGCGATGGCGGCGGGCAGGCTCATGCTGCTGCCCTCACCGCAGCCCTTCGCGCCGAGCTTCGTCAGCGGCGACGGGGTCTGCAGGTGGTCGCTGTCGAGTTCGAAACTCGTCTCCGCGGAGGTGGGGCACAGGTAGTCCATGAACGTCGCGGTCGGCTGCCCGTTCTCCGTGTAGCGCATCTCTTCGTACAGCGCGCCGCCCAGTGCGTGCGCGAGCGCGCCGTGCACCTGGCCTTCGAGCAGGACCGGGTTGAGGATCGTGCCCGCGTCGTGCACGGTGAACACCTGCTCCAGCCGGACCTCGCGGGTCTCCGGATCGATCCGCACGACCGCCATCTCCGCGACGAACCCGTAGCAGAGGCTGGAGTTGATCTGGTCGCTGCGGCTGGCCGCCTTGGACTGCGGCGGGGTGAACGCCGCCTCCTCGTACAGCCGCGCGGGCACCCCCTCGGGCAGTGCGCCGGGGTCCCAGTGCACGAGCCCGGCCGCGCGCCGGAACGGCACCGACCGATCCGGATTCTCCTTCTCCCGCACGGTTCCCCCGGCGAGTTCGACGGCCGCCGGGTCCACGCCGAGCAGCGTCGCCCCGGCGATCTTGACGGTCTCGGCGAGCCGCTCGCTCGCCTCGACCAGCGCGCTGGTCAGCAGCGGCGCGAACCGCGACGAGTAGCTGCCGGAGCTGATCGTCCACGGCGTCGTCGCGGTGTCCATCTCCACCACCGGGTGCACGTGCTCGCGGGGCAGCCCGAGCTGGTCGGCGACCACCGCCTGCGCGACGGTCGCGTGCCCCTGCCCTTGCGGCACCGTGCCGAGCAGCACCGACACGACACCGTTCGGATCGACGCTGATCCGCACGTGCTCGGTCGAACCGGACTTCCCGCGCCCGGCGGCGCGCTGCTCGGCGGGGGTCGCGAGACCGACGTAGCCGATGTTCGTCGCGGACGGGTCGACGATCGTGGCGATCCCGATACCGAGGTACTCGCCGCGTTCGCGGGCCCGCGCCTGCCGCTGCCGCAACGCCTGGTAATCCGAGTTCTTCAGCAGCATCTCCAGTGCGGTGTGGTAATCGCCCGAGTCGTAGATGCCGCCGGTCGGGGTGGCGTAAGGGAAATCGGCGGCCTGGACGAAGTTGCGGCGGCGCAACTCGGCCGGGTCGATTCCGCAGGTCTCCGCGATCTCGTCCATCAGCCGCTCCAGCCCGAAGTAGAGCTGCTGGCCGCCGAAGCCGCGGTTGAGCCCGGTCGGGGTCTTGTTGGTGACGACCGCGCGAGACCGGATCCGCACCGCGTCGATGCGGTAGGCGCCGGTGATATTGCCGAAACAGCGGTAAAGCGTGCTCGGTTCGGGTGGGCGAAGGTAGCCGCCGACGTTGTCGATCAGGTCGGCGCGCAGGCCCAGCACCCGGCCCTCGGGCGAGACGGCGGCCTCGAACCGCATCTTCCGGTCGGATCCGGCCGAACTGGCGAGCAGGTGCTCGACGCGGTCCTCGGTCCAGCGCACCGGGCGTCCCGCGTACTTGCTCGCCAGCGCCATCAACGCGACATACGGGTAGATCCCGGCCTTGATGCCGAAGCTGCCGCCGTTGTCCGCGGGCACGCGTAGCCGGATCCGCGAAGCGGGCAGGCCGAAGGCCCCGGCGAGCACGGCCACCATCGAGAACGGGCCGTGGAAGTTCGCCCACGCCTCGATCGCGGGGCCACCGGCCTCGTCGCGCCATTCCGCGATGACCGAATAGCACTCCATCGGCGTGGACGAGTAGCGCGGGAAGTCGTACTCCCCCACCACGACCTTGTCCGCATCGGCGAACACCGCGTCCACGTCGCCGAAGTCGAACGTGCGGTCGGTGGCCACGTTGCTGTCCGCGGTGTCGTGCAACCGCGGCGCGCCGGGTTCGAGCGAGTGCCCGATGTCGATCACGGGCGGCAGCGGTCCGTATTCGACGTCGACGAGTTCGGCCGCGTCCTCGGCGACGTACCGGTCCGCCGCGACCACGACCGCGACGGGCTCCCCGACGAAGCGGGCCTTGCCCACCGCGGTCGGGTAATACGGCATGGGCGCCTTCACCGCGAGCGGGAACGGCTTCAGCTCGGCGGCCACCTCCTCCGGGCCGAGCACCGCGGTGACACCGGGATGCCGGCGGGCCCGGGAGAGATCGACCCGGCGGATCCGCGCGTGCGGGTGCGGGCTGCGGACGATCGCGGCGGTCAGCGTGCCCGCGAACGGGTCGAGATCGTCGAGGAACCGCCCGCGGCCGGTGAGCAGCGCCGGATCCTCCAGCCGCGCGCAGCCCTGCCCGGTCACGCGTTCTCCCCGACATCGGCGAGCACCTCGTAGTGCCCGGCGCCGAGTTCGCGGCGCAGGATCTTGCCCACCGCCGACTTCGGGATCTCCGGGACCGCGATGACCCGCTTGGGCCGTTTGAGCGAAGGCAGGCCGGAGCCTTCGCGCGCGAAGCGCCACACCTCGTCGGCCGCCCGCGCCGGATCGGTGCCCCGCTCGGGCACGAAGAAGGCGGTGACGGCCTGGCCCCACCGGTCGTCCGGGGTGCCCGCGACCACGACCTCGCGCACGGCCGGGCACCGCACCAGCGCGTCCTCGACCTCGTCGGGGTAGATGTTCTCCCCGCCGGAGTTGATCATGTCGTCGACCCGGCCCGAGACCCACAGGTCCCCGTCCTCGTCGGCGACGGCCAGATCGCCAGGGAAGTACCAGCCCTCGCGGATCGTCTTCGCGTCGGCATCGGGCCGGTTCCAGTAGCCCGCGAACGCCTCGGGGCTGGCCATCGACACCGCGACCTGCCCCTGCTCACCCGGCCCGACCAGCTCGTCAGGGCTCGCCCCGGGCTCCGGCCGGACGAGCCGGACCCGCGAGAACACCCCGGCACGCCCGGCGCTGCCGGGTTTCGCGGCCGCGTCCGGGCCGATCGAGAACGTGTAGATCTCGGTGCTGCCGAAGTGGTTCACGAACGACCGTGGCCGCAGCGTGCCCGCGAGCCGCTCGGCCAGCGCGGTGGTCATCGCGGCGCCCGCGTAGGCGATCTTCCGCACCGAAGTGGCCTCGGCGAGGCGGCCGGTGCGCAGGAGCGCCCAGTAGATCGTGGGAACGAGGTAGAGGGTGGTGATCTCCTCGCGCACGATCAGTTCGAGCGCTTCCCCGGCGTCGAACCGGACCTGGGGCACCCAGGTGCCCGCCGTGAGGATCGTCGACAGCAGCGTGCGCATGCCCATGGTGTGGAACAGCGGCATGACGCCGAGCGTGGTGTCGAAGCATGACTGTCCACTTTGGATCAGGTGGGCCAGTGCGGCGTAGTGCTCGGCGGAGTGGCTGCGCGGCACACCTTTGGGCTTCCCGGTGGTGCCCGACGTGTACAGCATGACACTGGTGGCGGTGTCCGCCACCGGCACGGCGGGCGCGGGCTCGGCGCGCGCGGCCTGGTGCCCGATTGCGCCGGCGGAGACCCCGCGCACGCCGGGCGCCTCCGCGAGCGCCTTCGTGACCAGTTCCTCGTTCTCCGCGTCGTAGATCACCAGCGCCGGTGCCGCGTCCGCGACGCAGTACGCCAGTTCGGGCACACCGAACCGGAACGACAGCGGCACGGAGGTCGCGCCCAGCATCTGCGCCGCCAGGTGCAGGCTCGCGAGCGGCAGCCCGCCGGCGAGCACCAGCACCACGCGGTCGCCCACGCCCACACCCTGTTCGCCGAGTGCGCTGGCCAGGCGGCTCGTGTGGTCGTCCCATTCCGCGTAGCTGAGGGGATTCGCGCCGCCGACCGCCCGGCGCGCCGGATAGCGCTCGGCGGTCCAGCGCAGTGCCGTGCCCAGATCCATCACTGTTCTCCGTTGTCACCGTTCGGGATGCGGAAGGGAGGTCCGCCCGGCAATAGTGCGATCAGCATCATCTGTTTCAGACTGTCCAGAACGTACGATAGCCTTCGTGGCATGTCAAGCGTCCGCCTGTCCACGACGTCGTACGTCGTCCTCGGCATGATCGCGCTGCGCGGCCCGTCGACCCCGTACGACCTCAAGCGCGCGGTCGGCCGGTCGATCGGCTACTTCTGGAGCTTTCCCCACGCGCAGCTGTATTCGGAGCCGAAGCGGCTCGAAGAGGCGGGCCTGCTCGACCTCGAGGAGGAGCGGCACGGGCGCCGCCGGAAGCTGTACACGATCACCGCGGAAGGCCGGGCGGCGCTGCGGGATTGGCTCGCGGAACCGGTGAACGCGCATTTCGAACTCCGCGACGTCGCCGAGATCAAGCTGTTCTTCAACGAACTCGCCGGGCCCGACGACGTGGCCAGCCTCGCGGCGAGCCAGATCGAGCAGCACGAACGCCGCATCGCCGACTACGAGGACATGAAGGCGAAATACGGCGACATCGACGACGTGGCCACCCGCATGGTGACCCTGGAACTGGGGCTCGGTATGGAACACGCGGCGCTCGAGTTCTGGCAGCGTGTCGCCGGGCAGGTCGCGCGCGGCGAGTTCCCGTCCTCGGCGCGCAACGCGGCCAGGGCCGGATAGCCGCTCCCTATCGCTGCCATCACGCTTCACCCCTTGCCGCGACACCGCGCCGGCCGCAGTGTCGTGACTGACCCGTTGCCGTCGATTTCGCGGAGCGAGCATGACACCCGGCGCTGACCTTCGCACCTGGCTCGGCCGCCTGGCCTCGACCGGCCGCCTCGCGCTGGCCGGCCCCGGTATCGACCTGCGCTTCGGCGTCGCCGGGGTGGCCAACCGCCTCGACGGCCGTCAGGCCACGCTCTTCCCACGGCCCGGCGGGCACCCCGTGCCGATCGTGTCGGGCCTGCTGTCGCAACGGTCCTGGATGGCCGAAGCGGCCGGCGTCGCCGAACGCGATCTGGTCCCCCGCTTCCAGGAAGCCTGCCGCGATCCGCTGCCCGGTCAGGAGATCACCGCCGCGCCCGTGCAGGAGGTCGTGCACCGGGACGTCGACCTCACCCGGCTGCTGCCGCTGCCGACGCACAACGAGCACGACCACGGGCCCTATCTCACCGCCGGCCTGCTGATCACCCGCGACGCGCACGGACGGCAGAACGTGTCGATCCACCGGCTGCAGGTCAGCGGGCCCGACCGGCTCGGCGCGCTGCTGCTGCCCCGCCACACGCTCGCCTTCTTCCGGGACCGGGAAGGCGCGGGCGAGGATCTCGACGTGGCGATCGTGGTGGGCGCGGACCCGCTCACCCTGATGGCCTCGCAGGCGATCGTGCCACTCGGCCAGGACGAACTGGAGATCTCCGGCGCCCTGCGCGGATCGCCGCTGCCGCTCGTGCGGTGCCTCGGCAGCGAGATCCGGGTGCCCGCGAACGCCGAGATCGTGCTGGAGGGCAGGTTGCTGGCGCGGGTTCGTGAACCGGAGGGCCCGTTCGGCGAATTCCCGCAGTATTACGGAGAACGCGCGGACCGGCACGTGATCGAGGTCAGCACGGTGACCCACCGCCGCGATCCGCTCTACCACACGATCGTCGGCGGCGGCCGCGAACACCTGCTGCTCGGCTGCATCCCGCGCGAGGGATCGTTCCTGTCCGAACTGCGCCGCACCTTCCCGTGCGTGACCGCGGTGCACCTGCCCGTCGGCGGCGCCTGCCGCTACCACCTCCACGTCCAGGTCGACCGGCCCGCGCCGGGCGAGGCACGCAACGTCATTCTCGCCGCGCTTTCGGTGCACTACGACATCAAGCACGTGACGGTCGTCGACGCCGACGTCGACGTGGCGAACCCGGCCGAGGTGGAATGGGCGGTGGCGACCCGGTTCCAGGCCGATCGCGATCTGATCGTCGTGCCGGGCACGCAGGCGTCCAAACTGGACCCGTCCACGTCGGCCGGGGTCGGCGCGAAGATGGGCCTCGACGCGACGATCCCGGCCGGTGCCGAGCCGATGCGCTTCACCAGGATCGGGGTGCCGGGTCAGGACGAGCTGGACATCGGTGCCCTCACCCGCGACGCGCCCGCGAACTGGGCGGACGCGCTCAACCGTCCTCGGCCATAGCTTCGAGGATCCGGTCGTGAACCGCCAGCACGCGGGCATCGAGCCGGTTGACCGGAATCCCGAGGTCACGCGCGAGTGACTCGCGGAAGATGAGGTAACCCTTGTACGCCGCCACCATGAACGCGTGCGTGGCGACCGCGTCGGCTTCGGCCGGCAGGTCCCCGGTCCGCTGATCGCGTTCGAGCGCCGCCCGTGTCTTGTCGATCTCCGGCAGGACGTGGTAGTCCGGGTCGCCGTCGATCGCGAGCATCGCCTCGACGAACGTCGACCGCGGATTCCGCAGCGCGCTGCGGAACTTCGCCCGGCGCCGCTGGATGAACGGCATCTCCCAGTGCCGTCTGGCCCCGGCCGCCCACTCCCTCGCCCGGTAGGCCACCGCCGCCCGCAACAATGAGCGGCGATCACCGAAGTACTGGTAGATCTGGCCACGGTTCACTCCGGCGCGGTCCGCGACCTCCTGCAGGTTCAGCCCGGCGAAGATGCCGTCGCGCTGGAGCAGATCGAAGGTGGCTTCGAGCAGGTCTGCCTCGGTGCGAGCCCGGTCGCGTATTCGCCGGGCCTGGGCCGCTTGCTCGGCAGCTTCGTTCACCTGAACTCCCGGATAGGATTCGTTTTGGGCGCGGGGCCGAGCTTACTGAGCGGCTCACACCACTCCGTTCTCCCGTAGCGTGTCGATCTCGGGCACGGTCAGCCCGAGCAACTCGCCGAGCACCTCGTCGGTATGCGCGCCCAGCGCGGTGCCGGCCCAGCGCACGGCGCCGGGCGTCGCGCTCATCCGCGGCAGCGGAGCGACCATCGGGATGTCGCCCAGTTCCGGATCGGGCACGGTGACGACCGAGCCCCGGGCCCGGCAGTGCGGATCGTTCATCAGGTCCGCGACGCTCATGATCGGCGAGGCGGGGATGTCCGCGTCGCTCAGCATCTTGACGACCTCGTCGGCGCGCAGCCGCGACACCCACGCACCGATGAGCGGATAGAGCTCGTCCTGGTGTTCCACCCGCGCCGCCCGCTCGGCGAACCGGGCATCGGCGGCCAATTCCGGCTGGTTCATGACCGTCGCCAGCCGGCGGAAAAGCGGATCGGTGCCGGCGTGCAACGAAACCCGCTGGCCGTCGGCGGTTTCGAAGTCCGACGCCGGGACGATCGACGGGTTCTTGTTGCCGAGGCGCTCGCGAACCTGCCGTTGCAGGCCGAACGCCGTCACCGAATCCTCGCTCGACCGTAGCGCCGCTTCGTACAGCGCCAGATCGATCACCTGCCCGGCACCCGATACGCGGTCCCGGTGGTAGAGCGCGGTCACCACGGAGAAGGCCGCCAGATACGCGCCCATGTAGTCGACGACGGAGTATCCGCTGCGCACCGGCGGGTTCCCCGGCTCGCCCGTGACGTAGGTCAGGCCACTGTAGGCGCTGGCGATCCGGTCGAACGCGCCCCGGTCGCGGTACGGTCCCTCCAAGCCGAATCCGGTGAGATACAGGAAGATCCCCCGGGGGTTGAGCGGCCGCAGGTGTGCGGGCAGCATCCGGTAGCGCTCGAGCGTCGGCGGGCGGAAGTTGGTCACGACCACGTCGAACCGTGGCACGAGCCGGTGCAACAGCGCCTGCCCGGCCGGTGTCCGCAGGTCGAGGGACACGGACTTCTTGTTCCGCCCCTCCTGCAGCCAGCTGGGCGATCGCCCGCCGGCGCGGGTGAAGTCCCCGGTCTTCGGGTCCTCGATCTTGACCACCTCGGCGCCGAAGTCGCCGAGGATCGTCGCCGAGACCGGTCCGGCGAGAACGGTCGCGGCGTCGAGTACCTTCACGCCGGCCAGTGCGTCGCTCATCCTGCGGTTGCCTCCCTGCTCGTCACTTACCCTGTGCCGCGTCGATGACCAGCGACAGATCCACCAGCTCACCGGGCTTGACGGCGTCTCCACTTTGGAGCGTGTTCGGTACGGCCCGGTACATCTGCTGGAGGCTGTCCACGGATTGCGCGGGAACGTTGAAATCGAACGGAACCGACGGAGCGACCTTCAGTGACGCCACGCTCGCGCCGAGTTCCTTGGCCATCGCAGCCATGACGTCGGCGTTCTGGTGGTAGTCGCCGGTGAGGTAGGTGTTCACGGTGCGTTCGAGTGCGCGGAAGAAGGCGACCCCCGCCGCCCGGTGGGCATCGAGCAGAGACGTGGTCGCGAAGTACCCGGCAATCTGGATGCTGGCCGGATACACGGATTCGGCAAGGAACGAGGCACCGGGTTCGAGGCCGGCCGTGTAGGGCGGCCCGAGCGTCGCCCCATCGATGCTTCCACTGTTGAGGGCCTGCGCCATCGCGGAGATGTCCTTGAAGGGCGTCATCTGCACGTCACCCGGGCTGAGCCCGCCCTTCGTGATCAGCTCGTACAGGCCGTACTCCGAGGGCGCGGCCAGCCCGCCGGGGTTGACGCCGATGTTCTTTCCCTTCAACGTCTTCGGGTCGAAATCGGCGGCCGAGTGCCCGTACTTGGTGCTCATGTACACGCCGCTGTCCGGCGCGGAGGAGGCCACGCCCGAAACCCAGCGAATCGGCACGCCGTGCCGGAGCGCGTTGAAGACGAGCGCCTGCGCCCCGGCGTAGACGAGATCGACCTTGTTCTGGCCCAGCAGGGTGAGCAGGTTCGGGACCGTGTCGGTCACGAAGGTGACGTCGAGGTTCTCCTTCTCGAACTGCCCGTACGCCTTCGCCAGGAGCGCGGGGGCCTCCAGCTCGAGCTTCGAGGGGATGCCGACCTGGAGCGTCTCGCGGGACGGCAGCGGTTTGGGCTGCGGGGTTCCCGGCCCGCCGGCCAGGCTCACCCCGGCCGGCAGCACCGACACCTGACGCGCGTCGGCCGCCTGGCTCGCACCGGCACCGTTGCCGGACGGGGCGCACCCGGTCGTCAATGCCAGGCCGGCAGCGACGACTGTGACGCACACGGCCCATTTGCGGTGGAATCTGAACATCGCTTTCTCCTACCGTGCCGAAAAGGCTCAGGAATGACGGAATCGTGGTCGTTGTTGCGGGATCGCGAATTTAAGCGCGAAGCTGACGAGACCGGTGAAGGCGACCCCGATCAGCCCGGCGATGACCACCCCGGCGTACATCGTGCCGGGATCGAACACCTGCGATCGCTGGAAGATCAGGTAACCGAGACCCCTGTCGCCCGAGACCATCTCGATGCCGACGATCACGAGAATGGCGATACCGGCGGTCAGCCTGATCGCGGTCGCGATGGCCGGCAGGGCGGCCGGGATGATGACGTGCCGCAGCAGTTGCATGCGTTTCGCGCCGAACACGGCCGCCGCGTCGCGGTAGCCCTGCTCGACCGAGATGACGGCGGTGGTCGAGGCGAGCACCACGATGAAGAAGACCGACACCGCCACCAACACGATCTGCGGCGTCGAGCCGAGCCCGAACACCAGGAGGAACACCGGGAACAGCGCGAGTTTCGGCAGCGTGTACAGCGCGACCAGCGTGTGTTCGAGCGCGGACCGGGCCACCCAGGACAGGCCGAGCAGCACGCCCAGCGCGACGCCGGACGCCACGCCGGCCCCGTACCCGATGAGCAGGCTGCGCACGGTCGCGGTGATGGCGCCGGTCATCGTACCGTCCTGAATGGACCGGACACCCGCCTGCCAGATGGTGGACGGCGCCGGGAAGAACCGCGTGTCGAGGGACCCGAACCGAGCCGAAACCTCCCACGCCGCGACCAGCAGCACCGGGGTGGCCCAAGCCAGTATGAGGCCGGCGATCCGCCGGCTACGGGCGTGCCGTTTCGGGTCCAGCTCGGCCGGGCCCGGCGCGCGCCGCACGAGGTCGCGGCCGAGCTGGTCATGCGACGTCATGAGCGTGCTCACGTTCTTCCACCTCGCCTTTCAGCAGTCGCCAGATCTGGTCTTCGAGTGCGCCGAACTCGGCGGTCGAGCGGGCGTCCCACGTTCGGGGCCGCGCGAAGGGGACTTCGATGTCTTCGAGGATGCGTCCGGGGCGTGCGGACATGACGACGACCCGGTCGGCCAGCAGCAAGGCCTCGTCGATGGAATGGGTGACGAACAGGATGGTCCGGCGGTTCGCCTCCCATACCCGTAGCAACTCCTGCTGCAGGACCAGGCGCAACTGGGCGTCCAGTGCCGCGAACGGCTCGTCCATCAGCAGGATCTCGGGGTTCGCCACGAACGCCCGCGCCAGCGCGACTCGCTGCCGCATCCCGCCGGACAGCGTTGCCGGGTAAGCGGATTCGAAACCGGTCACTCCGGCGCGTTCGATCCAGGCGCGAGCGGCCTCGTTCGCGCGGGCGCGGGAGACGCCGGCGATGTCGAGCGGTAACCGGACGTTCGCGAGGACCGTCTTCCACGGGAAGATCCCATAGTCCTGGAAGACCATCGAGCACAGCGGCGCCTTCGGATCGGCCCGGTCGATGACGAGTTCGCCGGCCGACGGGGCGGCCAGGCCCGCGACGATGCGCAGCAAAGTGGACTTCCCGCACCCCGACGGGCCCACGATCGCCACGAACTGCCCCCGGTCCACGGCGAAGTCGACCGGTCCGAGCGCGTGCACCGTGTGGCGGCGGGCGATGAACGTCCGCGACACGCCGGTTGCGCTGATCACGACATCGGACATGCGGGTTCCTCTCGGTGAGCGTGCTCGAACGTGGTCGGGAAGGGACCGGCCGCGAGCCACGCGCCCGCCGCCCGGTCACCGTGCACGTGGCAGGCGAACGCCACGGTCACCGCCGAGACCGCGGCCCCTGTTCCGGCGAGGAATCCGGTGCCGGGATCAGGAATCCCGCCCAGGAAATGGTCGCCGCCGCGCACGATCGCGAGATGTTTGAAGCGGGAGGGTGCCCGGTCGAACACCTCCCGCCGCCAGCTCAGCCCCTCGCCGCGGGCCCCGGTGTCACGGGTGCCCGTGACGACCAGCAAGGGCGACTCGACGCTTCGCCACGACCGGTGGGTGAGTCCCCGGTCCCCGCTTCCCTGTGGTGACAGGAGAATCCCGCCCGCGACGGCCGGGTGGGCGAAATCTTCGCCGTCCAGGCCGGCCCCGGACAATTTCGTCCCGAGCAGGAGCTGCGCGGTGTAGGCGCCGTAGGAGTGCCCGGCGACCAGCACGGCGCCGGCGTCGAGACGGATCGGCAGACGTGTCTGCCCGGCCAGCGAATCGACGATCGCGTGGACACACGCCACGCGGGAGACCCAATGCGCGGGGTCGAACAGCATCGGGCGTATTAGGTCCCGCAGGCGCGGATCGTCCTGCGTGAGTTCCGGGAACGCGACGCCCGGTGAGTCAGGGAATCGCGGGTGCAGCACCGCGTAGCCGTGCGACGCCAAGCGGGTGCCGAGCCCGGCGTAGCCACGGTGGTCACCGCCGAGCCCGTGGCACAGCACGATCACCGGCACTGGACCGGCCGGATGTGGATCGGGATAGCGCGCGACGACGGCGATCCGATGCCCGCCGACCGCGGCCCACTCGCCGAACTCGGCGACCGTCACCCGATGCGATCCGGGACCCGCCCACGGCGAGTCCCCGTCGTCGTCATAGCCCACGCTGGCTCCTACCGTGCTGATCGTTGCTGATCCGGCCACGGTCACGACGATCCGCCTGGCGTGGCCCACTTCCGGCCGCATCAGCAACTAACGATTCGTTAGTAACGTAACGCTAGAAGGAGCGCCTGGCAAGCATCACAACGCAAAAGGGCCGCGCAGCGAACGCTGCGCGGCCGGGATCGGCGCCGGGTTACTTCGCGGGCACCGGCGGGGTGCCGTGCGTGTGGAACGACTCGATCGTCTTGAGACCCCAGGCCTGGCCCTTCGCGCGCTCGGCCTGGGTCCAGGTCACCGTCTTCCAGTCGGGGGCCAGGATCAGGCGGGCCACCGGGTTGCACAGTTCGATCCGGTTGCCGCCGGGCTCGTAGACGTAGAGGAAGAACGTCTGCTGGATCGCGTGCTTGTGCGGGCCGGTCTCGATGAACACGTCGTTGTCGAGGAAGATGTCGGCCGCGCGGAGGATGTCCTCGCGGGTGTCGGTCGCGAACGCGATGTGGTGCAGGCGCCCGTTGCTGCCCGTCCAGTCCTCTGTGTACACCAGATCGTAGGACTTGTTGCCGAAGTGCAGCCACTGCGCGGCGATCTTGCCCTCGTCGAGCCGGATCTGCTCGGTGACCTCACCGCCGAGCAGTTCGCTCACGAAATCGCCGTTCGGCTCCACCTGGGCGGCCAGGTAGTTCACGTGGTCGAGCCGCCGGACGCACACGCCCCGCCCCGGGTAGGCCTGCGCCTGGTTCTTCAGCGAAGGTCGCAGCTCCTCGGGCGGGTCGTACCATTCGCTTTCCCAGTACAGCTCGAACTCGTGCCCGTCCGGGTCGGTGGCGAGATACGTCGGCCCGATGCCCTCGTCGCCGTCGATCCAGCCGACACCGCGACCCGCCGCTTCAAGTGCCTTGACCCGGCGGTCGAGCGCCTCCTGGCTCGACGCCCGCAGCGCGGTGCGCCGGATCCCGGACGTCGAATGCCCGGTGAGTTTGAGGCTGTGGTGCTCGTAGTCGTCCCACGTGCGCAGGTATACCGAGTCGCCCTGCCGGCCGTTCTCGGTCAGGCCCATGATCTCGGTGAAGAACCACAGGCTCTTCTCCGGTTCCGGGGTGAGCAGCTCGACGTGGCCGACGTGAGCGATGTCGTGCAACGGTGCCATCAGCGATCTCCTAGCTACGCGGGAAAACGGTGCCGTCGAAGAGCTTGCGGGCGGTGCGCACGACACCCGAGCGGCGCACGTGCGCGCCGTCGAGTTCGACCTCCACCTCCAGATGCCCGGACGGATGCTCGATGTCGAGCCGGTTGCCGGTGACGTGCGCGAGCTCGTGCCCGACCGCGCCGTCCATGAGCACGGCCGTCCCGACGCTGACCGCGCCGAGCACACCGATCGACGTATGCGGTTTGACCGGGATGAACGTGCGCGTGCAGATCGTGCCGCCGTCACGTGGCGCGGCCACCAGCGTCGTCTTGGGAACCGACGCCTCACTGACGTCGCCGAGCCCCATGAGCTTCCCGGCTTCGAGCCGCATGGGCTGGATGCGGTCGGCGAGACGCGCGAGTTCGGCGGCGCTCTCGTAGCCGGTGATGCCGAAATCCCGCGCGTATGCGACGACGACGGGCATGCCGTTGTCGATGCAGGTCACCTCGATGCCGTCGATCACGTCGCGCACGTTCCCCGTCGGCAGCAGGCTGCCCGAGGCGGACCCTTCGGTGTCGGCGAAGTCGAGCGTGATCGCCGCCGCGGTGCCGGGGACATCCGAAATGGCGGTGTCGCCGTCGTACTGGACTACCCCGCCGGGGGTGGGGAAGGTCGCCATCGCGACGGAGTCCGAATTGACCATGTGGATCCGCACCGAGGTGGTCTCGCGGCCGGGCGCGACCAGGCCGCGCTCGACCGCGAACGGTCCCACGCCGGCCAGGATGTTGCCGCAGTTCTGCCGGTCGGTGACGGTGGCCTCCTCGACCCCCACCTGCAGGAACAGGTAGTCCACATCGGAGTCCGCGCCGGCGGCCGGCGAGATCACCGCGACCTTGCTGGTGAGCGGGTGCGCGCCGCCGATCCCGTCGATCTGCCGCGGGTCCGGGCTGCCCATGACGCGCAGCAGCAGATCGTCCCGCTCGCCCGGATCGGCAGGCAGGTCTTCGGCGAGGAAGTAGGCACCCTTGGAGGTACCACCGCGCATGAGCAGGCAACGCACTCCGCTCGCCGGAAGCGGATTCGGACTCATCGTGGACATCTCCCTGCTCGCCCCGTCGCTGACCCGACCCTAAGAGCGCCGTTCGCAGATTGTCAACAATTTTGCGGACAACTCGGCCGAAGGGCTCGGGCCTGCGGGTCGTTTGTCGTGTTAGGTGAGGAGGAAGTAGCGGAGCCAGAGGTAGGGGGCGGCGAGCAGGATGGTGAGGGTGGTGATGAGGGCGCC
>NZ_VDFW01000046.1 GCF_006152065.1 Amycolatopsis alkalitolerans
CCGGCTCCCGCCGAGTCCCTTCAACGAACCCCATCATGATCACGAGGCCCGCAGGAAGGATGGTGCCCTAGTGACCGATGCGATGCGGGCCGAAACGATCACGATCACCGGCGCCGCCGGTGCCGAGATCGAGGCCTACCTGGCCAGGCCACTGGACGAAACGCCGCGGGGCGGCGTCGTGGTGATCCACCACATGCCGGGTTACGACGCGGCCACCAAGGAGATCGTGCGCAAGCTCGCGGCGAACGGGTACCTCGCGATCTGCCCGAACCTCTACTCGCGTGAGGCGCCAGGCGCCGACCCCGACGACGCGGCCGCCGCGGTGCGGGCGCTGGGCGGGGTGCCGGACGACCGCCTGGTCGGCGACGTCGACGGCGCCGCCAAGTACCTCAAGGCACTGGACGCTTCGAACGGGAAGATCGGCGTCATCGGATACTGCTCGGGCGGACGCCAGACGTTCCTGTCGGCGTGCAGCCTTCAGATCGACGCGGCCGTCGACTGTTACGGCGCGTTCGTGGTGAACGACCCGCCGGCCCAGATGCCGGCGAGCATGAAACCGATTCTCGGCCTGGCGCCACAGCTTTCCTGCCCGCTGCTGGGCCTGTTCGGGGCCGACGACCAGTACCCGGCCCCGGACGAGACCGCGAAGCTCGCGGCGGAACTGGACCGGCTCGGCAAGGACTACGAGTTCCACACCTACGAAGGCGCGGGCCACGCCTTCTTCGCCGTGGACCGGCCCAGCTACCGGCCCGAAGCGGCGGTGCAGGGCTGGCGGCGGGTGTTCGACTTCTTCGGCAAGAACCTGGCAGCGTAGGAAAGACATGTGCACTTACCAAACTGAGAAGATCGAGGTCACCGGTAGCGGCAAGGCCGCGAAAGGCTGGTTCTCGCTCTCCCACGCGACCGTCTACGTCGATCACCCCGTGCACGCGCCCTTCGCGCATACGGTCAACATCGACTTCATCAACCCCGCGGAGGGGCCGTCGGCACGCGTGCCGGTCGAGTTGACCGAGGAGGCCGCGCGCGAACTGGCCGCCGCCATCACCCGCGCACTCGACGCGGCGCCAGCCGGGCTGGCCTCGGTCAACCAGGGCTGATCAGTCCAAAGTAGATCAGGCAGGCAGGAGCGCTGATTCGGTCGGCGTCGGCGGGGTGGCTTCGGCGCCTGCTCTGGGCCCGAGCTGGGTCCAGAGCACGACGTCGCTGCCCTGCTCGGCGCCGGCCGTCGCGATGGGTGCCTGCGCGACGACCACGCCGGACGCGGGTTCGGGCTCGCCTTCGGGCCCGCGCGGCACGAGCCCGGCGCGGCGGACGATTTCACAGGCGTCCTCGGCGCCCAACCCGACGACGTCGGGCACCTCGGTCACGGGACGGTGTCCGCGCATGCCCCAAGCTTAGGGGCTGCGCAAACGGAGACCCAGCTCCACACCTGGCGCGTGCCGTGAGGGGGGCCCTCACAGCCGTCTAGGGCATGAGGGGGTCCCTCACGGCATCAAACGGAGATCGTACGCAGATTTTCGTACGGCCACTGCCGCTCCTCAGCGGACGCCCGCCCGGCTTCCGGCGCCGACGATAGGCGTCATGACAGCCATCGCCACCACCCGCAAACCCCGCCGCCTCAGGGGATCCACTCGCAAGGCCTGGCTCGTCACGCATATCGTCGCTTCGGGGGCGTGGATCGGGCTGGACGTCGTGATGGCGGTCCTCGTCTTCACCGCCATGTTCACCGGCGACGCCTCCGTCGCGGCCACCAGTTACCAGGCACTGCGTCTGTTCGCCGTCTGGCCGCTGCTCATCGCCGGCCTGGTGTGCCTTGCCAGCGGGGTCGTGCTCGGCCTCGGCACGAAATACGGCCTCATCCGGTACTGGTGGGTCGCCGTGAAGCTCGTGTTGAACATCGTTCTGACCGCACTCGGCGTGCTCGCGCTCCGGCCGGGCGTCGACGAAGCCGCGGTGTACGGCCGCCTGCTCGCCGCCGGCGACGCGGTGGGCCCGGCGCCCGACCTCGTCTTCCCGCCGATCGTGTCACCCACCTGCCTGCTGATCGCCGTGCTCCTTTCGGTTTACAAGCCGTGGGGCCGGACACCGAAAGGAAGCGCATGAACGCGATTGAGACGACCGGACTGACGAAACGCTACGGCGAGATCGTCGCGGTCGAGAACCTGAACCTGACCGTGCCCGCCGGTGAGATCTACGGGTTCCTCGGCCCGAACGGCGCCGGCAAGACCACCACACTGCGCATGCTGCTCGGGCTGACCCGCCCGTCCGCCGGAAGCCTCCGCCTGTTCGGCCGCTCGCCCGGATCGGGTTACCTCGACCGGGTGGGCGCGCTGATCGAGGGCCCGGCGTTCTACCCGTACCTGTCCGGGCGCGCGAACCTCCGGGTGCTCGCCGGGCATGCCGGGGTGCCGCGCGCCCGCGTCGACGAGGTGCTGGAGATCGTCGAGTTGACCGATCGCGCGAAGGACGCCTACCGCACGTACTCGCTCGGGATGAAGCAGCGGCTCGGCCTCGCCGCCGCACTGCTCAAGCAGCCGCGCCTGCTTCTCCTCGACGAGCCGACCAATGGTCTCGACCCGGCCGGGATCGCGGATATCCGGATCCTGCTGCGGAATCTGACCGCGGACGGGGTCACCGTGCTGCTGTCCAGCCATCTGCTCGCCGAGGTTTCGCAGATCTGCGACCGGTTCGGTGTGCTGTCACACGGGATTCTCGTCGCGGAGACCACCATCGCCGACTTCCGCGCCGGCGGCGTGCTGCACGTCGCGGCCGAGCCGGAAGCGGAGGCGAAGGCGCGGCTGATCGAACTGGTCGGTGAAAAGGCCGTGCACGCCAACGAATCCGGTTTCGATCTGGATGTCGAACCGGGCGCGGCGAGCCGGATCAACACTGGTCTGGTGACCGCCGGTGTCGCGGTTTCCGAGCTGCGCTGGCGCGAGTCCGATCTCGAACAGAACTTCCTCGAACTGACAGGAGACGATCATGTCCGGTGATCTGACCGCCGAACTGACCAAGCAGGTCCACCGCCCCGCGAGCTGGTTGCTGCTCGCCGTCGGGGTCACCCTGACCCTCACCTTCGGTTACCTGGTTCCTTACGCCGCACCGGATTCCGATCGTGGCCTGGCCACGATGCTGCCCGGCGCGTTCGTCGGCGGCGCGCTCGGCGGGCTGCCGGTGTTCGTCGGTGCGCTCGCGCTGATCTTCGGTGTTCTCGTCGCCGGCAGCGAGTACGGCTGGGAGACCTGGAAAACCGTGCTGGCGCAAGGACCTTCGCGTTTTTCCGTGTACGGCGCGAAACTCGCCACCGTCGCGATAGGAGCGTTGGTGCTCGTGCTCGCGCTGTTCGCGACCACCGCCGGGGCGAGTGCGGTCGTGGCCGCACTCCGTGATCAGCCGATGCAGTGGCCCGCGGTGGCCGAGATCGCGCGCGGGCTCGGTGCCGGCTGGCTGATCACGATGATGTGGGGCGCGTTCGGCGTCGCGCTGGCGGTCGTGTTCCGCTCGGTGGCGCTGCCGATCGGGCTCGGGCTGGTCTGGTTGCTCGCGGTGCAGAACCTGCTCGCCTCGGTGGCCGCGCCGGTGCTGCATTGGGTCGCCGAAGCGCAGAAGGGCTTGCCAGGGCCGAACGCCGGCTCGCTCGCGGCCGGGCTCGGGGCGTCGGCCGGCACGCCGGGGGTGGCCGCGGTCGTGGGAACGGGCCAGGCCACGCTGGTCGTGGGCGCGTACCTGTTGGCGTTCGCCGCGCTGGGTGGTTGGCTGTTGCACCGGAGGGATCTCGGGTGAAGCGACTGCCGCTCGCGGACACCGCGCTCGCCGTGGCGATCGCGGTGCTCGCCGTGGGCGTGGCCGCCGTGAGCGATCTGTTCAGCAACGAGGACCGACACGTGGACGCGTTCGCGCTGGCGCTGGCCGCGATCGCCGGGCTCACGCTCGCGGTCCGGCGGCGGTATCCCCTGGTCACGCTCGCGGTGGTGACCGCCGCCTGCACGACGTACCTGCTGGTCGGCTACCCGTACGGGCCGATCCTGTTCGCCTACTTCATCGCGGTCTACACCGTCGCGCGGTACCTGCCGTGGTCGCGCTCGGCGCCCGCGTCGGCCGTCGCGCTGGTGGTGCTCCTGACGCACCTGCTCACCAACCGCGCGGCGTTCGGCGGGGCGCTGGGCCTGCTACCCGGCGCGGCTTGGGCGATCGTGCCGTTCGCACTGGGGCTGATCGTGCGGGTGCAGCGCGAGGCGGTGGCGCGGGAACGCGCGGAGGAGGTCCGCAAGCACGCCTACGACGAGCGGCTGCGGGTCGCGCAGGAGGTGCACGACGTGGTCGGGCACGGGCTGGCGGCGATCAAGATGCAGGCCGAGATCGCCTTGCACCTGCTCGCCGAAAAGCCGGAGCAGGCCGAGACGGCGCTGACCGCGATCAGCCGCACCAGCACCGAGGCGCTCGACGAGGTTCGCGCGACGCTCGCCGTCGTGCGCCGTGAGGACGACGCGCGGGCGCCCGCACCGAGCTTCAACCGGCTCGAAGAGTTGCGCGAGCGGATGACCGAGTCGGGGATGCGGATCGACCTGACGACGACGGGTTCGCCGCGCGAACTGCCCGTGGCCGCGGACCTCGCGGGGTACCGGGTCGTGCAGGAGTCACTGACCAATGTGCTGCGTCACGGGGCCGGGAACACCGCCACGGTAAGGGTTTCCTGGGAAGACGACGGGGTGGAGATCGCGGTCGGCAACCCCTCGCCGGAAGTCCCGACCTCCCGTGACGGGCTCGGCATCCCGGGCATGCGCCGGCGGATCACGTCGCTGGGCGGGACGTTCAGCGCCGGACCGACCGGTGACGGCCGGTTCGAGGTCCGGGCCCGCATCCCGCTGGAGGCCCGGTCGTGACCACCGTGCTCGTCGCCGACGATCAGGAGCTGATCCGGTTCGGACTGCGGACGCTGATCGAGAACTCGGCGGGGCTCGAGTTCGCCGGGGAGGCGGCGGACGGGCTCGCCGCGCTGGCCGCGGTCCGCGAAGCCCGGCCGGACGTAGTGCTGATGGACATCCGGATGCCGGGCATCGACGGTCTGGAGGCGACGCGCCGGATCACCGGGGATCCGGCGCTCGAGCACACGAAGATCATCGTGCTCACGACGTTCGAACTGGACGAGTACGTCTTCGACGCACTGCGGTACGGCGCGAGCGGTTTCCTTTTGAAGGACACGAAACCGGGCGAACTGCTGCACGCGATCCGTCTCGTCGCGGACGGGGCGGCGCTGCTGTCGCCGTCGGTGACGAGGCGGGTGATCGCGCGGTTCGCGACCGAGCCGGCGCGGAAGCTGCGCCCGCATCCGCGGCTGGACACGCTGACCGCGCGGGAACGGGAGATCGTCGGGCTGGTCGGCGAGGGACTGAGCAATGACGAGATCGCCGAGCGCCTGTTCGTCAGCCCCGCGACCGCGCGCACCCACGTCGGCCGCGCGATGGTCAAACTCGGCGCCCGGGACCGGGCGCAACTCGTCGTGTTCGCCTACCAGTCTGGTCTGGCGAACTGACTTCCGCGCCGGGCATGCTGTCGTACGATTCGGAGAACCGTATCAGGGTGAAGCGCGAAGGCATGTGATGATCGGTGATCGTTGGGGCGTGACGGACGCGGAGATCGCCCGCCGCTACCCGTGTGACGAGATCGTGCCCGCTCCGGTGCTCGAGGCCTGGCGAGGGATCACCGTGCGGGCGCCGGCCGAGCGCGTCTGGCCGTGGGTGGCGCAGATCCGGCTCGGACCGTATTCCTACGACTGGATCGACAATCTCGGGCGCCGTTCGCCGCGCGAGTTGCGTGGCCTTCCGGAGCCGGTTGCCGGCGAAGCCTTCACGGCGGCGATGGGTGGCCGGCCCGCCGGGCGCATCCTGTCCGCCGAGCCGGGGGTGCAGTTGACCGGCTCGATCGTGGGCGCCGTGCTGTCCTACGTCCTCGCCCCCGCCGGTGACGGCACGACACGGCTGCTGATGAAGGCGGTCGTCGCGCGTGGACGCGTGCTGGCGCCGCTGCTGAGCGTCGGCGACCTCGTGATGGCCCGCAGGCAACTGCGTACCCTCGCACGGCTCGCGGAGCGGTGAAAGCCGTTGGCGCGCGGGAACTTGCCCGCGCGCCAACGGTTCAGGCGAGGTTGGCGTAGACGACGATGTTGTCCACGTAGCTGTGCTCGGCGTGATCGAAGACGCCGCCGCAGGTGATCAGGCGTAGCTGCGGCTTGTCGGTGTTGCCGTATACGGCGTCGGCCGGGAACCTGTCCTTCAGCACCTGCACCTTGTGATCGACGACGAAGGTCAGTTCCTTGCCGTCACTGCGGGTCACCTGGATCTGGTCGCCCGGATTCAGATCCTTCAGCCGGTAGAAGATGCCCGGCTTGTGGTTCCCGTCGACGTGCCCGAGGATGACCGCCGGCCCGATGTCGCCCGGGACGGGCGAGAGGCGGTACCAGGCCGCCTGCATCGGTTCGCTCACCGGGGGAACGGCGATCTGGCCGTCCTTGTTGACCGCCACCGAGATCAGCGAGGATTCGGCGTCGATCTTCGGGATCCGCACCTCGGTCGGCCGCAGCTTGTCGTAGGGCTTGGTCACCGAAACCGAGGTGGTGGGCGCCGGCGGGGCGGCCGTGCTCCCGCCGCCACATCCGGTCAGCGCCAGGGTGAGCAGCAGGGCGCCCGCGACAACACGGCCGCCCTGCCGGACGACGTTTCGCATCCGCTCAGCCCTGCGCGGTGCCGCCGAAGCCGGTCTCGACACCCTCCTTGGGCGCGAAGCGGACCTGAGCGTTGCCGCCATTGCCGTTCTGCCACGAAGCCGCGTCACCGGAACCGGCCACCGGCGTGATCGGCGTGCCGCCGCCCGAAGCGCCGCCGCCGTCCGGGGTGCCACCGCACGTCCAGTCCGCCTCGATCGGGTCGTTCGCGAAGGTCAGGCCATCGTGCAGGTGCATGAGGTAGTCCCAGTAGCGGCCGTCCTGCTCCTCCTGGTACGGGCCTTCGAGGACGTCGAACTGCGGGGAGGTGAGCCCGGTCGGCTCGCCGGCCGCACAGGCGATGATCACGAGGCCGTAGCCGTCGCCGAGGTCGACGCCGTAGCCGGTGTCGTCCTGGTAGGGCGGTTCCTGCGGCGTGCTGGACGACGTGGACTCGGACGGCTTGCTCGACGTGGTCGTCTTGACCGGGCTCGACGTGGTGCCGCCCGACGAGGACGAAGTGGTGGTGGCCGTCGAAGTCAACGGCGTCGACCACGACCAGTTCGGCGCCCGAAAGCAGCCAGTCCTCGTCCACTGCGCCCACCACGCAGACGCCGTTCCGTCGAATCCCGCGTTACGTCAACAAGCCATAACAAAGAATCCGGGGGAAATCATGCATGGGATGGAAAATAACAAATCCCGATGACAAGTCGGAAACTCACGTGACGACCGGAAAGTCGGCCAGCCGCCATTCCAGCATGCCCTCGGTCAACCGCCGGGCGGTCCGCCCGTTGGCGTTGAGCAGGCGGACCGCGTCGTGGGAGAACACGCAGTACGCGCCGCGGCAGTAGGCGACGATCTCCTGATCGACCGGGAGTTCGGCCAGCCGGTCGGCGAGTTCGTCGACGGGGATGGACATCGCGCCGGGGATGTGCCCGGCGGCGTACTCCTCGGCGGGGCGGACGTCGAGCACGACGGCCTGCCCCGCACGGACACGGTGCAGCAGTTCGTCGCGGCCGACCTCGTCGGTTTCCGGGCCGAGGTAGGCGGCGCGCGCGGCCTCGGCGTCGGGCAGGTGCTCGACGGCGACGGTGCGCGTGAGGGCGTAGAGGGCGGCGACGTCGGGACCGGCGAGGCGGTAGTAGATCTTGGTGCCCTCGCGGCGGGTCGCCACCAGGTTCGCCTGCTTGAGGGTCTGCAGATGCGCCGAAGCCGTGCTAAGCCCGAGCCGCGCGGCGCGGGCGAGTGCGTCCACCGTGCGCTCGCCCTGCGCCAGCAGATCCAGCAACTCCAGTCGCTTGCCGCTCGCCAGCGCCTTGCCCACACGGGCGAACTGCTCGAACAAGGCCGCCTTCGCATCTGGCTCACCCATGGTGCTCCAATCTTCTTTGGAATAGTGTAGAACAAAGGAACGTGGAGGTGTGTGATGAGTCCGGTCGAGGTCGTCCCACTCGTCGACGAGGGGCTGGGCAATTCCGCGTACTTGCTCGACCTCGGCGACGGCCGCGCGCTGGTCGTCGATGTCAGCCTCGACCTGCGGGCGGCCTCCGGCGCGGCGCGGCGGTCGGGTTTGCGGGTGGCGTTCGCCGCCGACACGCACCTGCACGCCGACTTCCTCTCCGGCGCGCGCCAGTTGTCGGCCACTGAAGGCACGCGGGTGCTGGCCTCGGCGGCGGGGCATCGCGAGTTCGCCCACACCGGCCTGCACGACGGTGACGAGGTCGACCTCGGCGGCCTGCGGCTGCGGGCGTTGACCACGCCGGGACACACCCACGAGCACCTGTCGTTCCTGCTGCTCGACGCCGACCGGCCGGTCGGCGTGTTCACCGGCGGCTCGCTGCTGGTCGGCGCGGCGGCCCGCACGGATCTCGTCTCGCCCGATCGGGCGGAAGCATTGGCCCGCGCCCAATACGCCTCGCTGCGACGCCTCACCGAATTGCCCGACGGGGTGGCGGTGTGGCCGACGCACGGTGCGGGGTCGTTCTGCTCCGCCCCGCCGGGCGCCGAGCGCACCAGCACGATCGGCCGCGAAAAGGCCACCAATCCGTTGCTGCGGGCGCCTGACGAGGACGCGTTCGTCTCGGCGTTGCTCGGTTCGCTGGGCACCTTTCCGCCGTACTTCCGGCGGCTCGGCGAGATCAACCGCCGCGGCCCCGCCGTCCTCGAGACCTCGCCGGTGCTGGCCCCGCTCGATGTCGCGCGGGTGCGGGCGTCGCTGGCCGACGGCGCCCGCCTGATCGACGTGCGGCCGGTCGAGCGGTTCGCCGCCGCCCACGTGCCGGGATCGCTGTCGATCCCGTTGCGGCCGGCGTTCGCGTCATGGCTCGGCTGGCTCGCCCCGCACGACGTGCCACTGGTCGTGCTGCGCGATCCCGGCCAGGACCCGGCCGAAATCGCCTGGCAGGCCACCAAAATCGGCTACGCCGGCCTCGCCGGGGAACTGGCCGGCGGTATCGGCGCCTGGGACCGTCCGGTCAGCAGGACGCGTGTGGTCGGGCCCGGCGAGGTCGACCGGCCGGTACTGGACATCCGGCAGGCGAGCGAGTTCGCCGCCGGGCACCTGCCCGGTGCTCGGCATATCGAACTCGGTGACCTCGCGGATCGCGTGGGCGAGGTGCCGGCGGAGCCGCTGGTGGTGATGTGCGGGCACGGCGAACGCGCGATGGGCGCCGCGAGCCTCCTGGAACGGGACGGCCACCGCGACCTCGCCGTGCTGGCCGGCGGCCCCGGCGACTGGTCCGCGGCCACCGGGCAGAAGCTGGAGACCGGCCGATGAGCACCGCCACCGGAGAGCCCCGGCTCGGCATCCGCGCCAACCTCGCGCAGTTCAGCCTGCTGGTCGCGGTCAACGCGCTGGTCGGCGGCATGCTCGGGCAGGAACGCACGGTGCTGCCGCTCTTGGCCGAACGCGCCTTCGGCCTGACCGGCTACACCTTCCTGCTCACCTACGTGCTGGCCTTCGGCGTCACCAAGGCGGCCACCAACTACGTCGCCGGCACCCTGTCCGACCGCTTCGGCCGCAAACCGGTCCTGCTGGCCGGCTGGCTCATCGCGATTCCGGTGCCGCTGCTGCTGATCTGGGCGCCGTCCTGGGGCTGGGTGGTGGCCGCCAACGTCCTGCTCGGCGTGAACCAGGGCCTCACCTGGTCCACCACCGTGATCATGAAGATCGATCTCGCGGGGCCCGCCCGGCGCGGGCTGGCGATGGGGCTCAACGAAGCCGCCGGCTATCTCGCGGTGGCGGTCACCGCGCTGGTCACCGGCTACCTCGCCGCCCGCTACGGGCTGCGGCCCGCGCCGTTCCTGCTCGGCCTCGCCTACGCCGCGCTCGGACTCGGCCTGACGGCCTCCGTCGTGCGGGAGACCCATGGCCACGCGCGGCTGGAAGCCGGCGGGCATGTCGCCCGCGCGGACCTGAGCACCAGGCAGGTCTTCGTGCACACCAGCCTGCGCGAGCGCGCGCTGTCCGCGGCGAGCCAGGCCGGGATGGTCAACAACCTCAACGACGGCCTGGCGTGGGGACTGTTCCCGATCCTGTTCGCCACCGCCGGGCTGTCGGTTTCCCGGATCGGGATCCTCGCCGCGGTCTATCCCGCGGTGTGGGGTGCCGGTCAGCTCGTGACCGGATCGCTGTCGGACCGGTGGGGCCGCAAGCACCTGATCACCGGGGGGATGCTGGTCCAAGCGGGCGCGCTCGCCCTCGTCGCGCTCGCAGACACCTTCGCCCTGTGGCTGGTGGCCGCGGTGCTCCTCGGCGTCGGCACCGCGATGGTCTACCCGACCCTGCTCGCCACGATCGGCGACGTCGCCCACCCCGCCTGGCGTGCCCGCGCGGTCGGCGTCTACCGCCTCTGGCGCGACGGCGGCTTCGCCGTCGGCGCCTTACTCGCCGGCATCATCGCGGACCTGTGGGGCCTGCGCGCCGCCGTCTGGGTGGTCGCCGCCATCACCGCCGCCTCCGGTGTGCTCGTGGCGGTACGCATGTACGAGACCCATGTCACCGGCCGTCGTCGAGGGCGTAGGTGAGGTGGCTGATCACGTTGAGCACGCCGTCGGTGTCGCGGGCCAGGCTGATCGCGGTGGGGAGCATGCTCTTGCGGGCGAGCCGCCCGCGCAGGATCGCGACGCCGTCGAGGACGTCGGCCGGATGCTCGGTGCGGTCGGCGAGCATCCCGCTGGTCAGAATGCGCTGATTGACTTCGGCGGCGATTTCGGTGTCGTTGCGCAGGAACACGGTGAGCAGATCGCGCCGGCTGACGATGCCGACCAGCCGCCCCCGCTTGTCGACGACGGGCAGGCGTCTGATGGCGTGCCGCCGCAGCAACCGCGCCGCCGCCGCGAGGCCGCACGAGTCTTCGACGGTGATGGCCGGTGCGGTCATCAGCTGGCCGGCGGTGCGGGCGTTGACCTTCGACCGCAGCCCGCGCTGCCACCAGCGCGGCGGGTCGGTCCGGTGGTCGCTTTCCTTGGGGAGCAGGTCCGCTTCGGACACGACACCGAGCACGTGACGGTCGCCGTCGAGGACGGGGACGCCGCTGACGGCACGCCTCGACATCAGCGCGACGATTTCCTTGACCGGGGTCGCACGCCGGACCGCGGCGACGTCACCGGTCATGACCGTGGCGACCGTGTGCGCCGCGTCCACATTGGATGGTTTCATGCTGGCCCCCGCTTCTCGATCGGCTCTCGCCCAGCATCCGATCACCAGGTGCGCGCCGGCAAGGGAACAAAGTCGCTCCACGGCGATGACCCCGGTCCACGACGGGACCCGACCGCTACCGTTTGCGGCGCAGCACCGCGCGCACGATCACGGCAAGGATGAGCACGCCCACGGCGATGGCCAGATAGGTCTGGTAGCGCGCCGCCAGCGGGTAGATCGTGTCGATGTGGGTGCCGGCCAGGTCGCCGAGAGTGACCCAGGTACCGACCCACAGGGCCGCGCCCAGTGCGTTGTAGGCGAGGAAGCGCAGCCAGTGCATGCCGGTCAACCCGGCGATGATGCCGTTGGCCTGCCGCAGTCCTTCGACGAAGCGGGCGACGACGATGATGCCGCCGCCATAGCGCGCGAAGAACGATTCGGCCTTGTCGAGCCGTTCGGGGGTGAGCAGTACGTAGCGGCCGAACTTCTCCACCAGCCGCCGCCCGCCGAGCCGGCCGACGAGGTAGCCGATGTTGTCCCCGAGCACTGCGCCGGCGAAGCCCAGCAGCGCCACCAGGACGAGGTTCATCCGGCCGGCACCGGCGTAGATCGCGCCGACGATCAGCACGGTTTCGCCCGGTGCGGGCACCCCGAAGTCCTCCAGGGTGATCAGCCCGATGATCGCGGCGTACCCGTAGTGGTCCAGGATCGGCGCGAGGTCCGCCAGCACCCCCGGCAGCACCGGAGGCACCGTCACAGCGGGTCGCCCGCGGCTTCGAACCGGCCCAGCTTCCGCACCAGGGCGGTCGCCGGGCGGCGCACCACCACCCACCCGGCCAGCACCACCACCGCGCCGAGAACGAGACCGGCGGCCACGTCCTGCGGGTAGTGAGCGGCGATGTAGACCCGTGCGAACGCGATCGCGAGCGCGGCCACCGTGGCGATCCACGCCAGCGTGCGGCGCCGGGCCAGGAACAGGCCGGCCGCGACCGCCCCGGCCATCGTGGCGTGATCGCTGGGGAACGAGAAGTCGCTGGTCCGGTCGGCCAGCACCAGCAGCCCGTGGGTCGCCGTGTACGGGCGGGCCTCGTGGATGGCGCCGACGATCGGCTGGTTGATCCCCACCGCCACGATGGTGCCCAGCCCCGCCCACGACGCGGCGGCGAACCGCGCGGGATCGCCGGTGCGGCGGGCGTTCCACCATCCGGCCACCAGGAGCAGCGCGAACAGCGCGACGCCATAGGTGGCGTAGCCGTACATCAGCCCGTGCAACCAGGGCGTGGCACGGGCGAACGTGTTCACATCGCGCAGCAGGGCGCCGTCGAGCCCGCCGTCTCCTGTCAGCACGGCGCTCATCGCTTCTCCCGGGAGGATCGGCGGGCGCGCAGCAACTCCAGCCCGAGCGGGATGAGCGACACCACGACGACGACCGCGATGATCGGCAGCAGGTACTGGTCGATGCCGGGGATGGTGGCGCCCAGCCCGTATCCGGCGAGCGTGACGCCGACCGACCACACCAGCCCGCCGGCGATCTGCCACAGCGTGAAGGTGCGGGCCGGGACGGCGAGGACGCCGGCCAGCGGGTTGAGCACGGTGCGCACCACCGGGATGAACCGCGCCAGCACGATCGCCTTGGCGTATCCGTAGCGGGCGAGCAGGACCTCGGCACGTTCCAGCCCCGCGTGCAGATGCCGGTTGCGTACCCGCGACAGCAGCGCCTTGCCGCCCCGCCGCCCGAGCACGAACCCGATCTGCGCCCCGCTCACCGCGCCGGCCGCGGCGGCGACCAGCACGACCGGCAGCGACAGGTGCACGGTCGCGGTGGCGCTGGTGGTGCAGAACAGCCCCGCGGTGAACAGCAGCGAATCGCCGGGCAGGAAGAACCCGATCAGCAGCCCCGTCTCGGCGAACAGGACGAGGAACACCCCGAACGCCCCGAGGCTGGACAGCCAGAACGACGCGCTCAGCGGATTGCCCCCGACTGCCGCGAGAACGTGCATCTCATCTCCCTGCTCGACCCAGAGCTACTACTTTGTTTGTAGAAGTTCTACTCTCACTGTAGAGGAAGGACGAGGAGGGGCGGCATGGAGATGCCTGACCGGTCTGCGCGCCGCCGTGCGGGTGAACTGTCCGGGCTCGTCTTGGACACGCTGCGGCGCGCCGGGGCCTCGCTGACCGCGGCCGAGGTGCGGCGGTGCCTGGTCGAAGCCGGGGCAGGTCCGCTCGCCTACACGACGGTGGTCACCATCCTGTCCCGCCTGCACGAGCAGGGCCTGGCGGAGCGATTTCGCGCGGGGCGGGCCTATGCCTACCTCGCCGTGGCCGACTCCGCGCTGGCCGCTCGTCGGATGCGGCGGGTGCTGGACGACCACTACGACCGGGAAGCCGTGCTGGCCAGTTTCGTGCAGGACCTGTCGTCCGACGACGAACGCCGGCTGCGCGAACTCCTCGGAGACCTCGGCACCGGCGATCGCGAAGTGTGACCGAACCATGCACATCGCCGTCTACCTGCCCCTCGTCCTGCCGCTCGCGGCGGCGCCTTCGGCTCGCTGGCTGGCCGCTCGCCTGGACCCCCGGGTGGCGACCGGGTTGCTCACCGTGGTCGCGCTCGGGCTGGCCGCGGCCGGCGGCATTGCCCTGACGGCGTTGGCCGCTACGGCAGTCGGGCAGATCCCGTTGCTGGGTGCATTGGGCGACTGGTCGGTGTGGGTCCTGCGCCGCGACGACCCCGCCTCCCTCACGCTTGCGCTGGTCGCGTGCGTCCTGCTGACCGCGGCACTGGCCACGGCTGGACGCACCCTGGTTCGCCGGGTGCGCGCCCTCGCCGACGCCGCGCGAACCGCCCGCCTGCTGCCGCTGGCGGGTCCGCGCGACCAGGTGGTGGTGCTCGACGACCCCACCCCGGACGCCTATGCCCTACCGGGTGCGCCCGGCCGGATCGTCGTGTCCACCGGCATGCTCGACGCACTCGACGAGCGCGAACAGCGGGTGCTGTTCGCCCACGAGCGCGCCCACCTCGCGTGCGGGCACCACCTGTTCGTCACCCTGGCCTACGTCGCGGCGGCGACCAACCCGCTGCTGCTGCCGGTGGCGGCCGCCGTGCGGTATTCCACCGAGCGCTGGGCCGACGAACACGCGGCCCGCGTCGTCGGGGATCGTCGCCTGGTGGCCAGGACCATCGCCAAGGCCGCCCTGCTCACCCGCCGCGGCGTGCCTGCCGCGGCGCTGGGTATCGCGACCGGACTCGTCGGCCGGCTGCGCGGGCCGGGGCCGGTTCCCCGCCGGGTGGCCGCTCTGCTGGCGACGCCGCCGCGGCAACGCCGGCTGCTGCTGGCGGTCACGCTCGGCGTGCTCGTGCTCGCTGCCCTGTCCAGCATCGAGGCCGCCCGTGACCTGGACGCCCTGTTCGAACTCGCCCGCGCCGGCACCGGGCCGGCGTAGGTCACCGCCGATCGTCTTCTTCGCGCGCGGAAAGCCAGGCGCGGAGGGATTCGGCGTCCTCATCGGACAGTCCGCTGACGAACGACTGGAGCACCGCCGACCGGTCCGGACCGCGGCGCAGCAGGGCGTCCATCTGCCCGGCCACGACGTTCGGCGCCTCGGGCGCGGCCCGGTACACGTGCCCGCGCGAGGTCCGTTCCCGCGTCAGCAAACCCTTGTCCACCAAGCGCGTCAGGATCGTGTGGATCGCGGTGTAGCTCAGTTCGGCGTCCACCGCCCGGCCCACCTCGTGCACGGTCAGCCGCCGCCTTGCCACCGCCGCCAGCACCTCGGCTTCCAAGGCGCCGCGCTGCCGCTTGCGCATCCGATCTTCGCCTTCCGTGCGGGTGGCATCACAGTGTAGTCAGCAGGTGGCCGTGTGGGCGGCGGCCAGGAGCGAGGGCGCGATCGTGATGTGCGGCGCGACGTCGTTGCCGGACTGCGTCGCCGGGTGCGCCTTCGACCAGGCGGTGAGCTGATCCAGGATCGTGTGCGCCGCCGAACTCGGGGTCAGGGCGGAGAAGTTCGTGCCCACCGACAGATCCACCATGGCACCGGCGCGGTCGTCCCGTACCAACTGCGTGCAGGGCACGAGCAGGCTCAGCGTGCGGGCCGCCGCGGCCCCGTCGGGGCCGAACCGGATCTGCCCCATACATTGCAGGTTTCCTTGCGGGTACAGCGGATCATCGGCCGGTGCGGCGCCAGGACCGAACCCGAGATCGGTCAGCTGGGCCGACACTTCGGTGGCCAGCCCTCGCTGGTTGCTGCCGTTGAGCACCGTCACCCGCACCTCGTTCGGCGGCGCCGGTGTCACCGTGTCCAGCGCCGAGTACGGCAACGGCGTTTCTTGCCCGTCACTGGAGGCCGGGCAGCGGGTGAGCGCGTTGACATCCTTCGCGTGCCCGATCGCCCGCACCCACACCACGGCGGCGGCGATCAGCAGCACCGCCAGGACCAGGAGCGCACGGCCCGGTTTGCGCCGCCGGTACGCACTTGTCCGAGATCTCGACGCCCGGCCGGGCCATCTGTCCCACACGGCACCCTCCTCGCGGAACGCTGTCTCTACAAATTGTAGTGTGGATCTCGTGCGCGACCGGTTCCGTGACGCCCGTCGCCCGCGCGGGGCCCTGCGGGTCGCTCAGGCGCTGGTGGCTGCCGTGTCGCTGCTCGTGTTCGGGGGCGTGTGGTACGGCTGGACGAACGTCGACAACGCGCTGACGCACGCGGACGTTATCGATCCCGGCGCGAAGACCAGTTCCGGGCCGCAGAACATCCTGCTGGTCGGCATCGACACCAGGGTGGACGCGCAGGGCAACCCCATCCCGCCGGCGGTGCTTGGCCAGTTGCACGCGGGCTCGGCCAACGACGGCGCGGACGCCACGGACACCATGATCGTCATCCACATCCCGGCGGACGGCGGGAAGGCGACCGGGTTCTCCATCCCGCGTGACTCGTATGTCCAGCTCGCGGGCCGCTACGGCAAGCACAAGATCAACTCCGCGTACACCTACGCCGAGACGGCCGCCGTCAAGACGCTCCAGGCGCAAGGGGTGAGCGGCGCCCAGTTGTGGCTGCAGGCCGCACAGGCCGGGGCGAAGAACTCCATCCAGACCGTGGAGCAGTTCACCGGCCTGACGATCAACCACTACGCGGCGGTGAACCTGGTCGGCTTCTACGACATCAGCGAGGCCATCGGCGGCGTGCAGGTCTGTCTCAAGCACGCGACCAGGGATTCGTATTCCGGGGCGGATTTCCCCGCCGGGGTGCAGACGATCCAGGGCCGCAGCGCACTGGCGTTCGTGCGGCAACGCCATGGCCTGCCGAACGGGGATCTGGACCGGATCAAGCGCCAGCAGGTGTTCATGGCCGCGATGGCCAAGACCGTGACGTCCGCCGGCACGCTGACCAACCCGGCCAAACTGGACGGCCTGCTCGGCGCGATCAAGAAATCGATCACCGTTGACCAGGACTGGGACCTGTTCGGCTTCGCACAGCGGTTGCGCGGGATCACCGGTGGCGACATCCAGTTCCTGACCATCCCGGTCGTCAGCATTAGCCTGCGCACCCCGGAAGACGGGGACGCCGTCGAGGTCGACCCCCAGCACGTGCGCGCCTTCATCGCCCAGCAGATCACCGGCACCCCGGCCCCGAGCAGCCCCGCGCCGAGCACACCCACCAGTTCGGCGCCCGGGGTCACCGTGGATGTGTTCAACGCCAACGGCGCCACCGGACTGGCCGCCCACGTGCTGGACACCCTCGCCGCACAGGGCTACGCCAAGGGCGAGGCCGTCACCGTCGCCAACCGCCGCCACAGCACGATCGACTACGCGCGCGGTGAAGAGACCGCCGCCCGCGCGGTCGCCAAGGCGCTGGGCGGGATGAGCATCGTCCCGGACTCGGCGCTGCCGTCCGGGCACGTGCGGGTTTACCTCGGTCGCGACTATGCCGGCGCCGAAAGTGGAACCACGCCGCAGGCATACGTACAACCGGCCGCCACGGGAGCCCCGCCGGCCGATCCGGTCACGGCGGGCGGTGTGCCCTGTATCGACTGATCACACGCAAATCTCGGTGGGCCGCGTGCGTGCTGTGTCACCCACCCGGTCGACACTCGCCGCGACCTCCTACAGTCATGTAGAAGGCGAGGAACCGGCCGCACGAGGAATCGGAGTTATGCAGCAATTCGGTGATATCTGTGCGTATTTGGCCGTTTTCGCGCGCGGGGAGGCCGGCTCGTGACCGGCGGACCTCCGTATCCTGGATGGCCGGAACGCGATCCCGAACAGCCCTACCGGCGGGAGGCCCCGCTCTTCACCCATCGAGACGGCCTCCCGGAGCCCCCGCCGGGTGGTGGCGATCGGGCGAGCAGTGGCCCGCCGAGGCCGCCGCGCGCGGCCGGGGTGTCCCGGAAGAAGAGGCGGTGGCGGCGGGTTCGGCGCACCCTGTATGTGCTGCTGGGCCTGGGGTTGTTCGGGCCGGTGGTCGCGTTCGTCATCGCGTACATGGTCGTCAGCGTGCCGGATCCGACCGCGTTGGCGGCTCAGTTGAATCAGCCGGTGACGTTGTATTACGCGGATGGTTCGCCGATGTACACGAAGGGCAGCGCGAGCGGGCATCAACTGGCCACCTGGGACCAGATCCCGCAGTCGATGAAGAACGCGCAGATGGCGGCCGAGGACGAGACGTTCATGACCAACTCCGGGTTCGATCTGAAGGCGATCCTGCGCACCGTGGTGAACCGGCTGAGCGGGGGCACCGGCGGCGGGTCGACGATCGGGCAGGAATACGTCAAGAAGGCGACCGGCAACGATCAGGACACGTTGAGCCGCAAGTTCCTCGAAATGGTCGAGTCCTACAAGATGACGAGGACATATTCCAAACAGGACATTCTGACCGCGTACCTGAACACCGTCTACTTCGGACGGAGCGCGTACGGCATCAAGGCCGCGGCCCGTGCCTATTACGGTGAGGACGTCAGCCAGCTGACCAACGAGCAGGCCGCGGTGCTGGCCGGGTTGGTGCAGCTTCCCGGTTACGGCAACAGCCCGACGTATCAGCAGCAGCGCTACAAGTACGTGATCGGCCGGATGCTGGCCAATCACTGGATCTCCCAAACCGAGTTCGACGCGGCCCGGTTCCCGGCCCCGATCCCGGAAACGACGACCGACGGCAGTGGTCGTCCGCTGGCCCCCGCACGCAAGTACATCGTCTCCGCGGTCTTCGGGGAGCTGAACCGGAAGGGCCTTTCGCAGCAGCAGCTGGCCAAATCCGGTGCGAAGATCTACACCACGATCCAACCGCCCGCGCAGACCGACGCCGAGGCCTCGGTCGACAAGATCATGGCGGCGGACAAGCAGTACCCGCAGGAGGGGGCCGCGCTGGTCTCGGTCGATCCGCGTACCGGGGGCATCATCGCCTACTACGGTGGGGACGGCTCGACGGCCTACGACCTGGCGATGACCCCGCAACAGCCCGGCTCGTCGTTCAAACCGTACGTGTTCGCCGCCGCGCTGCAACACGACCCGACGACCATCGGCCTGGACACCGTCTACAACGGCAGCGACAACCAGACCATCGACGGTCAGCTCGTGCACAACTCCGACGGTGAAGGCGCGCCGCAGATCACCGTCAAGGACGCCATGACCAAATCGGTCAACACCGTCTTCTACCAGATGGGCGCCCAGGTCGGGGTGGACAACGTGCGCCAGGCCGCGTGGGCCGCGGGCATCCCGAAGCAGATCACGTCCTCACTCGGCTCGACCTACGATTCCCTGCAGGACGATGATCCCAAGACCGGCAAGGGCAACGGGACCACCGAGCTGGGCATCTCCATCGGGCAGTACCAGGTTCGCCCGATCGACCAGGCGCAGGGCTATGCCACCTTCGCGAACAACGGGATGTATGTCCCGGTGCACTTCGTCACCAAGGTGACCGGCAACGATGGCACCCAGCTCTACCAGTTCGACACGGCCGCGAAGCCCGCTTTCAGCTCCGACCCCACCACGAACGCGACGATCGCCCGCACCGTGACCGAGTCGATGACCGATGTCGCGTCGTCCTCACGGGACGGTCTGACCGGCGGGCGGCCGAACGCGTCGAAGACGGGTACGGCGCAGTTCAAGGACAGCGGCCACAACTCCGAAGCCTGGATGGTCGGCTACACGCCCCAGGCCGTCACGTCCGTCTGGTTCGGCAACAAACAACAACCCGCGCCGATCTACGGCAACTACCACAACGGCATCGGCTCGAACCACGGTTACGACGTCTACGGTCGCGAGGAGCCCGGCTACATCTGGCAGGACTTCATGAACACCTACCTCGCCGGCAAACCCGCCGAACCCTTCCCCAACGTACCCACCATCAGCGACGCGCCCCCGACCACCACCAGCCCGCCGCCGCCCACCACGACCACCCCGCCGACCCCCACCGACACACCGACCACTGACACACCCACCCCCACCGAATCCGCGTCCAGAACGCGACGATCAAGCTCGTCGCCCACTCCGGTCCCGTGTGTGCTCGGGTGCCCGAGCACCGCGCCCAGTCGCGTGGGTGGCGGCTGAGGCCGGCAGCGTGCGCCGCCGGCCTCAGCCGCCGATCAGGACCGCTATCCGCGGCAGGTGCCTGAGCCGGAGTCGTGGTAGCTCAGCGCTGTGCTGCCGAATCCCGGTCCGGCCTGGACCGGGCGGTAGTCCCAGGTGTAGCCGTTCGGCTTGAGCTGGAGGTTCATCACGCCGAAGGCCTGGTCCTGAGCGGTCACCAAGTTGGGGTTGGTGTACGAGCCACCGCTGGTGGCGACCGTGTCCAGGTCTTCACCGCCGGTGCCGACGGTGATCTGCGGGATTCCGTTCTTCGGGTCGAAATGCCCGTTCGGGTCCATCGGACGGAAGCGCGCGTAGACATGCTCGTGTCCATTGAGGACCAACGACGCATGCGCGTTGTAGAGCAGCTTCCACCACGCCTGCGCGGCAGTGCCCTCGGGCGAGCCGGCCCCCGGCGCGGCCGGATCGGGCGCGTCCGCGGTGCTGGTGGTCGCGCTGAACGTGGGCTGATGCCAGTACGCCACGGTGCAGGCCGCGTGATCGGCGTGCAGGTCCTGGGCCAGCCACTGCGTCTCGCGAGCCAGTACCCCGTTGCCGGTGGTGGAGCAGTCGTTGCCGAACGCCGCGGACCTGCACTCGGCATTCAGCGAAATAACGTGCCAGTTTCCGATGTCGTAGGAATACCAGCCCTGCTCGTCACTGGTGTCGTTCCCGGCCTGGCCTTGCGGATAGGGCGTCCCGTTCTGGTCATGACCGTTGAAGTAGCCGAAGTAGCCGGCCCCGTTCTGCGCGGCTTCATTGTCGCCGTGCTTGGTGTAGGCGTAGTACTCGTGGTTGCCGGGCGAGGGCCGCTCCATCATCTTCAACCCGCCCCATGCCTGCTCGAAGGACTGTTCGAAGTCGTTGAGCTTGCCCACCTCGTATTGCTCGTCACCGAGCAGGGCGACCAGATCCGGATGCATCGCGTCCGCCTGCCGAGCGGTCGCGAACTCGGCCGGCATACCCCCGAGGCTCGCACTACCGCACTTCAGTTGCGCGGGATTGCCCGCGTTCTCCGTGGTATCGGGCTCGCAGGCGATGTCACCGACCGCGGCCAGCGTGTAGGTGCGGTCGGTGTGCTGCGGCGTCGGCGCGTAGGGCCAGCCATTCGACAACTGCGGCAGCGCGACCGCCGCTCCGGCCGCACTCAGCACGGCGGCAAAAGCTATAGAAAGCGTAAAGGAGGTTCGTCCGAATCTTTTCACCATGACCCTTTCCTCCCGCGATTGTGTCCCCGGCAGGAGGACATTACGGTCCCGCTTCCACGGGCACGGCGAATATCAAACGACGATTACCCGAACAATTCACTTCCGGATACGCGGTTACAGGCGGCGGGCGAAGTGCAGCCCCGCGCGGAGCGCGATCGCGGCGGCGACCGCGACCGCGAGCAGCCCGGCGACCGTGGCGGCGGTGACCGGCGCGAGGGTGGTGAGGTGGACCAGATCACCGAGCGGGGTGAACGCGGCGAGTGCGCCGACGGCGATGGCGGTCGCGGTCCAGGCGGGGAACGCGGGGTTGGCGGTCCACGACAGGCCGGGCCGGGTGCGCAGGCACCAGGCGATCAGCGCGTGTCCGGCCAGCCAGGCCAGCACCGCGGCGGTCCGCGCGTCCGCCACGTCCGTCGCGCCGGTGGCGGTGAGCAGGTAGGCGGGCAGCACGGCGAGGGTGAGGGTGACCGTGACCACCGCGATGGCCGCGAGGGTGGCGCGGTCGAGGAATCGGGACCCGGGCGGCCGGGGCGGCTGGCGCATGGCCTGCGGGGCGGCGGGTTCGGCGACGAAGGCGACCGAGGCGCCGAGGTCCATGAAGATTTCCAGCAGCACGATGTGGATGGGCTGGAACGGGGTGGGCAGCCCGGCCGCGAGCGCGGCCAGCAGCACGACGACCAGCGCGAGTTTCGCGCCGAGATAGAAGGCGACCGCGCGGCGCAGCTGGGCGGTGATGTTGCGGCCCTTGGCGACGGCGGCGACCACGGTGGGGTAGGCGTCGTCGGTGAGCACGAGATCGGCGGCGGCGCGGGCGAGATCGGCGCCGCGGCGGCCGAGCGCGATGCCGACGTCGGCGGCGGCCAGCGCCGGGGCGTCGTTGGCGCCGTCGCCGGTGACGGCCACGACGTCGCCGCGGCGCTGCAACGCCTGTACGACGCGATGTTTGGTGGCAGGGGTGGCGCGGGCGATGACGGTGCCGTGCCGCAGCAGCGGGTCGAGCACGGAGTCGGTGAGCCGGTCGAGGTCTACGCCGGTGTGCACGTCGGCGGGGAGCCCGGCCCGGGTGGCGACCGCGGTCGCGGTGTCGGCGTGGTCGCCGGTGACCACCAGGGTGGCGACTCCGGCCCGGGTGAGCGCGGCGACCGCGTCGGGGACACCCTCGCGCAACGGGTCGTCGAACACGGCCAGCCCGACGTAGTCCAGCTCGCGTTCCACCGTTTCCCGCTCGAGCGAGCCGGGATCGAGGTCGCGGCGGGCGAAGGCGATCACGCGCAGGCCGTCGGCGGCGAGCCCGTCGACCTCGGCGCGGACACGGGTGCGTTCGGTGTCGTCGAGCCGGCACCGGGCCAGCACCTCCTCGGGGGCGCCGGAAACGGCCGCCCAGCGGGTGGTGCCGGTCCGCCAGGTGCGGGAGACCAGCTTGCGGGTCGGGTCGAACGGGAAGGCGGCCACCGGCTCGCCCCGGTGTGCCAGCCCGGTTTCGTGCGCGGCGGCGGCGAGCTGGGCCTCCATCGGTTCCCGGCAGGCGGTGTCGGGGGCCTGGGTATGCAGCGCGGTCGCGAGCACCTGGTCGCGGTCACCGACGACGCGGATCAACCGCAGACGGTTTTCGGTGAGGGTCCCGGTTTTGTCGGTGACGACCGCGGTGACCGCGCCGAGGGTTTCGCCGGCGCGCAGGCGGCGCAGCAGCGCGCCGCGGCGGGCCAGTTGCCGGCCGCCGACGGCGAGCAGCACGGTGATCAGGATCGGCAGTTCCTCGGGCACGGTGGCGAACGCGAGGGTCAGGCCCGCGAGCAGCATGTCCCGCCATGGCTGGCCCGCGATCAGGCCGACGGCGGGGACGAGGACGCTGGCCGCGATCGCCGCGACCAGCACCGCCCTCGCCAGCTGGGACAGCGCCCGTTGCAGCGGTGTGGGCGGTTCCTTGGTGCCGGCCACGAGCGTGCCGAGTTCGCCGAGCTGGGTTGCCGCGCCGGTGGCCACGACCAGGGCGCGCGCCTCGCCGGCGAGGACGGCGGTGCCCGCGTGCAGCAGGCTGGAGCGCGCGGCGAGCTCGGTGTCCTCGGCAACGGGGCAGTCGTCCTTGCCCACCGGGACGGATTCCCCGGTGAGAGTGGACTCGTCCACCCGGATCCCGCGCGCGGACAGCACGCGCGCGTCGGCGGGCACCACGTCGCCGGACCCGACCGCGATCACGTCACCGGGCACCAGCCCCGCGGCCGGAACCTCGCGCACGCCCTGCGGTGTGACCAGTCGCGCGGTCGGCGCGGTCATCGCCTTGAGCGCGTCGATCGCCCGCGCCGCGCGCAGCTCGGTGACCGTCTCCAGCACCGCCATCACGACGACCACCGCCGCGATCGTGATCGCGTCGGAGAGTTCGCCGAACACCGCCGACAGCACGGCCACGACGATCAGGAGCAGCTGCAGCGGTTCGGCGAACGACTCGGCCAGCTCCGTCCACCACGGCTCACGGTGCCGCCCGGCGATCTCGTTGGGGCCGTAGGTGGCGCGCCGTCGCGCACGTTCGTCCTCCGGCAACCCCTCGGCGCCGGCTGCGAGCGACTTCAGCGCCGCCCGGGCATCGACGGCATGCCAGGACGGGGTCACTGTTCGTCCACCGCGCGCAGCCGCCGGGCGGGCCGGGCCGGGCCGGGTTCGGCGGGTGCCTCGATGCTCATCGCCTCGGCTTCGAACGTCTCCAGCTCCGCCGCCGCCTCGGCGACCGCCTGCCGGGCGGCAGCCCCGCCTTCGGCGTCGAAGTAGTCGCGCGTGGCGATCTTGCCCAGCCAGGTCCGGAACCGGTCCAGGTCGGCTTCGGATTCCTCGACCTCGGCATAGCTGGCCCGGCCGCGTGCCCGTTCCGTTTCCAGCTCCTGCCGGAACGCCGGCAGACGCTCCAGCACCTCGCCGTATTCGTCGTCGCGGGCGGCGTTCATCTCCGCGACGATCTGCGCCCGCTCGGCCGGGTCGGTGAACGCGATCCGCAGCACCCGGGCCTGGCCGCCCTGGTGCCGCACCCGGTCGGCCAGCCGCCGCACCTCCCGGACCACCTTGTCGCGCGCGGGCAGCACGCACACCGACTGCTGCAGGTACAACGCCCCCAGCGACCGCAGCTTCCGCCACACCTGCACCCGTAACGTCGCCGCCGCGCCCGCCGTGGACACGCTGATCAACAGCCAGGCCTCGTCTTCGCTCACGCCTCCATGTTACGGGTGTAACAAGTGAACGTCACGACTGCGACCGGTGAGGTCAGTGGCGGCGTGGCCGGGTGAGGCGGAACCGGTCGACCGGGGTGCTGGTGGCGTAGGGGCCGGTCACCGCGTAGTAGGTGACGTCGATCGAGGTGGTGCCGCCGGGGCGGCCGGGATCGACGTCGAACGCGGCGAATCCGTAGGCGTGGTCGGGATCGCGGACGGCCGACCACGGCGCGTCCTCCAGTACGTAGATCGGCGGTTTCTTGCCGGTGCCCGGGTCGGTCGGCCCGACCGCGGTGATGACGCGGCATTGAGCCGGGCTGTAGAAGAGTTTGTTGGACGGGACGGAGGTTCCGCCGCCGCCGATGACCATGTGGACGGTGCCGCGCGTGGTGTCGATGACGTCGGTGCGCGTGTCGGCGGGGATCGGCGTGCGGGTGTCGTTGGGCTGCTGCCCGCGGATCGGGTGCGAGCGCTCGTAGTGGTGCTCGTGCCCGGACACCACGAGGTCGACGCCGTAGCGGTCGAACAGGGGCACCCAGGTCTCGCGGATGCCGAGGTCGGCGCCGTTGAACTTGTCCACTGTGGAGATCACGACCTGGTGCATGCAGACCACGATCCAGTCGATGTCCGGATCGGACCGGGACGCGGCCAGCTCGGCTTCCAGCCAGCGCTGCTGCGCGCCGCCGGAGTAGCCGTGTACGTAGGAGTTGCCGCCGTCCTGGTAGGCGACGTCGTCGTTGTTGAGGCTGATCACGCGCACCGAACCGGCGGTGAACGCGTACCACAGGCCGCGCAGTTCGGCGTCGGCGCCGGAATCCGGCACGGTGAAATATGTCTGGTAGGCCCCGTACCCGACCGGGCCGTTGCCGAGTTCGTTCTCATGGTTGCCGGCGGCCGGCATCCAGGGGCGGAACCGTGCCGAGCGGGTGTTGTTGTCGAACCAGTCCGACCAGGTGCGGATGCGGTCGGTCGAGAGGTTCGCGTAGCAGAGGTCGCCGTTGACGAGATGGAACAGCGGCGCCGCGCCCTCGACGGCGGCGGTCACGTCCCCGGCGTAGGGGGAGCCGAGGTTGTCGTTGACGTAGGTGCCGTTCGACAGCTTGCCCAGCGTGGGGGTGCCCTGGTCGCCGAAGCTGGTGAACCGGAACGGGGCGCGCCCGCGGGGCGCGGTGCGCAAGGTGCCCAGTTCCGGGGCGGCCCCGTCGTGCACCGCGGCGTAGATGTAGTCGGTGCCCGGGCGGAGGTTGTCCAGCAGTGCGTGGTGCACGCGCACCTCGGTGCCGGACTTGGCGTCCCGGTACGTGCTGGTGTCGGCGCTGACGACGTGCCCGAACCCGCCCTCCGGCGTGCCGAGCAGCACGCGCGGTCGCGAGACGGCGGTGGTGGTATGCCAGGACACGACAGCCTGCCGGGACGCGTCCGCGCCGAACTGCAGGTGCAGCCCGGAGACCGGAGGAGCGCCCAGCGAACCCGGCTGCGCCCACAGTTGGGGCGCCGCCGCCGCGGTTTCCGGCGCTCCCAGGAGTACGGCCCCGCCTACCGTTGCCCCACCGACGAAGAGTCCTCGCCTGCTCAAAGTCATGGGGCAGATACTCGCCCGGACGCGTGAACATCCCCGGCGCACGCAGTGAACACTGAACCAACACTGGCCGGTCGATGGCCCGCACTGTGGATGTCGGCAGCTCCGCAGCTCGGTCGATCCGTCGGTCTTGTGGAGCTGACGTGTCAGCATAAGAACCGGGAAGTGCTGGTCGAGGGGCCTGAGATCACGATTCGCCCGGTGGGCACGCGGCGGCGGGCGGCGGTGCCCGATGACCGCCGCGGCTGAGCCCAGCACATCTTCGGGGCAGGCATCGTGGGTGCAGTGCGGGTACACGGCCGTGGTCGCGCGGCGTATGCCTCGTACCGGCACGGGCGGGAGTTTGCCGAGCGGTTCGGGGCAGACGCGACGACGGCGGCTATCTGGCCGCTGATCGTGGACGGGCTGTTCACGATGGTCACGGTGGAGCTGTGGAATACCACAGGGCGCGCGCGGTGTGCGGGTGGGCGGCGTGGCTGCCTTTCGGGCTGGGGATCTGCCTGTCGCTGTCCGCCAACATGGCCGCCGCTCCGGAGATGAGCGTATTCGCCGTTGCGGCGTGCCCGCTGCTGACGGTGGAGCCGTTGAACTGGGCACTCAAGCGTCACCGGGCCGACACTGGACGCGAGACCACGGCCGAGACCGTCGAGCAGGACGAGAGCGACAACGAGACTGACCCAGTGGTGAGTCTCGCTGTGCTCCTACCCGCGTTTCGCACCCCGGACGGGCCGACCGCCGAGCAACGCACGTGCGCCTGTTACCAGACCGAACACGCCGATAGCCGCACCCCGACCGGTACGGAGCCGGACTCGGGCAGCGGGCACCGACAACTACGGCTGCCGACTACTGCGGAAGTTGCGCGTGTCGGCGCAACCGGGCCGACACAATGCCGGTTGTACCGTTCTGGAATGTTCCGCGCAGCGGAGCAGCCCTACGCGACATCTAACCTCCGACTCGGTACATCAGGAGACGCTGTTTAGTTACCCGCGCTGACACAGTCCTTGCACTTGCCGAGAGCCAAGTCCTCTCGCACCCATTCATGTGCAGCATGAGCAACGGTCTCAGGATTATCGAGATCAACAGACTTGTAGATGAAACCCACCAGATCCGTTGGCATACGTTTAATCGAGGAGTCTTTAAGTAGCAGACATCGACGACCAGTCATAAGCATGGCTCCCACTTCGATGGCAAGGTTGTAGTTCATGCCTCGACCGCGACGGTCTTCAAAGAACGCCAAACCGTAGTTGCAGGCCCACATGTGAGCGGCGACGTTTCCCCAGAGGTCGTCGACCAACGCCCGTTGCGACGCGAGTAAGAATCGAAGACCATGCCCATTAATTGCCTCTCCGGCAGCCTCCAAGCCCGCCGCAACAGGGTCAGGGACGTCGGATTCCTTGACCGTATCCGGAAACCGCGTCATGCCAAAGACCTGCGAAGCAGATGGAGAGGTCTTCGTGAAGTCCGAGACAGGACGGAGAATCTGAGGTGGTGCGAGCGAGGCTGGAATGAGCGGATGCCGTGAATGCGCGAGATTGGCACCCCCTGGCAATGACTCCGCCAGCAGCGCGGCGGAGTCATTGCCAACAAGCTCCGAGACGCGCTGTCGACCCAACGGAGTGAGTGACCATGCACCGTGCGCTTTGGCTGACGTCGCGAGCCCAGCACGCCCAAGGTTCGCGATAACATTCCCGATTTTCACTGGCGCGGGAAGCGTTGTGTCGTAGAACAGATCTGTAACGGATCGGCCGCTGAACGTGCCGCCCTCCGACCTGCCCGACACGATCGAGGCTAGGATTAGTACCTGGTCTGTCTTCCGCATTCGCTGGACTCGGACGCCGATGGACTCATCTGTCACGCTAATTCCTCATTGGAGGAGTTGGAGTTAGTTTTCTTTGTTGCCCGCCGGGTATTTCGACGCTTCGGCGTATCTTGGAACCGGGACTCGACGGCAGTGCGCCCCGTCCGGGGAACATAGAACTGGCCAGGATCACCCTGTTTCGCGGCGATCAGGTTACTGGAAGCGGCGTTGCTCCAGTCGCGAGCGAAATTGCCAGGCATGTCCTCATGGGCATTCGTGAGCGAGGTCTTGATATCTTCTCGATTGAAGGATTCAGCATGTTGAAACTTGATCAAGTAGTACCCGGCAGCGCAGATCTTCTGCGGGAAGGTCCTAGCGTCGGTCTCGACGATAAACTCACCTAGGGTGAGATCCTCGTCCCAACCTCCGGGCAACTGCTCTTCCTTGTCAGGCTGCTCGCGAGGCCTCTCGTGGTGACGTCTTCCGCCACCTACGCCCGACGTGGAGGCTGGAGTCACCCCAAACAGGAGGGCAATGATGCTGGACATGGTCGCCTCGTTCACAGATCGAGTGATCGAGATGCCAGGGCCTTCTACAGTCACCTTTGCAACAGTGGGCTTGTCTGACGAGTCGGTCTGATCGGAGATGTATTCAGTCATGTCGACATGATGACATGAACTCGTATACAAGTCCAATCAACTATGTAGACATCGCCCATATCCGATGTAGTCGATCATCAATCGTGGGCCGAGTAGGCGAACGCCTCCGCCGAGCAACGCATGTGGGTCTCCTACCAAACCGAACGCGCCAAGGGCCGCGCCCCAACCACGGCGGAGCTGTATCGGTTAGCGGGGACGAACAACTACGGCCGTCGCCTGCTCCGGAAGTAGCGCGTATCGGCGGCATAGCCAGGGAAGTCGTCATAGACGCCGCCCTGGTCGCGCTTGGCGCGGCGTATGCCTCCTACCGGCACGGGCGGGAGTTCGCGCTGCGGTTCGGCGCGGACCACACAACGGCCGCGATATGGCCGTTGATCGTGGACGGGCTAGTGACGATGGCAGCTGTCGAGCTGTGGAAATCCGGCAGTGGCCGGTGGGCGGCGTGGTTGGCGTTCGTGCTCGGGATCTGCCTCTTGCTGTGCGCGAACATCGCCGCCGCCCCAGAGTTGAGCGTGTTCGCCGTGGCGGGTGGCGGCGTGCCCACCGCTCGCACTCTTGCTGGCGGTCGAACTGCTCAACCGCGCACTCAAGCGCCACCGTGCCGAGAACGCAAGCGAGACCGACGTCGAGACCGGCGAGACGGCCGAGATCGGGAACGAGACGGGGCGGGTGGTGCATCTCGCGGTGGTCGCGGAGCAGTCTCGCCCGCCAGCCGGGCCAGCGGCCGAACAGCGGATGTGGGCCTACTACGTGACCGAGCGGTCGAAGAGCCCGGTACACCGACGGGTGCGGAACTGGACCGGATTGCCGGGACCAACAAACTATGGTCGCCGGGTGCTGCGGCGGTGGCGAGAAAGCGGGCACATCGCCGCCGGGGACAGGAATCCGCTCGCAATTTAGTCGCGCAGGACTTCGGGCGTGAGGTCCAGGAGTCTGTGCAGGCTGGTCGCAGCGGCGATGACGGTGTCGAGGGATGCCAGCACCGCCGCGTAGCTGGGGGTGTTGCGGTCAAGTTTGGCTGCGGAGTCCACGATGGCGGCCCGCACAGCCCCCAGTTGGTCAAGCTGGGCCTCGATGATCAGGCACGGGTCGGGTACCGGGCCCGGGGTTTGTCCGACGACGAGGGCTTCTGCGGTCCTGACGGCGGCTTTGAGGTCGCGCCGCTCCAGGCCGTTGACGGCGAGGGTTCTCTCACCACGCGAGAGCAGGTGGCAGCCCAGCCACAGCAAGTCGTTGGTGGCTTCTTGCGCGGCATCGTGCGCGGCGTGCTGCTGCTCGGCCAAGGGGTCCTCGATGCTGTCGATGACCGCGTCGAGAAGCCCGGTGTCAAAGGTCATGTCTGCTGCTCCGGCTCGTCATTGGTGGCGTGTTCGGTGTGAGTGACGGTGTCGTGGAGTCGATACCGCAATTCCACGGGGGTGACATCGCATCGCCTACGGCTCCCGTCGCCGAGATCGCGATAGTGAACTCGGCCAGGAAGTTCGCAGGACGGGAACAGTCGCCCGCAGGCAGGGCACCAGAACACCCAGACACCTGCGGGAGGCTGGCGCGACGGTGTCCAACACACCACGTCTGGACGCCCGTCCTCTTCGGGGGTTGTGGTCTCGCGCCCCAGGATGAAGTCTTCGTCGTAACGCAGGTCCTCGATCGCCGCAGTCAGCAAGTCCCGGGCCTCCTCCAGGCCACGCACATACGGTCCCAAATCAACCATGATCAACCTCCTTCGCCTCGCTGCGCAGTGAAAGGCGCTCGGCGACATAGGTTCCTTTGGAACGAATGGTCTTGACCAAGCCGTGGTAGCTCAGCAGGCGAATCGCGTGCCGCGCCGTGCCGAGTGACACGCCGTAGTCGGTGGCCAGGCGTCGCTCGGACGGCAGTGGCGTGTTGGACGCCAGCTCGCCGGACTCGACGCGCGCGGCCAGGTGCCTGTACATCTGTTCGTAGATATACCCGTCTGCCTCGTTGGGCTGGAAATCGATCACGGTGACCTCACTGGTCCGGTGCCGGGCAGACGATCGGGGTCGCGACTGGGCCAGCACAAGCCCGGCGGAAGATCCGTTGCTCGCGACCGCCGACGATCGGTGTCCTGACATGCCTGCTCCTGCTCGATCCGGGCCAGCAGTTGCGCAACCGGTACCCGGTTCCGACGAACTCGACGCCGTTGCAGCCGGCGGCCGATCAGCACGATCAGAACGGCGAGCGTTAGCGGTCCAAAGTAGACGATCGCGAGCAGCGTTACCCGGCTCATGACGTACCAAGGCTGGACCTGCCCACCGTGCCCTCGACTCGCAGCGATATCGCCGCCATGTCTCAGAACCCCTCTCGCAGCCGGTATGCCAACCGCACCGGCTCGCAAGGCCAGGTCGCCGCGCAACTGGTGCACGCGCCAGCAGGGTTTGGGGCGTGCAGGTGAAACGTGAGGACGCAAAGGCTGTAGAGCTGGGCTGGTTCCGGCACGCGCGGCGCGACTGGTGCCGTCAGCGCGTTACGGCCTCGCTGCCAGCAGGCCGGGACCAGCGTTCTGGCGCGTTCGACGAGTCGGACGGTCATGGGGTGCACTCCCGCGTTTCCTCGGTGCGGACATGGATGCGGCGCCCGGCGCCGGGGACGGCAAACCGCCACGGACATCACTCGACGGGCACGAATCCGCTGGCGGTTCACTGGGGGCATCGGGATCAACCCGGCGCCGGGGCCTGCCATCAACGAAACAGCAGTTCAGGCGGCTAATCCACCAGGCCAAACCGTGATCTTGCGATACAATTCCTCCCGGTTCAACCGGGAGGTATCGAGGCGGGTGAGGAGCGCGTATCGTGCGCGCCAATCCAGGACGGACGGAGAATCCAGATGGCTTCTGCGACGCGAAGTGTGCGCGGGGAACAGCGGCAATTGTCCGCCGAGCTGCGTGCCCAGTCAAAGACCTGGACGCAGGTCGCCCTGGTCTTCGCTGAGCGTTACCGCGTCAACATGCGGGTGGCTCTTCGGCTCGCTCGCGGCTGGAGCCAACGCGAGGCGGCCGAGGAGTGGAACGCCCGTTGGCCCGCCGATCCCAAGACGTTCAAGAACTTTTCCTACTGGGAGCTATGGCCCGCCGACACCGGGCACGCGCCGTCCCTTGAGGTGCTAGGCAAACTGGCCGAGCTGTACGAGTGCCGCATTGCTGATCTGGTCGGTGACGCCAGTGACTTCCGCCCGCTCGACACCGCTCACCGGCAACAGCGGCAACTCGCTGTCCTGGACGAACCCGCGACCGTGCCGGTGCTTCAGGATTTCGTGACCCACCTCGAATCCATCGACATTCCCGAACTGGCTCAGCTCGCCACTGCGTGGGTGCACAGCAACGGTCACGGCGTCAATCGCCGGGCGCTGCTGCTCAAGATCAGTGCCGCGCTGTCGCTGGCGTCCGCCAGCCCGGCGCTGACCGGGAACGCCGAGGCGGCCCCCGTGATCGCGGCGGGGCCGCCCGGTGACGATTTCTCGGGTATCTGGCACAGCCGTTACGTCTATCCCAGCACGGGACGCGGGAAAACCTTTATCGGGGAGCACTATGTGATGCTGCGGCAGCAGGGGACGCGGTTGATCGGCCAGAGCCTGCCCCACTCGCGCGGTTCGCGGTTGCGCCTGGAGTTGGGGGTGGAGAAATCGGTGGCGACCGGCACGTGGCGGGAGCAGACCTCGCCGACTGGCTACTACAAGGGCGCGACGTACCACGGCACGCTTCAGCTTGTCGTCGATCCGGCCGGGCGCCGGATGACCGGTATGTGGCTGGGGTTCGGCCGCGACTTCACGATCAACAGCGGCGAATGGTCGCTGACCTGGTGCGAAGCCGGGACCTCGAAAACCGCTCAGCGGGCGTATTACGACAAAGCTTGAGCCGTCAGCTCAACACGGCCACGATGGCGGTGCCCGGCGCGAACGCGCCGGAGGCGATGCGGTCGAGAAGGCCGTACATCATCTTCGCCTCGTACACCCAATCGAGCATGATGCCGTGCCGGGCCTGGAAATCGGTGATAAAGGCGTCGAGTTCGGGCGTGCGTTTCGCGTAGCCGCCGAAAGGAAATTCGTAATCGACGGCCCAGTTCTCGGTGACGCGATCGAATGCCTCGCGCTGAAGCCGCCGCACCTCCTCATCCAGGAACCGCCCGCCCTTGAGCACGGCAAAGCCCAGTGCCCGCGCGGTGCCGCCCAGCCCGGCCGCGATTCCGGCCAGCGTGGAACCGGTCCCGCAGGCACAGACGATGACATCGAAATCCACATCGACCTCGGACGGCAGCTCCGCGCACCCGCGCACGCCCGGCCCGTTGCCGCCGCCCTCCGGCACGACGTAGCACGAGCCGAACCGCTCCGTCAGCGCTGCCAGCACATCCGGCTCGGACTTACGCCGGTACGTCGCCCGGTCCAGATACGTCAGCCGCATACCCTGGCCGACAGCGTAGGTCAGCGAATCGTTCAGCGGCTGGTGCTCCTCGCCCCGGACTACCCCAATGGTCTCGAAACCGAAGTAGTGACCGGCGGCCGCCACCGCCCGAAGGTGGTTGGAATACGCCCCGCCGAATGTCAGCAGTCGCGAGTGGCCCTGGTCTTTCGCCGCCGCCAGGTTGTACTTGAGCTTGCGCCACTTGTTGCCCGGGATCTCCTGGTGGATCAGGTCGTCGCGCTTGAGATAAAGCCGAATGCCGTGCGACTGCACACGGTCATCGTGGACCTCGGACAGCGGTGACGGCAGGACGACGGCAATGGGCGTCTCACCGTCCCGGCCGCTTGCGTCCATGAGGTCAGCGTAGTGACGACGACACGAGACCGGCGCGCTCGGCGCCTTGATCACTCGTCTGCTCCGGCGGCGAGGGCACGTCACAACCTGATCACGTTCGCCGGGTTGGTGTCTAAAATCGACCCCGAAAATCGGCCTCCTGTGGTGCCCGGGTTTCCTGGCACGACGGAAGGGACGGCCGATCATGGTCACCACTGGCCGAGCACTGACAAACCGCGAGCACCGCGCGACCGGTTACAGCGATAGCACGGTTCTGCCAATTTTCGATCACCGCTGTCGAATTCGGGGCCGAAATCCGGAGTTCAGGCGAGCCGGGGATTTCTCGGCTGCTCCGATCGGAAGGTGGTGGTGATCATGATGGGCAAGGGCAAGCAGATTGACGACCCTGTTGTCGCTGGCGCGGATGGTATGGCGTCTCGTTCCGCGTCTGGGTCGGCGGGGCCTCGGCGTTCTGAATCCGCGGCCCCAAACGCCGAGGCCGCTGCTACTAAACCAGCAGTTCAGCGATGGTATCGGCGGGAGCGGGCAGAAGGCCGACTGAGTAATGATCCTCATCCATCTACACGACGTGGGCGCGCGGGGCGCAGCCGGCGGGCCGGGGAGCCGGACGCGGCGTTGTGGTTCCGCCTGGTCGACCGGGACCGGCGTCTGCTGGCACTGCTGAGTGAGCACAAGGTGCTGACCACCAACCAGATCGCCGCCATCGAGTTCCTCTCGGTGCGCCGAGCCCAAGACCGGTTGCGGCACCTGCGGGAGTTGGGTGTGGTGTTCGCCTTCCGCGAGTCCTATCTGCGTGGCGGGACGAGCCAGACTCGCTATGCGCTGGGCTACCTCGGTGCCCGGTTGATCGCCGCGCAACGCGCGGAGAAGCCGCCCGCGCCCAAGGCATACACCGAAACCCTGGAACGGCTCGCATTGTGGCCGAAGCTGCAACACCAACTCGGAGTGAATGACTTCTTCTGCGGCCTGGCCGCGCACCGCAACCCCGCCCGGCTGCGCGAGGCTGGCCGCGAGGGCGAGGTAAGCGGGCTGACACAGTGGTGGTCCGAACGGCGCTGCACCGAGTTCTTCTGGAAACACCAAGACGGCGGGGAAACACGGCTGCGTCTCGACGGCTACGGCTGCTGGGAAGAACACGGCCGGACGGTGCGGTTCTTCCTCGAACACGACACCGGCACCGAACCCCTCGCCAAGGTTACGGGCAAGATCGACGGATACGCGGCCTTCCCGACCGACGCCTTCGGCGTCCTGCTGTTCTCGGTCCACTCCAGCAGGCGGGAGATCGCCCTGCGCGCGGCGCTGCGCCGCGCCCTCGCCGGAGGCGACCCCGGTTTCGTGATCGCCACCGCAGCCCGCGACCACGACGACGGCCCGGCAGAGCCGATCTGGGGCCTGTGGATACCGCGAAACGGCGACAGTGTGACGCGCCGGTACCGATTGGCCGAACTACCCCAACGTGGCCCCGCCGTCGAACACAGCACCTCGCCCACCGGCCAGCCACTCAACGAAGCGGCATTCAACCCCAACGACCGGGAAATGCTGCGCCGCATCGAGGGGCCACCGCCCAAACGGGCAACACCGAACTCGACGGTCTACCCGGACGACGTCGACGACGTCACGCTCTACGACGATGTCGAGGACGACGTACACCAGGCGCCGCCAAAGCCAGCGTGGCCGGACGCCCAACGATCACGGCGGACACGCTGGGTCGCCTGAATCCCCTTATCCACAAGGGTTTCCGCACGCTTCCACCTGCCTGCAGCGGGCTGCCGAATACCGAGGGGGAACCATGCCGAAGCACGATGCCGACAACGGTAACAATGACGCCGCCGTGATCCCGCTCCGCGCCACGCGATCATCCACACGGGACACCTGGCGCGTAGTGCGGATCGATACCGAACCCATGACCGCCCAGCACTACGACCAAGCGGTGACCGCACTGGCCGCGCTCATCGAACATTGGAAAGACCGCCGGGATACCAATGATGGCACCGAAAAAGCCGCTTAGAGTCATCGGTTCGCTTCACTTTCCCGCCCGTATTTGGGACAATGGAAGCAATCGGGATCACCGCCGCGACCAGCGGTTTTAAGTGAATTTTAGTAGCGCGCCGGGGCTTGCGGAAACCGTGCACAAGCCCGGTTTCACGGCAAGTCTCCGGAACGCCCGCACCACACAGGGGAGCCCGGCAACCATGACGCGATCGGCAGCGAAACGGCACGGCCGCAAGACCACCCGCACCCTCGATGACCTCGACACCGTGCGGGTCGGGATCTACGTCCGGCGCTCCACCGACGACGAACACCAGCCCTACTCCATCGAAGCCCAAGACCACCGCCTCGAGTCCTATGTGGACTCACAACCCGGGTGGCGACTGTCCAAGCGGTTCCCCGACGACGCCTCCGGCGCGACCACCGACCGCCCGGGGCTGCAACGAGCGCTCGCCGCCGCGCGTGCCGGACTGATCGACGTGCTGCTGGTCTACCGGGTGGATCGGTTCTCCCGCAACCTCTCCGACATGGTGTCCCTGCTCGACGAACTGGACGAGTGCGGGGTGGTGTTCCGCTCGGCCACCGAACCTTTCGACACCGCCACCCCGATGGGGCGGATGCTGGTGCAGATGCTCGGCATGTTCGCCCAGTTCGAACGCGACACCATCATCGACCGCGTCATCAACGGCATGGAACGCAAACACGCCAACGGCAAATGGAAAGGCGGGAAACGACCCTTCGGCTACCAGGTGGACAAGACCACCGACACCCTCGTGCCCGACGAGTCCGAAGCCGTGATCATCCGGCTGATCTTCGACCTCTACACCCGCGACCGCCTCGGCACCCGCTCGATCGCCAAGACACTCAACGAGCGAGGCCACCGCACCACCACCGGCGGACGCTGGTCCGGGCACCAAGTACTACGGGCGCTGAACAACCGCGTGTATCTCGGGGAACTCTCATTCCGGGACGCCACCAAGACCGGCACCCACCCCGCCCTCATCACGGCCGAGACGTGGGAGAAGGCGCAAGCCATCCTCGACGCGCGGGGCGAGTCCCACGCCCACCGCGCCGCGTCCGGCTCCGACTACGTACTCACCGGACGTCTGCGCTGCCCCAAGTGCGGCAAGGCAATGATCGGGACGCGGGCGACCGGGCGGAACAAGACGTATCGCTACTACACGTGCTGGAACCTGGCCCGCTACGACGCCACCAAGTGCGACGCGAAACGGCTCAACGCTGATGCCGTGGACGCCGCGATCCTCGACGCCCTCACCGACTTCTACCGCACCCGCCACGACCTCATCGGCGACGCGATCACCGCCGAACAAGCCCACCACCGCGCCGCGCACGCCGACCGCCGCGCCGAACTCGCCACCATCCACGCCCAGATCACCAACACCGACCAGGCCATCGACCGCTACCTGACCGCGTTCGAGAACGGCACCCTCGATGAAGAACTCGTCGCCGACCGCCTCACCGGCCTACGGGCGCGGCTCAAGGAACTCCGCGCCCGTCGTGCCGACCTGTCCGCCGAGTTGGACGACGGACCCGCCGCACCCGACGCCGCTACGCTGACCGAGGTCGCCGACCACATCCACGGTGTGATCACCGAGGGCGCGCACAACCAGATCAAAGCCCTGATCGAAGCCCTCGTCGCCAAGGTCACCATCACCGGCCCCAACACGCTCAAGCCCGTGTTCCGCATCCCTCAACCCCGCAACGCAAACGAAGCCGCCTCCGCCCTACCAGCGGAAACGGCCTCGAAAGGAATGGTTCGCACAATGACTACATCGGTGGGCCGCCCGGGGCTCGAACCCGGAACCTATGGATTAAAAGTCCACAGCTCTGCCAATTGAGCTAACGGCCCCTCGCAGTGAGCATAGCGGGCGGCCGAACCCAGGTAGGCAGGGATGGGCCGGTTGGGCACCGGTGGTCCTGACACGTTCGGGTCGCTACGTGCCGAGCGCGTTGGACCTCGACCAGCGAGCGGATGTGCCGGACAGGATGAAGCCGACCGCAGCCGTGATCGTCTCGGCGGCGGGTTCGTTGTGGATCTGGCGGGTGGCCTCGTTGATCACTCCCTGCACGAAGGCGGCCGTCAAGGTGGGACGCGGATCGCCGAGATCGGCGAGGAGTTGCTCGATGTTCGGCGCGAACTGGTCGTGCACCGCCCGGATGCGTTTACGCACGGCCGGCGGGAGCGAGGCGCGGGCCAGCGTCGCGGCGAGTTCGTGGCCGCCTTCGGCGACCATCTCCAGTTGCGTGCGGACGTAGGCGACGAGCTTGTCCCGCGGCGAGTTCGCGCGATCCATCGCCGTGGTGAGCCGGGCCAGCAAGGGCGGCAGCGCCTCCTCGCACACCGCGGCGACCAGGTCGTCCTTGGACGCGAAGTACTTGTACATCGACGGCCGGGCCAGCCCGGTGCGTTCGGCCAGCGTGCCGAAGTTCAACGCCGCGTAGCCATCAGCGACGAGCAGGTCCTCGGCGGCCGCGAGCAAGCTGGCGCGCTGCTGCGCGCGATGCTCGACCACGGTGCTGGCGGCGATCTTCGGCACCCCCTCAGGATACCCAACGCGCATCTTGGGAACGTCGTGTTGCTATCTTGCTGACATGACGTTGCTAAAAAGAGGTGGCCGGCTGGTCCGGAGCAGGCGGGGGGCTGTCGGGGTGGCCGTGTTCTGGCTGCTGGCCGTCGCGATCGGGCCGCGGCTCGCACCCACACTGGATTCGGTGGCGGACAACCGCTCGGGCAACAATCCGCCCGCCACCGCGGAATCGATGCGCGCGCAGGACCTGCTGCGGGATCGGTTCCCCGATCAGCGCGGCACGCCGGCCCTGGTGGTGGTGTCCCGGCCGGGTGGCCACCTGAACGAGCGGGACCTCGGCCAGGTCGACGGGCTGGCCCGGAGCCTGTCCGGACCCGACCGCCCGAACGGCACCGGCGACGCCGCCCCAACGGTGCTGTCCGACGACCGGTCGACCGCGGTTGTCGCCGTGCCGGTTCTGGTCGACAGCGGCGACTCGGGCGCCTTCAACGTGGCGGTCGACCAGATGCGGGCCGCGGCGCACGCGGTCCCCTGGGATCGCGGTGTCCAGGTCGCGGTGTCCGGCCCGGCCGGGATCGTGCGCGACACGCTCGCCGTGTTCGGCGAGGCCGACCTCGCCCTGATGTTCGGCACGCTCGCGCTGGTCCTGGTCATCCTCCTGCTGGTGTACCGGTCCGTGCTGCTGAGCCTCATCCCGCTGGCGGCGGCCGGGATCGCGATCCAGCTCACCAACGCCGTCGCCGCCCTGCTCGCCAAAGCGGGGCTGATCACGGTCACCGCCCAGACCGCGGCGATCATGACGGTGCTGGTCATCGGGTTGGGCACGGACTACTGCCTGTTCATCATCAGCGGCTACCGATCCCGGCTGGCGCGGCACGAGGCGCCCCCGCTGCAGGTACGGCTCGCCGAGATGGCCGGCGCGCTGCGTGACGTCGGCGAGTCACTGCTCTACAGCGCCACCACGGTGGTCCTCGGCCTGCTCGTGCTCCTCGCGGCCACAATCCCCGGACTGCGTGCGTTCGGGCCGTTTCTCGCCCTGTCGGTGGTGCTGACCCTCGCCGTGTGCGCGACCTTCGTCCCCGCCGTCGTGGCGCTGCTCGGCCGGGTCGCACTCTGGCCGAGCCGGGTGAACGCGGCCAGGCCGGCCAGGCTCTGGGGGCGGCTCGGCGCGCTGGTCGTACGCCGGCCTCGCGCGGTCATGGCAGGCTGCCTGGTGCTGCTGGCCCTGCTGTCCGCGGGCCTGGTCGGCTACCGGGACAGCTACGACTTCGTCGCCGGCTTCCGGGTGAACACCGAGTCCAAGACAGGTGAGCAGCTTCTCGCCGGGGCATTCCCTGTGGGCCGCCTCGCGCCGACGACGGTCGTCGTCGACACCGGCACCAGCAGCGTGGACGCGCATTCCACCCAGCTGCGGGAAGCACAGCGCCGCATCGTGGATATCCCGGGCGTCGCCACGGTCGAGTCGGGCCCGCGCGACGTCAGCCCGGACCGGCACACCGCGCGGTTCACCGTGGTGTCCAAGGACAATCCGTACGGCAACGCGGCGCTCGACCGGACCGTACAGGTTCGCCAGGTCGCCTCGCAGGAGTTGACCGGCACACACGTGCTGGTGGGCGGGCCGAGTGCGGTCGCCACCGACCTTCGCGCCGCCAACGACCGGGACCTGCGGGTGATCATCCCGCTGCTCATGCTGGTCATCGCGCTGGTGCTCGGCGTCATGACCCGCAGCCTGCTCGCGCCGCTGTACCTGCTGGCGACGATCGTGGCCTCGCTCGCTGCCGCTGTCGGCCTCACCGTCCTGCTCCTGATGACCTTGGGCGGTGGCGCGGGCTTCAGCCCGCTGGTCCTCGCCTACATCGTCGTCTTCCTCACCGCGCTGGGCGTCGACTACAACATCTACCTGACCTCCCAGCTACGCAAACGGATCGCTTCCGGCGGACCGGTACACGGAATCACGACCACCATGACCAGCACCGGCCGCGTGATCTCCTCCGCGGGCATCATCCTCGCCGCGACCTTCGCCGTGCTGACGTCGCAGCCGTTCGACGGGCTGTTCCAGTTCGGTTTCGCCATGGCGGCGGGAATCCTGCTCGACACCTTCCTGGTGCGTGGCCTGCTGGTACCGGCCATCGTGCGGTTCGCGGGCCGGCACGCGTGGTGGCCGAGCCCCGGACCCGTACTCCCTGCCGGACCGGTTCGCGACCGAAGGTTCGGTGGACGTGCGGCATGAGCCGGGGACGCGGAGGCGGTGGCGTTGTTGCAGGAGCGGCGGCTGGTGGCCGATCATCTCGTGAGTTTGATCGACGCCGCGCCGGCCTGGACCGACCGGGCCTTGCAGCGGCCTGCTCGCCCGCCGGCCGGTGCTGCCCGGCGCCCGCCAGATCGCGCTCGCCCCCACCGTCGCCGAGCGCTAACGCCCCTCGGGCAGCACCGCTATCGCCTCCTTGGCGTGGACCAGCACCTCGTCGCCGGGGCCCGCGGTCACGAGCGCCACGCTCACCTCTTCGTGCCCCTGCCGGGTGTCGACAACGGCCAGCCCGTCGTCGAGCAGACGTACGATCCGCACGCGCACCGCCACGTCCGAGCACGTGACGCACACGTCGTCGGGACAGTCGGGAACGTTCACCTGCCCCAGTTTCCTCCGGATCCTCGCTCAGCGCTGCCGCAGCGCGCGGTTGAGGACGTCGCCGGCGCGGTCGAGGCAATCGGCGCAGATGACGGCGTTGCCGGGGCCGCCGATCATGCGGGCCAGCGGGCGCCGGAACCCGAAGAACGTCCGGCGTTCGCGGCGTCCGCAGAACTCGCAGGCCAGGTCGGAGCCCCGTTCGGCCGCCAGCAGCGGGGTTCCGCCGAGGCTGGGGCGCGCCCGCCCGTCACGCACCAGCGCCAGACCCGCTTCGACGCAATCGGCGCATACGGGTCCGGCCGGGCCCGGAAGCCGATGTTCGCCGGGGGCGGGGGAACGACCGCAGAACCGGCACGGGGCCGCGCGACGATCGCTGATCGGCATGTTCATGAACGCTCGCATTCCGTCATGCAACGAGTTACCCGGTCAGGCCGCTGCTAACCGTCAAGGACCTGCGGGCGGCGCAGTCCGAACCCGGTCGCCTGCTCGAACGCGTGGCCGATCTGCAGCAACCCGAACTCGCCGCGATGCCGGCCGACGAGTTGCAGGCCCACCGGCAGCCCGTCGGGCGTGAACCCGCCGGGCACCGACAGCGCGGGCGATCCGGTGACGCTGATGTAGTAGCACGACCGCATCCACTCCAGATAGTCGTGCTGCGGCACCCCGTCGATCTCACCGGGGTATTCCAGTTCGAGTTCGAACGGCGGCACCTGGCTGACCGGCAGCGCCAGCACGTCGTACCGGGCGAAGAACCGCCGCATCTCGTGGTACAGCTTCGCGTGCTGCTCCTCCGCCCGCGCGAGGTCCGTGCCGCGCAGCCGCCGCCCCTGCTCGATGTTGTCCACCAGGCTCGGCTTGAGCAGTTCGCGCGATCGGTCCAGCACGCCGCCCAGCGACAGGTCGAACTGCCAGGCGCGCAGCGCGCGGAACACCTCGTCCGCGCCCGTGAGGTCCGGTCTCGCCTGCTCCACGACGCACCCGAGGCCTTCGAACACCTTCAGTTGCGCTTCCAGCGTCGAACGCACCACCGGGTCGACGGGGAAACCGAGGTCCGGGGCCCACGCGACCCGCACGCCGGTGAGGTCGCGGTCGAGCGGCTCGGCGAAAACGGCGCCCGGCTCGCTGATCGCGATCGGCGAGCGGTCGTCCGGCCCGGCCACGACGGACATCATCAGCGCGACATCCGCGACCGTGCGGGCGAGCGGCCCGGGTACGGACATCGTCGACCACGCCGCCGTGGTGGGGTGGCTCGGCACCCGCCCGGGCGCGGGCCGCAGGCCGACGACGTTGTTGAACGACGCGGGATTCCGCAGCGATCCGCCCATATCGGACCCATCGGCCAGCGGATGCAGCCCGCAGGCAAGGGCGGCGGCCGCCCCGCCGCTGCTGCCCCCGGCGCTCCGGTCCGGCCGGTACGGGTTGCGCGTGGCGCCGAACAGCGGGTTGAACGTGTGCGACCCGGCGGCGAACTCGGGCACGTTCGTCTTGCCGAGCGTGATGACGCCGGCCGCCCGAAGGCGCTCGACGATCAGCTCGTCGGCCTCGGGCACGTTGTCCCGCAACACCGGCGAGCCGTAGGTGGTGCGGATGCCTGCGGTGTCGTGGGTGTCCTTGTGCGCCATCGGAATCCCGTGCAACGGCCCCACCGGGGCGCCCGCGGCCAGTAGCCGGTCCGCCTCCGCGGCCTGCTCGAGTGCCCGCTCCGGCAGCAGCGTGACGATCGCGTTGACCGCCGGGTTGACCCGTTCGATCTGGTCCAGGTGCGCGGCGACCACCTCCCGCGCGGACAGTTCCCGTTCGCGCAGCCCGCGGGCCAGCTCGGTCGCGGTGAGCCAGCAGATGTCATCGGTCATCAGGGCACGGTACTTTCCCGCGAGCGGATCCAGCTCGCGATATCGGCGATCACGGCGGGATCGACGTGCTGGGGCTGCTGATAGCCGGCCGGGGTCGACGGGCCTTCGCCGGCGAAGAACAGGTGATCGTCCGCCTCGTACACGCGAATCGTGGCGTCCGCGAGGGTCCGCCACCGCGGGAGATCGTCCGCTACGGTCACCTGGTAGTCGCGCCCGCCTTGCAGGATCAGCGTCGGCTTGCCGAGCGATGCCGCGGTGGCCACCGGGTCGTAGTCGCGAAGGTCGAGCCAGTAGGACGCGGGCCAGCCGAACGGGAGCTCCGTGGCCGGAGTCGCGGGCGTAAGACCGTGCTCGACCACGGCGGCCTGCTTCGTGACGGCGGCGAGCGCGGCCTCGTTGCCCGGATCGACCGACGCGAGATAGCGCGCGACGCGGACCGCGGCGCGATGCATCGGCTGGGTGTCCCCGGCCAGGATGACCAGGCCCGCGATCGACGGATCCGCGGCCGCCACGCGGGGCGCGGCCTTCCCGCCCAAGCTGTGCCCGACCAGGAAAACGTTGTGTACCAACGGCCGCAACAGCCGGGCGGCGTCCATTGTGTACGGCAGGTACTCCTCCGAAATCGTGGCCGCGGTGGGTACGTTGTCGAACCGCACCACCGCGATGCCGCGGCTCGCCAGTCCCCAGGCCAGATCCTTGAGCGGTTTGTTCGGTCCGGTGGTCTCGTCCCGATCGACGGCTCCTGGACCGAGGAGTACCACCCCGGCCCGTCGCCGGCGAGGCAGCGTCAGCGCGCCGGGCCGCCCGCCGACGGTGACCTCGCGCTCGGTGAACCGCCGCGGCTTCGCGTACCTGGGCGGCGCCCACGATGCCGTCACCAGCGGCGCCAGCCTGAGCCCGTGCAGCAGGCCCTCGCCATCGACCGACGTGACGAAGGTGAAGCCGCCGCGTTCGCAGTTCACCGGCACGCTCACCCGGGTCAGCCCGGCCTCACCCGGCTCGGTCCGTGGTTCCCCGATCGTCGTGACCGGCCCGTTCTTGCTCATTTCGGACGCCCACGCGACGCGCAGCGTTTCCGCGGACACCGCCGCCCGCAACTCCGGTGCGAACCGTGCCTCGACATCCGCGAACCGCCTGTCACGCGCCATCTTGACGATTGTTCTCATAGTTTGCGAACGGTAGCAGAAAATGAGATCGTTAGCAGGTGGACACCTTGGAACTTCTCGCGCATCCGGTGCGCCTGCGGATCGTGCACGCGATGCGCGGCGGCCGGACCCTGACGACCGCGCAGCTGTGTGCACGGCTGCCCGACGTGTCGAAGGCGATGGTCTACCGGCACGTCGATCTGCTGGCCGGCGGCGGGATTCTCGAAGTGGCCGAGGAACGCCGCGTGCGCGGCGCGGTCGAGCGCCACTATCGGCTACGCCAGGAGAAGGCGATCGTCGACGAGGACATGGTCAAGTCCCTCTCGCTCGACGATCACCGGCGCGCCTTCGCCACCGCGGTCGCCACGCTGATCGCGGAGTTCAACGCCTATCTCGACCGGGAGCAGGCCGATCCGGTCGCGGATCTCGCCGGCTACCGCCAGCACGCCGTCTGGCTCAGCGACGAAGAATTGCACGCGCTGATCCAGGACATGCGCGCCGCAATCGCGCCGAAGCTCGCGAACGAACCGGCACCCGGTCGTACGCGCTACCTGCTGAGCCCGATCCTCTTCCCCCTCGAGGAAGGTTAATCCCAATGCCGCGTAGTAGGTGGTCTTGGTAGGTCGTCAACCGTCAAGGATCTGGACGGTGATGGTGGTTGTGTAGTTGGTGCGGTCGATGTCGCCT
>NZ_VDFW01000047.1 GCF_006152065.1 Amycolatopsis alkalitolerans
TTGAGTTGGCTCGGGGCGTTATCGAGTTGGCCGGCTGCTGTCGCCGGGGGCACAGTCAGCGACCGGACCAGCCAACTCGACACCGCCGCAGGCAAACCCACCGACCCTACGGGCAAACACGGCAACGTAAACCGGACAGGATCACACGACACTAGTCTTGCAGGCCACTGACCAGCCGAAACCGCGGTCTTCCGCGTCCGTCCGGTCGGTGTCCATAATCGCGCATGGGACGCCCCGTCGCCAGCCGCCTCAGGTTTGGCGGGGGAGTAGTTCCGCCACGAAGGCATCGAGGAACTCGTCGAAGGGCTGCGGTCCGCGGTGGTAGACGACGAACTTCGTCAGGCCCGCCTCGAGGTACCCGTCCAGCAGGCGATGCAGGTCGGGCCAGCTCGCGGCCAGCAGGTCGGCGGGATCGGCGCCGGGGCGGCGGGAGCGAGCCGCCGCGGCCATTTCGTCGGTGATCCCGCCGTCCGCGAGGAGCAGGCTCAGGCCGTAGTGATCCGGCTCGATCTCGCGGCCCGCTTCGGCCGCGGCGGCCTCGATCGCGAGGCGAGCGGCGCGCGCGTCCGGGGCGGGGATGAAGCTGCCGAGCCAGCCATCGCCGTACCGGCCGACCCTGCGGAAAGCCGCGGGCGCCGCGCCACCGAGCCAGATGTCCAGCGGGGTAACAGGCAACGGCCCGACCCGCACGTCGTCGAGCTTGAAGAACTCGCCCGCGAAGTCACCGCCGCCTGTCAGCGCGGAGCGCAGCAGCCGCAGGGATTCGTCGAACACGTCGGCTCGGCGTCCGTCCGGCACGTCGAACAGTTCCCATTCGGCGCGCCGCGCTGGTCGTAGGCCGAACACCGGCAACACCCGCTTGGGCGCGAGCGCGGCCAGCGACGCGAGTTGTTTGGCCACCAGCACCGGCTGCCGTCCCGGCAGCACCGCCACCGAGGTGCCGACCTTCAGCCGAGTCGTCCTGGCGAGCGCGTGCGCCATGCCGATGAACGGGTCGACGGCGCCGGAATACACGTGCTCCGACAGCCAGAGCGAGTCGACCCCGGCCGTCTCCAGCCGGCCGACGATCCCGGTGAGGTCCTCCGGCGAGGTTTCCGCCCCCAGCCCGATCCCGATGCGGATTTTCATACCGCTCACGATACGTACCGAAAGCCGAACTCGGCGTCCCGAACGGAGATCTCAGGCGGCGGGGGCTAGGGCCGAGTGGTAGCGCGCGAGGACCAGGTCCGCCAGTCGCGGGTCCGGCGCGAGCGAGCCCGCGATCGCGACCGGGGGCTCAGCGGCCCGGGCCAGCGAGGCGATGCGGTCCGGCAGCAGGCCCGGCGCGAGGAACCACGAAGCGACCGCGAACCGCCGCGCGCCGCGGGCGCGGAGTTTCGCGATCGCGGCCGGAACGTCCGGCTTCGCCGTGGCGAAGGCCGGCGTGACGAGCATCGGATACCGCGAGTTCCACCGCCGGGCCAAGGCGACCACCGCGTTGTTCGCGGGGGCGTGCGACGAGCCGACCGCCGCGAAAACCACGCCCAGCGAAGGATCGTCCGGATCCGCACCGGCCTCGCGCAGGCGGTCCAGCGCGACGGCCTCCAGTAACGGATCCTGGCCGAGAACGTCCGCAATGGACACCCGCAGCCGCGGCACCTCGCGTACCAGGGAAGGCAGGTCGACCCGTGCGTGATAAGCGCGGCCGAGCAGCAACGGCACCACGACCGCCTCGCGATGCCCCTGGGCGGACAGCGAACGCAGCACATCGGTCAGCAGCGGTTCGGAAAGGTCCAAGAAGGACACCTGAGCGTCCAGAGGCAGCGCACGGATCGTCTCGGCGGACCGGGGATCCCGGCTGCCGTGTGCGACCACCACCAGCGGCGCGTCCACTACGCCGCCCCGCTCAGCCCGCGCGTGCGCAGCACCGCCCGTTCGAGCGGGCGGAACACCGCGAGCTCGATACCCACGCCCACCAGCAGGATCAGCACGATCGCCGAGATCACTGTCGGCATGTCCGACAGCGTGCGCCCGTCGTCGAGATACGCGCCGAGGCCCTTGCCCAGCAAAGGAGACGTCGCGATGATCTCCGCCGCCATCAGCGACCGCCAGGAGAACGCCCAGCCCTGCTTCAGCCCCGCCAGATACCCCGGCAGCGCGGCGGGCAGCAGGATATGCCACGAAGCCTGCAACCGGCCCGCGCCCATCACCTTGCCGACGCGCGGGAGAATGGGTGGCACCTGGTCGATCCCGGCGACGAGCCCGTTCGCGATCGACGGCACGCTCCCCAGCAGTAGCACGGCGTACATGCTCGTCGGGGTGACGCCGAACCACAGCACCGCGGCGGGCACCCACGCCACGGACGGCAGGCTCTGCAGCCCCGACAGGAACGGCCCGATGGCCGAGCGGACCACGCGGACCTTCGCCACCAGCAGGCCCAGCGGGGTCGCGAGCACGATCGCGATGAGGAAACCCAGTACCGCGCGGTGCACCGAGGTCCAGATGAACCCGAACGCCTCCGCGTCGCTGATCCGTGCCCACAGCTCATGCCAGACCGCGAGCGGTGCGGGCAGCTGGTACTCCGGCCAGAACGCGGCGGCCCACAGTGCCTGCCAGACCGCGATGAGGACGATCAGGAACCCGGCCGGCGGCAGCACCGACCACAGGATCCGCTTCCCCCGGCCGGTTTCCCGCTCCTGAGGGGTGTCGAGCGCGTCGAGACCCGCCTCGACCGCGGCATCGAGGTCGTCAAGCCGCGGCATGACTCGAAATCACCTCGCGCAGGCGCTCGTTGATGACGGCGACGGTCTCGGCTTCCTCCGCCGCGGGCAGGTCGCCGACCTGCCACTCCTCGACGACGCGGCCCGGCCGCGACGAGAGCAGCACGACCCGCTGCCCCAGCCTGACGGCCTCGCGCACGTCATGGGTCACGAACACGACCGCCGCGCCCGTCGAGCGCCACACACGCAGCAGTTCGGCCTGCAGCACATCGCGCGTGATCGCGTCGAGCGCCGAAAACGGCTCGTCCATCAACAGGAGAGAAGGAGCGGAGGATCCGGCCGTGTCGTTGCCTGTGTGCAGCGCCGAAGCCAGCGCCCGCGCGAGCGCCACTCGCTGCCGCATCCCGCCGGACAGCTCGTGCGGACGCTTGCCGCCGACGCCGGAAAGCCGCACGAGGTCCAGCAGTTCGACCGTGCGGTGCTTGCGTTCCTTCCGTGAAACCCCGGCCAGCCGCAAGGGAAGTTCGACGTTCGCGGCCGCGGTCAGCCACGGCATCAGCGCCGCTTCCTGGAACATCACGGCCGGGCGCCCGCTGCTGAGCTCGAGCTCGCCCGCCGAGGGCTCGTCCAGGCCCGCGATGATGTTCAGCAGCGTCGTCTTGCCGCAGCCGGACGCGCCGAGCAGGCAGACGAACTCGCCCGGGGCGACGTCGAGGTCGACGCCGCGGAGTGCGGTCACCGCGCCGAACGTCTTGTGCACCCCGGCCAGCCGCACGGCGCTGCCGGTCGCGGGGCGCACGGTCGATTCGTCCAGCGTGGCGGTCATCGGCTTCGCTCCTTGGTCATTGCTGATCGAGCCCAGCCGCCGAGACGGTCGGCCGGCCCGCTTCGGTGAGCACGGCGTTGAGCGGGGTCAGGTCGAAGAGTCCGCTGAGCTTCGGCGCGGTCGTGGTGACCCCGGCGGTCACCTGGTCGGCTGCCAGCTGCGGGAACCGCGAGGCGAGCGGATCGGTGGTCAGCTCGATGTTCGCGAACGAACGGTCCAGCGCCGGCTGGCTGAGCGTCGCTCCGGTCAGTGCCTTCAGCTGGCGGTTCACCGCGGCCTTGGCCTCGCCCGGATCCGAGGACGCGAGGTTTTCCGCGTCGAGGATCGCCTGCAGCACCGCCTGGACGGTCCGCGGGTGCTCGTTGAGGAACTGCGTGCGCACCACCAGGACCGTCGCCGGGAACTGCCCGTCCGGCCACAGGGTTTTCTCGTCCACCAGTACTTTCGCCCCGGCTTCGGCCACCAGCCGCGAGGACCACGGCTCGGGCAGCCACGCCCCGGCGATCGCGCCCTTGCGGAACTGATCGAGGGTGACCGCGTTGTCCTCGCTCTGCACGTTGACGCCCGTGAGCTTCTGGTTCGCGAGCCACTTCTTGAGCGCCACGTCCTGCGTGTTACCCGCCTGCGGATCGGCGACGATCTTGCCCTGCAGCTGCCGCGGGGTGCTGATCCCGGGCTGCACCACGAGTTGCGCACCGCCGGAGGTCGCGCCCGAGATGAGCCGGACCGTGTCGCCGCCTGATTTGGCGAACGCGTTGATCGCCGGGCCCGAACCGATGAACCCCATGTCGAGGGATCCGCCCAGCAGCGCGGAAACCTCGTCCGGGCCCGCGTTGAACATCGTCGGCACGACCTTGGTGCCGCTGCCCGGTTCCTGGGTGAAGTAGCCCTTGTCCAGCCCGATCAGCGCCGAAGCGTGCGTGACGTTGGGGAAGTAGCCCAGCCGCACTTCGGACGCGGGGCCCTGATCGGTCGCGCTCGCACCACTGGTGCCGCGATCCGCGCGGGAACACCCGGCCACCACGGCCAGCGACAGCAGCACCGCCAGGACGCGCACGGTTCTCACGGACAGAGGGCCTTTCGAGTCAGGAGGACAGCACGGACAGAGGGGCGCCGACGAGACCGGCGGCGAGCGTGGTGCCGTCGCCCGCGTCGATCACCAGGAAGGATCCGGTGCGGCGGTTGACGGCGTAGTCGTCGACCGGCAGCGGCTCCGCCGTGCGGATCCGGACCTGGCCGATCTCGTTGAGCTGTAACGCGTCCGGAGCATCCACAGTGGACAGCTTCTGCTCGTCGAAGCGGGCCGACAGCTCCTCGACGAACGCCTGCACCGTGCGGGTGCCGTGCTTGAGGAGTACCCGCGCGCCCGGCCGCAGCGGCTTCTCCGACAGCCAGGCCACCGTAGCGGCGAGTTCGTCCGTCGGCACCGGGGCTTCGCCGGCGGCCGCGATCACGTCGCCGCGCGAGATGTCGAGATCGTCGGCGAGCAGCAGCGTGACCGAACGGCCCGCAGCCGCCTCGTCGAGCGGGCCGTCGGCGGTGTCGATGCCCTCGACGGTCGTGCGCAGCCCGGCGGGCAGCACCACGACCTCGTCCCCGCGGCGCACGGTGCCGGCCGCGACCTGACCCGCGTAGCCGCGGTAGTCGGGATGTTCGGGGGTGCGCGGGCGGATCACGTACTGCACCGGGAACCGGAACGGCGCGTCGTGCGGATCCGGTGCGGCCGGCACGTTCTCCAGGTGCTCCAGCAGCGTCGGCCCGTCGTACCACGGGGTCTCGTCCGAACGGTCCACGACGTTGTCGCCGACGAGCGCGGAAACGGGGATCGACAGCACCGAACCCGCCGGGTATCCGAGCGAGGTCGCGTGATCGGTGAACTCCTTGGCGATCACCGTGAACGTCTCCTCGTCGTAGTCGACGAGGTCGATCTTGTTCACCGCCAGTACCAGCCGCGGCACGCCCAGCAGCGCCAGCACCGCGGCGTGGCGGCGGGTCTGCTCGATCACGCCCTTGCGCGCGTCCACCAGTAGGACCGCGAGCTGCGCCGTGGACGCGCCGGTGACGGTGTTGCGGGTGTACTGGACGTGGCCCGGGGTGTCGGCGAGCACGAAGGACCGCTTCGGGGTGGCGAAGTAGCGGTACGCCACGTCGATCGTGATGCCCTGCTCGCGTTCCGAGCGCAGCCCGTCCACGAGCAGCGAAAGGTCCGGAGTGGACAGTCCTCGGTCGACACTCGCGCGGGTCACCGCGTCGAGCTGGTCGGCCAGCACGGACTTCGTGTCGTAGAGCAGGCGGCCCACGAGCGTGGACTTCCCGTCGTCCACGCTGCCCGCGGTGGCCAGCCTCAGCAAGGAGCTCATTGGTCAGAAGTAGCCTTCCCGCTTGCGGTCCTCCATCGCGGCCTCGGACAGCCTGTCGTCGGCGCGGGTCGCGCCGCGCTCGGTGAGCCGGCTCGCGAGCACCTCCGCGATGACCTCGTCCACCGTGACCGCCTCGGATTCCACCGCGCCGGTGCACGAGCCGTCGCCGACGGTGCGGTAGCGCACGGTCAACTCCTTGACCTCCTCACCTTCGCGCGGGCCGCCCCACGGGCCTTCGGTGAGCCACATCCCGTCGCGGCGGTAGACCTCGCGCTGGTGCGCGTAGTAGATCGAGGGCAACTCGACGTTTTCGCGCGCGATGTAGTGCCACACGTCGGCTTCGGTCCAGTTCGACAGCGGGAACACCCGCACATGTTCCCCCGGCCGGTGCCTGCCGTTGTACAGGTTCCACAGTTCGGGACGCTGGCGGCGCGGGTCCCACTGGCCGAACGCGTTGCGCAGGCTGAAGATCCGCTCCTTCGCCCGCGCGCGCTCCTCGTCGCGGCGGCCGCCGCCGAACACCGCGTCGAACCTGTGCTCGGTGATGCTGTCCAGCAGTGGCTGGGTCTGCAACGGGTTCCGGGTGCCGTCGGGGCGTTCGGTCAGGCGGCCGTCGTCGATCCAGTCCTGCACGTTCGCGACGATGAGGCGCAGCCCGTACTTCTGCACGACGTGGTCGCGGAAGGCGATCACCTCGTCGAAGTTGTGCCCGGTGTCCACATGCAACAGCGGGAAGGGCACGGGCGCGGGCCAGAACGCCTTGATCGCCAGGTGCAGCAGGAGGGTCGAGTCCTTGCCGCCGGAGAACAGGATCACCGGCCGGTCGAACTCGCCGGCCACCTCGCGGAAGATGTGGATGGCCTCTGATTCGAGTGCCGCCAGGTTGTCCGTGGCGGCGTCGGTCGCGGGGATTTCGAGAGTGGTGGTCATCTCTTCCTCTCAGCCGTGCAGGCCGCACTCGGTCTTGGACTGTCCGGCCCAGCGGCCGCTGCGCGGATCCGCGCCCGGCGCGACCTTCGCCGTGCAGGGCGCGCAGCCGATCGACAGGTAACCTTCGGACACCAGCGGGTTCTCCAGGATGCCGTGTTCGGCGAGGTACGCGCGGAACTCCTCGTCGGTCCACGGGGCGATCGGGTTGACCTTCACCAGCCCGTTGCGCTCGTCCCAGGTGACGATCGGGGTGTCGGCGCGGGTGGGCGCGTCGACCCGCCGCACGCCGGTGACCCACGCCGAGTAGTTCGCCAGCGTTGTGCGCAGCGGCACCACCTTGCGCAGGTGGCAGCACCGGTTCGGGTCACGTTCGTGCAGTTTCGGCCCGTACTCGGCGTCCTGCTCGGCTACCGACTGCTCGGCACGGGCGTTGACGATCCGCACGTCCGGGTACACCGTCGCGACGGCGTCCCGGGTGCCGATCGTCTCGGCGAAGTGGTACCCGGTCTCGAGGAAGAGCACGTCCACATCGGACTTGACCTTCGTGGCGAGGTCGATCAGCACCGCGTCCTGCATGTTCGAGGCAACGATGAAGTCGTCGCCGAAGGTTCCCGCCGTCCATTCCAGCGCCTCGCGCGCGGTCGCGTCCTTCAGCTCCTCGGATGCCTTGTCCGCCAACGCTTTCAGGTCTTGGGTGACCGCGGTCATTTCGCTCCCTCGGGTAGCCGGATTCCCAGGAAATTCACGGAAAAGACGCGACGGCAGGCGCCGCACAGCCACGCGCGATCCTCGTCGGCCGGGCGCAGATCCTCGTCACCACAGTACGGGCAGTACAACGGCGCCGCCCGTTCGCTCATCGCAGGTCCGCCTCGTCGGCGCGCGCGGCCCACTGGGCGAACCGCTCGCCGTCGGTGCGCTGCTCGTGGTACCTGCGCACGACCCGCTCGACGTAGCCGGTCAGCTCGTCGCCGGTGACCTTGTGCCCGCGCAGTTTCCGGCCGAAACCGGCGTCGAGGCCGAGCCCGCCGCCGAGGTGCACCTGGAAGCCCTCCACCTGGTTGCCGTCGGCGTCGGTGACGATCTGACCCTTGAGCCCGATGTCGGCGGTCTGGATCCGGGCGCACGAGTTGGGGCAGCCGTTGATGTGCACCCTGACCGGATTGTCCACATCGGACTGGATAGCGGCGAGCCGCTCTTCGAGCGCGGCGACCAGTTCGGCCGCGCGGGCCTTGGTCTCCACGATCGCGAGCTTGCAGAACTCGATCCCGGTGCAGGCCATCACGCCGCGCCGCCACGGGCTCGGCTCGGTCGGCAGACCCAGCTCGGCGAGTTCGGCCTGGAGACCGGACACCTCGGCCTCGGGCACGTCGAGTACGACGAGCTTCTGTTGCGGGGTCAGCCGCACCCGGTTCGACCCGGCGCGCTCGGCGGCCTTCGCGGTGGCGATCAGCAGCGAGCCGGAGACGCGCCCGGCGATCGGCGCCGCGCCGACGTAGAACCTGCCGTCCTTCTGCCTGTGCACCCCGACGTGGTCCCGCTGCACCTCGGGTACCTCGGGCGCGGGGCCGTCGATCAGCCTGCGGCGCAGGTACCGCGATTCGAGAACTTCCCGGAACTTCTCCGCACCCCAGTCCTTGACGAGGAACTTGATGCGTGCCCGCGAGCGCAGGCGGCGGTAGCCGTAGTCGCGGAAGACGGCGAGGACGCCCTCCCAGACCTCGGGCACCTCGTCCCGCGGCACCCACGCACCGAGCCGCTGCCCGATCATCGGGTTCGTCGACAGCCCGCCGCCGACCCATACGTCGAAACCGGGCCCGTGCTCGGGATGCTGGACGCCGACGAACGCCACGTCGTGGATCTCGTGCGCGACGTCCGGCAGTCCCGACACGGCGGTCTTGAACTTGCGCGGCAGGTTGGCGTACTCGGGCCTGCCCAGGTAGCGGCGCTTGATCTCGTCGATCGCCGGCGTGCCGTCGATGACCTCGTCTTCGGCGATTCCCGCGAGCGGCGAGCCGAGGATGACGCGGGGGCTGTCGCCGCACGCGGAGATGGTAGTAAGCCCGGCGCCTTCGAGCTTCTCCCAGATCGTGGGCATGTCCTCGATCCGGATCCAGTGGTACTGCACGTTCTGGCGGTCGGTGATGTCCGCCGTGTCGCGCGCGTAGGTCTGCGAGACCTCGCCGATCACCGTGAGCTGCTCGGTCGTCAGGTCGCCGCCGTCGACGCGGACACGGAGCATGAAGTACTCGTCGTCCAGCTCTTCGGGCTCGAGCGTGGCCGTGCGGCCGCCGTCGATCCCCGGCTTGCGCTGGGTGTACAGGCCGTACCAGCGGAACCGGCCGCGCAGGTCACCCGGGTCGATCGAGTCGAAGCCGCCGCCCGCGTAGATGTTCTCGATCCGGTCGCGGACGTTGAGCGGGTGATCGTCCTTCTTGGCGCGTTCGTTGGGGTTGAGCGGCTCGCGGTAGCCGAGCGCCCACTGGCCCTCGCCACGCCGCTGCTTACTGCGCGGGGCGCGGGCGGGAGAAATTTCGCGCGTCGGCGAAGCCATGGAGATCCTCCGGATCATCGGAGGGCGTCGGCGCATGGCGGCGCGGCGCGATCAGGCCGCGGCGACCGACGCCCGCTTCCAGCAGAATGGTGGTGGGTGGCGTCAGGCGAACGTGCGGCACAGCGCGCTGGCGACACGCCGGAGGTCGACGTGGCGACGCGCCACGAGGAGCACACCGGCAAGAGTCACGTTTTCAGGCTGCCATGCGCCCAGAAGGCGGTCCAGCCGCGTCCGCATGCTGGGAGCAGCATGACGTCTCTTGACATGCCGTGAGGGGCCCCCTCATGCCCTTATCGGCCGTGAGGGGGTCCCTCACGGCACACTGGACGACGTGTTCGGCGTCTACATCCATGTGCCCTTCTGCGCCACGAGGTGCGGATACTGCGATTTCAACACCTACACCGCGGGTGAACTCGGCTCGGCGGCGTCGCCGGCGTCGTGGTTGGAAGGGCTGAAGCGGGAGCTGGACCTCGGGGTGCGGCGGATCGGCGCGCGCCCGGCCGAGACCGTGTTCGTGGGCGGCGGGACGCCGTCGCTGCTGGGGGCGGACGGGCTCACCGACGTGCTGGACGCGGTCCGTGGCAGCTTCGGGCTGGCGCCGGGCGCCGAGGTGACGACCGAGTCGAATCCCGAGTCCACCTCGCCGGAATTCTTCGCCGGGATCCGCGAGGCCGGGTACACGCGGGTTTCGCTGGGCATGCAGTCGGCCGCGCGGCACGTCCTGCGTGTGCTCGACCGGGTGCACACCCCGGGCCGTCCGGTGGCCGCCGCGAAGGAGGCGCGCGCGGCCGGGTTCGAGCACGTCAACCTCGACATCATCTACGGCACACCCGGCGAGCGCGTCGAGGATCTGCAGGACTCGCTGGACGCGGTGCTCTCGGCCGGTGTCGACCATGTGTCGGCGTACTCCCTGATCGTCGAGGACGGGACGGCGATGGCCCGGCGGGTACGGCGGGGCGAGCTGCCGATGCCGGACGAGGACGTGCTCGCTCAGTACTACGAACTGATCGACGCGAAGCTGTCCGCGGCGGGTTTGAGCTGGTACGAGGTGTCGAACTGGGCCGCTTCCGAGGACGCGCGCTGCCGGCACAACCTCGGTTACTGGCGCGGCGGCGACTGGTGGGGCGCCGGCCCGGGCGCGCACAGCCACGTCGGCGGGGTGCGCTGGTGGAACGTGAAGCATCCGGCGAAGTACGCGTCGCTGCTGGCTGCGGGCGAGTCGCCGGAAGACGGCCGCGAGGTGCTGACCGAGGACGACCGGTACCTCGAGCGGATCATGCTCGAGCTGCGCCTTGCCGAAGGCCTGCCGCTGGACGCGCTGTCCGGTGAAGGCCTGCGCGAATCCTCGGCGGCGGCCTCCGACGGGCTGCTCGACCTGCGGGACGGCCGCGCGGTGCTGACCGACCGGGGCCGCCTGCTCGCCGACGCCGTGGTGCGCCGGCTGGCCGCCTGACGATCTCATCGTCTCGAACGTAGATCTCGCGGTCAGCTCCAGATGGTGACGTACACCGGGGGTTTGAAGCGCGACGGCGGGACGCCGGCGCCTGGTGAGCGCATCACCTGCATCGCCGCCGGGGTGCCGAGGAAGTGCCGTAGCGAGGCCGCCGCCGTGGACAGGCGCTCGCGGGGGAGCGTGGTCAGATGCCAGCACAGCGTCGCCGGGGTGACGGGCGTCGGGATGACGGTGAGCTCGCCACGGCGTAGCTGGGGCGCGACCAGATGCTCGATCGCGATCGACACCCCGGTCCCGCTCGCGGCGGCGGACCAGGCCGCCGTCTGGTTGGGGAACACGCTGATCTCCTCGTCGGGCACGCCGAGCCGGCCCAAGAGCCGGGCGGGTTCGCTGTCCGGATCGGCGCCCGAGGGGTCGAGTAACCAGGGCCATTTCGCCGGGCTCCCACGGTAGCGGGACCTCGGCGACGTGACCGCGACGAGCGAGCAGCGGAAGATCGGCGTGCTGTCGAGGCCGCCGTCGAGTTTCGGCCCTAGCGTCGCGTCGGCGAGCCTGCTGCCCAGCAGGACCGGCATTTCCGCGGTGCGGGCGAGCCCCGCCGAGGCGTCGACCGGCAGGCCGGATCTGGCGCTGAACGCCTCCAGCAGCGGGTTCGCGACGAACTCGGCGAGCGTGCTGGTGACGGCGACCTGCAACCGTTCGGCCATCCCGTTGGCCTCGCGGACCGCGGCGTCCGCGTCCGCGCCGAGCGCGACCATCTGCGACGCGATCGGCAGCAGGCGGCTCCCGCCCGGGGTCAGCGTCATCCCGCCGGCGGTACGCACGATGAGCTTGTCGCCGTGGTGGTTCCGCAGCGCGGCGAGCGCCTGCGAGACGGCCGGTTCGCTCACCCCCATCGCCCTGGCGGCGTCGGTGACCGAACCGAGGCGGGCGACCAGAACGAAAGCGCTGAGCTGTCCGAGCGTCACGAACTGAGTTTAGGCGCGTTCACGCCAGGTGACTTGCCTTCATAATCGAACCATTATCCGGCGGTTGCCCATTCCGGCCTGTCGCGGAAACCTCGCCCCTATGCAGGTACCCGCCCAGTTCCAGTACGAGAAAGCGACGAGCGTGGCGCACGCGCTGAGCCTGCTCGGCAAATACGGTCCGGAATCGAGGGTCGTGGCCGGTGGCCACAGCCTGATTCCCATGATGAAGCTGCGGCTGGCCCAGCCGCAGGCGCTGATCGACATCAACGACGTCGAGGAGCTCGGCAGGATCAGCGTCGAAGGGCACATGCTGTGCGTCGGCGCGATGGTCCGGCATGCCGCACTGCTGTCCTCGGCGGTGGCCGGTGAGCATTTTCCGATCTTCCACGACGCCGAGCGCATGATCGCCGACCCGATCGTGCGAAATCGCGGCACGATCGGGGGTTCGCTGTGCCAGGCCGACCCGTCCGAGGATCTTTCCGCGGCGTTCGCGGCCGTCCGCGCGGAAGCGGTGATCCAGGGCGGTGACGAACAACGTGTCGTCCCGGTCCGTGAGTTCTTCACCGGCCCCTACGAGACGGTCGTCGGCGACGGCGAGCTTCTCGTGCAGGTCCGCGTGCCGATCCGGTCGTCGGCTTCCGCCTACCAGAAGGTCGAGCGGCGTGCCGGGGACTGGGCGGTCGCCGCGGCCGGCGCCGAACTGCGGCTGGAGGGGGACACCGTCGCGGAGGCGGGGATCGGGCTGACCGCCGTGGGCGCGCGGAACTTCGTCGCCCCCGAAGCGGAGGAGTTCCTCGTCGGCGGCCCCGCGACCGCCGAACGGTTCGACCGCGCCGGCGAGATCGCCGCCGAGCACTGCGAGCCGGTCGCCGACCAGCGCGGCCCGGCCGACTACAAGCGGCACCTCGCCGCGACGCTCACCGCCCGCGCGCTCGGCGCGGCGCTCTCGCGCTGGCACGGCCGGCACCAGGAGGCATGATGGAGATCAGCGTGACCGTCAACGGCACGGTCTACCAGCGTGACGTGGAGCCGCGGCAGTTGCTCGTGCACTTCCTGCGCGACGAACTCCGCCTGACCGGCACGCACTGGGGCTGCGACACCTCGAACTGCGGCACCTGCGTGGTGTGGCTCGACGAGGTCCCGGTCAAATCGTGCACGGTGTTCGCCGCGATGGCCGACGGGCACCGCGTGCGCACGGTCGAAGGCCTGGCGCAGAATGGTGAGCTCGATCCCGTGCAGCAGGGGTTCCGCGAATGCCACGGCCTGCAGTGCGGGTTCTGCACCCCCGGCATGATGATGACCGCCCGCTGGCTGCTCGACCACGATCCCGATCCGTCCGAAGAGGACATCCGGGAAGCGATTTCCGGTCAGCTGTGCCGCTGCACCGGCTACGAGAACATCGTCCGTTCGGTCCGCTGGGCGGCCGGGCAGGAGGTCCAGGCATGACCACCACCGAAGAGACGCCCATCGGCTACGGCCGCATGCACCGCAAGGAAGATGTGCGGTTCCTGCGCGGCCATGGCACCTATGTGGACGACGTCACGCTGCCCGGCATGTTGCACGGAGCCGTACTCCGTAGCCCGTACGCGCACGCGAAGATCGTCTCGATCGACACGAGCGCCGCCGAGGCGCATCCGAAGGTCCGCGCCGTCATCACGGGCGAAACCCTGGCGGGGCTGAACCTCGCCTGGATGCCGACGCTGTCCAACGACGTGCAGGCCGTACTGGCCACCGACAAGGTCCGCTTCCAGGGCCAGGAGGTCGCGTTCGTCGTCGCCGAAGATCGTTACTCGGCACGGGACGCGCTCGAACTGATCGATGTGGACTACGAGGCGCTCGAACCCGTCGTGGACGCCCGCAAGGCGCTCGATCCGGATGCGCCGGTGATCCGCGACGATGTCGAAGGCCGGACGGACAACCACATCTTCGACTGGGAGACGGGCGACAAGGCACGCACCGACGAGGTGTTCGCGAACGCGGAAGTCGTCACCACGCAGGACATGCTGTACCCGCGTGTGCATCCGGCACCGCTGGAGACCTGCGGTTCGGTCGCGGACATGGACCCGATCACGGGCAAGCTCACCGTGTGGACCACGACACAGGCCCCGCACGCGCACCGCACGCTCTACGCGCTCGTCGCCGGGCTGCCCGAGCACAAGATCCGCGTGATCTCACCGGATATCGGTGGCGGGTTCGGCAACAAGGTGGGCATCTACCCCGGGTACGTGTGCTCGATCGTCGGATCGATCCTGACCGGCAAACCCGTGAAATGGGTCGAGGACCGCTCGGAGAACCTGATGAGCACCTCCTTCGCCCGTGACTACCACATGCACGGCGAGATCGCGTCCACAAAGGACGGAAAGATTCTCGGTATCCGGGTGAAGGTGCTCGCCGATCACGGCGCGTTCAACGGCACGGCGCAGCCCACGAAGTACCCGGCCGGGTTCTTCGGGGTGTTCACCGGCTCCTACGACATCGAGGCCGCGCATGCGGAGGTGACCGGGGTCTACACGAACAAGGCGCCGGGCGGGGTCGCCTACGCCTGCTCGTTCCGGATCACCGAAGCGGTGTACCTCGTCGAGCGCCTGGTCGACGTGCTCGCCCACGAACTGGACATGGACCCCGCCCGGTTGCGGATGAAGAACCTGCTGCAGCCCGACCAGTTCCCGTACCAGAGCAAGACGGGCTGGGAGTACGACTCGGGCGACTACCCGCGCACCCTGGCCAAGGCGCTCGATCTGGTGCACTACGACGATCTCCGGGCGGAGCAGGCGAAACGGCGTGAGTCCGGCAGCCAGGAACTGATGGGCATCGGTGTCGCGTTCTTCACCGAGGCCGTCGGCGCCGGACCGCGCAACAAGATGGACATCCTGGGCCTCGGCATGGCCGACGGCGCGGAGTTGCGCATCCACCCGACCGGCAAGGCCGTGCTGCGGTTGTCGTGCCAGACCCAGGGGCAGGGGCATGAGACGACGTTCGCGCAGATCGTCGCCGAAGAGCTGGGCATCTCGCCGGAGGACATCGACGTGGTGCACGGTGACACGGATCAGACCCCGTTCGGGCTCGGCACCTACGGTTCGCGCTCGACGCCGGTCTCCGGGGCGGCGACGGCGGTGGTGGCGAGGAAGGTTCGTGAGCGCGCGAAGATCGTCGCCTCGGCGATGCTCGAGGTCGGTGCCGACGACCTGGAATGGGAGAAGGGCCGCTGGTTCGTCAAGGGCGACCCGGGGGCCGGGAAGTCCATTCAGGACATCGCGATGGCCGCACACTCCAGTTTGGAGCTTCCCGAAGGTATCGAGGGGCAGCTGGACGCGACGTGCGTCTACAACCCGCCGAACCTGACCTACCCGTTCGGCGCCTACGTATGCGTGGTCGACGTGGACGCGGGGACCGGGCAGGTGAAGGTGCGGGACTTCGTCGCCGTCGACGACTGCGGCGTGCGGATCAACCCGATGATCGTCGAGGGGCAGGTGCACGGCGGTCTCGCCGACGGGCTCGGGATGGCGCTGATGCAGGTGATGGCCTTCGACGAGGACGGGAACCACCTCGGCGGATCCTTCATGGACTACCTGCTGCCGACCTCGATGGAATGCCCGTCGTGGCGGCTGGACGAAACGGTCACGCCCTCGCCGCACCATCCGATCGGCGCCAAGGGGGTCGGCGAGTCCGCGACGGTCGGGTCCCCGGCCGCGGTGGTCAACGCGGTGGTCGACGCGCTGAAGCCGTACGGCGTGCGGCATGCGGACATGCCGCTCACCCCGGCCGCCGTCTGGTGCGCCCTGCGGGGCAAGCCGTTCCGCACGGATCTGGCGATCACCTGATGGCCGGCGAAGAACTGCTCGCGCAGGCCGACACGTTGCGAGCCGGCCGGCGGCCTTTCGTGCTCGCGACGGTCGTGCGGGCCCAGCGTCCGACGAGCGCCAAACCCGGTGACCGCGCGCTCGTCCTGCCCGACGGTACGGTCGAGGGTTTCGTCGGCGGCCACTGCGCGGAATCGACCGTGCGGTCCCAGTGCATCCGGCTGCTCGGCACCGGGCAGTCGGCGCTGCTCCGGATCACGCCGGAGGAGATGGCGGAAAAGGCGGAGGAAGGCGTCGTCACCGTCGGGAACCCGTGCCTTTCCGGTGGGGCGCTGGAGATCTTCCTGGAACCGCAGTTGCCGCCCGCGCTCGTGGCGGTGCACGGGGACGCGCCGGTGGCGAGGGCCCTGGCGTCGGTTGGCGGGGCGCTCGGCTATGACGTGCGCCCCGCCGACCCGCTGCCCGAGGACGCGGACGCCGTGCTGGTGGCCTCACACGGGTGTGACGAGGAGTCGGTGCTGCGTGCCGCGGTGGCGGCGGGCGTCGGCTATATCGCGCTCGTCGCGAGCCGTCGCCGGGGCGCCGCGGTGCTCGAAGCGCTCGGGCTGCCGCCCGAGGCGGTGCACACCCCGGCCGGGCTGGACATCGGGGCGCGCACGCCCGCGGAGATCGCGGTGTCGGTCTATGCCGAGATGATCGCGTCACGTGGTGCCGCCGATGGGTGAGACCGTTCCGGAGCTCGCCGCCGACCTCGCGGCGGCGGGCTACCTCACCGACGAGGCGCTCGCGACGGCGCTGTTCCTCGCGGTCCGGATGCCGCAGCCGATCCTGCTCGAAGGCGAGCCTGGGGTCGGCAAGACCGAGGCGGCGAAAGCGCTTTCGGCGGCGCTGGACACGAAGCTCATCCGGTTGCAGTGCTATGAGGGGCTGTCCGCGGCGGACGCCCTGTACGAGTGGAACTATCCGCGGCAGCTGCTGGGCATCCGGCTCGCCGAGGCACGCGGCGAGGCACTGTCCGAAGCGGACCTGTTCAGTGAGGACTACCTGCTGGCCCGGCCGTTGCTGGCCGCGATCGAGCATCCCGGGCCGCGGCCGGCGGTGCTGCTGATCGACGAGGTCGACCGCGCCGACGACGAGTTCGAGGCCTTCCTGCTCGAACTGCTCGCCGAGGCGACGGTGACGATCCCGGAACTGGGCACCCGCCGCGCGGTGCTCCCGCCGGTCGCGGTGCTGACCTCCAACCGGACCCGCGAACTGCACGACGCGCTCAAACGGCGGTGCCTGTACCAGTGGATCGCCCATCCCGGGCCCGATCGCGTCGCCGCGATCATCCGGCTGCGGGTGCCAGGGGTCGCGGGCTGGCTCGCCGGACGGGTCGCGGATTCGGTGCAGCGGCTGCGGGGATTCGGCCTGTACAAGCCGCCCGGCGTGGCGGAGGCGATCGACTGGGCGTCGGCGCTGCACGTGCTCGGCGTCGAGGTGCTCGACGAAGTCGCCGTCCAGCACACGATGAGCACAATCGTGAAGTACGAAGAGGACAGGGAGATCGTCGAGTCGGCCGGGAGCTGGTGGTGAGTGAGCTGGCCCTGCTCGCCGCGCGGTTCGCCGAGGTTCTGCGCGCCGAAGGGGTCGCGGTCGGCGCGGACCGGTCGGCGCGGTTCACCCAGGCGATCCTCCTTGTCCGGCCGGAGACCACGGACGAGCTGTACCGGTGCGCGCTCACCACGCTGGTGTCGGCACCGGACCAGATTCCCGTCCTGGACCGGGTGTTCGCGGCGGTGTTCGGCGGGGGCGATCCCGCTGACTTCCGAGGCGACCGTCCACAAGCGACTGTCGCGGGGAATAACCGCCAGGTGACCGCGAGCCGTGGCGAGCAGGGCCGGAAGGTCGAGCTGCCGACGTTCGGCAGTGCCGCCGAACATCTCGCCACCCGGGATTTCGCGGAACTCGAACTCGCCGAGCTCGCGCTGTTGCGCGATCTCATGCGGCGGTTCCGGATCGCGACCCCGCTGCGGCGGTCACGGCGCAAACGCGTCGCCTCCCGGGGCCGGCGCGTCGACGTGCGCGAGACACTCCGCCGGGCGCGGCGCAGCGGCGGCCAGCCGGCCGTGCTGCACCGGTGGGTGCCGCGCGAGAAACCACGGAAGCTCGTGGTGCTGTGCGATATTTCCGGTTCGATGGAGGCGCACGCGCGCGCGATGCTGCAACTGCTGGTGTGCGCGAACGTCGGTGCGAAGGCGGAGGTCTTCACGTTCGCGACCCGGCTCACGCGGCTGACGAAAGCGCTTGCCGCCGATCCGGCGAAGGCGATGCGGCAGGCAGGGGAGCAGGCACCGGACTGGTCGGGCGGCACCCGGATCGGCGCCGCGCTCAAGGAGTTCCTGGACTCGCACGGCGCGCGGGGGATGGCTCGCGGCGCGGTGGTCGTGATCATCTCCGACGGCTGGGAGACCGGCGGCACCGGGCAACTCACGGCGCAGATGGCCCGGCTCTCGCGGCTCGCGTACCGCATCGTGTGGGTCAACCCGCGCACCGCCCAGCCGGAATACCGGCCTCTGGTGGGCGGGATGGCCGCGGTGTGGCCGTACTGCGAGTTCGTGGTCAGCGCCCACCGCCTCGACGCGCTGGACGAGTTGCTCGCCGCCATCGGTGGCGCCTGTCACACTGACCCGCGCCCGGGAGTAACTCTTAGGGTAGCCTAAGTGTCCGGGACGAGGTGAGGAGCAGCGAATGGCGGACAAGCCCGCACGCAAGGGGCGGCCTGTGATCCGGCTCGAGGTGCTGCGCACGCAGCAGTTGACGCCGCACATGATCCGGATCGTCGCCGGTGGCGAGGGGCTCGCGGACTTCGAGCCGAACGAGTTCACCGACGCCTACGTCAAGGTGCTGTTCCCGAAGCCGGGCGTGCCGTATCCGCCGCCGTTCGACATGGGGATGATCCGGGCCGAGTTCCCGCGCGAGCAGTGGCCGGTGATGCGCAGCTACACGGTGCGCCACTACGACGCGGTCGCCGGCGAGTTGTCCATCGACTTCGTCCACCACGGTGAAGAGGGCATCGCCGGGCCGTGGGCGCGCGAAGTGAAGCCCGGCGACGAGGTGCTGCTGAACGGGCCCGGCGGGGCGTACGCGCCGGGCGGCGAAGCGGATTGGCATCTGCTGGTCGGCGACGAGGCCGCGTTGCCGGCGATCGCGACAACACTGGAAGCGATGCCCGCCGGAGTGCCGGTGCGGGCGTTCATCGAGGTCGAGGACGCGGCCGAGCAGCAGCCCCTCGCGACGAAGAGCGACGCGCAGGTCCGGTGGATTCACCGTGCCGCGGGGGAGGACCTGGTGTCCGCCGTGCGGGCGCTGGACTTCCCGGACGGGACCGTGCAGGCCTTCGTGCACGGTGAGGCCGGTTTCGTGCGGCAACTGCGGCGGTACCTGCTCGACGAGCGCGGGGTGCGCAAGGATCTGCTGTCGATCTCGGGCTACTGGCGCCGGGGCGCGACGGACGAGCAATGGCGCGCGGAGAAGGCCGCGGAACGGGCCGCACAGGAGCAGCGCGCGGGATAATCCCGCGCATGACGCTGAAAATGGACGCCGATCCGGCCGAAGCCGGTTTCGACGCGAACCGGCTTGCCCGCATCGACCGGCATTTCGCCCGCTACGTCGATGACGGCAGGCTGCCCGGCTGGCAGATCGTGGTGACCCGGCACGGGAAGCTCGTGCACGTGTCCGAATACGGGCAGCGGGACATCGAAGCCGCCAAACCGGTCGAACCCGGCACGCTGTGGCGGATCTTCTCGATGAGCAAACCGGTCACCTCGGTCGCCGCGATGATGCTGTTCGAAGAGGGCGCCTTCGACCTGCCGGACCCGATCTCGCGCTGGCTGCCCGAGTTCGCGCAGCCGCGGGTGTACGTCAAGGGTTCCGCGCTCAACCCGCTCACCGAACCGGCGACCGGGCCGATCCGCGTCTGGCATCTGCTGAGTCATACCGCGGGCCTGACCTACGGTTTCCACCACGCTCATCCGGTGGACGCGATGTACCGCCAGGCCGGGTTCGAATGGGGCGCGCCGCAGGGGCTGGACCTGGCCGCGTGCGTGGAGAAGTGGGCGGAGCTGCCGCTGGTGTTCCAGCCGGGCGCCGAATGGAACTACTCCGTGTCCACGGACGTGCTGGGCCGGCTGGTCGAAGTGGTTTCCGGGCAGCCGCTCGACGAGTTCTTCGCGCAGCGGATCTTCACGCCGCTGGGCATGACGGACACCTCGTTCGGCACGGACGATCTCGAACGCCTCGCCGCGATGTACGTGCCCCAGCCGGGCACGCGCCGGGCGGTGCGCAACGAGGCGTTCGCGAAGGTAGGAATCGGACGGCCGGACTTCTTCTCCGGTGGCGGCGGCCTGGTTTCGAGCGCAGCGGACTATCACCGGTTCACGCAGTTCTTGGTGCGGGGCGGGGAACTCGACGGCGTGCGGCTGCTCGGCCCGCGCACGGTGGCGCTGATGACGAGCAATCACCTGCCGGGCGACGCCGATCTCGAAGAGTACGGCCGGCCGCTGTTCGCGGAAATGCCGTTCAACGGTTTCGGTTTCGGGCTCGGCTTCTCGGTGCTGAAGGACCCGGTGAAGGCGAAAACCCTGTCCAGCCGCGGCGAGTACGCGTGGGGCGGCGCGGCGAGCACGGCGTTCTGGGTCGACCCGGCGGCCGGCGTGACGGCGCTGTTCTTCACCCAGTTGCTGCCCTCGAGCACGCATCCGATCCGGCAGCAGCTGCGGCAACTGGTGTATCAGGCACTGCTGGCGGCGTGAAAAACGGCTCGCACGGCGGCTTCGTCGCCTTCGATGTCCACGAGCGCGGCGGCTTCGTCGAGGGTGAGCCCGCCCGTTGCCAGCCCGAGGACGGTCTCGGTGCCGGCGTGTATCACGGCGTCGAGATGGCGGCCGTCGTGCGGGCTCACCTGGATGCCCGAGCGCGTCGTCCGGACCTGGAGCACGTGGTCGCCCACCGCGATGCCCACCGTCGATGACCGGCGCGCGGGCGCCTTGCCGGCGAGCAGCGCCGGGAGCGCGACGACGAGCCATTCGGCGCGGACCTGATCGTTGTCTGGACCGTGTGCCATCAGCGGCGTGGACCAGCGGATCAGGCTCTCGATCGGCTCCCGCAACCCGGCGCCCCACGGGGTGAGGCCGTACGCGATCGCGTTGCCCTCCCCGGCCAGGCGCCGCTCGACCACTCCGGCGTCCTCGAGGTCGCGGAGGCGGTCGGCGAGCAGGTTGGTGGCCACGCCGGGGAGCCCGCCGAGCAGCTCCCGGTACCGGGCGGGGCCCATCAGCAGCTGCCGGACGATGAGCAGATTCCATCGATCGCCCACGACGTCGAGCGCCCGGGCGAGACCGCAGTACTGGCCGTAGCTCTTGCTCATGTTCCGCCTACTTGACAATCTCAAGCGTACCTGAGGAAATCTACCACAACGGAGGGAAGGAGTTGTGGTGGCCAAGGACTGTGATGGCGCACTGGCCGAGGCTTGTGCGGCGTTGAGGGAGGTCGTCCCCAGCCTGGTCGCACTTGTGCGGAGCGTTCCGGACGCCGGATCCACGGCGATCGGTACGTGGACGGTGGGCGATACCGCGGCTCACCTGTCCCATGCCTTTCGCTTCGACACCGACGCCGCCGCCGGAAGACCGATCCCGGAGGCCACGGTGACGACGGCGGGAATGGCGAAGTTGAATGCCCAGTTGCTGGCCGAGGACGCCGAACGGGACCCGGCCCTCCTCGCGGACCGCATCCGCGCGCTCGCCCGCGAATTCGACGGAGTCGTGTCGCGCGCGGCAACCGTGGACTGGTTGCAGGGCGTTCGGCTCCCACCTTCGGCGGTGGCTTGTCATCTGCTCGAGGAATGTCTGGTCCACGGCCATGACATCGCCAGGGCCACGGGGCGTCCGTGGCCGATACGGCGTGCGCACGCCTTGCTCGCGATCGAGGGCGCCGCGTTCCCGCTCATCGGGGCTCTGCCGCCCACCGCTTTCGTGAACCAGCAGAAGGCAGCATCGTTCCGAGGCCGTTTCGACTTGCGCCTGCGTGGCGGTGGGCGCACGTCGATGGTCTTCGACCGCGGTTCGCTGACGCTCGAGGCGGGGTGCGCAGGTGACGCCGACGCCCATATCTGCGCCGACCCGGTCGCGCTCATGCTGGTGTTCATCGGCCGGCAGGGAATAGAAAGACCACTTCTTGGCGGCAAACTCGCGGCTTGGGGCCGCCGGCCGTGGAAGCTCGCCCGGATGCTGAGCGCGATCAGTCCCCCGTAGCGATGCTCAACGGGCGTCGTCATCGGTTGTACGGTGCAGGTGACCGGTTCCTTCCGGCTCCTCGTGATGGGGCCGTCAAGCGTATTCGGTTCGACAGCGTGGAGGCCGCCGAATGAACACCAGCTCAGCCACTCTCGACCACATCACGGGCGTCCGGATCTCCTCCGTGACGCTGCCCCTGGCCACCCCGATCAGCGACGCGAAGGTCCTCACCGGGCGGCAGAAGCCGATGACCGAGGTCGCGATGCTGTTCGCCGAGATCACCACGGCGGCCGGGCTGGAAGGTATCGGGTTCAGCTACTCCAAGCGCGCGGGCGGTCCGGGGCAGTTCGCGCACGCACGCGAGATCGCGCCGGTCCTGCTCGGGGAGGATCCCAGTGACATCGCCAAGATCTGGGACAAACTCGCCTGGGCCGGTGCGTCGGTCGGCCGCGGCGGGCTGTCGGTGCAAGCCATCGCGGCCTTCGATGTCGCGCTGTGGGATCTCAAGGCCAAACGTGCCGGGCTGCCGCTCGCGAAACTACTGGGCGCGCACCGCGATTCGGTGCGCTGCTACAACACCTCCGGCGGGTTCCTGCACTCACCGATCCCCGAGGTGCTCGACCGGGCGGCCGAGTCGATCGAGCGCGGTATCGGCGGGATCAAGATCAAGGTCGGGCATCCCGAACACGCCACGGACCTCGCCCGCGTGACCGCGGTCCGCGAGAAGATCGGGGACGGCGTCGCCCTCATGGTCGACGCCAACCAGCAGTGGGACCGGCCAGCGGCCCGCCGGATGTGCCGGGCGCTGGAGCCGATGAACCTGGTGTGGATCGAGGAACCGCTCGACGCGTACGACTTCGAGGGGCACGCTCAGCTCGCCGGAACCTTCGACACCTCGATCGCCACCGGGGAGATGCTGGTCAGCGCCGCCGAACACGCGGAACTGATCCGGGCCGGGGGCGCCGACGTCGTCCAGCCCGACGCCCCCCGCGTCGGCGGCATCACCCAGTTCCTCAAGGTGATGGCGCTCGCCGACCACCGGCACCTCCAGCTCGCCCCGCATTTCGCCATGGAGATCCACATCCACCTCGCCGCGGCCTATGCCCGTGAGCCGTGGGTCGAGCATTTCGAGTGGCTCGACCCGCTGTTCAACGAGCACCTGGAGATCGAGGGCGGGCGCATGCACCTGTCCGCGCGGCCCGGGCTCGGTGTGACGATCAGCGAGCAGGCGCGGGCGTGGACGTTCGCGGAGCACAAGATCCGTTAGGACGCCAGTTTCCCGATGATGTCCTCGTAGGCGGCGAGGGTGCGCTCCCGCTCGTCGTGCATCAGGTACACCGAGAACTGGTCCACGCCGAGCTCTTTGAGCTCCTGCAAACGTTCGATGTGCGCGCTTGCGGGACCCGTGAGGCAGAATCGGTCCACGATCTCGTCCGGGACGAAGTCCGTCGAGGGATTGCCCGCGCGGCCGTGGTGCGCGTAGTCGTAGCCCTGCCGTTCCCGGATGTAGTCGGTGAGCTCCCGGGGAACCGGACCCGAATCCCCATACCGGGCAACGAGATCCGCCACGTGGTTGCCGACCATGCCGCCGAACCACCGCAGCTGTTCCCGCTGGTGCGCGAGATCGTCCCCGGCGTACGCCGGTGCCGCGACGCAGATCGTGATGCCCGCCGGATCACGGCCCGCGGCGCGAGCGGCCTCCTGCACCGAACCGATGGTCCAGCGGGCGATGGCCGGGTCGGCGCACTGCAGGATGAAGCCGTCGGCGTGTTCGCCGGCCATGCGCAGGGCTTTCGGGCCGTACCCGGCCATCCACATCTCCAGCCGTCCATTGCGGACCCACGGGATGCGGACCTCCTGCCCGCTCAGGACGGCCGGACGCCCCTCGGCCAGCTCCTTGATGGCGTGCATCGACTCGCGCAGGGTGGCCAAAGTGGACGGTGGCTTGCCGACCACGCGGTGCGCCGAGTCGCCCCGGCCGATCCCGCAGACCGTACGGTTGCCGAACATGTCGTTCAACGTGGCGAACAGCGAAGCCGTCACCGACCAGTCCCTCGTGCCGGGGCTGGTGACCATCGGGCCGACCACCATCGACGAGGTGGCCGCGAGGATCTGCGAGAAGATGACGAACGGCTCCTGCCACAGCACGCACGAGTCGAACGTCCAGCCGTAGCCGAACCCGCGGTCTTCGGCGTCCTTCATCAGCCGTACGACCTCCCGCGCCGGCGGGTCGGTCTGCAGCACCACACCGAAATCCATGGCCACCTCTCAGTTCAGGTACTGGCACAGATCACGCGAGAGGAACTTCCCCCGCCCACCGCTGAACCCGCCCGGCGACACGACGACCTTTCCGCGGGAGAGCACCGTCTCCACCTTGCCGGTAAGCTCGAAGCCCTCGTAGGCGGAGTAGTCCACCGCCATGTGATGCGTCTCCGCGGAGAGCGTCTGCCGCGCGACCGGGTCGTAGATCACGATGTCCGCGTCCGAACCCGGGGCGATGACGCCCTTGCGCGGGTACAGGCCGAACATCCGGGCGGGGGTGGTCGCGCAGGCCTCCACCCACCGGCCCAGCGAGATCTCGCCGGCCACGACACCCTGGTGCAGCAGGTCCATCCGGTGCTCGACGCCCGGCATCCCGTTAGGGATCTTGGAGAAGTCGCCGCGCCCCAACTCCTTCTGGTCCTTGAAACAGAACGGGCAGTGATCCGTCGACACCACTGACAGGTCGTTCGTCCGCAGGCCACGCCACAGGTCCGCCTGATGGTGCTTCTCGCGCAGCGGGGGAGAGGCCACGTACTTCGCGCCTTCGAAGTCCGGTTTCGCGAGGTCCTCAATGGACAGGTAGAGGTACTGCGGGCAGGTCTCGGCGAACACGTTCTGGCCCTCGTTGCGGGCCTCGGCCACGGCGGAAAGCGCTTCCGCGGCCGACAGGTGCACGATGTAGAGCGGCGCGCCCGTCACGCGGGCCAGCGTGATCGCCCGCGAAGTCGCCTCACCCTCCAAATCGGATGGACGGGTGTACCCGTGCTGCACGGGATCGGTGCGGCCCGCGGCCAGCGACTGTGCGACGAGTTCGTCGATCGCGATGCCGTTCTCCGCGTGCATCATGATCGTCGACCCGGTCTCGGTGGCCTTCTGCATCGCGCGGAGGATCTCGCCGTCGGTGGAGTAGAACACGCCGGGGTAGGCCATGAACATCTTGAAGCTGGTCACCCCGGCGCCGATGCACGTCTCCATCTCCTTGAGCGTGCTGTCGTTGACGTCGGACACGATCATGTGGAACCCGTAGTCGATCGCGCAGTTCCCGTCCGCCTTCTCGTGCCACTTGTCCAGAGTGGACACCAGCGAGGTGCCCTTGGCCTGCACGGCGAAGTCGATGATCGTGGTGGTCCCGCCCCAGGCCGCCGCGGTGGTGCCGGTCTCGAAGGTGTCCGCCGAGAACGTGCCGCCGAACGGCATCTCCATATGCGTGTGCGCGTCGATCCCGCCTGGCAGCACGTACTTCCCGGTCGCGTCGAGCACGGTGCCCGCCGTCTCGAACACCCCCGGTTCGGTGACGGCCACGATCCGCTCGTCCTCGATGAGCACGTCCGCGGGAGTGCCGCCCGTGGTGGACAGCACCGTCCCGCCCCTGATGAGGGTGCGCATCACGGCTCCACGATCGATCCGTAGGAGTCCGGGCGGCGATCGCGGTAGAAGGCCCACAGATCGCGCACCCCGGCCAGCTTGTCCATGTCGAGATCCCGCACGACGACCTCGTCCTTGTCGTCGGAAGCGGCTTCCCCGACCAGCTCGCCACGCGGGTCCACGAAGTAGGTCTGGCCGTAGAAGTCGTTGTCGCCCAGGGGTTCTACGCCGACGCGGTTGATCGCGCCGACGTAGTACTCGTTCGCCACCGCCGCCGCGGGCTGTTCGAGCCGCCACAGGTACTGCGAGAGGCCGCGGCTCGTCGCGGACGGGTTGAACACGATCTTCGCCCCGGCCAGCCCCAGCGCTCGCCAGCCCTCCGGGAAATGCCGGTCGTAGCAGATGTACACGCCGATCCGGCCGACCGCGGTGTCGAAGACCGGATACCCGGTGTTGCCGGGGCGGAAGTAGAACTTCTCCCAGAAACCCTTCACCTGCGGGAGGTGGTTCTTGCGGTACTTGCCGAGGTAGCTCCCGTCGGCGTCGATCACTGCCGCGGTGTTGTAGTAGACGCCCGGCTGCTCCTGCTCGTACATCGGCGCGACGATGACGATCCCGTGCCGCTCGGCGACCTCCTGCATGAGCCTCGTCGTCGGCCCGTCCGGGATGCCCTCGGTGTAGGAGTAGTAGTCGGCGTCCTGCACCTGGCAGAAATACGGGCCGTAGAACAACTCCTGCAGGCACACCACCTGCGCGCCCTGCGAGGCGGCGGTGCCGATCGCCTCGACGGCGGCCGCGATCATCGAGTCCTTGTCACCCGTCCACCGCTGCTGTATCAACGCGGCCCTGACCAGGTTGCTCACTGATTTCCTCCCTTTCTCCGGACGCGCGACCCGGCAGGGTCAGCACGAGGTAGACCACGAACCCGCCGGCGAGCCCGGTGACCCAGCTGTAGTCGTAAAGCGGTTTGAGGAACGGGATGAGCCCGTCCGCCGGGAACGGCCCGTCCGAACCGGGCGCGGTGTACGCGCCGCCGACCGCGAGCACGGCGCCGGCGAGCGTCGCCACGAGCGCCTGCCAGCTCCAGCCCGCGCGGAACCAGTACCGGCCGCGCTCGGTGTACAACCCGGCCAGGTCGAGCGTGCGCCGCCGCTGCACCCAGTACCCGGCCACGAGCACCCCGGCGACCGCGCCGAGCACCCCGCCGTAGAAGCCGAGCCAGGCGAAGATGTAGATGTTCGGGTCGGAGTAGAGCTTCCACGGCTGGATCGCCACCCCGATCACGCCCGTGATGAGACCCCCGAGCGCGAAGGTGATCCGCTTGGGGAAGGCGTTGGAGAAATCGTACGACGGGCTCACCACGTTGGCCGCGAGGTTCGCCGAGATCGTGGCGAGCACGAGCGCGATCAGCGCCACCACGACGAGCACGGGGCTGTCGAACCGGTCGGCGAGCCGGGCCGGGTCCCAGATCGCCTCGCCGTAGAGCAGTTGCCCGCCCGAGGTGGTCAGGATCGCCACGATCGCGATGAACGTCATCGTCGTCGGCAGGCCCAGCAACTGCCCGCGCACCTGCTTGGCCTGGCTGCCGCCGAACCGCGTGAAGTCCGGCATGTTGAGCGACAGCGTCGACCAGAACGCGATCATCGCCATCAGCGAGGGCGCGAACACCTTCCAGAAGCCGGCGCCCCAGCCCAGTTTCGCGGGCTCGGACAGGATCGGGCCCAGTCCGCCCGCCTTGATCAGCACGTAGCCGAGCAGGATCAGGAAGCCCACCGAGACCAGCGGCGCGGTCCAGTTCTCGAACCGCCGCACGGCCTCCATCCCGCGCCAGATGATCAGCATCTGCACGACCCAGAACACCGCGAACGACAGCCACAGCGTCCACGGCTGCCCGCCGATTTCGGCCGCGTGCCGCCAGCCGCCGCCGGCCAGCTTCCCGACGAGGATGTAGATCGCCTCACCGCCGACCCAGGTCTGGATGCCGAACCAGCCGCAGGCGATGAACGCGCGCAGCAGCGCGGCGAAATTCGCCCCGCGAATTCCGTAGAAGGCCCGCGCGAACACCGGGAACGGGATCCCGTACTTCGTTCCCGCATGCGAGTTGGCGAGCATGGGGATCAGCACGATCAGATTGCCGAGCGTGATCGTGACGAGTGCCTGCACCCAGTTCATCCCGAGCGCGATCAGGGACGCGGCGAGCGCATAGGACGGGATGTTGTGCGCCATCCCCATCCAGAGTGCGAAATAGTTGTAGGTGGTCCAGGTTCGTTTTCCCACCGGGACGGGGGCCAGTTCGTCGTTGAAGAACCGGCTGCTCCTGATCGGTGCCGTGTCGCGAAGATCCACCCGGCCGTCCGGGTAGGAGATCTGCGAGGGTGCCATTGCGGAATCGTGCTCGCCTCGTCCCGGCGGTGGGCACTGACAGAGTGTTCACCGTTGCCCGCGCCCGCGCGCATTCTGTCGATTGCGCCTGGCACGGGCCGGTGCTGCGCGGCCGCGGGTAGCAGTCAGTTCACGAGCGGGTAACACGAATGTAGATCTCGGGGTCAGAAGTCGAAGACGTTCGCGGTTTGGGCGCTGGCGACGCAGCGGTTCGGGTAGGTCTGGTGGAACACCACGGGACGGGCGTGCCAGTGCCCCAGCGCGGTCGCGGTGACCGGCGCGTAGATCATCGGGCACAGGCGCTGCTTCGTCGGCAGCTTGCCGAAGTCCCCGTGCACGGCGGTCAGCGTCCTGCAGGCGCTCTCGGCGTGCGGGTGCGTCCCGCCGGGCGGCGAGCATTCGAGAGTCACCGAGGGGCCCTGCCCGGCCTCGTCACGCAGGGACAGGGTGATCGACGTATCGGCGTGGGCGGGTGCGGCCATGGCGATCATCGTGGCGAGGGCGGCGACTGAGGAAAGAGCCATACCGGAGGTATCGGCCGTTTCGGCCGGTGCTACGCCTACACGACCGGGTGATCGGTGGCATGGTCGAATAGCCGGGCAGCCGATCAGGAAGGTGGGCAGGCGATGCTCGTGCTCGGGGTCGACGTCGGAACCGGCAGCACGAAGGGCGTCCTCGTCGACGGGAACGGCACGGTGCTCGGCACGTCCGTCCGGCGCCATCGCGTGGACCAGCCCGCGCCAGGACATTTCGAGATGGATGCCGGGGTGTGGTGGGCCGAGTTCGTCGAGATCGCGCGGGAACTCGCGGACGGTCGCCAGGTCGACGCCGTCGGCGTCAGCGGGATGGGCCCCTGCGTGCTGGTCGCGGACGAGCGGGGGGAGCCGCTGCGCCCGGCCATCCTGTACGGGGTGGATACCCGGGCCACCGGGCAGATCGCGCGCCTGAACCGGGAACTCGGCTCCGGCGAGGTACTGCGGCGGTGCGGTTCGCTGCTGTCCACCCAGGCGGTCGGCCCCAAGCTGGCCTGGCTCGCCGACCACGAACCGGAAACCGCGGCCGCCGCACGCCGGCTGCTCATGCCCAGTTCGTTCCTCGCCTTCCGGCTGACCGGCGAATACGTCCTCGACCATCACTCCGCGAGCCAGTCGGTCCCGCTCTACGACTCGGTCGCGCTGGACTGGTACCGGCCGTGGGCGGCGCTGATCGCGCCGGACCTCGAACTGCCGCCCCTGCGCTGGCCTGGCGAGCGGGCGGGCACGGTCACGGCCGAAGCGGCGCGGGAAACCGGCCTGCCGCAAGGGATTCCGGTGCTGACGGGCACGATCGACGCCTGGTCGGAGGCGGTGAGCGTCGGCGCCCAGCGCCTCGGCGACCTCATGCTCATGTACGGCACCACGATGTTCCTGATCAGCACCGTCGCCGACCGGCTGCTCGTGCCCGAGTTGTGGTCGACCGTCGGCGCCCACCCCGGTGTCCGCACCCTCGCCGGCGGGATGGCCTCGTCCGGGGCGGTGACCGAGTGGGTGCGTGAACTCGCCGGAGCCCCGTCCCACGCCGAAATCCTCGCCGAAGCCCGCGCCTCCGGTCCGGGTGCGCGCGGGCTGCTCATGCTGCCCTACTTCGCCGGGGAGCGGACTCCGATCGCCGACCCCGCCGCACGGGGTGTGGTAGCCGGCCTGACCCTCGGACACGGCCGAGGCGACCTGTACCGGGCCGCGCTGGAGGCCACGGCTTTCGGCGTCCGGCACAACGTCGAGGCCCTGCGCGCGGCCGGGGCGTCGGTCGAACGTGTGATCGCGGTGGGCGGCGGGGTCGAAGGCGGGCTGTGGACGCGGATCGTGTCGGACGTGACCGGCCTGTCGCAGCAGGTCCCGGCCACGACGGTCGGCGCGAGCTACGGAGCGGCCTATCTCGCCGCCCGCCTCCTCGACGACGCGGACATCGACCAGTGGAACCCCATCCGCGAGACCGTCGTCCCGGACGAGGCGGTCGCGCCCACCTACGACGAGCTTTACGCCGCTTACCGTGAGCTCTACACCGGCACCGCCGACATCGTCCACCGGCTCGGATCCTGATCGCTTGCTGAAGATGCGCCGCCGTCCGTTGGCACCCGTCCCCGCCCGGGCGAAGATCGGCGCATGGTGCACCTCGACGAGCGGTCCGCGGTGCGCCGGCTGTTCGACCGGCTGGGCTTCGGGCCCCGGCCCGGCGAGCTGGACGCCGCCGCCTCCCGCGGGTTCGCCGCCACGGTCGACACGCTGCTGAGCCCGGCCGGTTCCGATGCGGGCGCGGGCGCCACCCCGTTGCCACGGCTGCCTGCCGAGCCCGCGCGGCCCGGCAAGGACCCGGCCGCGCGCAAGCAGTTGCTGGCGAGCGAGGCGACGCTGCTCACCTGGTGGCTGGACCGGCTGGCCGCCGCCGACCAGCCGCTGCGCGAGCGGCTCACCTGGTTCTGGCACGGGCACTTCGCCACGAGCGAGCAGAAGGTGCGCAGCCCGCGGCTGATGCTCCGGCAGAACGAGACGTTCCGGGCGCTCGGGCTCGCCGGGTTCGGCGCGCTCGCGCACGCGCTCGTCGTGGACCCGGCGATGCTGATCTGGCTCGACGGCGGGCAGAACAAAGCCGGTTCCCCCAACGAAAACCTCGCGCGCGAGTTCATGGAGCTGTTCGCGCTCGGCATCGGCCACTACACCGAGACCGACGTGCGCGAGGCGGCGAGAGCGCTGACCGGCTGGACGGTGAACCGGGCCTCGGGCACGGCCCGGCTCGTGCCGCGGCGCCAGGACCACGGGGTCAAGACCGTCCTCGGCGCGACCGGCGACCTCGACGCGACGTCCTATGTGGACGCCGTGCTGGCGCGACCGGACTCGCCGCGGTTCGTGGTCTCGCGACTGTGGTTCCGGCTCGTGTCGGCGGCCCCGCCGCCGCCGGACGTGGTGGACCGGCTCGCCGCCGCCTACGGTCCGGAACGGGATGTCACGGCCGTGCTGCGGGCGATCACCAAGGAGCCCGCGTTCACCGACTCCGCCACCACCCTGGTCAAGCAGCCGGTCGAATGGCTGACCGGGCTGCTGCGCGCGCTCGGACTACGCGCCTCGGCCTTGCCGGCCGCCCAGCTGATCGCGGGGCTGCGAGCGATGGGACAGGTGCCGTTCCTGCCACCGAACGTCGGAGGCTGGCCCTCGGGCACGGCCTGGCTGACCACCGGTGCCGCGCTCGCCCGCCTGCGCGTCGCGGAGCTGGTCGCCCAGCACGCCGACCTGAGCGGGCTCGGCGATCCGGCCGCCGTCGCGGCCCGGCTGGGGATCACCTTCGGCCCGCGCACCACGGCGGCCTTTGGTCCCGTCGCGCATGACCCGCGCCAGCTGCTCGCGGTGGCGGCCTGCGCCCCCGAATACGTCGTGAGCACCTGAGGGAGAGCCCGTGAACTCCTTGACACGCCGCCGTTTCCTGCTGTTCTCCGGGGTCACCGCGGCCACCGCGCTCGCCGCGGGCGCGACCCAGGTCGACTGGGGCGACCTGTTCTCGGCGGCACAGCAGAACCCGCTCGACCCGAAGGCGGGGGTGCTCGTCGTGGTCACGCTCTACGGCGGGAACGACGGGCTCAACACCGTCATCCCGGCGAGCGATCCGGCGTACCAGAAGGCGCGGCCCGATCTCGCCTACCGGCCCGAGGAGGTGCTCGACCTCGGTGACGGGCTCGGCCTCAACCCCGGGCTCAAGGGCTTGAAAAGCCTGTGGGACGGCCGTCGGCTCGCGATCGTGCGGGGCGTCGGCTATCCCGTGCCGGACCACAGCCACTTCCGCTCGATGGCGATCTGGCAGACCGCGTCGCCCGGCACCTCGGTGCCGACGGGCTGGCTCGGCCGGTGGCTGGACGCGACCGGCGACGACCCGCTGCGCGCGGTGTCGGTCGAACCGGTGCTGCCGCCCCTGCTCGCCGGGGAGCGCACGGCCGCCGCGAGCCTGCCCGCCGACGGCCTCCGCCTGCCCGGCGGCACGCTCGGCCAGTCCTTCACCGCGCTCGGCGCGGCCCAGCAGGGCGAGGACGAGCTGACCGCCAGGGCGGCCCGGTCCGTCGCCGACCTGCACCGTGCCGCGCAGGCGTTCGGGCCGGGCAAGGCGGCCAAGGCCGGCGGGCTCACCGCCCAGCTCGACCTGGTGGCGGGGCTGATCGAGGCGGGGGTGCCCACCCGCGTCTACTCGGTTTCGCTCGGCGGGTTCGACACGCACGCGGACGAGCGCGCCACGCAGCAGCGCCTGCTCACGAGCCTGGACGGCGCGCTCGCGCCCTTCCTGCAACGCCTGGCGAAGACCGACCGTGGCCGCCAGGCGGTGGTCCTGGTCTACTCCGAGTTCGGGCGCCGCGTCGCGGCCAACGCCAGCGACGGGACCGATCACGGCACCGCGGGGCCGGTGTTCCTGGCCGGAAACGGGGTCCGCGGCGGGTTCTACGGCGCCCAGCCCAGCCTGACCGATCTCGACCACGGGGATCTCAAGGAGAGCACCGACTTCCGCGCGGTCTACGCCACCGTGCTGGAGCGCGTGCTCGGCACCGACCCCGGCCGGGTGCTCGGCGGCTTCCCCGGCCGGGTGGACGCGGTCTTCACCTGAGATCGTGGGCCAGCAGCGCCACGTACAGCGAGAGCATCGACTCCGGGTCCTCCAGCGGGACGCCGAGAACCTGCTCGATGCGGGCCAGTTGCTGGTAGTAGGCGGTGCGGGAGGTGTGCGCGGCCGCCGCGGCCGCGGACTTGTTGCCGCCGTGCTCGCAGTAGTGCCGCAGCGCCTGCACGAGCCGGGTGCCCGCGGCCGCGTCCCTGGCCAGCAGCGGCCCGAGTTCCCGCGCGGCGAACGCCCGGACGCGTTCGTCACCGGCGAGCAGGTGCAGGAGGCCGCGCAGCCGGACGTCGGAAAGCCGGTGCACCGCGCGGTCGGGGCCGGCGTGCGGGGCCGCCGCCGCGACATGCGCCGCTTCGAGCAGGCTGCGGTGCACGTTCGACGGGCTGTCCACCGTCGTGCCCGCCGCGACGACCCGTGGCTGCCGGATCTCGCCCGCGAGCCGCTCCAGCACCGCGTCCACATTCGCCTTGGGGGACAAGGAAAGCAGCGCACGCACGCTCAGCTCGTCGACGACCGCGACGAGCGCGGACACCTTCGCCCGCCGCGCCGCGAGCGACACCGCCTCGGCCAGTTCCCGCAACACCACCGGCGCGGACAGGTTCGGCTGCCTGCCCTCGGCCAGCACGGGCCGGATCGCGACGCCCACCAGCCGGCGTCCCGGCAACGGCACGCTGAGCGCGGACGAGCGCGCCAGCAGCTCGGCCGAAGGCAGCGGCGAGGCCAGCAGCTCACCGAGCACCGCGCGATGCGCCTGCCGTTCGAGGCTGCCGGTGTCCCGCGCGACGAGCCTGTGCACGGCCAGCGCGGACGCGGCCCGTTCGACGACCACGACGTGCCGGTGCGGCGGCGGCTCGTCGGACACCACGATCAGCCGGCCCCAGTCGTGCCCGCGCGCCCCGACGACCGCGACCAGCCAGCCCGCCTCGGACGAGTACGCGGTGCGTTCGCCGACGTGCACCGACCGGGACCGCGCGAGCCAGTTCGCCAGCAGCTCACCGGGGTCGCCACCGGCCGCGTCGTAGGCGAGCACCTCGTGCGACAGGGTCTCCAGCACCACCGGCCGCTCGGTCAGGCGGACCACCTCGCGCAGCACGTCGGCGGGATCGGCGCCGGAGACGGTGAGCTCCGTGAACACCTTGTGCACCTGCTCGGCGGCGCGCAGTTCGGCCACCTGGGCGTCCACGATCAGCCCGTTGACCGTCTCGGTCACCGTCACGTACCGGGTCTCACGCGACAGGGTGATCAGCGGGACCCGGTTGCGCTCGGCCGCCGCGACCAGCGAGGACGGCAGCGCGTCGTTCCAGTGGCGCACCAGCTCCACGACGAGGCCGGCCACCCCGGCTTCGGCGAGCCCGTCCACGTACTTGGCCAGTGCCGACGGATCGTCGGGCAGGGCGATCCCGGTGGTCAGCACCAGCTCGCCGCCCTTGAGCAGGTGCCCGATGTCCGCGACCTCCGCGACGTGCACCCACCGCACCCGGGCGCCCAGTCCCTCGGCGCCCGCGACGACCCGGGGGCGGCCATGGCGCACCACCGGCAGCGCGAGCACGTCGGCGACGGTCGGGTACATAGGACACAGACTGTACGGGCGGATCCCGTTCTCCGTACACATTGCGGGTGTCGGCCCCCGGGCCCGCTCGCCAGACTCGGGGCATGACTGAATCGGAGCTGGCGGCCCGCCACCGCGCCGTCCTGCCGAACTGGCTGGCGCTGTACTACCAGGAGCCGATCGAGATCGTCCGCGCGAGCGGGCGGCGGGTCACCGACGCCGAAGGCCGCACGTACCTGGACTTCTTCGCCGGCATCCTGACCAACGCCATCGGTTACGACGTCGCCGAGATCTCCGACGCGGTCCGCGCGCAGCTGGACACCGGCGTGCTGCATACCTCGACGCTGTACCTGATCCGCAAGCAGGTCGAACTCGCCGAGCAGATCGCGGAGCTGTCGGGTATCCCGGACGCGAAGGTGTTCTTCACCAACTCCGGCACCGAGGCCAACGAGACCGCGCTCATGCTCGCGACCCAGTACCGCCGCAGCAACCAGGTGCTCGCGCTGCGGAACTCCTATCACGGCAGGGCGTTCGCCACGATCGGCATCACCGGCAACCGCGGCTGGGCGGCCAGTTCGCTGTCCCCGCTGAAGGTCAGCTACGTCCACGGCGGCTACCGCTACCGCGAACCGTTCGGCGGGCTGCCCGACGCCGACTACATCAAAGCCTGCGCCGAGGATTTGCGCGACGTGCTGCAGACGACGACGGCGGGCGACGTCGCCGCGCTCATCGCGGAGCCGATCCAGGGCGTGGGCGGGTTCAACGTGCCGCCGGACGGGCTGTTCGCCGCGTTCAAGGAAGTTCTCGACGAGTACGGGATCCTGCTGATCTCCGACGAGGTGCAGACGGGCTGGGGCCGCACGGGCGAGCATTTCTGGGGCATGCGGGCGCACGGGGTGACCCCGGACGCGATGACCTTCGCCAAGGGGCTGGGCAACGGGCTCGCGATCGGCGGCGTCGTCGCGCGCCGGGACGTGATGGACTCGATCACCGCGAACTCGATCTCGACGTTCGGCGGCAACCCGGTCTCGACGGCGGGCGCGAAGGCCACTTTGGACTATCTGCTCGACAACGACCTGCAGGGCAACGCGTTGAAACTCGGCAACCATCTGATCGCCGGGCTGCGCGATCTCGGCGAGCGCTACGACATCGTCGGCGACGTTCGCGGCAAGGGACTGATGATCGGGGTCGAACTCGTCGAATCGGGCGGAAAGCATCCGAGTCCGCCGAACGCGGCCGCGGTACTGGAGGAGACGCGCGAGCGTGGCCTGCTCATCGGCAAGGGCGGGCTGCACAACAACGTCCTCCGCCTCGCGCCGCCGATGACGCTCACCGGCGAGGAAGCGGACGAGGCCCTGGATATCCTGGACGCTTCGATCGCCGCCGTGCAGGAAGGAACCAGGTGACCGCGCGCATCTCCCACTGGATCGACGGCAAGCACTGGGCTGGGGTCGCGGAGCGGACCGGGGAGGTGTTCGATCCCGCCACCGGCGAAGTCCGCGCCCACGTGGACTTCGCCGGTGCCGGGCAGGTCGACGAGGCCGTCACGGCGGCCGCCCGCGCCTTCCCCGGCTGGCGGGACACGTCGCTCGCCGCGCGCAGCCGGATCCTGTTCGCCTTCCGCGAGCTGCTGACCGCGCGCAAGGACGAGCTGGCGAAGATCATCACGGCGGAGCACGGCAAGGTCGAGTCGGACGCGGCCGGTGAGGTCGCGCGTGCCATCGAGAACGTCGAGTACGCCTGCGGCGCGCCGCAGATGCTCAAGGGCGGCTTCAGCGAAAACGCTTCACGGGGCGTGGACGTGTACTCGATCGCGCAGCCGCTCGGCGTGGTCGGGGTGATCTCGCCGTTCAACTTCCCGGCGATGGTGCCGCTGTGGTTCGTGCCGAACGCGATCGCCTGCGGCAACACGGTCGTGCTCAAACCGAGCGAGAAGGACCCGTCCGCGTCGGTGTTCATCGCGGGGTTGCTCGCCGAGGCCGGGCTGCCCGACGGTGTGCTGAACGTCCTGCACGGGGACAAGGTGGCGGTCGACGGCCTGCTGGCGCATCCGGTGGTCAAGGCGATCTCGTTCGTCGGATCCACCCCGATCGCGCGCTACGTCTACGAAACCGGCACGAACCACGGCAAGCGGGTGCAGGCGCTGGGCGGCGCGAAGAACCATCTGGTCGTGCTGCCGGACGCCGATCTGGACCTGGCGGCCGACGCGGCGGTGTCCGCGGGCTTCGGCTCGGCGGGGGAGCGGTGCATGGCGGTCTCGGTGGTGGTCGCGGTCGAGCCGGTGGCCGGCGAACTGGTCGCGAAGGTCACCGAGCGGATGTCGCGGCTGAAGGTCGGCGACGGCCGGGACCCCTCGTCCGAGATGGGACCGCTGGTGACGGCCGCCCATCGCGCCAAGGTTCAGTCCTATGTGGACGCCGGTATCAGCGAGGGTGCGGAACTCGTGGTGGACGGGCGGGACATCGCCGTGCCCGGCGGTGGCTTCTGGCTCGGGCCCACGCTGTTCGACCGCGTGACCCCGGAGATGTCGGTGTACCGCGACGAGATCTTCGGCCCGGTGCTGTCGGTCGTGCGCGCGGAGAGCTACGACGCCGCCCTGGAGCTGGTGAACGCCGGCGCCTACGGCAACGGCACCGCGATCTTCACCAACGACGGCCGCGCCGCGCGGCGGTTCCAGAACGAGGTCGAGGTCGGCATGGTCGGGCTCAACGTGCCGATCCCGGTGCCGGTCGGCTACTACTCGTTCGGCGGCTGGAAGGACTCCCTCTTCGGCGACAGCCACGCCTACGGGCCCGAGGGCTTCCACTTCTTCACCCGCACCAAGGTCGTCACGAGCCGCTGGCCCGATCCCTCGCACGGCGGGGTCAACCTTGGCTTCCCCCGGAACTCGTGAGCTGGTCCGCCGGTTCTACGCGGACGCGTGGAACCGGTGGGACGACCTGGTCCCCGAGCGGATCCTCGCCGCGGACTTCGTCTTCCGCGGTTCCCTGGGCGACGAGGTCCGTGGCCGCGAGGGCTGGCGTTCCTACCGGGACCGGATGCGCGCCGCCATCCCGGACTTCCACAACGAGATCGTCGATGTCGTCGTCGACGGCGACCGGGCGGCGGCTCGCCTGCGCTACTCCGGCCACCACCACGGCGAGTTGCTCGGCGTGCCCGGTCGCGGTCGGCGCATCAAGTACGCCGGGGCGGCGTTCTTCACCGCTCAGGACGGGTTCCTGACCACCGCGTGGGTGCTCGGGGATCTCGACGGGCTGCGCCGTCAGCTTCCCTGACTCCGGCGACCCGGTTACCCGTAAACTCGGTGTGTAGGTGTACGGCACACGCGGAGGTGAACGGTGGCCAGCTCGGATGAGCGGCGCTTCGAAGTGCTGCGCGCCATCGTCGCCGACTACGTCTCCAACCAGGAGCCGGTCGGCTCCAAGGCGATCGTCGACAGGCACAACCTCGGCGTGTCCAGCGCGACGGTCCGTAACGATATGGCCGCACTCGAAGAAGAGGGCTACATCACACAACCGCACACGAGCGCGGGGCGGATCCCGACCGACAAGGGCTATCGGCTGTTCGTCGACCGGCTCGCCGACATCAAACCGCTGAGCCAGGCTGAGCGCCGCGCCATCATCAACTTCCTCGACGGCGCGCTCGACCTCGACGACGTGCTGCGCCGGTCGGTGCGGCTGCTCGCGCAGCTGACCCGCCAGGTCGCGGTGGTCCAGTACCCCACGATGTCGACCGCGACGCTGCGCCACCTCGAGGTCGTGCCGCTCACCCCGGCGCGGCTGATGCTCGTGGTGATCACCGACGCCGGCCGCGTCGACCAGCGCACGATCGATCTCGGCGACGTGGTGACCGACGAAAGCGTCGCCCGCATCCGGGACGTGCTGAATTCGAAGCTGTCCGGCCGCCCGCTCACCGACGCGGCCGCGCGCGTGGCCGAACTGCCCGACCAGGCGCCGGGTGACCTGCGCGACGCGCTCGTGCGGGTCTGTACGGTGCTGGTCGAACACCTCGTGGACCATCCGGAGGAGCGGCTGGTCCTCGGCGGCACGGCGAACCTGACCCGGAACGTCGCGGACTTCCCCGGTTCGCTGCGGCAGGTGCTGGAGGCGCTCGAGGAGCAGGTCGTGGTGCTGAAACTGCTGGCCGCGGCACGCAACCCCGGTACCGTGACGGTGCGGATCGGCGAGGAAAATGAGGACGCGCAGATGCGCAGCACCTCGGTGGTGTCGATCGGCTACGGAAGGGACGACATGCTCCTGGGCGGGATGGGCGTCGTCGGACCGACCCGGATGGACTACCCGAGCACGATCGCCGCGGTGCGCGCGGTCGCGAACTACGTGGGGCAGATCCTGGCCGGCAGCTAGCCGGCGAGCAGGGCTTTGCAGGAGGACTTGAGAGCGGTGGCGAGGGACTACTACGGCATTCTCGGCGTGGCCAAGAACGCGAGCGATCAGGAGATCAAGCGCGCGTACCGGCGGCTGGCGCGCGAACTGCATCCGGACGTGAACCAGTCCGACGACGCGCAGCACAAGTTCAGCGAGGTCACCACCGCCTACGAGGTCCTCTCCGATCCGCAGAAGCGCAAGATCGTCGACCTCGGTGGTGACCCGCTGGACAACGGCGCCGGCGCGCGCGGCGGCGGGGGTGACCCCTTCGGCGGGTTCGGCGGCCTCGGCGACATCATGGACGCCTTCTTCGGCGCGGCGACGGGCGGTGGCCGGGGGCGCGGGCCGCGCAGCCGGGTGCAGCCCGGTTCGGACGCGCTGATCCGGATCGGCCTGACGCTGGAGGAGTGCGCGACGGGCGTCGACAAGGACATCACGGTCGACACCGCGATCCTGTGCGACCAGTGCCGGGGCAACGGCACCGCGCCGGGCGGCACCGTCCAGACCTGCGACACCTGCAACGGCCAGGGCGAGATCCAGTCGGTGCAACGCTCGTTCCTCGGCCAGGTGGTCACCGCCAGGCCGTGCCCGGTGTGCCACGGCTACGGCGAGGTCATCACCGACCCGTGCCGCCAGTGCGGCGGCGACGGGCGGGTGCGGGCCCGCCGCACGGTCACCGCGAAGGTGCCGGCCGGGGTCGGTGACGGGATGCGGATCCGGCTGTCCGGTCAGGGCGAGGTCGGCCCCGGCGGAGGTCCGGCCGGTGACCTCTACGTCGAGATCGACGAGGAACCGCATGAGGTGTTCCTGCGCGAAGGCCACGACCTGCACTGCAACCTGCGCGTCCCGATGACGACGGCCGCGCTGGGCGCGACAGTGCCGCTCGAGACGCTGATCGACGGCGAGTTCGAACTCGACGTCGATCCGGGCACGCAGCCGGGCGCCGAGTTGTTGTTGACCGGCAAGGGAATGCCGCGGCTGCGCTCGTCCGGGCGCGTGGACGGCCGCGGTGACCTGCACGTTCACATCGACGTCACGGTGCCCACCCGGCTGGACGAGTCCCAGCGCGAGTTGCTGCGCGAACTGGCGCAGCAACGCGGCGAAGAGGTGCCCACGCTGGCCACCAACGGCCGCTCCGGCGGGCTGTTCTCGAAACTGCGCGGCGCCAAGAGCCACCGGTAATGCCGGCCGCGACAGCGCCGGTCTTCCTCGTCCCGGAACTGCCGGCGGGTCCGCATCCCGTGCTCGACGGCGAGGAAGCGCGGCACGCGGTGACCGTCCGCCGGATGCGGGCGGGGGAGCGGCTGGTGCTGACCGACGGCGAGGGCACGGCGGCGGACTGCGTCGTGGCGGCCGTTCATCCCGGCCGGGACGCCAGGCTCGAGCTGACGGTCGAGCGGCGCTGGGCCGAACCGGCGCCGCGGTTGCGAGTCACCGTCGTGCAGGGCCTCGCGAAGGGCGATCGGGGTGAACTGGCGGTGGAACTGGCGACAGAGGCCGGTGCGGACGCCGTGCTGCCCTGGCGCGCCGAGCGCAGCGTCGCCCGCTGGGAAGAGGGGGCCCGTGGCGCGAAAGCCCTCGCGCGCTGGCAGAGCACCGCCCGGGCGGCCGCGAAACAGGCCAGGCGCGTCCGGGTCCCACGCGTCGCCGACCCGGTCGACACGCCCGGGCTCGCCGCGATCGTGAAGACTTCCGCTGCCGCGTTCGTCCTCGAAGGCACCGCCGAGGAAGGGCTTGCCCACGTCGACCTCCCCTGCGCGGGGGAGGCCCTTCTCGTAGTCGGTCCCGAGGGTGGGATCACCGACGCCGAACTGGACATACTACGCACCGCCGGTGCCGTTCCGGTGCGGCTCGGGCCCAGCGTGCTGCGCACTTCCACGGCCGCGGCGGTCGCGCTCGGCGTCCTCGGCGCGCGCACCGGCAGGTGGGAATGAGCCCCTCCCCGCACCGGAAAAATCAAGATGCAATATGGCGTTAAGACGGGCCAAGCCAGTACCCTGATCTCCAGCACCTGGGGCGAGTAGCTCCGGGCACGTGACCCCGCCGGACACCTCCCCCCTCGGTCCGGCGGAGCCGCGGAGGCGGTGGGGCGACCCCCAGGTTCCACCGCCCCGCGGCGCCTTCTCCTGCTCACTCGCCTTCGGCTCGTTTCGCGCGGGCGCGGGCCGGTCCTTGTCTGGGGGTCGAACCCCCAGGTCCCCGCCAGGGAGGGCTCCGCCCCCCTGGACCCCCCTGGACCCCCGGTGGGGGCTCCGCCCCCTGTCCCCCCCTTGTCGGTGCCGGTTGGGGACGATCAGATCCCGTTGGGGACGATCAGCTCCCGCTGTGGCTGTTGCTGCGCCGCGACAGTCTCGGCGCCACCGCCTGTCCGTCTAGTGTCGTGTGATCCTGTCCGGTTTACGTTGCCGTGTTTGCCCGTAGGGTCGGTGGGTTTGCCTGCGGCGGTGTCG
>NZ_VDFW01000048.1 GCF_006152065.1 Amycolatopsis alkalitolerans
CATCGTGAAAGCCGCACTCACCCTGACCCATTTTGAACATCGAATGATCAAATGAAAGTCGTTGAGATCACGTCAATGGGATCGATTGCGAAATAGGACAACCGGTCGTTGGAGGTGATCATGGCAGTAGCCAGGCCGGCGGGAATCCTTCCGCCGACTGCGAGGCCGCCGAGTTGCCCGAGTCCACGTGCAAGTTGTTTTACTGCGTAACCGGGGGTTCTGGTTCCTTTGCACTCAAGTGCCCGGATCCGGTACCGATGGCGGTCTCAGGGATCGGTGGCGATGAGGAGATAGTCAGGGCGCTGGGTCCCGACCGTCCGGACTGCGCGCCGTGCTCCTCCCGCGAAGGCATAGCGGTCATCGAGGGCGGCATCTATGTCGACGATGCTGATCGGAACGCCGGCTGCACCCGTCCGCTTGGTCCAATGGATGGCCAAGAGGACACCGAACGCGATCCCCATTTCTTCGGAGGCTACCCGTCGCTGGTTGCCGACGATTCGGCAGCCAGCTTCGCTCACCTTGAGTGCTGGCACCGGATCCTTGGTCTTCAGCAAGTCAAAGAAGCCCAGGTAGCGCAACAGTCCCCATTGCACGTACATGTCAGGCAGATCGTCTTGGTAGCGCGGTCGTGTCACAAGAGAAAGCAGATGCAGCGCTTCGAACGGTCGAACTTCGACGCTGTCTGTCAGGCCGTCCGCCGGCGACAGTACTTTGGGGGAGGCGACGAAATCCGGTGCCTTCATGACGCGTGTGAGAAGGTCGTGATCGCTTTTCCCGCGCAGCTGGACACGCGAACTGACGATCTCTATCGCCCGGTCAAGATCCACGCCTCAGTGTGACAGCCATCCGCGGAGCGGCTACGTCACCACCCGCGCTCGCGCCACTCCGTCAGCTTCGGCCGTTCCGCGCCCAGCGTCGAGTCGTCCCCATGGCCGGGGTAGAACCACGTCTCGTCCGGCAGCACGTCGAAGATCCGCGTCTGGACGTCGTCGATGAGCGACTGGAAGTCCTCGGGTGACGTCGTCCGGCCGACCCCGCCGGGGAACAGGGAGTCGCCGGTGAACAGGTGGGGCGGGCCATCGGGATCGCGGTACAGCAAGGCGATCGACCCCGGCGTGTGGCCGCGCAGGTGGATCACCTCCAGCACACAGTCCCCGGCCGACACCGTGTCGCCCTGTGACAGCAGGAAGTCCGGCGGCACCGGGAGCGGCTCCGCGTCCAGCGGATGCGCGGCCGTGTTGGCGCCGTTCGCTCCCGCGACCGCGCCGAGCGCCTGCCAGTGGTCACCATGCTGGTGCGTGGTCACGATCGTGCGCAGCGCCGGCCGGTCCGGGCCGTGGCCGATCAGGTCGGAGATGCGCTCGGGATCGGCCGCCGCGTCGATCAGCAGCGCCTCGTTGTTCGCCCGGCACACCAGCAGGTACGTGTTGTTGTCCATCGGGCCGACGGACAGCTTGGTGATGGTCAGCGCCCCGAGCGTGCGCCGCGCGGCGTCACCGCCCGGTTCGACGTGCCCGGTGTAATCCTCCACGACGTTCACCCGCCACACGGTAGTCGGCCCGCCTCGGACGGCTCCACCCGTTCAGCTCCGTCTCAGATTCATAACGTAACCTCACCTGCCGTCGCCGTCACCGAAGGAAGCCCGTGCCCCGTCCCGCCTCGCGCAAGATCAGCTGGGATGCGGTCCGTGTGGTCGCGGTGGTCGCGGTGATGCTGGGGCACATCACGCATCAGGGTCCGCTGGCCCATCCCGAACTCGGCGGCTACCCGTTCCGGGACACGGCCCAGTTCGGCGCCGCCGCGCTCATGGTGATCTCCGGCTACTTCGTCTGCCAGACGATCCGCCGCGGCGGCACGGGCCGCTGGCTGTGGAAGAAGATCGCCCGCCTGCTGCCGTCGTACGTGATCGCCGCGGTGGCCACCTACCTGGTCATGCGGTTCGCCGGCGCGGCCTTCGGCGGCCAGAGCTTCGGCAGCGGCTGGTTCGACACCCTCTTCGGCCCCACCACCGACGGCATCGTGTGGAAGACCACCTGGTACGTCCCGGTGGGCAGGGACCTGCTGATCAACCTGTTCATGGTGCAGGGCTGGGATCCGGCGTTCATCTGGCTCGACGGCTCGTACTGGACGCTGCCCGTGCAGCTCGCGGTGTTCACCGCCGCCGCGCTGCTGTGGGCCGGCACCCCGTGGTTCCGCGGCACCCGCCAGGCCGGGCTGCTCGCCTGGGGACTGGTCGTCCTCCCGCTCTTCGTGCGGTTCGTGCTGATCGGCGCGGACAACCCCGCCCGGTGGGCCTATGGCGCCGTGTTCGGCCTCGGCCTGCACCGGACGCACGCGTTCGCCGCGGGGATCGGGATCTGGTTGTGGGCGCGGGGCCGGGTGAGCGGTCGCCGGCTCGCGCTGCTGCTGGCCGCCGTCGTCTGCGCACAGGATCTGCACGTCTACCCCCATGGCATGGCGCTGCCCACCGATCCGGCGCGCCTGCCGTCGGACCTCGGGTTCGCCGCCATGCTGCTGCTCATCTGCGCCGCGGCGAAGGGCCGCGACTGGTCGTTCCTGCGGCCGCTGGCCCCGGCGATCACTTGGCTCGCCGGAATCTCCTACTGCGTCTACCTGCTGCACCAGGAACTGGGCTATGTCCTGGCCCGCCTGCTGGCCGACGCCGGCGTCCCGGGCTGGGTCCGGCTGCCGATCGTGCTCGTGGCGGCGGTACTCGCGGGCTGGGGGCTCACTACACTGGTCGAGCGGCCCGCGCACACCTGGCTGACCCGCCCGCACCGGACGACCCCGGCGCCCGAAGACCTGCTCCCACCAGCGGGGAACGGTCCGGCTCCCGTTTCTGTCGGTGGTCCGTCCTAGCATGGGTCGCGGCCGGCTCCGGTGACTCCGCCCGGCCGGGAATCTCCAGCGAAGGGACCTTGGCGTGGCTGATCGCCTCGTTGTACGCGGCGCCCGCGAGCACAATCTCCGTGGCGTCGATCTCGATCTGCCCAGGGACAGCCTGATCGTGTTCACCGGCCTGTCCGGCTCGGGCAAGTCGAGCCTCGCCTTCGACACGATCTTCGCCGAGGGCCAGCGCCGCTACGTGGAATCGCTGTCGGCGTACGCGCGGCAGTTCCTCGGGCAGATGGACAAGCCCGACGTCGACTTCATCGAGGGCCTCTCGCCGGCGGTCTCGATCGACCAGAAGTCCACCTCGCGCAACCCGCGCTCCACCGTCGGCACGATCACCGAGGTCTACGACTACCTGCGGCTGCTCTACGCCCGCGCGGGCAAGGCGCACTGCCCGAAATGCGGTGAGCTGATCAGCAAGCAGACCCCGCAGCAGATCGTCGACCAGGTGCTCGAAATGGAGCCAGGCACCCGGTTCCAGGTCCTCGCGCCGGTCGTGCGCGGCCGCAAGGGCGAGTACCTCGACCTGTTCGCGAACCTGCAGCAGCAGGGGTACTCGCGTGCCCGCGTCGACGGGCAGGTCTATCAGCTGACCGATCCGCCGAAGCTCAAGAAGCAGGAGAAGCACAACATCGGCGTCGTGGTCGACAGGCTCTCGGTCAAGGCGTCCTCGAAGCAACGGCTCACCGATTCGGTCGAGACCGCGTTGCGACTGGCCGACGGGCTGGTCGAACTCGAGTTCGTCGACCTGCCGGAGAACGATCCGCACCGCATCCGAGGCTTCTCCGAGAACCTGGCCTGTCCCAACGGCCACCCGCTCGCCATCGAGGATCTCGAACCCCGCTCGTTCTCGTTCAACTCGCCGTACGGCGCGTGCCCGGAGTGCACCGGTATCGGCATCCGCAAGGAGGTCGACCCGGAGCTCGTGGTCCCGGACGACGAGCTGTCCCTCGGCGAGGGAGCGATCGCACCGTGGTCGGGCGGGCAGAGCGCCGACTACTTCATCCGGTTGCTGGAATCGCTGTCGCAGACCATCGGCTTCCGCATGGACACGCCGTGGCGCAAGCTGCCCGCGAAGGTGCAGAAGGCGGTGCTGCACGGGGTCGACGAGCAGGTGCACGTCCGCTACCGCAACCGGTACGGCCGCCAGCGTTCCTACTACGCGAGCTTCGAGGGCGTGATCCCGTTCCTCGAGCGCCGGCTCGACCAGACCGAGTCGGAGTACATGCGCGAGCGGTACGAGGGCTACATGCGCGAGGTGCCCTGCCCCGCGTGCCAGGGCGCCCGGCTCAAGCCCGAGATCCTCGCCGTCACCCTCGAGCACGCCGAGTACGGCGACCGCTCCATCGCCGAGGTCTGCGCGCTCTCGATCGAGGAATCCTCGGAGTTCCTCGAAGGGCTGCACCTCGACGAGCGCCAGGCCATGATCGCGGGCGCGGTGCTCAAGGAGATCCAGGCGCGGCTGCGCTTCCTGCTCGACGTCGGGCTGAACTACCTCTCGCTCGACCGCGCCGCCGGCACGCTGTCCGGTGGTGAGGCGCAGCGCATCCGGCTCGCCACGCAGATCGGCTCCGGTCTGGTGGGGGTGCTGTACGTGCTGGACGAGCCGTCGATCGGCCTGCACCAGCGGGACAACCACCGCCTGATCGAGACGCTCACCCGGCTGCGGGATCTGGGCAACACGCTCATCGTCGTCGAGCACGACGAGGACACGATCCGGTCGAGCGACTGGGTCGTGGACATCGGGCCCGGCGCCGGCGAGCACGGCGGCCAGGTCGTCCACAGTGGACCGTACAAGAAGCTGATGCGCAGCAAGGAGTCGCTCACCGGCCAGTACCTGTCGGGCCGGCGCGTCATCCCGGTGCCGGCGATCCGCCGCCCGGCCGACCGCAAGCGCCAGCTGACGGTGGTCGGCGCGCGCGAGCACAACCTGCGCGGGGTGGACGTGTCGTTCCCGCTGGGCTGCCTCGTATCGGTCACCGGCGTGTCGGGCTCGGGCAAGTCGACGCTGGTCAACGACATCCTCGCGACGGTGCTGGCGAACAAGCTCAACGGTGCGCGCCAGGTGCCGGGCCGGCACACCCGGGTGCGCGGGCTCGACCAGGTGGACAAGCTCGTGCGGGTGGACCAGTCGCCGATCGGCCGCACCCCGCGGTCCAACCCGGCGACCTACACCGGCGTGTGGGACCACGTCCGGAAGCTGTTCGCGGCCACCACTGAGGCGAAGGTGCGCGGCTACCAGCCGGGCCGGTTCTCGTTCAACGTCAAGGGCGGCCGCTGCGAGGCCTGCGCCGGGGACGGCACGATCAAGATCGAGATGAACTTCCTGCCCGATGTCTACGTCCCGTGCGAAGTGTGCAAGGGAGCGCGGTACAACCGCGAGACCCTCGAGGTGCACTACAAGGGCAAGACCGTGTCGGACGTGCTGGACATGCCGATCGAGGAGGCCGCCGGGTTCTTCGAGCCGATCAAGGCGATCCACCGGCATCTGCAGACGCTGGTGGACGTCGGGCTCGGTTACGTGCGGCTCGGGCAGCCCGCGCCGACACTGTCCGGTGGGGAGGCGCAGCGTGTGAAGCTCGCGAGCGAGCTGCAGAAGCGGTCCACCGGCAAGACCGTGTACGTGCTGGACGAGCCGACGACCGGGCTGCACTTCGAGGACATCAGCAAACTGCTCGACGTGATCAACGGGCTGGTCGACAAGGGCAACACGGTGATCGTGATCGAGCACAACCTCGACGTGATCAAGACTTCCGACTGGATCGTCGACATGGGCCCGGAGGGTGGTTCCGGCGGCGGCACCATCGTCGCCGAGGGCACTCCCGAGCAGGTAGCGGCGATCGAGGAGAGCCACACCGGGCAGTTCCTGAAGACGGCGCTGGGCTGATCCGAGAGGCGCCCAGCCGCGCCAGGATCGTGCCAGCCGACGGCGCGGTGTGAACCGGACGGCCTAGCGTCTCGTTACTCGAGTGTGGCCCCGGTCACCGCCGACTGGGGTCGGCGCTGGGAGGTGCCCATGACTCGCCGTTCACTCCTGCTCGTCCCGGCCGCAGCCGGCCTGCTCATGGTCGGCGCGTGCGCCGGCACGACCACCGCGCCGCCCGCGCCCGCCACGTCGGCAGGCGGTGTCGCGCGCACCGACCTCGCGGTGGCGCAGTCGACGTCGCTCGGTCCGATCGTGACCGACTCCGCGGGACGCACCCTCTACCGTTTCGACCGTGACTCCGCGGCTCCCCCGACGTCGAACTGCTTGGGGGCCTGCGCGTCGGCGTGGCCCCCGGCCGTGGTGAGTTCGGCGACGCCGTCCGCCACCGGGATCGCCCCGGGCCTGGTCGGCACGATCAAGCGCGCCGACGGCACGCTGCAGCTGACCCTGGGCGGCTGGCCGCTGTACGGGTTCGAGAAGGACACCGCGGCCGGCCAGACGAACGGGCAGGGGGTCGTGGGATTCGGTGCGGCTTGGTACGCCGTGACCCCGCAAGGGACCAAGGCCAGCGCGAGCACACCGTCCCCGTCGACCTCGGCGGGCGGCTATGGATATTAATCGGCATACTTTCGGCGTGCCGCACAACAGTTACCGGTTTCGCGACACGTGGGTGATCGGGGCGCCCGTGCCCGTGGTGTTCGACGCGGTGGTCGATCTGGAGAACTATCCGCGCTGGTGGCCCGACGTCCGCTCGGTACGCCAGATCGACGAGGACACCGCGGAGCTGGTCTGCCGGGCAAGCCTGCCCTACGGTCTGACGATCCGGATGCGCCGAGCGGAGCAGAACGAGTCCACGGGCCGGCTGCGGGTACATCTCGACGGTGACCTCGAGGGTCTGCTCGCCGCGTCGATCCTGCGGCACCCGGCCGGTTCGACGCTCGAGATCGTCCAGCAGGTCGTGGTGCGCAAACCTCTGCTTCGCCGCCTCTCGCCGGTGGCGCGCCCGCTGTTCCGGCTCAACCACGCGCTGATGATGCGGCGTGGCCTGACGGGTTTGCGGGCGCGCCTGGCGTAAGCCGGCTTCAGGCGAGTGCCCCGGCCTTCGGGCGTTCCTCGTCCGGTTCGCGCACCGGGGCTTCGTCGAGGAGCGTCGTCTCGTTGAACGGCTCGCGCCCGGAGAGCACCTCGGCCGCCTTGGCGCGGTCGAACTCCCTGGTCCAGCTACCGATCAGCACCGTCGCGACCGCATTGCCCGCGAAGTTGGTCAGCGCCCGCGCCTCCGACATGAACCGGTCGATACCGAGGATGAACCCGACGCCGCCGACCAGGTCGGGCCGGTGCGCCTGGAGCCCGCCGGCGAGCGTCGCGATCCCCGCGCCGCTGACCCCGGCGGCGCCCTTCGACGCGATGACCATGAACACCAGCAACGAGATCTGCGCGCCGACCGACAGCGGGCTGCCCTGAGCCGAGGCGATGAACAGCGTCGCCATGGTCAGGTAGATCGCGGTGCCGTCGAGGTTGAACGAGTAGCCGGTCGGCACGGTGATGCCAGTGACCGAGCGGCTCACGCCGAGATGCTGCATCTTCGCGATCAGCCGCGGCAGCGCCGACTCCGAGGAAGAGGTCGACACGATCAGCAGGAACTCGCGGCCGAGGTAGCGCAGCAGGCTGAACACGTTGATCCGTGCGCCGAACCACAGGACCGAGCCGAGCACCACGAACACGAACACGAGGCAGGTCAGGTAGAACCCGATCATCACCACGAGCAGGCTGCGCAGCGCCGCCAGCCCGGTGTTGCCGACCACGGCCGCGATCGCGCCGAACGCGCCGACCGGGGCGGCCCACATGATCATCGACAGGATCCGGAATACCAGCTTCTGGATGTACTCGACGCCGCGCAGGATCGGCTTGCCCGCGGGGCCCAGCTTCTGCAGCGCGAAACCGGCGAGCAGCGCGACCAGCAGCGTCTGCAGCACCGAACCCTCGGTGAACGCCGAAAGCAGCGATTCGGGGATGATCCCGAGCAGGAAGTCCGTGCTGCCCTCGCCGCCGGCGGCCTGCTGGTGCGCCTTGCTCGCGGCCGCGGGGTCGAGGTGCAGGCCCGCGCCGGGGTGCAGCAGGTTGCCCACGACAAGCCCGATGACCAGCGCGATCGTGGACATCACCAGGAAGTACCCGATCGCCATCAGGCCGACCTTGCCGACCTTGGCCGCCTTGGCGACCGAGCCGACGCCCAGCACGATGGTGCAGAAGATGATCGGCGAGATCATCATCTTGATCAGGTTGACGAACCCGGTGCCCAGCGGCGAAAGGCCCTTGGCGAACCCGGGGGCGGCGAACCCGACGATGATGCCCGCGAGTACCGCGACGACGACCGCCACATACAGCAGGTGGATCCGGTTGCCCTGCCGGGGTGCGGCGTCGGCGGATGGCGTTGTCGGCACCCTTGCCTCCAATGGGGACAGGCGCGCCTTCACCGGCGCGGCTCAGCAGAGGACTATGCGGGCCTCCCCGCGCCAGGTCACCCTTGTGTTCATTGAGTTCGCACTTCGTCGAGCAGCGGCGTGGCCGGATCGGTATCGGTCGTCACAGTAGAGTCGGGGGATGAGAAACCGGCGCTGGAGCCTCGCCCGGCAGCTCCTGCTGGTGCAGGTCGCCGGGTTCGCCGTCCTGGTCGCCGTCGGCGCCGGGCTCGCCTTGGCCGACGCCTCGCGCGCCGCGGACCAGCGTGCCACGGACGAAGTCGTCGCGGTGTCGCATACGATCGCCGCCACTCCGTCTGTCCTGAGTGCACTGTCCACACCAGACCCGAGTGCGCTGCTGGAGCCGTACGCCCTGCGTGTCCAGCAGGACACCGGCGTCGACTTCATCACGATCATGACCCCCGAAGGTATCCGCTACACCCACCCGAACCCGGCCCTGATCGGTCAGCGGTTCCTCGGCAACACCGCCGCGGCGCGCGCGGGCGGCACCCTGGTCGAGACCTACACCGGCACGCTCGGCCCGTCGATGCGTGCCGTCGTCCCGGTCTTCGACGGCCCGCGGGTCGCGGCACTCGTCGCGGTGGGCATCAAGATCGAGGCGATCTCCACGGAACTCACCGCGCGCCTGGTCCGGCTCGCCGCCGCGGCGGGCGCGCTGCTCGTGGTGGGCATCGCGGGCAGCGTGTTCGTCAGCTCCCGGCTCAAGCGGCAGACGCGCGGCCTCGCGCCCGCCGAGCTGAGCAGCGTCTTCGCCTACTACGAGGCGACATTGCACGCGGTCAGGGAAGGGCTCGTACTGCTCGATCCCAGCGGGCGGGTCGTGCTGTGCAACGACGGAGCCCGCGAACTGCTCGGGCTCAGCGACGACCCGGCCGGAAAGCCTGTCGCCGCACTCGGCCTGCCGCCCCCACTGGCGGCCGCGTTCGCGGCAAAGGAGACGAGGACCGACGAGATCCACGTCACCGACTCGCGCGTGCTCGTGGTCAGCACCGCTCCCGTGCACGAGGCGCGGCGCGTCCGGGGCACGGTCGTGACCTTGCGCGACCACACCGACCTGCAGCTCCTGACCGGCGAGCTCAACACGACGCGCGGGCTCGCCGAGTCGTTGCGCTCGCAGGCGCACGAGGCCGCGAACCGGCTGCACACCGTCGTGTCGCTGGTCGAGATGGGCCGGGCGGCCGAAGCCGTGGAGTTCGCGACCGCCGAACTGGAGATCGCCCAGCGCCTGACCGACCAGGTCGTCGGCGCGGTCTCCGAACCGGTGCTGGCCGCGCTGCTGCTCGGCAAGGCGGCCGAGGCCGGCGAGCGCGGGGTCGAGCTGACGCTGACCGAGGACACGGCCCTCGCCGAACTCGATCTCGAACCCCGGGATCTGGTGACAGTGCTGGGCAACCTGATCGACAACGCGATCGACGCGGCCGTCGACAACGCCGACTCGGCGCGGCCGCGGGTCACCGTGACCGTGCGTTCCGATGAGGACGATCTCGTGCTGCGGGTCGCCGACAGCGGCAAGGGGGTCGCGAACGCCGCCGCGAGCGCGGTGTTCCAGCGCGGCTGGTCGACGAAACCGCAGGCCGGTCCGGTCGGGCACGGCCTCGGGCTCGCCCTCGTCGGCCAGGTCGCCCGCCGCTACCACGGCGAGGTCACACTGGCCAACGACGGCGGCGCGGTCTTCACCGTCCGGCTGCCGCTGCGGCAGGGAGTGGCCCGATGATCATGGTGCTGGTCGTCGAGGACGATCCGGTCGCCGCCGAGGCGCACCGGCAGTACGTGGAGCGCGTCGCCGGGTTCGCCGTCGCCGGGGTCGTCCATTCTGGTGGCGAAGCGTTGCGGTTCCGCGAGCGCCACGCCGTCGATCTCGTGCTGCTCGACTTCTACCTGCCCGACACGCACGGGCTCGCGGTCTGCCGTGCCCTGCGCGCGTCCGGGAGCGCGGCGGACGTCATCGCCGTGACCTCGGCGCGCGACCTGGCCGTGGTGAAAGCCGCCGTGTCGGTCGGGGTGGTGCAGTACCTGCTCAAGCCGTTCGCGTTCGCGTCGCTCCGGGAGAAGCTCGAAACCTACGCGCGGTTCCGTGAGAGCGCCGGGGAAGCAGCGGACCAGACCGAGGTCGACCGCGCGATCGCGACGCTGCGGGCGCCGGGCCAGGGCCCGCTGCCGAAGGGGATGAGCGCGGAGACGCTCGAGGCGATCGCCGCGGCGCTGCGCACGGAGCCCGGGGGAATGCCCGCCGGGGCCGCGGCGCGGGCGACCGGCGTCGCCCGGGTGACGGCCCGGCGGTACCTGGAGTACCTGGCCGACAGCGGGCTCGCGAGACGCGAACCACACTACGGTCAGGTGGGCAGACCGGAGGTTTGGTACGTGACGGTGGGCGGATCTGGTTAACGCCGGCCGCTTCCCCGCCGCCACCCTCGGCGGACACGCTCCGCGTGCCAGTACTCTCCCTGGCATGACCCAGGGATATCCACAGCAGTCACCGCAGTTCCCGATCCTGCTGTCCACAATGAACGATTTGCCCGGCTACAAGGTGGTCCGGGTGTTCGGTGAGGTCTTCGGCCTCACGGTCCGCAGCCGGAACATGTTCTCCACGATGGGCGCCGGCTTCAAGGCGATGGCGGGCGGTGAGCTCAAAGGTCTGTCCAAACTGCTCTCCGACTCCCGGTACGAGGCGCTGGGCCGGCTCGCGCAGGAGGCGATGAACCATGGCGCGAACGCCGTGCTCGCGCTGCGTTTCGACTGCAACGAGATCGCGCAGACGGCGAGCGAGATCGCGGCCTACGGCACCGCGGTGTACGTCATGCCCGACGGAGCCGAGCACGCTCAGCAGGCCGCCCCGCAGCAGCAGGCCGCACCCGCCCAGCAGTACCAGCAGCCCACTCCGCAGCAGTACCAGCAGCAGGCCTACCCCCAGCAGTGACGACCTCGCCACCCCGAACGCCCCCCGGCCCCTGAGCGTCTCGCCGACCGCCGGCCCGAAGTAACGCGAGACGATCCACAACCCGCCGTCGTTGACGTGGGAGGCGATGATCGACCCGGCCGAGGCGACCACCAGCGGCGCGTGCTGTGCCAGCGAGTAGCCGAGCTTGGCGACGGGCGGCGCGACGATCCCGCTCGTGGTCACGATCGTCACAGTCGCCGCGCCCTGCGCGATCCGCAGCCCGTAACGGATCACGTAGGCGGCGAGGATCACCGGCAGGCCCGCCTGGTGGAGCGAATCGGCGACCGCCTTGCCGATCTCGTTGACGAAGACGTAGGGGATGCCCTCGGCGTGCCGCCGTGGGGCGTCGAAGGGCGCCCCAGGCGTGGGGGCGGTCGCCGACGAGCAGCCCCACCGTCCGAACCGGACTCTTCCATGGCTTGCATGTCGATGAACTGGGCGCCAGCACGAGCTCACCCGACTCGATCACCCACTTTCCGGCCGGTGTGCCGTCGGCGATCCGTGCTCCGCGAAGCACAGTGTCCACTATGGATTCTTGCAGACGACGGTCTCGCCTTCGACCACGGGGATGAGCTGCTATTTGTCGAACACCCACCCAGTCACCGACCCGAAAGGGCGAATCCGCGGGCAGCGCGGGAAGGAATGCTGATCGTTCATGGCGGTCACCGTGTGACCGGTGAGCCGGCCGGTGACGCGGTCGCGCCGGAACAGTTGCGGCTCCGGCGGTCCCTCGTCGAACGACGCGTCGCGCTTGCCGATCGTCGGCAGCCGAGATCGCCGGTGGGCTTCGAAGTCACCTGCGCCCACGCGCGCGAGGCCGGTGGAACCTGTCGCGCAGCGGTGCGATCCCGCGGCAAAGCCGTCGTCGTGGGTGAGACAGGCGCCGCTGCGCAGGACGGCCAGCTCGGCGGCGACCTGGATCGCAGTCGCCTCGTCGCGGGCCTCCGGTGCGGCCGCCGTCCCACACAGTTCGACGAGCACGTCGAGCGGCCGTCCGGTCGCGCGCAGGGCCGCGGTCATCAGCCCGACGGAGCGAACCGAGTCGGCGCAGCAGCTGAACTCGATGCGCCACACGCCGTACTCGATCTGGCGCGCGAACAGTTGTGGCGCCATCGTCGCCTTGCGGCGCGAGGTGGACGCCGCGCCTGGCGCACCAGCCGGCCATCGTGCGGAGGTTGTGTTCCACGGCGCCGCCGTCGAGCATGACGACCGCCCCGACGAAGCTTTCATCGAAGAGGTTGAGCCGTCCCGCAGGGCCGCGAGCGCGTCCGGGTTCGCTGAGGCCATCAGGGCTCCGTTGCGTATTGCGCAATTTTCATTGCGTAGAACGAGAGCGACAGATGTAGCATCACCGTTCGTGCGGGTCAACGGGAACGGTTCGTGAGCCAGAGCCTGGATCGCGGGCTGACCGCGCTCGCCGACGGCGCGGACACGCTCGAAGCGCGGCATTTCGTGCGCCGCGAAGGTCCGCGTCACTACCGGCTGGGCAGTGCGCTGTTCGACCAGGCCAACGGCGCGCTCGAAGGCGTCGGCATCCCGAGCGCCGCGGCCCCGGCGGTCGCCGAACGCAACGCCCGCACCGGCCACACCGCGCACCTGGCCACGTGCGAGGACCACGACAGCCTGCTGGCGCTGCAACCGGATCTGACGTCGACGGCGACGGACGCCTCCGTCCACAGTGGATGGACGGGACAGTGAGAGAGGGAGAATCGATGGCGAAGGTCGCGATCAGCACCGAGAACGCGCCGCAACCGGCGGCGGCGTATTCCCAGGGGTCGCGCAAGGGGAACATCCTGCAGGTGGCCGGCCAGGTCCCCATCGACCCGGAGACGGGCAAGATCGTGGGCACCACCGTCGGCGAGCAGGCTCGGCAGGTGCTCGCGAACGTCGGGGCGGTGCTCGAAGCGGCGGGTTCCGGCTTCGGCGACGTCGTGATGGTGCGGGTGTACCTGACCGACTCGGCGCATTTCGCGGAGTTCAACGAGGTCTACAACGAGGTGATGAAGGAGCCCTACGCGGCCCGCACCACGGTCTACGTCGGCCTGGCGCCGGGGCTGCTGGTGGAAATCGACGCCCTCGCCGTCCTGGACTGAGCCGCCGGGTCAGGCCACGGGCCCGGTGAACTTCTCGCCAGGGCCCTGGCCTGGTGCGTCGGGTACGGCCGAGGCTTCGCGGAAGGCGTTCTGCAGCGATTGCAGCCCGTCCCGGAGCGGGGCGGCGTGCAGGCCCAGGTACTCCGCGGAAGCGGTGACCAGCCCCGCGAGCGCGGTGATGAGCCGCCGCGCCTCGTCGAGGTCGCGGTGCGGGCTCGTGTCCGGATCGGCGTCGGCCAGCCCGAGCCGTCCGGCGGCGGCCGACATCAGCATCACCGCCGCCCGGCTGATGACCTCTACGCTGGGAATGTCCTCCAATTCGCGCGTGCCCGGGGAATTCTCGGGCCGCGAGGAAGCGTTGTAACTCACATCTGCTACCCTTCCACGTGCGACCAGCCTCCGAGCGATCGGGGGCGGCAAGTGGAGCCCCGCTCCCACCCGTGTTGCCGAACCAGGCGGCCGGGTCCGGTCTCGCCACTGGTGAAGTGGCGAAGCGTCCCGCGGACGCGATCGGAACAGGGCCCCGCATTACCGGCGTAGCAGCTGGTGACGGGGCCCGTGGTATGTGGGCACCAGGTCGAGCAGGCTACACAATTTCCTCGGACCAAGGAGGCCACATCAGCTCCGAGACACGCATCAATGACCGCATCCGCGTTCCCGAGGTCCGGCTCGTCGGACCCAACGGTGAGCAGGTCGGTATCGTCCGGATCGAGGATGCGCTCCGGCTCGCCCAGGAGGCGGATCTCGACCTCGTCGAGGTCGCGCCGCAGGCGCGCCCGCCGGTCGCTAAGCTCATGGACTTCGGCAAGTTCAAGTACGAGAGCGCGCAGAAGGCCCGCGAGTCACGCCGCAACCAGCAGCTGACAGTCATCAAAGAGCAGAAGCTGCGTCCGAAGATCGACCAGCACGACTACGAGACGAAGAAGGGGCATGTGTCCCGCTTCCTCTCCGCCGGGAACAAGGTGAAGGTCACCATCATGTTCCGCGGTCGCGAGCAGTCCCGGCCGGAGCTCGGCTTCCGGCTGCTGCAGAAGCTCGCCGACGACGTCCAGGAGCTCGGCTACGTGGAATCGTCGCCGAAGCAGGACGGCCGGAACATGATCATGGTGCTGGCGCCGCACAAGAACGCGAAGGCGAAGGCCAAGGCGGCCAAGGAGCCGGTCGAGTCCTGACGGTCTCGGTCATCCCCGCTCCAGACGCAGTCCGCAGCACACCGGGCGACCGGTGTGCTGCACTTTGAAGGAGAGCAACGAATGCCCAAGATGAAGACGCACAGCGGGACCTCCAAGCGGGTCCGCGTGACCGCCACCGGCAAGCTGCGCCGCCAGAAGGCCGGTCGCCGGCACCTGATGGAGAAGAAGGCCAGCAAGGTCACCCGCCGCCTGGAAGGCACCACCGAGATCGCCAAGAACGACGTGAGCCGGGTCAAGCGGCTCCTCGGGCGCTGAGCTTTCCCAGACTTCGCTGTAAACCCCGGGGTGCTCGCGCGCCCCCTGAGATCGACAGGATGGACCCGTGGCACGCGTCAAGCGGGCGGTCAACGCCCAGAAGAAGCGTCGCGCAACTCTCGAACTGGCCAGCGGCTACCGCGGCCAGCGTTCGCGGCTGTACCGCAAGGCCAAGGAGCAGACGCTCCACTCGCTCAACTACGCCTACCGGGACCGCCGCGCCCGCAAGGGTGACTTCCGCCAGCTCTGGATCACCCGCATCAACGCGGCCGCCCGGCAGAACGGCGTCACCTACAACCGGTTCATCCAGGGCCTCAAGGCCGCCGGCGTCGAGGTCGACCGCAAGGTCCTCGCCGAACTCGCCGTCAACGACGCCGCCGCGTTCGCGGCGCTCGCCGAGGTCGCCAAGCAGAACGTGACGACCGGCGAAGAGAAGAAGTCGGCCTGAGCGCGAACACCACCCGGCCCGGCGTGGAACCGTTCACCCAGCGGTCCCCCCGGGTCGTTGGTGCGCGGCGCCTGACGCGGCGCACCGAACGGGAGAAGGCGGGCCGCTTCCTCGCTGAGGGCGCGAACGCCGTCAGCGCCGCGCTGGAGCGCGAGCGTGGCTTCGTGCACGAGCTGTTCGTGACCACTCGCGCCGGGCAGGCCTATCCGGAACTCGTCACCGCCGCGCGCGCGGCGGGCGCCCGCGTCTCGCCGGTGACCGACCGTGCTGCGGCGAGCCTGTCGGAAACCGTGACCCCGCAAGGCGTCGTCGCGGTCTGCGAACTGCTCGACCGTCCCCTCGAAGGTCTGCTCGCGCCCGCGGCCCAGCTGGTCGCCATCCTCGTGGACGTCGCCGACCCGGGAAACGCGGGCACGGTCATCCGGGTCGCCGACGCCGCCGGAGCCGACGCGGTCATCCTCACCGGCGACAGTGTGGACCCGCACAACGGAAAATGCGTGCGTGCCTCGGCCGGCAGCCTCTTCCACCTGCCGCTGGCCCGGGCCCGTGACACGGACGCCGCCCTTGACGCTTGCCGCACCGCGGGGTTGCGCCTGCTCGGCGCGGACGGCCACGCCGAGACCGCCCTGGATCAGCTTGTCCTGGACGTGCCGGTGGCCTGGGTCTTCGGCAACGAAGCGCACGGGCTGCCCGCCGAAGTGCTCGAATCCGTCGACGAAGGGGTCCGCATCCCGATCTACGGCCGGGCCGAGAGCCTCAACCTCGCGACGGCGGCCGCGGTCTGCCTGTATGGCAGCGCCATGGCCGTGCGCAGGTCGAGCGGCAAATAGCCCGGGGTGACCGGTCGTGACAGAACGCCGGTCGCCTAGAATCCCCCGGTAATCGCTTACGCGTGCTCGGCAGAGCCGCGGAACCGTCCAGCGGACGCTGAGGAGTTATGTCCGGAGCCGATGACAAGCAGGGCACGCGGCCGGCCGAAGAGCTGAAGCCGGAGGCCCTGCGGACCGCGATCGAGAACGCCGAGGCCGAGTTCGCCAAGGCAGCGGACCTCGACGCGCTCGCGGCCGTCAAGCCTGCCCACCTCGGCGACCACTCGCCGTTGTTACTGGCCCGGCGCGCCATCGGCGCGCTGCCCAAGGATCAGAAGGCCGAGACCGGCAAGCGGGTCAACGAGGCCCGCCAGGCGATCCAGGGCGCCTTCGACGCCCGCCGCGCGGTCCTGCAGGCCGAGCGCGACGAGCACGTGCTGCGCGAGGAAGCGGTCGACGTGACGCTGCCGTGGGACCAGGTTCCCCGCGGCGCCCGGCATCCGGTGACGACCATCAGCGAGCGCGTCGCCGACGTCTTCGTCGGCATGGGCTGGGAGGTCGCCGAAGGGCCCGAACTCGAGGCCGAGTGGTTCAACTTCGACGCGCTGAACTTCGGCAAGGACCACCCGGCTCGCCAGATGCAGGACACGTTCTACGTCGGCGAGCCCGGCTCCGGTCTCGTGCTGCGCACGCACACGTCGCCGGTGCAAGCCCGGGCGTTGCTGCACCGCGATCTTCCGGTGTATGTCGTCTGCCCCGGCCGCACCTACCGCACCGATGAGCTGGATTCCACGCACACCCCCGTCTTCTCGCAGGTCGAGGGGCTCGCGGTGGACAAGGGCATCACGATGGCCGACCTCAAGGGCACGCTCGACGCGTTCGCGCGCGCCATGTTCGGGGAGAAGTCGAAGACCCGGCTGCGCCCCCACTTCTTCCCGTTCACCGAGCCCTCGGCCGAGGTGGACGTGTGGTTCGAGGAGAAGAAGGGCGGCCCGGGCTGGGTCGAATGGGGTGGCTGCGGCATGGTGAACCCCAACGTGCTGCGGGCCTGCGGCGTCGACCCGGAGGTGTACTCCGGCTTCGCGTTCGGCATGGGCCTCGAGCGCACCCTGCAGTTCCGCAACGGCATCCCCGACATGCGCGACATGGTCGAGGGCGATGTCCGCTTCACTCTTCCCTTCGGAACGGAGGCATAGTGCGAGTCCCGGTGAGCTGGCTCCTCGAGCATCTCGACGCCGGCGAGGTCGGACCGCAGGAGCTGGCCGACGCCTTCGTCCGGATCGGCATCGAGGTCGAGGACGTGCACCCGCTCGACGAGGTGACCGGGCCGGTGGTGATCGGTCGCGTCGTCGAGATCGAGGAGCTGACCGAGTTCAAGAAGCCCATCCGGTACTGCCGGGTGGAGACCGGGGAAGAGCCGCCCGAGGACGAGGACCCCGAAGAGGAGAACGAGGGCCCGCACGGTATCCGGACCCGCGGCATCGTCTGCGGTGCGGCCAACTTCGTCGAGGGCGACCTGGTCGTCGTCGCGCTGCCCGGCAGCGTGCTGCCCGGCGGGTTCGCCATCGCGCAGCGCAAGACCTACGGCCACATCAGCGACGGCATGATCTGCTCCGCCCGCGAGCTGGGCCTCGGCGACGACCACACCGGGATCCTGGTGCTGCCGTCGTCCACCGCTTCGCCCGGTGACGACGCGCGCGACGTGCTCGGCCTCAACGACACCGTGCTCGACGTCGTGCCGACCCCTGACCGCGGTTACGCGCTGTCGGTCCGTGGACTGGCGCGCGAGCTCGCCTGCGCGTTCGACGTGCCCTTCGGCGACCCGGCCGCGCTCGATCTGCCGGAACCCGAAGGCGAGGCGTGGCCGGTCCGGATCGAGGACGAAGACGGCTGCCGCCGGTTCGTGCTCCGCCGGGTGACCGGTCTGGACGCCACCGCGCCCACCCCGTGGTGGATGCGCCGCCGGCTGCTGCTGGCCGGTATCCGGTCCATCTCGCTGGCCGTGGATGTCACCAACTACGTGATGCTCGAGCTCGGCCACCCGCTGCACGCCTTCGACACCAGCTCGGTGAAGGGCGATCTCGTGGTCCGGCGCGCCGAACGGGGCGAGAAGCTCGCCACCCTCGACGAGGTCGAGCGCACGCTCGACCCGGACGACATCGTGATCGTCGATGACAGCGGGGTGATCTCGCTGGCCGGCACGATGGGCGGCGCGAGCACGGAGATCAGCCCGGAGAGCACCGATGTCCTCATCGAGGCGGCCCACTGGGATCCGGCGTCGATCAGCCGCACCGCGCGGCGGCACAAGCTGTTCTCCGAGGCCGCCAAACGGTTCGAGCGGTTCACCGATCCGGGGTTGTGCGCCGCCGCGGTCGAACTCGCCGCGCGCATGCTGCGCCGCTACGGCGAGGGCAGCATCCAGCCGGGCCGCACCGATGTCGGCCACGTCGAGCCGATGGCACCCGTGACCATGCCGATCGACCTGCCCGACCGTGTGGCCGGTATCCGCTACGAGCGCGGCGTGACCGTCCGCCGCCTTGGCCAGATCGGCTGCAAGGTCCAGGTCGGCACCTCCGACGAGGGCGCGACACTGGTCATCGCCGTGCCACCGAGCTGGCGTGGCGACCTGCTGCAACCGGCCGACCTCGTGGAGGAGGTGCTGCGGCTCGAGGGCTACGACAGCATCCCGTCGACACTCCCGGCGGCACCGGCCGGCGCCGGCCTCACCGAGACCCAGCGCCGTCGCCGTACCGTCTCGCGTGCGCTGGCCGAGGCCGGCTACGTCGAGGTGCTGCCGTTCCCGTTCATGTCCGCCGCGACGTGGGACGCCTTCGGCCTGGCCGAGGACGACGTGCGCCGCCACACCGTGCCGGTGCGGAACCCGCTCGAGGCCGACAAGGACCAGATGGCCAGCTCGCTGCTGCCGGGACTGCTGGAAACCTTGCAGCGCAACGTTTCCCGCGGTTTCCGGGATCTCTCGCTGTTCCACATCGGGCAGGTCGTCCTGCCGGGCGCGAGCCCGGTCCCGGTGCCCGAGCTAGGCGTCGAGCACCGGCCGGGCGACGACGAGCTGGCGCAGCTCGAGGCCGCGGTGCCGGCGCAGCCGCTGCACGTCGCCGTGGTGCTGGCCGGACAGCATGTCCGTTCCGGCTGGTGGGGCGAGGGCCAGCAGGCGAGCTGGGCCGATGCTGTCCAGGCCGCCCGGACGGTCGGCGCCGCCGCCGGGATCCAACTGCACGTCCGCGCCGCGGACCTGGCGCCGTGGCACCCCGGCCGCTGCGCCGAACTGCTCGCCGGCGACTGGCCGGTGGGGCACGCGGGTGAGCTGCACCCGAAGGTCGTGGAGGCACTCGGCCTGCCCAAGCGGACCGTGGCCATGGAACTCGACCTGGACGCGATCCCACTGCCCGACGACCGTCCCGCCCCGGCGGTTTCGCCGTATCCGCCGGTGCTGCTGGACATCGCACTCGTCGTGGACGCCAAGGTGCCGGCGGCGGAGCTGGCCGAGGCAGTCACCGCCGGCGGCGGTGACCTGCTCGAGAACGTCACCCTCTTCGACGCCTACAGCGGCGACCAGGTCGGCGAAGGGAAGCGCTCCCTGGCCTTCAAGCTGCGCTTCCGCGCGGCGGACCGGACGCTCACCGTCGAAGAGGCCACCAAGGCCCGTGACGCGGCGGTCGCCGAGGCCGGTTCCCGGTTCGGCGCGGTCCTGCGCGGCTGAGCAGGTGGGGGCGCTCATGCCGGGCGCCTCCCGCCGCGTCACCGCGGGACGTGCTTGAGCGCCTCCCGCACCGACAGCGGCGCAAGCCCCGGATGCTCGTCGACGAACCGGCGGACCCAGCCCGGATCCACCCGCGAGTGCTGCCGCAGGGCCCAGCCGATTCCCTTGCGCAGGAAGAAGTCGCGCTCCCCGATGCTCGCTTCGATCGCGAACGTCAGCAGCTCCAGGTCGGTCCGGTCCTTCGCGCCCAGCTGGCAGATGATCGCCGTGCGCCGGCGCCAGAGGTCCGGGTCGACCGCCCATTTCCGCATGAGCGGGCCCACCACGGCGGGTTCGGCACGCAGGATCGGCCCGACGCGGCGCGCGGCGATCTCGTCGACGAAGTCCCACCAGGCTCCCGTCACGATCATCTCTTCGTAGAGCGGGAGCAGACTGCTGTCCTGCCAGCGGGCGGAGGCCCGATACCCGGTCAGATCGATCGCGACATAGCGCTCCTCGCGGAATTCCGCCTCCCGCCAGAGTTTTTCGACCGCACCGACGAAGGCGCCCCGATCCGGTAACGGATATCCCGCGAACAGGCGCCGCGTCACTGCCTGCCGCTGCGGCTTCGGCACCCCGTAGAACGGCATCGCTGATTTCATGTAACGGCGCATTTCGGGCGCCTTCACCGGATCCGCCACGGCCGCGAGCTCCGTACGGACAGCGCTCACCAGCTCGTCCACTTTGTCCACCTTCGCAGATTAGCGGGAAGTACCGACGGAAGTCGGGTGGCGGAAACGTTCGAGATCCGAGAAGTTGTGACGAACCAGCACAACGGAAACGCGCAGGAAAAGGACCAAAGTGAACAAAGTCTTCTCTACGGTCGCCGCGGCCGGCCTGCTCGCCGGCCTCGTGGTGGCGGCACCCGCGGCGGCTGCCGCGCCCGACTTCGACCCGGCGCCGATCGCGTGGGGCGCATGCACCTCGCCCAGCTTGCAGAAGGCCGGCGCCCAGTGCGGCTTCCTCCAGGTGCCGCTGGACTATGCCAATCCCTCCGGCGCCAAGATCTCGCTCGCCGTCTCGCGGGTCCGGCACACCACCGCCCAGTCGCAGGGCGTCATGCTGGTGAACCCCGGCGGCCCGGGAGGTTCGGGCCTTGGCCTTTCCGTGCTGGGCAAGTACGTGCCGAACCACGCCGGAGACTCCTACGACTGGATCGGCTTCGACCCGCGCGGCGTCGGCGCCAGCAAACCGGCATTGTCGTGCGACCCGGGCTACTTCGGCTACGACCGGCCGGGCTATGTGCCGAACACCCCGCAGCTGGAGCAGACCTGGCTCGCGTCTTCGAAGGCGTACGCGCTCGCGTGCGCCAAGAACGGGCCGTTGCTCGAACATATGAAGACGACCGACTCGGCGCGAGACATGGAGTCGCTGCGGAAGGCGCTCGGCCAGCGGCAGATCAACTACTACGGCTTCTCCTACGGCACCTACCTCGGCCAGGTGTACTCGACGCTCTACCCCCAGCGGGTGCGCCGGATGGTGCTCGACAGCAACGTGGACCCGCGCAAGGTCTGGTACGAGGCGAACCTGGGCCAGGACGTCGCCTTCGATCGCAACATCAAGATCTACTTCGACTGGATCGCCAAGTACGACAACGTCTACCACCTCGGCACCTCGGGCGACGCCGTCGAAGACCTCTGGTACGCCGAGCAGAAGAAGCTCGCGCAGCACCCGGCAGGCGGCGTGATCGGGCCGGACGAGTGGAGCGACATCTTCCTGCAGGCCGGGTACTACCGGTTCGGCTGGGAGGACATGGCGAAGGCGTTCTCCGGCTGGGTGCACGACGGCGACTGGCAGACGCTCAAGAAGCTCTACGACAACACCGACACCCCGGGCGACGACAACAATTTCGCCGTCTACAACGCGGTGCAGTGTACGGACACGCAGTGGCCGACGAGCTGGAACAAGTGGCGCGCCGACAACTGGGCGACCTACTATCGCGCGCCGTTCGAGACCTGGGGCAACGCCTGGTACAACGCGCCCTGCCTGTTCTGGCCGGCGAAGGCGGGCACGCCGGTCACGATCAACGGGGCCAAGGTGGCCGGCGCCCTGCTGATCGACGAGGAGCTCGACGCGGCCACCCCGTTCGCGGGCAGCCTGCAGGTGCGCAAGCTCTACCCGGCTTCCAGCCTGATCGCCGAGCCCGGCGGCACGACGCATGCCGACTCTCTCTCGGGCGACGCGTGCGTGGACGACCAGGTGGCGGACTACCTGGCGACGGGCAAGCTGCCCGCGCGCAAACCGGGCAACGGCCCGGACGCGATCTGCGCTCCGCTGCCGGACCCGGTACCCGCGCAGCCCTGATCGCATCGCACGCACGACCTTCGCCGCTCCGGTGTTCGCGCCGACGCGGCGTTGTCGGTTCTGCCTGTTCATGAGCTCCTCGGTCGGCTCGGAGTGATCATGCGGACACGCTACGTCGGGGGTCCGACAATTTCGGAGCGCGACCGGTCAGGAGCGGTCGGTGACGAAAATTGTCGGAGGGTGTCGCTAGCGTCTGCGGCATGAACATCATCGAAGAGCACCGGAGCAAGGTCCGGGCCGGAGAGAACAGCTATTCCATCGAGGTCACGGCGCTGCCCGGCGGTGACGAGCCCGACCGGCTGATCGTGAGCGTCAGCGGTGCGGGTCCGCAGGGTGAGTCCGTCGCGGACGGGCAGCCCGAGGTCGCGTCGACGGCCGCGGCCGCGCTGGGCTCGGTCCTGTCGGAGACGCTGCGGCATCACGTCGCGATAACTGAGCCGGGAGCGCGAAGAACGCGGGCTCGCCCCGCCAGTCAAGGCCGCCCGTGGAATCCCGACCTCGATGGCGAACTCGAGCGCCGCTGGGTAGAGGGGCAGTCGGTCGAGGAGATCGCGGTCCACTTCGAGCGCAGCCCGGGCGGGATCCGGGCGCGGCTGCCGAGGGTGGGCTGCGATCCGGAGCGGCCGGGTGAATACCTGCCCGCGCCGCCCAGCCAGCGAACGGAAGGGGACGTTCCCGAGGAGCCGTGACCGAGCGCTGACCGTGCCGTGCGTTCGGGGCGGAGCTCAGCCCCGAACGGACGGTGACTGCGGGCCCGATTGATTGAACTTGCGCCGACGTGCATAATCATGCGTATGACGGTGAAGGTCGCGGTGGCCGGGGCGAGCGGGTACGCGGGCGGGGAACTCCTGCGCCTGCTGCTGGCGCACCCGGAAGCAGAAATCGGGGCGCTGACCGCTGCCAGCAGTGCGGGCACCCCGCTCGGGCAGCATCAGCCACACCTGGCCCCGCTGGCCGACCGGGTCCTCCGCGAGACCACGGCGGAGGCTCTCGCCGGGCATGACGTCGTGGTCCTCGCGTTGCCGCACGGTCATTCGGGAGCGGTCGCCGCGGAACTCGGGCCGGACGTGCTCGTCGTCGATCTCGGCGCGGATCACCGGCTGGCCGACCCTGCCGACTGGCAGCGCTGGTACAGCGGTGACCACGCGGGCACCTGGCCCTATGGGCTGCCGGAGTTGCCGGGGGCGCGCGAGAAGCTCGCCGGTGCCAAGCGGATCGCCGTGCCGGGCTGCTTCCCGACGGGTGGCTCGCTGGCGCTCGCGCCGGCGCTCGCCGCCGGGCTGGTGAAGCCCGAGGTGTCCGTCGTCTCGGTCACCGGCACCTCCGGCGCGGGCAAAAGCCTGAAGCCGCACCTGCTCGGTGCCGAGGTGATGGGGTCGGCGAGTGCCTACGGGGTGGGCGGCGTGCACCGGCACACGCCGGAGTTCGCGCAGAACCTGAGCGCGGTCGCGGGTGAACGGGTCACCGTGTCGTTCACACCCGTTCTCGCGCCGATGCCGCGGGGCATCCTGACCACGGCCAGTGCGCCGCTGGCATCCGAAGTGGACAGTGCCGCTGCCCGCGCGGTCTACGAGAAGGCCTATGCCGGTGAGCCGTTCGTACAGCTGCTGCCCGAAGGCGCGTGGCCGGCCACCGCGGCGACGCTGGGTTCGAACAACGTGCAGATCCAGGTGACCGTCGACGCCGACGCGGGCCGGCTGATCGTGGTGACCTCGATCGACAACCTGACCAAGGGGACCGCGGGCGGTGCGATCCAGTCCATGAACATCGCACTCGGCCTCCCCGAAACCACCGGACTTTCCACCGTAGGAGTGGCCCCGTGACCGTCACCGGACCGAAGGGATTCCGGGCCGCCGGTGTGGCGGCCGGGATCAAGGATTCCGGCGCCCTCGACCTCGCGCTGATCGTCAACGACGGCCCCGAGCAGGCGGCCGCGGGCGTGTTCACCCGCAACGTGATCAAGGCGGCGCCCGTGCTGTGGTCGCAGGAGGTGCTGCGGCACAGGCGGTTGCGTGCCGTCGTGCTCAACTCCGGCGGTGCGAACGCGGCCACCGGGCCCGGCGGCTTCCAGGACACGCACGCCACCGCCGAGAAGGTCGCGAAGGTGCTCGACACCGGCGCGATCGAGATCGCCGTGTGCTCGACCGGGCTGATCGGCGAGCGGCTGCCGATGCATGCCGTCCTGTCCGGAGTGGACACCGCGGCGGAGGCGCTCGCCGTCACGCCGGAGGCCGGGCTCGCGGCAGCCACCTCGATCATGACGACCGACACGAAACCCAAGCAGAGCTTCAAATCGCATATCGCCGGCTGGGGTATCGGCGGTATGGCGAAAGGGGCGGGCATGCTCGCGCCGAACCTCGCGACCATGCTGTCGGTCATCACCACCGACGCCGTGCTCGAACCGGACGCGCTCGACGCCGCCCTGCGCGCCGCCGCCCGGGTGACCTTCGACCGCCTCGACGTCGACGGGGGTACCTCGACCAACGACACGGTGCTCCTGCTCTCCTCGGGCGCCAGCGGCATCAGCCCCGGCCTCGACGATTTCACCGAGCTGCTCACCGCGGTCGCGCTCGATCTCGTCTACCAGCTGCGGGCCGATTCGGAGGGCGCGACCAAGGACGTCGACATCGTCGTCCACGGGGCGGCCAGCGAGCAGGACGCCATCAACGTGGGCCGGACCGTCGCCGAGGACAACCTGGTCAAGACCGCGCTGTTCGGCTCCGACCCGAACTGGGGCCGCATCGCCATGGCGCTCGGCCGCGCGCAGGCCGAGATCGACCCGGACACGCTGTCGATCACGATCAACGGCGTCACCCTGTTCGCGAACGGCACCACGGCGGCCGACCGCGCGCAGGCCGACCTGTCCGGCCGGGTCATCGAGATCGTGATCGACCTCGGCATCGGGGCCGGCACGGCGACGATCTACACCACCGACCTGTCCCACGGCTACGTCGAAGAGAACAGCGCGTACTCCTCATGACCCCTTCCGAGAACTCGCCGGCCCTCATCCCGGCCGACGAACGGCTCGCCACCGCGGCGGAGAAGGCGGGCGTGCTCATCGAGGCCCTGCCGTGGCTGCAGCGTTTCCACGGCGCCACCGTCGTGATCAAGTACGGCGGCAACGCCATGATCGACGACGAGCTCAAGCTTGCCTTCGCCCAGGACATGGTGTTCCTGCGGCTCGCCGGCCTGCATCCGGTCGTGGTGCACGGCGGCGGCCCGCAGATCACCACCATGCTCGAGCGATTGGGGCTCGTCGGTGAATTCGTCGGCGGCCTGCGGGTGACCACACCCGAGACGATGGACGTCGTGCGGATGGTGCTGGTCGGGCAGGTCAGCCGCGAGCTGGTCGGCCTGATCAACGCCCACGGCCCGTACGCGGTCGGCATCTCCGGCGAGGACGCGCAGTTGCTGATCGCCGAGCGCAAGCACGCGACGGTCAACGGTGAGGCGGTCGACGTAGGCCTGGTCGGCGAGGTCGCCTCGGTCAACCCGGACGCCGTGCTCGACATCGTCAACGCCGGGCGCATCCCGGTGGTCTCCACTGTGGCTCCGGACATCGACGGAGTCGTGCACAACGTGAACGCCGACACCGCCGCGGGCGCCCTCGCGGCCGCGCTCGGCGCGGAGAAGCTCGTCGTGCTGACCGACGTCGAAGGGCTGTACGCCAACTGGCCCGATCGCTCGTCGCTGGTCGATCGCATCCGCCTCGACCGGCTCGAGCAACTGCTGCCGACACTGGCCAGCGGCATGATCCCGAAGATGGAGGCCTGCACGAAAGCGGTGCGCGGCGGGGTCCGCGCCGCGCACGTCATCGACGGCCGCATCGCGCACTCCGTCCTGCTCGAAGTCTTCACCTCCCGCGGAATCGGCACCATGGTCCTTCCCGAACAGGAGACGGCATGAACCAGATAACGTCCAATATGGACGGCCAGGGGCACTGGCGGTCCGCGTTGATGGACAACTACGGCACCCCCCAGCTGACCCTGGTCCGCGGGCAGGGCGCGCGAGTCTGGGACGCCGACGGCCATGAGTATGTCGACCTGCTCGGCGGGATCGCGGTCAACGCGCTCGGGCACGCTCATCCCGAGATCGTCCGCGCGGTGACCGAACAGGTCAGCAAGCTCGGGCACACCTCGAACCTGTACGTGAACCCGGTCGCGGTCGAACTGGCCGAGGCGCTACTGGACGTCGCGGGTCTCACCGGCAGCGCGAAGGTCCTGTTCGTCAACTCCGGCGCGGAGGCCAACGAGGCGGCCATCAAGATCAGCCGGCTGACGGGCCGCACCAAGATCGTCGCGTGCGAAGGAGCCTTCCACGGCCGCACCATGGGCTCGCTCGCACTCACCGGGCAGCCGGGCAAACGCGAGCCGTTCGAACCGCTCATGCCTGGCGTCACGCACATCCCCTTCGGCGACGTCGACGCGTTGCGGACCGCGGTGGACGGTGAGACCGCGGCGGTGGTGCTCGAGCCGATCCTCGGTGAGGGCGGCGTGATCCCCGCGCCGAGCGGGTACCTGCAGGCCGCGCGCGAGATCACCAAGGACAACGGCGCGCTGCTGATCCTCGACGAGATCCAGACCGGTATCGCCCGCACCGGCACGTGGTTCGCCTTCCAGCAGGCGGGCATCGTCCCGGACGTGTTCACCCTGGCCAAGGGGCTCGGCGGCGGCCTGCCGCTGGGCGCGACGATCGCGGTCGGCGAGGCCGCGGAGCTGTTCAAACCCGGCCAGCACGGCACCACGTTCGGCGGCAACCCGGTGTGCTGCGCGGCCGGGCTGGCGGTGCTGCGGACCATCGAGCGCGACAACCTCAACGACCACGTTTCCGCACTGGGCAAGGACATCGCGGCCGGAGTCGAGGAGCTGAAACATCCGCTGGTCGGCGGCGTCCGCGGCGCGGGCCTGCTGATCGGCATCGGGTTGCGCGAGCCGGTGTCGCCGGCGGTCGCGAAGGCAGCGCAGGACGCCGGGTACCTGGTCAACCCCGTCGCCCCGGATACGATCCGCCTCGCCCCGCCGCTCATCCTCGGTGACGAGCAGGCCCAGGGCTTTCTCGCCGCGCTTCCCGCCGTGCTCGACACCGCCACCCCGAAGGACTGACATGCCCCGCCACTTCCTCCGCGACGACGACCTGAGTCCCGAAGAGCAGCTTGCCGTCCTCGACCTCGCGGACGAGCTGAAAAAGGACCCGCTCGGCAACCGGGCGCTGGCCGGCCCCAAGTCGGTCGCCGTGCTGTTCGAGAAGAACTCCACCCGCACCCGGCTGTCGTTCGAGGTCGGCATCGCCCAGCTGGGCGGCCACCCGATCATCGTCGACGGCCGCTCGATGCAGCTGGGCCGCGAAGAGACCATCGAGGACACCGCCAGGGTGCTGTCCCGCTATGTCGACGCGGTCGTCTGGCGGACCTTCGCCCAGCAGCGCATCAACGCGATGGCCTCGGCCGCGACGGTGCCCGTGGTCAACGCGCTCACCGACGAGTTCCACCCGTGCCAGGTGCTCGCGGACCTGCAGACCATCCGTGAGCGCAAGGGAAAGCTCGCCGGGCTCACCCTGACCTACCTCGGCGACGGCGCCAACAACATGGCGCATTCGCTGATGGTCGGGGGCACGACGGCCGGGCTGAACGTCCGCGTGGTCACGCCCGAGGGGTTCCAGCCCCAGCCCGACGTCGTGCTGGCGGCCAAGGAGCGCGCCGGGGAGACCGGCGGCAGCGCCACGGTCTTCACGGATCCGAAGGCCGCCGTCGAGGGCGCGGACGTGCTGGTCACCGACACCTGGACGTCCATGGGCCAGGAGAACGACGGCCTCGACCGCGTGACACCCTTCCGGACACTCCAGATCAACACCGAACTGCTCGCCCAGGCCGCACCGGACGCGATCGTCCTGCACTGCCTGCCGGCCCACCGCGGCTGGGAGATCACCGACGAGGTCATCGACGGTCCGGCGAGCGCGGTATGGGACGAGGCCGAAAACCGGCTGCACGCACAGAAAGCGTTGTTGGTGTGGTTACTGGAGGACTCATGAGCGAAAATCGGCGGAGCCTCGCTCATGAAGGCCGACCGGGCGCGGGTGTCCCGCAGGTTTCAGCGCGAACGTCCATCAGCCGGGCGGCCCGGCAGGCGAGGATCACCGAGCTGGTGTCCACGATGGCCATCCGCAGCCAGACGGAGCTGGCGAAGCTCCTGGCCGCCGAGGGCGTCGAGGTCACGCAGGCTACCTTGTCGCGAGACCTGGACGAGCTCGGCGCGGTGAAGCTGAGGGGCGCGGATTCCGGGGCGCCGGTCTACGTCATCCCGGAGGACGGCAGCCCGGTGCGCGGGGTGCAGGGCGGCACCTCCCGGCTGTCGCGCCTGCTCGCCGAGCTGATGGTCTCGGCGGACTGCTCGGGCAACCTCACGGTGCTGCGCACACCTCCCGGTGCCGCGCAGTTCCTCGCCAGCGCGATCGACAGGGCGGCGCTGGAAGAGGTCGTCGGCTCGATCGCGGGAGACGACACGGTAGCGGTGATAGCCAGGGAACCGCTGTCCGGACGGGACCTGGCCGACCGGTTCACCGCACTGGCGCAGCGGTCGTCTACTTTGGACCTGGATGGTAAGGAGAACGGGAATGACTGAGCGGGTAGTGCTCGCCTACTCGGGCGGGCTGGACACCTCGGTGGGCATCGGCTGGATCGCCGAGGAGACCGGGGCCGAAGTGATCGCCGTGGCCGTCGACCTCGGCCAGGGCGGCGAGGATTTGGAGACGATCCGGCAGCGCGCGCTCGACTGCGGCGCGGTCGAGGCCGTCGTCGCCGACGCGCGTGACGAGTTCGCCGAGGGCTACTGCCTGCCGGCCCTGCAGGCGAACTCGCTCTACATGGACCGGTACCCGCTGGTCTCCGCGCTGTCCCGCCCGGTCATCGTCAAGCACCTCGCCGAGGCCGCGAAGTACCACGGCGCCACCACCGTCGCGCACGGCTGCACCGGCAAGGGCAACGACCAGGTGCGCTTCGAGGTCGGCCTCGGCGCGCTGGTGCCGGACCTCAAGGTGATCGCCCCGGTCCGTGACTTCGCATGGACCCGCGAGAAGGCCATCGCCTACGCCGAGCAGCGGAACCTGCCGATCGACGTGACCAAGAAGTCCCCGTTCTCGATCGACCAGAACGTCTGGGGCCGCGCGGTGGAGACGGGCTTCCTCGAGGACCTGTGGAACGCGCCCACGAAGGACGTCTACTCCTACACCGAGGATCCGGCGCTGAACTTCGGTGCGCCCGACGAGCTCGTGCTGAGCTTCGAGAAGGGCGTTCCGGTCGCCATCGACGGCAAGCCGGTGACGATGCTGGAAGCGATCCAGGAGCTGAACAAGCGAGCGGGCGCGCACGGGATCGGCCGGCTGGACATGGTCGAGGACAGGCTGGTCGGCATCAAGAGCCGTGAGGTGTACGAGGCGCCGGGCGCCATCGCGCTGATCACCGCTCACCAGGAACTGGAGAACGTCACCGTCGAGCGTGAGCTGGCCCGCTTCAAGCGGCAGGTCGAGCAGCGCTGGGGCGAACTGGTCTACGACGGTCTGTGGTTCTCGCCGCTCAAGGACGCCCTCGACCAGTTCATCGCCAAGAGCCAGGAGCACGTGACCGGTGAGATCCGGCTGCGCCTGCACGGCGGTACCGCGGTGGTCACGGGCCGCCGCAGCGAGCAGTCGCTGTACGACTTCAACCTCGCGACCTACGACGAGGGCGACACGTTCGACCAGTCGCTGGCCAAGGGTTTCGTGCAGCTGTGGGGCCTGCCGAGCAAGATCGCCGCGAAGCGCGTACAGAAGAGCTGAGGTTCATGGCCGAGGTATCACTGTGGGGCGGCCGGTTCGCCAGCGGACCGGCCGAGGCGATGGCGAAGCTGTCCGCCTCGACCCATTTCGACTGGCGCCTGGCCCCGTACGACATCGCGGGTTCGAAGGCGCACGCCCGTGTGCTGCACAGGGCCGGCCTGCTCACCGACGAAGAGCGGGCGGGCATGCTCGCCGCGCTCGACCGGCTCGCGGCCGACGTCGAAAGCGGTGCCTTCACACCTACGATCGAGGACGAGGACGTGCACACGGCCCTCGAACGAGGGCTGCTGGAGCGGGCGGGCGGCGAGCTGGGCGGCAAGATCAGGGCGGGCCGCTCACGCAACGACCAGGTCGCGACGCTGTTCCGGATGTGGCTGCGGGACGCGGCCCGCCGGGTGGCCGCGGGCGCCCTCGACGTCGTGGATGCGCTGGTGTCGCAGGCGGAGCGGCATCCGGGCGCGATCCTGCCCGGGCGCACGCACCTGCAGCACGCCCAGCCCGTCCTGCTCGCGCACCATCTGCTGGCGCACGCGCACGCGCTGCTGCGGGACGTGAGCCGCCTGCGGGACTGGGACAACCGCACGGCGGAGTCGCCCTACGGCTCGGGTGCGCTGGCCGGCTCGTCGCTGGGCCTCGACCCGGAGGCGGTGGCGAAGGAGCTCGGGTTCGGCTCCAGTGTCGAGAACTCCATCGACGGCACCGCCTCCCGGGACTTCGCCGCGGAGTTCGCGTTCGCGCTCGCGATGCTCGGGGTGAACCTGTCGCGGATCGCCGAAGAGGTGATCATCTGGAACACGGCCGAGTTCGGCTACGTCACGCTCGACGACGCGTGGGCGACCGGCAGTTCGATCATGCCCCAGAAGAAGAACCCGGACGTGGCGGAGCTGACACGTGGCAAATCCGGCCGGCTGATCGGCAACCTGACCGGCCTGCTGGCGACCCTCAAGGGGATGCCGCTGGCCTACAACCGGGATCTCCAGGAGGACAAGGAGCCGGTTTTCGACTCGGTCGAGCAGCTGGAGCTGCTGTTCCCCGCGATCGCCGGGATGCTCGGCACCCTCACGTTCCACACCGAGCGTCTCGCCGAACTGGCCCCGGCCGGGTTCACCCTCGCCACCGACATCGCGGAATGGCTGGTGCGCCAAGGGGTTCCGTTCCGGGTCGCCCACGAAGCGGCGGGGGAGTGCGTCCGGGTGGCCGAGTCTCGCGGCGTGGGCCTGGCGGACCTGACCGACGAGGAGCTGGAAAAGATCCACCCGGCCTTGACTCCCCAGGTGCGCGAGGTCCTGACGGTCGAAGGCTCGGTCGCCTCGCGGGACGCCCGCGGCGGCACAGCCCCAGCGCGGGTCGCCGAACAGCTCGCCCGTCTGGAAGACCGGGTCGCCAGGTTCCGCGAGTGGATCGGCTGACGATCCGGCACGTCGGACCCGGCGGTCGGCAAGCTCAGGTACACAGGGAACTTGTGAGCATCGATCACCTCGTATACGCGACACCGGACCTCGAACGGACGGTGGCGGCCTTGCGCGCCCGGGGCCTCGCGCTGACGCCGGGCGGACCGCATGCCGGGCGCGGCACCAGGAACTTCCTGACAGGGCTTGGCGGCGCGACGTATCTCGAGGTGATCGGTCCCGACCCTGAGCAGCCGCAACCGGAGGAGCCGCGCCCGTTCGGCGTTGACGCGCTCACGGCACCGCGCTTGGTCGCCTGGGCGGCGCGCGTGCCGAGCCTGCCCGGGGCGCTCGAAGCAGCGGGCAGGGCGGGGTACGAGTTTTCCGGCCCGGTGCCGATGTCCCGCCGCCGCCCCGACGGCGTCATCCTCGACTGGGAGCTCGCCTTCCCGCCGGACGGCGACGGGCTGGTCCCGTTCCTCATCGACTGGCACGACTCGCCCCATCCGGCCGGGAGCCTGGACCACGGGGTGCGCCTGGAAGCGCTCCGTGCCGTCCATCCCGAGCCGGACGTGATCGCCGCGCACCTCACCGCACTGGGCCAGACGCTGGAAGTCAGCCGGGGCGAACAACCAGGGCTCGAAGCGGTCCTCGCCGGACACGTGGTGCTGCGGTGAGGCTGTTCAAGCGGGAGGAGCTCGCCGTCGATCCGCTCGACCTCGCGCGGACGCTGCTTGGCGCGGTGATCGAAACCACCGAACCGGAGGGCACGGTCGCGGCGCGGCTGGTCGAGGTGGAGGCGTACCGGGGTGAGGACGATCCGGCATCGCACTGCTACCGCGGGCGCACGCCGCGCAACGAAGTGATGTGGGGTCCGGCCGGGCACCTGTACGTCTATTTCGTCTACGGGATGCACTTCTGTGCGAACGTCGTCGGCCGCGAGGACGGCCAAGCAGGTGCGGTCCTGCTTCGCGCCGCCGAAGTCATCGACGGAACGGAACTGGCGCGTGCACGCCGGAAAGCGGCGCGCCGCGAAAACGAACTGGCACAAGGCCCCGCCCGCCTGACCTCCGCGCTCCGCATCGGGCCAGAGCACAACGGCGCGGACCTCGTCGATCCCGGTTCGCCCGTGCGGCTGTTCATGGGAGACGAGATCCGCGCGAAGGACATCCGCACCGGGCCGCGCGTCGGGGTGGCGGCGGCGAAGGACACGCCGTGGCGGTTCTGGATCGACTCGCCCGCGGTGTCGTCCTATCGGCCGGGCGGGCGGAGCCGACCCGGGAAATAGTCGGTTGACCAGGTACGGGAGTATCAACCCGTGAGCGAACACATTCTCGACGAACTGTCCTGGCGCGGGCTCATCGCGCAGTCCACCGACCTCGACGCGCTCCGGAAGGACCTGGACGCCGGCCCGCTCACGCTCTACGGCGGTTTCGATCCGACCGCGGACAGCCTGCACGCCGGGAACCTCGTGCTGCTGCTGACGCTTGCCAGGTTCCAGCGGGCCGGGCACCGGCCGGTCATGCTCGCCGGCGGCGCGACCGGCCAGATCGGCGACCCGCGTGACGTCGGGGAGCGGACGCTGGTGAGCCGCGAGGTCACCGAACAGCGGCTCGAGAAGATCAACGTGCAGCTGGCCAAGTTCGTCGACTTCGACGATTCGCCGACCGGCGCGATCCTGGAGAACAACCTCAACTGGTTCGACGAGGTCTCCGCGCTGGACTTCCTGCGCGACGTCGGCAAGCACTTCTCGATCAACGTGATGCTCGCACGGGAGACGGTGAAGCGGCGGCTCGCCGCGGACGGGATGTCCTACACCGAGTTCAGCTACCTGCTCCTGCAGTCCTACGACTACCTGCGGCTGCACCGGAAGTACGGCACGAAGCTGCAGGTCGGCGGCTCGGACCAGTGGGGCAACATCGTCGGCGGGGTCGACTACATCCGCAAGGTGGACGCCGCGACGGCGCACGCGCTCACCACCCCGCTGGTGACGGACTCGGAGGGCCGCAAGTTCGGCAAGTCGACCGGCGGCGGCAACCTCTGGCTGGACCCGGAGATGACGTCGCCGTACTCGTGGTTCCAGTACTTCGTCAACGTTTCCGACGATCTGGCGGTGCCGTACCTGAAGATGTTCACGTTCCTCTCGCGCGAGGAGATCGACGAGCTCGCACAGCTCACCGCGGACAAGCCGCACCTGCGTGCGGCGCAGCGGAAGCTTGCCGAGGAGCTGACCACGCTCGTGCACGGCGAAGACCAGACTCGGCAGGTGACGCTGGCGAGCCAGGCCCTGTTCGGCCGGGGTGAGCTGGGGGAACTCGGCGAGCCGACGCTCGAGGCCGTCATGGCCGAGGTCCCGACGGGCGAAGTCCGGTTGTCCGGCGAGCCCACGATCGTCGACCTCCTGCTCGCGCCCGGGCTCGTGGACAGCAAAGGCGCGGCACGCCGGGCGGTGAAGGAGGGCGGCGCGTACGTGAACAACGTGAAGATCGCGGACGAGGAATGGCGGCCGTCCGCGGCCGATGCGCTGCACGGGAAGTGGCTCGTGGTGCGCCGCGGCAAGCGAACCGCCGGTGGTGTCCGATTGGCGCCCTGACCAGGGGTTTCATCGTTGGGTGACCCCCCTGTTCGAGGGGGGTTCCGGCGGGTGTAATCTTTCCTTCGTCGCCAGGGAGACCGGGCGGCGGAGGGACCACGAACCAAGCTCCCGCCAAGTGTGGTAGAGTGGGTGGCCCTGGCCTGGACGAGAGTCAACCCCCGAGAGAATCTCCGGATTACCGGTGGAGTAACGCCCGCCCAGGACACAAACTAGAAAGCTTCAACTGCAGAGAAACAATTCTGCGTGTTGTTTGAGAACTCAACAGTGTGCTAGTGAACTAAGCCAGTAGAGCTTTGTTTTGTTTTTTTTGCCCTGTTTTGGGTTTCTTTGAGATTCGAGTCGATCGGATTTTCTTCGATGCATTGTTGGAGAGTTTGATC
>NZ_VDFW01000049.1 GCF_006152065.1 Amycolatopsis alkalitolerans
GCACGTTCAGTTCGGGCAGCTTGGAGCGCAGGTCGCGGCACAGTTCGATGCCGTTGCCGTCGGGCAGCCGCACGTCGAGCACCGCGACGTCGGGCTGGAGCGCGGGGACGCGGGCGAGTGCCTGCGCGGCGGTCGAAGCCTCGCCGACGACGGTCAGTTCGGGGTCGGCTTCGAGCAGGTCGGCCACGCCGCGCCGGACGACTTCGTGATCGTCCACCAGAAACACCGTGATCAAGGTTCTCACCTTCCGCCGGGTTACCTCCAGGCTATGCGCTGGCGCGGGCCCGCGACAGACGCGTTGTGATCACGGCGGTGACTTTGTGCCCTTCCACCGCCGAGACGACGCGTACCACAATGTCGGCCGTGCCCAGTCCCGCACCGATCACCTGGAGTTTCGCATGACGCCCGAGCGGTTCCAGGAGCTGTCCCGCGAGGAGTCGCTGCGACTGCTGGCGAGTGTGGCGGTGGGCCGGATCGTGTTCACCCACCAGGCCCTGCCCGCCATCCGGCCGGTCCATCACCTCGTCGACGACGGCCAGGTGATCGTCCGCGGCGATCCCGGCACGATCCTGCTCTCGGCGGTGGACACGGTGGTCGCCTATGAGGCGGATTCGGTGGCGGCCGACGACAGCATCGGCTGGAGCGTGATCGTGACCGGGATGGCGCGCAGGCTCGACGCCGCGTCGCCGCCCGGCCGTTACCGCGCGCTCGAAGGCGACGGCTACTTCATCCAGATCCGTCCGGAGCTGGTGACCGGCTTCCACGCCGGGCCAAGGGCCTGACGCCAGGGCCCAAAGGCCCCGGATGTTCGGGCCGCGAGCCTCTGCCACGGCCCGGCGCCGCGGCGGGACGCTGGTACCGGAAGCTGAGTACCGGGAGTCCGACCATGACCACTATTCCCGCCGGGGCTTCGAGCCTGGTCGTACCGGCGCTCGAGGCCGCGGTCCGTGCCCCCTCGCCACACAACAGCCAGCCGTGGCGGTTCGAAGTCGCCGAAGACCGGATCGACGTGCTGCTCGACCCGGAGCGGGTGCTGGCCGTCGTGGACGCCGGCGGGCGTGAGGCGCGCCTTTCGTGTGGCGCCGCCATTCTCAACATGCAGCTCGCGCTGCGCGCGGCCGGCCGGGCCTCGGCCGTGCACCTGCTGCCCGACCGCGACCGCCCCGAGCACCTCGCCACGGTCTGGCTGCAGGGCGCGTGCCAGGTCACGCCCGAGGACCGCGCCTTCGCCAGAGCGATCACGGTCCGCCGCAGCAACCGGCGCCCGTTCACCGACCGGCCGGTGCCGGGATGGATCCGGCACGCGCTCGTGCGGGCCGCGGGCCTGGAGGGCGCGACGCTGCGGTTGCTGGATCGTCCCGCGGATCTCGACCGGCTGGCCGCGTTGCTGCGCCACGCCGAACATCTGCAGAGCGAGGACCCCGCGTTCCAGGCGGAGTTGCGCCGCTGGACTTCCGGCGACGGCCGCCGCGACGACGGCGTACCGGCCTCGGCGGGCGGGCCGCGCCCGGCGCCGGGCAGCCTGCTGGCCCTGCGCCCGTACCCGATCCCCGACGGCAGGCCGGAACGCCCGTACGAAAGCGCGCCGCTGGTCACGGTGCTCGGCTCGTTCACCGACACCCCGCTCGCCCAGTTGCGCACCGGGCAGGCGATGCAGCGCGTCCTGCTCACCGGCACCACGGCCGGGGTCAGCGCGTCGTTCCTTTCCCAGCCGGTGGAGATCCCCGCGACGCGGGATGCGCTGCGGGATCTGCTCGGTGGCCAGGCGTACCCGCAGGTGGTGCTGCGTTTCGGGTACGGGTTCGCCGCCCCGGCCACACCCCGCCGCAAGCCGGGAGCCGTGACGCGCCCCCGCCCGCGGGCGGGCGAACGCTGAAAAACGGGCCCTGGACGGGAAAGTCCAGGGCCCGGTGCGGGGGGTTACTTGCTGGAGATCTCGATGCGGCGCGGCTGAGCGGCCTCGGTCTTCGGCACGCGAACGGTCAGTACGCCGTTCTCGAGCGTGGCCGCGACCTTGTCGCCGTCGACCCCGCGGGGCAGCAGCACGCGGTAGGAGAACTTGCCGGTGCGGCGGGTCCGGCTGTGCGCGCGGCCCTTCCGCTCCTGCTCCTTCAGCTCGCCCGTGATGGCGAGGCGGTTGCCGATCACCTCGACCGTGATGTCCTCGCGGGTCAGCCCGGGCAGTTCGACGTCGAAGACGTACTCGGTGTCCGTCTCGGTCACGTCGGCGCTCGGGGACCAGGGCTGCGGCGCGACCGTGTCGAACCACCTGGTCAGCTCGCCGAAGTCACCGAACGGGTCCCAACGGCGCAAAGTGCTGGCGGATCGCATGGCAGGCAGCGCCATGACGCTCACCTCCTGGGAACTCTCGGCCCGCCCTTCGGGCCGTCACCTGTTACTACGAAGTTGAGTCGTGGTTTGTTCCCAAAGTTGAGCGCCGATGACTCAAGTCAGTCTTCGATCCGGAAGGCCGCCGACAGGCCGGTCAGGTCGAGGATGCGGCGCGCGTAGCGGTCGACGTTGGCCAGCGTGATGGCGCTGCCGCGCTCCTCGGCCAGTGCTCGCGCGCGGACCAGCGCGCTCACACACGCGGAGTCGAAGAACGACAGGTCCGCGAAGTCGACGACCAGACTGCCCACGCCCTTGTCGAGCAACTCGGCGACGGCGCGGTCGAGCTGTTCGACCGCGGTGTGATCGATCTCGCCGTGGAGCCGGATGCGGCCGATCTCGCCGTCGAGCTCGACGCGGACCGGGGTGCTGCTGTGGATGTCCTCGTCCCTTCTCACGGGCGACGCCTTTCTCTCGGGCCGGGTTCCCCCATGGCGGACCGTACCCCGCTTGCGGGACCGGAGCTGGGCAACGGCGCTGACGCTGCGGTGACGATGCTCGTATTCTTGACGCGTTGCAGGTGTCCTTCGCCGGAACCGGAGGGGCCACGATGAGCGAACGTGTGCATGGGCACGGGAACGTCGAACAGCTGCGCGAGATCATCGACCGGCAGCAGCAGGAGCTGCAGATGCACCGGACCGAGCTCGAGCGGACCAACGCCGGCCTGCTTGCGCTGCACGCGGAGGTCGAGGGGCAGCGGCAGCGCACGGCGTTCCTCGACGAGGTCAGCCGGACCGCGGCCGCGTCGCTGCGCCGCCACGAGGTCGCACGGGCGCTGGTCGGCCTGGTCGAACGGGAAGGCGTCGCCACCTCGGCGGCGGTCTGGTTGCTCGACGACTCGCACCGCCTGCGCCGCGAGCCCGAACCGGGTGAGCCGGGCCGGGGGGTGCGGCAGGTGGCGGCCACGCGGCGGGCGGTCGCGGGGGAGAAGCGGATCCTCGTCCCGCTCACGGTCGGCCCGGATCTGCTCGGCGTGCTCGAACTCCGCCGCGACGAACCGGTCTTCGGCGAAGAGGATCTGCCGTTCGCGCGTGCGGTGGCGGCGCGCTCGGCGGTGGGGCTGCGCAACGCGAACGAGTACGAACGTGAGCGTGAGCTGGCCGGGCGGCTCCAGCTCGCGATGCTGCCGGCCCTGGACACCCCCGCGGATCTGCACCTGTGCGCGCGGTACCTGCCCGCGGCGCGCGGCGTGAACGTCGGCGGCGACTGGTTCGACGCATTCACCAGACCGGACGGGACGGTGGTGCTCACCGTCGGCGACGTCACCGGGCACGGGCTGGAAGCCGCGGTGATCATGGGAAAGCTGCAGAACGCGTTACGCGCCTACGCCGCCGAAGGGCATGGGCCCGCCGAGACGCTGCGGCTGACGCACAACCTGCTGCGCGGCTGGCACAGCCCATTGCTAGCGACCGCCGTCGTCCTGGACCTGGAGCTGGCCACGGGCCGGATCCGCTGGGCGAACGCCGGGCACCTGCCGGTGTTCGTCGCGGACGCCGAGGGTGCGGTGCGCTCGCTGGACGAGCCGAACGCGCCGCTGATGGGCGTGCCGTTCCCGTTCGAAATCTCGGAGTACCAGGCGAAGCTGAGCCCGGGCGAGACCGTGCTGCTCTACACCGACGGGCTCGTCGAGCGGCGCCGGGAACCGATCGACACCGGGATGGACCGGCTCGCCCGCATCTTCCGGCGGGTGGTGGCCGCCTCCCCGGAGGAGGCCGGCGACCGGATCCTTGAGGAGATGCTCGGCGCCCAGGACCACGACGACGACGTGTGCCTGCTGCTGTGCCGGTGGGCTACGGCCGCGCCCGGAGTTCGTAGTGCAGAGTCCGGTACCCCTTGAGCCGGTGTAACAGCGGCACCAGGAACCCGTGCAGGAACGGGTGCTTGCGCGCGAGGAGCTTCGACGCGTGGGCGGCCGCTTCCCCGTCCAGCAGGGTCAGCCGCGCCGGTACCGCGTCGCCGGTGGGCTTACCGGCCATAGTGGACGGTGCGATCTCGGCATCCGGGTTGCGGCGCAACCGCTTCGCCTTCCCTGCCTTGTCATAGCTCCGCACGAACGCGTGGTCGCCTTCGACGGCGATGCTGACCGGCGTGCCGACCGGGCTGCCGTCGCGCCGGAACGTGGTGAGCAGCACCGTGCGCTGGGTGGTGAACGGGGTGAGCGTGGTGGTCATGAGGTGCCTCCAAAGGGTTCACCCCCCATGACGGCACAGCGCCGCGCTTCGTGACAGGCCCGGCCGTCACCACCGCCACCTGCGCTTCTCGAGATAGACCGCGGCTTCGGTACGGCGTTCGAAGCCGAGCTTGTGCAGCAGTGAGGACACGTAGTTCTTCACGGTCTTCTCCGCCAGGTGCAGCCGCTGCGCGATCTGGCGGTTCGTCAGGCCGGCCGCGATCAGCTCGAGCACCCGCCGTTCCTGCGGGCTCAGCAGTTCGTACTGCGTGTCCGGCTTGCCGGCCCGGTCGCGCAGGCGCCTGGTCACCGACGCGGCGAGTTCGGGGTCGAGCAGCGAGCCGCCGGCCGCGGCGGTCCGCACGGCTTCGAGGATGTTCGTGCCCGACACCTGTTTGAGCAGGTATCCGGCCGCCCCCGCGATGACCGCGCCGAACAGCGCCTCGTCATCGGAGTACGACGTGAGCATCAGGCAGGCCGGCGGCGGGTCGAGCAGCGCCCGGATGTCCCGGCATACCGACACGCCCTCGCCGTCGGGCAGCCGCACGTCCAGGATCGCGACGTCGGGCCGCAGCGGGGGGATCAGCGCCATCGCCTCCGCCGCCGTGCCCGCCTCGCCGACCACGCGCAGGTCCGCCTCGGCGTCCAGCAGCGTTTTCAGGCCCGCCCGCACGATCTCGTGATCGTCGAGCAGGAACACCGAGACGGTCATCCGCCCAGCACCGCCGTCCACACCAGTTTCGTGCCGCCCTCGTCCAGCGATCCGACCTCCAGGGTGCCGCGCCATTTCGCCGCCCGGCGGCGCAGTGGTGCCAGGGCATCGGGGCTTCCGTCGCCGTCGTCGGCGACGGTCAGCGTGAGCAGGCGGCCGTCCCGGTCGACGAGTACCTCGACCGAGGCCGAACGCGCGCTGGCGCGGCGCGCCACGGCGGAAAGCGCCTCCCGCACGGTGGCCAGCAGATCGAGGCGCACCGTCCCGGTGACCGCGGCGTCCAGCGGCCCGTCGAAGCTGATCCGCGGTTCGAAGCCGAGCATCCCGGCGCTGTCCTGCGCCATCCGCAGCAGGTCGGAGCGGACCCCGCCGCCCGCGTGGCCCGGTTCCTGCAGGGAGAAGATCGCGTTGCGCACGTCACGGATCGTGCGGTCGAGATCCCGGACGAACCCCGACACCCGTTCGGCCAGCTCGGGCTGCCCGGTGGCCCGCCCGAGCCCCTCCAGCCCGAGCCCGATCGCGAACAGTCGCTGGATCACCAGATCGTGCAGATCCTGCCCGACCCGGTCGCGTTCCTCGAACTGCGCCAGCCGTTGGCGGTCCCGCTCGGCACTGGCGAATTCGAGCGCGAGCGCCGCGTGCGCGGCGAAATCGCGCACCAGTTCGACCTCGGCCTCGGTGAACGGGTCGGCTTCGCGGAACCGCACCACCAGCAGCACGCCGAGCCTGTCCTCCCCGGCGACGAGCGGGACCGCGACCGCCGAGTCGAGGTCATCGAGCGTCGAAGGCAGCTCGAGCCCGGAATTGGCCTGCTGGATGGCGACATGCCCGCCGTACCCGGAGACCACGACCGGCTTGCCCGTCGTGTACGCCTCGCCGGACGCGGTCCCGTGCGTCGGCACGGTCGCCCCGAGCATGCTCTGGTACTCGCGGTGCGGCGACGCGACGACCTCGAAGACCAGCGCCTCCGGATCGGACTCGTCCGGCAGCGCGATCGCGCCGCCGGACGCGCCGGCGACGGCACGGGCCTCGTCGGCGATCGTGTGCAGCGTGCTGACGCCGTCCTCGCCCCTCAACAGCGCCGCGGTGACCTCCTGGGACGCCTCGCGCCAGCGTTCGCGGCGAAGCGCGTGCTCGTACCGGTCCGCGTTCCGGATCGCGGCGGACGCCGCGTCGGCGAGCACGGTCACCGCTTCCCGGTGCGCCGCGGTGAACTCACCGATCAGGCACAGGCGCCCGTACCCGCCGACCGGAACGACGAGTGCGCCCGGGCCCGAGGGCAGCTCGCCGGCGCGGCGGTAGACCCGCTCACCGCCGGACTCGGTGAGCTTGCCGAGCCGGTCACCGGACAGGATCTGCGCCAGCATGCCGTAGCCGGCGCCGGACAGCGCGCACGCGGACTCGACCGTTCGACGCAGCACGCCGGGCAGGCGCGGCTCGGCCGCCACGCCGACCACGGCGTCCAACACCGCCCGCGCGCTGGCTTCGATCACTGGCTCTTTCCTCTGACGGAGGCGAGGCCCAGTAGATTACCGCTTCACCCGCCGCCCGGAAACGACCTCGATGGGAAGGCGGACACACTGCGCGTCCTCGGCGAACTCCGGCCAGGACAGGTCCGGCCGGCGCCGCGGCAGATCGCAGCCCTCCGCCACGACCGCCCGGCCGAGCACCGTGACCCACCAGCCGCCGGAGAGCCCGGCGTCGAACTCGTCCGCCTCGAACGCGACGACCCCGTCCTCCGCGGCGCCGAGCAGGTCCGTGCCGGTCTGGGCGGGAAACCACAGCGCGCCGCGCTCGCACACGAACTTCACCGGTTCCACCGCAGGCAGGCCACCGGCGGTGAACACGATCCGGCCGACCCGGCCCGTCGCGAGCAGGGTGAGGCACTCGTCCCGGCTGAGGATCTCCAGGCCCGACTGGTCGAGCATCGCGGTCCTTCCCGTCACGAGGGGAAACATGCCCTCACGATCCCGCGACGCGGGCGAATCCAGTAGGGCCGTTGGGCCCGGTGCGCCGTCACCAACACCCCGCATACGGATCCAGGCGCATCATGGAGGGAAAGCCACCGTGGCTGAGGGAGTCGCCATGCATCCGATGCAGGATTTCGGGCCGCTGCTGTGGCCGTTCATCGTGCTGCTGTGGCTCGTGGTCTCGATGTATTCACGGGCGGTGCTGTACCGGCGGTCGCGAGCGCGCTCGCACGCCGGCCCGCGGCGCCCGCCCGTGCGGACCGACGCGTCTGCGCCGCCGAAGTCGTTGCGGATGCGGTGGGACGAGGCACGCGAGCGCTACGGCCGGGTCGCGGCGGAGTACGGCGGGTACGAGTCCGATCCGTTGCAGGTCCTGCGGCTGCCCGCGCTCGCCGATCCCGCGGTCCCCTCGACGAGCCGGTTCATCGACGCCTTCCACGAAGCGATGGCCCTGCACACCGAGCAGTTCCCGCCGGAGCCGATGGCGCGGAAGTTCGTCGAGGCGACGGAGACCGCCGACAAGGCGTGGGCCGCCGCGCGTGAGGCGGCCGAGAAGCTGCGCGCGTCCCGGTTCACCACGGACGAGCGGGCGCTGATCGCCCAGGGCATCAAACTGCTGGAACTCGCCCAGGGCGGCACCACCCCGGCCGAACAGGAAGCCGCGCTCGCCGCGGCACGCGGGGTGCTGGCGAAGCTGGAGCGCAGCGCCGGCACCCGGATCGACTGGCGGGTGCCCCGGCCGGCGCGCCGGGCGATCGATCGTGGCATGCCTGGGCTGCCACCGGCCTGACCGGCCGGATGATAGGAATGCGTGGTGAGCCAGATCGAGACCGCGGTCGCCGAGGCCGTCACGCTGACCAGCGAGCTGATCCGCATCGACACCACCAACACGGGCGATCCGGAAACGCTGGTGGGGGAGCGGGTGGCCGCCGAGTACGTGGCGGAGAAGCTCACCGAGGTCGGGTACGAGATCGAATACGTCGAGTCGGGCGGGAAGAACCGGCACAACGTCATCACCCGGCTGCCCGGCGCCGACCCCAGTCGCGGCGCCCTGCTGGTGCACGGCCATCTCGACGTCGTGCCCGCCGATCCGGCCGAGTGGTCGGTGCACCCGTTCTCGGGCGCGATCCAGGACGGGTACGTGTGGGGACGCGGCGCGGTCGACATGAAGGACATGGTCGGCATGACCCTCGCCCTCGCCCGGCACTACAAGCGTGAGGGAATCGTCCCGCCGCGCGACATGGTGTTCGCATTCCTGGCCGACGAGGAGGCCGGCGGCAAGTTCGGCGCGCAGTGGCTGGTGGAGCACCGGCCGGAGTTGTTCGAGGGCGTGACCGAGGCGATCAGCGAGGTCGGCGGCTTCTCCGTGACCTTGAAGGACGGCGTGCGCGCCTACCTCATCGAAACCGCGGAGAAGGGCATCCGGTGGATGAAGCTGCGCGTGCGCGGTACCGCCGGGCACGGCTCGATGATCCACCGCGACAACGCCGTCACGAAGCTGTCGGAGGCGGTCGCGCGGCTCGGCAACCACCGGTTCCCGCTCGTGCTGACCGATTCGGTGCGTGAGTTCCTCGCCGGGATCACCGAGATCACCGGCTGGGACTTCCCGGAGGATGATCTCGACGGCGCGGTCGCGAAACTCGGGAACATCTCGCGCATGATCGGCGCCACCCTGCGCGACACCGCGAACCCGACGATGCTGACCGCCGGCTACAAGTCGAACGTGATCCCGTCGGTCGCGGAGGCGGCGGTGGACTGCCGGATCCTGCCGGGACGGCTGGAGGCCTTCGACCGCGAACTGGACGAGATCCTCGGGCCGGACATCGAGAAGGAGTGGATGGAACTGCCGCCGGTCGAGACGACATTCGACGGCGCTCTGGTCGACGCGATGACCGCGGCGGTGGTCGGGGAGGACCCGGGCGCGCGCGCCCTGCCGTACATGCTCTCCGGCGGCACGGACGCCAAGGCGTTCCAGTCGCTGGGCATCCGCAACTTCGGCTTCGCCCCACTGAAGCTGCCGGCCGAGCTGGACTTTTCCGGCCTGTTCCACGGGGTCGACGAGCGCGTCCCGGTCGAGGCGCTCGAGTTCGGCACCCGCGTACTGGACCGGTTCTTCAGAACGGCCTAAGAGGCCAGGTAGCCGACTTCGGCGGGCCGTCGCTTGCGGCGCAGCCACACCCGCCGCGAGCCGTCGGAGTACAGCCGCACCGTCGAAAGTTCCCAGCCCGCGAACTCGGCGTGGATCGACAGCTGGGTCGCGGCGGCGCGCCGGGACACCCCCGGCGGCAGCTGGAGCCGCCGGTACTCCCAGTCCGCGTCGACCACCGCCTCGGATGTGTTCATGGTTGGATCACCTGGATTCCTTCTCCCGTTGCCGATCCGACGTAGACCGTGCCGGTCTGCCCGTCGACCGTGACCGAGTTCGGCTGGCGCACGGCCGGGAAGCGGTACTTCTCGACCGGTTCGCCCCCGCGCACGTCGAAGCCCACCACCTCGTTACGCGCGGTGAGCGTCACCCAGGCCAGATGGCGCGGCGCGTCGTAGGCGATGCCGTAGACGCCGCCGGGGACCGGGTACATCTGCCGCAGCAGGAACGGGTCCGTGGAGAACGCGAGCAGCGCCCCGGCCCGCGTGTCGGTCACCAGGACACGCCCGTAGGAGTCGGCCACCGCGTTGGTCGCCCCTTCGCCCGCGCGCAGGCCCTGGCCGATCGTGCCGCCGTCGACGTCCACCAGGAACACCGCCGTGCGCAGCCGGTCGAGTACGACGGTCTGGTTCCCGCTTCGCACGACCGCGTCCGCGCTGTAGAGGCCGCCGGTGATGGACTTGACGAACTTGCCGTCCTGGTACACGTCGACGGACTTGCGGTCCCGGACCGCGACCAGCGTCTTGCCCCCGTCGGCGATCGCGCCGGCGGGCTGTCCCGGGACGGCCAGGTCGCTCTTCTGCCCGGTCACCGAAATGCTGGTGACGTGGCCGGCCGACGGCGCGAGCAGCCGGCCGCCGCCGAAGCTGAGCTGCTCGACGACGCCGGGCACGCTCACGCGCACCGGCGCGGCGCCCGGATCCCCGAGCTGGTACAGCAGGACGGCGGGGGGCTGGCCGACCGCGACCGCGAGCACCCCGTCCGCCGGGTCCGCGGCCATCGCCGTCACGTTCCCGGCCGGGAGCACGGTCCCGGCGGGTGGCGCCGCCGGCGCGGGCGACTGCACCGCCGTCGCCGCGACCGGGTTGGCCACGATCTGCAGCGCGTCGTCACCTTTGCCGGTTTGCGAGGAGCAGGCACTCAGCAGCAGCGCACCCGCCACCGGTAGCGCCACCGCCATCGTGGACCTCCGCACCCGACCTCCGGACTTCCCGATCGGCCCCAGCATGCTCCACAATGCCCGCCACGTCACCTGTGTGTCACCTGCTTGTCATGTCGGCCACCGCTCCGGGTAACCGAATCCGATCGCGCTGACGTCGTCGAGCGCGGCTTTGATGGCCCTGGGTAGCACGATTTCCTCGGCCGCGAGAGAGCCCGTGAGCTGCCCGGTGTCCCGCGCGCCGACCACCGGCGCGATCACTCCCGGCTGGTCGCGCACCCAGGCGAGCGCGACCGCCAGCGGTGAGGTGCCGAGCCCGTCCGCCGCGGTCGACACCGCCTCCACGATCCGCGCCGCACGTTCGGTGCGGTGCTGTTCGACGTACCCGGCGTAGGCCGCAGACGCGCCTCGCGAGTCGGCAGGGGTGCCGGTGCGGTACTTGCCGGTGAGCACGCCGCGGCCGAGCGGGGCCCACGGCAGCAGCCCGAGGCCGTGATAGCCGGCGGCCGGCACGACCTCACGTTCGATGCCGCGTTCGACCAGGGAGTACTCGGCCTGCGCCGACACCAGCGCCGTGCTTTTCGCGGCGGCCGTGGCGAGTTGCCAGCCCGAGTAGTTCGAGACGCCGGCATAGCGGACCTTACCCGAGCCGACGGCGTACTCGATCGCGGAGAGTGTCTCCTCCAGCGGCACCGTGGCGTCCCACGAATGCAGCTGCCACAGGTCGATATGGCTGACGCCGAGCCGGCGCAGGGACCCGTCGAGCGCCGCGAGCAGCGCGCCGCGGGAGGCGCCACCGCCGAACGGGCCGTCCGACCGGCGCGCGACCGCCTTCGTCGCGAGCACGATGTCCTCGCGCGGCACCACGTCGGCGAGCAGGCCACCCAGGATCCGCTCGCATTCGCCGTCGGCGTAGACGTCCGCGGTGTCCACGAGCGTGCCGCCGGCGTCCACGAACGCGATCAGCTGGCTCGCCGCCTCGTCCGCGTCGGTCTCGCCGCCCCAGCTCATGGTGCCCAGCGCCATCCTGGAGACGCGGAGTCCCGACCTGCCCAGCTGCCGCTTCTCCATGCCACAGAGAGTAACTGGGGGGTTCGCAGGTAAGCCCGACGGCTCCGCGATCAACGGGGCCGATACCCTTTCGCACCGTGCAAAACAGACTTCTCGCCCCCAGGGTGGGGTGATCATGGGCTGGTTCGAAGCGCTCGTCCTCGGCCTCGTCCAGGGCCTGACCGAGTTCCTTCCCATCTCCTCGAGCGCGCACCTGCGCATCACGGCCGCGCTGGTCGGCTGGGACGACCCTGGCGCCGCGTTCACCGCGGTCATCCAGATCGGCACCGAGCTCGCGGTGATCATCTACTTCGGACGCAGGATCGGGCGGATCCTGCGCGCCTGGTTCCTGTCGATCTTCCACCGCGAATGGCGGGCCGATCCGGACGCCAGGATGGGCTGGCTGGTGATCGTCGGCTCGATCCCGATCGTCGTGCTGGGCCTGCTGTTCCAGGACGACATCCACTCCACGTTCCGCGATCTGCGGATCACCGCGACCGTGCTGATCGTGTTCGGGCTCATCCTGGCGATCGCGGACCGGGTCGGGCCCCAGCGCCGCACGCTCGACGACCTGACCGTGCCGCACGGCCTCGGCTACGGGCTCGCGCAGGCGCTGGCGCTCGTGCCGGGCGTCTCACGCTCGGGCGGGACGATCACCGGCGGCCTGCTGCTCGGCTACACGCGCGCGGAGGCGACGGAGTACTCGTTCCTGCTGGCGGTGCCCGCCGTGCTCGGCTCGGGTTTCTACGAGATCAGCAAGATCGGCGAAGGGACGAGCCCGCAGTGGGGTCCGACGATCCTGGCGACGCTCGTCTCGTTCGGCGTCGGCTACCTGGTGATCTCGTGGCTGATGCGGTTCATCAAGACGCGCAGCTACCTGGTGTTCGTGCTCTACCGGCTGGCGCTCGGCGCGGCGCTGTTCGTGCTGATCGCCACCGGGGTGCTCGACCCGAAGGCGGGGCCCGTTTTCTGACGTAGGGTGGCGGCTGTGGCAACAGTGATCCTTCTGCGGCACGGCCGCTCGTCCGCGAACGGTTCGGGCGTGCTGGCCGGCCGGACCCCCAAGGTGGGGCTCGACGACACCGGCCGCGGCCAGGCCAAGGCCCTGCCCGGACGTCTCGCCGGCGTACCCCTGGCCGGGGTCGTGGTGTCGCCCATGCTGCGCTGCAAGCAGACGGTCGCGCCGCTGCTCGAGGGGCGCGAGCTCGCCAGGACCGTGGAACCCCGGCTATCCGAAGTGGACTATGGCGAGTGGACCGGCCGCGAACTCAAGACCCTGCTGAAGGAACCGCTGTGGAAGGTCGTGCAGTCGCACCCGTCCGCGGCGGTGTTCCCCGGCGGCGAGGGGCTCGCCTCGATGCAGGCCCGGGCCGTCGCGGCCGTCCGCGAGCACGACGCGCGGATCACCGCCGAACACGGTGACCACGCGATCTGGCTGCTGTGCAGCCACGGAGACGTGCTCAAGGCGATCCTCGCCGACGCGCTGGGGCAGCATCTGGACTCGTTCCAGCGGATCGTGGTCGATCCCGCTTCGGTCTCCGTCGTGCGCTACACCGAGACGCGGCCGTTCGTGGTGCGGGTCAACGACCACGGCTCGGATTTCGCGGGGGTGGTGCCCCCGCCGCCCAAGCGAGGTAGGAAGAAGGCGTCCTCCGACGCCGAGATCGGAGGCTCGACCGGCCGAAAGGACCAGGCGTGACTGAGCTTGCACCGGACAACCCGTTCGCGAAGCCGAGTGAACTGCCGTACGGGCTGCCGCCGTTCGATCGGATCGGCGAGGAGCACTACGCGCCCGCGTTCGAGGCCGGGCTTGCCGGGCACGCGGCCGAGGTCGAGGCCATCGCGGCGAATCCCGGGCCGGCGACCTTCGACAACACGGTGGTCGCGCTGGAACGGTCCGGCCGCCTGCTTTCGCGCGTGGCGTCGGTGTTCTTCAACCTGACCTCGTCCGACACCAACCCGGTGCTGCAGGACCTGCAGGCGCAGATCGCGCCCAAGCTGGCCGCGCACCACGACGCGATCCACCTGAACCCTCGCCTGTACGCGAGGATCCGCGAGCTGTTCGAGAACCGCGAGTCCCTCGGCCTCGACCCGGAGTCGGCCTGGCTGCTCGAGCGGGTGCACACCGACTTCCAGCGTGCGGGCGCCGGGCTGGGCGGGCCCGAGCAGGAGCGGCTGCGCGCGCTCAACGAGGAACTGTCCACTTTGAGCACCCGGTTCCAGGAGAACCTGTTGCGGGACACCAATGACCTGGCGGTCATGGTGGAGGACGAGCGCGAGCTGGCCGGCCTGTCCGCGGGCGCGGTCGCCGCGGCGAAGGAGGCGGCGAACGCGCGCGGCGAGCAGGGCCGGTACCTGCTGAGCCTGAACCTGCCCACGTCGCAGCCGCTGCTGGCGTCGCTGGAGAACCGCGGGCTGCGGGAGCGGCTGTTCCGGGCTTCGACTTCCCGGGGCGCCCGCGGCAACGACAACGACAACAGCGAGGTGCTCACCCGGCTCGCCGTGCTGCGCGCCGAGCGCGCGGCGCTGCTGGGCTACCCGCATCACGCCGCGTATGTGATCTCCGACGAGACGGCCCGCACCTCGGAAGCGGCGGTCGGCCTGCTGGAACGGCTCGCACCGGCGGCGGTCGCGAACGCGAAGCGGGATGCCGAAGAGCTGCGGCGGTACCTGGAGGAGGATCTCCCGGGCGCGAAGCTGGAGCCGTGGGACTGGGCGTTCTACGCGGAGCGGGTGCGCAAGGCCCGTTACGACCTCGACGAGGCGACGCTGCGGCCGTACTTCGAACTGGACCGCGTGGTGCGCGACGGGGTGTTCTTCGCGGCGAACCGGTTGTACGGGCTGAGTTTCAGCGAGCGGCACGACCTGCCGGTGTACCGCCCGGAGGTGCGGGTGTTCGAGGTCTTCGACGCCGACGGCTCGCCGCTCGGGCTGTTCCTCGGCGACTACTACACGCGCGACTCCAAGCGCGGCGGCGCGTGGATGAACACCTTCGCCGACCAGTCGGAACTTCTGGGGGAACGGCCGGTCGTGGTGAACAACCTCAACATCTCCCGCCCGCCGGAGGGCGAGCCGACGCTGCTGAGCTACGACGAGGTCATCACGCTGTTCCACGAGTTCGGCCATGCGCTGCACGCGCTGATGTCCGCGGTGCGATACCCGGCGTTCTCGGGGACGAACGTGCCGCGGGACTTCGTCGAGTACCCCTCGCAGGTCAACGAGATGTGGATGCTGTGGCCGGAGGTGCTGGCGAACTACGCCAAGCACCACAAGACGGGGGAGCCGCTGCCGCGGCGGCTGGTCGAGCGGCTGGAGGAGTCGGCGCGGTACGGCCAGGGCTACTCGACGACGGAGTACCTCGCGGCGGCGCTGCTCGATCAGGCGTGGCACGGCATTTCGCCCGACGACCACATCGGCGAGGTGGCCGGGTTCGAGGCGGCGGCGCTGGAGAAGGCGGGTGTGGCGCTGCACGTGGTCCCGCCGCGCTACCGCAGCACGTACTTCGCGCACGTGTTCAGCGGCGGCTACTCGGCGGGGTACTACTCGTATATCTGGAGCGAGGTGCTCGACGCCGACACCGTGGAGTGGTTCCGCGAGAACGGCGGGCTGAAGCGGGAGAACGGCGACCACTTCCGCCGCGAACTGCTCAGCCGCGGCGGCAGCGTCGACTCGATGGCGGCGTTCCGCACCTTCCGCGGCCACGACCCGGAGATCACCCCGCTCCTCAACCGCCGCGGCCTGACCACCGCCTGAGCGACACGAGAGGCTCCAATGCGGAAGTTTACGTCGGAGTCTCTCACATCTAGTCGGTGCGGTCGGCGTGGACGATGAGTTGCTGAGGCCCGAGCTCCACGAGATCCGCTTCAGCCAGGATCTCGGCGATGGTGCCGAGATGTTTCTCAAAAAGGGCCAGGAGGTCGTGGTTCGAGACATTGCCTGTCGCGACGATCAACAGCCGGCGCGGTGTGCCCCTGAGCAGATGGCCGTCCCGAAAGTCGCGGTCTTTGCTTATGACGACTCGGTCCTCGGCATCCGCGAGCTCGGCTATGTCCTCGTCCCTGCTGTGATTGCCGTCGGGCAACGCTGTCGTGTGGACACAGTCGTGACCGGCTGCGTCGAGAAAGCGGGCCAAGCGCGCGGGCAGCTGCGCGTCAACGACAAATCTCACGCGGCGTTGAGCGGCACGACCCTGCGTTGCCCGGCGGCCAGCGCGCCGAACTCGAGGGCTGCCAGCAGATCGTCCTGCTCCAGATCGGGGTAGTCCTCGAGGATCTCGCCGATACTCATACCCGAGGCGAGCAGCTCGAGCAGGTTCTCGACCGGATAGCGCATTCCGCGGATCACGGGTTGGCCGTGACAGATCGAGGGATCAGACGTGATCCGGTCGAGTCGGGACATGGGCGAAGTCTACCGCGGGGCCCTCTCCCACGACATGGGCAGGAAGGGCCCCGCCGAGTGAAACCGTCAGACCAGGCCGAGCTTGCGGACGGCCTCGCGCTCCTCGGACAGTTCGGCGACGGACGCGTCGATCTTGCCGCGCGAGAACTCGTCGATCTCCAGGCCCTGCACGATCTCCCACTTGCCGCCACGGCAGGTCACCGGGAACGACGAGATCAGGCCCTCCGGCACACCGTACGAACCGTCCGACGGCACGGCCATCGAGGTCCAGTCGCCCTCGGCGGTGCCGTTGACCCAGGTGTACACGTGGTCGATGGCGGCCGACGCGGCCGACGCCGCCGAGGACGCGCCCCGCGCCTCGATGATCGCCGCGCCGCGCTTCGCCACGGTCGGGATGAAGTCCTCCTCCAGCCACTTCTGGTCGTTCACCGCCTCGGCGGCGTTCTTGCCGGCGACCTCGGCGTGGAAGATGTCCGGGTACTGCGTCGCGGAGTGGTTGCCCCAGATGGTCATCTTCTTGACGTCGGACACCGACACGCCGAGCTTCTTCGCCAGCTGCGCGGTCGCGCGGTTGTGGTCGAGGCGGGTCATCGCGGTGAACCGCTCGATCGGCACGTCGGGAGCGTTCGACCGCGCGATGAGCGAGTTGGTGTTGGCCGGGTTGCCCACGACGAGGACCTTGATGTCCTCGGCGGCACCGGCGTTGATCGCCTCGCCCTGCGGTTTGAAGATCCCGCCGTTGGCCTCGAGCAGGTCACCGCGCTCCATGCCCTTCGTGCGGGGCCGGGCGCCGACCAGCAGCGCGACGTTCGCGCCGGCGAAGGCCTGCTTCGGGTCGTCGAAGATGTCGATGCCGGCGAGCAGCGGGAACGCCCCGTCCTCGAGCTCCATCGCGGTGCCTTCGGCCGCCTTGACCGCCTGCGGGATCTCCAGCAGCCGCAGCTTCACCGGAGTGTCCGCGCCGAGCAGCTGACCGGAGGCGATGCGGAACAGCAGCGCGTAGCCGATCTGGCCGGCCGCGCCGGTGACGGTGACGTTGACGGGGGCTTGGGTCATTGCGTACTCCTGTATCTTGCGTGGCTCGGGTGCGGGTGTCCCGCATGGGCGCCGACGCACCCGGTCGCGCGCATGATCGGGGGTGCGTTCATTGTCGATCATGCGCGCTCCGGTGCACGTTCTCTTCGCTTGTGGTCGTGACTCTATCGGCCGCTGCCTGCGATGACCCGGTGCGTCGCCCCACACCCGGCTTGACCGATTCGGTCGCCTGCACCTCGAAAACCCGGCCGAGCGCGATAAGCGCCTCGTCAAGGCGCCCGAGACTGGTCAGCACGGACCGGGCGTGGCGGCTGTCGGTGCCGGCCGTGATCGATGTCTCGGTGTCGCGGTCGAGCTTGCGCTGCGTCCCGCCGCCCACCGCCTCGAGTAGCACGTCGACGTTGTGCGTGATCCGGTCGATGAGCTCGGTGAGCCGCTCGTCGCCGGCGAACAGCCCCGGTTCCGCACGCGCGGCGACGTTGCGGGCGCGGAAGCCGATCCGGTCGAGCGTGGTCAGCACGTAGGAGCCGTAGGTGCGGCGGCTGGCGAGGCTTATCGGGTGGGTCAGCGGTTCGACGGTGGTGCGGACCTGCTCGATCGCCCGGTCGAGCTGGCGGGACAGGTCGATGACGTTGATGTTCTCCCGCCCGGACAGCAGCAGCTCGGCCTGGTCGAGGAACTCGTGCAGGTCCGTGAGCACCGCCTCCAGATCCGACCGCAGCACCGTGCGGGTGCGCACCGGCAGCACGGCGATCGCGGCGAGGATGCCCGCGCCCGCCCCGATCGCGGTCTCCGCGACCCGCAGCCACAGCACGTCGAGGGTGAACGTGCCGAGCAGGCTGTAGAGCAGGCCGAGCATGCACGTGATGAAGAACGACATCACCAGGTACGACACGCGTGCGGTGTAGACGAGGCAGAACACGCACACGAGGATCAGCACGACGGTGAGCGTGAGATCGCCGGTCACGAGCAGCGCCAGGAGCATGCCGCCGAAGATCCCGGCCATCGTGCCCGTCACCCGCCGCAAGCCCTTCACGAAGGCCGCGCCCGTGGTCGAGGTGTTGAGGAACACGACGAACACCGTCAGCACCGCCCAGTACCACCGCTGGTGCGAAACGAGCTCGCCGCCGATCACCGCCAGCGTCCCGCCGATCATCGCCTGCAGCGCGGCGCGGGTCTGATTGTCGAAGGCCAGCAACGGTTTCTTCGCCGGCGGCGGCTCGGGCACCTCGGCCTCGGCGGAGTAGTCGTGCTCGGCGATCCGCTGCGCGTTGACGTCGGCCAGGGCCAGCTCGGCGATCGCGCGCCGCAGATCGTCGCCCGGCTCGCGCTTGTCGGCCAGCCGGCTGCCCGTGACGAGCATCTTGCTGAACTGGCCGGTGTCGCTGATCACCGGCAGCTCGCGCGGGTCGTGCTCGATGAGCGATTCGAACCGCAGGATGTTCCCGACGAGCTCGTCGCGAACCTCGTCGGGCAGCTTCTCGGTATTGGTCCGCCGCGCGGTGAGCGACAGCCACTGCGCGGCCAGTTCGATCTCGATCGCGCGCCGCCGCAGCAGCTCCGACGCGGGCGGGCCGAGCACCTCGTCGATCGCGTCCTCGATCATCAGGACCGCCTCGTGCAACCGGGAATCCGCGCGCCGCAGCTGGTTACGGCGCCGCTCGCTGCCGCCGCTCGCGAGATAGGCCGCCGCGGTGGCCGCGTGCCGGCCGAGGCGGGCCCGGAAGGCGCGGCGGATGCGCACCAGTTCGCGTTCCGGGTCACGGCGCAGCACCACGAAGCGCATGAGCGCGCTGCCGGCGACTCCGACCGCGAGCGCCAGCAGGTACGGCGGCAGCTGCGTGAAGTGGATCTGCAGGAACATCGCGAAGAAGAACATGAAGAACGCGAGCGCGCCGAGCGCCGGACCGCGCGGGGCGAACCGCTGCGCGTACACCGCCAGGAAGATCAGCAGGATGAACAGCACGTAGTCCAGCGGGGAATGCGTGACGCCGAGGGAGGCGACGGTGAGCGACAGGGCACCGGAGCACGTGGCGAGCACCAGCGTCACCGCCTGGGCGCGCGAGGTCCGGTCGTTGACGGTGAACGCCGACTGCATCGCGGCGATCGCGGCGACCAGGATCGTCGGGATCGGGCGGCCGGACAGGCCGAGCACGGCGATCGCGATCACGATCCCGCCGACCGCGATCCCCGCGCGCCGCAGCCGCAGCAGGCCGGGGTCGGCGGCCACGAGCCGGTCGCGCAGCCGTTCGAGGGTCGTCACCACCGTGCCCATCATCGCTCCCCGGCCAGCAGTTCCCATTGCGCCAGCGACATTCTGCGCCCGGCCGACGCGGTGACGCGCAACCGGTAACGCGGCCATGCCGCGGGCTCCGCGAGCGCGAACGGCCTGGTCTGGCGCGCCCATGGGAACGTCTCACCGGCGCGGCGGTCCAGTTCGGTCCACCGGTGCCCGTCCGCTGAGCCTTCGAGGACCCACGCGCTGGGTGCGCCCCGGGTTCCGGAGGTCAGCGTGTAGATCTCCACCGGCCGCGGCGGACCGTCCACCTTGTACTCGATCACCGGGGTGGCGGTGTCGAAGGTGATCTGGGTGCGGCTGGTGTCGTCGAACAGCGCGGTGTGATCACGGCGGGTCAGATCGGTGAGCGGGCGCGGCGGATCGCCGCCTTCGGTGAGCGAGGGCGGCGGGGTGCCCCAGCCGGACGGCTGCTCGCCGAGGGTGAACTCGAGCGTCGCACCCGCCGCGAGCACGTCGTGCGCGATCCACGACTCCTCGTGCGGTTCACCGTCGACCCGCAGGCTCTGGATGTACGGGCCGCCGCTGGACGCCGTGATCACCAGCCGGTTCCCGCTTTCGAGGTGGACGACCGCGCGCCGGAACAGCGGCGCGCCGAGGACGTAGGCCGGGCTGCCGACCGCGAGCGGGTACAGGCCGAGCGCGGCGAAGACGTACCACGCGGACATCTCGCCGTTGTCCTCGTCACCGGGGTAGCCCTGCCCGATCTCGCTGCCGAGGTAGCAGCGGGTGAGCACCTCGCGGACCTTTCCCTGCCCCTTCGCCGCCGCACCCGCGTGCGCGTACATCCAGGGGATATGGTGCGAGGGCTGGTTCGAATGCCCGTACTGGCCGAGCCGGACGTCGCGCGCCTCGGTCATTTCGTGGATGATCCCGCGGTAGGAGCCCGGGTTGCGGCCCGTCTCCGGGGTGGCGAAGAAAGTGTCCAGTTTGGACTCGAGTGCCGCGCGCCCGCCGAGCAGGTTCGCCAGCCCGTTCCCGTCGTGAGGCACGGAAAAGGCCATGTTCCAGCCGTCTGTCTCGGTGTAGTCGTGGCCCCACAGCGTCGGGTCGTACTCGTGGGGAGCCCATCGCCACCGGCCGTCGCGGTGGCGGCCCTGGAAGAAGCCGGTGCGCTCGTCGAAGTGGTGGACGTAGTGCAGGGCGCGCTGGCGGAAGTACTTCGCCTCATCGGGCGTTCCCAGCGCCTCGGCGAGGTTCGCGAGCCCGAAGTCGTTGATGTACCCCTCCAACGCCCACGACAGCCCTTCGTGGGTGGTCAGCGGCGTGTAGCCGAGGAAGATCGACTCGCGCAGGCCCTTGCGGCCGACCGCGCGGTTCGGCGGCGCCACGGTTGCGTTCTTCAGCGCCGCTTCGTAGGCGGCATGCACGTCGAACCCGCGGACTCCCTTGAGGTACGCGTCGGCGAAGGCGACGTCGGAGCTGGTTCCGGTCATCAGGTCGGCGTAACCGGGCGAGGACCAGCGCGCGATCCAGCCGCCTTCGCGGTACTGCTGGACGAAACCCTCGATCAGCTCGCCACACCGGCCGGGGGTGAGCAGCGCATACGCCGGCCAGGTCGTCCGGTAGGTGTCCCAGAACCCGTTGTTGACCGACATCGGCCCGTCAACGACCTTCGCGCCGGTCCGCCGGCGGGTGCTCGGCCACCACCGGCGCACGACCGGACTCGCGTGCCTGCGGCCGGACGGCGTCTCCTCGTGCCCGGAGTTGGGGTAGAGGAACATGCGGTAGAGGCCGGAATAGAAGGTGGTGAGCTGGTCTTCGGTCGCGCCGTCGAGTTCGACGCGGGCCAGCAGGTCCTGCCACTCCTGCCGTGCCCGGTCGCGCACCTGCTCGAAGCTCGTCCCGGCGGGGATCTCCGCGTCCAGGTTGCGCCGGGCCTGCTTCAGGCTGATCAGCGAGGTCGCGATCCGCAGGTCGACCGTGGCCGCATCGAAGGCGAGGGTCTTGCCGCGCCGGCGGGCGGGCCGGTCGAAGGTGCCGTAGACGAACATCCGCCGCGCCCCGGCGGAGAGCCTGCTGCGGACCGAGGTGTACCCGGTGACCACCCCGCGTTTCGGATCGAGCCGGACCCCGCCGCGACCGCAGGAAAACCGGACGGCCCCGGTGCCGGGGAAGGTGAAGCGGAACAGGGCCGCGTGGTCGGCCGGGGCGAGATCGGCGGTGGTTCCGTCGTCGAACCGGACGCCGTAGTGATAGGGGCGGTCGGTCTCGTGCTCGTGCCCGAACGCGAGATCGCCCTCGGGAGCGACGTGGAAGGTGTGGCGGTCGCCCATCCAGGGGCTGGGCTGGTGGCTGAGCGCGAACCCCGCGAGCCGTGGCCGGTTCGCGGCGCCGTTGCGGCGGTGGTATTCGTACAGCCACCTGGTCGAAGAGGCGTCGGTGACCGGGGTCCAGAAGTTGAACCCGTGCGGGACGGCGGTCGCGGGAAAGGTGTTGCCGCGCGAGAACTCCGGGCTGGAGTGGGTGCCGCGGGTCGTGCGGACCCAGTCGACGGGGTCCTGCCGGCGCGGGGGCCGGTCGGCGATGCGGACGTCGTCGAGCCAGCCGGTGGCGTCCGGGGCGTCGAGGACGATGGCGCGCACGGTCCGGCCCGCGGGGACCGGGCGCCGGACGAGGTTCCACTGGTCGGGATACAGCGCCTTCGGATCGAGTGTGCCGGGCAGGCGGCTGCCGTCGTCGAGTTCGGCGTCGAGCGCGACCGAGAGCCCGTTCTCCGGAAAGACCACATAGGACAGTTCGGTGTGCTCGCCCGCCGGGACGTCCACGTCGAACAGCCGCACGTGCCCCGGCCGGTCGTACCGCAGCGCGCGCGTCCCGGTGAAACCCACCCCGGCCTTCGCCGTCGGCGAGCGCGCCGGCCCGCCGCCGACGTCGCCGTGCAACGGCGCAGGCTCGCCTGCTTCGAAGGACGAGAAGAACCGGTCCGTGCTCACGGCCCTACCGTAACGTCGACATGGCGATGTCCTCCATCGTGGCGTCCACGAAGGACTTCTCGCGGAACGCGGTCACGGCGGCGTCGAGCACGCGGGTGCGGGTCAGCAGGTGGTGAGAAGGTGGCCGAGCACCCGCTTGCCGAACTCGAGCCCCTCGACCGGTACGCGTTCGTCCACGCCGTGCGCCATCGCGCGGTACGGGAAGCCCTCGGGCAGCCACAGCGGCGCGAAGCCGTAGCAGTCGATCCCCAGCGGGCTGAACGCCTTGGCGTCCGTGCCGCCGCCCATGCAGTACGGCACGACGACGGCCTCGGGGTCCTCGGCGCGCAGCGCGGCGGCCATCGCGCTGAACCACGGCGAGTCGACCGGGGCCTGGACCGGTTGCTGGTGGGCGACGAACTCGCGCTCGAGGCCCGGCCCGAGCAGCGCGTCGATCTGTGCGAGCAGTGCCTCCTCGGTGCCTGGCAGCGTCCGCACGTCGACTTGGGCCCGCGCGACGCTCGGGATCACGTTGACCTTGTAGCCGGCGTCGAGCATCGTCGGCGTGCTCGAGTCGCGCACCGTGTTCTCCGCGAGCGAGGCCGCCGGGCCCAGCCTGGCGAGCGTCGCGTCCACATCGGACAGATCGATGTCGACGCCGAGCGCTTCGCCGGTACGGACAAGGAAAGCCTCGACCGTCGGGGTCAGGTGGACGGGCCAGCGGTGGCCGGCGATCCGCTGGAGCGCGCCGACGAGCCGGACCACCGCGTTCTCGTCGTTGCGCCGTGAACCGTGCCCGGCGCGGCCGTGTGCGGTCAGGCGCAGGTGGGCCGTGCCGCGCTCGGCGGTGCCGATCGGGTACAGCCGCACCATCCTCCCGTCCGCGGCAGGCACGTGATACGTGTAGCCGCCGGACTCGCTGATCGCGGCGGCGCAGCCGGCGAAGAACTCGCCGTGCTCGGTCGCCAGCCAGTGCGCGCCCCATTCGCCGCGGTCCTCCTCGTCGGCGACGAACGCCAGCACGAGATCACGGCGCGGCCGCAGACCCTCGGACACCAGCGAAAGGACCATCGCGCAGAAGTCCTTCATGTCCACCGCACCGCGGCCCCACAGGCAGCCGTCGCGGATCTCTCCGGAGAACGGGGGCACCGACCAGTCGCCGGCGTCTGCCGGGACGACGTCGAGATGCCCCTGCACGAGCAGCGGCGGCAGCGAGGCGTCGGTACCGGGGACGCGAGCGAGCACGTTGGCCCGGCGCGGCGCCGACTCGAGGATCTTGGGCTCGATGCCCGCGTCCGAGAGCACCTCCGCGACGAACTCGGCGGCCTCGCGCTCGCCCTCGGCGTCCCCGTGCCCGCGGTTGGTGGTGTCGAACCGGACGAGCCGGGCGCAGATGTCCACTACGTCAGCCATAAATCCCCTGTACCGCGCCCGCGGCGATCGCGGTGACCACCTTGAACGCCTTCATCGCCTCGGTCATGTCCGGTGCGTCGAAGCCGACCCGGCGCACCCCGGTCTGCTCGATGGTCGGGACCACCGCGGCCGCCTGCGCGAGATGGCTCGCGTCGAACTCGACCTCGATCCGGTGCGGGATGCGGCGGGGTTCGCCGCGCCCGGCGCGCGTCATCGCCTTCTCCGCCGCGAGCCGCAACGCGGTGGTCGTCCGCTCCGGCGGGGTGCAGATGGCGGCGTACCGGCTCACGCATTCCTTCACCGCGACGCCGATCGCCTCGGGCGCGTAGTCACGGGCGTCCTCGCAGGTCTTGTCGTCCCCGCTGACCATGAGTACCGGCACCCCGTACTCGGCGGCCAGCGCCGAATTCAGGCGGCCCTCGCTCGCGGCGACCCCGTCGAGCCGGACGCCGGTGATCTGGTTCTCCAGATAGGTATGGGCCAGCACGCCCTCGGCGCCGGCGCCCGCGTGGTAGCCGAGGAACACGACCCCGTCCACACCCGAGTCGATGCCCTGCATCATCGACAGCGGTTTGTGCCGGCCGGTCAGCATCCTCGCGCGGGCGTCGAGATCCTCCAGCAGGAGGTTGCGCTGGGACGAATGCGCCTCGTTGACCAGCACGTCGCTCGCCCCGCCGTCGTGCAGCCCGGCGATGACCGCGTTCACGTCGCCGGTGAACAGCCGGCGGAACCGCTGCCACTGCGGCGTTCCCGGTACGACGTCGTCGGTCCACGTGACGCCGGTGGCGCCCTCCATGTCGGCGGAGACGAGGATGCGCATACCGGCGAGCCTAGCCAAGATCTGGGTGGGCCGGCCCGATCGCTCGGGGGGCTGACGCGATCGGACCGGCTACCCGGAAGGCAGCGCGCTGAGCGTGGCGGCACTCATGGTGGCCCTGCCCGATGCGTGAGAGGGGGCGCCTGCCGCCTCGGGACGGGCCAGGACGCGGTACCACCCGATCGAGTGAATGGGGTCGCGGCCGGGGAGGAGTTCTCCGGGCGTTTTTCCGTGCGTCACAGGAACCCTTGCCTAGGGTCTTAGGGTCGGGGCATGCGCGTCGGCCTGCTCACCCGCGAGTACCCACCCGAGGTCTACGGCGGGGCCGGGGTGCACGTGGAGTTCCTCGCCCGCGAACTGCGCTCGCTCGTCGACCTCGGCGTGCACTGCTGGGGTCCCGACCGCGAAGGCGCGCACGGGCACGCCGGCTCCCGCGAGTACCGGCAGCCCGCGTTCACCACGATGGACATCGCGGTATCGATGGCCGACGCGCTCGCCGGGCACGATCTCGTGCACAGCCACACCTGGTACGCGAACCTCGCCGGGCACCTGGCGAAGCTGACCTACGGGATCCCGCACGTGCTCACCGCCCATTCGCTGGAACCGTTGCGCCCGTGGAAGGCCGAGCAACTCGGCGGCGGCTACCAGGTCTCGTCCTGGATCGAGCGGACCGCGTACGAATCCGCCGACGCGATCATCGCGGTGAGCGCCGGGATGTGCCGGGACGTGCTCGCCACCTATCCCGCGGTGCCGCCCGAGCGGGTCCACGTCGTGCACAACGGGATCGACACCAAGCTGTACCAACCGGTTCCGGCGACCGGCGCCCTCCGCGCGCACGGCATCGACCCGGACCGGCCGTACGTGCTGTTCGTCGGCCGCATCACCCGCCAGAAGGGAGTGCCACACCTCGTCCGCGCCGCGTCGGCGTTCGCGCCCGGTGTCCAGGTCGTGCTGTGCGCGGGCGGCGCGGACACCCCGGAACTGGACGCGGAGTTCCGCGGGCTCGTCGACGGGTTGCGCGCCAGGCGCGACGGGGTGTTCTGGATCCCGGAGATGCTGCCGCGCGACCAGGTCGTCGAACTGCTCACGCATGCGGCCGTATTCGCCTGCCCGTCGGTGTACGAGCCGCTCGGCATCGTGAACCTGGAGGCGATGGCCTGCGGCACCGCGGTCGTGGCCAGCGACGTCGGCGGGATCCCGGAGGTCGTCGAAGACGGGGTGACCGGCCTGCTCGTGCACTACGACGAGAGCGATCCCGAAGCGTTCGAAGCCGGCCTCGCCGCGCGGGTCAACGAGATCGTCGGGGATCGCGAGCGAGCCACCGCGATGGGCTCGGCGGGCAGATCGCGGGCCGTCGAGGAGTTCGGCTGGGCCGCGATCGCGGCGCGCACGGTCAGGATCTACGAAGCGACCAGGAGGTCGTCATGAGCGACAATGCCGGAGGCCTGCTGATGACGACCGACCGGGTGCGGGTGTCCCGCAAGATACGGAGGTCGTCATGAGCAGCGGCAATGTGCTGGGCATCGTGCTCGCGGGCGGTGAAGGCAAGAGACTGATGCCGCTGACCGCCGACCGGGCGAAACCGGCGGTGCCCTTCGGCGGGGTGCACCGGCTCGTCGACTTCGTGCTGTCGAATCTCGTCCACGGCGGCGTCCGCCGGATCTGCGTGCTGACCCAGTACAAGTCGCATTCCCTCGACCGGCATATCAGCACCACCTGGCGGCTGTCCTCGCTGACCGGGGAATACGTGACGCCGGTGCCGGCGCAGCAGCGGCTCGGGCCGCGCTGGTTCCAGGGCAGCGCGGACGCGATCCACCAGAGCCTGAACCTGGTCTACGACGAGAATCCGGCGTACATCGCGGTGTTCGGCGCGGACAACATCTACCGGATGGACCCGCGGCAGATGATCGAGGCGCACCTGAAGTCCGGTGCGGGCGTGACGGTCGCCGGGATCCGGGTGCCGCGCGCGGAGGCCACCTCGTTCGGGGTGATCGACACGACCGACGGCACCGTCATCGACGCGTTCCTGGAGAAACCGGCCGACCCGCCGGGGCTGCCCGACTCGCCCGAAGAGTCCTATGTGTCCATGGGCAACTACGTGTTCACGACGCAGGCGCTGATCGAGGCGCTGCACGCGGACGCCGAGAACGCCCGGTCCAAACACGACATGGGCCGCGACATCATCCCGGCGTTCGTCGCTCACGGCGACGCGGCCGTCTACGACTTCAGCACGAACGAGGTGCCCGGCGAGACCGAGCGCGATCACGGCTACTGGCGTGACGTCGGGACGATCGACAGCTACTTCGATGCGCACACCGACCTGATCTCGACGCATCCGGTGTTCAACCTCTACAACCGGCGCTGGCCGATCCTGGCGCATCCCGCCCAGCGCGCGGCGGCGAAGTTCGTCGAGGGCGGCACCGCGCAGCAGTCGATCATCAGCAACGGCTGCATCATCTCCGGGGCGCAGGTGGTCGACTCGGTGCTCTCGCCGGACGTGTACGTCGAGAACGGCGCGGTCGTGCAGGGCTCGGTGCTGCTCGACGGTGCCCACGTGGGCGCCGGCGCGGTCGTGCGGCGCGCCATCCTGGACAAGAACGTGGTCGTCCCGCCGGGCGCGCATATCGGCGTCGATCTGGCCCGGGACCGGGAGCACTACCACGTCAGCCGTGGCGGGATCGTGGTGCTGGGCAAGGGGGAGAGGGCCATCTGAGCGGTTTGTGTCACCCCATCCGGTGGTTCCCCCGATGATCATGGGCCGGTCACGGTACCTATGAGGGAACGCTGAAGTGGGTGATGAGGGGCCGGAATGTCGATCATGGGCAACGGGGTCTGGGGACTGGTCGGGCTCCTGGGACTGCTCGGGCTGTTCGGGTTGCGCCGGCCGCGCCGGGCCCGTGCCGAAGATGACCCGTTCGCCCGCTACCCGGTGATGAGCCGGCCGCCGGAACCGCATCCGAGGCCCGAGGTGCCAGGGCCCCGGCACGCGGCGGAGCGCCGCGAGTTCGCGTCCCCGGCGGTGGCACCGGCCGGCCCCCTCGAGCGGGTGCGGTCCTGGTTCGACCGCCGCAGGCCCTGAGCCCGCGGCCGCTGATCGTCTGTTGAGGACTGTCCAAGACAGACTTCGGGGGCCGGAGCCGCCGTGTCAGGCTCCGGCCCCCGCTGCGCCCGGCGGATCAGAGCAGCCAGCGGTTGTGCTGGACGAGCTCCGCCCACCGGCGCCCGAATCCCCAGGTGTTCCCCGCGTACGCGGCCGCGAGCACGATGAGAACAACGGCGTACAGGAAGTGGTAGTCGATGATCGGGTTGGTGGAACCGCTGGCCTGACCGGCCTCGGTGAACCGGGCGAGCGGCCATTCGCCGAACCACATGAACAGCATCATCAGGATGCCGGCACCCGCCGCGATCCGCAGCCCGATGCCCAGGATCAGGGCGAGGCCGAGGCCGAGCATGCCGATCATGAAGATCCAGTCGGCCCAGGGCGCGCCCGCCCAGGAACGCAGCGTGCCCGCGAGCGGCCCGACGTCCACGTGGCTCAGGAAGCCCTTCGTCGGCGAACCGCCGTTGATCCAGGCCTGGGCCGAGGTGGTCGAGTAGCCGAACCCGAAGGTCTTGTCGAGGAACGCCCACAGGAACTCCAGGCCGAGGGCGATGCGCAGGAACGCCATCACCTTGGCCGCTGCGGTCGTCATCACCGCACCGTGTGCCGGCGCGGTCTCCGCCGCGCGCTGGGTCGGAACCTGCATGTCCTCGTTGAGCCTCGGCTCGTGCTGGAGCGCCATGACAACTCCTTTCTCCAAAATCACTTTCCGGTTGTCGTAGCCAATTCTGTGAGCGCGCCAAGACGGCGTCAGGGGGACAAAGTCCCCGGGCAGGAGGACGAACGCCTGCGTTGTCGAGTGACCCTCCGTCGCTAGTTTCGGCTTGCTGGCAACGAAACCGAGGAGTGATCAGCGATGAACGAACAGACCACGGGCGCGGTCGTGGCGGGTGTCGACGGATCACCCGGCGCGCTGCACGCCGTCCGGTGGGCCGCCCGCGAGGCGGGACGGCGCAACCGGCCCCTGCGCCTGGTGCACGCCACCGACGAGCTTTCCATCAACTACCCGCGCGGGCTGCCGACGAGCGACGACCTTCGCGGGGTGCTGCGCATGCGGGGGCAGCGTTTGCTGCGTACCGCGCGCGACGCGGCCCGCGAGGTGGAGCCCGGGATCGAGCCGGAACTCCTGCTGAGCCACGAAGGCGCCGCCACGACGCTGCTCGACCAGTCGCGGTCGGCGGCGCTGCTGGTGCTCGCCACGCAGGGCATGCGCCCACTGGGCCGTTTCTTCTCCGGTTCGGTGTCCATCGCGCTGACCGCGCACGCGTCCTGCCCGGTCGCGCTCATCCGCGGGCATGTGGCCGAGGACGCGCCGCCGTCGGAGGGGCCCGTCGTGGTGGGAGTGGACGGTTCGGTCGCGAGCGAGGAAGCCGTCGCCGTCGCCTTCGACGAGGCCTCGTGGCGGGGCGCCCCGCTGATCGCCGTGCACAGCTGGGACGACGCCTTCCTCACCGCGGTGTTCGAAGAGACGCACTGGACCCTGGACCACGACCAGATCCAGGAACGCGAAGGCGAAGTCCTCGCGGAGCGGCTCGCGGGCTGGCAGGAGAAGTGCCCGGATGTCGCCGTCGAACGGGTTGTCACGCATGGCAGGCCGGCGGTCGCGCTGCTCGACCAGGCCGACTCGGCACAGCTGATCGTCGTGGGCAGCCGGGGCCGCGGCGGGTTCGCCGGGATGCTGCTGGGCTCGACGAGCCAGGCGGTCATGTCGTACGCGCTCTGCCCCGTCCTCGTCGCACGGCACCAGGGGTGAGTGTCATGAACAAGATCGTGGTGGCAGACCTGATGACGCATCCGGTGGTGACGGTTTCGCCGGCGACCCCGTTCAAGAACCTGGTGGCGATCCTCACCGAGTACAAGATCGGGTCGGTGCCGGTGCTCGACGGCCACGGCCATCCGATCGGGGTGGTGTCGGAGTCCGACCTGCTGGCCAAGGAGGAGCAACGCGGCGGTGCCGGGAACCCCCCCTCGCTGCTGTCCTCACCGCGCCGGTGGCGGCGGTGGGGCAAGGGCCGGGGCACCACGGCCGGGGACGTCATGACCCGGCGCGTGCGGACGGTCAGCCGGTCCGAGCCGATCGCCGTCGCGGCGCAGAAGATGCTTCGCGAGGGGCTGCGGCGGCTCTACGTCGTCGATGGTTCGGGACGGCTCGCCGGGGTACTGGCAAGGCGTGACGTGCTGCATGTGTTCCTGCGCCCGGACGAGGAGCTGCGGGAGGAAATCGAGCGCACCGTGCTGCAGCGCTGCCTGTGGGCGGACCCCGCGCGGACCTCCGTACGGGTGCGCGACGGCGAGGTGACGCTGACTGGTGAGGTCGAGCTGCGGAGCGAAGGACGGCGTGCCGTCCGGCTCATCGAGGCGATCCCCGGCGTCGTCGCGGTCTACGACGAACTGCGGTTCGCCGTGGACGATGTGGTCCGGACCTGAGCTCTCAGCTGGCCGCGGCGTCGCCGACCGCGTCGGTGGCGGCCAGCTGGAGAATCCGGCCGCTGATGATGTCGACCGGGATCCGCAGGAACAGCGAGCGCTCGCCCCCGGCCCACGGGCGATGGCCCGGATCGGCCATCGCGGCCAGTTCGTCGACATCGGTCACCGGCGTGACCCGCCCGATCACCACGACGCTCCAGCCGGTGTGCGTGGCCGGGTCGAGGCTGTCCACCTCGAACGCCACGACCTCCTTGGTGAGCTTGCTGATCGAACCGGACCGGCTGGTCCGGACGATGATGTCACCGTTGTGCAGGAAGAAGTTCACCGGCCGGATTGTGGGCAGCGCGTTCTCGGAGAAGGCGAGCCTGCCGACGGGCTGGGAGGACAGCAGCTTGACGCATTCCCGCGGCGTCAGTGGCCGGATGTCCGTCATACCAGCTCCAGAAAAGTGTGTGCAGTCGTCAGTTGCGGACAGTGTGCCTTCCTCTCGCGCGCGACGCCGAGAGTCGTAAGTCCTCAAACTCGTCAACGCTCGGCCGCTGCCCGCCCCGTCGGTGCTCCGTAGCGTTGAGCCGGGAAAAGGGACAAGGAGACAGGTATGCGGGCACAGGACGTCATGAGCCGCCCGGTGGTCACGGTGACCCCGGGGACGAGCGCCAAGCACGCCGCCCGGCTGCTGAGCGAGCACACGTTCACCGCGTTGCCCGTGGTGGACGACGACGACCGGCTGATCGGCATCGTGACGGAGGCCGACCTGATCGGAGAGCGATTCCAGCAGGACCCGCGGTGCGCCCCCGAGGAGCGGGTCCGGGTCGCGCCGGGCGCGACCGTCGGGGACGTGATGAGCACCCCCGCGCAGGCGATGAGCCCGGCCACCGACCTGACCGAACTGGCGCGCGAGCTGCTGGACACCCGGATCCGCGCGATGCCGATCGTCGAGGGCTCGCGCGTGGTCGGGATCGTGACCAGGGGCGACATCGTGCGCATGTTCGCCCGTGAGGACGCCGAGATCGCCACCGACGTGCGGCGGCATCTGGCCGTCTACGGCGGGTCGGACCGATGGTCGGTCGATGTGCACGACGGGGTCGTCCACATCGTCGACGAGTTCGACAGCGAAACCGACCGCCACGTCGCGACCGTGCTGGCGGAGGCCGTACCCGGAGTGGTCAGCGCGACCGCCGAGAGCCGTAACAGGGAGAAGATCAGATGACTGACAGCACCGCCGCGATCGTCGTCGGTATCGACGGATCCGAGCAGGCGCTGCGGGCCGTACGCTGGGCCGCGGCCGAAGCGACGCCCCGCAACCTCCGGGTGGACCTGATCTCGGGGGTGGACCCGGCGCTGGGATACTTCGGGGCCGGCCTGCCCATCCCGCAGGACGCCTTCGACGCGGTCGAGCGGCTCGCCCACCAGCAGCTGACCGAGGCGGCCGCCGCGGCACATGAGATCGGCCCCGGGCTGGCCGTGACCACCGAACGCCTGCGCGTGCCGCCGGTGCCGATGCTCATCGATGCTTCGAAGAAGGCGCGGATGATCGTGCTCGGCGCCTCCGGGCGCGGCGGGTTCACCGGGATGCTCACCGGCTCGACCGCGGTCTCCGTGGTGGCGCACAGCGAATGCCCGGTGGTGATCGTGCGCGACGACGGGGAAGCCTCGGGGCCGGTGGTCGTGGGCGTCGATGGCAGCCCGACGAGCATCACCGCGCTCGGCGCGGCCTTCGACGAGGCGGCCTGGCGCCGCGTTCCGCTGGTCGCGGTTCACGCGTGGAGCGACCTCGACTACGCCAGCACGGCCCCGGTGGAGTACGCGCTCCTGGAGACCGAGCCCTCCGAACAGGAGCAGGAGCGCATCCTGTCCGAGAGCCTGGCCGGCTGGGCCGAGAAGTATCCGGACGTGCGCGTCGAGCGGATCGTCGTCAGGGACCGGCCGCGCCGCCAGTTGCTCGAGTGGAGCAAGAACGCGCAACTCGTCGTCGTCGGCAGCCGCGGGCGCGGTGGGTTCCAGGGGCTGCTGCTCGGCTCGACGAGCCAGGCGCTCGTGCACTACGCGCAGTGCCCGGTGATGGTCGTGCGCCCACAGGAGGCTGCATGATCGACAATGGCGAAGCCCCGATCATGCAAGCCGACCGGGTGCGGGTGTCCCGCAGGACACA
>NZ_VDFW01000005.1 GCF_006152065.1 Amycolatopsis alkalitolerans
CCGGTAGCGCCGCTCGGGTGTCCCGGATGCGCCAGTAGCGCTTCGTCCAGAGTGGACGGTGGTCGGTGGGCCGGGAAACCGTTGCCGTCCATTTCGTGAGCAGCCGGCCGGCTTCGGCGAAGGCTTCCTCCGGTGGGGGCGGGTCCGCCAGCCAGCGAGCTTCGGTCTCGTCGCGTTCACGAGTGAAGCGCGGGAACGTCGTGGCCGGGTCCCGGAGTGCGGTCCGGTGCAGGCGTTCATGGCGCCACCACAAGGATTTCTCGTCGAACACGTCCGTCGGGGACGGGCCGAGATCCAGCGGCTGGTCCACCCGCACCGGTTTGAACAGGCTCGTGCACGGGGCCGCCGTGCCGGTCACCCAGTGCGCCGCCGTGTCGGGGCGCAGGTCCGCCACCCAGGATGCGGTGGTCTGCGAGTTCGCGGCCAGACCGCCCGCGTGCATGCACGGCGCCGCCATACCGCCGTTCAGAGGTGAATAACGCGGCGCGCTCCGCCCGGCGCCGTGGTCGCGCAACGCCGCCATCAGTTCGGCGGGGCCGTCGGCTCCCGCGGCGAGGTGCTCGGTGCGGGGACGGCGGGTGCGGCAGGCCGAGACGGCGGTGCGCAGGCGGTCGGAGTGCGCGGCGAAACCCGGAATCGTCAGGCCGTTGGAAATGCTGCGCGCTCCGACGCGCACGTGTTCCACCGCCCACAGCTGCCCGGCCGTCTCCACCACGTACGCGCCACGACGATCGGCGACCAGGAAACTGTTGTGGTAGGTGAAGTTCCGGTCCTCGTGCCCGCAGCCGCCGCCCTGGCCGTAGCGTTCCAGCAGCCCGGTCAGCACGTTCACCGCCTCCTCGGCGGTCGCGGCGCGTTCGAGCGCCAGCCGCAGCAGGTCCATCCCGGTGAGCCCGCTCGTACGGTAGGGCTGGTCGGTGAACACGGCTTCGTTCCCGATGACCACACCGTGCTCGTTGGCGCCCATTTCCGCGCCCCACATCCAGAACGGCCTGCTGAGCAGGACTGCGTGGGTCCGGGGCGCCTGCTCGATCTCGAGCCAGGTGCACCGCACGCGCGCGCCGGCCGGATGCTCGCGCCGCGGCTGCCAGTCCAGCGGTTGCGCCTCGTTCGGATCACGATCGGAGTTCTTCGCGAACAGCACCCGGCCCTCGCCGACCACCACGACGGTGTCGCACGAGGCGATCATCGCAACACCTCCTCCGCGGCCCGGCGGCCCGATTCGATCGCGCCGTCGATGTACCCGGCCCAGCGCGTCGCCGTCTCGGTGCCCGCCCAGTGCAGCGGGCCGACCGGCGCACGCAGGGCGGGACCGAACCTGGTGAGCGTCGCGGGCGTGGCGAAGGCGCCGTAACAACCGCGCGTGTACTCCTCCTCGGCCCAGTTCTGCTCGAAGTAGAACGCCGGTTCCGCCGCGCGGGGCCCGAAATACGCGGTCAGGTCGGCCAGCACGAGATCGCGGCGCTCCTTCGGCGCCATGCGCGCGGCCGCCTGCGCGTGCCGGGCCTCGAGGAACCCGACGAGCACGGCGGGCGCGCCGTCGGGCGGCCCGCCGTCGAACACCGTGCCCAGCGCGCGCCGGTCGCTGTTCGCCTGGCCCGACATGCCCTCGGTGCGCCAGAAGGGCTCGTCGTAGCCCACGTTGACCTTGATGGTCCAGCCCATCGGCATCCGCTGCAGCAACTGGGCACGGTCGGCCGGCAACGCGGGGCTGAACCCGATCCTCGCGACCGCGGGCGGCGGGAGCGCGATGATCGCCCGCCGCGCCTCAAGATCCCCGGCCCGCACCCGCTCGGCGGTCCATTCGAGCTCCGTGACCGGGGTGCCCAGCCGCACCCGGTCCCCGAGCCCCGCCGCGAGCGCCTGCGCGGCGCCCTGGGTGCCGCCCACGACCCGGTCCTGCTGTGCCCCGCCGGTGGTGTTGATCAGCGAATCGAGCCCGCCGCCGGAGTGGATGTAGAACTGGGCCCACAGCGCCGAAAGCTCCGCCGGATCGGCACACCACACCGCCTCGGTGACCAGCTGGAAGAACGCCCGCCCGGACCGCGTGCGGACGTGGCGGCCCAGCCAGGTCGCGAAGGTCTGCGCGTCCAGGGTGGCGGCACCCGGTGCGGCCCAGGGCGCTTCCAACGGCACCCGGCGGGCGGCCCGGTCCAGGCGCAGCTGTGCCTGCGCGATATCGGCCAGCACCACCGGGTTGAGCTTTGGGATGCGGCCGGAGTACCGGGTCGTCCGGCCGCCCAGCTCGGCGAGGTGCAGGCCGGAGTCATGGGTCGGGTAGGTGCTCAGCCCCAGCTCGGCGATCAGCCCGAGCACCCGGTCCTGCCCGGGCCCGACCCACTGCCCGCCCGCCTCGACGATGCCGCCCGGCACCTCGACGTTCAGCGTGCGCCCGCCGACCCGGTCGCGCGCCTCCACGACCGCGACGTCCTTACCCGCGTCCACCAGCGCCCGCGCGGCGCTCAGCCCCGCGAACCCGGCTCCGATCACCATGACGTCCAACACCGGCATCCACCTCGGACACATCCTGGCGGTGACACCGGGTGACGGCAAAGGCCGAACGTCCGGGAATCACCGGGTCCGCGCGGCACGTTGTAGCGGATACCGACCGTGATGCGCCGGGCGGCACGACTAACCACCTGCGATACGGGGCGGGTGCCGCTAGCATCATGGATGACAGCACCGCCGACGAGCGCACGCGCAGAAAGCAGGCCCGAAAGCACGTGGCCGGAACCGCACAGGGTCCAGGCGCCCGATCCGACGTCCGCGCGGACGTCCCCGATGCCAGCACGGATGTCACCGAGATCGCCACGAAGAGCGCGCAGTCCCGGTTCCCGATCCCCGACACGGCCGCACTGACCCTGCTCGGTTCCCGCGACGAGAACCTGCGCGTCGCCGAAGACCTGCTCGAAGCCGACGTCCACGTGCGCGGTAACGAGGTCACCCTCACCGGCGCGCCTGCCGAGGTCGCGTTCGCGGAACGGGTCTTCGCCGAACTGGTCACGCTCGCCGAGCGCGGGCAGCAGGTCGGCCCCGACACGGTGCGCCGCACGGTCGGCATGCTGTCGTCCGGGGGGCACGAGTCGCCGGCCGAAGTGCTGAGCATGGACATCCTGTCCCGGCGCGGCCGCACCATCCGCCCCAAGACGCTCAATCAGAAGCGCTATGTCGATGCGATCGACAAGCACACGGTCGTCTTCGGTATCGGCCCCGCCGGCACCGGCAAGACATACCTGGCGATGGCGAAGGCCGTCCAGGCGCTGCAGGCCAAGCAGGTCACCCGCATCATCCTGACCCGCCCCGCGGTCGAGGCCGGCGAGCGGCTGGGCTTCCTGCCCGGCACGCTGTCGGAGAAGATCGACCCGTACCTGCGCCCGCTCTACGACGCGCTCCACGACATGGTCGATCCGGACTCGATCCCGCGGCTGATCCAGGCCGGCACCATCGAGATCGCGCCGCTGGCCTACATGCGGGGTAGAACCCTGAACGACGCGTTCATCATCCTCGACGAGGCGCAGAACACCACGCCCGAGCAGATGAAGATGTTCCTGACCCGGCTCGGGTTCAGCTCCAAGATCGTGGTCACCGGTGACATCACCCAGGTCGACCTGCCCACCGGGCAGCGCAGCGGCCTGCGGGTCGTCCGCGACATCCTCGAAGGCGTCGATGACCTGCACTTCGCGCAGCTCACCAGCCAGGACGTGGTTCGGCACCGGCTGGTCGGCGATATCGTGGACGCCTACGAGAAATGGCAGGCCACCCAGGACCGGGACGCCGCCCACAGCACCAACGGCTGGAAAGGCCGCCACTGACTGATCATGAGCATCGAAATCGCCAACGAGTCCGGGATGGCGGTCGACGAGACGTCCATCGTCTCCGCCGCCCGGTTCGCACTCGACCGCATGGAGGTCAGCCCGCTCGCCGAGCTTTCGGTGGTGCTGGTGACCCTGGACGTGATGTCGGACCTGCACGTGCGCTGGATGGACCTGCCGGGGCCCACCGACGTGATGGCCTTCCCGATGGACGAGCTGCAGGCCGGTCACCGGCCGGACGCCGGTGACGTGTCGCCGGCGCTGCTCGGTGACATCGTGCTGTGCCCGCCGTTCGCGAAGGACCAGGCCCGCACGGCCGGCCACTCGCTGATGGACGAGCTGCACCTGCTCACCGTGCACGGCGTGCTGCACCTGCTCGGCTACGACCACGCCGAGCCGGCCGAAGAGCGCGAGATGTTCGGGCTGCAGAAGCGGATCCTGGCCGACTTCAAGGCCGCCATGTCGGCGGCGAAGCGGCGGGACGCGCAGCGCACCAACGACGACCGCCTGCTGGGGGCGGCGGGTCTGGACGCGACCGCCGAAGACGGGTAACCGATGGCGAGCTCCGCCTCCCTGCTGGTGATCGCCGTCGCGCTGGTCCTGCTCGGCGGGGTGTTCGCCGCGGCCGACGCGGCGATCAGCACCGTGTCCCCGGCGCGGGTCGACGGCCTGATCCGGATGGGCCGCCCCGGCGCGCGCCAGCTCGCGGCCGTCGTCGCCGAACGCCGCCGCCATATCAACCTGCTGCTCCTGCTGCGGATGATCTGCGAACTGACCGCGACCGTGCTGGTCACCGTCGTGGTCCTGCGCTGGATCCACCCGGAATGGCTCGCCCTCGTGGTCACGGCGGTGGTGATGGTGGTGGTCGCGTACGTGATCATCGGCGTCGGCCCGCGCACGATCGGCCGCCAGCACCCGTACCGCGTCGGCGCCGTCGTGGCCGGGCCGGTGCGCGTGCTCGGCACCGTGCTGGGGCCGCTGTCGCGATTGCTGATCCTCGTCGGCAACGCCATCACGCCTGGTCAGGGCTTCCGCGAAGGGCCGTTCAGCTCGGAGATCGAGCTGCGCGAGCTGGTCGACCTGGCGCAGGAACGCGGGGTCGTGGAGCCGGCCGAGCGCGAGATGATCCACTCGGTGTTCGAACTCGGGGACACCGTGGCCCGCGAGGTCATGGTGCCGCGCACCGAGATCGTCTGGATCGAGCAGGACAAGACGGTGCGGCAGGCACTGGCACTGTCACTGCGCACCGGGTTCACCCGGATCCCGGTGATCGACGAATCCGTGGACGACATCGCGGGCGTGGTGAACCTGAAGGACCTCGTGCGCGCGTCGCTGGACGAGGGGTCGGCCAAGCCGGTCGCGGAACTGATGTACCCGGCGACCTTCGTGCCCGACTCGAAGCGGCTCGACGATCTGCTGCGCGACATGCAGCTTTCGCACAACCACATGGCGATCGCGGTCGACGAGTACGGCGGTACCGCGGGCCTGCTGACGATCGAGGACATCCTGGAGGAGATCGTCGGTGAGATCACCGACGAGTCGGATCAGGAGGAGCGGCCCCCGGTCGAGCGTCTCGGGGACGGCTCGGTCCGTGTCTCGGCGCGGTTGAGCGTCGACGATCTGGGTGAACTGTTCGGGATCGACCTGTCCGATCACGACGTGGAGACCGTCGGCGGGCTGCTCGCGCAGCGGCTCGGGCGGGTGCCTCTGCCGGGCGCGGAGGCCGAGGTCGACGGGCTGCACCTGCGCGCCGAAGGCGGTAAGGACCGCCGCGGCCGGATGCGCATCACGACGGTGGTGGCGGGCGCCGTGGACGGTGCGGCGGAACGTAAGCTGCACAACGGTGACAAGGAACGCGACGGGAGCATTGAGGATGTCTGAGCTTGAGCCGGAAGACGAGAAGATCGTGATTCTCGCCCGATCGGCCCGGGCGCGCACCCAGGCGGCCGAAGGCGCCGCGGTGCGGGACACCGACGGCCGCACGTACGCGGCAACCACGGTGGCGCTGCCTTCGTTCGGGATCACCGCGTTGCAGGCCGCGATCGCCGCGGCGGTGTCGAGCGGCGCGGAGGGGTTGGAGGCCGCGGCCGTGGTGACGGGCGGCGGTTCGGTCGACGACGCTTCGGTGCGGGCGGTGCGCGATCTCGCCGCCGAGGCCCCGATCTTCCGCGCGGACGCCAAGGGCGCGGTCCAGGAAGTCTTGCGGTGACCCATCGTTCGGGTTTCGCCTGTTTCGTCGGGCGGCCCAATGCCGGTAAGTCGACGTTGACGAACGCGCTCGTCGGCAGCAAGATCGCGATCACCTCGAGCAAACCGCAGACGACCAGGCACGCGATCCGCGGCATCGTGCACCGTGCGGACGCGCAACTGGTCATTGTGGACACTCCCGGCCTGCACCGGCCGCGGACGGTGCTCGGCGAGCGGCTCAACGACATCGTGTACTCGACCTGGTCCGAAGTGGACGTTGTCGGGTTCTGCGTGCCGGCCGATGAGAAGGTCGGCCCCGGCGACCGGTTCATCGCGGGCGAGCTGCGCAAGATCGCTCGCCGTACCCCGGTGGTCGGCATCGTGACGAAGACCGACCTCGCGACCCGCCAGCGGATCGCGGACCAGTTGCTGGCGCTGCAGGAGGTCATGGACTTCGCGGAGCTTATCCCGGTGTCCGCTGTGGACGGTTTCCAGGTGAAGCAGCTGGAAGATCTGTTGGTGGCGCGGCTGCCGGAGGGGCCGCAGCTGTATCCGGACGGCGACCTGACCGACGAGCCCGAGCAGACGCTCGTCGCGGAGTTGATCCGCGAGGCGGCGCTGGAGGGCGTGCGGGACGAGTTGCCGCACTCGATCGCCGTGACCGTCGAGGAGATGCAGCCGCGCGAGGGGCGGAGCGACCTGCTCGACGTGCACGCGCTGCTGTACGTCGAGCGCCCGAGCCAGAAGGGCATCATCCTGGGGCACAAGGGGGAACGCCTGCGCACGGTCGGCTCGGCGGCCCGCCGCCACATCGAGGCCCTGCTGGGCACCAAGGTCTACCTGGACCTGCACGTCAAGGTCGCCAAGGACTGGCAGCGCGACCCGAAACAACTCCGCCGCCTGGGCTTCTAACCCCGAGATCCACGTTCGGGACGGCGAGTTCGACGTCGGGTGTGCGGATTCGTCGGTGGGGGATGAGAGGATGTCGTGGTGAGCCTCTATCGCGACACTGGTGTGGTGCTGCGGGTGCACAAGCTCGGTGAGGCCGACCGGATCATCACCCTGCTCACCCGCCAGCACGGCAAGGTGCGTGCCGTCGCCAAGGGCGTGCGCCGTACCACCTCGCGGTTCGGCGCGCGGCTGGAGCCGTTCGGCCATGTCGACGTGCAGTTCTACACCGGCCGCACGCTCGACGTGATCACCCAGGTGCAGACCGTGGACGCGTTCGGGCTGCCCCTGGTCGGCGACTATCAGCGCTACACCGCCGCCAGCGCGATCGCCGAGACGGCCGACAGGCTCACGGCCGAGGAGGGCGAGCCGGCCCTACGGCTGTACCTGCTGGTCACCGGCGCACTGCGCGCCCTCGCCGACGGCGGGCGGGACCCGTCGCTGGTGCTCGACGCGTTCCTGTTGCGCGCCATGGCTTTCGCCGGCTGGGCGCCCGCCATCACCGAATGCGCGCGGTGCGGTCTGCCCGGCCCGCACGCGGCGTTCAGCGTGCAGGCGGGCGGGTCGATGTGCGGCACCTGCCGGGCGCCGGGGGCGGTGCATCCCGCGCCCGAGGTGCTGGTGCTGCTGGAGGCGTTGCTGCACGGTGACTGGGACGTCGCGGACGCCGCGGTCCAGGGCACCCGCCGCGACGCGAGTGGCCTGGTCGCCGCACACCTGCAGTGGCATCTCGAACGGCAGTTGCGCTCGCTCCCGCTGGTCGAGCGCCGTGCCAGGGAGGTCGCCGCGGGAGGCGCCTAGCGCTGCGGCACCCGCCCGGCGGCCGCCCAGTAGAACGGCCGGACCGCGGCCGGTTCGAGATCCGGGAACAGGGCCTCCGGCTCGTCCGGGCGCCAGTCGGTCAGGTGCACGATGCCCGGCTCGACCAGCGTGAAGCCTTCGAACCACGACGCGAACTCCGCCTTGTCGCGCAGCCAGGCCGGGTTCTGCGTAGTGCGGTAGGACTCGGCCAGCGCGCTGATCTGAGCCGCGCCCTCGGCGGGGGCGTCGTCGGTGGTGATGTGGCTGGCGGCGAGCCAGCTGCCCGGGGCGAGGCGCCGGCGGTAGCGGTCGATCACCCGGGGCACGTTGTCCGCGCCGCCCACGAAGTGCAGCACCGAAACCATCAGCACGCACACCGGCTTGGCGAAGTCCAGCAGCCGGCGGGTGGTCTCGTGCTCGAACACGATGTCGGGCTGCCGGAAGTCGGCACGCACGACCCCGGCCCAGTCCGTCGCGTTCTGCTGGTCGAGGATCAGCTCGGAATGGGCGACCGCGACCGGCTCGTAGTCCACGTACACGACACGAGCGTCCGCGCCGTCCCGCGCGATCTCGTGCACGTTCCCCGCGGTCGGCACCCCGGAGCCGAGGTCGAGGAACTGGGTGATGCCCTCCGCCAGCGCCGCTCGCACCACGCGGCCCAGCCATTGCCGGTTCGACATGGCCAGCGGCCTGATCAGCGGAAACTGCTTGCCGGCCTGCTCGCCGAAATGGCGGTCGACCGCGTAGTTGTTCGTCCCGCCGAGATACCAGTCGTAGATCCGGGCCGTGCTCGGCCGGTCCAGGTCGACATTGTCCGGCGCCGCCGGTGCTCGTTCCCCATCGGCATTCACGAAATCCGCTCCCTACGGCCGTTGCTCGTTTCGGTGCCCTCGTAGGGTAGCGATGCCGAAGCGCGTACTGTCGAACGGCGGAAGCGACCTATGGGAGGCGAACTAGGGGTGCTGCGCAAGGGACGCGACGATACCGCGGCGCGGCGGGCACCGGACCCGCATCCGTCGGGGGCGCGCCCGCCGGAGATCCCGGCGGAGCTGGTGCCCAACCACGTGGCCCTCGTCATGGACGGCAACGGCCGCTGGGCCAACCAGCGTGGCCTGCCGCGGATCGAGGGGCACAAGCGCGGCGAGGCCGTGATGATCGACGTCGCCAGTGGCGCGGTCGAACTCGGCGTGAAATGGCTTTCCGTGTACGCGTTTTCGACCGAGAACTGGAAGCGCAGCCCGGACGAGGTGCGCTTCCTGATGGGCTTCAACCGGGACACGATCCGCCGGCAGGTCGACTACCTCGGTTCGATCGGGGTGCGCATCAGGTGGGCGGGGCGCACGCCGAAGCTGTGGCGCAGCGTCATCAAGGAGCTGCAGGCGGCCGAGGAGAAGACGAAGAACAACACGCTGCTCAACATGACGATGTGCGTGAACTACGGCGGCCGTGCCGAGATCGCCGACGCGGCACGCCGGCTCGCGCGCCTCGCGGCCGAGGGCAAGATCAATCCGGACAAGGTCGACGAGACGATGCTGGCGAAGTACCTCTACCAGCCCGAAATGCCCGACGTGGACCTGTTCTTGCGGCCTTCGGGCGAGCTGCGCACGTCGAACTTCATGCTGTGGCAGTCGGCGTATGCGGAGTTCGTGTTCCAGGACACGCTGTTCCCGGACTTCGACCGGCGCCAGCTGTGGGCGGCGTGCCTGGAGTTCGCCAAGCGCGACCGCCGCTTCGGCGCCGCCATCGATGCCGCGAAAGGTGCCTGATGGGTTCGGAGGCCGCGGACACCGCGGAACTGCTGGCTCGCGCGCGTGAGGCGCTGGAGCGTTACCTCGAGGTGCACGTCGACGACGACGGCGCGCTGACGTTCTCGCACGCCGGAGTGCCGAGCGTCATCCAGGCGACCCAGCTGGCCGAGGGGCTCACGGTGCTGAGCCTGACCTGCGTGGTCGCGTGGGATCTGCCGGATCAGCCGGGTATCGCGGCTTCGGCCGCCGAGCGTGCCGGGCAGGGCCTGTTCGGGACGCTCGGCGTGACCCACACCGACCGTGGTCTGGACCTGACGCTGCGGTACGCGTTCCCCGCGCAGGGGCTGGATGCCGCCGCGCTGGGGACGTTGCTGATGCTCGTGGTCTCGACGGCCTCGCAGCTGCGGACCGAACTGGTCCCGGCCGAGGGCTGACGCCGCACCGAACGTCGAACTCACCGTCCTGAACGTAGATCTCGGCGGTGGGGGCGGGATTGTCGGTGGGGCCTGGCATCATCGTCGCTTGTGGACGTCCTGACTGAACGGCCGAAGCGCGCGCGGCGGATCACTTCCGTCGAGGTGCTCTGCGCGGTGCTGCTCCTCGCCATCCTGGGTCAGTCATGGCTGCAGAACGCGCTGAACGTGCCGGCCCTGCGCACCGGTTCGACGATCTTCGTCGCGGTATGCGTGCAGGCGCTGCCGTTCCTCGTGCTCGGGGTACTGCTGAGCGGGGCGATCGCGGCCTTCGTGCCCGCGCGGGTGCTGCGCCGCGTGCTGCCGAGGCGCACGGCCGCGGCGGTCGGCGTCGCGGGTCTCGCCGGGATCGCGCTGCCGGGCTGCGAATGCGCCTCGGTCCCGGTGGCGCGGCGGCTGATGGGCCAGGGTGTCGCCCCGGCGGCCGCGCTGACCTTCCTGCTCGCCGCGCCGGCCGTGAACCCGGTCGTCCTGGTCGCCACGGCGATCGCGTTCCCGGGCAAGCCGGAAATGGTCCTCGCGCGCTTCCTCGGTTCGCTCGCCACCGCCGTCGTGATGGGGCTGTTGTGGGCTCGCTGGGGCAAGCTCGACTGGATCGTGCGGCGCGCGCTCGAGCGCATGCCGGAGGGCGCGGGCGGTCGCTGGCGGGCCTTCGCCGAGATCGCGCGCACCGATCTTGTCGAGGCGGGCGGCTTCCTCGTCCTCGGCGGGGTGATCTCGGCCGCGCTCAACGTGCTCGTACCGCAGTCGTGGTTCGCCGTGCTGGGTGGTCAGCTTGTGCTCGGCGTCGTCGTGATGGCGGTGCTCGCGGTCGTGCTGGCGCTGTGCAGCGAGGCGGACGCGTTCGTCGCGGCGTCGTTGACGGCGTTGCCGCTGCTCCCCAAACTGGTGTTCCTCGTCGTCGGCCCGGCGATCGACGTGAAGCTCTTCGCTTTGCAGGCAGGCACTTTCGGCCGCTCGTTCGCGGTGCGCTTCGCGCCGGTGACCTTCGTCGTGGCGGTGGGCTGCGCGCTCGCCGTGGGCCTGCCGCTGATCGGTGGTGCCCGGTGAGGCGCGAGACCCAGAACGTGCTCCTGGTGCTGCTCGGCGGCGCCCTGCTCAAGATCGGCATCAACGGCGACTACCTGCGTTACGTCAAACCGTCCCAGCAGGTCTGGCTGCTGGCCGGGGGAGCGGTGATGGTCGCGCTCGGCGCCGTCGCGATCCTGCGCGACCTCCGCTCCCGCGGCCGCGAGCAGCACGGCCATCACCATCCGGCCCGCTCGGCGTGGCTGCTGATCCTGCCGGTGCTCGCGGTGTTCCTCATCGCGCCGCCCGCGCTCGGTTCGGACTCCGTCACCCGCACCGAAGCCCGCGCCCCGGCGGAAAGCCAGGCCGCCTTCCCACCGCTGCCGCCAGGGGACGAGGTTCCGCTTTCGCTCACCGAGTTCATCACGCGCGCGGGCTGGGATCCGGGTGGTTCGCTGAACGGCAGGACCGTCCAGCTGACCGGGTTCGTCACACATTCGGGTGGTTCCGTCCTGCTCGCGCGCATGGTCATCACGTGCTGCGCGGCGGACGCGTACCCGCTGACGGTACGGATGCGGGGGCCGGTGAACTACCCGAACGACACGTGGCTGCAAATCACCGGGCGGGTCGTGCCGGGTACCGCGACGAGCGCCAACCGCTACACGCCGGACTTCGTGCTCGCCTCGCTGCGGCGCGTCGCGCAGCCCGCCGACCCTTACGAAGACTGAGCGAGCCGGGCCCCGCAGTCGGCGCACGTGCCGACGATCTCGACCGTATGGGAGATCTCCGAGAACCCGTGCCCGGACGCGATCCGGTCCGCCCAGCGCTCGACGGCCGGGCCCTCGACCTCGACCGTCCGCCCGCAGTGCCGGCAGACGAGATGGTGATGGTGGTGTGCCGAGCAGCGCCGGTAGAGCGCTTCGCCGGTCTCGGTGCGCAGCACGTCGACCTCGCCGGCCTCCGACAGCGACTGCAGCGTCCGGTACACCGTGGTCAGCCCGATCCCGTCGCCGCGTTTGCGCAGCTCGTCGTGCAGTTCCTGGGCCGACCGGAAGTCGTCGACCTCCGCCAGCAGCTCCACCACCGCGGCACGCTGCTTGGTCGAACGACGGCCAGGGACCGGAGCGAGCCTCGTCATGCGTCCTCCTGAACGTGTGCCACCGCGTCCACCACGATATGGGCAAGGTGATCGTCGGCGAGCGAGTACACGACCTCGCGCCCGTGCCGCTCACCGTGCACCACCCCGGCCGCCTTGAGCACCCGCAGGTGCTGGCTGATCAGCGGCTGCGCCACGTCCAGCGCGTCGACCAGCTCGTGCACGCAGCGCGGCGCGTCCCGCAGTTGCAGCACGATGGCGATGCGCACCGGGGCGGCGAGCGCCCGCAGCAGCTCCCCGGCCCCGGCCAGCGCGGTGACCGACGGGACGGGTGTGCCCGGCTTGAGCGGGCCGTCCGAGTGCAGCTCGTCCGGCACCTGGCTCGCCGCGGTCATGTCGCACTCCAGCCTGTCGTGGGATGTCGTTCCATCCTAATGGGCCGTAGGCGGGCCCCGGCCGGTCTGTCAAGGCCCGCCGGATACCCTGGATCGAAACCATCCCGCCGGCTTTGGAGAGCGTGGAGTGCCCGCCAACACGATTGAGACCGTCGTCAGCTTGTGCAAGCGCCGTGGCTTCGTCTTCCCGTCCGGGGAGATCTACGGCGGTACCCGCTCGGCGTGGGACTACGGGCCGCTCGGGGTCGAGCTGAAGGAGAACATCAAGCGCCAGTGGTGGAAGACCATGGTGCAGAGCCGGGACGACGTCGTCGGCCTGGACTCCGCGGTGATCCTGCCGCGCAAGGTGTGGGAGGCCTCCGGCCACGTCGAGGCGTTCGTCGACCCGCTCGTGGAGTGCCTGCACTGCCACCGCCGCTTCCGCGCGGACCACCTGCAGGAGGAGTACGAAGAGCGCACCGGTAAGAAGCTGGCCGAGGGCGATCTGTCCGAGGTGACCTGCCCGAACTGCGGCACCCGCGGGCAGTACACCGCGCCCCGCAGCTTCAACGGCCTGCTCAAGACCTTCCTCGGCCCGGTGGAGAGCGAGGAAGGCCTGCACTACCTGCGCCCGGAGACCGCGCAGGGCATCTTCGTGAACTTCCTCAACGTGCAGGCCACCTCGCGCAAGAAGCCGCCGTTCGGGATCGGCCAGATCGGCAAGTCCTTCCGCAACGAGATCACGCCCGGCAACTTCATCTTCCGCACGCGCGAGTTCGAGCAGATGGAGATGGAGTTCTTCGTCGAGCCCGGTGAGGACGAACGCTGGCACCAGTACTGGATCGACCTGCGCACCGACTGGTACACGGGCCTCGGCATCAAGAGCGAGAACCTGCGCCACTACGAGCACCCGAAGGAGAAGCTGTCCCACTATTCGAAGCGGACGGTGGACATCGAGTACCGCTTCGGGTTCTCGTCCGGCCAGGAGTGGGGTGAGCTCGAGGGCATCGCGAACCGCACCGACTTCGACCTCACCACGCATTCGAACCATTCGGGTGTGGACCTGTCGTACTTCGACCAGAGCACGGGGCAGCGCTACCGGCCGTTCGTGATCGAGCCCGCCGCGGGTGTGGGCCGCCCGATGATGGCGTTCCTGCTCGACGCGTACACGGAGGACGAGGCCCCCAACGCGAAGGGTGGCGTGGACAAGCGGACGGTGCTGCGCCTGGACTACCGGCTGGCGCCGGTGAAGGCCGCGGTGCTCCCGCTGTCCCGCAACGCGGATCTGACGCCCAAGGCGAAGGACCTGGCCGCGCAACTGCGCAAGAACTGGAACGTCGAGTTCGACGACGCGGGCGCGATCGGCCGCCGGTACCGCCGCCAGGACGAGACCGGCACGCCGTTCTGCATCACCGTCGACTTCGACTCGCTCGAGGACCACGCAGTGACCGTCCGTGAGCGCGACTCGATGGCGCAGGAGCGCATCGCGCTGGACAAGGTCGAGGCCTACCTCTCCACTCGCCTCCTCGGCTCCTAGCGCCTCTCAGCGAAAAGGCTGGTGGGAATCGTCGGCAAGAGGTCCGCGACATCCACGTGTAGCTTGGCCAGGCCTTGGTCGAATGTCGCGAGCCGGCCGCCGTTGGCTCGCGCGAGATGCGCGAGGTAGGAGTCGGTGACCTGGCGATGGCCGAGGACGCCATCCATGGGCACGTCACGGTAGGAGATCGAGTCCGGCCAGAATTCGTGACGGTCACTGGTGCCGATCGAGCCAAGTGTGGCTTGGGCGTCTGCCGCTGTCTGCCCTTCCCGGATCAACAAGCGCAGGAGGCTCCCCTGGGTGACTGGGCACGTGGCGAAGGTTTCTGCCGAGCGGACGAACCAGTTCTCGGCCGAGTCGTGATGCACGTGGTCGGCGACGACGAGCGCGATCAAGACGTTGGCGTCGAGCAATGTCGTCACTGATCGTCCTCCAGTGATCGAACGTCATCGGTGGTGATCACCTTGCCGAGCCGTACGACGGGCAAGCCGGTACGGGAACTCCGTGTGGGCGGGGTCGGCTTACCCTGCCGCAACCCGCGTTGCATGAGCTCGGCCACGATCTCGCTGAGCGTTCGGGAGGTATCGCGCGCGATTGAGACAGCCTGACGATGCAGGTCGTCAGGCAGATCGATCGTGGTTCGCATATCTTCATCGTAGCATCTGTGCATCGAGATGCACCCCTGACACCTGTCATGGTCAGGTCGTGACGAGCGGCCTGCTCATGACCGCCGCCCCGGCGGGAGAGTCGGGGTATGAACACAAGTTCTCCTGTCCGCGACATTGCGGTGACCACGGGGGCCGCGGTGCGGCTCACCGGGCTGCGGAAGTCCTACGGCGAGGTGCGTGCCGTCGACGGCATCGACCTCACGATCGCCCCGGGCGAGGTCGTCGCGCTGCTCGGCCCGAACGGCGCCGGGAAGTCCACCACCGTCGACCTGATCCTCGGGCTGAGCGCACCCGACGCCGGTGACGTGACGGTGTTCGGCGCTTCGCCCACCGAAGCCGTCCAGACCGGCAGTATCGGCGCGATGCTCCAGGGCGGCGCGCTGCTGGACGACGCGACGGTCGGCGAGATGGTCGCCATGGTCGCGTCCCTGCACCGCGATCCCATGCCCGTCGGCGAAGCGCTCGCCCGCGCGGGTATCGAGGACCTGGCGAACCGGCGCGGCAACAAGCTGTCCGGCGGCCAGAAGCAGCGGGCGCGGTTCGCCGTGGCACTCGTGTCCGATCCGGACGTGCTGCTGCTCGACGAGCCGACGGCGGCGATGGACGTCGCCAGCCGCCGCGAGTTCTGGCGGTCCATGCAGGCCTTCAGCGACTCCGGCCGCACGGTCTTGTTCGCGACACACTACCTCGAAGAAGCCGAGGAGTTCGCCGACCGCGTCGTGCTCATGCGCGGCGGGCGGATCGTCGCGGACGGATCCGTCGCCCAGGTGCGGGCACTCGCCGGCGGCCGGTCGCTGCGCGCGGTCGTGCCCGGAGCCACCGCGACGGCGATCGCCAACCTGCCGGGCGTCACCGAGTATCAGCTCCGCGGTCAGCGGATCGCGGTCTCCAGCACCGATTCCGACGCGACGCTGCGCGCCCTGCTGACCGCCTTTCCCGACGCGCACGACATCGAGATCACCGCGATCGGCCTCGAAGGCGCGTTCCTTTCCCTGACTTCGGAGGAGGAAGAATGAGCCTCAAATTCCTGGCGCTCGAAATCCGGCGGGTCACCCGCTCGCCACGGTTCCTGATCTTCACGGTGGGCTTCCCGGTGCTGCTTTACCTGTTGTATGTGGGCATCTTCGCCAAAGAGCCGGAAGCGAAGGCCGTGCTGATGGTGAGCATGACGGCGTTCGGCGCGATGGCGGCGGCGCTGTTCACCGGTACCCGGGTCGCCCTGGAACGGGCTTCGGGCTGGCAGCGGCAGCTGCGGCTGACTCCGCTGTCGGGCCCGGGGTACCTGACCGCGAAGGCGGCCACCGGGATGACCCTCGCGCTCGCGCCCGCGATCCTCGTGCCGCTGGTGGCCGCGGTCGGCGAGGGGGTCTCGCTCGGCGGATCCGGCTGGGTGCGGGCCACGCTGGGGGTGTGGCTCGCGGCGATCCCGTTCGCGTTGATCGGCCTGCTCATCGGCCAGATCGGCACGGCGGACTCGACCCAGCCGATCACGCAGCTGGTGATGCTGCCGATGGCGCTGCTGGGCGGCATCTTCATCCCGATCGACGCGATGCCGCACTGGCTGGTGAACATCGCGCAGGTGCTGCCGACGTACTGGATGGGGCAGATCGGCCGAGGCGCGGTCACCCCCGACATGTCCACGAGCCTCGGCAAGGACGTGCTGATGCTCGGCATCTGGACCGCCGTGCTCTCCTTCGCCGTGGTCCGGCGCTACCGTAAGGATTCGGCACGGGTGTGACGAGGGAGAACGTGGTGGCTGCGCGCCGGACCGACTGGGGTGACTGGTGGCGGGACGAGCTCGACGACCAGCCCCGTGACCGGTTCTTCAACTACCGCTGGCCGCTCATGGCCGTGGTGTTCCTGCTGCCGATCCTGGTCCCGGCCGCGCGGCAGGCGACCAGCCCGGCCGGGGTCGCCGACCTGCTGCTGACGATCCTCTACGGCGCCTGCTACGTGGTTTTCCCGTTCCTGCTGTTCAGGAAACGGCCGTTCGGCGTGCGGGTCGCCTTCGCGGTCGGCACGCTGGCGCTGGGCTGGGCGGTGATGCTGACGGTGGCCGACGGCACCGTCTACGTCCTGCTCTACGCGCTGGCGATGATCGCGTTCGGAGTGCCGGTCGGGTGGGCGCTGGTGTTCGACGGGGTGTCGATCGGGGCGCTGGCGCTGCTGGTCCAGCTGCACGTGGGCGCGCACGGCTCGCTGGGCGACGTGGGTGCCCTGCTGGGCACCACGGCGGCGATGTTCTTCATGGGCCGGCTGATCCGCACGGTCCGGAGCCTTCGCGCGGCGAACGACGAGATCGCGACCCTCGCGGTCAACGCCGAGCGCGAGCGCCTGGCCCGGGACCTGCACGACATCCTGGGCCACAGCCTCACCACGATCACCGTGAAGGCGGGCCTGGCCCGGCGGATGCTGCAAAGCGCCCACGATCCCGAACGGGTGGTCACGGAGATCCACGAGGTCGAGGGCCTGGCGCGCAGCGCGCTGGCGGACGTCCGCGCGACGGTTTCGGAATACCGTGAGGTGTCGCTGTCGGCGGAACTGGTGGGGGCCCGCGCGGCGTTGCGGGCCGCGGAGATCGACGCGGACCTGCCGCACGCGGTGGACAACGTGCGCCCGGACCTGCAGCAGGCGTTCGGCTACGTGCTGCGGGAAGCGGTGACGAACGTGCTGCGGCATTCGAGGGCGAAACACGTGAAGGTGCGGTTCGGCAAGACCTGGCTGGACATCGAGGACGACGGGGTCGGGGCGCCGGTGGACGCGCGTGGCAACGGGTTGCGTGGCCTGGCCGAGCGGCTCGGGCAGATCGGTGGCACGCTCCGTGCCGAGCCGCGTGAGGGCGGCGGTTTCGTCGTGCGTGCCGAGGTGCGGCCCGCGCTGGAGGTGGCTTCGTGATCCGGGTCCTGCTCGCCGACGATCAGGCGATGGTGCGCGGTGCGCTGGCGACGGTGCTCGGGCTCGAACCGGATATCGAGGTGGTCGCCCAGGTCGGCTCCGGTGACGAGGTGCTGCCCGCGGCGAAGGAGTCGGCGCCGGACGTCGCTCTGCTGGACGTGCAGATGCCGGGCAAGGACGGGCTGGTCGCGGCGGCCGAACTGCACGCGGCGCGGCCGGCCTGCCGGATCATCGTGTGCACCACGTTCGGCAGGCCCGGCTATCTCGCCCGCGCGATGGCCGCGGGCGCGACCGGGTTCGTGGTCAAGGACTCGCCGCCCGAGCAACTGGTGGACGCGGTGCGCCGGGTGTCGAACGGGCTGCGCGTGGTCGATCCGGCGCTGGCCGCGGAATCGCTCGCGACGGGGTCGAGCCCGTTGACGAGCCGCGAGCACGACGTGCTGCGCGCGGCGAGCGACGGCGCCACGGTCGCGGACATCGCCCGCCGCCTGCACCTGTCCGAGGGCACGGTGCGCAACCACCTTTCCGCCGCCATCGGCAAAACCGGTGCGCGCACCAGGGCGGAGGCGGTCCGCCTCGCGGAGGAGAGCGGCTGGCTGTGAGAATGGCGCGGTGGGGATTCGCGCGCCGGGCAAGGTCAGCTGGCTGCGTCGTGCCCTGCTCGGCACGCTTCTCGTCGTCGCGGTGCTGATCGGCGGCACCGCGTTCCGGATCTGGAAGGTCGCCCGCGACGACGACCGCAGCCCGGCCGACGTGATCGTCGTGCTCGGGGCCGCGCAGTACAACGGGAAACCGTCGCCGATCTTCCAGGCCCGGCTCCGGCACGCGCAGCAGCTTTACTCCGACGGCGTCGCGAAGGTCATCATCACGGCGGGCGGGAACCGCGCCGGCGACGAGTACACCGAGGCGTCCGCGGGCGCCAAATGGCTCGTCGAGCAGGGCGTGCCGAAGTCGAGCACGCTGCCCGTCGGCGAGGGCGGGGACACGCTGAGCAGCCTGCGCGCGGTGGCGGACGTCGTCGCGCGGCACGGCTGGCATACCGCGGTCCTCGTCAGCGACCCGTGGCATTCGCTGCGGGCGCGCGTGATGGCCGACGATTCCGGGATCGATGCCCGGACGTCGCCGACGCACAGCGGCCCCATCGTGCAGACCCGCCATACGCAGGCGATGTACATCTACCGCGAAACCGGCGCCCTGCTGTTCTACCGGCTGACGAAGACCCCGGCCGACGACATCGGCGGCACCGGTCTCGGCTAGCGAACCGCTCGCGCCTTGGCCAGCAACCCGAGCCCGAGCAGCACGCCGGCGAGCGCCTGTGCGTACCCCATCACCGTTTCGAAAAGGGTCTCGCCGGAGGTCATGCCCACGGTCGTGAACACCGACCAGAAACCCCAGGCGAACAGGGTGGCCGAGCCGGCCCACACCAGCACCATCGGCCACCGGAATCGCCCGTGCTCGCGAGCCAGTAGGAGCATCCCCACCGCCGCGGCCAGTGCGAGCACGCCGTCGACGCCGTCGAGAAAGCGGGTGGCCACCGACGCGCCGTCCCGGATCGGTGCGAACGTCCAGATCACATGCACCGCCGCGGCCATCGTGGCGATCGCGACGCCGATGCCCGCGGTGAGGCTGAGGCCGGGTGACGTGCGGGCGGTGAACAGCGGTGCCCAGCGCATCCGGGCGTAGAGCACGAAGGCGGTGAGCAAGGTGAGGCCCTGCCAGATGAAGCACCCGTAGACCAGGGGAGTCACCCATGGCTCGAGACCGCTCGAGCCGTGGTCGGTGACCGCGAGGTCGACACCGATGACGGGGCCGGAAAGCGCGATGGGCGCGAGGAAACCGGTGCCGACCCACAACGGGAACAGCACGAGCCACGCGGTGACCCGCTCGCCCCACCGATGGGCCACGGTCAGCGCGATCGCGATCGCGACGAGGTCCATGCCGCCGGTGAAACCGTTCGCCACGGCCATGCCGGTGGTGCGGACGAGCCCGGGATCGGTGAGGCCGAGCGTGCCGCCGGTGAGCCAGACGACCTTGAGGGTGAGATACGGCAGCGTGCCCAGGATGGCCGCGTACCCGGCGACCAAACGCGCGGTTCTCATAGTCCCCAGCGTGGTGGCGTGCGGGATCGGCGCTCCTGGCTAATGTCCTCATGTTCAGGTCCTTATGGCTGTTCTCGGCAGCGCCGGAAATGTCGGTGCCCGCGGTTATGGTGACCTCGTGTACGACGAACACGACCGCGAGCGCCGGGTGCCGGAGCCGCCGAAGAGCGGCGGGCTGCCGGGCTCGCGTGCGGACGGCCGCAGCGATTTCGCGCGGGACAGGGCGCGCGTGCTGCATTCGGCCGCGCTGCGCCGCCTCGCCGGCAAGACCCAGGTGGTCGGGCCGGGGGAGGGCGCCGAGGTCAGCGGCGTGCCGCGGACGAGGCTCACGCATTCGCTCGAGGTCGCGCAGATCGGCCGTGGAATCGCGGAGGAACTGGGTGCGGATCCGGATCTGGTGGACACCGCGGGCCTCGCGCACGACATCGGGCATCCGCCGTTCGGGCACAACGGGGAGCAGGCGCTCAACGCGGTCGCCGGGGAGTGCGGCGGGTTCGAAGGCAACGCGCAGACGCTGCGGATCCTGACCAGACTCGAGCCGAAGCTCGAACCGGCCGGGCTGAACCTGACCCGCGCGTGCCTCGACGCGGCGACGAAGTACCCGTGGCCACGGCGGCCGGGGCAGGTCAAGTTCGGCGTCTACGACGACGACATGGCGATCTTCACGTGGATGCGCGAAGGGGCACCGGAGGGCCGCCGCTGCCTCGAAGCGCAGATCATGGACTGGTCCGATGACGTGGCGTATTCGGTGCACGACGTCGAGGACGCGGTGCTGGCGGGACGCATCTCGCTGGCCGTGCTGGCCGAGGCCGGCGAGCGCGCGGCCGTCGCGGAGCTCGCGGCCAAGCACTTCTCGGACCAGTCGGTGTCGGCGCTCGAGGCCGCCGCGCGGGAGCTGCTCACCCTGCCCGTGGTCGCGGAGCTGGCGAAGGCAGGGCAGGAGCGGACGTTCGGCGCGCATGTCGCGCTGAAACGGCTCACGAGCGAGCTCGTCGGCCGGTTCGCCGCGGCGGCGGTCACCACGACCAGGAAGCGGTACGGCGAAGGTCCGTTGACCCGCTACCGTGCGGATCTGGCCGTGCCGCGCCAGGTCCGCGCCGAGGTCGCGCTGCTCAAGGCGCTCGCGCTGAGGTACGTGATGAGCGATCCGCGGCGCCTGGCGATGCAGGACGGTCAGCGCCAGATGCTCACCGAGCTCGTCCGCCTGCTCGTCCGCCGCGCCCCGGAGGCCCTCGATGCGGTATTCCACCCGGCATGGGCGGAAGCGGGGGATGACGCGGCGAAGCTGCGCGTGGTGATCGACCAGGTCGCGTCCCTGACCGATGCCCAGGCCCATGCCTGGCACGCCTGGCACACCGGACACCACTGAAATACCTGGAGATTTTCGACGCTTGCGTGGCCGTGCCGGTGGCGGAACCCGCGGCGGTGCGCTCCGCCGCTTGAAAACAGGTAGCGTCGGGGCAATGGCGGACCTGGACCACCTGAACTTCTGCCTCGCGCTGCACCGCGCGGTCGCGGGCAAGGGCGACTCGTGTTTCTCGCCGTACTCGATCGCCAGCGCACTGGGCCTGACCAGCCAGGCGACGCGCGGAGCGGCCTCGGACGAGCTGGTCGCGCTGCTCGCGGCCGGGCAGTCCGACATCGCGAAACAAGCCGAGCTGCTGCGCGCCGCGGCCACGCTCGGCGAGTCCGGTCGCGGTGAGGCGCCCGTGCTCGAGGTCGCGAACACGTTGTGGACCACCGAAGACCTCCCGCTGAACCAGGACTTCCTCGGTCAGCTGGGCGCCTGGCCCGGCGGCGGCGCCCGGAACGCATCGTTCGCCACCGATCCCGAAGCGGCCCGCCGCGCGATCAACGCCGACGTCGCCGAGACCACGCACGACCTGATCCCCGAGCTGCTGCATCCCGGCGACGTGACCACGGACACCGTGGCCAGCCTGGTGAACGCGCTGTACCTCAAGGTCGCCTGGGTGCACCGGTTCCGCGAGGAGCGCACCGAGGACGGCGACTTCCACAGCCCGTCGGGCACCCGCCGCGTGCCGATGATGCGGCAGGACGAGTCGTTCGGGTACGCCGCGCGTGACGGCTGGCAGGTGGTCGACCTGCCGGCTCTCGGCGGGGTGCGGGCGAGCGTCCTCCTGCCTGACGGGGACCTCGCGAAGCAGGAGCCGGAACTGGACGCGCGCCGGCTCGCCTCGCTGCTGTCGGCGGCGAAGAACCGGCAGGTCAGGCTGGCCATGCCGAAGATCAAGCTCGAGCTGCGCGCCGCGCTCAAACCGGCGCTCGCCGGGCTCGGGGTGTCGGCGATGTTCTCGGCCAGGGCCGACTTCTCCCCGCTCACCCCCGACCAGCGCGTCTACGTCGACGAGGTGATCCACCAGGCGGTACTGCGGCTCGACGAGGCCGGCCTCGAGGGCGCGGCGGCGACGGCGGTCGTGATGCGCGCGGTGGCCATGATCACCCCGGTCGACCCGGTCGCGGTCACCGTCGACCGTCCTTTCCTGCTCCTCGTGCGGCACGCCGAAACGGGTGTGGTCTACTTTTTTGCCCGCGTTGTCGAACCGTGAGGTAAAAGTGACCGCGTTGCTGGAGGCGCCCGGGACCGTGCAGGCGAACGAGTCCGGACGCCGCAAGTGGAACCGTGCCGACACGATCGTCGGGCTGTGCTATCTGCTCGTCGCGTTCATCATCTACGCGGGGCTGTGGGTCAACCTCGGCAGCGGCTACCTCTACAACAGCGCCCAGGACCAGAACATGTGGGAGTGGTTCTTCACGACCACGGCCCACGCGGTGTGGCACTGGCAGAACCCGCTCTTCTCGACGCTGCAGAACTACCCCGACGGCGTCAACATGATGGCCAACACCGCGATGCTCGGCCTCGGCATCCCACTCTCGCCGATCACGTTGCTGTTCGGCCCGACGGTGACCTGGACGGTCGCGCTGACCGGTGGCCTTGCCGGCACGTCGTTCGCCTGGTATTGGGTGTTCTCGCGGCATCTGGTGAGCTCGCGCCTCGCGGCCGCGATCGGCGGGGCGTTCTGCGGGTTCGCGCCGCCGATGATCTCGCACGGCAACGCGCATCCGAACTTCGCCGTACTGATCCTGCTGCCGTTCATCGTGCTGCGGCTGATCCGGCTCGTGCAGGGCGCGCATCCGGTACGCGACGGGCTCATCCTCGGCGGGCTGGTCGCGTACCAGGTGTTCCTCGGCGAGGAGCCGCTGCTGATCACGATGCTCGGCTTCGCGGTGTTCGCGATCGCCTACGCCGCCTCCCGATGGCGTGCGGCGGTGAAGATGGTGCGGCCGTTGGTGATCGGGCTGGTCATCGGCGGGGTGCTGGCCGCCGCGGTGGTGATCTTCCCGTTGTGGTGGCAGTTCCTGGGGCCGCAGAGCTACCGGACGCTCGAACACGGTTCGGTCGGCAACGACACCGCGGCGTTCACCCGGTTCGCGACCGAGTCCATCGCGGGGCAGGCCGACGCCGCCGCGGACGTGTCGATGAACCGCACCGAGGAGAACGCGTTCTTCGGCTGGCCGCTCATCGTGTTCATGGTGGTGCTGACGATCTGGCTGTGGCGCAACGTGCTCGCGCGCTCGATCGCCATCTCGATGTTCGTCATGGCGTGGTTCTCGATGGGGCTGATCATCACCGTCGACCACAAGGAGACCGGTATCCCCGGCCCGTGGGCCCTGCTGGCGAAACTGCCGCTGTTCGACTCGCTGCTCGAATCGCGGCTCGCGATGGCGTGCATCCCGGCGGTCGGCGCGCTGCTCGCGATCGCGACGCACCGGGTCTTCGAAGCCGCGCCGTCGTTCCGGGACAGGGAACTGCCGCTGCGCTGGCTCTGGCTCGGGGTGCTGGTCGCGGTGCTGCTGCCGATCGCGCCCACCCCGCTGGAGACCATCACGCGGCCGCCCACGCCCGCGTTCTTCTCCGACGGCACCTGGCGCAAGTACGTCACGACGGGTTCGGTGATCACCGTGCCGCTGCCGAGCCCCGGTGACGCGCAGGCCCTGCACTGGCAAACACAAGCGGGTTCGGGCTTCCGGCTCGCCGCCGGCTATTTCGTCGGGCCGAACGGCCCCGGCGACAAGCGCGGCCGCTACGGCGCCCCCGAGCGCCCGACGACACACCTGCTGCAGGAGGTCAAGGACAACGGTGGCGTGCCGGACGTGACCGGCACCCAGCGCGCCGAGGCCGTGGCCGACCTGCGCTACTGGCACGCGGACGTCGTGGTGCTCGCCCCGGGCACGAACCAGCAGGCGCTGCAGGCGACGGTCGAATTGCTGCTGGGCACCCAGGCACGCTATGTCGACGGCGTCTGGCTGTGGGACGTGCGGGCCCTCACCGCGAGCTAGGGCCCACCACCACGAGTTTCCCGCGCACGTGACCGCCCTCCCCGGCACGGTGCGCCTGCGCGACCTCGGCTCAGGGCGTCGCGTCCGGCAGGCTGTCACGTTCGGCCCAGGGCTCTCGTCCTCGTCAAGAGAACCACTTGAGGAGGAGCCCATGTCACGCATCCCCGTCCTGTCCACAAAGGACGCCGGTCTGTTCACGAAGCTCGCCTACCGCTTCGCGCGCCGCCGCTGCGGTGCGATCCCCGAACCGTTCGCCGTCGTCGCGCATCACGGGGGACTGCTCGCCGCGTATGCGGTGCACGAGATGGCGGTCGAGAAGGCCTCGCGCGCCCTGCCGGCCAACGTTCGCGAGATCGCCGTGTACCGCGTCGCCGTGCGGGTCGGCTGCTCCTGGTGCGTCGATTTCGGCACCATGCTGCAGAAGCACCAGGGCCTGGACATCGACCGTCTCAAGCACATCGACGACTACGCGACCTCGCCGCATTTCAGCAGGCCGGAACGCCTCGCGATCGCCTACGCCGACGCCGTGACCGCGACGCCCGTGTCCGTCACCGACGAGCAGGTCGCCGAACTGGAGCGCGAGTTCGGTCGCAAGGGGGCGCTGGAGCTGACGTACCAGATCGCGCTCGAGAACTCCCGGAGCCGCACCAACAGCGCGCTCGGCATCGTCGACCAGGGCTTCACGTCGGGGGAGGCGTGCCGGGTTCCGCTGCCGGGACTCGCGTGAGCTTGTCCGGGTTCGCCACGTCGTAGACGGCGACGATGCGCCCGTCGCGCACCGCCATGGTCTCCAGGTGCGCGTCGAGCTGGCGCCCGCCGGGCACCTCGGTGGGCGGCAGGTAGACCCCGAGATCGCCGTTGACCAGCATCGGCCGCCCGGCGGTGAGCGCCTCCGGTTTGTACATCTGGACCAGGCCGCGGAAGAACCGGATGAGCTTGTCGGCACCGACCATGACCTGGCGGGCCGTGCGGGCCTTGCCGTTCGAGTCCCCGATCAGGACCACGTCCGGGTGCAGCACCTCGGCCATGCCCTGCACGTCCCCGGCGACCAGGGCGCGCAGGAACCGGTCGAGCACCTGCCGCTGTTCGGCGAGGCTCGCCCGCGGCGGCGGTTCCGCGTCCTTGAGCACGCGCCGCCCTCGCGAGGCGTGCTGCCGTGTCGCGTCGGTGCTCGCGCCGAGGATTTCGGCGATCTCCTCGAACGGCACCGAGAAGGCGTCGTGCAGCACGAACGCGACGCGCTGCTCCGGGGTGAGCTTGTCGAGCACGACCATCGCCGCCATGCGCAACCCTTCGTCGCGGACCGCGACCTCGAGCGGATCTTCCGCGGAGCCGCCGCTCAGCGGGGTGACGATGGGCTCGGGCAGCCATTGCCCCACGTAGCGCTCCCGCCGCGCGGCCGCCGAGCGCAGCCGGTCGAGGCAGATACGGCCGACGACGGTCGTCAGCCAGCCCTTGAGATCCCGGATCGCGGCGCGTTTCTCCTCGCTCAGCCCGGTCAGCCGCAACCAGGACTCCTGCACGGCGTCCTCCGCATCGGACACCGATCCGGTGAGCCGGTAGGCCACCGAGACCAGGTGAGCGCGGTGGCCGGTGAACTCCTCAGCGAGTGCCATGGCCAAGACAGTATCCTCGACGCGTGGCAGGCCGGATCCGGGAAGCAGACATCGGACAGGTGCGCGACCGCAACCGGATCGACGAGGTCGTGGGGGAGTACGTCGCCCTCCGCAACGCCGGCGGGGGCGCGCTCAAGGGGTTGTGCCCGTTCCACGACGAGAAGACCCCGTCGTTCAACGTGCGGCCGACCCACGGCACCTTCCACTGCTTCGGCTGCGGTGAGGGTGGCGACGTCATCAAGTTCCTGATGAAGATCGATCACCTCGGCTTCGTCGAGTCGGTCGAGCGGCTGGCCGACCGGATCGGCTTCCGGCTCACCTACGAGGGCGGCGGGGCGAGCGTCCAGCGTGACCGCGGCACCCGGACCAGGATGGTCGAAGCACACAAGGCGGCCGCGGAGTTCTACGCCGGGCAGTTGCGCACGCCCGAGGCGGAGCTTGCCCGCAAGTACCTGCAAGAGCGTGGGTTCGACGAGGCCGCGGCGCAGCGCTACGGCTGCGGATTCGCCCCGGCCGGCTGGGACAAGCTGACCAAGCATCTGCTCAATCGCGGCTTCGAGCTGCCGGAGCTGCTCAAGGCGCAGCTCGTGCGCGAGGGCAGGCAGGGCCCGATCGACCGGTTCCATCGGCGGCTGGTCTGGCCGATCAAGGACATCTCCGGCGACGTCGTGGGCTTCGGCGCGCGACGGCTGTTCGACGACGACCAGATCCAGGCCAAGTACCTCAACACCAGCGAGAGCCCGATCTACAAGAAGTCGCAGGTGCTGTTCGGGCTGGACCTGGCCAAGCGGGAGATCGCGAAGCGGCACCAGGTCGTCGTGGTCGAGGGGTACACCGACGTGATGGCGATGCACGCGGCCGGCGTCCCCACCGCGGTGGCCTCCTCGGGCACCGCGTTCGGCGAGGACCACATGAAAGTGCTGCGGCGCCTGCTGATGGACGACGACGCGTTCCGCGGCGAGGTCGTCTTCACCTTCGACGGGGACGCGGCGGGACAGAAGGCCGCGCTCAAGGCGTTCGAGGGCGACCAGACGTTCGCGGGCCAGACGTACATCGCGGTCGCGCCGGACGGGATGGACCCGTGCGAGCTGCGCCTGGCCAAGGGCGACGCCGCGGTGCGGGATCTGGTGGCGCGGCGGATCCCGCTGTTCGAGTTCGCGATCCGGAGCATGCTCGCCGAGTACGACCTCGACTCGGTCGACGGCCAGGTGGCCGCGCTGCGGCGGACAGTGCCGCTGGTCGCGCAGATCAAGGACAGGGCGAAGCGGGACGGGTACGCGACGAAGCTGGCGTGGTGGGTCGGCTGGCAGGACGCGGACATGGTGGTGCGCCGCGTGCGCGGGGCGGTGGGTGTCCCGGTGAAGCAGGGGCGGCGGGGCGGTTCCGCGCCCGTGCCGAGCGCTCCGGCGGAGGACATGCCGCGCCCGTCGCCGAAGGATCCGCGGTTCATGGCGCAACGCGAGGTGCTCAAGGCCGCGCTGCAGGAGCCCGCGATGGCCGGTCCCGAGTACGACGCGCTGCCCGAAGACGCGTTCACCCATCCCGCGTATCTCGCGGTGCACCGCGCGGTGCTGAAGGCGGGCGGCGCGGGCTGCGGGCTCGCCGGTCCGGCGCTGATCGACGCCGCGAGCGTGAACCTTCCACAAGGGACGGTGCGCACGCTGCTCTCGGAACTGGCGGTGGAACCCTTGCACGCCAAGGGAGAGGCCGACGTCCGGTACATCGGCAGCATGGTCGCGGCCGTGCAGGAGAACCTCGTCGGCCGGCAGATCGCGGAGATCAAGTCGCGGCTGCAGCGGCTGTCGCCGGTCGAAGCCGCGGACGAGTACCGCGCGCTGTTCGGCGATCTGGTGGCGCTGGAGGAGTACCGGAAGGCGCTCAGGGAGCAGGCGATCGGCGGGATGGACTGAGCTGATGTCGTGGCTGCGGCGGTTGTCCGGCGACCGGTTGCCCGACGGGTTTCCCGGTGAGCTCGCCTCGAACGAGAACGCGCTGACGGTCGCCGAAGTGGCCTACGGCGGCCATCTCGTGGTGACCGAACTGGGCCTGTGGCTGCCGGAGGGGCGGCGCGTCGGCTGGCATCTGATCAGCAAGGCGGCGTGGGGCGAGGGAATCCTCACGCTCGTGGAAGCCGAGGAGGCGGGCACGGCCGGGGCGGCCGTGCTGCTCGCCGACCGCGAGCCGGTGCGCTTTGCACTGCCGCGGCCCGGGAAGCTGCCGGTGATGGTGCGTCAGCGGGTGGACGGTTCGATTCGCGGGCGGCACCGGCACGAACTGGCCGGCGGTGGCGCCGTGTGGTTCGTGCGGCGGAAGGTGCCGGGGCGGGACGGGAGCGTGCTGCAGGCGCGAGCCGATCCGGGAGTCGACACCGAGGTCGTCGCGGCGATGGCGCGAGAGGCCGCGGAGCGCCTGGCGTCGCCCGAACCTTAGCAGTACGCTCGTACTGTGTGGGATGCCGCGAAGTACCTTGACTACGCTGACCTGCGAGGACGCCCGTTCTACGACCTGACGGGCCGGATCGGTGCCGAGGCCCCGCGCCGGGTGGTCGATCTCGGCTGCGGTCCCGGGAACCTGACGCTGGCATTGGCCGCACGCTGGCCGTCCGCCGTGCTCGAGGCTCTGGACAGCTCGCCGGAAATGGTCGCCGCGGCGCAGGCGGCCGGGGTACCGGCTCAGGTCGTGGACGTGCACGACTGGAAGCCCGCGCCGGACACCGATGTGGTGGTGACCAACGCGGTACTGCAGTGGGTGCCGGACCATCGCGAGCTGTTGCGCCGCTGGGTCGGGCAGCTTCCTTCGGGCGCTTGGTTCGCGATGCAGGTCCCGGGCAACTTCGACGCGCCCTCACACGCGATCATCCGTGAGCTGGCGGCTTCTGTGGTCCCGCTGCGCGACGAGCCGGTCGGCACGCCGCGGCAGTACGCGGACCTGTTCGCGGACGAAGGCTGCCTGGTGGACGCCTGGGAGACGACGTACGTGCAGCGCCTGGCGGGGGAGAACGCGGTGCTGGAATGGGTCGCGGGTACCGCCCTGCGCCCGGTCAAGGCGGCACTGGACGAGGCTTCGTGGGAGGGGTTCCGGGCCGAACTGGCGGCCCGGCTGAACGAGGCGTACCCGCGGCGGCCGGACGGCACGACCTGGTTCCCGTTTCGCCGGGTGTTCGCGGTCGCGCGAATGCCGTAACCGGCCGTCGACTACCGTTACCGGGAGCATGACGACCGCGGCCGGCAGGAGTGTGAAGTGGGCCCACGCTGGTACGAGGAGGGACAGGAGCCGGATTACCGGTTCACCCTCGCCAACGAACGCACGTTCCTGGCCTGGCTGCGCACGGCGCTGGCGCTGGTCGCCGGTGCGGTGGCGCTGACGCAGCTGGTGCCGTCGTTCGCGGTGCCGCACCTGAAAACCGCGCTCGCGGTGCTGCTGGCCGTGGCGGGAACGGTGCTGGCGGCGCTGTCCTACCGGCGGTGGGCGAAGGTGCAGCGGGCGATGCGGCACGGGCGTCCGCTGCCGATGGACTGGTTGCCCGCGACCATCGGCGTGGTCGCGGCCGTCGTGGGGCTGGTCGTGGTGGCCGTCGTGTTCGCCCGATGACCTCCCGCGATCCCGGTCTGCAGCCCGAGCGCACGACACTGTCGTGGCAGCGGACCGGCCTGTCGGCGGCGATCGTGACGGCACTGCTGGTGCGGCAGGGGATCCTCACCGGATCGGCGCTTGAGGCGGCGGCCGGCTGCTGCGGGGCGGTGCTGGTGGTCCTGACCCTGGTTTCCGGCAGGCGCCCCGGAGTGCACCGGTGGCGGCTGCTGCTGGCCACGTCGCTCACCGTCGCCACGGCTTCCCTTGCCACGGTGCGGCTGTTCTGGATCGAATAGCGCCCGCTCAGCGTTCCCTGTCGGTCGGTCGTAGCGCGTCCATGACGAGGTCGAGCAGCCGTTCGGTCTGTTCGGGGGTGTGGCCGGCCGTGCTGGTGAGCAGCACTCCCAGCAGCATCACGGTGATGTCCTCGGGTTCCACGTCGGCGCGCAGTGAGCCGGCTTCGGCCCCGCGGGCCAGGATCGTGGCGACGGCGGCGGTGACGCGTTCTCGGGTTGCCGGTGTGGCTATCCGGCCCGACGCCCAGCCCGCGCGCAGTGTCTCGGCCATGCCATGTTTCGTCGCGATGAAGGCGGCGTAGCGACCCATCCACGCTCGCAGCGCCGCCTCCGGCGGGAGTCGCCGCAGCAGGCCGGGGACGCTGCCGGTCACGTCGTCGAGTTCGGCGGCGTACACGGCCTCCACAAGGGCTTCGCGGGTCGGGAAGTGGCGATACAGCGTGCCGATGCCGACGCCGGCCTCGCGGGCGATGCCTTCCAGCGACACGGTGTCGTTGCCGGCCGCGAACGCGGCCCGGGCGACCTGGAGGAGTCTGTCGCGGTTGCGCAGCGCGTCGGCACGGGGGGCGCGGGCGCCACCCCGCTTCTTCCCGGGCGGTGCCGGATCAGGGACGTTCAAAGCGGAGGCACCTCCGATACAGTGCTACACTCGATTAAGCGGAGGATACTCCGATTAACGTGGAAGGATTCCCATGACCACGAACGCCAGCCCTGCCGGCGTCACACGAGCCGGCGGAGCCGCCAGGCTCGGCGACCGCACGGTGTCCCGTATCGGCTTCGGTGCGATGCAGCTGGAGCGCCTGCACGCCGACCGCGCCGCCGCGATCTCGCTCCTGCGCCGCGTGGTCGAGCTCGGCGTCGACCATGTCGATACCGCCCAGTTCTACGGCGACGGCTTCGCCAACGGGGTCATCCGCGACGCGTTCCGCCCGGAGGACGGCGTCGTGATCGTCAGCAAGGTCGGCGCCGATCCGAACCCCGGCGGTGCCGTCCGGCTGCGTCCCGCGCAGCGGCCCGAGCAGCTGCAGGCGAGTGTGGAGGACAACCTCAAATCCCTTGGCCTCGACCAGATCCCGGTGATGAACCTGCGCCGCCTGGACACCGGGCCGGGACTGCGGGCCGAGGCCGACCAGGTGGTCGGCATCGACGACCAGCTCGCGGTGATGACCGCGCTGCGCGACGAGGGCAAGATCGGCGCGATCGGCTTGAGCGGCGTCACCGTGGACGGATTGCGCCGGGCCCTTCCCGCCGGGATCGTCTGCGTCCAGAACCTCTACAGCCTGATCTCGCGCGATGACGAGGGCATGCTCCGGCTCTGCCTCGACGAGCAGATCGCCTGGGTGCCGTTCTTCCCGCTCGGCGGCGCCTTCCCCACCATGCCGAAGGTGACCGGCGCACCGGCCGTCGCCGCGGCCGCGCAGGCCCTCGGCCGGACGCCCGCGCAGGTCGGCCTCGCGTGGCTGCTGCACCACGCGCCGAACGTGCTGCTCATCCCCGGCACCGCGCACACCGGCCACCTCGAAGAGAACGTCGCCGCCGGAACGATCGCCCTCGACGACGCCGTCATGGCCCAGTTGGACGCCGTCGCCGGCTGAGCCACTCGGCCGATCCGACGTACCTTCCAAAGTCCGGATACTCACGACAAGTCATCGGGCGCCCGGACCGCGGTGGTTGAATCGGGGTCATGGCGACGCACCGGCGGGTCGTCGATCTCCGGCAGGACGGCCAGATCGAGTCCGCCACGTGGAACCCGACCACGGGCTGTGATCGGGTCGGCGCCGGTTGCGACAGCTGTTATGCGCTGGCCTTCGCCAAGCGGCTCAAGGCGATGGGCAACGCCGGCTACCAGCACGACGGCGATCCCCGGACGAGCGGCCCCGGTTTCCGCCTGACACTGCACCCGCGGCGGTTGGACATCCCGTTGCGCTGGCGCAAACCGCGGCTGGTGTTCGTGGACTCGATGAGCGATCTGTTCCACCCCAAGGTGCCCGATGCCTTCCTCGCCGAGGTCCTCGACGTCATGCGCCGCGCCGGCCGGCACACGTTCTTCGTCCTGACCAAACGCCCGCAGCGGATGGCCCCGGCACTCGCAGCGCTCCAACCGCGGCCGCTGCCCAACGTGTGGTGGGGCACGACGATCGAAAGCAACGAGTACGTCCACCGTGCCGACCGGCTGCGCGCCACCCCCGCCGCGGTCCGGTTCCTGTCACTCCAGCCGCTGCTCGGTCCGCTTCCGGGCCTCGACCTCACCGGCCTCGACTGGGTCTATGCCGGTGGCGAGTCGGGTCCGGCCCACCGGCCCATGCGGCCACAATGGGTGCGCCCGATCCGCGACCAATGCGTCGCCGCAGGGATCCCGTTCCTGTTCAAACAATGGGGTGGCCGCACCCGCAACGCCGGCGGCCGCCTCCTGGACGGCCGCACCTGGGACGAAATGCCACGGGTGTGGAAACCCTGAACGTTCGCGCCGAAGACGTGGCTCCGTGCGCGTCGTCGCGCAGTTTTACGCGGTCGCCGACCACTTTGAACCTTGGCTGCAGGCGGTCGGGATTGGGTGTCCGCAATTGTCCGCGAGTGGCTATCGACGGCTTCGCGTGGCGACGGGCACACTGCCGACGTGGTGATTTCTGCGGCGGCTGCGGTCGGTATGGCGGTGACGGCCCTGGGGATGGTGCTCACCCCGGGACCGAACATGATGTACCTGGTTTCTCGCAGCATTAGTCAGGGACGCACAGCGGGGATGATCTCGCTCGGTGGCACCGCCATGGGGTTCGTGGCGTACATGACAATGGCGAACATCGGCCTGGCCGTGGTGTTCGTCGCCGTGCCGTGGCTGTACATGGGATTCAAAGCGGCTGGTGCGCTCTATCTGGCGTACCTGGCGTGGCAAGCGCTCAAGCCGGGCGGGCGGGGTCTGTTTGAGCCGCAGAAGCTGGGACGGGATTCGGCCGGGCGGTTGTTTCGAATGGGGCTGATCACCAACCTGCTCAACCCCAAGGCGGCGATCATGTATCTCGCGTTGATACCTCAGTTCATCGACCCGAGCCGCGGACACACGACGGTGCAAGGATTCATGCTCGGTGGAGTGCAGATCGCGGTGAGCATGGTGGTTAACGCGGCTATCGTGATCGGTGCAGGCGCGGTCGCGTCCTTGATCGCGCGCCGCCCCGGTTGGGCGGTTTGGCAACGGAGGATCACCGGCACCCTGCTCGGGGCGGTCGCGGTGCTTCTGGCTCGTGAGATCCCTGCGCGAGCGCGGGCCTGATCCCTGGCCAACTGTCCGCCGCCATTGGGCATGCCGATGTAGGGCGGGGCTTCCGCCGTTGAGGGTGCCGATGGTTGTTTGGCTGGTGGGTGGGGGGTTGATCGTGTTCCTCGGTGCCGTCACCGTGACGAGGGGGACGCTCCGCGGCGGCGGACAGCCTGCCGACTTTCGCGGGCGTGTTCACGAGTGGGTCGCGGCCGATATCGAGGCCCGCATCGGAATCGACCTATCGGCGTGCCATACCGCCGTTGCATCAAGGGGGTGTCACACGCCGGTTCCTCGCGTACTCCTCTCCGTCCCGCTTGCCGGACCCGGGACCATCTGGCAGTTCTGGCCCGTCCCGGCTTTGTCAGGGCTGCTCCCACCCCCCGGCACCACCCGGATCAAGCTGCCCTCAACTCCACCGTCCCGCTGCGACGGGATCAGCGGTGGAGGTGAGTCTCTCACCTCCGCTCGAATCACGGCGTCTCACGGTGCACCCACGACCTGCGCCACACCTGCGCGACCTGGCTATTGCTGGGCGGCGCGACGCTCCGCGAGGCCATGGAGCTGCTCGGTCACGCGTCCATCAGCACGACCGGCAACATCTACGGACACGTCCTGGACGAGGCCAAGCGGCGGATGGCTGAGCAGATGAACCGGCTGGCCGAGGACTGATGTCAACCGTGGATGTCAAGAAGACCCCGGATGATCTCCAGGGCCCTGTTTATGCAGCTCCCCCGGTTGGACTCGAACCAACAACCCTTCGGTTAACAGCCGAATGCTCTGCCAATTGAGCTACAGGGGAATACTCGCCGCCGGCTCGGGGTGGTCCGGCCAACGGGTACAAACGATAGCGCACCGCTGATCGCGCTCCGCGAGCACCCCCGGCGCGGGGCTCGGGGCTGGGGGACAATGAGCGCGGGGATTGGACACGCGATGAGGAGGCGGAGGCATGAAGACTTTCCTGCTTGGGGCGGCTGTCGGGTACGTGCTCGGCACGAAGGCGGGCCGGGCGCGCTACGACCAGATCGTGCGCACGTACCGTAAGGTCGTCGATCACCCGATGGTGCAAGGCGCGGCAGGGGTCGCGCGGGCGAAGGTCGGGGAGAAGGTGGGCGACAAGGTCCCGTTCCTGCGCCCGCAGGGCCGCAACGGCCATCGGGTCGGGGAACCGACTGTCACACAGGCCTGAAGCCCGGCGCCCGCCGGCGGACCCTTACCCAGGGCATCACGACGGTGCGAGCCGTGCCCCCCGGCTGATTCCCGGGCCACGTATGCCGATCTCCGTGAACGTGATCAGCCGGACCGGCGGGCACGGGGACGCGTGGATGTCGTAGAGCCAGTGCGCCGGGCTGCCCGGACGTTGTTGCGTGCGGGCGCCGAGGTGCTCAAGGTCTGTACCACTGGTGGCCATGGCGTTCCCGGTTCATCCTAGTCACCGAAGCGAGCAGGTATCGTTCGTGTCCACAGTGGATTGAGGGACCCCCGGGCGCGTCGAACTGGGGGAGGAGGACGCGGCCCGGGGGCCGGGATGCCCCGGCGCCCGAGGGGGAGTGTGCGCCGGAGCCGCGACCGGCGCGAAACTGGGGAGGAAGGCGCCGGTCGCCTTACTCCAGAGTACAGCGGATTTCCGGGACCGGACGCGCTAGTTTGGGCCGGTGGGCGAGCACAAGGAGCGCATGCTGCGCGGGGAGCTGTACCGGGACAACGATCCGGAGCTCGTCTCCGATCGCAGGCGGGCACAGCAGTTGTGCGACGAGTTCGACGCCTGCCCCGCTGACCAGCGCGAACCGGTTCTGCGGAAGCTGCTCGGGCGCCTCGGTGCCGGCTCGTGGATCATGCCGCGATTCCAGTGTGACTACGGCTACCTGATCGAGATCGGCGCCAACAGTTTCCTCAACTACGACGCGATCCTGATGGACTGCGCCCCCATCCGCATCGGTGACGACGTGTCCATCGGGCCGCGGGCGCAGTTGCTCACCGCGCTGCACCCGATGGAGGATCACGAGTTGCGGCGCCAGCGCTGGGAAACGGCCGCGCCCATCACCATCGGGAACAACGTGTGGTTCGGCGGTGGGGTCATCGTGTGCCCGGGCGTGACCGTCGGGGACGACACGGTGGTCGGCGCGGGCAGTGTCGTGACCCGCGATCTGCCGTCTCGCGTGTTCGCGGCGGGGAACCCGTGCCGGGTGATCCGGGAGCTTTAGCGCACCAGATCCGTCAGCAGTCTCGACAACTCGGCCGCGAACTCGCCCGCGTTGCGTTGTGGCGCCAGATGCGCGCCCGGCATCTCGACGAACGGCAGGCCCAGTTCGAGTGCCAGTACTCGGGCCGGGCGGTAGTGGTAGTAGCCGCGGCTGCCCTCCCCGGCGGCGAGCACGATCGGCACGCGCGACCGCCGCAGGGTCTCGACATCGGGCAGGTACTCGTAGATCCGCGTCAGTTCACGGGTGAACAGGAACCGCCATTCGTCCTCGTTCGGCAGCCGGATCGTGCCGGCCGTCGGCAGCCCGGCGCCCGCGATGGACCCGACAAACCCCGTGAACGCCGTCAGCAGGTCGCCGGACTCGGCGTGCGAGACCTGTTCGGCGGCGAACTCCAGCCACTGCTCGGCGTCCGGGAGCAATCGCACGGCCGGCGGCTCGTGCGCGACGAGGCCCTCGACCGTTTCGGGATGTTGCGCCGCGAGCGCCAGCCCGATCTGCGCACCCGCGCTGCTGCCGAACACCAGTGCCGTCCCGAAGCCGAAGTGCCGGATCACCGCACGAGCATCCGCGGCCTGCTGCTCCACGGAAACCGGGCCCTCGGTGACGTCGACACTCCCGAAATGCCCGCGGCGGTCGTAGAGCAGGACCGTGTATTCCTCGGCGAGGCGCGCGGCGAGCGCCCCGTAGCTGCTCGCCGCACCCACCCCGCCGGAGATCATCAGCAACGGCGGTCCCTCGCCGAGCCGCCGCGCGGACAGCTCGGCGTCTTCCACCTCACAGGCGCTGTCCTCGGTCTGCATGGCCGAAGTGAAGCACAGCGTGGTCGTGGCGTTACCGCCTGCCCTGCCTGATCGCGTCAGAGCGCCTCTACGGCCCGTGTCACGTAGTCGGTGATGGACGTGGTCGGGCGGCCGATCAGCGCGCGCAGTTCCCCGCTTGTCTCGCCGAGGAGGCCGTCCTTGGTGTTCCCGTCCAGCGCGACGACGAACTGCGCAGTCCCCTCCGGCAGGCCCGCTTCCACGAGTGCCGCCCGGTGCTGTTCGGGCGTGAGATCCTGGTAAGTGACCGGCTTTCCGGCCGCGGCGGCAATCGCGGCGGCGAGTTCGGGGCGCGTCCACGCGACATCACCGGAGAGCTCGTAGATCTTGTTCTCGTGCCCTTCGCCGGTCAGCACCGCGACGGCGGCGGCCGCGTAGTCGGCGCGTGAGGCACTGGACACCCGGCCCTCGCCGACGCTGCCGACGAAGCTGCCCGTCTCCACCGCCTGCCGCACGGTCTGCCCGTAGTTCTCGTGGTACCAGCCATTGCGCAGGAAAGTGAAGGGCAGCCCGGATTCGCGGATGGCCTCTTCCGTCGCCTTGTGTTCCGGCGCGAGGACGAGCGCCGACGTGTCGGCTTTCGGCGCGCTCGTATAGACGATCTGCTTGACGCCGGCCTTCTGCGCGGCCCCGACGACCGCCCGGTGTTGCGGCACCCGCTTACCGACCTCGTTGCCCGAAATCAGCAGCACCTTGTCCGCGCCCTCGACGGCGGCCTCCACCGTCGCGGGCTCGTCGTAGTCCGCCCCGCGGACGGCAACGCCCAGGCCGGCGGCCTTCTCCGGGGTGCGGGCCACGGCGACGATCCGGTCAGCGGGCAGCTTCTGCTTGAGACCTTCGATGACGAGACGGCCGAGGTGCCCGGTGGCACCGGTGACGACGATCATGCGGTTCTCCTTCGAATCGTGCTACCGCCCCTGAGTTTGTACTAACTCTGAGAAAGTGCAAACCAGGAGTAAGTGCAATCACATTGCCGGGTACGGTTCGCCAGGTACCTTGATATGCATGAGTGGTGATGTGTCCGAGATAGACCAGCTGGTCGCGGACGTGTTTGCCCGTGCGTGCACGTCGCGCGGCATCCTCGAGCACATCACCGGCCGCTGGGGCACGCTCGCGCTTGCCGCGCTCGCCGAAGGACCGTTCCGGTTCAATGCCTTGCGGCGCAAGGTCGACGGGGTGAGCGAGAAGATGCTGGCACAGACGCTGCAGGCGCTCGAACGCGACGGTTTCGTCCATCGTGAGGCGCAGCCGACGATCCCGCCCCGGGTCGAGTACAGCCTGACGCCCGCCGGGGCCGAGGTCGCGGCGAAGCTGAAAGATCTCATCGAGTTCGTCGAGGGCATGGTTCCCCAGGTGACCGAGGCCCGCACGCGGTACGACGCCGTCAAGGCGCGGTAGCAGTCGCCGGTTTCTGTCGGTACCCACTGACAGGTATTCAGCTACGCCCGACGCCGACAACGACGGGCGGACGGGCGGTGCGCTGCCGTCGCTAGATCCGCTCGAGGATCGTGCCTGTCGACAGCGCGCCGCCGGCGCACATTGTGATCAGGGCGGTGCTCGCGTCACGGCGTTCGAGCTCGTGCAATGCCGTGGTGATGAGCCGGGCCCCGGTGCTGCCGACCGGATGCCCGAGCGCGATCGCGCCGCCGTTGACGTTCACCCTGGCCGGGTCCGGCCGGTGAACCTGTTGCCACGAAAGGACGACCGACGCGAAGGCCTCGTTGACCTCGAACAGGTCCGGATCGCCGATCGTCATGCCGGCGCGCCGCAGCACGCGTTCGGTGGCCTGGATCGGACCGTCCAGGTGGTAGTACGGGTCGGCGCCGACGAGTGCCTGAGCGCGGATCCGCGCTCGTGGCCGCAGGCCGAGTTCGCGGGCGCGCGCGGCGTCCATGAGCAGGACGGCCGAAGCGCCGTCGGAGATCTGTGAGGAGGTGCCGGCGGTGTGCACACCGCCCTCGAGGACGGGCTTGAGCTTCGCCAGGCCTTCGAGCGTGGTGTCGCGCAGCCCCTGATCCCGGCTGACCAGCCGGGTTTCGCCCGTCGGTGCGCCGTTCTCGTCGAGCACCGGCGCCTTGACCGGGACGATCTCGCGATCGAACCGGCCCTGCGCCCACGCGGCAGCGGCCTTGGCCTGCGAGGCGACGCCGAACCGGTCGACGTCCTCGCGGGTCAGGCCGCGGTTGGTCGCGATGCGCTCGGCCGCGCCATATTGGTTGGGCATATCGACCGACCACGAGTCCGGTCGCGGCTGGCCGACGTCCACCCCCCGGTTCGCACCGAGCGGGACGCGGCTCATCGCCTCGACGCCGCAGGAGACGCCGACGTCGATCGCGCCCGCGGAGATGAGCCCGGCGATCAGATGGGTGGCTTGCTGTGCCGAGCCGCACTGCGCGTCGATCGAGGTCGCGCCCGTCGTCTGGGGGAGGCCGGCGTGCAGCCATGCCGTGCGGGTCACGTTGCCGGCCTGCTCGCCGGCCTGCGTGACGCAACCGCCGATGATCTGCTCGACGAGCGCCGGGTCGATCCCGGTCCGTTCGAGCAGGCCGGCCTGCGTGGCGCCCAGCAGCTCGGTCGCGTGCAGCCCGGACAGCCAGCCGCGCCGCCTGCCGATCGGGGTCCGCACGGCCTCGACGATGACGGGTTCGCCCACCGTGGTCTCCTTTGTCCGAAGTTGCCCAACCCGGCTTTCAAACTAGAACAAGTTTCAGTATTGGGCAAGCGATCCGCAGGTCAGCCTTGGCGTGGCCGCGTTGATTGGAGACGTGTTCTACCAGGAGTTTCAAGATCCTAATCGAAAAAGTAAACAGGTATCACCCAAGGTCTATCTTTAGTTAACGCCGTATGCTTCAATCTGCTCTAGAACGTGTTCCACGACGATGTGGCATCCTCGGGAGGTAGCCGTGGCAACACCGATGATCCCTGCCGGCTTCGATTTCACCGACCCCGATCTGTACGCGCAACGACTCCCGCTCGAGGAGTTCGCTGAGCTGCGGCGGACGGCTCCGGTGTGGTGGAACGCCCAACCGCACAACATCGCCGGCTTCGGCGACGACGGCTTCTGGGTCGTGACGCGCCTGGAGGACGTCAAGGCGGTCTCGCGTGACAGCGACCTGTTCTCCTCGCAGGAAAAGCTGGCGATCATCCGTTTCGACGAGACCATGACGCCGGAGGGGATGGACGCCAACCGGCTCGTGTTGCTCAACATGGACGCGCCGCAGCACACGAAGCTGCGCCGGATCGTCTCGAAGGGGTTCACCCCGCGCGCGATCAACAAGCTCGAGGACACCTTGCGCGAGCGCGCCGCGCGGATCGTGCGCGAGGCCAGGCAGAAGGGGTCCGGCGACTTCGTCCAGGAGGTCGCCTGCGAGCTCCCGCTGCAGGCGATCGCCGAGCTGATCGGCATCCCCCAGGAGGATCGCGGCAAGATCTTCGAGTGGTCCAACCAGATGATCGGCTACGACGATCCCGAGTACGAGGTCGAGCCGATGGCCGCGTCGGCCGAACTGGTCGGCTACGCGTGGAACATGGCCGAGGACCGCCGCCGGTGCCCGATGGACGACATCGTCACCAAGCTCGTCCACGCCGACGTCGACGGCGAGTCACTCAACTCCGAGGAGTTCGGGTTCTTCGTCATCCTGCTTTCCGTGGCGGGCAACGAAACCACGCGGAACGCCATCACGCACGGGATGAAGGCGTTCCTCGACCACCCGGACCAGTGGGAGATCTACAAGGAGCAGCGACCGAAGACCGCGCCGGACGAGATCGTCCGCTGGGGGACGCCGGTCGTGGCGTTCCAGCGCACCGCGATGGCCGACACGGAACTGGGCGGCCAGCAGATCAAGCGCGGCGACCGGGTGGGCCTGTTCTACAGCTCGGCGAACTTCGACCCGGAGGTGTTCGACCATCCGGAGAGGTTCGATGTGCTGCGCGCCGACAACCCGCACGTCGGTTTCGGCGGCACCGGCTCGCACTACTGCATCGGCGCCAACCTCGCTCGCCTCGAGATCGACCTGATCTTCAACGCGATCGCGGACGAGATGCCGGACATCCGTGAGGTCTCGCCGCCGGAGCGCCTGCGTTCCGGCTGGCTCAACGGCATCAAGCACTACCAGGTCGCCTACTCCTGAGCGGAACCACAAAGGAGGCCCACCCCGGCGGGGTGGGCCTCCTTTCGTCGGTTGTGGCTAGTGTCTCGTGACCTTGTTGTCTTTACGCGCGGGCGTGTTTGCCTGCCAGGGCACCGAGTTGGCCCCTGGCGTCGCCGAATTGGCTCGGGGCGTCACCGAGTTGGCTGACCGCTGCGGCCGTGGGCAAACTCAGCGACCGGACCAGCAAACTCAGTGACGCAGCGGGCAAACTCACCGACCGCACGGGCAAACACGGCAACGTAAACCGGACAGGATCACGCAGCACTAGGCGGCCGGTTTCTCCGAGCCGACTACCCACATCGAGAAGTACTGCGAACCGCCGCCGTAGGCGTGTCCCAGCGCGATGCGGGCGCCGTCGACCTGGTAGTCGCCCGCGCGGCCCATCACCTGTTTCGCGGCTTCCGAGAACCGCAACATGCCCGACGCCCCAATGGGATTCGACGAGAGCACGCCGCCGGAGGCGTTCACCGGCAGCCGTCCACCGAGGGCCGTCTCACCGGCTTCCGTCAGCTTCCAGCCCTCGCCCTCGGGCATGAAGCCCAGGTTCTCCAGCCACATCGGCTCGAACCACGAGAACGGCACGTAGATCTCCGCGGTGTCCACTTGCGACAGCGGATCGGTGATCCCGGCCTCGGCCCACAGCGCCGCCGCCGCGTCACGACCCGCCTGCGGGCTCACCTGGTCACGGCCGGAGAACGTGGTCGGCTCGGTGCGCATCGCCGTCGCGTGGATCCACGCGGCACCACCGGAAACCGCGTCGCCCGCGGCCTCGTCCCCGAGGACCATGGCGCAGGCGCCGTCGGAGGACGGGCACGTCTCGTCGTAGCGGATCGGATCCCACAGCATCTGCGAAGCCTGCACGGACTCGACGGTGATGTCGCTCTGCCGCAGGTGCGCGTGCGGGTTCAGCGCGCCGTTACGCCGGTCCTTCGCCGCGACGATCGCGCCGACGTGCTCCGGCGCCCCGGACCGGCGGATGTAGGACCGCACATGCGGCGCGAAGTACCCGCCCGCACCGGCGCCGACCGGCATCTGGAACGGCGGCATGATCGACAGCGCCCACATCGCGTTCGATTCCGACTGCTTCTCGAACGCGACCGTGAGCACCCGGCGGTGCACACCGGCCTGCACGAGCGAAGCCGCGACAAGCGCCGTCGATCCCCCGACAGAACCGGCGGTGTGCACGCGCAGCAGCGGTTTTCCCGTCGCACCAAGGGAATCGGCGAGGAACAGTTCCGGCATCATGACGCCCTCGAACAGGTCGGGCGCCTTGCCGATCACCACCGCGTCGATGTCCGGCCACTCGACCTGCGCGTCCGCCATGGCGCGATCGATCGCCTCACGCAGCAGCCCGGGCATTGACACGTCGGTCCGCTTGGCACGGTGGTGGGTCTGCCCGGTGCCGAGTACCGCGGCGAGTTTCTTGCCCATTCAGTCGAGTCCTTCCATCACCGCGACGAGGTTCTGTTGCAGCACGGGCCCGCTGGTCGCGTGCGCGAGCACCCGGTTCGCGCGCCCCGCGAAGATCTCCTTCGCCGCTTCGCCGATCCGGGCCAGTCCCGCGGCGAACATCGGGTTTCCGGCCAGTGCGCCACCCGAGGGGTTCACCCGCACCTGCTCGCCGAGCGTGAACGCGGACCGCAGGATCAGCTCCTGGTGCGTGAACGGCGCGTGCAACTCCGCCACCTCGACCCCGTCGACACCGATCGCCTGCGCGGCCGCTTCCGCCGAGGGGGCGCGAGTCAGGTCGCGCGCGCCGAGCACGGGTGTGTCGACGCGGTGCTCGATCCCGGAGATCAGTGCCGGCCGCTCGACCAGGTCCCTGGCACGCTCGGCCGAGGCGAGGACGATCACGGCCGCGCCGTCGGTGATCGGCGCGACGTCGTGTGCCCGCAACGGATCCGCGAGATACGGTGCGTCGAGCAGGCCCGCGACGTCCTCGCCGCGGTTGCGGGCCGCGACCTCCGCGAGGTCCTTTTCGCTCCACAGCCCGGCGTCGAGGCCGAGCCGTGCCTGCAGTGCGGCGATACTGATCGAGTCCGGCCACAGCGGCGCTACCGTGTACGGGTCGAGTTGCAGGGCGAGCACGCGGCGCAGCTGACCTGCCGAGGACTTGCCGAACCCGTATACGAGCGCGGTGTCGACCTCGCCCATGCGGATCTTCAGCCACCCCTCGTACAGCGCCCACGCGGCGTCCATCTCCACATGCGACTCGTGGATCGGCGGGAACGCGCCGATGGCGTCGACCGCGGAGATGAACGAGAACGCCCGGCCCGCCAGGTAGTCCGACGAGCCGGAGCACCAGAACCCGATCTCCTTTTTGGACAATCCGGTCTGCTTGAAGACCTCGGCGAAGATGGGCACCAGCATCTCCACCCCGTTGGTTGTTCCCTCGGTGCGGCGGACGTTGGGCGCCTGCGCGAACCCGACCACGGCGACATCTGACATCGAAGGACCCCTCACAGGTGGTGGGCGAAGGACTCGTACGGTGCGTCCGGTTCACCGGTCGGCTCGAAATGGGAGATGTTCTCCAGGCTCGTCCACCAGTCCTCGCGCGGTTTCCACGAGGCGCGCACCCGCATGCCCATCCGGACGTCGGCCGCGTCGCAGCCGAGCACCAGGTGCAGGAAGGCGATATCGGCCCCGTCGAGCAGGATGTACGCGGCGACATACGGGGGCTTGATCCGCTGCCCGAGGAACGGCACGTTGACGATGCAGAAGGTGGTCACGATGCCGGTGTCGGGCAGTTCGATCTCTTCGGCGGTCGGCACGCCGTCCACCGGGCACGCGCCGCGCGGCGGGAGGTAGACCTTGCCGCAGGCCGGGCAGCGCTGCCCGATCAGCTTCCCCTCCGCGAGCCCCGCCAGGTAGCGGCTCTCCTCGGGAGAGGCCGAGTGCTGGTAGTGCAGGTGCACCGGGGTGATCATGATGCTGACCGGCGCGCCCTCCTCGCGTTTCGCGACCGGAGGCGATTCGGGCGCGGTTCCGTCGGGTGCGCCGACGGGCACGAAGTACGCGATGTCGCGGATATGCCCCACAAGTTCGTCGGCCCACCGGACGCGCACCCGCAGGCCCGTGCGGATCTGCGCCGGGGAGTCGGCGTCGACCGCGTGCAGCATCGGCGTGTCGGCGCCGTCGAGCTTGATCAGCGCCCACGCGAACGGGCGCGAAAGTGGTTGCCCCTCCAGGGGTTCGGCCATCCACGACCACGAGATGACGGTGCCCTCCTCGCCGAGGCGGACGAACTCGGTCAACGGGGCCGCGGTCACCGGGTCGTATTCGACGGGCGGGACGTGCACGCGACCGTCCGTACCGCGGACGCCCTCGATGCGGCGTTCGCGGAGCCCGTTGACGAAGCGCCCGAGCACCGGCCCGAGCGAACGTGTGTAGTCGAAGCCGACCTCGAGCGGAGCTGACAGCACTGTACTCACGACCTGAAGTGAAACACGTTCTCGAAATGGCGGCAAGGCGCACTTGCCCGCAGGTGGAACAGGTTCTAGATTCGAGCGCATGACGACCTCGGCGGACACCCGAACCACGACCGGTCTATGGAGTATCGCGGCGGCGGAGCCGGACCGGACCGCGGTGATCGACCCGGACGGCACCGAGATCAGCTACAGCGCCCTCGCGGACAAGGCGAACGCCTACGCGCGCGGGCTGCGGGAGCTGGGGTTGGAGACAGGAGACGCGATCGTGGTCCTCCAGCCCAACAGCCACGAACTGGTCGCCGCGTATTTCGCCGCGATCCAGTCGGGGCTGTACGTGGTGATGGTCAACTGGCACCTGACCGGGCACGAGATCGCCTATATCGTGTCCGACAGCGGCGCCAAGGCGTTCTTCGCCCACGAGCGGTTCGCCGAGGCCGCGAAGATCGCCGCCGACGAGGCCGGGTTGCCCGCCGAGGGCCGGTTCGCGGTCGGGGACGTCGACGGTTTCCGGCCCGTGGGGGAACTGGGCGCCGGCGGTGAGGGGCGCCCGGCGCGGCGCACGAGCGGTTCGCCCATGCTGTACACCTCCGGCACGACGGGCCGCCCCAAGGGCGTCCGGCGCCCGCTTTCCGGCGCGGACCCGGACGAGGTGCCCGTCGCGTCCACCTGGTTCTTCGGCATCTTCGGGCTGAAGCCGTTCGACGACCACGTGCACCTGTGCGGTTCGCCGCTGTATCACACGGCGGTGCTGAACTTCGTGGTGATCTCGATCCAGCTGGGGCACACCGCGGTGCTGATGGACCGCTGGGACCCGGAGGAGATGCTGCGGCTGATCGCGCGGTACCGCGTGACGCACAGCCATATGGTGCCCACCCAGTTCCGGCGCCTGCTCGCGCTGCCGGACGAGGTGCGCGCCGCCTACGACCTGTCTTCGCTGCGGAACATGATCCACGGCGCGGCCCCGTGCCCGCCGGAGGTCAAGCGCCGGATGCTCGACTGGTGGGGACCCGTCGTGACCGAATACTACGCCGCGACCGAAGGCGGCGGCACGGTCATCAGCGGCGAGGAATGGCTGCGGAAACCGGGTTCCGTCGGGCTCCCGTGGCCGGGTTCGACCGTGAAGATCCTCGACGACGACGGCAACGAGCTGCCGCCGGGGAAACCCGGTGCGGTGTACATGAAGATGGGCACGTCGACGTTCGAGTATCACAAGGACCAGGCGAAGACCGAGAAAGCGCGGCACGGTGACCTGTTCACCCTCGGCGACGTCGGTTACCTCGACGAGGACGGCTACCTGTTCTTGCACGACCGCAAGAACGACATGATCATCTCGGGCGGGGTGAACATCTATCCGGCCGAGATCGAGAACGAGCTGGTGATGCACCCGAAGGTCGCGGACATCGCCGTGTTCGGGGTGCCGCACGACGACTGGGGCGAGGAGATCAAGGCCGTCGTGCAACCGGCAGAGGGCATCGAACCCGGTGACGAGCTCACCGCCGAACTGCTGGACTACGCGCGCGGCCGGCTCGCGAAGTTCAAGCTGCCCAAGTCGATCGACTATCTCGACGAGTTGCCCCGCGACCCGAACGGCAAGCTGTACAAGCGAAAGCTGCGCGACCCGTACTGGGAAGGGCGGGAGCGGGCCATCTGAGCCAGCGCGTCGCCGGTCATGGGCTGACCGTGGCCGGGAGCCAGCACGCGCGGTCCGAGCCGGGCCAGCTTCTCGGCGGATTCGCGCGCGGCAACCCGGTTCCACGTCGTGTACCACGGCGGGCCCGACAGGCCGGGCCGCGGCAGTAGTGCACCGTGGATGGCGCCGATCCGCACGGTGACCAGCGCGTCCCCGCTGAGCAGCACCCGGTCGCGCGGACGGAAGTACGACACGTGTCCCGGGGTGTGCCCGGGCGTCGGGACGCACTCCCAGTCCGGCAGGCCGGGCACCCCGTCGCGCGGGTCGAAGGCGTGCGCGCCCAGGCTCGACTTCGCCAGGATCGCCTCGCGCCGCCGTTTCCCGAGCGCCCGCATGATCGGCAGGACCACCCACCGGTCGAGCGGCCCGGCCGTGCGCACCATCGCGGCGAACTCGCCCCTCGCGATCGGCAGTTCGGCGGGGTGCAGGTACACCGGGCAGTCCCAGACGCGCGCCAGCCGCGCGGCCGAGCCGGAGTGGTCGGGATGGACGTGGGTCAGCAGGATCGCCGCCGGGAGCGAACCGAACAGGGTTTGTGCCGCCTGCTCGATCCGCGGCGCGTCCTTGGCCCAACCGGTGTCGACCAGGACCCACGACGATCCCGAGCGGACGAAGTAGACGTCGGTCCGCGTGTGGCCGGACGGCCCGAGACAGAACACGTCCGGCGCGATCTCCCGTACGGTCATGCGCCGACGAAACGCCCACGCCGCGTGGGCGGATAGGGCCGTTGGGCCTCAGCGGCCCTCGAAATTCGGCTTGCGCTTCTCCGCGAAGGCGCGGGGGCCTTCCTTCGCGTCCGCCGACTGGAAGACCTTCAACCCGTACTGGGCCTCCAGTTTGAAGGCCTCTTCCTCGTGCAGGCCTTCGGTGTCCCGGATCGTGCGCAGGATCGCCTGCACCGCGAGGGGCCCGTTCGCCGCGATCTGGCCGGCGATCTCCAGCGCCCGCTCCAGCGCCGTGCCGTCGGGCACGACATGCCCGATGAGACCGATTTCCTTGGCCTCCGCCGCCGTGAGGTGCCGTCCGGTCAGCAGGATCTCCGCGGCCACGGTGTACGGGATCTGGCGCGGGAGCCGGACCGCCGAACCACCCATCGGGAAGAGCCCCCAGCGTGCTTCCGAAACGCCGAAGCGAGCGCTCTCCCCGGCGATCCGGATATCCGTGCCCTGCAGGATCTCGGTCCCGCCGGCGATCGCGGGGCCTTCCACGGCCGCGATCAGCGGTTTGGTCAGCCGCCGGCCCTTCAGCAGGCCCTCGATACGGCCCGGGTCGAACGTGCCGCGCTCGTAGGAGTCCGCGGGTGAGTCGCGCGCCATGGATTTCAGGTCCGCGCCCGCGCAGAAGGCGCCACCCGCGCCGGTGAGCACGCACGAGCGGATCGAAGCGTCCTCGTCCACCCGGTTCCAGGCGCCGACCATGATCGCCATCATCTCGCCGGTGATGGCGTTCCTGGCGTCGGGCCGGTTCATCGTCACCACGAGCGTATGCCCTCGTTGTTCAACCAGGGCGTGCGGTTCAGCCATCCCTACCCCCATTGGCCATTGCCCAAAACAATAACATGTTCTACTTTGGCTGAGTGGCTTACAACCTTGCGGATCTGCTCGAGCACGCCGTGGACGTCGTGCCGGATCGTCCCGCGGTCGTGTGCGGCGGGCGTCGCCTCACGTATGCGGAACTGGACCGCCGGGCCAACCGGCTCGCCCACCACCTGGCCGCCGTCGGCGTCGGCAAGGGGGATCACGTAGGCGTGTACTCGCGAAACTCCATCGAGATGATCGAGGCGATGTACGCGGCGTACAAGCTGCGCGCCATCGCGATCAACATCAACTACCGCTATGTCCAGGGTGAGCTGAAGTACTTGTTCACCAATGCGGACCTCGTCGCGCTCGTGCACGAACGCAGCTACGCCGACAAGGTCGCGGACGTGCTGCCGGACGCGCCGAAACTGAAACACGTTTTAGTTGTCGAAGACGGTAGTGACAAGCCGTACGAAGGCCTCGAGTACGAAAAGGCGCTCGCGGCGCAGCCAGGCAACCGTGATTTCGAGGACCGCAGCTCCGACGACATCTACATGCTCTACACCGGCGGCACTACGGGCTACCCGAAAGGCGTGGTGTGGCGGCATGAGGACGTCTGGCGCGCGCTCGGTGGCGGGATCGACTTCGTCACCGGCGAGTACGTCCCCGACGAGTGGACGCTCGCCCGGAACGGCAAGGATTTCGCGATGGTGCGGTTGCCGGCGGCGCCGCTGATCCACGGTGCCGCGCAGTGGGCCGCGTTCGGCGCGCTGTTCGGTGGCGGGACGGTCGTGTTCGTGCCGCAGTTCGACGCGGACGAGGTGTGGCGCCAGGTCGCCGAGCACAAGGTGCAGGTGCTCACGATCGTCGGCGACGCGATGGCCCGCCCGCTCATCGAGGCATACCACCGCGGTGGTTACGACGCGTCGTCGCTTGTCGCGGTGTCGAGCCATGCCGCACTGTTCTCCCAGTCGGTCAAGCAGGAGTATCTGGCGGCGTTCCCGAACGTGGTGCTGACCGACGCGATCGGTTCCTCGGAAAGCGGGTTCACCGGGATCGGCATGGTGTCCAAGGACGCCGACCATTCGGCGGGCCCGCGGGTCAACTTCGGCAAGGACGCCGTCCTGCTCGACGAAGACAACCGCGTGCTCGGGAAGGCGCCGGGTGTCACCGGGCGGATCGCGCGCCGCGGGCACGTGCCGGTGGGCTACTACAAGGATCCGGAGAAGTCGGCGAAGATCTTCGCCGAGATCGACGGCGCGCGGTATGTCATCCCCGGCGACTACGCGCGCTACGAGGAGGACGGCACCGTCACGTTGCTGGGCCGCGGCTCGCAGTGCGTCAACACCGGCGGCGAGAAGGTCTTCCCGGAGGAGGTCGAGGGTGCGCTGAAATCGCATCCCGACGTGTTCGACGCCCTGGTCATCGGCGTGCCGGACGAACGGCTCGGGCAGCGGGTCGCGGCGATCATCGAGACCAGGCCGGGCCAGCAGCCCGACCTCGCCGCGATCGAAGCGCATGTGCGGACCGAGATCGCGGGCTACAAGGTGCCGCGTTCGATCTGGCTCACCGACCACATCGGCCGCCTCCCGAGCGGCAAACCGGACTACCCGTGGGCCCAGCGCTACGCGGCCGAGAACCAGCCCGTCCAGTAGGAGGACCTATGCGCACCGAGCTGTGCGACAAGCTCGGCATCGAGTACCCGATCATCGGCTTCACGCCCTCGGAGCACGTCGCCGCCGCGATCAGCAAGGCGGGCGGGCTGGGCGTGCTGGGGTGCGTCCGGTTCAACGACGCGGGTGAGCTCGACACCGTGCTCGACTGGATGGACGCGAACACCGGCGGCAAGCCGTACGGGGTCGACATCGTGATGCCCGCGAAGATCCCGGCCGAGGGCACTCAGGTCGATCTCGACAAGCTGATCCCCGAGGAGCACAAGGCCTTCGTCGAGCGGACGCTGCGAGAACTGGGCGTGCCCGAGCTGCCCGAGGACACGGTGGAGCGCGCGGGCGTGCTCGGCTGGCTGCACTCGGTCGCCCGCTCGCATGTGGAGGTCGCGCTCAAGCATCCGATCAAGCTCATCGCGAACGCCCTCGGCTCGCCGCCGGTCGACGTGATCGAGCAGGCGCACTCCCACGGGGTGCCCGTCGCGGCACTCGCCGGTAAGGCCGAGCACGCCCGGCGACATGTCGACAACGGGGTCGATTTCGTTGTGGCACAAGGATATGAGGCCGGCGGTCATACCGGCGAGATCGGTTCCATGGTGCTGTTGCCCGAGATCGTCGACGCGGTCGGCGCCCCGGTGCTCGCCGCCGGCGGGATCGGTTCGGGCCGGCAGGTCGCCGCGGCGCTCGCGCTCGGCGCCGCGGGTGCGTGGACCGGTTCGATCTGGCTCGGCACCGAGGAATACCTGCGGACGATGCCGAGTTCCGAGGCGATGCAGCGTGCGCTGGTGGCGGCGACGTCCGCGGACACGGTCCGCACCCGTATCTACACCGGCAAGCCCGCCCGCCTGCTCAAGACCCGCTGGACCGAGGCGTGGGCCCAGCCGGGCGCGCCGGAGCCGCTGCCGATGCCGTTGCAGAACCTGCTCGTCTCGCATGCGCACAACCGGCTGCACGAGGCGAACGACCCGGGCCTCGTGTCGATGCCGGCCGGGCAGATCATCGGGCGGATCGACCGCATCCGCCCGGTCGCCGAGATTTTCGCGGAGCTACTCGCCGGGTACGACGAAGCGTTGGAGCGCCTGGAGAAGTCGAGGTAGCCGAGCGTGCAACCCGGCGCCGGGTTCGTTCCGTCTGCTGGGTATGAGGTGGAAAGGACCGCACGAAGCGGCCGCGACGAAGGAGCGACCGCGCTGGAGGACCGGTTGGGTGCGGAACCCCGCAAGGACATGGAACGCAATGCTCGCTGGGTTCGGCATCGTGCTCGTCACCGCGGCCGCTTGCGGGCAGCGCACGGACAGCGTCAGCCCCGGTGCCGGGCCGACCCCGCCGCCCTCGTCGGCATCCCTGGCACCGACCATGCCGGTGCCCTGGGGTTCGCAGAAACCGCCGCCGGGCAGCACGCTCGTGCCCGCGGCGCAGGTCGACAGCAGCCAGTTGCCGGGGGACTACCCGCGTGAGGTGTACGTCAGCGCGGACGGCAAGACGCTCTACCTGCGCGGCGAGGAGGGCGGCTGCGGTCGTGCGAGCGCCGAGGTGCAGCAGGCGGACGACCAGCAGATCGTCATCAGGCTGAGCGAGACACAGCGGACGTTGCAGGGCCGGATGTGCACGATGGATATCCGGTACCCGCTGCTTTCGGTGCCGCTGGGTGAACCGCTCGGCCAGCGCAAGGTGATCCTCATGAAGGTCACGCAGCCCGGTTGATCCCCTAGGGTCGCGGGTATGGGAAACCGCCGCCAGGTGTCGGGCACGCGCTTCGTCGCCGCCCCGCCCGAAGAGATCTTCACTCTGCTCACGGACCCGTCGAAGCATCCGGTGCTCGACGGGTCCGGCTCTGTCCAGGCCGCCCGCCCCGGTGGGCCGGAACGGCTCGAACTGGGCACGAGGTTCGGGATGGACATGAAGATGGGCGCGCCCTACAAGATCCTCAACACGGTCGTGGAGTACGAGGAGAACCGGCTCATCGCGTGGCGGCATTTCAACGGCCATCGCTGGCGGTGGCAGCTGAAGCCCGCCGGGGGCGGCACGGAGGTGACCGAGACCTTCGACTGGTCCACGGCCCGGCTCCCGCTCGCGATCAGCCTGAGCTTCTTTCCCCGGAAGAACAAGGAGGCGATCGAGCGCACCCTCGACCGGCTCGCCGGGATTTTCCCCAGCCCGGTGCAGTAGGCCTACTCCGCGCCGGGCATGGTGACCGCCAGCCCCGCCTTGCGCGCGGCCTCCGCCATCCGGCTGTCGTAGGTGACGAGCGCGGTCAGTTCGGATCCGAGCTGCTCCGCGCTGGCGACGTGAACGGCATCGAGGGAGCGCCGCGCACCGGGCGCCCTTGCCGCCGCATCTCGGATCGCGTCGGTCACCTTGATCTCGTTGTGGTCGCGTAACAGCGTCGCCATCAGGTTCGGGAAGCTGCCGATCTGGTCGCAGGTCCGGACAGTCTCCACGAAACCGATCGTGCTGGTGTAGGTCGTATCTTCATGCGCCGAGAGGAACGCGTCGAGTGCCTCGGCGTGGCGGCGCCGGACGACGAACGTCACGAGGGAAGAAGCGTCGAGATAGATCACCGCTCGTGCTCGCGCATGTCGAGCAGGACCGCGAGCGGGTCCACGTCCTCCGGCACCTCGATTCGCGTGTACTTGTCCAGGTCCTTGGTGGTCAATCCGCGCTCGGCGGGACGGATCACGCCCTGGGCGACCAGCTCGTCGTGGCGACTCTGCCCGCGGGGCGGCGGAATGAACACGGCGATCACGTGACCATGCCTGGTCACGTCGATCCTCTCGCCCTTTTCGACACGGGCCAGGATGGCACTGGGGTTGTACGAGAGTTCACGGACGGATACGGACGTCATCAGCCGCCTCCCACAGGTTACCTACCTGAGTGTACAACACGGTAGGTTCAACTGTGGAAGCTGATCTGCAGCACCGGCTCCGAGGTCTCGGCGAAGAAGTCGTTGCCCTTGTCGTCGATGACGATGAACGCCGGGAAGTCCTCGACCTCGATCTTCCACACGGCTTCCATCCCCAGCTCGGGGTACTCCAGCATCTCGACCTGCTTGATGCAGTCCTTCGCGAGCCGGGCGGCGGGGCCGCCGATGGAGCCGAGGTAGAAGCCGCCGTGCTCGCGGCAGGCCGCGGTGACCTGCTTGGACCGGTTGCCCTTCGCGAGCATCACGAGCGAGCCGCCCGCGGCCTGGAACTGGGCGACGTAGGAGTCCATGCGCCCGGCCGTCGTCGGGCCGAACGAACCCGAGGCGTAGCCCTCCGGTGTCTTCGCCGGGCCCGCGTAGTACACCGGGTGGTCCTTGAGGTACTGCGGCATGTCCTCGCCCGCTTCGAGCCGCTCGGCGATCTTCGCGTGCGCGATGTCGCGCGCCACGACCAGCGGCCCGGTCAGCGACAGCCGGGTCTTCACCGGCAGCACCGACAGCTGCGCGCGGATCTCGCTCATCGGGCGGTTGAGGTCGACCTGCACGACCTCTTCGGAAAGGTGCTCGTCGGTCACCTCCGGCAGGAAGCGCGCCGGATCGCGCTCGAGTTGCTCGATGAACACGCCGTCCGCGGTGATCTTCGCCTTCGCCTGCCGGTCCGCCGAACAGGACACGGCGATCCCGACCGGGCAGGACGCGCCGTGCCGGGGGAGCCGGATGACGCGCACGTCATGGCAGAAGTATTTGCCGCCGAACTGGGCGCCGATCCCGAACTGCCGCGTCATCTCCAGCACCTGCTGCTCCAGGCCCGTGTCCCGGAACCCATGCCCGAGCTCGGACCCTTCCCGCGGCAGGTTGTCCAGGTAGCGCGCGGAGGCCAGCTTCGCGACCTTCAGGTTGAACTCGGCCGACATGCCGCCGACGACGATCGCCAGATGGTAGGGCGGGCACGCCGCGGTGCCGAGGCCGCGCAGCTTCTCGTCCAGGAACCGCGCGAGCCGTTTGGGGTTCAGCACGGCTTTCGTCTCCTGGTACAGGAAAGTCTTGTTCGCCGAACCGCCGCCCTTCGCCATGAACAGGAACTCGTAGGTCGGAGAGGACGCGCCGGCTGTGTTGTCCTTGTGGTACAACTCGATCTGCGCCGGCAGGTTCGTGCCCGTGTTCTTCTCGTCCCAGAACGAAACCGGCGCCATCTGCGAGTAGCGAAGGTTCAGCTCCTGGTAGGCGTCGAACACGCCGCGCGCGAGCGCCCGCTCGTCGTCACCACCGGTGAGCACGCCTTCGCTGCGCTTGCCGATCACGATCGCGGTGCCGGTGTCCTGGCACATCGGCAGCACGCCGCCCGCCGAGATTGCGGCGTTTCGCAACAGGTCCATCGCGACGAACCGGTCGTTGCCGCTGGCTTCGGGGTCGTCGACGATCGCGCGCAACTGCGCCAGATGCGAGGAGCGCAGCAGGTGCTGGATGTCGGTGATCGCGGTGCGCGCCAGTTTCGTGAGTGCTTCGGGCTCGACCTCGAGGAACGTCCGGCCGCCGGCTTCGACGGCCCGGACACCCTCTGGCGTGACGAGCCGGTACTCGGTTTCGGTGTCCGCGGCGAGCGGCAGCACGTCGGTGTACTGGAACGAGGTGGTGGTCAACGCACGGCTCCCTTGCACGGGCGGTTCGGGTGGAAGCTGACGTTACCGCGCGAAACCCGGCGCTGACCGGCTGGTGTGCTTCAATCGGCTGGTGACCACTGACACCGGAAGTTCCAAGGTCGTAGTCGCCCACCGGGATATCGCCGCCGGCGCGGAACGGATCTTCGAGCTGATCGCCGATCCGTCGAACCAGCCACGGTGGGACGGAAACGACAATCTCGCCCAAGCCCCCGCGGGCCAGCGCGTGCGCGGCACGGGCGAGGTGTTCACGATGACGCTCACCGTCGGCGCCACGCGGGAGAACCGGGTGGTGGAGTTCGAAGAGGGGCGGCGCATCGCCTGGCTCCCGTCGGAACCGGGCCAGGAGCCACCGGGGCATCTGTGGCGATGGGAGCTCGAACCGGTCGGCGATGCGCTGACCAGGGTGACCCACACCTACGACTGGTCCCGCCTGACCGACGAGAAGCGGCTCGTCCGCGCCCGCGCTACGACGGCGGACAAGCTCCAGGCTTCCCTTGACAGGCTCGCCGGCCTCGTCGAGTCGTGAAAATCGGAAGGCCGGGCCCACCCCGACGGACCCGACCTTCCGGGGCAAGCGAGCAGGCGCATAGCGCCCCTCGCGAAGCTCACACTCAGGAGACGTTTGTCGCCTGAGTGTGTTGCTTCGACCGTCCCGTGATCTACGTCATATGTCAACGCTGCCGATTGGCGTAACGCGGCGATTCCACACGGCGATCAGCTGGCGTAGGCGCGCAGGCGCTCGGCCCGCTCGCCCTGGCGCAGCTTCGCCATCACCTCGCGCTCGATCTGCCGCACGCGCTCGCGCGAAAGACCGAAGTGCTTGCCGATCTGGTCCAGCGTGCGGGGCTGCCCGTCGTCGAGCCCGTAACGCAGCCGGATCACGTGCTGCTCGCGCTCGTCGAGCGTGGCCAGCACGCGGCGCAGATCGTCCTGCAGCAGCCCGGAAATCACCGCGCTCTCCGCGTCGGTCGCCTCGGAGTCCTCGATGAAGTCACCGAGCGGGGCGTCCTCCTCGGTGCCCACCGGCATGTCCAGGCTCACCGGGTCACGCGCGTGGTCGAGCAGGTCGCCGACCTTCTCCGCCGGGATGCCCGATTCCGCCGCCAGCTCGTCGTTGGTGGCTTCGCGCCCGAGTTGCTGGTGCAGGTCGCGCTTGATGCGGGCGAGCTTGTTCACCTGCTCGACGAGATGCACCGGGAGGCGGATCGTGCGGCCCTGATCGGCCATCCCGCGCGTGATCGCCTGCCTGATCCACCAGGTCGCGTACGTGGAGAACTTGAACCCCTTGGAGTAGTCGAACTTCTCGACCGCGCGGATGAGACCCAGGTTCCCCTCCTGGATCAGGTCCAGCAGCGGCATCCCGCGCCCGGTGTACCGCTTCGCGAGCGACACGACCAGCCGCAGGTTCGCCTCCAGCAGGTGGTTCTTCGCCCGGTGGCCGTCGCGGATGAGCGCCTTGAGCTCCACGCGCCGCTCATCGGTCAGATCCGGCGCGGTCTCGAGCATGTGCTGGGCGAACACGCCCGCTTCGATGCGCTTGGCCAATTCGACCTCGTCGGCGGCCGAAAGCAGCGCCGTCTTGCCGATGCCGTTGAGGTACACGCGGACGAGGTCTGCGGCCGGCCCCTGCGCGTCGAGGTCTGCGTCGAGGTTCGGCGGAACGCGTACGCTGGACTCGAGAGCCGGCTCGGGGACAGCCCGCTCGCGGGTCCGCCGAGTCTTCCGTTCGAGGGTCTGTACTGACATGTTTGCCTCCCCGGTCACGGGCTGACACGTTGGTGCGTCACACCGGTTGCGCGTCGTGGACCGAGCCTGTGGAAACCCGGTACACGACTCCGGCTTTGTCGGCCGGACATCTGGGTCAACGCCCTTGGTCCCCAAAACGTTCCCGGCTTCTCGACCAATGGACGGGGATATCCCCGGTCCGGTTGCTCGACCAAACCTGAGGTTCTCCTGAGAGAGGAATGGTTCAGACCTCTATCAGGACGGTGAAGGGACCGTCGTTCACGCTCGAGACCGCCATCTTCGCGCCGAAGCTGCCAGTACTGACACGGGTTCCGCGCCCGCGGAGTTCACTCGCGACGGCATCGAACAGCGTTTCCGCGACCTCCGGGCGGGCCGCGGCGCTCCACGAAGGGCGCCGCCCTTTGCGCGTGTCTCCATAAAGCGTGAATTGGCTCACGAGGAGTAATGGGGCGCCGGTACTCGCCACGGATTCCTCGTCGTTCAGGATGCGCAACTCGTGCAGCTTCCGCGCCATGACGACCGCTTTGTCCGGTGTGTCGTCCTTGTGCACACCGAGAAGGACCAGCAGCCCCGGCTCGTCGACGGCGCCCACGATTTCGCCTTCGACCGTGACGCTCGCTTCGGTCACCCGCGCGACGACCGCCCTCACGCCGCCTCCTGTGTCCTGCGGGGCACCCGCACCCGGTCGGCTCGCATGATCGGGGCTTCGCGATTGTCGATCATGCCGCCTCCAGCATGCCGTGCCGTACGAGCTCCCGGACCATCGGCAGCGCCGCGTCCTGAAGTTCCTCCACACTGTCGCCGTGGGCGAAGGACAGCAGTTCCAGGAGGTCCGACAGCGGCAAGGCGCCCCGGCAACCCGCGAGAAGCGCCGTGGCGAGCTCGTCCAGCTCATGCTGCCAGCCCGGCCCGTCCGTGCGGTGCAGGCGGCGGATCGTGGTCTCCCAGCCTTCCTCACCGGGACCGGCGACGGTCTCCAGCAGCACCGTCGCCGGCACCCGGAACCGCGTGGCCAGCAGGTCGTCCCCGTGCTCGCGCAGCCACGCGACGCGGTCCAGCCAGCCGCCGGCCTCCGGGCCCAGCGGGTCGTCGAAGGCGTGCCGCAGGTCCTCGCACACGATCGTGGGGTGCGCGACCTCCGCGCGGCGCAGGGTGACGAAGCCGAACCCGACGCCTTGCACCTTGTTGTCGGCGAACCAGTCCAGCCAGGCGCTCGCCTTGGCCCGGCCCTCCGGTGAACGCGGATCGATCCCGGCGTCACGGAGCCAGGTCCCGACATACAGTCCGGGATCGGCGACGTCGCGCTGTACGAACCAGGCGTCGGCCCGTGGGGGCAGCCACCGTGTCACCCGGTCGGCCCAGTCTTCGCCGTCGACGTGCAGCCACGACGCGAGCAGCTGGCCGACCCCGCCCTCGGTGAGGAACGCGGGCAGCTGGCGGACGACGAGCGCGGAGGCGTCGTCCCCGGCCAGGCCGGAGTCGCGGTAGGTGTAGTCGACGCGCGGCGGCCCGACGACGAACGGCGGGTTGCACACGATCTGGTCGAACCGCCGCCGCGCGACGGGGGCGAACCACTCGCCGCGCGCCAGTTCGACGTCGAGCCCGTTGAGCCGGAAGGTGGCGTCCGCGAGCGCGAGCGCACGTGCGGAGACGTCGGTCGCCGTCACCCGCCGGGCGTGTCGTGCCCCGTGCAGGGCCTGGACGCCGCAGCCGGTACCGAGATCCAGCAGGGTGCCCACCGGGCGCCGGATCGTCGCGCGGATCAGGCTGAGCGACGCGTGGCCGACCCCGAGCACGTGCTCCGGCGGCACTTCACCGCCCAGCAGGTCGGAGTCGAGATCCGAGATGACCCACCATTCGCCCTGCTCGTCGCCGTGCGGGCGGATGTCGAGCCCGGCCGCGAGCGACTCTCCGTCGGCCCGCAGCAGGCCGACCGCCAGCGCGTCCTCGATTGTGACCGGCGCCAGCGCGGCCTCGACCTCCGCCGAGGGCTCGCTGCCGCCGAGCAGGAACAGGCGGATCAACGTGCCCAGCTCCCCGGCGTACCGGCTCACCCGGAACGCGAGTTCGGGCTCGCCCCGGCCCAGCGCGGCGTGCGCGGCGGCGCCGAGCGCCTCCAGCACGCCATCGGCGTCGTAGCGCGTCCGCTGGAAGGCCTCGCGCAGGCGGGCACACAGCTCGTCGGAGAACTCGGGAATCACAGGGAGTGATCTTCCCATGAGTGTGCTGGGATGGCGGGATGACCACCGTCCTCACGCCGCTCGACGGCCTGCTGCCTTCGCTGCGGGAGCTGTATCTCGACCTCCACGAACACCCGGAACTGTCCTTCGCCGAGCACCGGACGGCGGCGGAGTTGGCGCGGCGCCTCGGCGCGGCGGGGTACGACGTGCACACGGGTATCGGCGGCACAGGCGTGCTCGGCGTACTGCGCAACGGCGACGGCCCGGTCGTGATGCTGCGGGCCGATATCGACGCGCTCCCGGTGGAGGAGAAGACCGGGCTCGCCTACGCGAGCCGGGCACGCGGCCAGGACGCCGAGGGCAGGGACGTGCCGGTGATGCACGCGTGCGGGCACGACATGCACGCGACCTGGCTCTGTGGAGCGGCCGATCTGCTCGCGCGTGGGCGGGAGGCCTGGCGTGGCACGCTGCTCGTCGTCGTCCAGCCGGGCGAGGAGCAGGGCTCGGGGGCGAAGGCGATGATGCGCGACGGGCTCTTCGACATCGCGGGGAAACCGTCCGTGGTGCTGGGCCAGCACGTCGTGCCGGGCCCGGCGGGCTGGGTGCTGACCCGCCCTGGCGTGATCATGGCCGCGACGGACTCGCTGCGGATCGTGCTGCACGGCCGTGGCGGGCACGGTTCGCGCCCCGAGACGACGGTCGACCCCGCAGTGATGGCCGCGTCGGTCGTGATGCGGTTGCAGACGGTCGTCTCGCGGGAGATCTCCGCGACCGAGTCGGCGGTGGTGACCGTCGGCCAGATGCACGTCGGGACTGCGAGCAACATCATCGCCGACGAAGCCGTGCTCGAGGTCAACGTGCGCACGTTCGACGAGCAGGTGCGCGAGAAGGTGCTGGCCGCGATCGACCGGATCGTGCGGGCCGAGGCGATGGCCGCCGGCGCGCCGAAACCGCCCGAGATCACGACGCTGGCGAGCTTCTCCGTGACGGCGAACGACGAGGCCGCGAACGCGAACCTGACCACGGTGTTCCGCGAGCACTTCGGGGCCGAGCGGGTCATCGAGGCGCCCCTGGTGACCGGCAGCGAGGACTTCGGCGAGTTCGGCAGGGCGGCGGGGGCGCCGTCGGTGTTCTGGCTGGTCGGCGGGATGGACCCGGAGCAGGTACTGACGGCGATGGCCGCGGGACGGTTCGAGCAGGACGTGCCGTCGAACCACTCGCCACTGTTCGCGCCGGTGCTCGAACCGACGCTGGCCACCGGGGTGGAGACGCTGGCGATAGGTGCGCTCGCGTACCTGTCGATGACATGATCGCGGCATGCCCGACGTAGTCGCCCTCACCCGCAGCCTGATCGGCCTCGACACGGTCAACCACAACGAAAGCGCGGCGCTCAAGGTTCTGGCCCCGCTACTGGAAGAAGCCGGGTTCATCGTCACGGTCGCCGAGCACGAGCCCGGCCGCGGCACGCTTGTCGCGGACTGGCACACCGATCTGACCACGCCACCGCTGTGCCTGTCCGGGCACGTCGACACCGTCCCCCTCGGTGCCGCCAAGTGGCGGCACGAGCCGTTCGGGGAACTCGACGGCGACCGGCTCTACGGCCGTGGTTCGAGCGACATGAAAGGCGGCGTCGCGGCGATCGTGCTCGCCGCCACCAAGATCGCGGCGACGCAGCCGAAGCGTGCGGGGCTGCGTCTCGTGCTCACCGCCGCTGAAGAGACCGGCTCGCTCGGCGCCCGCCACGCCGCCGAGCACCTCCTCGACGAGCCGAGCGGCCCCCTCGTGATCGCCGAACCGACCGCGAACGCCGTCGTACAGGGGCACAAGGGCGCACTGTGGCTGGAGGCGCTGGCCACCGGCGTCACCGCGCACGGCTCGATGCCGCACCTCGGCGACAACGCGATCTACAAGCTGGCCAGTGCGATCACCCGGCTCGCCGGGCACGACTTCGGCCTCGCGCCGCACCCGATCATGGGCCCGCCGACGCTCAACGTCGGCACCATCGAGGGCGGGCTCAACACCAACTCGGTGCCCGATCGCGCCGTCGCCACCATCGACGTCCGCACCATCGCGGGCCAGGACCACGCGGAAATCCTCGCCGCGCTCGCGCGCGTGGCCGGCGACGAGGTCGAACTGCGCCCGCTGGTCGATCTGCCGCCGGTATGGACCGACCCGGAAGGCGAATGGGCGCGCGCGGTGGCGGGCATCGTCCACGACGTCACCGGGGAGGAGACCGAAGCGCGCTCGGCGACGTACTTCACCGACGCGTCCGTGCTGACTCCCGCGTTCGGCGGCGTGCCCACGATCATCTGCGGGCCGGGTGAAGCGGAACAGGCGCACGTAACCGACGAATGGTGTTCCGTGACACGCCTCGAGCAGTCGGCGGAGATCTTCGAGCGGCTCTGCGCAGATTGGTGTCAAATCTGAACCCGTACCCGGCTATCGCCCGGATGCGTCGAGTGGGAGCATGGGACCAGGAGGTGGTCCCCGTGCACAACTCGTCCCGCGACCCCAGGGACGAGGCCGACCCGGTGCTCATCACCGAGGCCGCGCCCTCCTACGACCAGGAACACGCCGCCCGCAAACGCAAGTACATGACGATGATGGCGATGCGGTTCCCGTGCCTCATCCTGGCCGGCATCTTCTACCACACGTGGTGGCTCGCGCTGCTGTTCGTGGTGATCTCGGTGCCGCTGCCGTGGATCGCGGTGCTGATCGCGAACGACCGCCCGCCCCGGAAGGCCGAAGAAGTCAGCCGTTACCAGCGCGAGGCCCGGCAGCTCGAGCACCGCGAACACCGCATCATCGAAGGCTAGGGCTGCGCGCCGGCGCGCGAGACGGCGCGGGCGCCCAGCCGGGTTCCGGCCCGCAGCGCGTCCACAGTGGACGTTCCGGCGAGCCGCGCCGAAAGCACTCCGGCGTCGAACGCGTCACCGGCGCCGGTCGAATCCACGCACTCCGCCTCCTCCGCCGGAACGCTCACCACGCCGTCCCCGTCCACCCAGCTCGCCCCGTCCGGCCCGGCGGTGACGGCGACCGCGCCGACCGTGTCCAGCAGCTTCCGTGCCGCGGCCGGATCCGCCGATCCGGTCAGCGCGACGAGTTCGTCGGTGTTCGGCAACAGCAGGTCCACGCCGCGCACGTCGTCGAGGAACCCCGGCGGGTCGTTCAGCAGCGCCGCGGACTGGGGGTCCACCGACGTGGTCAGGCCCGCCTCGCGCGCGATCGTCAGCGCGGCGAGCCCGCCCGGCCGCGAGGACGGATCGAGCAGCACATAGCCGGACAGATGCAGATGGGCCGCGCCGGCCAGCACCGCGGGGTCGACGTCCTCGGCGCGAAATCGCGCGTTCGCCCCGCGGTCGGGCAACATGCTGCGCTGGCCGTCTCCATCGACGAGCACGACGACGCAGCAGGTCGCGGCCTCGGAGTCCACGGCGAAGGCACACCGCACGCCGGCGGCCTCCAGTTCCGAGCGGATGAGCCGCCCGCCCGCGTCGTCCCCGACGCGCGCCAGCAGGGTGGTGTCCATCCCGGTCGCGGCGAGCCACAACGCGGTGTTCGCGCCCGCGCCGCCGCCCTCCAACCGGACCTTCGCGCGGGAGTCACCGCCGTGCACGATCGCCTGCTCATGCCGGGCCACGACGTCCAAACCGGCATCACCGACCACGATCACCTTCACGCCAGCTCCACGGCGATCTCCGCGGCGAGCTTCGCGTTCGAGACCACCAGCGCCTCGTTGGCGTCCAGGCTCACGCCGCCGCTCGCGGTGTGGAAATGTTCCAGCAGCGCGGGCGTGACGTCCTTGCCGCGAATACCGTTGCCGCGCAACAACTCCAGCCCCTCCGTGAGCAGCCGGCCGTGCAGCTCTCTGTCCATTTCGGACTCGGCGGGGATCGGGTTGGCCAGCAGCACACCGGATCCGGCGTAACGCCGGTGCGCGGCGACCACGGCGGCGGCCTGTGCGGGGTCCTCGACGCGCCAGGGCACGGCGAGGCCGGACGAACGCAGGTAGAAGGCCGGGAAGTCCCCGGTGCGGTACCCGAGCACCGGTACCGAACTGGTCTCCAGGACCTCCAGCGTGGCGGCGATGTCGAGCACGGACTTGACCCCGGAGCACACGACCAGCGTGGGCACGCGCGCGAGGACACCGAGATCGGCCGACACGTCCCAGGACTCGCTCGCGCCGAGGTGCACGCCGCCGAGCCCGCCGGTGGCGAACACGCCGATCCCGGCCCGGTGGGCCAGCGCCGAGGTGCTCGCGACCGTCGTCGCCCCGGACCGGCCGAGTCCGGTCGCCGGACCCAGATCCCGCAGCGACAGCTTGTCCAGCCCGGCGCCGGCTGCGCATACGCGCTCCAATTGCGCGCCGGACAGTCCCGCCACGGGCGTCCCGTCGAGTACGGCGATGGTGGCGGGCACCGCGCCCGCGGCACGCACCGTCTCTTCCAGTCGCCGGGCGACGTCGAGGTTGCGCCCGGGCGGGAGCCCGTGGGACAGCAGAGTGCTTTCGAGCGCGACGACGGGCCTGCCGCTGTTGACGGCGTCGGCGACCTCGCCGGAGAGGGAAATCGGGATCACGACGGACCATCCTCACCGACGCGAGCGCCCAAGCCCGCGGCGGGTACATCGGCGCGCGGACGGCCTTCGCCTTCCGGGCACGCTGCGGCATCATAGGGGCATGAGCACGACGACTCTGCCGGAGACCGACACCCGGCCCGAGACCACCGAAGAAACCGATACCGACCAGCCGAAGATGTTCCACTACGTGCGCAAGAACAAGATCGCCGAGAGCGCGGTCATGGGCACGCACGTGGTGGCGCTGTGCGGTGAAGTCTTCCCGGTGACGCGTTCGCCGAAGCCAGGTTCGCCGGTGTGCCCGGCGTGCAAGGAGATCTACGAGGGCCTGCGCCCCGGCCCCGAGGACTGATCGGGCACCCGCGCGCCGCCCGCCGGGGGCCCCGGCGGGCGGTCGTTCGTGTCCACCCGGGGCTCGACAGGCGGGTTGGCCCGGGGCTCCGTCGGCGGTTCGGCGTCCGTCCGGGGCTCCACCGGATCCTCGTGGCTCATGCGCTCCATCTCCAGCCGCCGCCACCTTCGCCGCTGGCGGCGGGTCATCTTCGCCGGCCACAGTTCCTGGATGGCGGCGTTGAAGTACGCGCCGCCCACCACGGCCATCCCGATGAAGAAGGTGAACAGCAGCCACGCGATCGGTGTCGCGAGCGCGCCGTAGGTGTACCCGGTGCGAGTGATCCAGGTCAGGTAGATGCGCAGCCCGATACTGGACAGCAGGAAGATCACCATCGCCAGCGCCGCGCCCGGCAGCCCCCGGTGCCAGGGCAGCCGCTTCGGCAGGGCGAGCTTGTACAGCGTCGCGAGCGCGAGTATCAGGCCGACGGCCAGCACCGGGTAGTACCCGATGCCGATCCAGGTCGACAGCGTCGGCTGCCACGAGTCCGGGAACACGTCGACGAGCAGGTTCGGCCCGATCGCGATCACCGGCAGGCCGATCACCAGCAGGACCAGCCCGCACAGGTACAGCAGCAGCGCGAAGATCCGTTGCCATACCTCGTTCCGCACGCCGTACTGCCCGTGCGCCACGGTGATCGCGTCGACGAACGAGGACATCGCCGAGGAGCCCGCCCACAGTGAGATCACGAACCCGACCGAGACGATCTCGCCCTTGCCGGTGGTCAGGATGTCGTCGACGGTGGGCACGATGATCTGGGTGACCACGTTCCCGGTGAACACCCGCTCGGTGAACGTGATGATCTTGTCGTGCACGTTCGCGACGAATCCGGCGCCGAACCAGTCGCCCATGAAGCCCAGGCTCCCGAGCAGCCCCAGCAGCAGCGGCGGCAGTGACAGCGTCTGCCAGAACGCCGCTTCCGCGGACTCAGAGAAGATGTTCCCGTCCCACGCCTTGGCGAACGTGCGGCCGATCAGCCGCCGGGCACCTTTGCGCGGTGGCGGGGCTGCGGGCTTGTCACTCATGTCGTGTCCAGGATGGTCCATCCGGGCGCATTTGGCGCGCCGGCGGTGTGGCGTGTTCCACTCTGCCGTGCCGATACCGGGCCGCGCCGGGGGAGACCGGTAATCTCTTCCGAGCGCCCTCACTCCCACCCGGCGTCGCGGCCGGGCTCTGCCGTGAGGGTTTTCGCATGTGGCACCCGGGATCGGCGAGAGGAGGGGGAACACCCTTGTCGGACACGGCACAGCGTAACGGGGGCTTCGTCGCGCCCGAGCCCGAGCAGGACGTGACGCCTCGCCCGCTGCGTGCCTGGCAGCGGCGCGCCCTGACCAAGTACCTGACCACGAAACCGCGGGACTTCCTCGCGGTCGCGACCCCGGGCGCGGGCAAGACCGTGTTCGGCCTGCGTATCGCGGCGGAGCTGCTGAGCGACCGCACGATCGAGCGGATCACGATCGTCACCCCGACCGAGCACCTCAAGCACCAGTGGGCGATCGCCGCGGCGGCCGCCGGTATCGCGATCGACTCGAACTACCGCAACGGCCAGGGCGCCACCTCGGACGATTACCACGGCGTCGCGCTCACGTACGCGCAGGTCGCGGCCCATCCGACGCTGCACAGGGTGCGCACCGAGAACTTCAAGACGCTCGTCGTCCTCGACGAGATCCACCACGGCGGGGACGCGAAGTCCTGGGGTGACGCCGTCCGCGAGGCGTTCACCCCGGCCGTGCGGCGGTTGTCGCTGACCGGGACGCCGTTCCGCAGCGACGACTCGCCGATCCCGTTCATCACCTACGAGCCCGACGCCGACGGCGCGATGCGCAGCAAGCCGGACCACTCCTACGGTTACGCCGACGCGCTCGCCGACGGCGTCGTGCGGCCCGTCGTGTTCCTCGCGTACTCCGGTGAGGCGTCCTGGCGCACCAGCGCGGGCGACGAGTTCACCGCGCGCCTCGGTGAGCCGCTGACGGCAGAGCAGACGGCGCGGGCGTGGCGCACGGCGCTCGACCCCGGCGGGGAGTGGGTCCCGTCCGTGCTGCAGGCCGCCGACACCCGGTTGCAGCAGCTTCGCGGCGGCGGCATCCCGGACGCGGGCGGCCTGGTGATCGCGAGCGATCAGGACTCCGCACGCGCGTACGCGAAGATCCTGGCGCGCATCACGGGGGCGAACCCGGTGGTCGTGCTGTCCGACGACCCGAAGGCGACCAAGCGGATCGGCGAGTTCGCCGACTCCGACGACCGCTGGCTGGTCGCGGTCCGGATGGTCTCGGAGGGTGTCGACGTGCCGCGGCTGGCCGTCGGCGTCTACGCGACGAGCGCGTCCACGCCCCTGTTCTTCGCCCAGGCCATCGGCCGGTTCGTGCGCGCGCGGCGCAAGGGCGAGACGGCCAGCGTGTTCGTGCCGAGCGTGCCGGTGCTGCTGGAGCTAGCCAGCGAGCTGGAGGCCGAGCGCGACCACGTGCTCGGCAAGCCGCATCGCGAGAAGGACGGCTGGGACGACGAGCTGCTCGCCCAGGCCAACCGCACCGAGGACGAGCCCGGTGAGGAGGAGAAGGCGTTCACCTCGCTCGGCGCGTCGGCCGAGCTGGACCAGGTCATCTACGACGGCAACTCGTTCGGCACGGCGGTGTTCTCCGGTAGCGAAGAGGAGCAGGAGTACCTCGGGCTGCCCGGGCTGCTGGAGCCGGACCAGGTGCGGGCGCTGCTGCGCAAGCGGCAGGAGGAGCAGCTGTCCGACGCGAAGCGGCGCAAGCCTGAGCAGGAGGCGCCGGCGCCCGCGCGGTCACAGTCCGTGTCGGAGCGGATCGCTTCGCTGCGTAAGGAACTGAACACGCTGGTCGGGATGTACCACCACCGCACGAACAAGCCGCATGGCGCGATTCACAATGAGCTGCGCCGCGTCTGCGGCGGCCCGCCCACCGCGATGGCCACGGTGGACCAACTCGAGGAGCGGATCGTCACGCTGCGGTCGTGGTAGTCAGCGGCGTGGCGGAAACCACGGCGGGGGTCCGGGGGCTTGCCCCCGGGGCGGGGTCTGGCGGCTCCGCCCCCAGAAGACACGCCGAACAAGAAAGGCGAGCGCTCTCCGCGAGCGCTCGCCTCCCAGCTTGTGGAGTTACTTCTGGATCTCGGCTGCCATTTCCTTGAGCTTGGACTTGTACTCGCGCGCGTGGTGGCCGCAGAACAGCAGCTCACCGCCGGAGGCGAGGACGGCTCGTACCTGTGCTGCGGCACCGCACCGGTCGCAGCGGTCGGCGGCGGTCAGTTCGGGGCGGGCGAGCGTGGGCGATGTCATGGGAGTCTCCCTCCGTCCCGGCACCGGTTGCCCGATGCCATCGATCCAGCACGATCACTTCGGTTCTCACCGGTGCGGGGTCGCCCCGGCCCTGAAGTGTTCGTAGCTTCCACTCTTGCAGACGCTGCGGATGGTGCAAGTGTTCCCGACTCGGTGGGACTTGTGTCACGTCGAATTACCCCGGTTGTCGTAGAACGAATCCCGCGATGCAGGACGGCGAAACGTTCCGGAAACGTCCAGACCACGCCGTTCGTCCAGGTCAGACGGTTGCGGAACGGTCACGACGAGATCGGGCAATCCCCGTCGCGGGTGGCTTATCCCACCTCTTGTGTTCGTTCTCGGCGAAACCGCGGGCCGCCGCGTTTGTGCCCTTTCGGTCAGTTGCGCACGTGAGACACTTCACTTCATGACCAAGGCAGCATCGGCAGCCGCGAAGGACCTCGCGACCGCCGGCGTCACCGGGGCGCAGCTGGCGTGGGCCGACAACAACGGCATCCCGCGGTCGCGGATCGTGCCGATCGGCGGCCTGGCCGACGCGGCCACCCGCGGGGTCGGGGCAACCTCGCTGTTTGCCGTTTTCGATACTCACGACGCCATCACCTATGCCCATCCGGGGCTGGCGACGCCGTCCGGCGACATCCGGCTGGTGCCCGTCATCGAGCGCCTCCGGCGGCTCGCCGGGCAGCCCGCGCTCGCCTGGGCGCCCGTCCACCAGGTCGCCGCGGACGGCTCGGCGTGGCCGTACTGCCAGCGCGGCGCGCTGGAACGTCAGGTCGCGGCGGCCGCCGAGCGGGGCTACGAGATTCGCGCGGGCTACGAACTGGAGTTCGCGGTGGCGCCCGCGGGCAGCCCCGACATCGCCTCGGCGCCCGGGCATCACGGACCCGCGTACAGCCCGCACGCGCTGGTCGAGCTGGACGCGTTCATCGCCGCGCTGCTGCACGATTTCGACGCGAACGGGCTGCCACTCAACCAGGTGCACGCCGAGTACGGGCTCGCGCAGCTGGAACTGTCCCTGAAGGCCACCGACCCGGTCTCGGCCGCCGACGACCAGCTCCTGGCCCGCCAGACCATCCACGCGGCCGCACACGCGCACGGGCTGCGGGCGAGCTTCGCGCCGATCGTCAGCCCCGAGGCCGCCGGCAACGGCTGGCATCTGCACACGTCGCTCTGGCGCAGGGGAAGCAACTTGCTGACCGGACTTGACGATGGCGAAGGTGCGGGGTATCTGGCGGGATTGCTCCGCGACCTGCCGGCGCTGACCGCGATCACCGCGCCGAGCGTCCCGTCGACCCTGCGGCTGCGGCCCGGCTATTTCGCCAGCGCCTACGCGTTCTGGGGGATCGAGAACCGGGAGGCGCCGCTGCGGTTCGTGCCGGGCACCACGCTGCTCGGCGCCGGCCACGCGAACGTCGAACTCAAACCGTCGGACGCCTCGGCGAACCCGTATCTTGCGCTCGCGGCGGTGATCGCCGCCGGGCTCGCCGGGATGGACGAAGGTCTGGCGCTGCCCGGGCAGATCGCGGAGGATCCCGGTACCTGGACGGAAGAACGCCGGGCGGCCGCGGAGATCGTGCGGTTGCCGAGCACGCCCGTCGAGCAGGACGCCGCGCTGGTGTCGTCCTCCCGGGTCACCGGCGCGCTGGGCGAAGAGCTGCTCGGAGCGTTCCGCGCGGTGCGTGAATCCGATCTCAAATGGGCGGCCGAGCGCAGTACGGACGAGATCGTCGCCGCACACCTTTGGCGGTACTGAGTGCTGGACGGGATCCGGTGGTTCCCGGGCGCCCGGGAAATCACGGCGCAGGCGCGCGCGGAGATGCCGCAGAAGAACGGTCTGTGCGGCGCGTTCGTCGCCATGGTTTCCTTGCGTGCCAAGGGAATCCCCGTGCGAGACCAGGACGAGGCCGCGGTCGCCGTGGGGTCCTTGCTGTCTCCAGGACATGAGCCGACCTGGCCGCCGGGGGAGAAGAGCCGCGAGGACTACCGGCTCGCGTTACCGCACGCGTCCGACCCGGCAGCTTCGGGTTCCACTCCGGGCGGGGTGGCGGGTGCGATCGAAACGTTGTCAGACGGTCGCTTGCGGGTGGTCCCGGCGAGCGGCGACTGGGGCTCCGGATCACTCGCCGCCCTGCTTTCCGGCTTGTCCCAGCTGAACTGGGTCGCTGCGGTGGCCAATGTGGACACCGGGGAGTTCGGTGCGCACGACACCCCGGACCGCGCGTTGCTCGACTACCTCGAAGGCGGCTTGCCTCCGATGTGGTCTTCCCGTTGGCACGTGGGACATTTCCTGTTGCTCACGGGAACCAGAACCGGTCCTGGCGGGACCGCCGTGTCCATAGTGGACACTTATCCGTCGCTGGGCGAGCATGGCGTGCACGTGCAGGTGCTCGATCGTCTCGCCGCGGCCCTGCGCCGTGACACCATGGCGAGCCCTGGGGGTCTCTTGCTCGCCGTCGAGGCCGGCGAGCGGCAGGCGGCCGAGGAACTCGTCACGAGCGCGGGTCTGATTCCCCGGTTGTGGGCCTAGTGTCGTGTGATCCTGTCCGGTTTACGTTGCCGTGTTTGCCCGTGGGGTCGGTGGGTTTGTCCGCTGCGGTGTCGAGTTGGCTGGTCCGGTCGCTGATTTTGCCCTAGGCGACAGCGGCCGGCCAACTCGATAACGCCCCGAGCCAACTCAGCGACGCCAAGGGCCAACTCAGCACCCTGGCAAACAAACACACCCGCGCGCAAAGACAACAAGATCACGAAACACTAGCCAGGCGGAAAACGAACGAGAGGGCCGCCGAACCGGCGACCCTCTCGGGAAAAAAGGCGTTCTCAGTCCAGATAGTCCCGTAGGACCTGCGACCGCGACGGATGGCGCAGTTTGGACATCGTCTTCGACTCGATCTGCCGGATCCGCTCGCGCGTCACGCCGTAGACCTGGCCGATCTCGTCCAGCGTGCGCGGCTGGCCGTCGGTGAGGCCGAAGCGCAGCCGCACCACGCCCGCCTCACGTTCGGACAGCGTCTGCAGCACCGACTGGAGCTGGTCCTGCAGCAGCGTGAACGACACGGCGTCGACCGCGACGACGGCTTCCGAGTCCTCGATGAAGTCGCCGAGCTGCGAGTCGCCCTCGTCACCGATGGTCTGGTCCAGCGAGATGGGCTCGCGGGCGTACTGCTGGATCTCCAGTACCTTTTCCGGCGAGATGTCCATTTCCTTGGCCAGCTCCTCCGGGGTGGGCTCGCGCCCGAGGTCCTGGAGCAGCTCGCGCTGGATCCGGCCCAGCTTGTTGATCACCTCGACCATGTGCACCGGTATGCGGATGGTGCGGGCCTGGTCGGCCATGGCACGGGTGATCGCCTGGCGGATCCACCACGTGGCGTACGTGGAGAACTTGTAGCCCTTGGTGTAGTCGAACTTCTCGACCGCGCGGATCAGGCCGAGGTTGCCCTCCTGGATCAGGTCCAGGAACGCCATGCCACGACCCGTGTAGCGCTTGGCCAGCGAGACCACCAGGCGGAGGTTCGCCTCCAGCAGGTGGTTCTTCGCGCGCTCGCCGTCGCGCACGATCCACTTGAGATCGCGGCGCATCTGGGTGGCGAGCTTCTCGCCCTCCTCCTCGGCGATGCGGACGCGCTCGGCGGCGTAGAGCCCGGCCTCGATCCGCTTGGCCAGCTCCACCTCCTCCTCGGCGTTGAGCAGCGCGACCTTGCCGATCTGCTTCAGGTACGCGCGGACCGAGTCGGCCGAGGCGGTGAGTTCGGCGTCCTTGCGGGCCTGCCGCAGCGCCTCGGACTCCTCCTCGTCCCAGACGAAGTCGGGGTCGTTGGCGTTCTTCGGGCCGACGCCGCTCTTCGGACGCTCGGCCCGGGGCGGGGCTTCGTCCTCCTCCTCGGGCTCCGCCTCCTCGGTGACCGTCGCGTCCACGACGTCCACCTCGACCTCTTCCAGGTCGGCGAGATCGGCCTCGAGGTCGACGTCCTCCAGGTCCTCTTCGGTGCCGGGACCGTCGGGCTCGCCCGCTTCCTCCCCCTTGGCCGCGGGCTTGCGCGTGCGAGTCGTCTTGGCCGGGCCCTTTTTCGCCCCGGTCTTGGCGGCGGTCTTGCGTGCGGCCGGCTTCTTGGCGGCGTCGGCGCCGTTCTGCTCGGTGGCGGCCTCGTCGCCTGCGTCGGGTTCCGCGTTCGTTGTCTTCGTGCCGCTTCGAGTAGCGGTTTTTGCGGGTGCCACGTACGCCCTTTCGCAGCGGTCGATCACGGCGAGCCGGAACCGGGATCCCGGCTGCCTCAGATTCGGGGAACATCCCGCGGCCTGCGGTTTTGTCCGCCGCGACCGTGGGCCGTGTTCCATTGTAACGACGATACGCGCAAAGGTTGCGGCCGATCATCGTTGCCCGGCGTGCGCGGCGCGGCAGGCCTCAGTGCTCGATGCCCTCGACCGCCGCCGCGGCGGCACCCACGATTCCGGCGTTGTTCTGCAGGGATGCGACGATGATCTTGGTCCGGACGTCGAGCAGCGGCACCCACTTCTCGGACTTCTTGCTCACCCCGCCGCCCACGATGAACAGATCCGGCCAGATCAAGTTCTCGAGCACGGTCAGGTAACGACTTACCCGCTTGGCCCAGTGGTGATAGGACAGGCCCTCGTTGTCCTTGACCGAGGCGGCCGCGCGCTTCTCCGCGTCGTGCCCGTCGACCTCGACGTGGCCGAACTCGGTGTTGGGCACGAGCTTGCCGTCCTGGAAGACGGCGCTGCCGATGCCGGTGCCGAAGGTGAGCAGGGTCGTCACGCCGTGGCGGGCCGACGGGTCCCCGAACCGGATCTCGGCCATCCCGGCGGCGTCGGCGTCGTTGAGCATCGCGATGTCGTCGACCGGGCGGCCCAGAACGTCGGCGAACAGACCGTCCGCATCGGTGCCGATCCACTTGGGGTCGATGTTCGCCGCGGTGTGCGCAACGCCCTTCTTGATGACCGCGGGCAGCGTGATGCCGACCGGGCCGTCCCAGTCGAAGTGGCGCACGACCTTGGCCACGACTTCGGCGACCGCCTCGGGGGTCGCGGGCTGCGGGGTGTCGATCCGGAGCCGGTCGCCAATGAGGGCGCCCTTTTCCAGGTCGACAAGGGCGCCCTTGATACCGCTGCCGCCGATGTCGATTCCGAAACCTCGGGTCGCCGTCATTGGCGTGATCCCTTCCTGCTCGATTCAGAAGCCTGTCCACGAGACTTTATCCGGGTGTGGTCACATGGTGGGGTGGGAGCCTTCGAGTCCGAACCGACAGACCTGCGTGACACCGCCCTCCAGGTGGCCGAAGAAGCGGCCGACCTGGTGCGCCGAGCCCGTGAGGCCATGGTCGCAGGCGATGCGGTGCAGGTCGATACCAAGTCCACCGACACCGATGTGGTCACCGCCGTGGACCGCGCCTCGGAGCGGTTGATCCGGCAGCGGCTGGCCGAGCTGCGGCCCGATGACCAGGTGCTCGGAGAGGAGGAGGGCGGCGCCGCCGGGGACGGCGTGACGTGGGTGGTCGACCCGATCGACGGCACCGTCAACTTCCTTTACGGCTCACCCTGTTTCGCGGTTTCGGTGGCCGCTCAGGTCGGTGGCGTCTCGGTCGCGGGTGCGGTCGTGGAACCGGTCGACGGGCGCCGCTGGACCGCGGTGCGCGGGCAGGGCGCGTGGCTCGACGGGCGGCGGCTGCACACCTCCGCGCCGGAGCGGCTCGATCTGACGCTGGTCGGCACCGGGTTCTCCTACGACAGGGCCCGCCGGGCGCGTCAGGCCGCGATGGTCGCGGAGCTGATGTCGCGGGTGCGAGACGTCCGGCGGCCAGGGGCGGCTTCGCTCGACCTGTGCGCCGTCGCGGCCGGCTGGCTGGACGCCTACGTCGAGCACGGGCTGCACCGGTGGGACTGGGCCGCGGGCGCGCTGATCGCCGCCGAGGCCGGCGCCGTGGTGTCCCTGCCGGGCGAGGACGAGGAGCTGGGGCCCGACGCCACGTTCGCCGCCGCCCCGACGATCGCCGCCCCGCTCCGCGCCGCCCTGCTGTCCTCCGGCATCGCCAAAATCTGACCCCCACCCCGAGATCTACGTTCCAGACGCCGAGTTCCACACTGGGGACGCCGAGTTGGGCACTGAGGACGCCGAGTTCGACGTTCGGGACGCCGAGTTCGACGTTCCGGACGGCGAGTTCGACAGTCGAGGCGGCGAGTTCGGCGGGTCCGGCTAGCAGGTGACGTTGCGGGCGGCGGACAGCAGCGCCGGGTCGATGACCGGGCCGCTCGCCGCGGACTGCTCGTTCCCGCCGTCTGGATGCTGCTGCGACCACTGCTGCAGTTGCTGGAGGATCTGCCGCCCCTGCTGCGTCGGCCGCACGTCACCGAACGCCGTGCCGATCGAAAGGTCCACCGAAGCGTCCGCGCGCGTGTCCTTCACCAGTTCGACGCACGGCAGCACGAGGCTGAGCGTGCGAGCGGCGGAGCGTCCGTTGTCCCCGAACCGCAGCTGGCCTTGGCATCCGGCGTCCTGAGCCGGGTACGCCGGGTCGTTGCCCGGGTCACCGATCTGGGTGAAGCCCAGCTCGCGCAGGCTTTCGGTGGTGATGGTGGCCTGCCCCCGGGACGTGCTCGCGTTGAGCACCTGGACCGCGATCTTGTCCGGCGGGATGGGCGCGACGTCGTCGAGCGCGGTGTACGTCAAGGGGGTGAAGGTCAGCCCGTCCACCGGCGCCGGCGCCGGGGTGCAGCGCACGACCTCGTTGATATCGGTTCTGGTCGTGACCGCGCGCACCCATACGACCATCGCGACGAGCCCCAGTATCCCGATGAGAACGAGAGCGGGGAGCGGGCGGCGCTTGCGGTAGCCTCGTTTCTTGCGGTTGCCGAAACCGATCCCCGACGCCACCTGCCCGATCCCTTCCCGATTCCCCCGACCGTCCCCCTACACCAGGACCTTCGCTCCTGATCAGCGTAAGCGTTACAGTGCACCACTGCCGACACCACCGTTCGAGTGGGTCGTCGTGTCGCCTCACCAGGCATTCTGAGGGCACCCGTTCCCCCTGTTGGGTGACGTATGAAGACCTTCGCCTAACACGTTGCGAGCCGGGGTATCTCGTGAGCTACCCTCTGCGGGCTCCGGCCGTAGTCAGCGGTCTTCCGACCACTCGCCGAAGAGAGACCTGCCTCACTACCGGCCCGGGCACAAACAGGGGCGCTGGAACGTTGTCCAGCGGCACGAAGGGCTTGCGACGCGCATCGCGGGCCTGGAGACATCAACAAGCTGATCGCAGGGGTGAGGGACAATGGCGACCGACTACGACGCTCCGCGCCGCAGCGAAGCCGACGAGCTGGCCGAAGACTCGTTGGAGGAGCTGAAGGCCAGGCGTAACGAAAACCAGTCCGGTGTCGTGGACGTGGACGAGGACGCGACCGCGGAGAACTTCGAGCTCCCCGGCGCGGACCTGTCCGGGCTCTCGGGTGAGGACCTGACCGTCAAGGTGGTGCCGAAGCAGGCCGACGAGTTCACCTGCTCGGTGTGCTTCCTGGTGCACCACCGCAGCCGGCTGGCCGAAGAGCACAACGGCCGGCTGATCTGCCGGGACTGTGCCTGATCACCGGGTGGCCGGGCTGTCGCGCAGTAGCCCGGCCACCGCTTCGGGCTTACGAGTACTGAAAATCCAGTAAGGCGTTGGGTCGTCGGGATCCGTCAGGTGGACCCGCACGACCGGGCCGATCCAGCCGCGGTGCAGCACGAACGCCGTCGGGTCGAGCTCGGGGCCCAGCGCCTTACGTTTGTGCGCCTTGTCGATGATGTCGACCTGCCCGACGAACTCCAGCGGCAGGTTCGCCTTGCCGACCACCAGCCGGCTGCCGGTGATGGTGACCCTCGACCGCCCGAGCAGGAACATCCAGCCGGCCATCAGCGGCACCAGGATGAGGTAGGGCAGCCACGCCCGTACCCCGGGGTAGCCCATGTGGACCTCCGCGGCCAGCAACCCGGCCGCGATCAGCGGCAGCGGCCAGCCCCACCACGCCAGGTAGAGCCGTTCGTTATGCCGCTTCTGCTCGGTCCGCGCCGTGCTGTCCACTCCCGCATCGGCCGCGCTTGCGCTCTCGCCCACATGCCCAGGGTAGTCTGGCCGCCCGTGTCCATCGTGCAGGTCCTGCTCACCCGGCTCGATCCGGGTGTGCCACTTCCGAATTACGCGCGTCCCGGCGATGCCGGCGCCGATCTCGTGACCACCGACGACCTCGTGCTGGAGCCCGGTGAGCGGGCCGTCGTCGGCACCGGCGTCGCGATCGCGCTGCCCGAGGGCTACGCCGGTTTCGTGCATCCGCGTTCGGGGCTGGCGGCCCGCGCCGGGCTGTCCGTCGTGAACACCCCGGGCACGATCGACGCGGGCTACCGCGGTGAGATCCGGGTATGCCTGATCAACCACGATCCGCGCGAACGGCTGAAGCTGTCCCGGGGTGACCGGATCGCGCAGCTGGTCATCCAGCGCGTCGAGACGGCCGAGTTCGTGGAGGTCGCCGAGCTGTCGGCCTCCGAGCGCGGGGCCGGAGGTTACGGATCTACCGGTGGGCATGCCACGCTGGGCGGCGTGGCCGGTGAAGGAGCGAAGAAGTAGTGGGCATTTTCGGACGCAAGCGGCGGTCACCCGAGCCGGAACAGAGTCGTGGCCGGCATGCCCTGCCCGAGCCGGACGACCTCGACGAGGACTACGAAGCACCGCAGCCGGTCGTCACGGACGGGCCGTTCGACGTCGCGGACGCCCCCGAGGACGACGTGCCGCGCATCGACCTGGGCTCGGTGCGGGTGCCGGTGCCGGACGGTTCGCAGGTCCAGGTGGAGATGGACCCCGCAGCCGGCGGCGTGCGCGCGGTGCACGTGGTCACCCCGCAGGGGCAGATCACGGTGAGCGCCTACGCCGCGCCGCGCTCGGGCGGGCTGTGGGATGAGGTCGGCGCGGAGCTGACCGAGCAGTTGCGCAACGACGGTGCCAGGGTTTCGCCGGGACAGGGCGAGTGGGGGTTCGAGCTGTCCGCGCTGATCGGTGACGTAGCGCTGCGGTTCGTCGGCGTCGACGGGCCGCGCTGGATGCTGCGCGGGGTCATCGCCGGGCCGCAGTCGGCGTCGGCGGAGGCGCCGGGTGTGCTGCGGGACATCGTGCGCGACACGATCGTCGTCCGCGGGGACGCGCCGATGCCGGTGCGCTCACCGCTGCCCGTCACGCTTCCGGACGCCGTCGCCCAGCACATCGCGGAGCAGCAGGCCCAGCAGGCCTAGCGGCGCGGAGCGCCTCGATCAGGGGTGGTGGTCGGGCGACGGGTGGGACTGAGGGCTTCGATCGCCGCCCGTCCGAGGGATGCCCGGTCGGTGCCCAGGGCCGTCAGCGTGGTCTCGACGACCGCGGCCCGGGGCATCGTCGCGGCCCAGGTCCTGGCGACCTCCGCCGGATGGACGGGATCGTCGGTGCAGGCCGCGATCCCGGCCGGAATGTCGAGTTCGCGCAGTTCGTCCAGCGTCGGCGCGGGATGGTCGGCGGCCACCCGCAGACTCGCCGCCAGCCCGTCGCCATGGCGCCGCCAGGACCTGGCCAGCTCGTCGGCGAGCCATGGCGCGACGCCTTCCACCGAAAGCGCCAGTGCCCTTTCGATCCCTTCGGCGTCCACGAGATCCGCAGAGGCCTTCGCGGCCCGTGAGGCGGGAGCGTCTCCCGGCGCGCCGTACCAGGCGGGCAGCGCCAGCAGCAGGCCCGCACACCGGTCCGGGTTCCGCAGGGCCCATTCGGCCGCGAGATGGGCACCGAACGAGATGCCTCCCACGATCAAGGGCCCCTGGGCGGCCAGCTCGTCGAGCAGAGTGAGGAAGCCCACTGCGAGCCGATCGCCGGCAGGCGGCCGCGGCGTTATCGCTTCGAGACCGATCTCGGCCAGCGGACCTGCGAAAACGGCCCGGACGAAAATCTCGTCGGAGCCGGTGCCCGGCAGCAGCACGGCGGGAGCTGCCGGGATAGCGGACATCACGTTGCGATCTTGCGGCAAACCGGTTTCCCTTGCCTGGAACGAGCGCAACAACCTTAACGTTGACTAGGTACGGGCCGTTCAAGTCGGGGGCCCCGGACAACAGGAGCACCGCTTATGTCCGCCAAAGACGGCGGCTACTTCAGCCGGTTGGTTCGCAAGCTGACCAGCGACGTCGACGAGCTCGACGCCGATGATCTCTCCGAAAAATCCGAGGCGGTCGGGGCGCAGCGCGCCTGCGACTGCCGTTCTGGTGACGAGGTGACGGTGCTGGGCAGACTCCGCAGTGTAGAGCTGTGCCCGGAGGACAAGGCCGCCACTCTACGGGCTGAGTTGTTCGACGGAACGGAAGGCGTGACGCTAGTCTGGCTCGGACGGCGCCGGATCCCGGGCATCGAGCCAGGGAGAACGATCAAGGCGCGCGGCCGGATGGCCGAGCGCGACGGTCACAAGGTGCTGTACAACCCGTTCTACGAATTGCAGACGACCTCCTGAGTTGGTATCCACACTGTGACTGAACCCGCCGGCACCGAAGAGAAGACTCCGGACAAACCGGAACCCACGATGCTGGAACAGATGGGTGGGATATCCGGGCTCATCTACTCTTCGGTGCCGGTCCTGGTGTTCGTACTGGTGAACGCCTTTTTCGGGCTGCAGGCCGGGATCTGGAGCGCGGTCGGCAGCGCGGTCGCGATCACCATCCTGCGGCTGGTGCGCAAGGAGCCGCTGCAGCCGGCGATCTCCGGGTTCTTCGGGGTGGCCATCGCCGCGTTCATCGCGTACCGCACGGGCTCGGCCAAGGGCTTCTTCCTGTTCGGCATCTGGGCGAGCCTGGTGTACGGCGCCGCGTTCGTGCTCTCGATCGTGGTGCGCTGGCCGCTCGTCGGGGTCATCTGGAACGCCGTCAACGGCACCGGCACCGAATGGCGCCGCGACAAGCCGTCCCGGTTCGGGTACGACTTGGCGACGCTCGCGCTCGCGGTGGTGTTCGGCGCGCGGTTCGTCGTCCAGCGCTGGCTGTACGACAGCGACCACACCGGCTGGCTGGCCTTCGCGAAGATCGCGATGGGCTACCCGCTGTACGCGCTGGCGTTCCTGGTGGTCATCTGGGCGGTGCGCCGCTCGGACAAGCGCATCAAGTCGCTGCAGCAGGCGCGCGCCGCAGAAGAGGCGGACACGGAAGCCGCCCTGCGGCTCAAGTACAGCCAGCGCCCGGGCGAGGCTACGTAGATCTCATCGTCCTGAACGTAGATCTCGTCGTCAGTAGCCGAGGGCGGTGCGGACGTCGGCTTCGACTTCGGCGTTCGCCACGAACAGCAGTTCGTCGCCCGGCTCCAGCGGGTCCTCCGGCTGCGGCACGATCACCCGCTCGCCGCGCAGGATCGTCACCAGCGCGGCGTCGCGCGGCAGCGCGATCTCGCTGACGGGCCGTCCGGCGAGCGGCGTCTCCTCCGGCAGGGTGAGCTCGACGAGGTTCGCGTGGCCCTGCCGGAACGTCATCAGCCGCACGAGATCGCCGACGCTCACCGCCTCCTCGACCATCGCGGCGAGCATCCGCGGGGTCGACACCGCGACGTCCACGCCCCACGCGTCGGTGAACAGCCACTCGTTCGACGGGTCGTTCACCCGCGCCACGACGCGCCGCACCGCGAACTCCGTCTTCGCGAGCAACGCCACGACCACGTTGACCTTGTCGTCCCCGGTCGCGGCGATCACGACGTCACAGCGCTCGATACCGGAGTCCTCCAGCGTCGAGACCTCGCACGCGTCGCCGAGCACCCAGTCGGCCTGTTCGACGATCTCCGGCTCGAACTGGGCCGCGGACCGTTCGATCAGCATGACCTGGTGCCCGCCGTCGATGAGCTCGAGAGCGATCGAGCGCCCCACGGCACCCGCACCGGCGATCGCGACCCGCATCAGCTTTCCTCCTCTGGGGCCTTGGCGGCGACGCTCGTGACGTCGCTGACCGTCCCGGACCGCGCGGCCACATACACGAGATCGTCAGCCTGCAGCACCGTCTTGGCGTCCGGCAGCACCGGCGTGCCGAACCGCATGATGAACGCGACACGCGCGCCCGTGGCCTCCTGCAGATCGCGGACGCTGCGCCCGACCCAGGCGTCGTGCAGCGGGAGTTGCAGGACGGCCACGTTGCCCGTCGGGTCCCGCCACGCCGAGGCCACCCCCTCCGGCAGGAGGGTACGCAGGAAGCGGTCGGTGGTCCACGGGACGGTGGCGATTGTCGGGATGCCGAGGCGCTCGTAGACCGCCGCCCGCTTGGGGTCGTAGATCCGGGCCACGACGTGCTCGACGCCGAAGGTCTCGCGCGCGACCCGCGCCGAGATGATGTTGGAGTTGTCGCCGCTGGAGACCGCGGCGAAGGCACCCGCTCTCTCGATGCCGGCCTCGATCAGCACCTCACGGTCGAACCCGACACCGACGATCTGCCGGCCGTGGAACTCCGGGCCGAGGCGCCGGAACGAGTCCGGTGCCTTGTCGATGACCGCGACCTCGTGGCCGAGACGCTCCAGCGCCGCGGCCAGGGACGCGCCCACCCGGCCGCATCCCATGATCACCACGTGCACCCGCTTGCCTCCTGTGCATAGCCCGAACAGCGGTTACCCGCGTTACACCAGCGGAGAACCTACCTTGTCCGGACGCAAAGTAGTCTCTCACCGTGCCGAAGTTCGCGACCGTGGCAAAAAGGCTGCTCCTTGGCCGTCCGTTCCGCAGCGACCGGCTGTCCCACACGCTGCTGCCCAAGCGCATCGCGCTGCCGGTGTTCGCCTCCGACCCCATGTCGAGCGTGGCGTACGCCCCGGAAGAGATCCTGCTCACGCTGTCCGTGGCGGGGCTGAGCGCGTACGCGTTCAGCGTGTGGATCGGCATCGTGGTCGTCGTGGTCATGCTGGCGGTCGTCGCCTCCTACCGCCAGAACGTGCACGCGTACCCTTCCGGCGGCGGTGACTACGAGGTGGCGACCACGAACCACGGGCGCAGATGGGGGCTGGTCGTCGCGAGCGCGCTGCTCGTCGACTACATCCTCACCGTCGCGGTCTCGATCTCCTCGGCGGCGGCCAACATCGGCGCGGCCATCCCGTTCGTGTCCACCCACAAGGTCCTGTTCGCGGTGTCGGCGATCGTGGTGCTCGCCGCGATGAACCTCCGTGGCATCCGCGAGTCGGGGACCGCGTTCGCGATCCCGACCTACGCCTTCGTGGTCGGCATCGTGTGCATGCTGCTCTACGGCCTGTTCCGGGTGTTTGTGCTCGGCGACACCGTGCGCGCGGAGAGCGCGGGCTTCAGCCTGCCGGAGAACAGTCAGCACCTGGCCGGGCTCGGCTTCGCGTTCCTGATCCTGCGGGCGTTCTCCTCGGGCAGCGCGGCGCTGACCGGCGTCGAGGCGATCAGCAACGGCGTGCCCGCCTTCCGCAAGCCGAAGTCGCGCAACGCCGCGACCACGCTGCTGCTGATGGGCGTCATCGCGGTCGTGATGTTCCTCGGCCTGATCATCCTCGCCCGGATCAGCCACGCCGTGATCGCCGAGGATCCGGGCCAGCTGATCGGCGCCCCGGCGGGCTACGAGCAGAAGACGCTGGTCGCGCAGCTGGCGAACGCCGTGTTCGCCGGGTTCCCGCCGGCGACCTGGTACATCATCTTCTTCACCGGGCTGATCCTGGTGCTGGCCGCGAACACCGCGTTCAACGGCTTCCCGGTGCTGGGCTCGATCCTCGCGCAGGACCGCTACCTGCCGCGCCAGCTGCACACCCGGGGCGACCGGCTGGCCTTCTCCAACGGGATCATCTTCCTGGCGACCTTCGCGATCGTGCTCGTCGTGGCGTTCGACGCGGAGGTCACGCGGCTGATCCAGCTGTACATCATCGGCGTGTTCGTCTCGTTCGTGCTCAGCCAGAGCGGGATGATCCGGCACTGGAACCGGCTGCTGCGCACCGAAACCGATCCGGCCGCCCGCCGCCGGATGCGGCGTTCCCAGGCGATCAACACGTTCGGCCTCATCATGACGAGCGCGGTACTGGTGCTCGTGCTGGTCACCAAGTTCCTGCTCGGCGCGTGGATCGCGATCGCCGCGATGGTGGTGATCTTCGTGCTGATGACCGGGATCCGGCGGCACTACGACCGGGTCGCCACCGAGCTTTCCGAAGTGGACCGTTACGACCAGCGCACGCTGCCCTCGCGCAACCACGCGATCGTGCTGGTGTCGAAGCTGCACCTGCCGACGCTGCGGGCGCTGTCCTACGCCAAGGCGATGCGGCCGGACGCGCTCGAAGCCGTCACGGTCAACGTCGACGACGAGGAGACGCGGAGGCTCACCGCGGAATGGGACACGCACGGGTTCAAGGTGCCGCTGAAGGTGCTGGAGTCGCCGTACCGCGAGATCACCAAACCGGTGGTGGACTACGTGAAACGGGTGCGCGGGGACAATCCGCGCAACGTGGTCACCGTGTTCATCCCGGAGTACGTGGTCGGCCGCTGGTGGGAGCAGCTGCTGCACAACCAGAGCGCGTTGCGGCTCAAGGGAAGGCTGCTGTTCCAGCCCGGGGTCGTGGTGGCGAGCGTGCCGTGGCAGCTCGCGTCCTCGCAGGCCGCGGCGCGCCGGCTGACGCGCTCCCGCCCGGCGGCTGGTGACGTGCGGCGCGGTCTGTACCAGTCGAAGGACCGCGTGCGATGAGCTGGACCGGCCGCACGGTCGAGGCCGAGGTCGGTGCGGTCGCGCACGGCGGCCATTGCGTGGCCAGGGTCGAGGGCCGCGTCGTGTTCGTGCGGCACGCGCTGCCCGGCGAGGTCGTGCTGGCGGAGATCACCGAGGACAAGGGCGGCTCGTTCTGCCGTGCCGACGCGGTGCGGGTGCTCGAGGCAGCGCCGGAACGGGTCGAGCCGCCGTGCCCGCTGGCCGTGCCCGGCGGGTGCGGGGGCTGCGACTGGCAGCACGCGAAGGCGGCGTTCCAGCGCGAGCTCAAGGCACGCGTGGTCATCGAGCAGCTTTCGCGGCTCGCGGGTATCGAGTGGCCGGTCGTGGTCGAGGAACTGCCCGGCGGGCCGCTCGGTTGGCGGAGCCGGGTGCGGCTCGTCGCGGGACCCGACGGACGGGCAGGCCTGCGGGCGCATCGCAGCCACCGGGTCGTGCCGCTCGAACAGTGCCCCATCGCGGTGCCCGGAGCGCTCGATTCCGTGCTGGCCCGACGCTGGCGGCCGGGCACCGAGCTGGAGGTGACCAGCGACGGTGACGGGCGGGCGCATGTGCGTGAGCTGAGCGTGGCGCGGGGAAAGCGGCGGGCCAGGCAGCTCACCGGCGGGGTGGCGGTGCAGCATGCCGCCGGACGTGACTGGAAGCTGGACGCACACGGGTTCTGGCAGGTGCACCCCGCCGCCGCGGACACTTTCGCGCGCGTCGTGCGCGAGTGGGCGCAGGCGTCGCGAGACGCGCTGGCCTGGGATCTGTACGCCGGGGTGGGGCTGTTCGCGTCGGTGCTGGCCGGCCAGGTCGGTCCGGACGGCGAAGTGGTGGCCGTGGAGTCCGGGCGGCGCGCGGTCGCCGACGGCGAGGCGGCGCTGGCGGATCTGCCGCAGGTGCACTGGCGGGGCGGCCGGGTCGAGCACGTGCTGCGGGACCTGCCAGGGCGGCCCGAGGTCGTCGTGCTGGACCCGCCGCGCGCCGGGGCCGGACGAGCGGTCGTGGAGTCCATTGTGGAGCGCGGGCCGGCGCGGGTGGTGTATGTGGCTTGCGATCCCGCCGCGCTGGCACGGGATCTGGCGACTTTCGCCGGATCGGGTTACCGGCTCGCGCGGTTGCGGGCGTTCGACGCCTTCCCGATGACACATCACGTCGAGTGCGTGGCTCTTGTCCTGTCGGAAACTGACGGTGGGTCGGGGCATGATGCCGACCATGAACCTTTCCGAGGAGTCTGACCGCGCGGTCCGACGCCGTGCACCCGCGGGCGCGAGGGGGTAACGGTATTGCCGGAACTGGAAGACATCTCCGGGCTGTTGCTGCGCGCGGCCGGGTGGCCGCACGCGCGCGAGCAGGTCGTGCGCGAGCTGACCGGGCCGGCGTTCGCCGGGCGGCGCCGTCTCGTGGACAGCGCGGCGGATCTGGTCCTGGCGGAGGTGGTCGGGCGACTGCTGCGCAGGGGGTGGCAGCCGTACGACGTCCACCGCATCACGGCGCGGCGAGCCGATGCCAGGACTGCTGGGCTGGCCGGGGACGCGCTCGCGGCCGAGGTGGACGGCAGGCCCGCGGCGACGGTGCATCCGCGATGGTGGGCGCAGCTCGAGCAGATCGGTGCGGTCGTGTGGTGGCAGCGCGGGGAACCGAGGCTGAGCCAGTACGCGCGCCGGGAAGGGTGTGGCTCGTTCGAAGCGCTGTCGTGCGCGGTGAGAGCGCTGGGGGTGCTCGCGACGTTGCCCGCCCTGCCGGAGCTGCCACTGTCCTCGCCGTCGCAGGCCGGGGTGGACGGGAGGATGCTCGCGCGGGTGCGGGCCCTGCTGGCGAAGGCGGAGTCGACGCAGTTCCCGGAGGAGGCCGAAGCGCTGTCGGCGAAGGCGCAGGAGCTGATGAGCCGGTATTCCTTCGAGCAGGCGCTGGTGTCCTCGCCGCGGTCGGCCGGTTCGGCGCGGCGGTTCTGGCTGGACGAGCCGTACCTCGCGGCGAAGTCCGCGCTGGTGTCGGCGGTGGCCTCGGCGAACCGCTGCCGGGCGGTTTCGTACCAGAGGCTGGGCTTCCTGTCCGTCGTGGGGCACGAGGTGGATCTGGACTTCGTCGAACTGCTGGCGACGTCGCTGCTGGTCCAGGCCACCGAGGCGATGCTCGCGGCGGGCCGGCACGGCTCGAGGACGCGTTCGTTCCGGCACGCGTTCCTGCTTGCCTACGCCGGGCGGATCGGCGAACGGCTGGAGGAGGCGAACTCGGCCGCGTCGGCGGAGGTAAGCGACGAACGCCTGCGGCCGGTGCTCGCCCGGCGCAGCCAGGAGGTGGACGCCCTGTTCGCCGAACTGTTCCCGCGCGTGAGCCGACGGTCCCACTCGGTCAGCAACGGCGCCGGCTGGCAGGCCGGCCGGGCCGCCGCGGAAACCGCGAAGCTGACCGTGGAAAGGAGCCGCCTCAGCTCGTGATCAGGCGTCCGCCTTGAGCAGGTCGGCGCATTTCTCGCCGATGGCCATCGTGGTGATGCACGGGTTCACCGCGACCAGGAACGGCATCGCGGAGCCGTCCGCTACCCGGAGCCCGTCCACGCCGCGCACGCGCAGGCGTTCGTCCAGTACGGCGAGGGGGTCCGAGGCCGGGCCCATCTTGGCGGTGCACGACGGGTGGTAGACGGTGTTGTGCGTCTTGCGCAGGTAGTCGGCGATCTCGTCGTCGGAGACCACGTCCGCGCCCGGCGCCAGTTCCGCACCGGCCCAGGCCGACATCGCGGGCTGCGCGACGATCTCGCGGGCCAGCTTGACGCCATAGGTCATCACGCGCATATCGTGCGGATCGGTGAAATAGCGCGGATCCACCCGGGGCTTGTCGCGGAAGTCCCTGGTGCGCAAGCGAACCGTGCCGGTCGAGCGGCTGCGCGTGACGTTGGGGGTCAGGCAGAAGCCGTTCTCCGTCGAGGGGTAGCCGTACCGCAGCGTGTTCAGGTCGAACGGCACCGAACCGTAGTGGAACATCAGGTCCGGCCGGTCCAGCCCCGGCTCGGTCGTGGTGAAGACGCCGATCTCCCACCACTGCGTGGATTCCGTGGTCATCGGCTGCCGCGCGTCCCACTGGATCACGCCCTCCGGATGGTCCTGCAGGTTCGAGCCGACCCCTGGCGAGTCCACCAGCACGTCCAGCCCGATCTCACGCAGGTGCTGCCCGGGGCCGATTCCGGACAGCATCAGCAGTTTCGGCGTGTCGATCGCACCGGAGGACACGATCACCTCGCGCCGTGCCCGCACGGCCACGGTGTGCAGGAGATCCGGCGACAGGTACTCGACCCCGGTGCAGCGCTTGCCGTCGAAGGTCAGCCGCCTCGCCCGCGCCCCGGTCCGGATGTCCAGATTGGACCGTTGACCGAGCACGGGGTGCAGGTACGAGACCGAGGACGAGGCCCGCGTACCGTCCTCACGCGCGTTGATCTGGAACCAGTTCGCGCCGTGGGTGACCGTGCGGCCGGAGTTGAACTCCGCGCGCGGGATCCCCGCCTGTTCGCAGGCTTCCAGCAGCGCCACGCCGCACGGGTCCTCCGGCGGGACCGACCGGATCGTCACCGGCCCGCCTCGCCCGTGGTGTTCGCCGGGCCCGTCGTTCGTCTCGAGTCGTTGGTACAGCGGGAAAATCTCCGCTGTCGACCAGCCGGGCAGGCCGAGCGACGCCCACTCGTCCAGATCCTCGGCCGGGGCCCAGAAGGCGATGCACGAGTTGTGCGAGGAACATCCGCCGAGCACCTTCGCCCGCGCGTGCCGCAGGAACGAGTTCCCCGATTCCTGCGGTTCCACGAGGTAGTCCCAGTCGTAACCGGACTCCAGCAGGGCCATCCACCGGTCCAACCGGAGAATCGCCTGATCGTCCACATCGGACGGTCCGGCTTCCAGTACGCACACCGAAACCGACGGGTCCTCCGAAAGCCGGGCGGCCACCACCGCGCCCGCCGTCCCGCCGCCGACCACCACGTAGTCGAACTCGTCACTCACTGCATCGGCTCCTCTCGGCTGGGGTGCCCGGCGCGGAACCAGCCCGACGGGGCCGGGCGAAGGTTCTGGTAGATGTGCTTGGCCTCCTGGTACTCGCCGAGCCCGGTCGGGCCCAGTTCCCGGCCGAAACCGGACTGCTTGAACCCGCCCCATTCGGCCTGCGGCAGGTACGGATGGTAATCGTTGATCCACACCGTGCCATGGCGCAGCCGGTTCGCGACCCGCTGCGCACGCGAGGCGTCGGTGGTGAACACCGCGCCCGCCAGCCCGTACTGGGTGTCGTTCGCGATGCGGATCGCGTCTTCCTCGTCCGTGAACGTTTCGACGGTCAGCACCGGGCCGAACGATTCCTCGGTGACCGCGTGGCTGCCCTGGCGGACCCCGTCGAGCACGGTCGGGGCATAGAAGAACCCCGCGGCGAGCCGCTCGTCGTCCGGACGGTGGCCGCCGGTGCGCAGGATCGCACCCTCCGCGATCGCGGTCTGGACGTATTTCTCGACCTTCGCCAGATGCGCGGCCGAGATCAGCGGCCCGGTCTCGGCGTCCGGGTCGAACGGCCCGCCGAGGCGGATCCGCTCCGCGCGGCGCACGACCTCGTCGACCAGTCGGTCGTGCAGTTCCTCGGCCACCACCAGCCGCGCCCCGGCCGAGCACACCTGGCCCGAATGGAGGAACACCGCGGTGAGCGTGTAGTCGACCGCGGTCTCGAAGTCCGCGTCGGCGAAGATCACGTTCGGGTTCTTGCCGCCCAGTTCCAGCGCGAACTTCTTGACCGTCGCCGCCGCGTTCGCCGCGATGACCCGGCCCGTGGCCAGGCCGCCGGTGAACGACACCAGGTCCACGTCCGGATGCTCCGACAGCGGCGCGCCGGCCTCCGGGCCCGCGCCCAGCACGAGGTTCGCCACCCCAGCCGGCAGCCCGGCCTCGGTAAGCGTGCGCATGAGCAGGATCGCGGTATGCGGGGTCAGTTCACTGGGCTTGAGCACGAACGTGTTCCCGGCCGCGAGCGCGGGCGCGACCTTCCATGCCGCCTGTAGCAGCGGGTAGTTCCACGGCGTGATGAGCCCGCACACCCCGACAGGCTCGTAGACGATGCGGCTGAACGCGTCCGGGCTCCCGGCGTCCACGACGCGCCCGGCGTCCTGGCCCGCGAGCTTGCCGAAATAGCGGAAGCACGCGGCGACGTCCGCGAGGTCGTATTCGCTTTCCACCAGGCGTTTCCCCGTGTCGAGCGATTCCGCGCGGGCGTAGGCGTCCTTGTCGCGTTCGAGCAGTTCCGCCACACGCAACAGAAGGTCGCCGCGCCGCCCGGCCGGAGTGGACGGCCACGGACCGGCGTCGAAGGCCCGGCGCGCGGCGGCGATGGCGGCCCCGGTGTCCTCCCTGGTGCCTTCGCCGACCACCCCGACCAGCGTCCCGTCCGCGGGGCAGTGGATCTGCCTGGTGCCGCCGCGGGCCGGCTCGGCCCATTCTCCGTCGATGAAGAACTCCGCCATCGATCCCTCCCGTTTTCGACCGGTTCGGGATCCTACGGTCCGTGCCCTGGCGCGGGCGGGCGAGCAGTAACGCAGGCCACTTTCGGACCGGCCGCGCGCGCCGGGGGAGAGTAGGGTGGCGAGCTAGCGTTCCTTCGTACACTGGGCGGACGGTCGCGGGATCGAACACGTGAGGTGGGAAAGTGACGTTGCTGGAGTCTCTGCACGGGCCGGCCGATCTCAAGCGCATGGGGCAGGGCCAGTTGGAGCAGTTGGCGGGGGAGATCCGTGACTTCCTGATCGACCGGGTGCGGCGCTCCGGTGGCCACCTCGGCCCGAACCTCGGGGTGGTCGAGCTGACGCTGGCGCTGCACCGCGTGTTCGACTCACCGCGCGACGCGATCGTGTTCGACGTCGGGCACCAGAGCTACGTCCACAAGATCGTCACCGGCCGTCGCGAGGGCTTCGACCTGTTGCGCCAGCCGGGTGGGGTCGCGGGTTACCCGATCCGGGCCGAGAGTGAGCACGACTTCGTCGAGAACAGCCACGCCTCCACCGCGCTGTCCTATGTGGACGGATTGTCGAAGGCGTTCGAGCTGTCCGGCGACGGGCGGCACGCGGTCGCCGTGGTCGGGGATGGCGCGCTCACCGGCGGGATGTGCTGGGAGGCGCTCAACAACATCGCCGCCGAGCCGGGCCGGCCGGTGGTGATCGTGGTCAACGACAACGGGCGGTCGTACTCGCCGACGATCGGCGGGTTCGCCGAGCACCTGGCCTCGCTGCGGCTGCAGCCCGGCTACGAGCGGATGCTCGACGGCGGCAAGGAACTGCTGCTGCACACCCCGGTCGTGGGCCGCCCGATCTACGCGGCGCTGCACGCGGCGAAGGCCGGGATCAAGGACGCGCTGAGCCCGCAGATGATGTTCTCCGATCTGGGCCTGAAGTACCTGGGCCCGGTGGACGGGCACGACCTGGTGGCGCTGGAGAAGGCGTTGCAGGCGGCGAAGGCGTTCGGCGGCCCGGTCGTCGTGCACGCGGTCACCGAGAAGGGGCACGGGTACCCGCCCGCGGTCAACCACGAGGCCGATCAGATGCACCAGACCGATCCGATCGACCCGGAGACCGGCCTGCCCAAGCCCAAGGGCCGCAGCTGGACCTCGGTGTTCGCCGACGAGCTGGCGAAGATCGGCGGCGAGCGCCGGGACGTGGTCGCGATCACGGCGGCGATGCTGCGCTCGACGGGACTGGAGAAGTTCGCCGAGCGTTTCCCGGACCGCTGGTACGACGTGGGCATCGCCGAACAGCACGCGGTGACTTCGGCGGCGGGCCTGGCGATGGGCGGGATGCATCCGGTCGTCGCGGTCTACTCGACGTTCCTCAACCGCGCTTTCGACCAGTTGCTGATGGACGTGGCGCTACACCGGCAGCCGGTCACGCTCGTGCTCGACCGTGCCGGGATCACCGGCCCGGACGGGCCGAGCCACCACGGCATGTGGGACCTGTCACTGCTGGGCATGGTGCCGGGCATCCGGGTGGCCGCCCCGCGTGACGCCGAAACGCTGCGTGAGGAACTGCGCGAGGCGGTCGCGGTGTCCGACGGGCCGACCGCGTTGCGGTTCTCCAAGGGCAGCGTCGCCGATTCGGTCCCAGCCGTCGAGCGGGCCGGGGTGGTCGACGTGCTGCGTAAACCGTCGGACGGTGCGGACGTGCTCCTGGTGGCCGTCGGTGCGTTCGCCAAGCTGGGCCTGGAGGCCGCGGAACGGCTCGCGGACCAGGGCGTCGGCGTGACGGTGGTCGACCCGCGCTGGGTGGTGCCCGCGCCGCGGGATCTGGTCGCGCTGGCCAAGGCGCACCGGCTGGTGGTGACGGTCGAGGACAGCGGGCGGCACGGCGGTTTCGGCACGGCGCTGGCGGCGCTGCTGCGAGACGCGGAGGTCGACGTCCCGTTGCGAGATCTTGCGGTGCCGCAGCAGTTCCACGAGCACGGTTCGCGCGAGGAGGTCCTCGCGCGCGTCGGGCTGACGGCGCAGGACGTGGCGCGCCGGGTCACCGAATGGGCCGCGAACCTCGTCGCCGACCCCCAGCCCGAACCCGCCGAATGACGAACTCACCGTCCTGAACGTGGATCTCGGCATGACCGAGCCGCCGCATGTCGCCGCTGTCCGCGAGTCCTACGACACCGTCGCGGCGGAGTACGCACGCCGGTATCCCATCGCGCGGGTGGATCCGGTGGCCCGCGCGATGCTGGGCGCGTTCGCCGAGATCGTGCACGGGCCGGTCGCGGATCTGGGGTGCGGGCCGGGCAGGGTGACCGCGTTCCTGGCCGAGCGGGGCGCGTCCGTGTCCGGAGTGGACGTTTCGCCCGAGATGGTCCTGCTTGCCCGGCGCGCGTATCCGCACCTGCGGTTCAGCGTCGGCTCGATGACGGCACTCGACACCGGCGACGGCGAGCTTGGCGGGATCCTCGCGCACTACTCGACCCACCACACGCCACCGGGCTGGTTGCCCATCGTGTTCGCGGAGTTCGAGCGCACGCTCGCGCCCGGCGGGCAGGTGATGCTGGCGACACACACCGGCGACGGCGAGCACCTGCGCCCGGCGCAGGCGTACGGCGGCCGGCCGGTGTCGTACGAGTCCTATCTCCTGCCCTCGGAGCGGATCGCGGAGTTGCTGGGCGAAGCGGGCCTGGCCGTGACGGCCCGGCTGGATCTGGCGGCCGGGCGGCGGCCCGGGGTGGCGTTCCTGGCTCGCAAACGGTGAGCACACGCGCCGGTGGCACAATGGCCCGGTGAACAGGGCGATCCGCCGCGTCGGGACCTTGATGATGGTGCTCATGGTTCTGTTGCTGGTCAACGGTTCCTGGGTGCAGGGCATCAAGGCCGACAGCTACGCGAACAATCCGAGGAACCTGCTGCACCTCTACGACCAGTACTCGGTGCGGCGCGGTATGATCACCGCCTCCGACGGGACGGTCCTGGCCTCCTCGACGCCGGCCGACGACAAGCGGCAGTTCCAGCGCACCTATTCGGACGGTCCGCTGTACGCGCCGGTCACCGGGTACCTCTCGATGGCTTCCGGCGCGCACGGGATGGAGTACGCGGAGAACGAGGTCCTCAACGGCGGCGACGCCAGGCTGGAGCTGCGGCGGCTGGCGGATCTGACCTCGGGCACCGCGGTGGGTGGCAACGTCCAGCTGACGATCGACCCCAAGGTGCAGGCCGCGGCGTACAACACCATGGTGCGCAACGGGTTCACCGGGGCGGCGGTCGCGATCCAGCCGTCGACGGGGCAGATCCTCGCGATGGTGAGCGTGCCGTCCTACGACCCGAACAAACTGTCCACTCACGACACGGCGGCCGCGCAGTCGGCGTACAACGGCTACGACCCGAATTCGGCCACCAGCCCGTTGATCAACCAGGCCGTTTCGCAGGCGTACGCGCCCGGTTCCACGTTCAAGCTCGTGGTTTCGGCCGCGGCGCTGTCCGGCGGGGCGGGCGACGAGAACACGCCCGATCTGCCCGCCTCGCCACGGATCACGCTGCCGGGTACGGCGACGACGCTGGAGAACTTCGACGGCGAGACCTGCCCGTCCTCGGTGAACGGGCAGGTCTCCATGAAGACCGCGCTGGCCTATTCGTGCAACACGGCTTTCGCGACGCTCGCGGGCCGCGTCGGTGCTTCCGCTGTCGCGGCGCAGGCGTCGAAGTTCGGCTTCGGCGACAGTGGCCTCACCGTGCCGCTCGGCGTCGTGCCGTCCTGTCTCGGGCCCGCCGGCGACTGCATGAACATCCCGAACGGCACCGCCGGGCTGTACCAGAGCGGTATCGGGCAGCTCGACGTGCGCGAGACCCCGCTGCAGGACGCGATGATCGCGGCGACGATCGCCAACGGTGGCAAGGAGATGCAGCCCCAGTTGGTCAAGGCGGTGCAGGCGCCGGACGGCTCCACGATCGCGGGCTTCGCCCCGCAGACGTTGCACGACAACGTGATCTCGCCTCAGGTCGCCGGGACGATCACCCAGATGATGGAGGACTCGGAAAGCCACTCCGGGACGGCGGGGAAGAACCCGGCGATCCCGATCGCGTCCAAGACGGGCACGGCCGAGCACGGACCGGATCCGAAGCAAGTGCAGCCCTACGGCTGGTACGTGGCTTTCGCCCCGGCGGCCCACCCGTCAATCGCCGTCGCCGTCGTCGTCACCTCCGGCGGGAACTACGACCTCGCCACGGTCGGGGCGAAGGTGGCGGGCCCGGTCGGCCGCGCGATGATCAACGCCGCCGCCGGCTGACTACCCGCCCGCCGTGTTGGCCCACCCGGTCGCTGTGTTGGCCCGCCCGGTCGCTGTGTTGGCCCCCCACGCGGCCAAACGTCCCGCGTGGGGGGCCAACACGCGGGTCAGACGCCTTGGCTGCTGACGGTGAGCCATTCCTCGTCGGAGAACATCTCCTCGGCGGACAGCTCCGGGAGCGGGCTCGCGACCGGCGTGTACTCCGGCACCGGGAGGCGGCGTTCGAGCTCCGCGGTCCAGTGCAACATCGTGCGCGGCTTGTCCCAGGTTGCCGCGCCGACCAGCTGGCCACCCCTGACGAACCCGGTCACGCCCTCGTCCAGTTGCACCGTGTCCTCGCCGAGCGCTGGCATCCCGGCCATCTGCAACCGGTGCTCGTAGATGCTCGACCAGGCCCGCGGCAACGGCGTGTACGGCTTCGCGAGCGCGCGCCCGGCCATCAGGTTCTCCGCCGCGGCGCGGGCCGACTCGACCGCGTTGAGCCAGTGTTCGACCCGCCGCGGCGTCTCGTCGAAGCGCAGGTTCGGCCAGCGCGCGGTGTCACCGGCGACGACCACGTCCTCGGCGCCTTCGGCGAACAGCGTCGCTTCGCACAGCACGCCGTCGGAGATGTCCAGCCCGGAACCGCGCAGCCAGTCCACCATCGGCACGCTGCCGATCGCGAGCACGACGCAGCTCGCGACGATCAGCTTGTTGTTCGTCAGGTGCAGCCCGAACGCTTCCTTCGTGCTGATCCAGTGCCGAACCTCGGAGTTCATCGCCAGGCTCGCCCGGTGCTTCTCGTGCGCCCCGGTGACCGCGTCCGCGATCCGGGGGCCGAACCGGTACAGCGGCGCCTTGGCGTGCCCGACGAGCGTGACGTCCCGGCCGAGCGAGCGCATGCTCGCCGCGAACTCGCAGCCGATGAGCCCGCTGCCGATCACCACGGCCGGTTTGGTGCTCGCGGTCAGCGCGCGGCGCAGCGACAGCGAGTCCTCGACCGTGCGCAGCACCCGCACCCGCGGGTCGTGCCGTGGTGCGCCGGGCAGGTGCCGTGGCACGACCCCGGTCGCGATGATCAGCCCGTCGTACCAGAGCTCCTCCTTACCGGGCAGGTGCACGACGCGCTGGCTGGTGTCCAGGTGCGTCGCCCTGGTGCCAAGCCGCCAGTGCGCGTCGAGGTCTACATAGGACTTCAGGTCCGTGTCGATCGCCCGCACCTGGCCGGTCACCAGCTGTTTCGACACCATCGGCCGGTGGTAGGGCTTCCGGCGCTCGTCGCCGACGATGATGATCTCGCCGTCGAAACCGAGCTCCCGCAGCCGTTCGGCAGCGCGCAGGCCGGCAACCCCGGCCCCGACGATGACGATCCGGTCTCCATCACTCATCGGTCATCCCTCTCAAGACAATGGCCTGCATGGGGCAGCTGCGGGCCGCCGCGGCGGCCTCGGCGTAGTCGGTCTCCGCCAGTTGCCTGCGGTAGCGCAGCCGGCCGTCCTTCTCCAGCGTGAACAGCCGGGGTGCTTCCCACATGCAGGTGCCGAACAGTTCGCAGCGGTCCTTGTCGACGCTGATCCGCGGCGCGCGTAGGCGGTTGCGTGCTTTCACACCAGCTCCTCGACGAGTCCGATCCGTTCGAGCCACCGGCCGGGCAGGAACCGCAGGATGGCCAGGACGATCGTGGGCACGATCAGCGTGATCCCGCCCAGCCACAGCACCTGCAGGTTGCCGTTCGCCATCGCGCCGAACAGCGAGTGGATCGCCAGGAGCGGGATCGCGGCGTACGCCAGGCGATGCAGCCAGAGCCAGCGCCGGTACGTGGTGAACCGGTACAGCCCGGCGGTCAGCACGATGGCCACCATCAGTTCCAGGCCGATGATGCCGAACGCGTGCCGTGCGAGGGTGCCCGGCAGGAACGGCACGGTCAGCCGCGCGAGCGTGAACGCGCCGTTGGACAGGAAGTAGAACGCGCCGGCGTGCACGACCCCGAACGCGAGCGTCAGCATCGCCATCGCGATATGGCTGCTGCGCAACGCTTTGCGCCCGGTGATGTTGCGGACCCAGCCGGTGGCGGTGAGCACGCCCCAGCACAGGGTCGTGCACATGAACACGTAGGCGAGGCGGGCCGACAGCTGCGCGACGATGCGCAACCCGTCGTCGGTGTCCTGCTGAGCCAGTACCGTCACCATGCCGGCACCGCCCTAGACCGGAGTTTCCGACTCGGCCGCCTTGCGCGACCTGAGGGTTCGGGCATTGTCATCTCCTGGGTGATATTTCTGCCTGGTGCGCCTTCTCCGCGTCAGTCGCATGGCGACGAGCCCGGCGCCGGTGAGGCCCAGCGCGATCCCGATCCCGGTGTAGACATCGGACGCGCTGAGGCTCAGCAGGTTCGCGGTGCCCGCGGCCGGCTGAGGCAGTTTGCCGTAGTCGACGAGGCCGGTGCCTTCCAGCAGCGTGATATGCCGCAGCACCACTTGGTTCGCCGTGTCGGCGAACGCCCTGATCTCCGCGTGTGTGGTGCTCACGCGTGTCTGTGCGATGGCGTTGAAAACCAACCCGTGTGCCAGCCGAAGGCGGTTGACGAGCACCCGCTCGAACTCCGCTTGCGAGGACGCGTTGCGGATCTCGTCGAGCCAGACCTGCTGGTCGGGATTCGGCGCGTCGGGCAGCGGCACGGCGAATTTCTTCGCGAGCGCGCGGGTCTGCACGTCCAGTCGGCCGTGGTCGACCATCAGCGTCTTGCCCATGTCGCGGAAGTACTGGGTGGATCCGCGCTGGTAGGCCATGTCACTGGCCGGCATCTCCCACAACCCCGCCTGCCGCACCATGACCAGCAGGCCGCGGTCGGTGTCGCTGAGCGTGACTTGTTGTGCCTGGGCGAATACGGGTACGGCCAATTGGGTCAACACGCAGACGGCGAGTACGAGCAGCACACGGAACAGCCGGCGGTCAGAGGCCGAAGGCATCGGACCGCCCGGGATCGGCGACCGCGGTGACCTTCCCGCCGTCCGGGGTCACCGGGGACCATCCGGCGGCGTCCATACCGGAGGTCTGGCCGGGCTCCGTGTCGTTGACGTTGCGGTACAGCGGATGCCCGGCGAGTGTCGCCTGGTCGGCGCTGTCGGTCCTGGTGAACGTGCCGACCAGGCGCTGGTCGATGCCGTCGAGACGGGCGACCGCGGTGGCTGGCACCGGTTTCCAGGTCCGCAGGCAGGAATCGAAGCAGGCGGACCGGGGTGGGTTCGTGCCGTCGGCTGCGGAAATGTAGATCGTATCGCCGTTTCCGTCGATCACCATCCGGCCGAGATCGAACGCGCGGACCGCGACCAGCATCGGTTCGCCCGCGTTGCCGGCGGTCGCTTGTTCGCTGGTGGGAGGCACGTAGGTGCTCTGCCGATCCGCTCCGGGCACGTAATTACAGCCGGTTGAAGCCGCGACTACGGCGATTCCGGCCACGGCCAGCGGGAGCACGGATCTGGCTCTGGCTGCGTGGGGTACCACGAGAGTGAACTTCCTTCCCTGTCGGGGGCCAGGGTTTGTACCCGCACGGAAAAACCGCTGCGTGCGGGCATGTTGGCTCCACTATGGACGCTTCTGTCCACAGTGGAGTGAAAGCGCTGTCGGGGGTCAGCGCGGTCGGGGCCTTCGCCGGGGGATACGCGAGGCGCCCTGGCACGGTTCAAAGAATGTGAACGAGATTTATTGGTACTGGACTACTCGCCCGTTCCCCGTAAGGATGTCCGCCGTGGGACGCCACAGCCGATCGCTGAGAACCGTTGTCGAGCCAGATGCCGGCACCGGTCATGAAGAGCTGGCCGCCGCTCTCTACCAGGAGTTCGGGCGGCCACTGTTCGCCTTCGTGGTGACCCTGACCGCCGGTGACCGGCAATGGGCCGAGGACGTCGTGCAGGAGACGCTGATCCGTGCGTGGCGCAACGCCGACAAGCTCGACCGCGAACCGGAAATGCTGCGTGCCTGGTTGCACACCGTCGCCCGCCGCATCGTCATCGACGGCTGGCGCAGCCGCCAGGCCCGGCCGCGGGAGGTCGAAGAGGCCGAACCGGATTCGGTCGGCGTGCCCGACGAGTCGGATCGCACCCTCGCCGCGATGGTGGTCTACGAGGCGCTCGGTAATCTCTCCCCGGAACAACGGGAAGCCGTGTTACAGACCTACATCCGTGATCGAACGGTGAACGAGGTGGCCAGCTCCCTCGGTATTCCCCCCGGCACCGTCAAGTCCCGGATCTACCACGCGGTACGCGCGTTACGGCGGGCCTTACGAGACCGGGGGTGACGCGAGGTGGGAGGGGTCGCGCACACCGATATCGCCGCCTACGTGCTGGGTGTCCTCGACGAAGCCGACAACGCGGTCTTCGAGGCGCATTTGGCGGACTGCCCGCACTGCCAGTTCGATCTGCTCGAGTTCTACGAGTTGCCGGAGATCCTCACCGAGGTCCGCAAGTACTGGCCTGATCCGCCGATCCCGCAAACGCGGCCGCTGGACGGGATGTTCGACGAACTGGCCCGGATGCGGCGCCGCCGCAAGATCCTGGTGCGCGTGGCGGGTGCCGTCGCGGTCCTGCTCGTCATCGTCGGCCCGCTCATCACGGTCGGGCTGCTGCGGTCCGGCTCGGCGCCGGCCGGCCAGGCTCCCGGCCCGGCCGCCGCGAGCGCGCCCCAGACACCGGACATGGTGGGCACGCCCAGCATGTTCTCGGGCAGTGAAGCCGGAAAGTCCTTGCTGGCACAGGTCATCGTGCAGCCGACGGAATGGGGCGCGAACGTCGACCTCGTGCTCGGCGGGGCTCGCGGGCCGCAGTCGTGCCGGCTCGTGGCCGTACCGTGGGCCGGACCCGAGCAGGTCGTCACCAACTGGTCGGTGCCCGGACCCGGGGCCGCGGCGGATCCGCTGCGCATCTCGGGCGCCACGTCGCTCGCGCCGGCTGAGATCGCACGCTTCGAAATCTGGACGACGAGCGGTGAACTGCTCGCGACGATCCCACGCTGACCGGCATTTATAACGGCGAGATAACGGCCAGATCGCGTTTTGAACTACCTGAGTGCGGTCTCCGTACTCCTTGGTGACGGGCCTCGGGGGCCTTCTCCGTCACCACTCAGTCCGCATCTTCGCCTTGGCGGCCGCCCCCGACCCGGGGGCGCCCCTGGGCGCGACCCCGAACGAGGTGAGTACTGCATGGCCCGCAACCAAGGCCGGCACCGCATCGCCAGGAGAACCAAGATCGCCACCGCAGGCGTCGGGCTTGCGATCGCGACCGGCGGGGTGGTCGTCACGACGACCACCAGCGACACCGGCAGCGCCAGCGCCGACGCCGTCGACAAGTCCTTCTTCGTCGACATCACCACCGTGCGGCCCAACGTCAAGACGCCGCAGCCAGGCCGTTCCGCCTCGGCAGGCACGTTCACCGTCGACTGCGGCAAGAACGAGAACCAGCACTTCAACCCAGACAACTTCATCGCGCAGCCCGGTGTCCGCAATGGCGCCCAGCACCTGCACGACTACGTCGGCAACCTGACCACCAACGCCGATTCGACCGACGACAGCCTCCTGGCAGGCGGGACGACCTGCAAGAACGGCGACAAGTCGGCCTACTTCTGGCCGGTGGTCCGGATCGACACCGGCGACCAGCAGGAGAGCACGACGGCGACCTCGGCCCGGCAGACGTCGGCCGGCAGCACGCAGGCCGGCGCGGCGCCCGCGGTCGACTGCCCGGACGTGGCCGGCCGGCTGCCCGGCGTCCCCGGCCAGGCGAGCGCGGAGGTGAACGACAACCTCGCGCAGCTGAACCAGCAGATCGCCGACGCCGACCAGCGGCTGGTGACCAGCCGGGGCCAAGGTGGCCCGGACTTCGTCCAAAACGCGGTCCTCGGACCGCTGCGCGACAAGCGCCAGGCCGCCATCGACCGGATCAGGCTCGCGATCGGCCGGGCCGGGAAACAGGCGTGGCTCGACCGCGGCCTCGCCAACTGCGGGGTCAAGGGCCGTGGCGGGAACGGGTCCACGACCACCGCGACCTCGGCGAGTGAGCTGCCCGGCGTGAACGACAAGAACGAGATCGCCGGCAATGACGGTGAGATCCAGCGCCCGGCCACGGTTTCGCTCACCTTCCGCGGGAGTCCCGTGACGCGGGTCCGGGCGATGCCGCAGTTCCTCCGGGTTCTCTCCGGCGACGCGAAGGAGGGCACGAACGGGCCGGCGAACGCCAGGCCTGCGTGGACGTGCACCGGGTTCGAGGACCGCCTGTCCGGCAAGTACCCGATCTGCCCGGAGGGCAGCAAGGTCGAGCGGATCCACGACTTCCCGAGCTGCTGGGACGGCAAGAACACCGACAGCGCCAACCACCGGACGCACATCGTCTTTCCCGACGAAAACGGCCGGTGCGGGCGCGGGTTCGTCGCCGTGCCGCAGCTGCGGGTGACCCTCACCTACGACATCCCGCGCGCGGTGCAGCTGGCCGGGCAGTACAAAGTCGACTCTTTCCCCGAAGAGCGGCACAACCCGCTGTCCGATCACGACGACTTCGCCAACGTGATGTCACCGCAGCTGATGAGCCGCGTCGTCGGCTGCATCAACCAGGGCCAGACCTGCAACGAGTGACCCCTAGATACGGCGTAGCCCGGGCGACCCGGGCTACCGGGAGAACAAGGAGTGACCGGATGCCGGCGCTATGGGCCCGCAAACGAGCGGCGGTCGCCGATGAGGCACTGATCCGATCGCTCTACTCCGAACACGGACGTGCGCTGCTCGCCTACGCGACACGGCTGACCAACGACCGGGCCGCCGCCGAGGACGTCGTCCAGGAGACCCTCGTCCGGGCGTGGCGACATCCCGATTCGCTCGTCAACGGCAAGGGATCGGTGCGCGGGTGGCTGCTCACGGTCGCCCGCAACATCGTCACCGACCGGTACCGCGCGAAGGCGGCCCGGCCGGCCGAGGTGGCCGAAACCCCGGTCACCACCGCCGTCCAGGACGATCACGCCGATTCGGTGGTGACCTCGATGGTGGTGCTCGATGCGCTGGAACGGCTGTCCCCGGAGCACCGGGACGTGCTGACCGAGATCTACTTCCGCGGGCACAGCGTCGCCGAAGCGGCCGAGCATCTCGGGGTCCCACCGGGCACGGTCAAGTCGCGGTCGTACTACGCGCTCAGAGCGATGCGGCAGACCTTCGGCGGGAGCCGTCAGGTCGCACTGTCCGAGGTGGCGGGGTGAGCGAAGAACAGCAGCTGGGCGCTTACGTGCTCGGCGCGGTGGACCGGCGGGAGAGGCGTGCGATGGAGCAGCACCTGGCTTCGTGCCGGCGCTGCCAGGCGGAGCTGGCGGAGCTGCGGATGGCGCGTGCCGCACTGGACGTGCTGCCACCCGAGGCGATGCTCGAGGGCCCGCCCGACGGCGGGGACCTGCTGCTGCAGCGCACACTGCGAAGGATCCGCCGGGAGAAGGGCCGCGAATCCGGGCGGCGCCGGGCGATGGCCGCAACCACGGCCGTCGTGGTCGCCGTCGCGTTCACCGGCAGTGGCATCGCGCTCGGTCGCATGAGCGCGACGCCAGGGGTGACGCAGACCGCCGGCACCAGGACGGCGTCGGCGACGGACGCGGCGACCGGCGCGAGGATGACGGTTTCGGTCCGGCCGGCCGCGGGCTGGGTCCGGGTCAGCGCGACGGTCGCCGGAATCCCGGCGGGGCAGAAATGCCGGCTGTTCGTCGTGTCACGTGATGGCACCCGGCAGGAGGCGGGGAGCTGGCTCGTGCCCGGCACCGGCCACGGCACCGAACTCGACGGCGCCGCTTTGGTCGCGTCCGCGGACGTGAGCGGCGTCGAGGTGGAGAACTTCGACGGGCGGAAATATGTGTCCGTCACACTCTGAGAGGTCGTACTGTGCCGGTCGTTACCAAGCCGACCGTCAGCCACGGCCATCTCTGGAACGTAGGCCGGCTTCCTGTTGATCGTGTCGGCCTACTTCCTGGTCGGCTTGGTAAGGCTCTTCTCAGGAATCTGTGGCACGGTGGTTGACGTGCGGATTCTGGTAGTCGAGGACGAAGAGCCGCTCGCGGACGCGATCGCCCGTGGGCTGCGTCGTGAGGGTATGGCCGTCGACGTCGCGCTGAACGGCGACGACGGGCATGAGAAGTCGAGCATCACGCGCTACGACGTGGTACTGCTCGACCGCGACCTGCCCGGAATGTCCGGTGACGAGCTGTGCAAGGAGATCGTCGCCTCCGGTGAGCTGACCAGGGTCCTGATGCTGACCGCGAGCGGCACGGTGTCCGACCGGGTCGAGGGCCTGTCCCTCGGCGCGGACGACTACCTGGCCAAACCGTTCGCGTTCCCCGAACTGGTCGCGCGGGTGCGCGCGCTCGGCCGCCGGGCCACCCCGGCCGCGCCGCCGCTGCTCACCGCGGGTGACGTCGAGCTGGACCCGGCCCGCCGTACGGTGCGTCGCGGCGGCGAGTCCGTCGAGCTGACGCGTAAGGAGTTCGGCGTGCTGGAGGTGCTGATGGCGGCCAAGGGCGCCGTGGTCAGCAGTGAAGAGCTGCTCGAGCGGGTGTGGGACGAGAACGCCGACCCGTTCACCACGACCGTGCGCGTGACGGTCATGACCCTGCGCAAGAAGCTGGGCGAGCCTGGCATCATCGAGACCGTGGTGGGATCGGGATACCGGGTGCCGGACGCCGGTTCGACGAAGGGGTGAGCCCGCGGGCGGGCCTGCCACAGGTGAACAGCCTGCGGGCGCGGATCACGCTGCTCGCGACCGGGCTGGCCGCCGGGGTGAGCGTGGTGCTGCTGTGGCTCGCCTGGACCCTCGTCGGCGACGCGGTCGGGGCCGTGCCCCAGCTGCCGCCCGGTACGACGGTTCGCGTCGACGGCGTGGATGTGGATGCGTCCACGCTGGCCGCACACCTGCGCGAGCATGCGCGGGACAAGGTGCTGCTGTTCGGTTCGATCGCGTTCTTCTGCGTCGTCGCCGCGACGGCGATCCTGGCCTGGACGTTCACTTCGCGGGTGCTGCGGCCGCTGCGGGAGATCACCGGCACGGCCCGGCGGCTGTCGGTCGAGTCGCTCGGCGAGCGTATCGGTGAGGTCGATTCGAAGGGTGAGCTGACGGAGCTGGCGCATACGTTCGACGCGATGCTCGACCGGTTGCAGGCGGCGTTCGAAGCGCAACGGCATTTCGTCGCCAACGCCAGCCACGAGCTGCGCACCCCGCTGTCGGTGATCCGGACCGAGCTCGACGTGACACTGTCCGATCCGGACGCGGACGCGGCCGAGCTGCGGCGGATGGCGAACGTCGTGCGGGACGCCACCGAGCGCGCCGGGCAGCTGGTGAACTCGCTGCTGCTGCTCGCCCGCACCGACGGTGCCGGCCTCGCCGTGAACGAGCCCACGGACCTGGCGACGCTGGTGTCGAGCGCTTGGCGCGCGGTGCGGGGAGAGGCGGATCAGCGCGGGATCCAGGCGCGGTTCGCGACGGAACCCGCGAGCGTGCACGGTGATCCCGCGCTGCTGGAACGGATCGCGGGCAACCTGCTGGAGAACGCGGTGCGGCACAACGTCGAACGAGGGTGGATCGAGGTCACCACGCACCAGGGCGAGCGGTGGTCGACGCTGCGCGTGCGTTCCGCCGGGGGTCTGGTGGACCCGGCGACGGTGGCCGAGTTGTTCGAACCCTTCCGCCGGGCCGGGGTCGCCCGCACGGCGCGATCCGGAGCCGGGTTGGGGTTGTCGATCGTGCGCGCCGCGGCCGAGGCCCACGGCGGCGTGGTCTCGGCGGAACCCGTTGTGGGGGGCGGATTGTCGGTGACGGTGCTGCTTCCGGCAGGCGGTTGAGCGGCTTCACTCTTTTCGGCGACCGCGGACGGCCGCGGTGTAGCACGTCCGTAGCGCTTGTGGCACGATTGCGCTATCGTGGTCGTATGGCACAGACAATCGGTCAACGCGAGCTCCGCAACGACAATGCGGAGATCATGCGGCGGGTGGAAAAGGGCGAGAGCTTCGTCGTGACCCGCAACGGCAAACCCATCGCGGATCTCATTCCGCACCAGGTCGAGCGGCGACCCACGAGGACACTGAGAGAGATCCAGGCAACCTTCGCGAAGCTGCCACCGATGGATCTCGAACGCTGGCGGCGCGAGCGCGAGGAGGACGACAAGATCTTCGGTCCTGACTATCCGGAAGATCCTTGGGAGCGTCAGTGAGCGGTTCGGGCCAAATGCTACTTGATACCTGCTCGGTCATCGACCTCGAAGAGATCGATCTCGGGGAGCTTGGGGCGGCCACCGATCCTGCCGTGAGTGCCGTGACCATCGCCGAACTGGCCTATGGCATCGACATTGCCGATCCTGTGGAGCGGATGGTGCGCACCGAACGGTATTACGGTGCGCTCAATCAGTTCGAGGTTCTGCCGTTCGACATCACGGCCGCGAAGCTGTACGGCACCCTGGCCGCGCTGCTCCGCCAGTCGGGCCGGGATCCCCGTCCACGCCGGATGGACCTGCAGATCGCGGCCACGGCCGCGGCTCATTCGCTCCCGCTCATCACCCGCAACGGCAAGGACTTCGCCGGTCTCGAACGCGCCGTCCAGGTCATCACCGTATGACGAAGGGCCCCGCACGTCGAGGGCGTGCGGGGCCCGCACGTCAGGCAGGGACAGACGCGACGCCTGGGGCGAGGAACGGCTTGCCCGTCACCTTCGCCGAGACGCCGGTGCGGTCCAGGTACGGCGTGATGCCGCCGAGCCAGAACGGCCAGCCCGCGCCGAGGATCAGGCACAGGTCGATGTCCTGCGCCTGGACGACCACGCCCTCGTCGAGCATGATCTTGATCTCCTCGGCGATCGCGGCCAGCGCGCGCTCGCGGACCTCCTCCGCCGTCGAGACCTTGTCGCCCTGCTGCCACAGCGCGGCGACCTCCGGGTCGACGGTCTGGTTCCCGGAGGAATCCCACTGCCAGACCGCGGTCTTGCCCGAATCGACGAACCGCTTGAGGTTCTCGCTCACGCCGAACCGGTCCGGGAACGCCGCGTGCAGCGTCTCACCGACGTGCAGCGCGATCGCCGGGCCGACCAGTTGCGTCAGCACCAGCGGCGACATCGGCAGGCCCAGCGGGTCGAGCGCGTGGTCGGCCACCTCGAACGGCGTGCCCTCGTCGATCGCGGTCAGCACCTCGCCGAGGAACCGCAGCAGCAGCCGGTTCACTACGAACGCCGGCGCATCCTTGACCAGCACGCTCGACTTCTTCAGCTGCTTGCCCACCGCGAACGCCGTCGCGAGCGAAGCGTCGTCGGTCCGCTCTCCCCGCACGATCTCCAGCAGCGGCAGCACGGCCACCGGGTTGAAGAAGTGGAACCCGACGACCCGATCGGGATGCCGCAGCTTCGAGGCCATCTCGCTCACCGACAGCGAGGACGTGTTGGTCGCGAGGATCGCCTCCGCGGAAACGTGCTGCTCCAGCTCCCCGAACACCTGCTGCTTGACGCCCATCTCCTCGAACACGGCTTCGATCACGAAGTCCGCGTCCGCGAACGCAGCCTTGTCAAGGGAACCGGACACGAGTGCCTTCAGCCGGTTCGCCTCGTCCGGCGAAATACGAAGCTTGGCTCGAAGTTTGTCCAACTCACCGTGCACATAGGACACGCCCTTGTCGATGCGTGCCTGGTCCACGTCGGTGAGCACGACCGGTACCTTGAGCCGCCGCACGAACAGCAGCGCCAGCTGCGAGGCCATCAGACCTGCCCCCACGACGCCGACCTTGTTGACCGGGCGCGCCAGCGACTTGTCCGGCGCGCCGGCCGGCCGCCGTGCCCGCTTGTTGACCAGATCGAACGAGTACAGCCCCGCGCGCAGCGTGTCGCTCATCAGCAGCTCGGCCAGCGCGTCGGTCTCCACCGCGTACCCCGCGTCGAGATCGTTGTTCCGCGCCAGCTCCAGCAGCTCCACGGCCTTCGTCACGCCCGGCGAGGCACCGTGCGTCTTCCCGTCCACAATGGACCTCGCGCGGGCGACCGCGGCGTCCCAGCCGGAGCCGCGGTCGATCTCGCGGCGCGGCACGGTGATCTCGCCGCGCACGACCTTCGACAGCCACGCGAACGACTGCTCGAGGTAGTCCGCCGAGCCGAGCACCTCGTCCACGATGCCCAGCTCCGCCGCCTTCGCGACACTCAGCATCTTGTTCTGGTTCAAGGCGTTCTCGATGATCACCGTGACCGCGGCGTCCGCGCCGATGAGGTTCGGCAACAGCTGCGTACCGCCCCAGCCCGGGAACAGGCCCAGGAACACCTCGGGGAACGCGATCGCGGCCGCGTTCTCCGACAGCGTCCGGTAATGACACGACAGCGCGAGTTCGAGCCCGCCACCCATGACCGCGCCGTTGACGAAGGCGAACGTCGGCACCTTCGAGTCGGTCAGCCGCCGGAACACCGTGTGCCCGGTCTCGGCGATCTCCCGCGCGAGCGCCGGGTCGGACAGGGCCTCGACCCCGGACAGGTCCGCGCCCACGGCGAACACGAACGGCTTGCCGGTCACCGCGATCGCGGCGGGCTCGGCGGCGAACGCCTCGTCGAGGGCGGCATCGAGGCTCATCAACCCCTGCGGGCCGAAGGTCGAGGGCCGGGTGTGATCGTGCCCGTTGTCGAGGGTGATCAGCGCGACCGGCTTGTCCAGTCCGGGCACGCGCGCCAGGCGCGTGACGGCCCTGGTCACCACCTCGTCCGGGAACGCCGCTTTTGCTTGCTCGGCGGTGAAGGTCACTTGTCACTCCCGTTGTAGTTCGGGTTCTCCCAGAGCACGGAACCGCCCATGCCGATACCGATGCACATCGTGGTCAGCCCGTAGCGGACCTCGGGGTGCTCGGCGAACTCGCGCGAGAGCTGGGTCATCAGCCGCACGCCCGACGAGGCCAGCGGGTGGCCGCAGGCGATCGCGCCACCCCACGGGTTGACGCGCGGATCGGTCTGGTCGATCCCGAAGTGGTCGAGGAACGCCAGTACCTGCACCGCGAACGCCTCGTTGATCTCGAACAGTCCGATGTCCGAAATGGACAGACCGGTGCGGGCGAGCAGCTTCTCGGTGGCCGGTACCGGGCCGATGCCCATCACCTCGGGCTCGACCCCGGCGAAGGAGTAGCCGACCAGGCGCATGCCGACGGGCAGGCCCAGCTCGTGCGCGGTGTCCTCGCCGGCGAGAATCGCGCCGGTAGCGCCGTCGTTCAGCCCCGCGGCGTTGCCCGCGGTGACCCGCCCGTGCGGGCGGAACGGCGTCTTGAGCTTCGCCAGCTGTTCGACCGTCGTGCCCGGGCGTGGCGGCTCGTCCTCGGTCGCCAGGCCCCAGCCCAGTTCCTGGTTGCGGATCGCGACCGGGACGAGTTCGGGGCCGATCTTCCCCGCCTTGACGGCGTCGGCGAAACGCTCCTGGCTCTGCGCGGCGTACTCGTCGGCACGCAGCTTGGTGATCGCGGGGAAGCGGTCGTGCACGTTCTCCGCGGTCTGGCCCATCACGAGCGCTGTCGGGTCGACCAGCTTGTCGGCGACGATGCGCGGGTTCGGGTCGACACCCTCGCCCATCGGGTGGTGGCCCATATGCTCGACCCCGCCCGCGATCGCGATGTCGTACGCGCCGAACCCGATGCCGCCGGCGACCGCGGTCACCGCGGTCATCGCGCCCGCGCACATCCGGTCGATCGCGAAGCCGGGCACGGATTTGGGCAGCCCGGCCAGCAGCGCGGCGGTGCGGCCGATGGTGAGGCCCTGGTCGCCGATCTGGGTGGTCGCGGCGATCGCGACGTCGTCGACGCGCTCCGGGGGCAGCTCGGGGTGCCGGCGCATCAGCTCCCGGATGACCTTGACGACGAGATCGTCGGCGCGGGTGCCGGCGTAGATGCCCTTGTCGCCGGCCTTGCCGAACGGGGTGCGCACCCCGTCGACGAACGCGACGGTGCGCACCGCGCGGGGCTGGGATGCCGCCAGGGGTGTTGCGGCCACGGTTGCTCCTCGGAGAAGAAGTAGAGGCTGTACACTCGCACCATAGCCCTGGTTACCCGCGGGTAACCAGGGTGGCTCCCCGGTCGAGTGGGTCACGCCACTCCGCGGAACGCGTACGGCGCCTACTTCTTCGCGGTCGCCTGCAGCGCCGTCGATAGCTCGCTCGCGGTCAGCTGGACCTGCCACGGTCGTGCACCGCCGATGCTCAGCACCTCGGCGACGCCCTCGGGCGAGGTGTCGTCGGGCCGGCGCCAGCAGGTGCGGCGCAGCAGATCGGGCAGGAGCAGGTTCTCCACCGGCAGCTGGTGATGTTCGGCGATCCGGTTCAGCACGGCCCGCGCCGCGGCGAGGCGGGCGGCCGCGTCCGGGTCCTTGTCGGCCCACCGGTTGGCCGGGGGCGGGCCGTCGTTGGGCTGGGTCGGATTCGGCAGCTGCTCGCGCGGCAGCGCCCGCGCCGCCTCGAGATGCCGGAACCAGTTCGCGGTGTAGCGCCGCTGCACGCGGCCGCCGAAAACGGGCAGCGCCTGCAGTTCGGCGACGGTCTTGGGCTCGGCCAGCACCGCGTTGATGATCGCGCTGTCCGGCAGCACCCGGCTCGGGGCACGATCACGCTTGCGAGCCAGTTCGTCGCGCGCCTCCCACAGCGCCCGCACGGTGGCGAGCCCGCGCGCGGTGCGGACCTTGTGGATACCGGAGGTGCGGCGCCACGGCTCGGTCCGTGGCGCGGGCAGGGGAGCCGTCCGGACGGCCTCGAACTCCTGCTGCGCCCATACGAGCTTGCCCTGCGCGGCCAGTTCGGCCTCGAGCTTCTCGCGCAACTGCACGAGCAACTCGACATCCAGCGCCGCGTAGTTCAGCCAGTCCACCGGGAGCGGCCGCTTCGACCAGTCGGCGGCGCTGTGGCCCTTTTCGAGGCGGTAGCCCAGCAGTCGCTCGACGAGGGTGCCCAACGCCACCCGCTCGTAGCCCGCGAGCCGGCCGGCCAGCTCCGTGTCGAACAGGCTCGCCGGGCTCAGTTCCAGCTCGGCCAGGCACGGCAGATCCTGCGAGGCGGCGTGCAGCACCCACTCCTCGCTGTTGATGACGCTCCGGAGCGGCTCCAGTTCGCCTTCGAGTGCGACGGGGTCGACGAGCATGGTGCCCGCCCCGTCACGTCGCAGCTGGACCAGGTAGGCCTTCGGCCAGTACCGGTAGCCGGACGCACGTTCGGTGTCGACCGCTATTGCCCCGGTCCCCTCGGCGAGTTGTTCGCAGGCGAGGGCGAGCTCAGTGGGGTTGGAGACCACGGCGGGAGTTCCGTCAGCCGGCTCCTGCAGCAGGATCGGTTCAGCACTCTCCGGCTCGTGATCTGCGGTTTCCACGGTTTTCCACCCTACGGGACGGGCAGGCCGCGCCTGGCGCGCCCGTCCCGCAGAGCGTTCTGCGTCGGTCAGCGGATGACGCCCGCGCGCATCGCCAGCGCCACCATCTGCGCCCGGTCACCGGTGCCGAGCTTGCGCCCGATCCGCGACAGATGCGACTTGACGGTGAGCGCGGAGAGGCTGAGCTCCTCGCCGATCTCCTTGTTGGACTGACCGTCCGCCACGAGCTGGAGTACCTCCACCTCACGTGCGGACAGTTCCCGCGGGGTGTTGTCCGTGCCCGGCACCCGGGTTCCGGTGGCGAGCACCGGAGCCACACTGGGGTCGGCGTACACGCCGCCTTCGAGGACCCGCCGCACGCCGTCCGTCACCACCATGGGTGAGGCCGACTTGAGCAGGTACGCCTGGGCTCCCGCCTGGAACGCCGAGCGCACCGCGTACGGATCGTCCGAGGACGCCAGTACGACGATGCGAGGCCAGCCGTGGTTACGGAGCTCGGTGACGAGCTCGATGCCCGAACCGTCAGGCAGCCCGAGATCGAGGATCGCCAGGTCGCATGGACCTGTCGCGGTGGCCCGCGCCCTCGCCTCGGCTACCGTGGCGGCCTCGTGGACGGTGCCCGCTCCCATTTGAGCGAGTCGTGCGGCGATAGCCTCCCTCAGCAACGGGTGGTCATCGACCACCAGTACGGAAAACAGCTCTTCCCGCGGGTGCGGAACCATGCTCGCCGGCAAAGCACCGGCTGGCGTGGATCTGACGGCCTGAGATAAGCCGACGGCAGCCACGTCACTACCTCCCTGGAGTCGGTCGTGCCCCCCGACCGGCACCGGGACTTTCGGCCAATCAGCCGCGCCAGCTCTAGACCGAAAGTGGTGTCGTCGAAGGAGCACTCTAGCCGTCTCCGGGCGTTCGCGGGGGGATCGAACGGGTATCTATCCCGATCGAGTAGTTACTAACTGGTGTCCTTGTAACACGAACGGGTGAATAGACGACCTGTGGCTAACGGCTTGCGGAGCGAACACGATAGAGCACAGTTGGTAGCACGCCAGATGCTCGTGCATACGGGCCGTGCATCTGCCCGGGCATCAAATGTAGCGGGCGCCGACCCCATCTGGGAGAGCATTCATCAGTTCGCAGTAAAGCGTTCGCCGGCGGTTCGCGTGCGCGCGAACCCCTCGATCGAGGGACTCAGGAACGGCCTACGACCCCTCGCGGCGGCCGAAGAGGGTGACCCCGACCGGGGGAAGCCCGGCGACGCTCGACATGAGCTGCAGGAACGCCTCGCCGTGCGGTTCGAGCCGCCCGTCGAGCGGGGTCCACGATGCCCTCAGCTCCAGGTCGTCGCTCCGAGCGGGCCCGGCGATCTCGCCGAAGCGGGCCGAAGAGGTTTCGGTGACGGTGCCGCCCAGCGCCGTGTACGGGGCGCCGGAATGGTCGAGCGCGTCGGTGAGCCAGGACCAGCCGACGGCGGGCAGGAACGGGTCGGTCGCGAGTTCGCGGTCCAGTTCGGCCCGCACGTAGACCACCAGGCGCAGCGTGCCCTGCCAGGTCTCCTGGCCTTCGGGGTCGTGCAGCAGCACGAGCCGTCCGGTCGCCAGCACGTCGGCCGGACCGGTGGTCTCGCAGCTGAGCGCATGTGCCCACGGGGCGAGCCGCTGCGGGGCGCGCACGGTCTCCAGCGTCATCTCCGGCCGGGCGCGAAGGGCTCGCAAGGCCGCGACGGCTTCACGGAAGAGTTCGGGCGCTTGCGTCATCGCGGTCACCGTGCGACTTTAGGCCGGAATCCCAGGCGGAACGCGTAGACGCGCCGAAGGACGGCCCGGTCCGGGGCCGTGGCACGATGAAGACGATGTCTACTTCCGCCCCGTCGCGCCGGCGGCCGGCCCAGCGCGATCTGTCCACCGCCCCGTTACTGGCCGCCGCCCGCGGCGAGCGGCCCTCGCGGGTGCCGGTGTGGTTCATGCGGCAGGCCGGCCGGTCGCTGCCCGAGTACCGCTCGCTGCGCGAAGGCGTGCCGATGCTCGAGGCCTGTTTCGACCCCGAGATGCTCGCCGAGATCACGCTGCAGCCGGTCCGCCGGCACGGGGTGGACGCCGCGATCCTGTTCAGCGACATCGTGGTGCCGCTGTTCGCGGCGGGCGTCGACATCGACATCGTGCCCGGGACCGGGCCGGTGGTCGCGAAGCCGGTCCGCTCCGCCGATGCCGTCGCGGCGCTACCCCTACTGGAGCCGGACCAGGTCGCCGCGGTGGCCGAAGGCGTCGGGCTGCTGGTGGAGCGGCTGGGTGAGACGCCGCTGATCGGGTTCGCCGGTGCGCCGTTCACCCTCGCGTCGTACCTCATCGAGGGCGGGCCGAGCCGCAGCTACGAGCACACCAAGGCGCTCATGCACGCAGACCCGGCGCTGTGGCACGCGCTGGCGGGCAAGCTCGCCGATATCGCGCTCACCTTCCTGCACGCGCAACTGGACGCCGGCGCCGACGCGGTCCAGCTGTTCGACTCGTGGGCAGGCGCGCTGTCGTTGCGCGAGTACCGCGAGTTCGTGCTGCCGCATTCAGCGAAGGTGCTGGGCGGGCTCGCGGACTATGACGTACCGCGGATCCACTTCGGGGTCGGGACGGGCGAGTTGCTCACCGCGATGCGCGAGGCCGGGGCGGACGTGGTCGGGGTCGACTGGCGGATTCCGCTGGACGAGGCCGTGCGGCGGCTGACGGCGGCCGGTGGTCCCGCGCCCGCGGTGCAGGGCAACTTCGACCCGGCGCTGCTGGGTGCCCCGTGGCCGGTGATCGAGGCGGAGACCCGCCGGATCGTCGCGGAGGGCCGCGCCGCCGCCGGGCACATCTTCAACCTGGGCCACGGGGTGCCGCCCGGCACCGACCCCGCGGTGCTGACCAGGATCGTCGAGCTGGTGCACGGGATCGAGCCATGAGGGTAGCGGTCGTCGGTGGCGGGATCTCCGGGCTGACCGCCGCCTACCGCCTGCGGGCAGGGCTCGGTGACGGGGCCACGATCACCGTGTTCGAGGCGGGTCCGGGCCTCGGCGGCAAGCTGCGGACGATCGAACTGGCCGGGCAGGCCTACGACGTCGGCGCGGAGGCCTTCCTGGCGCGCCGGCCCGAAGCGCTCGCGCTGGTCGAGGAGACCGGGCTCACCGAACGGCTCGTGCATCCGACGAAGGCGCGCTCGACGGTGCGCGCGGGCGGTCAGCAGGTCGCCATGCCGGGCGGCACCGTGATGGGCGTGCCGGGGTCCGTCGAGGCCGTCGCCGGGGTGCTGTCCGAGGACGGGCGTCGCCAGGTCGCGGCCGAGCCGGAGTTGCCGCCGGTACGGCTCGAGGGCGACGTCGCGCTCGGTGAGCTGCTACGCGCCCGGTTCGGCGACGAGCTGGTGGACCGGCTGGTCGATCCGCTGCTCGGCGGTGTGTACGCGGGCGGAGCCGACGGGCTGGGCTTGCGGGCGACCGTTCCCGGGCTCGCGACCGCGATCGGCCAGGGCGCCCGCTCGCTGACCGAGGCCGCCGCTTCGCTGATTCCGAAGTCCACCGGCGACGCGCCGGTGTTCGGCACCCTTGCCGGCGGCCTGGGCACGCTCGTCGACAGGCTCGTGGAGCTGGCGAAACCCGAGCTGCGGCTCAACACGCTCGTCCGTGGGCTGACGCGGTTGCCGTCGGGGTTCCGGCTGGAGCTGGTGGACGAGACCGTCGAGGTGGACGCCGTGCTGCTGGCCGTCCCAGCACCGGCCGCGAGGCGGCTGCTGGCGGACGTCGTGCCCGCGGCGTCGGCCGCGCTGAGCGAGGTCGAGGTCGCGTCGATGGCGGTTGTCGCGCTCGCATTGCCGCCGGACGCCGCGGTGCCGGACGCGTCCGGGGTGCTGATCGGCGTCCATGAGGGGCTGACGTCGAAGGCGTTCACGTTCTCGAGCCGCAAATGGGCGCATCTGAACGACGGCCCGCTGCTCGTGCGCGGTTCGGTCGGGCGGTTCGGCGAACCCGGCGCGCTCAAGGCGGACGACGAGGAGCTGATCCGGCTCGTGCGGACGGATCTCGCCGAGCTGACCGGGGTGACGGCCGAGCCGGTCGACACGTACGTCATGCGCTGGGGCGGCGGGCTGCCGCAGTACGGCGTCGGGCATCTCGACCTCGTGGCGCGCGTCGAACGAGCCGTGGCCGAGGTGCCCGGGCTCGCGATCGTGGGGGCGGCGCTGCACGGCGTCGGGATCCCCGCGTGCATCGCGACGGCGGGAGCGGGCGCGAGCCGCATCACCTCGGCGGCCGGTCACGGGCAGCCAGTGCCATCATGAACATATGGCGCGCCTGAACTACACCGAGCTCAACGACACCATCCGCTACACCGCCTGGTCCGTGTTCCGGGTCGAGCCGGGCCGGCTCCCCGAGGATCGCGGCGCCGTGGCGCGCGAGACGACGGAGTACCTGGATGCCTTGGAGGGCAAGGGTGTCGTCGTGCGCGGGGTGTACGACGTGTCGGGGCTGCGGGCGGATGCGGACTACCTGATCTGGTGGCACGCACAGGAGCCCGAGCAGGTGCAGGCCGCGTACACCGGCTTCCGCCGTACGCCGCTCGGCCGGGTCTCGACGCCGGTGTGGAGCCAGTTCGCGCTGCACCGGCCCGCGGAGTTCAACAAGAGCCACGTCCCGGCGTTCCTGGCCGGTGAGGAAGCCCGCAAGTACGTCTGCGTGTACCCGTTCGTGCGTTCGTACGAGTGGTACCTGCTGCCGGACGAGGAGCGCCGCGCGATGCTCGCCGAGCACGGCAAGATGGCGCGCGACTACCCCGACGTGCGGGCCAACACGGTGGCTTCGTTCGCCCTCGGCGACTACGAATGGATCCTCGCGTTCGAGGCCGACGAGCTGCACCGGATCGTCGATCTCATGCGGCATCTGCGCGGCAGCGAAACGCGGCGGCATGTGCGTGAGGAGATCCCGTTCTACACCGGCACGAGGGTGCCGCCCGCGGAGCTGATCGCGGCCCTGCCGTAGTGGCCGTCGTCGGCCTGCTGGACGAGATCGCGAGCTGGACCGGGCAAGTCGCTGCAGGCCTACATGCAGGAGCAGACGAGTGTGATCGCCCGCCGGGCGCGCAAGAAGGCCGCGCTCGATGCGGCGCGGGATGTGCTGGCAAGGGACACCGGGACCCGGGGTGAACGCCCCGCACCTCGTCGACGCCGAGGTCGGGGACGTGCTGCGTCGGATGGTGCCTCACGGTCGGTTGCGCGCCGAGACCGCGGAGACGGCGCTAATGTCGCTGAACAGCCTTGTCGACGCCCGATATGCGCATGTCGGCGCTCTTTCGCGGGATGCGTGGGATTTGCGGGATCGCGTGCGCTTCTACGACGCCCTGTACGTCGCGCTGGCGGCCCGGCTGGAGCTTCCGTTGCTCACCCGCCGACGTGACGCTCGCCAAGGCGCCGGACCTGCCGTGTGAGGTCGAAATCGTGTGAGCCCGCCGGGTCAGCGCGGGGCGGCCTTCACCTTGGCGGCGACGGCCAGAGAGGCGCCGGGCTACTCCGCCGGCTTCAGGCGCAACGAGATCGAGTTGATGCAGTAGCGCTGGTCGGTCGGCGTCGGGTAGCCCTCGCCCTCGAAGACGTGGCCCAGGTGGCTGTGGCAGTTCGCGCACAGCACCTCCCTGCGCACCATGCCGAGCGAGCGGTCCTCGCGGATGATCACCGCGTCGGAGTCCGCCGGGTCGAAGAACGACGGCCAGCCGCAGTGGCTTTCGAACTTCGTGTCGCTACGGAAGAGTTCGGCGCCGCACGCGCGGCACTCGTACACGCCTTCGGTCTTGGTGTCGGTGTACTCGCCGGTGAACGGGCGCTCGGTGCCGGCCTCGCGGAGCACCGCGTACTCCTGCGGGCTCAGCTGCGCGCGCCACTCCTGCTCCGACTTGACCACGCGCGGAGCGGATCCGGTGACAGGTTCCATGCCTTGCAGGTTACCCGGCGGTCAGCCACTCGATCGCGTGGACGACGATGTCCCACGAGGCCACGACCACCCCGAACACGATCAGCACGACGATCATCGCGGCGACCCACCAGCGCAGACCACCGGCCCGGCTGGAGGACTCCGCGAAGTCGGCGACGCGGTCGAGCGAGGCCTCGATCGTGAAACCCGGCTCACAGCGCCGCATGCGCTCCAGATGTGCGGCGAAAGCCCGCACTTCGGGATCTTCGGGGTCCAGCCCGATCAGCTCGTCGTCGAACCGAGGGTCGCGCTCGGTCTCGGCCATACCCCCACGGTAGGCCATCAGCCGATCTGGGTGTTCGCGTCGATCCGCAGACCTTCCGCGGTGTTCACCACTCGCCAGTGCACCCGGTTGCCGTTGATCGTGACGTACATGTCGACCGAACCGTCGGCGTTCGGCCCGTTGTCGGCCAGGATCTGGCGGTACGAGTCGATCTGGTGCGCGAGCCAGTAGGACTGGAAGTCCTGCAGCGAGCCGTACACGCCCTGCGCGGCCGGCGTCAGCAGCGCCCAGGCGTTGGCCGTGCCGGCGGCGTCCAGGTAGGTCTTGACCATGTTGCCGGCCTGGCCGTAGTTCGGGGTCCCGCCCGTGTTCGGCGTCTGGCCGAGCGGGGCCGCGTTCACCGGGCTCGCGGAGCTCGACGGCGGTGCGGTCGAACTGGACCCGCCGGGCGGCGTCGTCGTCGCCCCGTTGTCACCCGAACCGCCCGAGTTGAGCACCAGGAACAGCACGACCCCGACCACGACGACGGCGGCCGCGACCGAGCCGATCAGGATGCCCTTGCGCCGCGCCGCAGCCGGATTGGCCTGGCTCGCCGGGCGGTCCGGCGGGATGAACGCCGCGGTGGGGGTGCGCGGTGACCGCGGCTGGACGGGGGCGGCGGTGCGCTGCCACGGCGGGCGTTCGGCCGGCGCCGGGTCCATCGGGATGGCGGCCGGTTTCGGACCCGGGCCGTACAGCGGCGGGGACACGCGCGTGGCCGCCGTGTCCTCCTGCTCACCCGAGGCGAGCGCGGCCAGCCTGTCACGCGCCTCGGCCATGCTCGGGCGCTCGTCCGGCTCAACCCGCAGCAGGTTCATCAGCAGCGCGGTCGCCTTGCCCGACTGGCGCGGCGGGATGACCTGGCCGTTCGCCGCGGTGTAGAGCAGCGCGAGCTGGTTGCTGCTGTTGCCGTACGGCGGCTGGCCCTCCAGCGCGTGGTACAGCGTCGCGCCGAGGGAGAACACGTCGGAGGCCGATGACGGGTCCGAGCCGCGGGCCAGTTCCGGCGCGAGGTACGCGGGGGTGCCCCCGATGAGGCCCGTCTGGGTCAGGGTGAGGTCACCGGCCGCGCGGGAGATGCCGAAGTCGGTGATCTTCGCGGTGCCGTGCTCGTCGAGGAGGACGTTCGCGGGCTTGATGTCGCGGTGCACGATGCCGGCGCGGTGCGCGGCGACGAGCGCCGACGCGACCTGCTCACCGATGCGGGCGACCTGGCCGAGCGGGAGCGTGCCCTGCCCGGCGATCACCGCGGACAGGCTTTTCGACGGCAGGTACTCCATGACGAGGCATGGGTCGCCGTCCTGCTCCGCGACATCGAAGACGACGATCGCGTTGGGATGCTGGAACCGTGCGGCGTTCTTCGCCTCGCGCATCGCCCGTTGCCGCATGCTGCTGCGCTCGGCCTCGGACATCCCCGGCTGGGCGAGAATCTGCTTTACCGCCACGGCACGTTCGAGGCGCTCGTCAACCGCGCGCCACACGACGCCCATGGCGCCGCTGCCGATGTGCTCAACGAGGCGATAGTGCCCTGCGATCAGCTGACCGGTGTCGATGGCGACTACTCCTCGGAAACTGCCTGCATTTCTGGGTCTGATCGAGCGCGCACACCCTCCTCGCGCACCGCGTCGAGTGTAGCGGGCTGTTCCGTCGGCCTCCCGTAAGACGCCCCGCGCGCGACCTTGATCAATCCGAGCGCCCCCACCAGCGCGAATCCGAGGTAGCACGCGAGCAGGGCCGGGGGCGTGCCGCCGGTGAGCGCGTCACCGAGCACGACGACCGCGATCGTGCCGGGCAGGCTGCCGAGAACGGTGCCTGCCAGATACGGAAACGGCCGTACCGAGAGGATCCCGCAGCAGTACCCGAACGGCGCGAAGGGCACCACGGGGATCAGCCGCAGTGAGGTGATCGCGAGAATCCCGCCGCCGGCCAGGCGTTCGTCCACCGCGCGCACGGATTTCCGGCCCAGGTGCGCCGAAACCAGGTCGCGGCCGAGCAACCGGGCCAGCCCGAAGCCGAGCAGCCCGGAGACCGCGGTCGCGATGATCGAGACGCCGATCCCCGCCGCGGTACCGAGAAGCAGCCCGGCCGCGAGATTGAACACCGTGCGTGGAATGGGAATCACGGTGAGAAGTGAATAGGCGGCGAGGAAGAGCAGCGCTGTCGCCGGGCCCGTGCCCGCCGCCCAGTCGCGCAATTGCGCGGGCGTGGGCAGCGGCACCACGAACGCGACGGTGACGACAGCCGCGAGCACGGCGAGCGCGAGGGCGAGTTTTGTCCGGCGGGGCACGCGCTCCACGGTATTGCACGCGAATTCCGGTCTCGCGCCGCTACGGTGATCCCGTGCCCAAGAACGGCGAACCGGTCGAATACCAGGTCGGGGAGCGGACCGTCCGGCTCTCCAGCCCGGACAAGGTCTACTTCCCGGAGCGCGAGATCACCAAGCGGCAGGTGGCGGAGTACTACCTCGCCGTCGCCGAGCCCTTGCTCGCGGCGATCCGTGACCGGCCGACGACGCTCAAGCGGTACCCGGACGGGGTCACCGGCGAGCATTTCTACGCCAAGCGGGTGCCCAAGGGTGCGCCGCCGTACGTCGAGTCGGTGCGCATCACGTTCCCGTCGGGGCGGACCGCGGAAGAGGTGTGCCCGACCGAGCCCGCGGTGATCCTGTGGGCGGCGAACCTCGGCACGTTCGACTTCCATCCGTGGCCCGTGCGCCGGCCCGACGTCGACCATCCCGACGAATTGCGCATCGACGTGGACCCGTCCGACGAGACGGGGTTCGCCGACGCGGTGCGCGTGGCGCAGATAGTGCGCGAGGTGCTCGCGGACGCGGGTCTGACCGGGTATCCGAAGACCTCCGGCGGGCGCGGGGTGCACGTGCGCGTCCGCATCCGGCCTGAATGGGATTTCGTCGCGGTGCGGCATGCGGTGATCGCTCTCGGCCGCGAGGTCGAGCGGCGGATCCCGGAGCTCGCGACCATCGCGTGGTGGAAGGAAGAACGCGAGGGCCGGGTGTTCATCGACTACAACCAGGCCGCCCGGGACCGCACGATCGCGTCGGCGTGGTCCGTGCGCGGCACCCCGCGCGCGACCGTGTCCACGCCGGTGACCTGGGAGCAGCTGACCGAGGTCCAGCCCGACGACTTCGACGTGCTCACGGTGCCCGGCTGGTACGCCGAGCACGGGGACGCGAGCGCCGGGCTCGAGTCGACGGCGTTCGGACTGGAGACGGCCCTGGAGTGGTACGAACGCGACGAACGTGACCACGGGCTGGGTGAGATGCCCTACCCGCCGGACTATCCGAAGATGCCCGGCGAGCCGAAGCGGGTGCAGCCGAGCAAGGCGCGTGACTGACCGGCGGAAACGCCGCGTCTCGGGCCGGTGCGGTGGTTCGCACACCCGCTCACTCGCCCGACGACTTCGGTCGTCGCTCGCGACGGCCTCGTGTCGTGATGGTGGGTGGGTCGGAGGTTCATTTCGTGATTCCCGCCAGTGCGGTGCCGGTCGCGTCGCGCACCTCCAACCGGCTCAGCTCGGTGAGCGGGACCGAGGTGCTGGTCGTGATGTATGCGTCGGTGTAGTACCCAGTGGTCCACCAGCCGATGGTCTGCTGGCTCCCGTCGCGTGTGAACGCGACGAGGTGGCATTGCTTGCCCGACGGCGGGTTTGCCAGGTGCAGGCCGACCTGTGTGCCCCACGGCCGGGCGGTCAGGTCCGCGGTCGCCCGCATCGTGGGCGTCGCGGAGACGGTGCGGGACCAGCTGACCGTGGCCGCCGCGGGCGTACCTGACGTGTCATGCCCGGCCGTGTAGCCGGCCGCACCGGCGACGGCGATCAATGCCAGCGCCGCGGCGATCACGTGGAGCCTGCGGGCTCGACGCGGCGCTGGACGGTGGGCTTTGGCAGGCTGGGGTCCTGTGTCCTCTGGGGAAAGGCGCACCAGCAGTCCGGGCAGGGGAGCGAGCATGACCAGCTCTTCGCGGCACTGGGGGCAGGTGCGGTAGTGGCGTTCCAGCTCGACCGACTCGCCGGGCTCCAGTGCGCCGAGCACGTGGGCGGCGACCGAGCTTGTGTATGGGCAGTTCATGGGCTTGTCACCCCTCGCTTTTCCAGGGCCTGGCGTAACGCCTTGAGCGCGTAGAAGCTGCGCGACTTGACCGTGCCGGCTGGCACGCCAAGCAGGTCGGCGGTCTCCGAGACGCTGTGGCGCCGGTAGAACAGTTCGAAGATCACCGCCCGGTGCTCCGCGCGCAGTTCCTGGAGGGCTTCGGTGATCTGCCAGGCCTGCAGGACGCGCTCGAGGTTGTCATCGCGGGTAGGACAGTCGAGCTCGATGGTCGATACCTCGGTGGGCCGGGCGTCTCGGCGTCGATGTGCCGAGACGATCAGGTTGTGCGCGACGGTGTAGAGCCACGGGCCCGCCCGTGCCGGGTCCAGCGTCGCACGCTGCCGCCAGGCCCTCACGAGGGTCTCCTGAACGATGTCCTCCGCGCCTTGGTAGTCGCCGGAGACGGCTCGGAGCACGTAGCTCATCAGCGGCGCTCGGTATCGGCGGTAGAGGGCCTGGATGACCTCGTCGTCATGCGCGCCCACATGTTCCACACCCGTATTACGCCGCGGGACCACATCGGGTTCAGCACGCTCCCGGTGAACCGGCCGCGCAACCGCCGCGTAATACACGTGACCAGCCGGAGAAGCACCGCACCTGGAAGGGGCACGAATGAAGGGGATCCGACTCAGAGTCCAAAAGGGACAGTCAAACCGGACACCGGTTGCCGTGGCCTTCCTGGGTTTACCGGTCGCCGCCGCTTCGGTTCTTGTCGCCTGCGGCGGCTCGACGGGCTCGACCGGCTACGGCGCCCCGGCACAGGGCGGCGGCGGGGCGCGGACGGGCGTGGTGAACGTGCACGACATCAGCGGGCTCGGGCCGACATTGGTGGACGGAACCGGGAAGACGTTGTACTTCAGCGACCAGGAGTCCGGCGGCTCGGTCCACTGCGTGGGTGGCTGCCTCGGCTTCTGGTTCCCGGCCACCGCAGGTGATGCGACCGCTGCCGATGCTCAGGCGCCCGGCCTGGCGTCACTGCGACGGCCCGACAACGGCAAGCAACAGATTACCTACCAAGGAAAACCTCTCTACACGTTTGGGCTCGACGACAGCCCTGGGAAGCACATGGGCGACAATTTCAGCGACGACTTCGACGGGCGGCATTTCACCTGGCACGCGGCGACTGTCGGGGCTCCCCGGCAAGTCAACCCCGCGCCACCGTCGCAAAGCGACAGTGGTTACGGGTACTAGTGTCGTGTGATCCTGTCCGGTTTACGTTGCCGTGTTTGCCCGTAGGGTCGGTGGGTTTGTCCGCTGCGGTGTCGAGTTGGCTGGTCCGGTCGCTGACTGTGCCCCCGGCGACAGCGGCCGGCCAACTCGATAACGCCCCGAGCCAACTCAGCGAGAGACCGAAGCGGGTTTCGGATCGACGGCGGGGTTCGGCGCTGCCTGATGATCAGTCTCGCTGGTCTGCGATCAGTGCGAGTTGGTCGGCGATGTCGAGCGCTTCGCGGTGGATGGCGTGGAGTTCCTCGCGGAGCTTGCGGTTGTGTGGCCAAAGGCGTTCGTGCTCGATGCGGCTGACGCCGCCGGGGCGGAGGTCTTCATGCGCGGCGAGGTCGACGTGCCAGTGGGTCAGCCTGCTGCGGAGGGTGTCGTTGATGAGGCGGTGGACGAGCACGGAGAGGTCGGCGCCGGAGGTTGTGGTGTGCAGGCAATGCGGCGGCACGTCGCCGTAGACACTGCGGGTCGTTTTCAGTAGCTCGTACAGGGAGGTGAGTGCATCCCGCAGTGAGCCTTCGTCATCGGTGAGCGGGTGCCCGGTGATCCGGTGGAGCAGTTCGGTCTGGATCCGGTGAGCTGCTCGTGCTTGCTCCCGGTTTCCCGGTCTCGCCGCGCGTGAGGGTGCGGGGTGTGGCTGGGTGAGCCACTGAATGGTGCGTGCCCGGATGAGCTCGGCGCGATAGGGATCGGCGTCGAGGCGACGGAGCGCAAGGACGAGCCCGTTCGGGAGCGTCAGCTCGACCGCGTCGGGGCGGGCGGCCACGACGCCGCGAGCGAGCAGGTCGGTCGCGGCATGCTGAACCGGGACGAACTCGTGCAGCCGTTCGGTGCCGTGCAGGGAGCCAACGATGTCGGCCACATGAAGGAGCGAGACCTTCGTGGGGGCGGCCGCGGCGAGGACGCGAAGGACGTCCCAGTGGTTGTCGTCGAGTCCATCCAGTACCGGCGTGAGCCGTTCGGTCAGCGCGGACAGCAGCGGAGAGGCCGGCTGGTGCAGCCTGGTAAGGGCAGTGTCGACGCCGTCGCGTGCCGCCAGTTCCGCGATTCGGCTGCGCAGATAGGGACTTCCCGCCGTCGACTGGGTGAGCTGCCGCAGCGTCACGGTGTCAGGCGTGAGCCCGTGCGCGCTTAGTAGGTGCGCCGACTCGTCGTCGTCGAGGTCGTCGAGGGCGAGGGCGTTGCCGAATGCCGCCAGTCTCGGATCGCGCGTCAGGACGAGACACGGCTTGCCGGGCTCGGGCGGCAAATGGGCGAGCACGCGCTCGAAATCGCCCTCGGCATCGTCGAGCACCCACAGGGCGGTGCCCGGAGTACCGGGCGGAGCAGGGGCGGGGCGGGTCGCCGACCGCCAGACGATGCCGGAGAAGGCCGCGCCGAAGCGGCGGACGTACTGTGCGGCCAGGGCGGTCTTGCCGATTCCGGCTGGACCGTGCACGACGACGACCGGGGTGCTCGGCCGGGTGGTGAGCGGGCCCACGTCCGGATGCAGGGCGGAATGCAGCCACCACAGTTCACGCCAGCGGCCGACGAAATCGTTGAGCGGGCGGATCACCGTGCCGGACAGCCACCGTGGTGGGCGTTCGGGAACCTCGCCCATCGGGCCGGGAACGTCCGCGAGCCGATCGGCTACGGCTTTGACCACCTCGTCCAGTGACGCGGACGCGGGAGGGAGCAGGACGTCGCGCAGGTGCCTGGGTTCGATGTGGTCGACGGTCCGTTCGAGGTTGATCGCGACGGCGCGGCGCAGCGGGTCGCCCTCGGCCTGGCCGGTCAGGTACGCCGTGGCGAACTCGTACTGGCACGCTGAGCGGGTGGGGTAGTCGGCGGAGTAGCAGGCCAGCAGCACGCGGCTGGCGCGCAGGGCCCGCAGGATCGAGTCGGAGATCGAGGTGAAGGGATTGACCGCGCCGACGGCGCGGAACACTCGCAGTCCCGCCTCCGTCAAGGCGGCCGCGACGGTGGCAGCCGCGGCCTCGTCGGCGTGGCCGTGGCTGACGAAGACATCCCAGGTTTGCCCTGCCGCGTCGTTCATGCGCCTCGCCTCGATGGTGCGGCGGGAACGTCAAATGCGACGGGGGGGGGGTATACCATTTCCGCGATTGTCATTCGGCAAGCCCGATTACGTCCAGATAGCCGTCGTATTCCGCCATCTTGGCGAATGCGATCGCTTGTGGCCGCAGCTGGGCCTGCAGGTCGCGCAACTCGGTGCGGAACGCCTTGTCGTCGGACCATTCCGACTCCGGTTGACCGGGATTTGCCGCACGCCAGTCAGAGTACCGCCGATGCCACGTGCTCAAGAACGGGCGAAGGTGACAGGTGAGCATGTTCATCGCGAGCACGTCCACGTTCGGCCTGCCGGGTGTCGGACGGGCGCCGGCGTCTTCGTCCAGCAGTTCACGCACGAACCGAAACAGTGAGTGCAGTGACGCGACGGCCTCATCCACGCGCCCGGCGTCGTCGTCCAGCGGCTGGACGGCGACCCTCGTCGCCATCTGCACGACGATGCGCCGGGCCATCACCTTGTGGTCCTTGGTGACCGCGAACTTCACCTTGCTGAACTGTGGCACCGTCACCTCCACCTCGGAGACGGCGGCCGACTTGGTCAACCAGGCCCAGATGACCGCGCCCAGCGCGGCGGTGACGCCACCGGTGATCACGTAGAGGGCGACGCCGCTCAACCGCGACGCGTAGTATGCGAGCCCGCCGATGGCCATTCCGGCGACGGCGGCGACCAAGAGTGCCAGCAGGCGGTAGCGGGTCCACCAGCCCGCCCAGGCAAGCGACTTTCCCACGCTGCTCCCCCCTCGCTCCGGCCGTCCCGACACGGTCCGTCATCAGCGCCCTGCTGATCGTATCGAGGATGTCCTGGGGGAGGCCAGTGCAGCCGGGCAGGGCGCGGCGGTAGCCGCCGCGCCCTGGGGCGTGGTTAGACGTAGTCCTTGTACTTCTCCAGGAACCGGACGGGTTTCGACAGCGCGTCGCGGCGGAACGGGTCGCCCAGCTCGCGGGTGCACATGATCTCCAGCACCGTGGTGCGGCCCTGGTTCATCTGCGCGTCGACAGCCTGCTGGAGCGCCGGGCCGACCTGGTCCAGTTCGTCCACGACGACCCCGTCGGCGCCCATCGACCTGGCGATCCCGGCGAAGCTCGGGTTGTCCAGCTCACCGGCCACGAAACGGCGGTCGTAGAAGTCGACCTGGTTCTTCTTCTCCGCTCCCCACTGCCGGTTGTGGAACACCACCGCGGTGACCGGGATGTCGTGCCGGACGCAGGTCAGGATCTCGCCCATGCTCATCCCCCACGCGCCGTCGCCGGCATAGGAAACCGCCGGCCGGTCCGGGGCGGCGACCTTCGCGCCGATGATGGCGGGCAGGGCGTACCCGCAGTTGCCCCAGCTCATCGCGGCGAACATGCTGCGAGGCCGTTCGAAGCGCAGGTAGCTGTTCGCGACCGAGTTGATGTTGCCGATGTCCGTGGACACCATTACGTCGGCGGGCATCGCGTGCTCGAGCTCCCGCAGCACCTGACGCGGGTGAAGCCAGCGACCTTCCTCGTGCTCGGCTTCGCTGATCACGTCGAGGCTGTACGGGTCCTTCTCGTGCGTCCACGCGGTGAGCTCGCTTTCCCACGCTTCCTTCTCCGCGCGCAGCTTCGCCATCCGCTGGTCGCGGGTGGCGTCGCAGGCCAGTGTCCGGTCGGCCAGCCGTTCGGACAGCGCGTGCGCGGACGCCTTGGCGTCGCCGCAGATGCCGACGGTGACCTTCTTGACCAGGCCCAGCATCTTGTGGTCCGCGTCGATCTGGATGATCTTGGCGTTGGCCGGCCAGTAGTCGAGACCGTGCTGGGGGAGCGTGCCGAACGGGCCGAGCCGGGAGCCGAGCGCGATCACCACGTCGGCCTGGGCCAGGAGCTTCATGGCCGCCTTCGAACCCTGGTAGCCGAGCGGCCCGCACCACTGCGGGTGGCTCGCGGGGAACGAGTCGTTGTGCAGGTAGCTGTTGACGACCGGGGCGCCGAGCCGCTCAGCCAGCGCCTTGCACTCCTCGACGGCGCCGGCCATCACGACGCCACCCCCGGAGATGATCACCGGGAACTCCGCGGCGGCGAGCAGTTCCGCCGCTTCGTTGAGGCTCTGCTGCCCGCCGGGGCCGCGGTCGAGCCGCCGTGGTTCGGGGATCTCGGCGGTGATCTCGCCGTAGAAGAAGTCGCGCGGGATGTTGAGCTGCGTCGGCCCGATCTCGGACATCGCCCGGTCGAAGGCGCGGCCGGTCAGTTCGGCCATCCGCTTGGGGTTGTTGACGTGCGCCTGGTACTTGGTGAACTCCTGGAACATCGGCAGCTGGTGGGCCTCCTGGAAGCCGCCGAGCCCGATCCCCATCGTGCCCGCTTCCGGGGTGACCACGACGACGGGGCTGTGGGCCCAGTAGGCGGCCGCGACCGCCGTGACGCAGTTGCTGATACCCGGGCCGTTCTGGCCGATGACCATCCCGTGCCGGCCGCTGACCCGCGCGTACCCGTCGGCCATATGCGCCGCGCCCTGCTCGTGCACGACGGGGACGAGCCGGATTCCGGCCGGCGCGAAGATGTCCATGGCGTCCATGAAGGCGGAGCCCATGATGCCGAAGATGTCCGTGACCCCGTTGGCGACCAGCGTTTCGACGAAGGCCTCGGACGGAGTCATCTTCGTCGGCCCGCTCGCCACCGTGCGACCGTCCGCTGTCTTCCTGTCCGCCATGGATGCACCCCTTCACGCCGTTGTGTTGCGAAAATCGGTATGGAGCGTTCCTGAAATCAGGATGATGAGACTGACCATAAGCGGGCGGTGACGTTGGGTCAATGACTTCTTCCGGAAAACGAGACGAGATGTGCTAGTTTCTGAGAACGAGACGTCCCGACGACTCTGGGAGACGCTGTGGAGCTGATACGCGAGCCCGACAGCTCGGTGAGCGGCGACACGCCGGCCCTGCGCTTGTTCTCGCTGATCGAGCGAATCGCCGGCAGAGACCAGCTGGTCACGCTGCAGGGTCTGGTCGAGGAGACCGGCCTGCCGAAGCCGACGGTGCACCGCATGCTCCAGCAACTGGAGGCGGGCGGGCTGCTCATCCGCCAGGCCGACGGGCGGCACTACGGCACCGGGGTGCGGTTGCGGCGGCTCGCCGAGAACCTGCTGCTGAACGCGACGCACCACGGTGCCCGGCATGCCATCCTGGCGCGGCTCGTCGACGAGCTGGGGGAAAGCTGCAACATCACCGCGTTGTCCGGCAGCGAGATCGTCTACCTGGACCGCGTGGAGACCTCGGAGCCGTTGCGCTTCTACCTGCGGCCGGGTTCGCGGGTGCCGGTGCACTGTTCGGCGACCGGCAAGATGATCCTGTCGCAGTTCACCCCGGCCCAGCGCCGCCGCCTGCTCGGCGCCGCGCCACTGCGTTCCTACACGCCCAAGACCGTCACCGACCTCGACCGGCTCGAAGCCGAGTTCGCCCGCGTCCGGGGCGACGGCTTCGCGCTCGATCGGGAGGAGTTCCTGCCCGGGCTCGTCTGCGTCGCGGTGCTGGTGCCCGCGCGCAACGGCCGGTCCAACCTCGCCGTCGCCGTGCAGGCGCCGGTGATGCGGCTGACCCCGGACAAGGCACCGGACACGCTGCCCGCGCTGCGGCGGGCCGCGAACGCGATCAGCGAGGTCGAAGCCATGGCGGCGGCGGACAACGTCGAAGAAATCCCCTCGTGAAGGGAAACCTCGTGACGGATCCGGCCCAGCACCTCGTCTCCGCTCGCGACGTGTTCGGGCTCGATTCGCGGCTGGCCGTGCCCGCCTTCCGCGAGCGAGGCGAGCACGTGCCGGAGATCGACGAGGTGTACCGGTTCAACCCCGACGTGACGCGTGCCGTGCTCGCCGGGTTCGCCCGCAACCGGCGCGTGCTCGTGCAGGGCCTGCACGGGACGGGGAAGTCGACGCATGTCGAGCAGGTCGCGGCGCGGCTCAACTGGCCTTGCGTGCGGGTGAATCTCGACGGGCAGCTGAGCAGGCTCGACCTCGTCGGCAGGGACGCGGTGGTGCTGCGGGGCGGCAAGCAGGTGACGGAGTTCCAGGAAGGCATCCTGCCGTGGGCGCTGCGGCGGCCGGTCGCGCTGATCCTGGACGAGTACGACGCCGGCCGCCCCGACGTCATGTTCGTGATCCAGCGCCTGCTCGAACGCGACGGCATGTTCACCCTGCCCGATCAGCACACGGTGCTGCGCCCGCATCCGGGTTTCCGGCTGTTCGCGACGGCGAACACCGCGGGGCTCGGCAATCTCACCGGTCTCTACCACGGGGTCCAGCGGCTCAACCACGCCCAGCTGGACCGGTGGAACATCGTGGTGGCGCTGGACTACCTGCCGCCGGCCGAGGAGATCGCGATCGTCCGGGCGCGGGTGCCGCGGCTCGACGGTGAGCTCGCGGCCGCGATGGTCGCGGTGGCGAATCTGACCCGCGCGGGCTTCCGGGGCGGTGACCTGTCGACTCTGATGTCGCCCCGGACCGTCATCACCTGGGCGGAGAACACCGAGATCTTCGGCGACTGCGCGCTGGCGTTCCGGCTGTCCTTCGTGAACCGGTGCGACGAGGCGGAACGGCCGGTGGTGGCCGAGTACTACCAGCGCTGCTTCGACACCGAGCTCGCGCTCACGGCCTGAAACGGTGGACGGCACGCGGATGGAAGCGCTCGCGGCCGCCGCGGTCCGGGCGCTGTCCGGCGAGCCCGCTCTGCACTTCCGGGGTGGCAGACTCCACAAAGGACACCGCGCGGTCCCCGCGCACGCACCGCATCTGAGTTTCCCGGCGGACGAAGACCGCGGTTCGTTCCGCGGGGTCGCCGACGGGCTGGCGCTGAGAGTGACCGGCTCGGATCCGCGCCTGCACCGGCGGCTGCGCCCGGAGAACGGGATCGCCCGGCTGGTTTTCGAGATGCTGGAACAGTTCCGGGTGGAATCGCTGGTCTCGCCGGTCATGCCGGGGACGGGGCGCAACGTGCGGCACCGCCATCGCCGGTGGGCGCTGGACGCGCACCACTCGGGGCTCACCGAGACCGACGCGGGCCTGCTGATCTACACCGTGGGCCAGGTCTGCCGCGCCCGCATCACCGGCGAGCCCGTCCTCGCCGAAACCGAAGACCTGATCGAGCCCACGCGTGCCGCCGTCGGCGCGGCGCTCGGGCCACAGTTGCGCGGCCTGCGGCAGACTCGCACCGACCAGGCGGCGTTCGGCAGGCACGCCCGTGCGCTGGCGGAGAAGGTCGCGGCGATGCTGGCCGAAGCCGGGTCGGGGTCCGGTGACCGCGGCGAATCCGAGACGGCCGCGCAGTTCGCCTTCCTTCTCGACTTCGAGGAGGGCGCTGACGGCGGGATCGCGCGGGCGGAAAGCGGTCGCGGGCCCGGCGCCGGGGTCGGCTACCGCATCTTCACCACCGCCTACGACCGCGAGGTCGCCGCTTCGTCGCTGATGCGGCCGGCTCTGGCACAGGAATACCGCGCGCGGCTCGACAGGCTGGTGCTCGACCGCGGAGCGCATCACGTGCGGCTCGCCCGTGACTTGCGGGCGCTGCTCGCCGTACCCGCCACGGACGGCTGGGAAGGAGACCTGGAGGAGGGGTATGTCGACGCGCGCGCCCTGCCCCGCCTGGTGTCCTCGCCCGCCGAGCGAGCCGTGTTCAAGCGTCCCCGTTCCGTACCGGCCGGTGACACGCTGCTGACCTTCCTGATCGACTGCTCCGGATCGATGAAGCAGCACCGGGACGCGGTGGCCGTGCTCGTCGACGTGTTCGCCCGCGCGCTCGAACTGGCCGGTTTCGCGTGCGAGATCCTGGGATTCACCACGGCGGCGTGGAACGGGGGCCAGGCGCGCCGGGACTGGTTCCGCGCGGGGCGGCCGGCGAATCCGGGGCGGCTGAACGAAGTGCGCCATCTCGTGTACAAGGACGCGGCCGCGACCTGGCGCCAGAGCCGCCGCGGCATCGCCGCGTTGCTCAGGACCGACGGGTACCGAGAGGGAATCGACGGCGAAGCCGTGGCGTGGGCGGCGAATCGGGCCCGGGCTCGCGACGAGCGCCGCAAGCTGCTGCTCGTCGTGTCGGACGGCAGCCCGATGGACACGGCGACCGCGCTCGCGAACGGCGAGGACTATCTGGCGGCCGATCTCGCCGCCGTGGTCGACGAGATCGGCGAGCGTGGCGACATCGAGGTGTTCGGGCTGGGCGCGGGCCTCGACCTGAGCCCGTTCTACCGCCGCTTCCACGCGCTCGGCGAACTCGACGCGGCAGGCTACCGCGTGTTCCGGGAGATCCTCGAGCTGATCGCGAAACGGCGGCGTCCTTTGTAGACACCGTGCCGGGGTTGCCCTTCACAAAGTGGCCGGTGGCACCTATTGTCATATAGTGGGAGCTGATCCCATATATTGCCAACGAGGGGAGCCGTCGATGCTGCCGGATATCCACCGCAACGAAAGCGTCTTCACCTGGGCCGCCCCGCCGCTGAAGTTCGGTCACGGTGCGATCGACGAGATCGGCGCCGAGGTCGCCGCGATGGGCGCGAAATCCGCGCTGGTGCTCACCGATCCCGGCGTGCGCGGCACCGGTTTCCCGGACCGGGTCCGGGAAGGACTGCTGGGGGCCGGCCTCAAGGCCGAGGTCTTCGACCGCGTGGCCGTCGAACCGACGGACCGCAGTATCGCCGAGGCGGTGGCCTTCGCGCGCGAACGGGAGTGGGACTGCTTCGTCGCCGTCGGCGGTGGTTCGGCGATCGACACGGCCAAAGCCGTGAACCTGCTGACCACGCATCCCGGTGACCTGCTGGACTTCGTGACGCCGCCGATCGGTGCGGGCAAGGCTCCGTGGCTCCCGCTGAAACCGCTCATCGCGGTTCCCACCACGGCGGGAACCGGCTCCGAGTCGACCACCATCTGCGTGGTGGACCTGCTGGACCTGCACCTCAAGGCCGGGGTGAGCCATCCGAAGCTCAGGCCGTCGCTCGCGGTCGTCGACCCGGTGACCACGATGAGCCTTCCCCCGCAGGTCACCGCCGCGAGCGGGATGGACGTGCTGTGCCATGCGCTGGAAAGCTTCACCAGCCTCCGGTACGACGCGAAGCCCGCGCCGGAGGATCCGATGCGCCGCCCCGCGTTCTGTGGCGGGAACCCGATCAGCGACACCTGGTGTGAGGCCGCGCTCCGGCTGGTGGGCCAGAGCCTGCGCAAGGCCGTCTGCAGCGGGCGCGATCTGGGTGCGCGCAGTGCCATGGCCCTGGCCTCGACCTACGCGGGAACCGGGTTCGGCAACGCCGGCACGCATCTGCCGCATGCGAACGCGTATCCCATCGCCGGCGCGGTGCGCGGCTACCGGGCCGAGGGTTACCCGGAGATGCCGATGGTGCCGCATGGCCAGGCCGTGTCGGTCACGGCTCCGGCCGTGTTCCGATGGACCTATCCGGCGGACCCGGAGCGGCATCTGCGTGCCGCGGAAATCCTTTCCGGACAGCGGTTCACCGCGACCGACGGCGCGGAGGCCCTTCCGCAGGTGCTGACCGAGCTCATGCGGGACATCGAGATTCCGGCGGGGCTGCGCGGTTTCGGTTATACCGAGGACGACATCGACACGCTGACAGAGGGCACGCTCAAGCAGACCCGGCAGCTCGCCGTCGTGCCAAGGCCGCTCGACCGCCGCGCCGTGGCGGCCGTTTTCTCGGCTTCGCTGTGACCGGTCGCGTTCGTGCTTTCGGCGGCCGCCGCCGCGACGTGAAGTCCATCGCGGCGGCGGACCGGGAGATCACTGGAGCGCGGCCGGCCGCACGCCGTGTGCCCGCAGCGCGGGACCGATCTCGCTCGGCAGGTCGACGACGGTGACGCCCGCCGACCGCAGTGCCTCCACTTTGGACTTCCCGCTACCGCGTCCGGCGCTCACGATCGCCCCTGCGTGCCCCATCCGGCGGTCCGGGGGAGCGCTGCGGCCGGCGATGAACGCCACCACGGGCTTGCTCATGGTCGCGATGTAGCCGGCAGCTTCTTCCTCCATCGTGCCGCCGATCTCCCCGACGACGACCACGGCCTCCGTGCGGTCGTCTTCGTCGAGTTCGCGGACCGCGTCCAGCGTCGTGGTGCCCAGGATCGGGTCGCCGCCGATGCCGATGAACGCCGACTGGCCGTACCCCGCCTGCACCAGGTTCAGCGCGACGAGCGTGCCGAGGCTGCCGCTACGGGAGACCACGCCGACCGTGCCGGGGGCGAAGATGTTGCCGGCGAACCCCGGCATGATCCCGACCGACGCGGCGCCGGGCACCACCAGCCCGGCCGTGTTGGGACCGAGCACCCGCGCGCCGTGATCGCGCGCTTCGGCCAGCACGTGCATGACGTCCTGGTAGGGCACGTGCTCGGTCAGCACGACCACCTTGCCCACACCGGCCTCGATGGCGTCGGTCGCCGCGGCGCGGACCGCCAGGGGCGGCACGAACAGCACGCTGACATCGAGCGAATGCGTGCGCGCCGCCTCGGCGACGGAGTCGTACACCGGCACCCCGCCGATCTCCCTGCCTCCCTTGCCCGGGCTGGCACCGGCGACGATGCGGGTGCCGCATTCGGCCATCCGCTCCGCCCAGAACGAACCCTGGCGCCCGGTCAGCCCCTGGACGACGACGGACTCCTCCGACGAAACCAGCATCAGGACATCACCTTCTGAGTCGGCGCGCACGCGGCCACCGCGGCTCGCACTGCTTCATCCATCGTGTCGTAGGGTTCGACGCCGAGCCGTTCACGCACCAGCCCGACGGCCTTCTCCTCGCCGGTACCGTGGATGGAGAAGAAGATCGGCACCTCGGGCCGCAGTTGCTCGATCGCGTCGAGGACGCCTTCGGTCATCACGTCGGTGCGGGCGAACGCGCCGCAGAAGTTGACCACCAGGCTCCGCACCCGCGGGTTGTCGAGTACCAGTTGCAGCGCCGGAGTCGCCTTCGTGTAGGCGTCGCCGCCGATCTCCAGGAAGTTCGCCGGCCTGCCGCCGTAGTGGTTCACCGCGTCCAGCGTCGTCATCGTGAGCCCGGCACCGTTGGCGAGCACGCCGACTTCGCCGTCGAGTTCGAGGTACTGCAGACCGAGCGCGCGGCCGCGCTGTTCCAGCTCCGTTCCCTCCGGCCGCGGGGAAAGGTCCAGTTCGGACAGCAGCTCCTCGTGCCGTCCGAGCGCGCCGGGATCGAGCGAGATCTTGGCGTCGAGCGCGATCACCTCGCCCGCGGTGGTGATCACGAGCGGGTTGATCTCGACCAGTTCGGCGTCCAGATCACGGTAGAGGCGGTACATCGCGAGCATCGTGGTGATCAGCTCCGCGGGTAGCTCCAGCCCGTCGAGCAGCGTGGTCACCGTTTCTGCGGTCAGCCCGGTGCGCACGTCGATCGCGGCGCGGCGGATCGCGGTGGCGTCCCGCGCGCTCACCTCCTCGATGTCCATGCCGCCGGAGGTGGAGAACAGCAGGAGCGGCCCCTTGGTGGCGGGATCGTTGAGGACGGCCGCGTACAGCTCCGTGCGGATGTCGGCGCACTCCTCGACCAGCAGCGTGTCCACAATGGATCCGCCCAGTCCGGTGCCGAGCAGGTAGCTGGCGGCCAGCCGGGCCTCCTGCGGTGTGGCGGCGAAGCGGATGCCACCCGATTTCCCTCGTTTCCCCGCCGCGACCTGGCTTTTCAGCGCCACCCGGGTGCCGAGTGCCTCGGCGGCCTCGCGGACGCCGTCCGGTGTGGTCACCACCCGGCCGAGAGGCACCCGGACACCGGCCTGCCCGAGGAGCCGCTTTCCCTGATGTTCCAGCAGTTTCATCGCTCACCGCCCGTATTTCTCGAAGTAGCGCCGCCAGAGGTCGTCCTCTCGCGGTATCCGCGGCGGGATGGTGCGCGCCAACCGCGTGATGTTCAGGAAATGCCGGTAGGACAGGTTCTCGCTGATGCTGTTACCGGCCCAGGTACCGGCACCCATCGTCAGCGTGAAGCCGAGCCCGTTGTCGAATCCGCCACCGGTGCCGAAACAGTGCGCCTGGTTCACCAGGACCCTGGCCACGCGCAGGCGTTCGGCCACCAGGCGTGCGTGGGCCTCGGTCCGGGTGTGGATCCCGCAGGAATGCCCGGCTCCCTGGTAGTCGAGCATTCGCTGGATCCGGTCGAGCGCGTGGGGCAGCGTGTCGAACCGGTACACCGTCAGGACCACGGAGAGCTTCTCCCCGCTGAAGGGATGATCCGGGCCGACCCCCTCCTCCTCGACGAGGAAGAAGCTCGCGTCGCGCGCCTCCGGCGAATCCAGGCCTGCCACCGCCGCGATCTTCTCGGGCGACTGTGCGGTGATGGCCGTGTTCAGCTTGCCCGCGGGCCACATCACGGTCTGCAGGCGACGCTTCTCACTTTCGGTGAGCAGGTAGCCGCCCTGTTCCCGGAGTGCGCGCAGCGTCGCGTCGTAGACGTCGGTGTGGATATGTACCGAGTTCTCCGAGGAACAGCTGGTGGCGTTGTCGAACGTCTTGCTGCGGCGGATCTTTTCGGCCGCGTCCGGGACGTCCGCGTCCGCGTCGACGATCACCGGCGCGTTTCCGGCCCCGACGCCGATAGCGGGCGTGCCGCTGCGATAGGCCTGCCGCACATTGCGCTGGGAGCCGGTGACCACGACCAGATCGGCCTGCCGCATCAGCTCGTTCGTCAGTTCCTTCGTCGGCGAGGCCACGTACTGCACAAGATCCTTTGGGGCGCCTACCTTTTCCAGTTCCGCGTGCATGTAGCGGACGAGGAGCCGGCAGGTCGACTCGCCTTTCGGGGACGGCGACAGGATCACCGCGTTGCGGCCCTTGAGCGCCATCATCGTCTTGTTCGCCGGCGTGGCGGCCGGGTTGGTGGACGGGCAGACGGCGGCGACCACGCCCACCGGCTTGGCGTACTCGGTGATGCCGTTTTCGGGATCGTGGCAGATGATCCCCACTGATTTCGCGCCGATCAGGTCACGCAGGGTGCCCAGAGTCTTGCGCTGGTTCTTGACGATCTTGTCGGTGACGTTGCCCAGTCCGGTGTCCCGGACCGAGATCTCGGCGAGTTCCCGCGCCCGGTCGGACCGGTAGATCGCCCATGCGACGGCCGCGACCACGTCGTCGACACGATCTTGGTCGTAACCGGCGATGACCGCCTGTGCCGCGCGGGCGTTGGCGACTAGCTGCTCGACTATCCCTGCGTCTTGCCTGTCCTGGACCGTGGGCATGGTTTGCGCCCTTTCACTGACATGGCCGCGCGTCGCCGCGACGCTGCGACAGACGGAAAAGTCGTCGCCGGCCAGGCTCGCCCGGCGACTTTCATATTGTGGGAGGTCATCTCAAGGTAAGAGCCCAACCCCGGCCAGTCAATGTGGATCCGGCGCCCAGCTTTGTGCCCTGGGTCACCCTGCGAAGGGGGTGTGACTGTTGACACGCCACCGCGCGCTGTCTAACTTTCTTTGACATCGCGTTCCATAAATTGGAATACCAGCCGGAGGCGGTGCAACGATGCCCCACCCGACAAACACGACTTCTGCCAGCGCGCAAGCGACGACGCCCAACACCGGTTTCCTGCGGGCCTACCGGCGGCGGGTTCGTGGCTGGATCCTGCTGTTGCTGTGCGGGATGTACTTCATCACCTACGTCGACCGCGTGAACATCTCGACCGCGGCCCCGTTCATCCGCCACGACCTGCACCTGTCCAATACGCAGCTCGGCCTGGTGCTGTCGGCGTTCGCGATCCCGTACGCCTTCTTCCAGATCTTCGGCGGCCTGCTCGCGGACCGGTTCGGCCCGCGGAAGCTGCTGTTCATCGTCGGCATCGTCTGGGCGCTGGCCACGGCCTGTACCGGGTTCGCCACCGGCCTGGCCAGCCTGTTCGCGGCTCGCCTCGCGCTCGGTTTCGGCGAAGGGGCTTCCTTTCCCGGCGCCACGCAGGCGATGTCGAGGTGGTTGCCGGCCGACCAGCGTGGTTTCGGGCAGGGCATCACGCATGCGTTCGCCAGGCTCGGCAACGCGGTCGCGCCGCTGGCGGTCGCCGCGATCATCGCCGCCTTCGACTGGCGGATGTCCTTCTGGCTGCTCGGCGCGGTCAGTCTGATCTGGGCGGTCGCCTGGATACTGAGCTACCGGGACCGCCCCGCGGACCACCCGCGTATCACCGAGGCCGAGCTGAGCGAGCTCGACGCGCGCCAGCGCGCCGACGAGCGCCCGCCCATCCCCTGGCCGGCGCTGCTGCGCCGCATCCTGCCGGTCACCGCCGTCGACTTCGCCTACGGCTGGATGCTGTGGGTGTACCTGACCTGGATCCCCTCGTTCTTCTCCGAGAGCTACGACCTGAAGCTGAAGACCTTCGCGTTGTTCAGCACGCTGGTCCTGCTCGCGGGCGTCGTCGGGGACACCGTCGGCGGACTCCTCTCGGACCATCTGCTTCGCCGGACCGGCAGCCTGCGGATCGCCCGGCGGCTGGTGCTCGTCGGCGGGCTGCTCGGCTCGTTCGTGTTCATCCTGCCGACGCTGTTCGTGCACCAGCTCGGGCTGGTGACCGTATGCCTGGCGCTGGCGTTCTTCTTCCTGGAGCTGACCAACCCGGTGCTGTGGTCGATTCCGATGGACATCGCGCCGGAGCACGCCGGCACCGCGGGCGGGCTGATGAACACCGGTTTCGGTCTGGCCGGCATCGCCTCACCGGCGATCTTCGGGCTGCTGGTCGACCAGACCCGCAGCTGGGTGGTGCCGTTCGCGGTTTCCGCGGGGCTGCTGCTGGTCGGCGGGATCATCGCGTCCCGGATCGACCCGGACAAGAAGCTGCCGGTACCGGCGGAAGCGGCCTGAGGGATGCGGTCAGAAACTGTGCCCGGGCGGCAGGAGGGACGAGATTTCCTTGGCCGCCCTGGTCACTTCCGGCCCGAGCTCGTCGAACCGCCCGTCGGGCACCCGGACGGCGGGGGCCTGCACCGCGATCGCGGCCCGCGCCACACCGGCACCGTCCCGGATGGGCGCCCCGACGCAACGGACGCCGACGTTGGACTCCTCGTCGTCGGTGCTCCAGCCGCGGACCCGGATCTGCTGCAGTTCGGAGCGCAGCTGCCGGGGCGAGACCTGGGTCTTCGCGCTGATCCGGGGCAATCGGCGGAGCCCTTTGAGGGTGCGCTCCTCCGCCTCGGGGTTGAAGGCGAGCAGCACCTTGCCCATCGAGGAGGCGTGCAGGGGCACGCGCGTGCCGGGCGGCTGGGTGAATCGCAGTGGCTTGGCGGATTCGATGCGTTCGACCACGACGGCGGCGTCGGCGGCGAGCACGCCGAGATTGACCGATTCCCCGGTGGCGGCGGCGAGTTGCTGGAGCACGGGGTAGACGACGTCGAGCCCGAAGTTGCGATGCGCGGCCTGACCGAGCAGGAGCGCGCCGGTGCCGAGGTAGTAGCGCTCGCTGTCGGTGTTCTGCGCGAGGTACCCCTCGGCGACCAGCGCGCGCACGATCCGGTGTGCGGTGCTCAGGTTGAGATCAAGCTCCTTGGCGACCGCGCCGACACCGAGATCGCCCCGGCGGTCGCGGAACAGGCGCAGCACCGCGAACGCGCGGGAGATCGTCTGCGCCCCCAGTACCGGGTTCCCGGCTCGCTCCGCCGCCTCGTCACTCGCCATGACACCTCCCTGTCATATGTTGGAAGAAGTCTACTCCTGGCGCTGACACCGCCTCGTCCGCTGCGCTGACCATCGATCTGGAATCGAATACCACATGATGGAAACTGGTGAAGATGCCGGGGTGGATTCCCCGGATCTGCTCGGGCTCTGGCGCGACCGCCTGACGGGTGCGCCGCAAACGGTTCTGCTCGCCGACGGCGAGGACCCCCGCGCGATCGAGGCGGCGCTCGATCTGCGCGCCGCCGGGCTCGTGCGCCCTCGCCTGCTCGGCCGGCGCGAGCGCGTTCAGGCGGTCGCACCCGTGCCGGGGGAGATGGTCGTCGAGCCGGGACGGCTGTCCGCCGAACCGGCCGTCCGCCGCGCCCTCGACGCGGCGTCCGCCGGCGACGAGGAGGATCCGCTCTGGCTCGCGGCCGCCGCCCTGCGCGCCGGGATCGTCGACGGCTGTGTCGCGGGGGCCGCCCGCGCGACGGCGGACGTGCTGCGGGCCGGGATCAAGGTGATCGGCCCGGCGCCGGGCGTGCACCAGATCAGCAGCGTGTTCCTGATGATGCTCGCGGACGGCCGGGTGCTCGCGTTCGCCGACTGCGCCGTCGTGCCGGAACCGGACGCCCGGCAACTGGCGGATATCGCGGTCGCGGCGGCGCACAGCTACCGCTCGCTGACCGGTCGCGAGCCCGCGGTCGCCATGCTGTCCTTCAGCACCCAGGGCAGCGCCCGGCACCGCAGTGTGGACAAGGTCCGGACCACGACCGCGCTGGTTCGCGACCGGTTGCCCGGCGTTCCGGTCGACGGCGAGCTGCAACTGGACGCCGCGCTGGTGGCGGCGGTGGCGCGGACGAAGGCGCCCGGTTCGGCCGTCGCGGGTCAGGCGAACGTTCTCGTGTTCCCCAATCTCGACGCCGGCAACATCGGTTACAAGATCGCCGAACGGCTGGGCGGCGCGGTCGCGCTCGGGCCGATCCTGCAGGGGCTGAACGCGCCGCTCAACGACCTGTCGCGGGGTTGCAGCAGCCGTGACATCGAGGTGATGGCGATGATCAGTGCCGTGCAGGCGCTCGACGGCCGGGCGGGGCGCGTCAGGACAGCTGAGGCAGCACCTCGGCCGCAAGCCGTTCCATCTGCTCCGCCTGGTCCCCGACGGTCGTGAACAGGATCAGTTCCGCACCCGCGTCGGCGACCTCCTGAACACCGCGCACGCATTCGGCCGGGGTACCGGCCACCGAGACGGCTTCCAGCCCGCGCGTGCCGTAGATCGCTTCGAGGCCGTCGGCGATCTGCTTGCGGGCCCGGTCGCCGTTGTCGTCCACCGCGAGGTAGATCCGCTTCGCGATGGGGAAGCCGGCGCGCTCGGCGCGGACGATCCGCACCTGCTCGGCGAACTTCTCCGTGGTGGTCGAACCCGCGCCGAAGAACCCGTCGCCGAGCCGCACCGCGCGCTTGAGCGCGTTCGGATGGCTGCCACCGAACCACACCGGCGGCCCCGGCTTCTGGAACGGCCCCGGACTGATCGCCGCGCCGGTCAGCTGCCAGAACCGCCCGTCGAGGGTCGTCTCCCGCTGTGTCCACAGTGCACGCATCACCGACAGGCCCTCGGTGAACCGGGCGACCAGCGCGTCGCCCTCGTGCCCGAAGGCGGCGTACGGGCGCCGCCCGCCGACGCCGAGCCCGACCTCGAGCCGGCCGCGGCTGAGCTGGTCCAGCGTGGCCAGGCTCTTCGCCAGCTGGACCGGAATGTGCTGCGGGAACACGAAAACCGCGCAACCGAGCCGCAGACGCTCGGTGTACGCGGCCGCGTAGGTCATCGTCTCGATCGGGCTGAGCGTGGGAAGACCGCCGAGGGTCAGGGTCTGTTCCTGGGTCCAGGCGCTGTGGAAGCCGAGCGCCTCGGCACGCTGGACGTAGCTGCGGAAGGCCGCGGGGTCGAATTCACCGTCGGCGCTGTTCTGCGGAAGGGCGATGGCGTAGCGCATGGGTTCAAGCTAGCGGGGAATCCGCGGGCGGGCTCGGCTCGTGCGAACGGCTCTCCGTGAGCTTCTTCAACCGCAGCGCCACCACCGCGAACACCGCGACGGTCAGCCAGATGTAGGCGTTGTGGTACACGACGCCCAGATGCCCCCAGGACGGGAACGTCAGCACCGTGCTCTCGGTCGAGCCGAGCAGCGTGAGCACCCCGCCGGAGGTGACGAAGAACGTCAGCGCCAGCGCGAACCAGGTGCCGACGGCCCACCGCCGCCGTGCCGCGTCGAGCAGCCAGATCAGCAGCGCGCCCCACCACACCCAGTGGTGCACCCAGCTGTAGGGCGAGACGAGCGTCGTGGCCAGGCCGCACAGCGTCACGGCGAGGAGTTCCTGCCGGCCGGAGGAAAGCCGCCGCGCCAGGTACAGGCAGGCGAGCGCGAGCAGCGCGGCGGCGGCGAACCAGACGAGCGTCCAGCCGCTGTCGAGACCGACGCTGCGCGCGAACATCCCGCGCAGCGACTCGTTCGACGGGTTCTCCGGCACACCGACGCGGGTAGGGTCGGCGAAGGCGCCGGACCAGAAGGTCTTCGAATCGTGCGGCATGATCAGGAAACCGAGCGCGACCGTGCCCGCCAGCGAACCCGCGGACACCGCGGCCGCCCGGTACCGCCTGGTGACCAGGAAGTACACCAGGAACAGCGCGGGCGTCAGCTTGATCCCGGCGGCGATCCCGGTGAGCACCCCCTTGCCGCGGAACGAGTCGGGCAGGGTCATGTCGATCAGGACGATCGTCATCAGCAGGATGTTGACCTGCCCGAACGCCATCGTCTCGCGGACCGGCTCGCACCACAGCAGCAGCGCGGCGACCGGCAGGCTGAAGATCACCAGCTTGACGTCGCGCCGGAAGTTCAGCAGGGCCAGCGCGGCCCACACCCCGGCCACGAGGATGACGAAGTCACCGACGCCGCCGACGTACTTGAACACGTCACCGTCGAGCTTCGCCAGCGGCACGAACAGCAGCGCGGCGAACGGCGTGTAGACGAACTCCCACACCCCGCGCGTATGGCCGAGCAGCGGTGTGTCGTAGATCGACGTGCCGTCGAGCACGCGTTCCCCGGCGATCTTGTACACGCCCAGGTCCAGCAGGTGCATCATCGAGCCGATATCGGCCAGCAGCTGCCTGAGGTACCAGCCGCCCGCCACGATCCCGAGCGCAAGCACGGTCCAGAACACGGGCGCGGGGATGGCTCGTCTCTCCGATGCCGAGGGCAGCGGCGCGGCAGCCGGGGCCTCGACGGCGGATGACGACACGGTTACCCCCAGTGTGGGACTTGACCAACGGCGACTGCCAAGCGTAACGGCCCCCGGCCGGGTCCCCTAAGCGGGGCAGAGGGTGCCGTCGGCCGGCACTTTCCCGTCGGCGAGGAACGCCCGCACCGCTTCGCCGACGCAGTGCGACGACAGCGCCCCGTGCCCGGTGCCCTGCCACGAGATCTGCGCCGCGCTCGTCATCTGCTCCGCGGCCCGCGTGGTGCCGGTCCCGGGCGTGACCGGATCGGTCTTCGTGCTGACCACCAGGATGGGCGGCACACCGGGGAACCCGAGCGACGGCACCGTGTCCATGGGGCCCGGCCACGGCAGGCACCACAGGAGCCGTTGCGTGATCAGGCCGCCGAACAGCGGGGACTGCTTGCGCAGCGTGTCGGTCAGCGTGCTGATCTGGTTGGCGGGCAGGCGGGTCGTGGTGTCGTTGCATTCGGTGGCCAGCGCCCCGTCGAGGCGTGACGGCGCGAGCTCCGAGCTGTTGAGCAGCGGCGCGGCGAACGCGGCGAGCTGGGTCGGGTTCCCGGCGCGGGCGGCCTGGATCGCGTCGGCGAGTTCCGGCCAGCGGGCGCGCTCCGCGAGACCGGCCACGACGGCGTTGAGCGCGACGCCCGGCGTGAACGTGACGCCACTGGGCAGCTTCGGCGGGGACGCCCGCAACTGGTCGAGCAGGCTCGACACGGCGCCGGCCGCGTCGCTTCCGAGCGCGCAGCCGCGGGCCACGCAGTCGGCGGCGAACGCGGCGAGCGTGTTCTGCTGGGCCGTGGCGAGGTCACCGAGCACGGTCGTCTGGTCGGAGGACGGGTCCGGGATGCCGTCGAGCACGAACCGGCCGACCCGGCTGGGGAAGCGGTTGGCGTACGCGGTGAGCACGTCGGAGGCTTCGCCGCGGGCGATCGCGTTGAGTTTCGGTACGCCCAGCTCGTCGCGAACCTGGTCGAGGTCGCCCGCGGTGCGCCAGCTGTCCAGCGCCTGCCGGGCCGAGCCGAGCTCGATGGCGCATTGCTGCCCGGCGTCGCGTGCCGCGTCGAGCACGGTCTCGAGATCGCCGCCGGCCGGGTCCTGGCTCAGCAGCGCGCCACGGACGTCGTCCTGGATGCAGCCGATCGGATCGGAGCCACCCGTGCCGCGGCGGTCCATGCCGATGAGCGAGAACCGTTGCAGCAGCGCGGGCGGCAGCATCGCGGCGAGATGCGCGGCGTAGAGGGTGCCGCTCTCGCCCTCGATGTCGTTGAGCACCACCAGCGGGATCGGTCCGTCGCCGGCCTTGAGCAGCGCGACGTGCGTCTGGACGCGACCGGGCAGATCGGGCGCGTCGAGTACGGACCGCACGTCCGCGCAGCTGAACTTGAGCGTGCCGGGGACCGGCGGCGGGTCGAGCTGGGCACGGGTCTGCTGGTCGCAGTCGGTCCAGTCGATCGACGGTGAGCGCGGTTCGGTCAGCGGGGGCAGGGGCACGGTGCTGGGGGCGCTCACCGCGCTCGGGGCGGACGGCTCGTCGTTCTCCACCACCGCCGGGCGCTGCGAGGGCCCCGCCGTACAGCCGGCGGCCATGGCCGGCACCAGCACGGCGAGCAACAGCAAGGAATGCCGGCGGAGCAAGACGGTTCCCCTCATGTCGGTCCACGTTCCGTCCCGACCTTCGCACGCACCGGGTGAGCGGCCGGTAAGCGGGTCAGGGAAGCCGGACCTCTCCCTTGGCTGTGCCGTTGTTACCAAGCCGATCGGCAGTCACGGCGTTCAGCCGGACGCAGGCGGGCCGGCGGTTGGTCGGGTTGGCCTACTTTGGTCGCCTTGGTAAGAGCGCGTCCAGGTCGTAGCGGGCGGGTTCCTCCAGCTGCGCGTAACCGCATGACGCGGGCTCACGGTCCGGGCGCCACCGCACGAACTGGGCGGTATGCCGGAAACGCGCGGGATGCCCACCCTCGGTGTGCTCGTAGCCGACCTCGACGACCCGCTCGGGCCGCAGCGGCACCCACGGTTGTTCCGTGCTGCGCCAGCGCGTGATGCCGCCAGGCAGCCGCTGCCCGTCGACGACCGCGTCACCAAGCCATGGGTGCGCACCTTCGGTGATCAGCTCGGCCAGTTCCGTCGCCAGCTCGCGTCGCCGCGCGGCCTGGAACGAGCCGACGACCCCGACGTGGTGCAGGATCCCGTTGCCGTCGTAGAGGCCGAGCAGGAACGAGCCGACCGCTTCGCCCGGGGTGGAGTCGGCATGCCAGCGCAGGCCCGCGACCACACAGTCGGCGGTGCGGGCGTGCTTGTACTTGGCCATGATCCGCTTGCCCGGCTGGTACGGGGCGGCCAGTGGTTTGCCGATGACCCCGTCGAGCCCGGCGCCTTCGAACAGGGTGAACCATTCGCGGGCCGTCGCTGCGTCGCGCGTCGCCGGGGTGAGGTTGACGCCGGTCACCTGTTCCAGCCGCTCGCGGCGCGCGCTCGTCGGCTCGTCCACTACGGACTCGGCGCCGAGGGCGAGCAGATCGAACGCGACGAACGTGGCGGGCGATTGCCCGGCGAGCAGCGTTATGCGGCTCTTGGCGGGGTGGATCCGTTCGGTGAGCGCGTCGAAGTCGAGACGTCCGCCGCGGGCGACGACGAGCTCACCGTCGAGCACGGCCTGCTCGGGCAGCGCGGCGGCCAGTTCGGCAAGGACCTCCGGGAAGTAGCGGTTGAGCGGCTTGCCCGCGCGCGATTGCAGCGTCAAGTCGTCTCCGTCCCGGAAGACCAGGCAGCGGAACCCGTCCCATTTCGGCTCGAACAGCATGTCGGCCGCGTCGGGGATGGTCTTCGCGGCGCGCGCCAGCATCGGCTGGATCGGCGGGCTCAGCGGCAGCATGGGTCCATCCTGCCTCAGCGCGGCAGTGGGAGCGTGCGTTCGTAGAAGACGACGTGCCCGTCCACCGGGTCGTGGTAGTCGTCTCCGAACGAGAAGCCGAGCGCCTGGACCAGCCCGATCGACGCGGCGTTGTGGTGCGCGATCGTCGCGTACACGGTCGAGGCTTCGCCGGTCGAGTACGCCCAGTCGGTGAGCGCCCGGATCGCTTCGGTGGCGATGCCCCGCCTGCGGAAACCGGCCAGCACCTCATACCCGAGTTCGACCACGGCGAGCTCGTCCGGCGGGTTGTGGAAGCCGACTTCGCCGACCATCGCCCCGGCCTCGCGCAGCAGGATCCCGCGTGAAAGCCACGGCTGGGGGGACGGCTCGTCGCGCAGCGACTTCAGGTTCTCCGCCGCCGGGATGATGTCCGCCCATTCCGGGCTCACCGCGGCACCAAGCCGCGACGACAACGCGTCGAGTTCGCCTTCCGCGATGAGCCGCAGGTGCTCTCCGGTCAGCTCCACCAGATCCAGGCGCGCGGACCGGATGGCGGGCATATCCCAAGACTATTCGTGCTTGCGGTAGCGGAACATGGTGAAGCCGTTCTCGAGCAGGATCGACGCGAGCTGGAGGCGCCGCGCCTGACCGGTGCGGCCTTCGGCGATCCGGCCGGCACCCGGCCCGGTGAGCACCGGGGCGACCGTCAGGCACAGCTGGTCCACCAGATCCTCGGCGATGAGCTCGCCGAACAGGTGCGGCCCGCCCTCGCAGTCGATCCGGCGCAGACCGCGGGCGGCCAGTTCCTTGAGCGCGGCGGTCAGATCGACCTTCTCCTCGCCGGCGACGAGAAGGTCGGCTCCGGCTTCGGCGAGCACGGCGCGCCGCTCCTCGGGGGCGCTTTCGGTGGTGATGACGATCGGCGGCACCCGGGTGTCGGTGAGCAGGGGCGAGGCCGGGTCGATGCGGGCGCTGCCGCTGACCACCGCGATCGGCGGCAGGGGCGCGAGCCCGAGCGCCTTTCGTCGTGCCTGTCGTTCCGGGTTGGTGCGCGCGCCGCGGTAGTTCTCCGCACGCGCGGTGCCGGCGCCGACGAGCACGACGTCGGCGAGGTCGCGGCCGAGCAGGAAGATGCGCTTGTCCGCCGGATTGGACAGGCCGTCGGAGAGCCCTTCGAGGGTGGCGGCGCCGTCGGCCGAGCACACGAAGTTGACCTGCACCCACGGGCGGTCGAGATCCTCGGGGAAGCCGTAGATCCGCGCGAGGTCGTCGTCGGTGACGTCGTCGAGTGGGGTCGGCCACAGCATGCGCATGCCGCGGATCGTACTGAGCCGTCCCGGATAACCTCGGCTTCATGCACCTGACCGACCGCCGCCCGGAGATCGGGCCGGACGAGCTGATCTCCTCGCTCGTCCCGCCGCCGCGGTTCGACGCCGTCCGGTTCGACACGTACGTGCCCGATCCGGACGAGCTCTCGCAGGCGCAGGCGGTCGGGTCCTGCTCGGCGTTCGCGGCGCGGATTTCGGCGCCGGCGAAGAAGTCGCGGTTCCGCCTGTTCGGCACTGGCGAGCCCGCCGGGAAGCCGGGGCTGTATCTCGACGGCGGGTTCGGCGTCGGCAAGACGCACCTGCTCGCCTCGACCTGGCACGAGGCGCCGTCGCCCAAGGCGTACGGCACGTTCGTCGAGCTGACGCACCTGGTCGGCGCGCTCGGGTTCACCGAGGCGGTGCGGCGGCTTTCGGCGCACCGGTTGCTCGCGATCGACGAGTTCGAGCTCGACGACCCGGGCGACACGATGCTGGTCAACCGGCTGCTGCGGGAGCTGACCGACGCCGGGGTGTATGTCGCGGCGACCTCGAACACGTTGCCGGACAAACTCGGCGAAGGCCGGTTCGCCGCGGACGACTTCCTGCGAGAGATCCAGTCGCTGTCCGCGCGGTTCTCGGTGACGCGCGTGGACGGCCCGGACTACCGGCACCGCGGGCTGCCCGAGCCGCCTCAGCCGATGGCTGACTCGGATCTTCTCGCGTCGGCCGCGTCGCGCGAGGGCTCCTCGCTGGACGACTTCGATGCCCTGTGCTCGCATCTCGCGAGCCTGCATCCGTCGAAGTACGGCCGGCTGGTGGACGGGGTGCCGCTGGTGCATCTGCGCGGGGTGCACGCGGCGCCCGATCAGAACGTCGCGCTGCGGCTGGTGGCCTTCGCGGACCGGCTCTACGACCGGGCGATTCCCGTGCTCTCGTCGGGCCAGCCGCTTTCGGCGGTGTTCACCGAGGAGATGCTGCAGGGGGGCTACCGGAAGAAGTATCTGCGGGCGGTGAGCCGGCTGACGGCGCTCGCGCGAGACGCGTCGTCGCCAGCGACAGCGTGAGCACGGCGGCGACCGCGAAGCACGCGCCGCCGACGACGTCGACGGGGTAGTGGTAGCCGGCCTCGACGAGCCCGATGCCCGCGGCCGTGGTGATCGCCGCCGCGGCCGCGATCGCCACGATTTGGTGCCGCGCCAGGAGGACCAGCACGGTGAGGGTTGCGACGAGGCTCACGGTGTGGCCGCTGGGGTAGGCGAGGTAGCCGCTGAGGTGGTGATCGAACAGCGGCTTGAGCACCCAGGAGTTGAGCACGACGGGCACGACCGTCCCGGCGGCGCAGAGCACGGCCCCCGCCCGGCGGCGCTTGACCAGGCAGAACGCGGTGGCGAGCGCGATGACCGGGATGAGCACGTACGGCTCGGTCGGCAGCAGCAGGACTTCGGGGCTCCCGTGGCCAAGCCCGCGCCGGAGGAAGCCGGGCGCCCACACCCCCAGCACGACGGTGACCAGCACCCCACCCGCCGCGATCCCCGCCCTCACACCCCCGACCCTAAGCCGTACCCCAGCCCCGTCCCCCACACCACCCACCCCCGCGGGTCCGGCTTCCACCGCCGGTGAGTCCGGCTTTCGCTGCGGGTGAGTCGGAATTCGCCGCGGGTGAGTTGGGCTTCCGCGGCCCGCGAGTGACCCTCGCCGCCCGCGAGTCCCGCGCTCAGCGCTTGACCACCTCCGCGATGGCATCGATCCCGCGGTCCAGATCCTCCTCACTGATCACCAGCGGCGGCGCGATACGCAGGGTATTGCCGTGCGTTTCCTTGCACAGCACGCCTTTCCCGGCGAGCGCCTCTGACGCCTCCCGGCCCGAGAGGCCGCCGGGCGTGATGTCGACGCCCGCCCACAGGCCGCGGCCGCGGACCTCGGCCAGCCCGTGCCCGATCAGCTCCGCCAACCGCGTGTGCAGGTGCGCGCCCAGCCTGGTCGAGCGCTGCTGGAACTCGCCCGTCGCCAGCAACTCGATCACCGCGCGCCCGACCGCGCACGCCAGCGGGTTGCCGCCGAAGGTCGACCCGTGCTCGCCCGGCTTCAGCACACCCAGCACGTCTCGCCGCCCGACCACCGCCGACAGCGGCACGATCCCGCCGCCCAGCGCCTTACCCAGGGTGTACAGGTCGGCGCGAACGTGCTCGTGGTCGAGCGCCAGCAGCGTGCCGGTGCGCGCCAGCCCCGACTGGATCTCGTCGGCGATCAGCAGCACGCCGTGCTCGTCGCACAGCCGCCGCGCTTCCGCGAGGTAGCCGTCCGGCGGTACGATCACCCCGGCCTCGCCCTGTACCGGTTCCAGCAGGACCGCCGCCGTCCGGTCGGTGATCGCGTCGCGCAGCGCGACCGCGTCCCCGTACTTCACCACGACGAACCCCGGGGTGAACGGCCCGAAGTGCGTACGCGCGGTCTCATCGGTCGAGAACGAGATGATCGTCGTGGTGCGGCCGTGGAAGTTGGATCCGGCGACGATGATCTCGGCCGTGCCGTCCGGGATGCCCTTCACCTCGTACGCCCACTTGCGCGCGACCTTCAACGCCGACTCGACGGCCTCCGCGCCCGAGTTCATCGGCAGCACCATCTCGGTCCCGGTGAGCCGGGTCAGCTCCGCGCAGAACAAGCCCAGCTGGTCGTGGTGGAACGCGCGCGAGGTCAGCGTCACCCGGTCCAGCTGCCGGATCGCCGCCTCGACCAGCGCCGGATGGCGGTGCCCGAAGTTCAGTGCCGAGTACGCCGACAGGAAGTCCAGGTAACGCCTGCCCTCGATGTCGGTGACCCAGGCACCCTCACCCTCGGCGATGACCACCGGCAGCGGGTGGTAGTTGTGCGTGCTCCAGCGTTCGTCGAGCGCGATGAACTCTGCGGTGGTCGTCATATCCACAGATTAGGGCCGGAGACCGCACTGATCAGGACGGCTTCGTTGCGTACTTCCTGCTCTGGACAGTCGATCGTTGCGTACGGGTTGGCTCGCCAACATACCGGGCGGTCTGACAGAGTGCGGACGTGACCGACGAGCTCTCCTTCCTCCGTAAGCAGGCCCGCACACAGCGCTTCACCCTCGGCACGCCCCGCGAGTTCCGGGTGGCGCCCGACGGCTCCCGGCTGCTGTTCCTGCGATCGGAGTCGGGGGTGGACCGCCGCAACAGCCTGTGGGAACTGGATCTGAGCTCCGGCACCGAGACGAAGATCGTCGACGCCGTCGAGTTGCTGCCCGGCGAAGAGAACCTGCCGCCCGAGGAGCGGGCGCGCCGTGAACGGACCCGGGAGCGCGCGGGCGGCGTGGTCGGCTACGCGACCGACGCCGAGCTGCGTATCGCGGCTTTTTCCTTGTCCGGCAAGCTCTACACGGTCGATCTCGCCACCAAGGAGGTCGCCGAACTGGTCGAGGGCTCCGTCGTCGACCCGCGACCCAACCCGGCCGGCACGCATGTCGCCTACGTCCGTGACCGGCGGCTGCGCGTGATCGAACTGGCGACCGGGCAGGACCGGCCGCTGGTCGACGAAGAGGGCGAGGACATCGCGTGGGGGCTCGCGGAGTTCATCGCGGGCGAGGAGATGGGGCGCACCCGCGGTTTCTGGTGGTCGCCGGACGGCACGAGCCTGCTCGTCGAGCGCAGCGACCGGGCGGGTGTCCCGCGCTGGACCATCGCGGACCCGGCGAACCCCGGCGACTCTGTCAACACGGTCGCGTACCCGGCCGCCGGCGAGCAGAACGTCGGAGTGTCGCTGGCAATCCTCGGTCTCGACGGCGCGCGCGTGGACGTGGAGAGCGGCGACTGGGAGTACCTGGCCGCGGTGCACTGGTCGGCCGGCGGGCCGCCGGTGCTCGCCGTGCAGAGCCGTGACCAGCGGACGTTCGAGATCCACTCGGTGGATCCGGCCACCGGCGCCACGAAACTGCTGCACAGCGAAACCGATCCGCGGTGGGTCGAGCTGGTGCCCGGCGCACCCGCGTGGACGAGCGACGGGCGTCTCGTGCGTGTCAGCGCCGCGGATGGGAGCTACCGGTTGCTCATCGACGGGGTGCCGGTGACGGGGCCGGAGTTGCAGGTGCGCTCGGTGCTCGACGTCGGTGACGAGGTCCTTTTCAGCGCCTCCGGCGCGGATCCGACACAGATCCACGTCTACCGCACCGGCCCCGGTGGGGTCACGCGTCTGTCTGCTTCGGACGGTGTTCATGTCGGTGCCGGCACGGCGGAGGTGGCGGTGCTGTCGTCGTGGAGCCTGGCGCACAGCGGGCCGAAGGTCTCGGTGCTGCGTGACGGCTCGGTGCTGGAAATCCGGTCGTATCCCGAGGATCCGGGGATCGAACCGCGGCCGATCTGGCTCACCGTCGGCGAGCGTGGGCTGCGGGCGGCGTTGCTGCTGCCGAGCGGGTACGAACCGGGCACGAGCCTGCCGGTCTTGCTCGACCCCTACGGCGGGCCACATGCCCAGCGAGTGATCCAGAGCCGCAACTCGTTCCTGACCTCGCAGTGGTTCGCCGACCAGGGTTTCGCGGTGCTCGTCACCGACGGCCGCGGCACGCCGGGGCGTGGGCCCGCGTGGGAGCGGGAGGTCTCGCGCGAACTGGCGAGTGTCACCTTGACCGACCAGGTGGACGCGCTGCACGCGGTCGCCGCCGAACATCCCGAGCTCGACCTGTCGCGGGTGGCGATCCGCGGCTGGTCCTACGGCGGGTACCTGTCCGCGCTGGCTGTGCTGCGGCGGCCGGACGTGATCCGGGCGGCGGTCGCGGGCGCTCCGGTCACCGATTGGACGCTGTACGACACCCACTACACCGAGCGCTATCTGGGCACACCGCAGGACGATCCGGCGGCCTACGAGCGGAATTCGCTGCTCGCCGACGCGGCGAACCTGGAGCGGTCGCTGCTGATCGTGCACGGCCTCGCGGACGACAACGTGTTCGTCGCGCATTCGCTGCGGCTGTCGTCGGCGCTGCTCGCGGCCGGGCGGGCGCATACGTTCCTGCCGCTGGTCGGGACGACGCATATGACCCCGCAGGATGAGGATCTCGCGGAGAACCTCATGAGGATGCAGGCGGAGTGGTTGCGGAAGGAGTTGGACGCGTGAAGCGGTGGGGTATCACGATCCCGCTGGGCGAGGTACCGCTGACGGCGCACCGGGAGCTGATCGAGCGGCTGCCCGATCTCGGTTACACCGACGCGTGGACCGCGGAAACGGCCGGCACGGACGCGTTCTCGCCGCTGGTACTCGCGTCGCAGTGGGCGCCGCAACTGCGGCTGGGCACGGCGATCGTGCCGGTTTACACCCGCGGTCCGGGCCTGCTCGCGATGAGTGCGGCGACGCTCGCAGAGCTCGCGCCGGAACGGTTCGTCCTGGGGATCGGGGCTTCGTCGCCGGTGATCGTATCGAACTGGAACGCGGCGGAGTTCACCGAGCCGTACCGCCGGAACCGGGACACGCTGCGGTTTCTGCGCTCGGCGCTGGCGGGGGAGAAGGTCACGCAGGAGTATTCGACGTTCTCCGTGAACCGCTTCAAGCTGGAGCGCGTGCCGCCGGTACCGCCGTCGATCATGCTCGCGGCGCTGCGGCCGGGGATGCTGAGGCTGGCCGCGAAGGAGGCGGACGGCGCGATCACGAACTGGCTCGCCCCGTCGGATGTACCGAAGGTGCGCGGCGAGATCGGGCCGGACGTGGAGCTGGTGGCGCGGATCTTCGTGGCGCCGACCGAGGATGTGGACGCGGCGCGGGCGCTCGGGCGGATGCTGATCAGCAGCTATCTGACCGTGCCGGTGTACGCGGCCTTCCACGAGTGGCTCGGCCGGGGCGACGCCCTGGCCGAGATGAACGAGCTGTGGGCGGCAGGCGACCGCAAGGGCGCGAACGCCGCGATCCCCGACGAGGTGGTGGACGAGCTGATCGTGCACGGCAGCCCGGCCGAATGCCGCGAACGCCTGGAGTCCTATGTGGAGAACGGGCTGACCACCCCGGTGATCTCGGTCCTCCCCACCGGCGGCGACCCCCTGGACCACGCCACGTCCCTCGCCCCCCGGTAGCCCGCCGCTCCGCGCCGGCGTGTTGGCTGCCCGCGCCGGCGTGTTGGCCGCTCGGGTCGGCGTGTTGGCCGCGTGTGCGGGTGTGTTGGCCGCTCGGGTCGGCGTGTTGGCCGCTCGGTCGGTGTTGGCTGCGTGTGCGGGTGTGTTGGTTCTTGCCCGGCCCCGTCGCAGCGGGCCAGCTCACTGCCGTCGCGGGCCAACACGCCCGCGTGGCGGACCAACACGGCGGGCGCACGCCACTCGATCGGAGCCGTTCACGACGGCACTTTTGTGGGAAAGTGCGCCGGAGGTGGTGCGAGCGGAGCCGCGGTATCCGTATGGTTGCTTAGCGTAGGCTTACCTAAGGGAGTGATCAATGGGCGACTCGACGGCGCTGGCCGGTGGGCGGCAGGGGCACGAGCGGCTCGCGGAGCTGATTCCGTTGGTGCTACAAGGGTTGGCCGCGGGCACCGCCGAGCGCGCGGCGCCGGGACCGGCCGGTGGCCCCGCCCCGGTCGCGGCAAGCGTGGCCGCACTCGAACCCCTCGTCCCGGCGCGCGGCGTCGGCGCCGAGAAAGCGCTTTCAGAGCTGACCGCACTGCTGGCCGCCGGCTCGGTCGACCCCGCCGATCCGTGGTGTGCCGCCCACCTGCACTGCCCGCCGCTGGCCGTCGGGGTCGCGGCGGACGTGGCGGCCGGCGCCCTCAACCCGTCGATGGATTCCTGGGACCAGGCCCCGGTCGCGAGCGAACTGGAACGCGCCTTCCTCGCCGCGATCGCCCGCCAGTGCTACCCCGGCGCGTCCGAGCCCGACGCCGTCGTCACCACCGGCGGCACCGAGTCGAACCTGCTCGCCCTCCTGCTGGCCCGCGAGCATCAACGCCAACCGGTCTGCGGTCGCAACGCCCATCACAGCGTTGCCCGTGCGGCGTGGGTGCTCGGACTGCGCACGCCGTTGCTCGTCGAGTGCGATGGCGAGCGCATGATCCCGGCGTCCCTCGACGCGGTACTGCGCGAAACCGGACCGGCGGTGGTGGTCGCGACCGCCGGTACCACCAACGCCGGCGAAATCGATCCACTCCGCGAGCTCGCGCGGATCTGTCGCCGACACGGTGCACGGTTGCATGTGGACGCAGCGTACGGCGGTTTGGCCTTGTGCAGCGAAACACTGCGCCCGCTGCTCGACGGGATCGACCAGGCCGACACGATCGCGCTCGACATGCACAAGTTCGGCTGGCAGTCCGTCGCCGCCGGTCTGTTCGCTGTCAGGGAAGCCGCGGACCTGAAAGCGCTTACCGTCCGCGCCGAGTATCTCAACGCGGATGACGACACCGAAGCGGGACTGCCGGACCTGCTCGGCCGTTCGATCCGCACTTCGCGCCGCCCCGACGCATTCCGGATGGCGGTGACCATGCGGGCCCTGGGCATCGACGGCGTGGGCGAACTGGTGGAACGCTGCTGCGCCACCGCGCGTGAGGTCGCTGACGCCGTCCGGCGGCACCCGGCCTTGGAGCTGTGGGGTGAGCCCACACTGTCCACTGTGCTCTTCCGGCCGCGGTTCGGCGACGTTGCGCGAGTCCGGCGTGCGCTCCTGGAGACCGGCACGGCGATCGTCGGGCGCGCGACGATGGCCCCAGGTGAGGTGTGGCTCAAGCTGACGCTGCTGCACCCGCACGCCAGCGCGGCAGACTACCTGGGCTTGCTGGACGCGGTCGCCGCCCGCGCACAGGCACCCGAAGGTGCGGTCGCGTCATGAGGCTGGATCTCGCGGGAGCCGGGATCGGCCCGTTCAACCTGTCGCTCGCCGCGCTCGCCGAACCAGTGGCGGAGCTGAACGTCGCAATGTTCGAGCGTCGCAAGGAGTTCCGCTGGCATTCCGGCCTGCTCATCGAGGGCGCGACGATCCAGGTGCCCTTCCTCGCCGATCTCGTCACCCTCGCCGACCCCACCAGTCGATTGTCCTTTTTGAACTATCTCCGGGAGCATGGCCGGCTCTTTCCGTTCTACTTCGCCGAAAAGTTCCATCTCGAACGCACCGAGTACGACGACTACTGCCGCTGGGTCGCCGAACGACTGCCAGGTTGCCATTTCGGGGTCGAGATCACCGGGATCGAGTGGCGAGAAAGCGCTTTCTGCCTGTCCACGAGCGAAGGCGCACCGGTCGTCGCCCGCAACGTCGTGCTCGGCATTGGCACGTCGCCCTGGGTGCCAAAACCCTTGCGCCCCTTGATATCCGATCCGGAGCTCCCGGTCGTGCACTCCGCGGACTACCTTGCCGAGCGGGAACGGCTGCTCACCGTGCCGAGCGTGACGGTCGTCGGCTCGGGGCAGTCGGGTGCGGAGGTCTTTCTCGATCTGCTGCGGCACCGCGACCACCCAAGCGGGCTGCGGTGGGTCGCGCGTACGTCCTCGTTCACCCCGATGGAGTACTCGAAGCTTGGGCTGGAACAGTTCACGCCGGACTACACATCGTTCTTTCACGGCCTCGATGAGTCCATACGCGACAGTCTGATTCCCGCGCAATGGCAGCTGTACAAGGGGATCGACAGTGGCACGATCGCGGAGATCCACGAAGATCTGTACCGGAAGAGCATCGGCGGAACCTGGCCCGACGTCACCATGACGCCCGGGGTCGAGGTGGTCTCGGCAAGCGCCGAGAACGGCCGCATCGCGCTCGGCCTGCATCACCGCCAGCAGGGCACGAGCGCCGTTTGGCGCACCGATGCCGTCGTTTCCGCCACCGGCTACACCGAGACCTCCCTCGAAGGGCTGCTCGGCCCGCTCGCCGACAGGCTGGTCACCGACGGGCAGGGGCGTCCGGTCGTTGAGCGGGATTACCGGCTGCGGCTCGACGGCGTGGCCGGGGCGATCTATGTGCAGAACGCCGAACGGCACACGCACGGGGTGGGCGCGCCGGACCTCGGGCTCGCGGCCTGGCGGGCGGCGTCGATCATCAACTCGGTCTGTGGTCGCGAGGTCTACCGCCTGCCCTCCCGCACCGCGTTCACCAGGTTCGGACTGGAGGAATCATGAACGAGCGTTCGTGGCGGCAGGCCGGCTCTTTCATCGTGCACAAGATGCTCGGCGAACTCTCCTACGAGGGGTTGTTCGAACCCGAGCCGGTCGAGGGCGGCTGGCGCCTGCGCCTGCCCGGCGACGTCACCTACGAATTCGAGGCGCGTCGGGGCGCGTTCGACTCATGGACCGTTGTCACAGGAACGGCTACACGGCAAGGCGTTCCCGCCGATGATCCGCGGATGCTCGTCGTGGATGCGCGGACCGTCCTCGGACTTTCGGGCCTGCGGCTGGCGGACGTGCTGTCGGAGCTCACCGCGACCGTCGCGAACGAGGCTGCGCGCCTCGCGCACGCGCCGAGCGCCGCCGAACTGTCCATGATGGACTACAACCTTGCCGATGGACGGCTGACCGGGCATCCGCGCATCGTCGTCAACAAGGGCCGGGTCGGTTTCTCGATGCGGGACAGGCAGAAGTACGCGCCCGAATCGGGCAAGCCGTTCCGGCTGCGCTGGTTCGGCGTGCATCGCGAGTACGCCCAGTACCGGTCCATCGCGGACCTGGACGAGCAGACCTTGCTGCGGCAGGAGCTCGACCCCGATCAGGTGGCGGAGTTCCAGGCGAAGGCGGATCCGGCGGAGTATGTCTTCGTTCCGGTGCATCCGTGGCAGGCCGACGAGATCGTCGGCACCCTCTATGCCGGGGAACTCGCGACGGGCGCGTTGATCGACCTCGGTGAAGGCCGCGACGAGTACAGTCCACATCAGACGGTGCGAACGCTGGCGAACATGAGCACGCCAAACCGGCGAGACGTGAAGACGGCTGTCTCGGTTCGCAACACGCTCGTCTACCGTGGTCTGGACTCGGCGGCAACGCTTGCCGGGCCCGCGGTCACCGCCTGGCTGAAGCGGATCAATGCCGCGGATCCCTTGCTGTCGGGAGAATATCGGTTCGAACTGCTCGGCGAGGTGGCGAGCGTGTCCGTGCGGCATCCGCTGTTCGGCGCGCTCGAAGAACTCCCGTACCGGTTCCACGAAACGCTGGGCGCGTTGTGGCGAGAACCCTTGACGCAGCGGCTGGCCGAGGGTGAGCAAGCGCTTTCCTTCGCCGCGCTGCCCTATCGCGATCTCCAGGGCCAAACCGTGATCACCGGGCTCATCCAGCGCAGCGGCCTCGGCACCGAAGGGTGGTGTGCACGGATTTTCGACCTCCTGCTTACTCCGTTGCTGCAATGGTTGCTGCGCTACGGAGTCGGATTCTGCCCGCACGGCCAGAACCTGGTCCTCATCGTCGATCGAACCGGTCGCCCTGTGCGCGTCGCGATCAAGGATTTCGCGCAGGGCGTGGATCTGCTCGACGAAGACCTCGAATGCTACGGCCTGCTCGATCCGGACGCGGAAATGCTGCGCTGGCCGGCGCACCTGCTCGCCCAGTCGCTGTTCAGTTCGGTGTTTTCGGGGCAGTTCCGGTTCTGGGCCGAGATCATCTCCGATGATCTGGCGTTCCCCCGCGCTCGCTTCTGGGCCCTGGTGCGCGACGTCGTCGGCGGGTACCGCAAGGACAATCCCGATGTGGCCGCCCGCTTCGACGCGTGCCGCCTGTTCGCGCCGGACGTCGAGCGCGTCACGCTGAACCGCGAACACCTGGCGGGCGGCGGGTTCGACAAGGTCGAGCGCGACGACGAGTTCGACGTTCGCTGGGGGCGGGTGCCGAATCCGTTGCATGCTCCCGATCCGGACGGTGCGTGGTGAAAGCGCTTCCAGCGGACGTTTCGCGCGTGCTGTTGCTGGTGCCGGACCCGCACGCGCGGTTCGCGGCAGTCGAACTGTCACGCGAGTTCGTCGAGGACGAGGTGCGAGGCGCAGATTACGGCTTGTGCACGTACGTTTTCGCCTGGGATCCCGAGCGAGAGCCTGTCTCGTCGTTGTCACGCTATCTCGGCGGTTACGGGGACTTACGAATGCGGCCGGATTTCGCGAGCGTGACGCCGATCGAGAACGGGGTGTACGCGGTCGTCTGCGATGTCGAATGGCCGAGCGGTGAACCTGTCCGCGTCGCACCCCGGCAGGTGCTGGCCGACGAGCTGGATGCCTTGGGGAAGCTGGGTTTCACCCCGTCGATCGGGATCGAGCACGAGGTCACGTTCCTCGACCCGGACGGCGAGCCGCTGACTGGACACGGCGTCGACTACGCGGTCGGCGGCACCGAGCGCTTGCGGCCGCTGTTGCGGGATCTGCGAACGAAGCTGGCTCCCCTCGGCGTCGAATCCGCGCGAGGGGAGTGCCACCCCGGGCAGTACGAGATCGTGCTGCGCCACCGCGAAGCCGTCGCGGCCTGCGACGATGCCATGCTGCAGCAGTTGATCGTGCGTGCCGCGGCAGCCGAACACGGTGTGACCGCGAACTATCTCGCCGCGCCGCGGACCGGTCAGGGCAATTCGTGTCATGTGCACCTGTCACTGTCGCCGCCCGCGCCGGAGGCGTTTCTGGCCGGGGTACTGGCCGAGGCGCGGGCGCTCACGGCGATCTGGGCTCCGACCTGGAACAGCTACGTGCGGCTGCGCACCGGACCGTTCTCGCCGCGCTCGATCCGCTGGGGCACCGACGACCGGACGTCAGCGGTGCGGATCGCGGGGCGCGGGGCCGGGAGGCGGCTGGAGTTCCGGTTCGCGGGCGCGGACGCGCAGGTGCACCTCGTGGTGGCGGCACTGCTCGCGGCCGGCAGGGCCGGGATCGAGGCGGGACTGACGCCGCCGCTGGAAGGCGAGGAAGTGGGCACGCTGTGCCTCACGCCCTGGGAGGCGCTCGCCGCGTTGCGCGAAAGCAGGGTGTTGAGCGCGGAGTTGGTGGAGCATCAGTCGGCGCTGCTGCGAGCCGAGATCGACGCGGGCTGCGACGCGGTCACGGACTGGCAGCGGCGGCGCGGGGCGCTGCGGGCCTGAATGTAGATCTCGGGGGGCGGGCTGGGGCGGAGTGGGGTTAGGGAGGGGTGACGGGGTGGCCCAGTAGGGCGGTGGCGGTGTGGTGGATCTTCGCGAGCGCGCGGAGGAGATGGGTGCGCTCGGCGTCGGTGAGGCCCGCGGTCAGCTTCTCGTCCAGCGCGCGCCGGTCCGCCTCGACCGGTCGCTGCAGGGCACGTCCGGCGTCGGTGAGCCAGAGCCGGACTAGGCGGCTGTCCCGATCGTCACGACGGCGCGTCAGCAGCCCCGCCGCGGCCATCCGGGTCGCCATCTTGACGACGGTGGGCGTCGTGACGCTCACCGCCGCGGCGATCTCGCCGGGGGTGCGGCCGTCCTCCTCCCACAGCGCCGCGAGCAGGTGGTTCTGACCCAGGTGCAGGCCGTGCCGCCGCAGGTCCGCGTCCGCGAGCGCGCGGACCACCTTCGACGTGGCGCCGTGCAGGTCGAGGAACTCGGTCACGGTGACCTCCCGGCAATCGATTGACGGCTAATCATTAACCGGCTAACGTTAGTCGGCAAATGAACCCGAGGGGTTGCGATGATACTGGTCACAGGAGCCACCGGGCATATCGGCCGTGCGCTCGTCGGCGAACTGGACGAGCGGGGCGTGAAGTTCCGTTCGCTCGTTCGCGATCCCGCGGCCGCCTTGCCCGGCAGCGTCGTCGTGGGCGACCTGGGCGAGCCCGCGACGCTCTTGCCCGCGTTCGACGGCGTGGACCGGCTGTTCCTGCTGACGCAGGGCATCGGTCTCGAGTTCGCCACCAACGCCGTCGCCGCCGCGAAGGACGCCGGAGTGCGGCAGATCGTCTTCCTGTCCTCGGCGCACGTCGTGTTCGACCCGATGCCCGCGATGGCGCGGTGGCACCACGAACGCGAGGAGCTCATCCGGGCGTCCGGGATCCCGGCGACGTTCCTGCGCCCCGGCGGCTTCATGACCAACGCCCTCGACTGGCTGCCCACGATCCGCGAAAGCGGTTTCGTCCTCGATCCGGCCGGCCCGGGCCGGTTCGCGCCCATCGATCCGGCCGATATCGCGGCGGTGGCCGCACTCGTCCTCACCGAGCGCGGCCATGACGGCGAGGCGTACGTGCTCACCGGTGAGGAAACGTTCACCGTCGCCGAGCAGGTCCGTGTCCTCGCCGCGGCGATCGGGCGCGATCTCGAGGTCCGGGAGGTGGCCACTCCCGAAGAGGCCGTCCGGTCGCGCTTCCCCGCCGGGGCGCCCAGGGCCCTCGCCGACGCGATCGTCGAGGGGTTCCGGCTCATGCGGGCCGACACCGAGGGCTTCCGGACCGACACCGTCGAGCGGCTGCTCGGCCGCAAGCCCCGGACGTTCGCGGACTGGTGCGCGCGCAACGCCGGCGCGTTCAGCTGACCCTGGCCGGTTCCTTCACCGGCAGCGACGGCAGCGGCTCCGGCTTGGGCCGGCGCAGGCGCGGGATCGCGAACGCGAGCAGCAGACCTATCCCGACCAGGGGATACGTCGCCGCGGACAGCTGCTGGGGCCAGTTCCAGTGCATGTGAACGACGGGGAAGTCCGTATCCGGCAGGTGGTGGAACGGGGCGAGGTAGAACAGCGTCGCGGTCAGCACGGCCCACGCGAACCACGCCGCCGCGAGCCAGGACCGGTCATACGCGCGCCGCGCGCCGTAGGCGAGCACGACCAGCAGGGCCGGCGCGACCCACACGTAGTAGTGCGACCACGAGGTCGGCGAGACCAGCAGGGCCAGCCCGGCGTTCGCCATCAGCGCGAGCGCCGGTTCGGCCCGGCGCATGGCCAGTGCGACCAGCGCGACCAGTGCCGCGATCACGACGATCCACACCGCCTTCTCCGGCACGCCGGACAGTCCGGTGCGCACCAGCGCGGCCTCGATGGTCTGGTTCGTCTTGAACGCGGTGCCGCTGACCCCGCCGCCGGACAGGCCGCCGGAAAACCAGTACTGGACCGACGCGCGGAGGTCGGTGACGAACCCGACGACCGCGGCCACGGCGAACGTGATGCCCGCCCGTGCGGCGGACCGGTAGTCCTTGCGGATCAGGAAGAACAGGATGAACGCGGCGGGGGTGAGCTTGAGCGCGGCGGCCAGTCCGATGCCGAACCCGCGCGGCCACAGCGTCTTCCCGGCCAGGCAGTCGATCGCCACGAGCGCCATCATCACCAGGCTGACCTGGCCGAACTGGTAGGTCTGGCTGACCGGTTCGAGGAACACCGTCAGCGGCAGGGCGAGCGAAGTCACCACGATGCCGCCGCTGCGCCCGAGCGGCGGCCAGGCGACGCGCGAGACCAGGTACAGCGTCAACGCGAGGCAGATCGTGCTCAGGACGTACAGCGTGACGACCGCGGCGTCCCACGGCAGCAGGACCAGCGGGCTGAGGATGAGCACCGCGAACGGCGGGTACACGAACGGCAGTTCGGCGCCGTTCGCGACCGGCGGGAGCGCGCCGTAGAGGCTGTGGCCGTCCCACCAGGCCTGGACGCCGTAGCGGTAGACCTCCAAGTCGATCTGCGGCCGTGTCGGCATGGCCGTGAACATCCCGCGAAACGCGAAGAACAGCCAGACCGCGCACAGCACAGGGATGACCCAGAGGTGTTTACGCATCGCCGGACACTTTAGGTGGTGGTGTCCGCGGCGCGGCGGTCGGTGCCAGCGCGGCGGCGCCGGATGCGCACGAGCTGTGGGCACCGCGAGCAGCAAGGAGCGGCGGACCAAGCCACCCCGTCAGGCCCGGGGGGCCCACAGCCGGTCGGCGTCACCCGCGACGAGGCGGCCACGGTAGACGTCGATCTTGTGGTCGATCAGCTCGAGATTCTCCTGGAGTTCGGCGAGCTTCGCGAGCACGTCGGCGCGGTGGGCCTCCATCAGGGCGAGCCGTTCCTTCTCGTTGCCCCGCCCCGCCGCGACGAGTTCGGCGTAGTGCCGGATGGTCCTGATCGGCATCCCGGTGGCCCGCAGCCTGGTGCAGACCGTGATCCAGTCGAGGTCGAGCTTGTGATAGCGCCGCCGCCCGCCCGAAGTGCGGCCGACCGGGCTCACGACCAGGCCGGCACGCTCGTAATAGCGCAGGGTGTGCACGCTGACGCCGGTGCGGTCCGCGGCCTCGGCGATGCTCAAGCCCGCGTCGGGTACTGGTTTGACTTCGAGCACACTCTAAATCCTAACGTCGTTCCCGTGAACGCCTCAACGCCCGCCCGCCGCCACCTGGTGCTCGCGATCTGCGCCGCCAGCATGGTCCTGGTGATCATGGACATCTCCATCGTCAACGTCGCGCTGCCGGCGATCCGCCGCGATCTGCACGCCCCGGTTTCCGGTCTACAATGGACAATCGACGCGTATACCCTGGTGCTGGCCGGTTTCCTGGTTCTCGCGGGGTCCACCGCGGACCGGTTCGGCCGCCGTCGCGTGTTCCTGACCGGTCTGTCCGTCTTCGGGCTCGGCTCGCTGCTGTGCGCGCTGGCACCGGGCATCGGCTGGCTGATCGCGGCGCGGGCAGTGCAGGCCGTGGGCGGCACGATGCTGAACCCCGTGGCGCTGGCCATCGTCGTCAACACGTTCGCCGAACCGTCGGAGCGGGCCAGGGCGATCGGCGTCTTCGGCTCGGTGTCCGGGCTTTCGCTGGCGCTGGGGCCGATCCTGGGCGGCGCGCTCGTGGACGGGTTCGGCTGGCACGCCGTGTTCTGGGTCAACGTGCCGGTCGCGGCGCTGGCGATCGTGGGTACCGCGCTGTTCGTGCCCGAATCGCGCGCCGGCCGGGCACGAAGGTTCGACCCGGCCGGGCAGCTGCTGACGATCCTCGCGCTCGGCGGTCTCATCTACGCGATCATCGAATCCCGTTCGCTGGGCTGGACCTCGCCGGTCATCCTCGGCTGTCTCGGCGTCGCGGTAGTCGCCGTGCTCGCACTCGCCCGGTACGAACCGCGCCGCGCCGACCCGTTGCTGGAGCTGCGCCTGTTCCGGAGCGTGCCGTTCAGTTCGGCCATCCTGATGGCGCTGTTCGCCCTGTGCGGGTTCGGCGCCTTCCTGTTCGTGACGACCCAGTACCTGCAGGACGTGCGCGGGATGCCGGCGCTCGCCACCGGGCTGAGCCTGCTCCCGGTCGGGGGCCTGGTCCTCGTGCTTTCGCCGGTCGCCGGCCGATGGGTAGGCACGCGCGGCCCCCGGCTGCCACTGGTGGTGTCCGGCGCCGCGCTGGCATTGGGCGGGGCCGCGCAGCTCTGGCTCGGACCGGCGACCCCGCTGCCGGCCGTGCTCGCGACGTACCTGCTGTTCGGTGTCTTCTTGGGCGCCGTCAACCCGCCGATCACCAACGCCGCGGTCGCCGGAATGCCCCGGTCGATGGCCGGGGTCGCCGGTTCGCTGGCCTCCACCGGCCGCCAGACCGGTACCACGCTGGGCGTCGCGCTCGCCGGGACGATCGGGGGCGACAGCGTGTGGTGGCTGATCTGCGGGCTGGGCGCCGGTGTGCTGATCCTGGCGGTGCTCAGCACGGGACGCCGGGCGCTGGGCACCGCGGCGCGGGCGGCGGCGCTGTTCGAGGACGTCGAACGCGACCCTGCCGCGATTCGTTAGCGTGGGCCCGTGCAGATCTCCGCATTCGGGTCCTGGACCACTCCGGTCACCGCTGACCTCGTCGTCGACGCGGCCGTGCGCATCTCCGACGTCCAGGTCGACCGGGAAACCGTCATCTGGTCCGAGCGCCGCCCCGGCGAGGGCGGCCGCAACCGGATCGTCCGCCGCGAGGCGGACGGTACGACGACCGAACTCCTGCCGGACGGCTTCGACGCCCGCACCGCCGTGCACGAGTACGGCGGCGGCGACTGGTGGGCCCGCGATGGCGTCGTCTGGTTCGCGAACTGGCGCGATCAGCGGCTCTACCGTGTGGCTTCCGGCGTGCCCGAACCGCTCACGCCCGAGCCCGCGGCGCCTCGGGCCGACCGGTTCGCCGACGGAGACGTCAGCCCGGACGGCGCCTTCCTCGTCGCCGTGCGGGAGCGCCACGGCGATGGTGTCCGCAACGAGATCGTGCGCCTGCCCGCGGATCGGCCCGGCGAGCCCCAAGTGCTCGTCACCGGTCCCGATTTCGTCGCCGGCCCGAGGTTCTCACCGGACGGGCGGTCGCTCGCGTGGATCTCGTGGAACCACCCGTCGATGCCGTGGGACGACACCGTGCTCACCGTGCGGAACCTCGACACGGGCGAGGAGACGGTAGTCGCGGGCGGGGCGGGGGAGTCGGTCTCGGAACCGCGCTGGCAGGCCGATGGCAGCCTTTTCTTCCTGTCCGACCGCACCGGCTGGTGGAACCTCTACCGCTGGTCGCCCGCCGGGGTCGAACCGGTGATCGTGCTGGACGCCGAGATCGGGGTGCCGGGCTGGCGGCTGGGCGGCCGGCGCTACGCGACCCTGCCCGACGGGCGGATCGTGTTCGCGCGATGGTCGCAGGGGTACGACGGGCTCGCGGTCGCGGAGGACGGCAAGGTGACCGACCTGGCGGTGCCGTTCTCCGCGATCGACGCGGTATGCGAGGCCGGGCCGGACGGATTCGTCGTGGTCGCGGGCTCACCCACCGAGGAACCGGCCGTGCACCTGGTCTCCGCTTCCGGCGCCGTGCGCACGCTTTGCCGGCCGCGCGAACTGAACCTGGACCCGGCCTGGATTTCCGTGCCGGAAGCGATCTCGTTCCCCTCGGCCGGCCGGACCGCGCACGCCCTGTTCTACCCGCCCGCGAACCCGGAGTTCACCGCTCCGGAGGGCACGCGCCCGCCGCTGATCGTGATGATCCACGGCGGGCCCACGTCGAACGCGGTGCCGGTGCTGTCGCTCGCCGTGCAGTTCTGGACCAGCCGAGGGTTCGCTGTCGTCGACGTGAACTACGGCGGCTCCACCGGATTCGGCCGCGCGTACCGCGAGCAGTTGCTGGGCGCCTGGGGCGTGGTCGATGTCGACGACTGCGTCTCGGTGGCGCGGTGGCTCGCCGGACAGGGCCGGGTGGACGGCGAGAAGCTGTTGATCCGCGGCGGTTCCGCCGGCGGCTACACGACGCTCGCCGCGCTCGCGCGGGAGGACACGCCGTTCGCGGGCGGCACGGACCTGTTCGGGGTGGCCGACCTGGAGGTGCTGGCCGGTGACACGCACAAGTTCGAAAGCCGCTATCTGGACCGGCTGGTCGGCCCGTACCCCGAAGAGCGGGCGACGTATGTGGAGCGCTCACCGATCCACCGCGCGGACCGGTTCACACGGCCGCTGCTGGTGCTGCAGGGCGCGGACGATCCGGTGGTGCCGCCCAACCAGTCGGAGCTGATCGTCGAAGCCCTGCGCGCACGGGAACTCCCGGTGGCGTACCTGCTGTTCGCCGGTGAGCAACACGGGTTCCGGCGCGCGGAGAACATCCGCCGCGCGCTGGAGGCGGAGCTGAGCTTCTACAGCCAGATCCTCGGTTTCCCGGCTCCCGGCGGGGTGGAACCGGTGCAGGTGGAGAACCTTCAGCCGTCCAACGCGGCTACTCCTGCAGATTGAGGAAGACCCAGCGAGCACCCGGCGCGAGCCCGGCGAGCCACTTGCCGCAGTTCTGCAGCGCGAACGGCCCGGACGTGACGTGCTGGGTGCCGGCGTTGAGGTCCCGGAAGAACCGCTGCAGATCGCCGCGGCGCAACGCCGCCGTGCCGCCCCATTTGTACGCCGTCTCGCCGACGGACTGGACCGACCAGGTGGTGTGGTTGAGCGCGAGGCGGCTGAGCGTTTCCTCCTCCGTCGACAGGAGCCCTCCGCGGTCGAGGGTTTCCTGGTTGCCCGCCCACACTTCCATCGACCACGCGGCCGCGGCGCGCAGCTTCGGCTCGGCGTGGGCGTACTCGGCGTAGAACTGCCCGGTGTCCACTGTGGCGCCCGGTGTGCCGGTCTTCTTGGATACCAGTACCTTCAGCTCGTCGAGCAGCCGCCGCCCGACGCCGAGCGCCCAGCCCGTATGGCACATGCCGGCCATGTTCGCCAGGCCGAGCCGGTAGATCGCCCCGCCGTGTTTGGCCTCCATTGTGGACACTTCGTACACGTGGGTGGACGGGACGAACACGTCGTCGCACCGGTAGTCGATGCTGCCGGTGGCCCGCAGACCCAGCACGTCCCAGTTGCCCTGCAGCGTCGCCTGTTCCTTGGGCAGCGTGAACACCAGTGCCTGCCCGGTCTCCTCGCAGAACGCGGCGGTGTGGATATGGCTGGCCATCGAGATCCCGGAGGCGAAGCCCCACTGCCCGCTGATCCGGTAGCCGCCCTCGGCCGGCACCGCCGTGCCCATGCGCGTGCCCTGGCCGGCGATCAGCGGGTACCGCCCGCCCGGGACGTCGGGGTACAGCTCCGCCACTCCCTCGGGTCCCAGGTAGGCGGCCGTGGTGCCGCTGACCAGTTGCACCGCCATGACCGACCAGCCCGCCGGCGCGTCCGCGTAGCTGATCTTCGCGATCGTCTCGACGATCTGGCGCGGTGAGAACTCGTACCCGCCCAGCTCGTGCGGGAGGCCGACCTTGAACACGCCGCTTCCGGACAGGGCATCGACGACGGCGTCGGTGAGCCGGCCCAGTTCCTCGCCCTTTTCGGCGTCCTCACGCAGCACCGGGGTGATCTCGTCCAGCCGGGCGAGGACGCTGTCGAACTCGTCGCTGATGTGCAGTTCGCTCACGACGTCTCCTCGAGGATCCAGTCGATGACGGGTTTCACGGTCTCGTCCGAGTTGGTTTCGAAGGTCAGCCCGTGGCCGTTGCCGGTGACGCCGTAGTCGGCAGATGCAGCTGGCGCGCCCGCGCGCCCGCGGCGTTCAGGAACTCGACGACCTGCGGGGCGAATCCGGCGAACCGGGGCAGCCGGCCGCGGTCTGGGGCATGCCGATCAGCCTCAACCGGAACCTGGAGTCGCTCGGCGGGTACGGGCGGGCCGCGGTGCGGAACGTGATGGACCTCGTGGTGACCATGTTGCGGACCGACCTCGGGCACCGGCTGCCCGGGCGCCGCGAGGTGCTGCTCGGGGAGATTCAGGCCTATATCGAGGAAAACCTCGGCGATCCCGCGCTGGGCCCGGTGCGGATCGCGGCCGCGCACTACATCTCGCCGCGGCAGCTGCACCTGCTGTTCGAACGGCTCGCTGCGAGTCCCGGTCGAGGGGGAACCAGTTGTAGGCGGCGATCGCGTGTTCCGGCCCGACGATTTCCCGTGTGGCGCCGACATACTCGGCCGCCGCGGGCTCGGCGAGCAGTGTCCCGTCGGCGTGCTTTCCGCCCACGGCAAGGGATTTCGGCCCGCGGACACCGGCGTAGAGAGCAGTCCTCGACCACCCACACCTCATCGAGCCCGGCCCGCTCGGCACGGCGGGCGAGATCGACCAGGCGGGCGGCGGGTACGTCGTGGGAGATGCGGATACCGAGCCGGGGCATGCCCCAACCTTGGCACGGCGCTCATTTCGTGGCTAGCTGGCCGAGGAACTCGGCGTTGGTCTGGGTGCGGCGAAGGCCGTCGAGCAGGACGTCGATCGCCTGCGGGCCTTCCCGGTTGTCGAGGGCGCGGCGCAGGCCCCGCGTCGCCGCCAGCTCGGCCGGGCTCAGCAGCAGCTCCTCCTTGCGGGTGCCCGATTTCCGGATGTCGACGGCCGGATACGTCCGCCGGGCCGCGATCGCCCGATCGAGACGCAGTTCGGCGTTGCTGGTTCCCTTGTATTCCTCGAAGATCACCGTGTCACCGACCGAGCCGGTCTCGACCAGTGCCGTCGCGAAGATCGTGAGCGAGCCGCCGTCCTCGATGTTGCGGGCGGCGCCGAGGAATCGTTTGGGCGGGATCAGCGCGGTCGAATCGACGCCGCCGGACAGGATCCGGCCGGTCGCGGGCGCGGCGAGGTTGTACGCGCGGCCCAGCCGCGTCAGCGAATCGAGCAGCACCACCACGTCCCGCCCCATTTCGACAAGCCGCTTGGCGCGTTCGATGGCCAGTTCGGCGAGCGCGATGTGCTCGCGGGGCGGGCGGTCGAAGGTGGCCGCGACGACCTCGCCGGGCACCGCGCGCGCCAGGTCGGTCACCTCCTCGGGACGCTCGCCGACCAGGACGAGCATCAGGTGGCATTCGGCGTGGTTCTTGCTGATCCCGTGCGCGATCGCCTGCAGCACGGAGGTTTTGCCGGCCTTAGGCGGCGCGACGACCAGCGCGCGCTGCCCCTTGCCGACCGGCATGACGAGATCCGTCACCCGGGCCGTCAGCTGGTGTGGCTCTGTTTCCAGGCGCAACCTTTCGTTGGGGTACAAGGGAATGAGGTCGGCGAACGCGGGCCTCGGGTAGTTCGGGCGCTGCCCGTTCACGGCGGCGACCTCGTGGCCGCGCATCGTGACGGTGTCCCCGCGGCGCAGATCGAGCGCGCGCACTTGCTTCCAGGGAACCGGAACGTCGCCCGGCCCGGGCACGTAGCCCTCGGCGCGGATCCGGGCGCTGGTGCCCGTGACGTCGAGGATTCCAGTGATGTCCACAGAGGACTGATCGGAGTTGGTCATATGCGTTTGTCTTTCTGGGAAAATGAGTGAAGAGCCGCGAACGGCACGAGGAATTACGAAGAATTCCGGGAAGGTCCTCGTGGGGGAGAGTCCCGCGACCACGAGAAGCAGACGCCGTGAACGGTACCCGGCGCCGCAGCCTCGCGCAAGCACCGGCCGCCACCCGGCGGGTGACTCCCGCCGCCTGGCGCGCCGCGATCGGGCGAGAATAGCGGCTATTCGGCCACGCCGCGGTGGCCCCGGACGAGGGGAGAGGCCCGATGACGAGCACCGTTCCCAGCGACGAGCAGCTGGGCTCGCCGCCCCCGTTCGATCCCGAACTGGCGGCCGCGCTGACCGTACTGCGGCAGCGGATCCCGGCGAGCTTCACCGCGGACATGATCGGCGAGCGCCGGGCGGGTGCCGCCGAAATGCGGGTCGATCCGGCAGAGCTGCGGATAGGCGGGCGGTTCGAGATCGAGGAGCAGGCCGTCCCGGCGCGCCGGACGTGACGCTGCTGATCTGCCGCCCCACCGCCGCGGTGCTCCCGACCGGGCTGGTGTACTTCATCCACGGCGCCGGCATGATCCTCGGCGATCATCTGGGCCCCGGGATCACCGAGGCGGTCGAATGGGCCGCGGAGCTCGAGCTCGCCGTGGTGTCGGTGGACTACCGGCTCGCACCGGAAAACCCCCATCCCGCACCGGTCGAGGACTGTTACGCGGGTCTGGTGTGGACGGTCGAGCACGCGGACGAACTCGGTGCCGACGTGGACAGGGTGGTGGTCGCCGGAAGCAGGGCTGGTGGCGGGCTGGCCGCCGCGGCCGCGCGCGGGGTGCTGGACCGGACGCGTGGCCTGGCCGGGCACGATCCGGCGACGCGGACGAGCCGACCGAGTCCCGGCTGCACGCGGCGCGGCGGATGGGCTTGCCGGGTAACGGTTTGCGGGCCGTGGCGCGGCAAGACGGGGGAGCCATGGTGCGGCGGTACGCCGAGGCGCTGCCGTCGAGGGGGCGGCTCGGCGTGGGCCCGGCGGTGGAGGTCCTCGGCCTGCCGGAGTCGTGGGCGGCGGCGAAGACCGCGTTGCGGTTCGCGGCCGAGGGCACCGAATAGGATCCGGGGCCGCGTGTCGTGCACGCCGACGAGCTGGGCGGGCTGGCCATGCTGGCCGCGGCGGTCGGGCCGGACACCGAACCGGTGCCCGACGTGCGGGCGCTGGAACGGGCGGCCACTGCCGGGCCGTGGGTGCTCACGACGCTCGTCACCGTCGCGGGCGCGGCGAGCCTGCGGGCGGCGGCCACTGCAGGTGGCGCTCGCGCTGCGGCGGCTGCACCGGCACCTGTGAGTCTTTGCGAAAACAGCAAACTTGTTTGTCAGATTCATTGAGCGTGCGGATAGTCGGCCGCAGAGCAGGCGGACTGACGGGAGGCACGCAAGGTGAAGGCGAAATACGACGTGGTCGTCGTGGGCGGGGGCGCGGCCGGGCTCTCGGGAGCGCTGGCCCTTTCGCGGGCGCGGAGATCGGTTCTGGTGATCGACGCGGGCTCGCCGCGCAACGCACCGGCCGAGGGAGTGCACAACTACCTCGGCCGCGAAGGCACCCCGCCGCTCGAACTGGTCGCGGCCGGGCGCGCGGAGGTCGCCGGCTACGGCGGCGAGTTCGCGGACGGCACGGTGACCTCGGCGAAACCCCTCGACAGCGGCGGTTTCCTGGTGACCCTCGCCGACGGGCGGGAGGTGCGGGCGCGGCGGTTGCTGGTCACCACCGGTCTCGTCGACGAGCTACCCGACCTGCCCGGCGTTGCCGAGCGCTGGGGGCGGGAGGTGCTGCACTGCCCGTACTGCCACGGCTGGGAGGTGCGTGACCGGCCCGTCGGGATCCTCGGTACGGGACCGATGGCGGCGCATGCGGCGCTGCTGTGGCGGCAGTGGACCGAGGACGTGATCCTGTTCCGCCACACCGCTCCCGAGCCGAGCGAGGAGGAGCGGGCACAGTTCGCAGCACGCGGGATCCGGATCGTCGAAGGCGAGGTCGCCGGGCTGGACGTGACCGGCGACCGGCTGACCGGCGTGCTGCTGGCCTCGGGCGAGGTCGTGCCCCGCGCGGCGGTCGTCGTCGAGCCGAAGTTCACCGCGCGGGCCGACGTGCTGGTGTCCCTGGGCCTGGAGACCACGGAACTGGAGATGGGCGGGCAAGTCCTGGGCCGCTATGTCGCGGCCGACCCGGCCGGCGCGACCGCGGTGCCCGGGGTGTGGGTGGCCGGGAACGTCGCGAACCTGATGGCGCAGGTGATCGTCGCGGCCGGCAGCGGGATGACCGCCGGCGCGGCGATCAACGCGGACCTGCTCGGCGAGGACGCCCGCGAGACCGGGTTCACCGCGCCCGCCGAGCGCGCGGTGGCCGAACGGGTTCTCGGTGACCGCAGGCACGGGGTGGAGGCGTGATGTACGACGAGAAGTCCTGGGAAGAGCGGTACCGCAGCACGGAGTTGTGGAGCGGGCAGCCGAACGCGCAGCTTGTCGCGGAGGTCGCGGATCTGCCGCCCGGCACCGCGCTCGACGCGGGCTGCGGTGAAGGCGGTGACGCGCTGTGGCTCGCGGCGCGCGGCTGGACGGTGACGGGTGCGGACTTCGCGACCATCGCGCTGAAGCGGGCGGCAGAGCATGCCGAAGCCGCCGGGGTCCAGGTCGAATGGGTGCACGCGGATCTCACCTCGTGGACGCCGCCGAAGCGGTTCAACCTGGTGACCGGGCATTTCCTGCAGTTGCCGCCCGAAGACAGGGCGGCCGCGTTCGCCCGGCTCGCGGACGCCGTCGCGCCTGGCGGGACACTGCTGATCGTCGGCCACGCCGGGCCCGCCATGCGCCATCACGAGCACCATCCGCCGGAAATGTTCTTCACCGCCAAGGTGATCGGGGCGTCACTCGGCGAGGGATGGGCCATCGAGGTGGCCGAGGAACGCCCGCGGATCGTGCACGGTCAGCCGGGTGAGGACACCGTGCTCCGGGCCGTCAGGCGCGGGCGGCCGTCGCCGGAGACGTAGCAGGCATAATTGAACAATGACCGAACGGAAGCCGGCCGGGGTCAGCTTCGAGTCGTGGGTCGACAAGCAGATCCGTGAGGCGCAGGAGCGAGGCGAGTTCGACAACCTGCCGGGAGCAGGAAAACCCTTGCCAGGGCTGCACAAGCCGTACGACGAGCTGTGGTGGGTCCGGCAGAAGATGGCCACGGAAGGGCTCTCGGCGGACGCGATGTTGCCGGAGTCGATAAGGCTGCGCAAGGAGATCGGCGAGCTGCCGGACAAGGTTCGCGCGCTGCCTGCCGAACGCCTGGTGCGTGAGGCGGTCAGCGAACTGAACCGGCGGATCGCCGAGTGGCTCCGCGCCCCGTCGGGTCCGCATGTCCCGGTGGCGCCGGTCGACGCCGACGAGGTGGTGGCGCGGTGGCGGGAATCGCGGCGGAGGCCGCCGGCTCCCGAACCGGCGCCGGAACCGGCGAAGCGGCGTCGCTGGTGGCGTCGCTGACCGGCGGGCTCGAGGTGTGTTGACGGTCGGCCGCCGGGTGGAGAAGCTCGCACGATGAGAAACGCGTTGATCGTCGGCGAGCTTCAGGCCGGGATCCTGGAGAACTACCCGTTCGCGCGGACGCTGGTGCCGCCGCTGACCGGCCTGCTGCCCCGGGCCCGCGCGGCCGGGGTGCTCGTGGTGTTCGTGCACACCGCGCTGCGGTCCAACGGGGCGGACCTGACCCCCGTCTCCCAGCCCGCGTTCGACCAGCCCGGCGGCATCTTCCACGAGGGCTCGCCAGGCACGGAGATCGCGCTGGAGGTCGCCGAAGGGGACGTCGTCGTGCTCAAACGGCGCACGAGCGCGTTCGCGGGCACGGATCTCGACCTGGTGCTCCGCGCCAACGGGGTGGGCTCGCTCGCGCTCACCGGCCTCGCGACGAGCGCCATGGTCGCGGCCACACTGTACGACGCGTCGGACCGGGGCTACGAGCTGACCGTGCTCCGCGACGGGTGCGCCGACCCGGATCCCAAGGTGCACGGACTCCTCGTCGAGACCGTCTTTCCCAGCAGGGGAGCGGAAATCCTCACGTGCGCGGAGTGGCCAGCTCCTTCTCGAACCAGTGGTGGGCGTACGGCTCCCCGTTGAACGGCTCGACCTCGCGGTAGCCCGCCGCCCGGTACAGCCCGATCGCCTCGTTCAGCACGCGATTGGTCTCCAGCCGTGCCCTGCGGGCGCCGCCCGCGACGGCGTGGCGCTCCAGTTCCGTGAGCAGCCGCCGCCCCAGCCCGAGGCCGCGGACCGTGCCGGCGACCCACATCCGCTTGAGATACGCGGAATCGTTGTCCTGGAACAAGAATCCGCCACAGCCGACGGGTTCGCCGTGCAGGGTGGCGACCAGGAAAGCGCCCGCGGGCGGGGTCATCACGGCCTCGTCGGGGGTCAGTGACCGCCCGTGCTCGAACCCGTTTTCGAAGCGTTCGCCGATCTCGTCGAAGTACGCCCGCAGGCACGTCCGCGCCGCCGGGCTCCGCGGATCGGTCACCGCGACCTCGACCGTCGACGCGACCAGCAGCCGCTCGACCTCCGCCATCGCGGTGACCAGCCGGGCGCGCTGCGCTTCGCTGAGCGGGGCGAGGATCGACGTGGCCAGTTCGTCGGAGCGGCTGTTGAGGTTGTCCCGCTCGGCGAGACCGTCGCCGGTCAGCCGCGCGGTGCGGACGCGGCCGTCGCCGCCGCTGCGCTCGACCACGACGAGCCCGTCGCTTTCCAGCGCGCGCAACAGGCGGCTGAGATACCCCGAGTCGACGTCCAGCCTTGCCCGCAGCGCCCGCACGTCGCATCCGTCCGGGCCGATCTCCCACAGCACACGCGCCTGCCCGAGCGGCCGGCGCTGGGACAGGTACGCGTCGTTGAGCGCCCCGATGCGCTGGGTGACGGTCCGGTTGAACCGGCGGACCTGCTCGATCCTCGTCATTCCCTGACTTTAGTCAGAGAATTGGTCCCAAATCCAGTCACGCCCCGTCGTGGGCGGGTTCGCTGCCGCTCGCCAGCGACGAGGTGGACCCGGAGGCCATATCCTGCGGTCAGGCTGTGGTGGCCGGCCACATGGTCCCAGCGCGAACCGCCGCTTACCGTCGGTCGCTATGAGTTCCTCCGAAAGCCGGCTCGACGGGCGGATCGCCCTGGTCACCGGCGCCGGCGGCGGGATCGGCCGTGCGTGCGTGCGCGCGCTCGCCGCCACCGGCGCGAAGGTGCACGCCGTGGACATCGACGGCGCGGCCGTGGAAAGCGTCGCCGCCGAGTACGGCGGCTGGGCGCATACGACCGACCTCGCCGACCCGGACGCGGTGGACGCGCTGCCCGCCGAGATCGACATCCTCGTGAACAACGCGGGCTTCCAGCATGTCGCGCCGCTGCCCGAGTTCCCGCCCGAGGTCTTCACTCGCGTGCAGCAGGTCATGGTTACCGCACCGTTCCTGCTCATCCGCAAGGTCCTGCCGCATATGTACGAGCGCGGCCACGGGCGGATCGTCAACGTCTCCAGCGTGCACGGCCTGCGCGCGAGCCCGTTCAAATCCGCTTACGTGGCGGCGAAGCACGCGCTCGAAGGACTGTCCAAAGTGGCCGCGCTGGAGGGCGCCGCGCACGGGGTGACCAGCAACTGCGTCAATCCCGGCTACGTCGACACCCCGCTGGTCCGCGACCAGATCCGTGACCAGGCCGCCGTGCACGGGCTGCCCGAGTCCGAAGTGGTCGGTCAGGTGCTGCTGCAGCGCGCGGCGATCAAGCGCCTGATCGGCCCGGACGAGGTCGCCGATGTCGTCCGGTGGCTCGCCGGGGACCACGCGCGCCATGTCACCGGCGTGTCCCTGCCCCTCGACGGCGGCTGGACCGCCGCCTGAAAACCCCTGCGACACAAAGGAGTGTTGATCTTGTCCAGTCCCCACGCGCGGCGGCCGATCGCGAAGGTCGTCGCCGCGAGCCTCATCGGCACCACCATCGAGTGGTATGACTTCTTCCTCTACGGGTCCGCCGCAGCACTCGTGTTCAACAAACTGTTCTTCCCCGGCGAGGACCCGCTGACCGGAACCCTGCTTTCCTTTGCTACGTATGCGATCGGCTTCCTCGCCCGGCCCCTGGGCGGGCTGGTGTTCGGGCACTTCGGCGACAAGGTCGGCCGCAAGAAGCTGCTCGTGCTCAGCCTGCTGCTGATGGGCGGCTCGACCGTGGCGATGGGTTTCCTGCCGACCTACGCCACGGTCGGCGCGGCGGCACCGGTGCTGCTCACCCTGCTGCGGCTGATCCAGGGCTTCGCGCTCGGCGGCGAATGGGGCGGCGCGGTGCTCATCGTGTCCGAGCACGGCGACGACCGGCGGCGCGGGTTCTGGGCTTCCTGGCCCCAGTGCGGCGCGCCGGGCGGGAACCTGCTGGCCACCGCGGTGCTCGCGATCCTGGCGGCCGTGCAGTCCGACGCCGCCTTCGCGTCGTGGGGCTGGCGCATCCCGTTCCTGCTGTCGGGGGTGCTGGTGATCATCGGGCTGTGGATCCGGCTGACGGTCACCGAGTCGCCGGTCTTCCTCGCCGCGCAGAAGAAGGCGGAGAACCGCGAGCACGTCCCGGTGCTCGAGGTGTTCCGCGACAACTGGCGGCAGGTGCTGGTCACGATCGGCGCCCGGATGGCGGAGAACGTGTCCTACTACGTCGTCACCGCGTTCATCCTGGTCTACGTGACCACGGGGCTCGGGCTGAGCAAGTCCACCGGGCTCAACGCGGTGCTCATCGCCTCGGCCGTGCATTTCGTGACGATCCCGATGTGGGGCGCCCTGTCCGACCGGATCGGCCGCAAACCGGTGTACTTGCTCGGCGCGGTCGGCATGGCGGGCTGGGCCTTCGGGTTCTTCGCCCTGCTGAACACGCGGTCGCCCGCCCTGATCGTGCTTTCGGTGACGATCGGTCTGGTCCTGCACGGGGCGATGTACGCCCCGCAGGCCGCCTTCTTCGCCGAGCAGTTCAGGACACGTGTCCGCTATACCGGACTCTCCGTGGGAGGACAGCTGTCCTCCATAGCGGCCGGCGCGATCGCGCCCATCGTCGCGGTGGCGCTGTTCAAGGGCACCGGCGGCACGGTGGCGGTCTCGCTGTACGTGGTCGCGATGTGCGTGCTGACGGTGATCGCGGTGGTCAGTGCCAGGGAGACCACCCGGACGTCACTCCACGACGACGCGGCCGCCGAGGCACTGGTGCGAAACTAGGCGCGTGGATGACGCACTGCGGCTGCTCGACCTGCTGGCCGGCGGTGCCAGCGGCGAGCAGCTTGCCGAGGCCGGGGCCGCGAACCCCGACCTCGGCAAGGCCACCGAACTGGCGCTGCGGATCTCCGCGACGCTGAGCGCGCACCGCCGCCGGGAGGCCGAGCTGACCGCGCTGTTCGACACGGCCAGCGACCTCGCGCGGCTGCACGATCCGGACGCGGTGCTGCGCTCGATCGTGCGCCGCGCCCGGACCCTGCTCGGCGCGGACGTGTCGTACCTGAGCATGAACGACGAGGCCGCCGGGCGGACCTACATGCGGGTTACCGACGGCTGCGTTTCGCAGCTGTTCAAGGAAGTCGTGCTCGGGATGGGCGAGGGGATCGGCGGTCTGGTCGCGCAGACCGCCCGTCCCTACGCGAGCCCGGACTACTTCCGCGACCACCGCTTCCGCCATACGAAACCGATCGACGACGCGGTGCGCGACGAAGGGCTGGCCGCGATCCTCGGCGTGCCCCTGTCGCTGGGCGGCGGCGAGGTCATCGGCGTGCTGTACGCCTCGGACCGGACCGCGCGCGAGTTCACCCCCGACGAGGTCGCGCTCCTGTCCTCTCTGGCGGACCACGCGGCCATCGCACTGGACAACGCTCGCCTGCTCGACGAGATCAGCTCACACAGCGCCGCCATGCACCGCGCGGAAGAGGCGCACGACCTGCTGATGGACCTGGTGCTGCGCGGTGGTGACGCCCCGGATGTCGCCGCGGCGGTGGCGGATGTCCTGCACGGCGCGATCGGCCTGTTCGACACGGACTCCGTCGAACTCGCCCGCGCGGGCGCTCCGGTTCCCGCGCCACCGGCCGACGCGGTCTCGGCTTCGCGCTCGACCGGACGGTCCGTGGCCCGCGAAGGCATGTGGGTGTGCGCGGTTCAGGCGGGCCCGGAACCACTCGGCAGCATCGTGCTCGCGGGACGGCCCGAGTTGCACGACGCGGACCGGCGCCTGTTCGAACGGGCCGCGGTCGTCACGGCGCTCCTGCTGATGCTGCGGCGTTCGGTCGCGAAGGCCGAGGACGAGGTGCGCGGCGAGCTGCTGACGGATCTGCTGACCGCACCCGAGCGGAACCCCGGCGCGTTGCTGGTGCGCGCTTCGAGGCTGGGCGTCGATCTCAACGAGCCGCACGTCGTGCTGGTCGCACATACGGAAACGGTGTCGCGCGGCCGGCTCGCGATGGCCGCCTCCCGGCACGCCGCACTCGCCGGGAGCCACGCCGACGAGGTCGTGCTGCTCGCGCCTTCGGACGACCCGGCGGCGCTGGCCGCACGGCTCGCGGCCGAGCTGCGGTCCGTTGTGGACGGTCCGGTGACGGTGGGCGGTGCCGGTCCGGCCCGCGGGCCGCAGGCGATCGCGGATGCCCACGGGGAAGCGGTGCGCTGCCTGCGTGCCCTGCTCGCGCTCGGCCGTGTCGGCGAGGGCGCTTCCGCCGACGGGCTCGGGTTCCTCGGCGTGCTCCTCGGCGACCGCGCGGACCTCGACGGTTTCGTGCGGCGCGCGCTCGGCCCGGTCCTGGACTACGACGCGCGGCGCGGGACGGAACTGGTGCGCACGCTCGACGCGTACTTCGCCGCCGGCGCGCAGCTCAACAAGGCCAAGGAAGCGCTGCATGTCCACGTGAACACCGTCGTGCAACGGCTCGAGAGAGTGGCGTCGCTGCTCGGGGAGGACTGGCAGTCTCCTCCCCGAGCCTTGGAGATCCAGCTGGCACTGCGGGTGCACCGGCTAGAGGGCGCAGGTGGCCGCTAGGTCGACACCCGCCGGCCGCGGGATCGTCGCCGACTGCGGTGGCTGGTTGCCGTCGAGCCATCCGGCCAGCGCGTCGAACGCCGTCCGGAAACACGGCGCGATCGGCCGCAACCGGTCGGGATACGTGTCATACAGGGAATCGATGTGGTTGCCGTCCACGATGCGGTAGTAGCGATGCAGCGGCCCCCGGCCGGCTGCGCTGATCATCCCGTCGTACACGTCCGAGTCGCGGCTGATCGGCAGGAGTGAGTCGAGCGTGCCCTGCAAGGTGATCAGCGGTTTGCCGATCCGCCCGGTGAGCGCGATCCGCTGCACCGCGCGGTGCACGGACGCGGGCCGGGAGGCGTAGTCGTAGTCGGCGGGCGCGCCGTCGTAGCCGGGGTCGAGTTCGGCGCTGTAGATGCGCTGCGTCAGCTCCCAGTAGACCTGCCGGTGGTACGGCCACAGGAAGGCGGACTCGGGCGCGAACCCGGCCTCCACGGCGGAGCCGCGCAGCGCGGGTGGCAGGAAGGCCAGCAGGTTGTCCCGCTGTGTCCACAATGTACCTTCCCAGTCCACCCCGCCGTCGTAGAGCCAGGGGCGGTTCTCCAGTTGCCAGCGCACGAGGTAGCCGCCGTTCGACAGCCCCGCCGCCAGGGTGCGCGAGGGCGGGCGCCCGTAGTAGCGCGCGGCCGTGGCCTTCGCGGCGATCGTCAGCTGGGTCAGGCGGAAGTTCCACTCGGCGATCGCGTCGCCCGGTCGCACGCCGTCGGCGTAGAACTCCGTGCCGGTGTTCCCCTTGTCCGTCGCGGCGAACGCGTAGCCCTGCGCGAGCACCTGATCGCCGATCGCGCGGTCGTTCGCGTACTGCCTCCGGTTGCCCGGCGAGCCGCTGACCACCAGCCCGCCGTTCCAGTCCCGCGGGAGCCGCAGCACGAACTGGGCGTCGTGGTTCCAGCCGTGGTTGGTGTTCGTGGTGGAGGTGTCGGGGAAGTACCCGTCGATCTGGACCCCGGGCACCGGCCCCGGCACGGGCAGCCCGGCGGAGGTGAGCCCCGCCCAGTCCGCCGGCACCGTGTGCCCGCCCGCGGTGGTCAGATCGGCCACGCACGCCGATTCGGTGTACGCGGCCCCGGGGACCCGCACGTCACAACCCGGTGCCGCCGCCGTGACGGGCACCGCCATCGTCAGCACAGCGGCCATTACCAGTGCGAACACGGCCAACCTCCTTGTCGCCCCAAGGAAAGTTAGGCGACCGCCGCCGGGGCGGCCATAGGTCTGGTCCACACAAAGCCGGACCGGGATGTGGCGGCTCGCACCGTCGAACCGCCGTGAGAACCGGTTCTACCCTCGGTACACACACGATCACAAGGAGGTGATCGGCTTGCGCCGGTTCCTGTTCCTGCTCCTGACGTGCGTTGCGGTGCTCGCGGCGGGTGTCGCGCCCGCTTCGGCCGCGACGATCGGCCAGGTCACCGGATTCGGCTCGAATCCCGGTGCCCTGCAGATGTTCGAGTACAAGCCGGACGGGCTCGCCGCCGGGCGCCCGGTCGTGGTCGCGCTGCATGGTTGTACCCAGAACGCGACCGGGTACGGCCAGGGCTCCGGCTGGGTGGAACTCGCCCAGCGCGCGGGGTTCACGCTCGTCCTGCCGCAACAGCAGCAGGCGAACAACATCAGCGGATGCTTCAACTGGTTCCAGGCGGGTGATATCACGCGGGGTCAGGGCGAAGTGGAGTCGATCGCGCAGATGACCCGGTGGGCCATCGCCGATTCCGGCGCCGACCCGGCGCGGGTGTACGTCACCGGGCTGTCGGCCGGCGGCGGGATGACCGCGGCCATGCTCGCCACCTACCCGGATCTGTTCGCCGGTGGCGGTGTCGTCGCCGGGCTGCCTTACGGGTGCGCGACGAGCGTTGCCGACGCGTACAGCTGCATGTATCCGGGGAAGGATCTGACGCCCGCGCAGTGGGCGGCCAAGGTTCCCTCGTACTCGGGTCCGTGGCCGACGGTGAGCATCTGGCAGGGGAGCGCGGACTACACGGTCGCGCCGGCGAACGAGCGTGAGCTGATGGAGCAGTGGACCGCGGTGCACGGCATCTCGACCACCCCGTCGGCGACGGACACCGTCGCGGGGTATCCGCACGCCCAGTACCGCGACGCCTCGGGCCGGACGGTGGTCGAGACCTACACGATCACCGGTATGGGCCACGGGCAGCCGATCGACCCGGGCACCGGCCCCGGCCAATGCGGACAGGCAGGCGCCTACCTCCTCGACGTCAACCTGTGCGCCGCGGCCCAGATGACCAGCGCCTGGGCCCTCTGACCACCACCCGCCTCGCGCTCCTCACCCGGCCCACCTCGCCCACCCCGAAACCGAACTCACCCTCCGCGGGTGCCCAACTCGCGGCCCGAACGTCGAACTCCCCCGTGAGTTCGGCGTTCAGGACGGTGAGTTCGGCGTTCGGGGCGGTGGGTTAGACGTTTCGGTTGTTGGGCACCTGCTCGAGGGGCGGGTGGTCCGGGTCCTCGATGCCGAAGCTGATGATCCGCTCCGGGTGGATGCGGATCACGGCGTCGTCGAGATGACCGTCGGGAACCGCGGTACCGGTGAGCGCCTCGGCGGTGCCACGGATCTCCAGGCAGCGCACCCGCATCGGCTCGAGTGACGGGCGGTCGTCGATCACGAACGCGACCTTGCTGTTCGCCGCGATATTGCGGAACTTGCGGCTGCGGCTCATGTTGTACCCGCGGATGTCGATGGCCTTCTCATCCGGGTTGTAGGTGAACCCGACCGGGCTCACCTGCAAGGTCCCGTTCGGCTGCTGGGTCGCGAGACGCCCGAGGCCCTGGGCGGTCAGGTAGTCGATCTCGGCTTCGGTGAACATGTGGCCAGGATGAAACCTCAAGTTAGGTAGAAGTCAAGTCCCGCGGACATACCGCCACTGCCCGTCCTCACGACAGAACACGCTGTTCTCGTGCATGGAGCCCGGCTTGCCGTCCTGACGGTAGTGGGCACGGAACTCGACCGTGCCCTCCTGGTGGAACGGGCCGCCGCCGGTGGTGGCGAGGGCGTCGAGTCTCCTCCACTGGACGGCCTCGTCCAGCTCCAGGACAGCCGGGCGCGTGCTGGAATGCCAGGTTTCGAGCAGGTACGCGCGGTCTCCCACCGCGAACGCGCTGAACCGGGACCGCATCAGTTGCTCCGCGGTCGCGGCCGTGCGCTCGGCACGGTGCAGCGGACCGCAACAGTTCCCGTACTTCTCGCCCGATCCACATGGGCAGCGCATCTCGTCGGCCACGTGGCGGATTCTATTGTGGTGCGCCTCGGCCGGCCTTCGCGTTACGGTGCCGGGCATGGCGCCTCCCCGTGTCCGGCCCGGATACACCGCCGGCGAGCGAGACCAGCTACTCGGCTGGCTCGACCTGCAGCGTTCGATCGTGCGCTGGAAATGCGAAGGCCTCGCGGAGGATGACACGCATCGGGCCGTGCTGCCCTCGTCGCCGAACCTGTCGATGGCCGGCCTGGTCTCACATCTGCGCTGGACCGAGCACCTGTGGTTCGAAGTGCTCTTCCTGGGCCGCCGCGCCGAGGGCCCGCAGTTCGAAGAGTCCGACGACGCGGACATGCGTGTCGAGGGCGTTCCGCTGGCGCGACTGCTGGCCGAGTACGATCGGCAGTGCGCCGTCTCGGACGAGATCATCGCCGCGCATTCGCTCGACGAGACCGGCAAGCACCCCGACTTTCCCAGCGCGGCGGCGAGCCTGCGCTGGATGCTGCTCCACATGATCGAGGAGACCGCCCGGCACGCGGGCCACGCGGACGCGATACGCGAACTGCTAGACGGCCGGACAGGGTATTACTGACATGTGACGGATCGATCGATTCTGAGCCGCCCCGGCCCGGAGCCGGACCAGATGCCGCGGTACGGGCCGCATCCTGACCAGGTCGCCGACCGGTGGCTGGCCCCGGAAACCGGGCGGCCACTCGTCTTCCTGATTCACGGCGGCTTCTGGCGGCCCAGATACGACCGCACCCACACGCGCCTGATGGCCGCCGCGCTGCGCGAGCGGGGCTGGCCGGTCGTGTCGGCGGAGTATCGGCGCGAGCCGGGCAACCCGGACGTGTCCACCAGCGACATCCGCCAAGCACTGGACGCCCTGCGCGGCGAGGAGCCCGGGATCGTCCTCGCCGGGCACTCGGCGGGCGGGCACCTCGCCCTTTTGGCCGCTTCGACGTGCCCACCGCCGGACCTGCTCGGCACCGTCGCGCTGGCGCCCGTCGCCGATCTCGTGGCGGCGGCCGAAGCGAACCTCGGCAATGGCGCGGTCGCGGAGTTCCTCGGCGGCGCGCCCCGCGCAGACCTTGACCCGGTCCGCCTGCCGGACCCGGTGGGCGCCACCATCCTCGTGCACGGCACCGAGGACACCAGTGTCCCGCCGGCGCAGAGCCGGTCCTATGTGGACGCTCACCCCGCCGCGGACCTCGCGCTGCTGCCGGATATGGCGCATTTCGAGCTCATCGACCCAGACAGCGCCGCGTGGCCGGACGTGCTCGCGGCGCTCACCCGTGCCGGAACGCCGGCGCCGCGCCCGGACTGAGCAACCCGACCGCGACCGGTGGCGCGAGCCGAGCTGCCAGGGTTGCCGCGTGTCGACGAGCCGGAAGAACCGGACCGACCACACCACGAGCAGGGTCGAGCCCGGCAGGTGCACCGTCTTGGCGCCCGACGTGACCCGACCACACCGCCGAGCGACGGTGCCCACCAGCCAGGTGACGCTGCCGACGATCACCGCAACCGGCATCGTCGCCTTACCGATCTTGAGCACCGAAGTGCCCTACGACAGCAGGTATGCCACGATCAGCCCGGCCGGCACGCCGATCTGGGAGAACGAACCGTACCGCCGCCCGCCGAGATCCCCTGCGACAGCCGCACCGCGACGCCGGCGAACGTGAGCAGCGGGCCGACCCCGGCCGTCGCGATTCCCATCAGGACCGGCGGCAGCACCAGCATCGCCGTCGCCACAGGAGTACGTCAAGCGGTCGTACCTCGATCGTCGTGCCGGTCGCGCTCGCCACCGCCACGCGCCGCGACTGGCCGGGCGCCCAACCGCCGAAGGCGCGGATCATCCACTGTGGACGGAGTCAGTGGTGCCATGGCAACGTGACCGGGGAGGCCGGAACGCGCCCGTCCGCCAGCTGGCGGACGAGTTCCGCCAGGCCGAACGGGTAAACCGTCTCCGCCGTGCCCGCCAGTTCGGCGACCGGCCACCAGCGATGGCCGACCACATGCGTGCGTTCGACCTCCTGGAACCCGCTGGTGTCGACCTCGTGCCGCTGGACGCGGTGGAAGAAGAAGTCGTCGCGGAAGACGCCGCGTGCCCACGGGAATTCCGCGTACCCGGACGTTTCCGCTACGCGCCGCCCGAGTTGATCGGGGGCGAGTGCCAGGCCGGTCTCCTCCCGCAGTTCGCGCGCCGCGGCTTCCGCCAGGGTTTCGCCCCGGTGCACGCCTCCGCCCGGGGTGAGCCAGCAGTACCCCTTGGCGAGGTCGTGGACGTCCTGGTGGCTGCGGAACAGCAAGAGCCGGTCCGCTTCGTCGAGCAGGAGCACGCGCGCGGAGCGCCGCCGGTAGCGTTCGATCATCCGCCGAGTCAATCACGGTGCTTCGAATCCGCAGTTACGATGGCGGGATGACCGGTCTCGGCGCGGATCAGCTTGCCGCCTACTTCACAGTGACGGAGGTCAGCAGCCTGTTGCAGCAGGCCGTCGCCGAGCAGTTGCGCGACGCGGGCGACCTCAGCCCGATCCAGTTCGAGATCCTCGCCGGCCTGTCCGCGGCGTCGGACGGTGCGCGGCGGATGACCGATATCGCCGACCGGATCGTCTACAGCCGCAGCGGGTTCACCTACCAGGCGGGCCAGCTTGAACAGCGCGGCCTCATCGTCAGGGCGCCCGCGAAGGACGACGAGCGCAGCACGGTGGTGAGCCTGACCGCGGCGGGCCGGGCGGTACTGGACAAGGTCATGGCCGGTCATCAGGAGCTGGTCCGGCGCCTGATGTTCGAGTCGATGACGGATGCCGATCTGGCGGCCCTGCTCCGCGTGCTCGGGCCGGTGCGCGACAGGCTCCGCCAGGAGCCTCCACGGTCGGCGAAGCCGCGCCGCTCCCACCGGAAATGAGACCGGGCCCCGACGGCAGGGGAGACGGCGGGGCCCGGGCCCGGACAGGAAGAGTGGAAGGTCACCCGTCCCGGGCAGCGAAGACACTACTAGTAGAGACTTTAATCGCCACCCCCACCTTCGGGTGATCGATGTGGAGCGAAGATCACCCAATCTCACGTTGCGTAACTGATCGTGACATCTCCGCTGGTGGCGGGCTCAGCCGGCGACCGGCACCGCGATCTCCGCTCCCGTCTTTTCCCGGATTTCCGCGACCGTGACTCCTGGTGCCGCCTCGACGAGCCGCAGCCCGTCCGGGGTCACGTCGAGCACCGCGAGATCCGTGATGATCCGGTCGACCACGCGCGTCCCGGTGAGCGGCAGCGTGCACTCTTCGACGATCTTGGGGCGGCCGTCCTTCGCGACGTGGTCGGTGAGCACCACGATCCGTTTCGTGCCCGCGACCAGATCCATCGCGCCGCCCATGCCCTTCACCAGAGCGCCCGGCACGGTCCAGTTCGCGAGGTCGCCGTTCGCCGCGACCTGCAGCGCACCGAGGATCGCGATATCGACATGCCCGCCGCGGATCATCGCGAACGACGTGGCCGAATCGAAGAAGCTCGCGCCCAGCACCACGGTGACCGTCTGCTTGCCGGCGTTGATGAGGTCCGCGTCTTCCTCGCCTTCGAACGGGAACGGGCCGGTGCCGAGGATCCCGTTCTCGCTCTGCAAGGTCACTTCGACGCCCTCGGGGAGGTGGTTCGCGACCAGCGTCGGGATCCCGATACCGAGGTTGACGTAGTCGCCGTCGGACAGTTCCAGCGCGGCCCGTGCCGCCATCTCGTCCCGCGTCCAGCCCGTCATCGCGCACGCACCGTCAGCTTCTCGATGTCCTTGGCGCGCTCGCGCGCCACGACGAGCCGGTCGACGAACACGCCCGGCGTGATGACCAGGTCGGGGTCCACGAAATCCTCCCGCAGTATCTCGGTTTCTGCGACGCTCACCCGGCCGCAGGTGGCGGCGAGCGGGTTGAAGTTGCGCGACGTGCGGCGGTAGACGAGGTTCCCGGCGCGGTCCGCGGTGTAGGCGTGCACCAGCGCCAGGTCGGCCACGATCCCGCGTTCGCGCACGTAGGTCCGCCCCTCGAACTCCGCGTGCGGCTTGCCTTCCGCGACGGGTGTGCCGACTCCGGTCGCGGTGTAGAACGCGGGGATCCCGGCGCCCCCGGCGCGCATCCGCTCGGCGAGCGTGCCCTGTGGTGCGAACTCGACTTCCAGCTCACCGTCGAGGTACTGCTGGGCGAACAGCTTGTTCTCCCCGACGTACGACGCGATCACCTTCCGCACCTGCCGGTTCTCCAGCAGCAGCCCGAGCCCCTTGCCGTCGACGCCCATGTTGTTCGACACGATGGTCAGCCCGCGTACGCCGGAGTCGCGGACGGCCTCGATCAGGTCGTGCGGATTGCCGCTCAGCCCGAAACCGCCGACGGCGATCGTGATCCCGTCCGCGAGCACATCGGCGAGCGCGTCCGCGGCGGACGCGTACAGCTGGGGCACGGAAACCTCCCTGCGTTCGGTCATTGAACACCCGGAAGTTCAACGCAGCGGCCGCATTCCGTCAAAACTTCTCTCGTCAGGCGAACGTTCTCGGTCGAGGCGTTCACTGAGTGAACGTATAGTCAGGACATGGCGGAGCATCTGATCGGGCGGGTCGGTGCTGTGCTGCGGGCGTTGTCCGCGGTCGACGAGCAGGGCGCGTCGACCTCCGACCTCTCGCGCGCGACCGGGCTCGCGCGCCCCACCGTGCACCGGCTGCTCACCGGGCTCGCGGATGAGGGTTACGTCGACCGCGACCGGCGGACCGGTCGCTGGTACCTCGGCCCGGAGCTGTACCTGCTCGGCGAGGTGGCGGCTCGCCGCTATGACATCACGCAGCACGCCAGGACGAGCGTGCACCGGCTGGCGGTGGCGACCGGTGAAAGCGCTTTCTTCTCCGCGCGCCGGGGTGAGGAGACGGTGTGCCTGGTGCGGGAGGACGGCGATTTCCCGATCCGTTCCTTCGTGCTGTACGAGGGCGCGCGCTTCCCGCTGGGCGTCGTGTCGGCCGGGATCGTGGTGCTGGCGATGCTGCCCGACCGGGAGGTGGACGAGTACCTCGGCCGGGTCGACCTCACCGCGCGTTGGGGCCGGTCTCATTCGCGCGCCGCGGTGCGCGAACGGATCGCGCAGACGCGCGAACTCGGGTACTCGGTGAACCCCGGGCTCGTGGTCGAGGGCAGCTGGGGGATGGCGGCCGCGGTCTTCGGCCGGTCCGGTGAACCGGACTGGGCGCTCACGCTGACCGGCGTCGAGTCCCGCTTCCGCGCCGACCGCCGCCCGGAGCTGGGCGCGTTGCTGCTGAAGGAAGCGCACGCGCTCACGAACCGGGTGGCCTAGCCGAGCGCGAGCAGGACGACGGCGGCCGCCGCGGCGAGCAGGCCGGTGACCTGGCGGCTGGACAGCCGTTCGCGCAAAACGGTGATGCCGAGCAGGACAGGGATCGCCGGATACAGCGAGGAGAGCACGACGGCGATCACGACCAGTTGCTGCCGCGTGGCCAGCAGGTAGCAGGCCAGGGCGAGCGCCGCCAGAGCACCGGCCGCCGCGGCGGCGGGGGCGAGCCGTGCGGGTAACCGTGGGTGCGTGGCGAGCACGAGCGGCAGGAGGATGAGGATCGCCGCGACCCGCCCGCTCACGACAGGCCACAACCCGGCGCCCGGCCTCGCCTGGGCGAGCGCGAGGTACTGCGTCGCGATGCCCGCGCCGGCGATGAGCGCGTCCACCGCGCCGTTGCTACCCCCGCCGCCGCGGGTTCTGCCGACGAGCCACAGCGCCGGCAGCGCGAGCACGACACCGGCCCAGGCGAGCACGGCCGGTCGCTCGCCCAGGAACGCGACGCCGACGACGACGGGAAGCGCGACGCCGCCCACGGCGCTCAGCGGCACGACGACGCTCATCGAACCGTTGGTCAAGCCACGGAACAGGAACAGCATGCCGATGCCGGTACCCACGCCGGACAGCGCGCCCCAGCCGAGGTCGGCGGCGGTGGTGGCGGGGGCGGCCACGAAGATCCCGAGCAGTGCCGCGAGGGCGAGCCCGCCCAGTTGCCCGGCGAGCGCGGTCGCCATGAAGGACGCGCGCCGGGACACCAGCCCGCCTGCGAAATCGGAGAGCCCGTAGAGGACTGCCGACGCGAGGGCGAGCAGGGCACCCATGTCAGGTCTGGCCCCGTTCCGCCTGCCCGACGGGGCAGGGCGCGCCGCGGACACAGCTCTCGCGGTCGCACAGGCGGCACAACTGGTGCGCGTTCCGGTTCCTGGCGTAGAGCCCGGTCAGCAGCTTGCCGAGCAGCCCCGCAAGCGCTTCCTGCTCGCCCGCGTCCAGCGTTTCGAGGACCTCGCCCAGCCCGGCGCCGCGCGTCGCCAGTAGCTTGCGGCTGGTGGCGCGCCCGCCCGGCGTCAGGTGCACGGCGACCTCCCGGCCCTGACCGGGGCGCCGCCGCACCAGGCCGGAGCCTTCGAGCGAGTCCACCATGCGCGCCGCGGCCGGCTGGGAAAGCCCGATGCGCCTGCCCAGTTCGGTCACGCTCACCCCGGGCGCCGTGGACAGGATCACCAGCGCGGCCGCGCCGCTCGCGCTCACTCCGACCCGTTGCCGCGTCCCCTCGAGCACGAGGTCGGCCACCGCGAGCGCGGTCGCGCCGAGGAGGTTGGCGGCCCGCTCATCATGCATAACTCATGCATGTTATCACTCCCACCGGAAGAACCGCACGGCGAGAAAACCGCACAGCACGGTGTAGCCGCCGAGCACGAGAAGTGGTTGCGGCGCAGGAAAAGTGCCGAACATGGCGTCCTTCAGTGCCGAGGCGGCGGCGCCCGTCGGGGTCCAGTCCCCGATGCGCTGCAGCACCGGGGCCATGACCTCGCGGGGAACGTAGAGACCCGAGAAGAACAGGACCGGATACAGGATTATCTGGCCCAGGATGGTCGCGGCGTTCGCGGTGCGGGCGACCGCCGAAATCCACAGCCCGATCGCGAACATCGCGGCCACGCCAAGCACGATCACGAGCGTGAACCCGCCCGCGGCCTGCGGGGCGTGGAGGGAGAACCCGAGTACGCCGACGACGACGAGGACCGCGAGAGCCACCACCGCCAGCACGAGGTTGACGACGACCTGCGCCGCGAGCATCCAGGCCGGGGGCACCGGGGTCGTCGACAACCTCCGCAGGATGCCCTGTTCCCGGTAGGTCGCCAGATGCGCGGGCAGGCTGATCAGCGCGAGCGCGGCGGCCACGAACGAGATCAGGACCGGGAAGTACACCGTGAACGGGGTCAGGTTGCCCAGGCGCGCCTCCGGTTTGTTCATCGCCGGGATCAACGCGAAGATGATCAGCAGCAGCACCGGCAGCGCGACGCCGAAGATCAGCCCGATCGGTTGCCGCCAGGCGACTTTCGCTTCGCACCGCAGCAGTTCGCCGAAGGCCGCGCGTGGGGTCCGGGCGGGAAGCAGCGCGCTCACCGGCGCCCCTTCCCGGCGGGTTCACGCAGGTGGCGGCCGGTGAACTCGACGAAGGCATCCTCGAGGTTCGCCGAATCCAGCCGCAGGTCCCGTGCTTGTATCCCGGCCGCGGCCAGTGCGAGGATGACCGCGTTCGCCAGCTCACCGCTTCCCGTCACGACGACGTGCTCGCCGTCGTGTTCGACGCTGTGCACGCCCGGCAACCCGGTCAGCAGGTGGTCGTCGAAACGCGTGGACGGCACGAACCGCACCTGCTTGTCCACGCCGGCCCGGTCCGCGAGCCCTTCGGGGGTGTCGATCGCCACGACCCGCCCGCGGTCGACGAGCGCGACCCGGTCGCACAGCCGCTCCGCCTCGTCCATGTAGTGGGTCACCAGCACGATCGTGACCCCGCGGTCGCGCACGCCGTCGATGAGATCCCAGGTGTCGCGGCGGGCCTGCGGATCGAGGCCGGTCGTCATCTCGTCGAGCACCGCCACGCGGGGATTGCCAACCAGGGCCAGTGCGACCGACAATCGCTGTTTCAGGCCACCGGAAAGGGATTTGTAGTAGACGTCTCGATGATCCGCGAGACCGAGCGTGCCCATCAGTTCGCCGAGATCGGCGGGCTCGCGGTAGAAGGACCGGAACAGCCGCAGGATCTCGCCGACCCGGAGCGGGCCCGGCAGCGTGCTCGCCTGCAACTGGACGCCCACGATCGCGTGCAGCTGTTCCCGGTCCGCGCGGGGATCCAGGCCCAGCACCCGGATCCGGCCCCGGTCCGGGATCCGCAGGCCGACGGCGCATTCCACCGTGGTGGTCTTGCCGGCCCCGTTCGGGCCCAGGATGCCGAAGATCTCGCCCTCGGTCACGGTGAACGAGACGTCGTCGACCGCGATCGTGGACCCATAGGTTTTGCGCAGGTGGGAAACCTCGATGGCAGCTGGCATGGCTGCCAGGGTTCTGCGCCCCGCGCGGACGCCGGTAGGGGAGAAGGTCACCGCGGCCGGGGAACAGATCGGCACGGAGACGGTTGGAGACGGATATGAAGACGATCAGCTACACGCGAACGGGTGGACCCGAGGTGCTCCAGCCGGCCGAGCGGCCGGTGCCGGAGCCCGGGGCCGGTGAAGTCCGGGTCCGGGTGATGGTGTCCGGGGTCAACCCGACCGACTGGAAGTCGCGGCAGGGGGCGACGACCGGCGGGCGGATGCCGTTCCCCGAGGTCGTGCCCAACCAGGACGGCGCCGGGATCGTCGACGCCGTGGGCGAGGACGTGACCGGGCTCGAGACCGGGCAGCGTGTCTGGCTGTGGGAGGCAGCGTGGCAGCGGCCCACCGGTACCGCGCAGGAGTACGTCACGTTGCCCGTGCGCAACGTTGTCCCGCTGCCCGATGACGCGTCGTTCGACCTCGGCGCGACGCTGGGCGTGCCGGCACTCACGGCGCACCGCGCGCTCACCGTCGCCGAGGGCGGGCCTTCGCGCCTCGCGCCGGGGATGCTCGACGGCCGGACCGTGCTGGTGGCCGGGGGAGCGGGCGCGGTCGGCCATGCCGCGATCGAACTGGCCCGCTGGGCCGGTGCCGAGGTGGTCACCACGGTCAGCAGCGACGAGAAGGCCGCGCTCGCGCGGGCGGCGGGCGCGCATCACATCGTCAACTACCGCACGGAAAACGCCGCCGAAGCGATCCGCAAGATCTTCCCCGACGGCGTCGACGTGATCGTGGAGGTCGCACCCGCCGCGAACGCCGGGCTGGACGAGGCCGTCCTCGCCCCGAGCGGCACGATCGCGGTCTACGCGAACAACGGCGGCGAGGAGCTGACGGTGACCATCCGCCCGCTGATGACCGCGAACGCCCGCTACCAGTTCCTGTTGCTGTACACGGTGCCTGAGGCCGCGAAGGCGCAGGCGATCGAGGACGTCAACGTCGCTGTCGCGGCCGGTGCGCTGCGCGTCGGCGAGGAAGCGGGCCTGCCGCTGCACCGTTTCCCGCTGGCGCGCACCGCCGACGCGCACGCCGCTGTCGAGTCCGGCGCGGTCGGCAAGGTGCTGATCGACGTCGGCTGAGAGCCGTCAGGGGACCAGCACCACCTTGCCGCGGAACTTCCCGGCCGCGCCCTGCTCGTGCACCAGCGCGAGTTCGGAAAGCGGATGCCGTTCGCTGACGTCGACGCGCAGCTCGCCGGAATCGACCCGCCGGGCGATCTCCGCGAGCTGCGCCGCGTCGCTGCGGACGTACATGCTGACCGCTCGCACATCACGGGCCGGGTCGCCCTCGCCGGGTGTGGTCGTGGTGACCACCGCGCCGCCGTCCGCGACCAGCGCGGCGAGGCCGGTTTCGTTGTCCCGCACCAGGTTCACCACCAGATCGACCGGTTCGGCGACCGCCTCGGCCAGTGCGCCGGTGGTGTAGTCGACGATCTGGTCCGCGCCCTGTGCCCGCACCGTCGCGGCGCTGCGCGCGCTCGCGGTGGCGATCACGAACGCACCGGCCCGCTTCGCGAACTGGACCGCGTACCCGCCGACGCCACCGCCCGCGCCCCTGATCAGCACCCGCCGGCCGGCCTCGAGACCACCGTGCTCGAACAGCGCCTGCCACGCGGTGAGCGCGGTCGCCGGCATCGCCGCCGCGTCGGCCAGCGGGATCGTGGACGGCGCCGCGGCGAGAATGTCCGCGGGCGCCACGACGAACTCGGCCGCCGAGCCGTCCTCATTCGCCGGCAGGAAGCCGATCACGGCGTCGCCGGCCGACCAGGCCGCGACCCCCTCGCCCGGCTCCTCGACCGTGCCCGCGACGTCGACGCCGGGGGTGTGCGGGAACGCGACTGGGAAGGCCTCCTGCAGGAAACCGGCCCGGATGCTCGCGTCGAGCGGGTTGAACGACGTGCCGGCGACGCGGATGAGCACCTGCCCGGCGCCCGGCCGTGGGCGCTCGGCCTCCTCGTAGCGCAGGACTTCCGGACCGCCGTACTGGTGATAGCGCACTGCCTTCATGGCTCCCACTCCTCGCGTAGTTGCTCCGAATTCGAAGCATAATCCGACGGTAGCACGCGCTTCGAATTCGAAGCAACAAGCGCTCAGGCGAGAGTGGTACGTCAGCGGCCTGCGTTCGGGATACGGCGTCTTGCGGCCGGAACCGCTGCCGAGGCCCTCGTGGTCCTGCCGCCACTGCCCGAACTCCGGACATTCGGCGAGCAACCGCGCGGACAGTCCGCCCTGCCCTGCGCGAGGCGCACCTATCAGTCGATGCCGATCCCGGGGAGCCCCGCTGCTTCCGGGCTCAACCGTTCACGCTGCGACCGGAGGAACCGCGCACGGTCGTGGTATGAGAGCAGCAGAGCGGGAAGACCGGTTCGGCGGCCGGGTGCGGACGCTGCGGCTTTCCGGGGCGGAGGACAGTGACCGGATGAAGCCTGCTGGATCTCGCCCAGTTCGAGATCACCGAGTTCCCCCTGAACGAGGCTGTCGCGCGCGCCGCGGCCACCGGCGGGCGGTTCGCGCTCACCGTCGTGCGGCCCCAGCGATTGAGCCCGGCGCGCGGATGTGTGAGGCTTCCCGCATGCGCCCTTCGCTGTTCGAGTTCGCCGGGGGCGAGCCCGCGTTCCTGGCGCTCGCCCGGGCGCATCACGAGCGCTGTCTCGCCGACCCGGAGCTGAACCATCCTTTCTCCCATCCGGATCAGCATCCGCAGCACGTCGAGCGGCTCGCGGCGTACTGGGCCGAGGTCATGGGCGGGCCGCCGCGCTACTCACAGTCGTGCGGCGACCACACCGGGATGCTGGTGATGCACGCGGGCAACGGCGACATGAGCGACCTCGGCCGCCGGTTCGTCGACTGTTTCGTGCGCGCGGCCGACGACGCGGACCTGCCCGCCGATCCCGGCTTCCGGGCCGCGCTCCGGGCATACATGGAGTGGGCCGTCGGGCAGGTTCTGTCGTACCCGGGGGCCGAGCCGGTGCCCGCCGGGCTGCCGATGCCGCACTGGTCCTGGGAAGGGTTGCGGACCGAGGTGTGACCCGTCAGACCAGGAAGCGGAACATCGGATCGTCCGGGGAAAGCTTCCTCGCCGTCAGCGGCGAAGCCTCGAGGCGCGCGAGCAGGGGCGCCAGGTCTTCCGGGGCGCCGAGTTCGAGGCCGACGAGCGCGGGGCCGAACTCGCGGTTGGTGCGCTTGACGTACTCGAACAGCGCGATGTCGTCGTCGGGGCCGAGGATCTGGTCCAGGAACCGGCGCAGCGCACCGGGCTCCTGCGGGAACTCGACGAGGAAGTAGTGCTTGACCCCGCGCGAGACGAGCGCGCGCTCCATCACCTCGGCGTAGCGGCTGACGTCGTGGTTGCCGCCCGAGACCACGGCGATCACCGTTTCGCCCTGCCGCGCGACGCCTTCGGCCCGCAACGCGGCCGGGGCGAGTGCGCCGGCGGGCTCGGCGATCACACCGTCCACGTCGAACAGATCGAGCATCTCCTCGCACAGCACGCCCGGATCGACCTCGCGCAGCTCGACCGGATGCTCCTCGAGCACGCCGTAGGTGTGCGTGCCGGCCTTCCGCACCGCGGCACCGTCGACGAACCCGTCCAGCTCCGCGAGCTCGATCGGACCGCCGGCCGCGACGGCCGCGGCCATACTCGCCGCACCCGCCGGTTCGACACCGATGACCCGGGTCGCGGGATGGTGCTTCGCGAACCATGCGGTGATGCCCGCGACGAGCCCGCCACCGCCGATGGGCACTACCACGGCGTCCGGCGCGCGGCCCAGTTGCTCGACGATCTCCCTCGCGACGGTACCCTGCCCGGCGATGATGTCCGGATGATCGAACGCGGGCACCATCACCGCGCCGGAACGCTCGGCCTGCTCGCACGCGGCGGCGAACGCGGCGTCGTACGTGTCACCGCCGACGATGATCTCCACCCGGTCGCCGCCGAGTAGCGCGATCCGGGCGCGCTTCTGGCGCGGCGTGGTGCGCGGGATGAAGATCTTGGCGCGCAGGTCCAGCTCCCTGCAGGCGAACGCGACGCCCTGCGCGTGGTTGCCCGCGCTGGCGCAGACCACCATGCGGTCACGCTGCTCCTCGTCGAGTTGGGCGAGCAGGTTGTACGCGCCGCGGAGCTTGTAGGACCGGACGAGCTGCAGATCTTCGCGTTTGAGCCATACCTCGGCCCCGGTGCGGGTGCTGGCCCGCTGGTGCGGCTGCAGCGGCGTGCGCGCCACCACCCCGCTCAGCCGCTCGTACGCCGCGTCCACCGCGGCGGCCTCGACACCCATTCCCGCTCCTCACCCACTGTCACTGTGCTCGATCCAGCGTAATGATCGCCGTTCATCGACGACCGGCGGCCCAGGTCAGACCGGTGAGCGCATCGGGACGACGAGGTGGGTCAGCTCCACCTGACCCGCTTCGCCGGTGAACACCGTGGGGCGCAGGCTCTCCTGCTGTTCCATGAGCACTGTGCGGTCCGCGAACGGGCGGAGGGCGTCGAGCAGGTAACGGGCCTGGTAACTGGCCGTGTGGTGCTGCCCGGAGACGCCGGCCTTGACTGATTCCTCCGATTCGCCGCTGCCCGGATCACTGCTGTGGACACGCACCTCGCCGTCCCAGGCGGTGAGCGTCACCGTGCCGCGCGGCCCGGCGTACGGCGTGGCCCGGCGGACCGCGGCCGCCAGGGTGTCGGCCGCCAGTTCGACGGTGCCGGAGACCTCGGTGCGCAGCAGCCCGCGGACCCGGTCGTCCGGGAACGGCGCCGCAAGCAAGGCCGTGCTGAACGCGTCGCCGGCCCAGCTGAGGCCGAACCGGTCGGCGTCGGTGTGGACCGTCACCGGGCCGTCCAGCCGGCGGGCCAGATCGACGAGGGCGCTCGCCGGGACCAGCACGTCCAGCGCCGCGCCGGGCCACGGCAGCACGCACCGCGCCATCCGGTAGCGGTCGGTGGTCAGCAGCGTCAGGCGGCCGCCGTCCGTCCACATGCGAATGCCGGTGAAGATCGGCAGCGCGTCCTCCCGGGACACCGCGCCGGCCACGGCGGCGAGCGCCGTCCGCAGCTCCTCGCCGGGCACGGTCCCCGCCGCCGGGGGCGGTTCCGGTACACCCGGATGGAGCTCGATGTCCAGTAACGGCAAGGCGAATCGCGCGCCCGGGGCGCGGATCGCCAGCCGCGGTCCCTCGACGACCAGCCGCACCTGTTCGGCCTCGAGCGCGCGCAGCGTCTCGGCCAGCGGGCGCGCGGCGACGAGCGCGGCACCCTCGGAATGCACGATCGCCTGCCGGGCGAGGCGAAGGCCGTGCTCGCGGTCGCTCGCGGCGAGTACGAGGCCGGGCGCGGTGGCGGTGAGCAGCACGCCGCTCAGCACCGGGTCGAGCGTGCGGCCGGGCAGGAGGCGGGTCAGCTCGGCGGCCGCGCTCGCCAGGCCGGCCGTGGTGGCGGTCAGGTCCATGGGCCGGAAGGTACCGAAGGGGTACGACAAAACGGGGTCAACGTCCCACCGGCCCAGGTCTTCCGGCCCTGCTGCCCCGGCGAGGGCGCCACGCACACTGGCCATGTTGGTTCCCCACCCGCCGATTGAAGGAGCGGTTATGAGCGACATCCGGCCGCTGACCCCACGGGAATGCCTCGATCTGCTGGCGTCCCAGTCGATCGGCAGGCTCGCGTACTCCGAAAGCGCGTTGCCCGCGATCCGGCCCGTGAACTACTTCCTGCACAACGGCGACGTGATCGTGCGGACCAGCCGCGGCGGCTCGCTGGCGAAACTGACCAAGGAAGTGGTCGCCTTCGAGGTGGACAGCGTCGATCCGGACACGCGCACCGGATGGAGCGTCGTGGTGGTCGGGAAGGTGCGCCCGGTGAGCGACATCGAGGAGCTCGTCGCCCTCGCCGACCCGTTACGCCGACCGTGGGCGGATGGCGAGCGCGCGCATTTCCTGCGCGTCCCGATCGAGATCATCAGCGGGCGGCGGCTCGAGCTGTCCGCGGACCCGAAACTGTCCGTCGCGACCTGACGCCCCCGCCGTCCCATTCAGGAGGCGGCGGCCTGGGCTAGACGTTCGCCGATTTCCCTCGTGCCGCCCGGGTTCTCAGGATCGCGAGAGGCCAGGTCCGCGCGCACGGCCGCTTCGATCTTCGCGGCCGCCTGCCGCTCACCGAGATGGTCCAGCATCAGGGCCGCCGACAGCACCGCCGCCGTCGGGTCGGCCTTGTCCTGACCGGCGATGTCCGGCGCCGAACCGTGCACCGGTTCGAACATCGACGGCGTGGTGCGGTCGGGGTTGATGTTGCCGCTCGCGGCCAGCCCGATCCCGCCGCAGATCGCCCCGGCGAGGTCGGTGACGATGTCGCCGAACAGGTTGTCCGTCACGATCACGTCGTAGCGCTCCGGATGGGTCACGAGGTGGATCATCACCGCGTCGACGTGGTTGTAGTCGACCGTGATGCCGGGGAACTCGGCGCTCACCGCGTCCACCGTGCGCTGCCACAGCCCGCCCGCGAACTTGAGCACGTTCGTCTTGTGCACCAGGGTCAGGCGCTTGGCCGGCCGGGTCTGCGCATGCCGGAAAGCGGCCCGCACCACGCGCTCCACCCCGAACGCGGTGTTCACGCTGACTTCGGTCGCCACTTCGTGCGGCGTGCCGCGCCGCAGCGTGCCGCCGTTGCCCGTGTACGGGCCTTCGGTGCCTTCCCGGTACACCACGAAGTCGATCTCCGGGTTACCGGCGAGCGGGCTCGTCACCCCCGGGTACAGCCTCGCGGGACGCAGGTTCACATAGTGGTCGAGCTCGAACCGCAACCGCAGCAGCAGGTCCCGCTCCAGCACGCCCGGTGGCACCGACGGGTCGCCGATCGCGCCCAGCAGGATCGCGTCGTGGCCGCGCACTTCGTGCAGCACGGAGTCGGGCAGGATCTCGCCCGTGCGCCGGTAGCGCGACGCGCCGAGGTCGTATTCGACCTTTTCCACACCGGGCACGACCGCGTCGAGGACCCGCAGGGCCTCCGCGGTCACGTCGATACCGATGCCGTCACCAGGAATCACGCCGAGTTTCATGCGAAAAGCCTAGCCGCGCGAAGCGCGTCGATCGGGGGCGGCGGTCGGGCGAGGGGCCGGGGCGAAATCCCGCGTCCCAGGATACGAAATCAGGGTCCCAGCATCCGGGCGCACGGCGGCCCGCAGGGGCTTGTCGGTGCCGGGCTGACCTCGCTCGAGATCGGCGCGTTCGTCAGCCCCGCGAAGGTTCCGCAGATGGCCGATACCGGCGACCTCGTCGGGCGCCTCGACGTGCCGGGCACCTTCCACACGCTGGTCTTCAACGACCGCGGTGCGCGGCGCGCGGTCGAGTCGGGTGCGCGGAGCGTGCGGCTGGTCGTGTCCGCGAGCGACGGGCACAGCGAGGCGAACGGCGGGGTGCCGACCGCGGAAGCGCTCGACCGGCTGGACTCCGCGGCGGAGATCCTCGGCCGGGGGGATCCGGATCGAGGCGCGCGTCGCGACCGCGTTCGTATGCCCGTTCGGCGGTGACACCGAGCCGGGGCGGGTCGCCGAGGTCGCGGTGCGGCTCGTCGATCTGGGGGCCCGGGTCGTGCACCTCGCCGATACGATCGGCGCCGCGAACCCGGCACGGCTGGCGTCCACAGTGGATGCCGTCCGGGGTCGGCTTCCCGGGCAGCCGCTCGGACTGCACCTGCACAACACCTACGGGATGGCCCCGGCGAACGTGATGCGGGCGATCGAACTGGGAGTCACCAGGTTCGACGCGGCGCTGGGCGGCATCGGCGGCTGCCCGTTCGCGCCTGGTGCCTCGGGCAACATCGCGACCGACGATCTCGTGCACCTGCTGCACCGCGAAGGCATGGGCACCGGGATCGACGGGACGAAGCTGGCCGCGGTACGCGACGAACTGGCCGCGCTGCTGGAACACCGGCTGCCGTCCGCACTGGCGTCCGTGCCCGCGGCTCCGGCGGTGCTGCGCCGCTGAACCGTCAGCGATGCTCCCGGCCGCGGTCGGCGGTGTGCAGGGCACTGCGCGCCCGCCACCGGGCGAGGACACCGAGCAGGTGGGCGCGAGCCTTCGCCGCTTCGGTGTCCTCGCGCGTGGACCACAGGTTGCGCATCTCGTGCGGGTCGGCCGCCAGGTCGAACAGCTGCCCCTGATCGGAGTCGACGAACTCGACGAGCTTCCAGCGCTCGTCGCGCACCATCGTCATCAGCTCGGTACCGGTGAGGATCATGTCGCGGGCGTGCTCGGAGAACGCGTACTGCCTGCCCTGCCACGGTTCGCCGTGCAGCGCGGGCAGCAGTGACCTGGCCTCCATCCATTGTGGAGGTTCGAGGTCGGCCAGCTCGAGTACCGTCGGGCCGAGGTCCATCATCGCGGTCAGCGCGTCGATCCGCTGTCCCGCCACGATTCCCGGACCCCGGACGATCGCGGGCACGCGCACACTCGGCTCGTACATCGTCCACTTCTGACTGTGCCCGTGATCGCCGAGGCAGTCGCCGTGGTCGGCGGTGAACACGATGACCGTGTCCTCGGCCACCCCGCGCCGTTCGAGCGCGTCGAAGAGCAGGCCGATCTGCTCGTCGATCATGGTGATGTTCGCGTAGTAGTGCCGTCGCTGCCGGGCCGACTGCGCGGCGGTGGGACGGGCGAGGTGCACGATCGCGTCGTGGTCGTTGGCCTGGTGATGTTCGCGCAGCTCCCGCAGTGCGTCCGGCTGGCCGGCGAGATCCTCTTCGTCCACTGTGGGCAGTGGCACGTCGCGGTCGCGATAGCGGTCCAGATGCCTCGGGACCGGATCGTAGGGCGGGTGCGGCCCGGGGAACCCGATCTGCAGGAAGAACGGCTCGGTCCCGGGATACGTGTCGAGCCACCACCTCGCGTGCGCGCCGACGAACACGTCCGAATGCAGATCCTCGTCGAGTTCCCAGGCGAAGGCGCCGAGGCGGTCGGCGTAGTCGGCACGCTCGCGGTAGGTGACCCGGGTCGGCTTGCGCTCACCGCGCACCCACAGCGCCTTGTCCCACTGGTCGTGGAAGAACGGCACGTCCGGATGGTCGCGGTCCTTGTTCTCCACGACGGTCCGCTCGTGGAAGCCCATCGCGGTCTCCCACGGATGCGTGTGCATCTTCCCGACGTTCACACAGTGGTAGCCCGACGCCGCCAGCGATTCGACCCACGAGTGCCGCCACGTTTCTTCGTTGCGCAGCACGCCCAGGCTGTGCGGGTACAACCCGGTGAACAGGCTCGCCCGTGAGGGCGAGCACGAGGGCGCGCTGACGTAGGTGTGGGTGAAGGTCGTGCCTTCGGCGACGAGCCGGTCGAGGTTGGGGGTGTCCACGTGGCCGTGCCCGAGCGCGGCGATCGTGTCGTAGCGCTGCTGGTCGGTGATCACGAAGACGATGTTGGGACGGGGCATGATCCTCACGGTTTCTCGGCGAGTTCGCGACCTGAAGTCTCGGCGGCGAACAGGATGCAGACGAGGCTGAGCGCGCAGACCGCGCCCAGGTAGATCGCGACGGGCCAGTACGACTGGGCGAAGGCGGCGGCCAGTGCGGTGGCGATGGCCGGCGTCGGTGCGCCGCCGAGCAGGGCCGAGGTCTGGTACGCCACGCCGAGCCCGGTGTAGCGGGTGTGGGTGGCGAACAGTTCGGAGAACAGCGTGCCCTGGATGGCGAACATGCAGCCGGTGCCGACCGCGAGCATCACCACGATCATCGCCCAGACCGCGAGAGTGCTGCCACCGGCGAGCACCGGGAAGTAGGCGAAGCCGAGGCTGCCGCACAGTACGATCCCGAACAGGTACAGCGGTTTCCGGCCGATCCGGTCGGACAGGTGGCCGACGAGCGGGATGGCCGCGATCTCGACGGCGGCCGCGATCACGAATCCGGTGAGCATCACCTCCTTTCCGAGCCCGAGTTGCTTGGTGGCGAAGGAGATGCCGAACACGTTGATGACGTTGAAGGTCACCGCGTCGGCCAGCCGCGCACCGGTCGCGAGCACGAGGTTCTTGGGGTGCTCGCGCAGCAGGGCCAGCAGCGGGAACCGGTGGGCGCGCCCGGCGTCGGCCCGGAAGACCGTGGTCTCGGGCAGGTTGCGCCGGATGTAGAAGGCCACGAGCACGAACAGCCCGGACAGCAGGAACGGGATCCGCCAGGCCCAGCCGTGCACGGTCTGCTCGGGAAGCAACTGGACGAGCGCGAACACGCCGGTCGCGGTGAGCAGCCCGAGCGGGGTGCCCATCTGGTGGATGCTGCCCATGATCCCGCGCCGGCCGCGCGGCGCGTTCTCCAGCGCGACGAGCGCACCGCCGCCGAACTCCCCGCCGATGCCGAGCCCCTGCACCAGGCGCAGCGCGATCAGCAGGATCGGGGCCGCTACGCCGATCGCGCCGAAGGCCGGCAGCAGCCCGATGAGGAACGTGCCGCCACCCATCAGCGCGACGGTGATCAGCAGCATCCGCCGCCGGCCGATCCGGTCGCCGAAGTGCCCGAAGAGGACGGCCCCGAGCGGCCGGGTCAGGAAGCCGCCGGCGAAGGCTCCGAAGGACTGGATTGTCGCCACGGTGGGCGACGAGCCGGGGAAGAACAGCGCGGGGAACACCAGGCCCGCGGCGGTGCCGAAGAGATAGAAGTCATACCACTCGAGGAACGAGCCGGAGACGGACGCGATCAGGGCGCGGCGTGGGAACGGTGGCGCGTGCACGGTGCTGGTGGTCTCGGTCATCTGAACTCCCGCCGCTAGGCTCTCATTTGAGAGTTGTCAGATCTCAGATGAGAGTCATACTGATCGGGTGAGCGGCGCGCGTCAAGCCCCGGGTGCCGGTGCGAAAGACTGTCGGATGAGCGAGGAGGTGGTACGTGGCCGACGACGAGCGGGCGTCGCTTCCCGCGGGCGAACCGTCCGAGACGGAACGGCAGGCGCTGGCGCGGGGTGACGAGACGACGCTGGCGATCACGATCGCCCGGCGCTACTACTTCCAGGAGCAGTCCAAGGTCACCATCGCCCGCGCGCTCGGGCTGAGCCGGTTCCAGATCGCTCGCCTGCTGCAGGAGGCACGGCGCGACGGGCTGGTCCGGATCGAGATCGGCCGTCCTGGCCGGATCGACCCCGACCTGTCCGCGGAGCTCGCACGCGCGCTGGGCATCGCCCGCGCGGTCGTGGTCGAGACGACGGGCCGGTCAGGGGCGCTCGAATACGTGGGCGCGGCGCTGGCCGGGACGCTCGCCGAGGAGACCGGTGAAGGCGACATCGTGGGCTTCACCTGGAGCCGCGCCGCCGTCGTGGCCGCCGAACGCGTCCGGGGCCTGCGGGCTTCCGCGGTGCTCCAGCTTGCCGGCGCGCTCTACCCGCCCGACGGAGTGCCGGGTTCGGTCGAGGTGGTGCGTATGGTCGCCGCCGCGGGTGGCAGCGCCGCGCATCCGATCTACGCGCCCCTGCTCGTGCCCGACGCCGGAACCGCCGCCGGCCTTCGGCGGCAGCCGGAGATCGCGAGCGCCATGGCTCGCTTCGACACGCTCGACCTCGCAGTACTGTCGGTCGGCGCCTGGCATGCGGGTGGTTCGGCGGTCTACGACCTGCTGACCCCCGCCGAGCGCAAGCAGCCGACGGAGGCCGGTGCCTGCGGCGAGATCTCCGGGCGCATCTTCGACGGAAACGGGAAGCTCGTGCGCACGGACGTGGACGAGCGCGTCGTCGGCATCGAGGCGGAACGGCTGCGCGCCGTGCCGAAGCTGATCACGTCGAGCGTTGGTGCCCACCGGGCCGCCGCCACCCGCGCCGCCGTCGCCGCCGGTTTCGTGCACACCCTGGTCGCCGACGACGAACTCGCGCGTGCGCTGCTGAGCTGAACCGCACCGGGCCGCGCGTCGTGTAGCGAGTGAACCCGTCCAGCACGGAAGGACATTCGGTGTCGCTGCTGACGCGCATCCCGCCGGCCGAGCCGGTCGCACAGGACGAACCGCCGAAGCACAGGCGGATCGCGAGCCTCGTGCTCACGGCCCTGGCCTGCCTGCTCGTGCTGTTCGCGCTGATCGTGCCGGACCAGCTCAGCCGCTTCACCGTGTGGGCTTTCCTGCGCCTCCCGGTCGAAGCGCTCCTCGGCGTGGGCCTGGCGTTGCTGCTGCCGCCGCGGGCTCGGCGGATCGTGGCGGCGGTGCTCGGCACGGGGCTCGGGCTCGTGCTCATCGTGAAGGTGCTCGACATGGGCTTCTTCGTCGCTTTCGACCGGCCGTTCAACCTCGTCTTCGACTGGGGTTTCCTGCCGTCGGCCGTGGGGCTGGTGGAGGACTCGGCCGGCAAGGTCGGCGCGGTGGCCGCGGTCGTCGGTGTGTGCCTGCTCGCCGTCGCGGTGCTGGTCCTGCTGGCGCTCGCCGCGGTACGGCTTACCCGGATCGCCGCCGTGCGGCGCAAAACCGCCGGGCGCACCGCCGCCGTGCTCGCACTCGTGTGGATCGTATGCGCGGTGTTCGGCCTGCAGGTCGAAACCGGCGAGCCGATCGCGGCGAGGACGGCCGCTTCGCTGGTGTACCACGACGGGCGCCAGGTGGCCTCGGATCTGAAGGACCACACGGAGTTCGCGCGTGAACTGTCCGCCGACGCCTACCGGAACACACCGCCGGACCAGTTGCTGACGGCGTTGCGGGGCAAGAACGTCCTGCTCACCTTCATCGAAAGCTACGGGCGCGTCGCGGTGCAGGATTCGGATATCGCGCCCGGGGTCGACGCGGTCCTCGACGACGGCACGAAAGCCTTGCGTGCGGCCGGATTCGACGCGCGCAGCGGGTTCCTCACGTCGTCCACGACGGGCGGCGGCAGCTTCCTGGCGCATTCCACATTGGAGTCGGGCACCTGGGTGGACAACCGGCAGCGCTACGACACCCTGGTCGGCAGTGACCGGTTGACGCTCGCGAAGGCCTTCGGCAATGGGGGATGGCGCACGGTCGCCGACGAGCCGGCGAACGGAAGCGACTGGCCGGAGGCGAAGTTGTACGGGTACAAGCAGGTGTACGACTCCCGGAACGTCGGGTACCGGGGGCCGCGGTTCTCCTACGCCACGATGCCCGACCAGTTCACGATGAAGAGGTTCCAGGACAACGAACTGGCAAGGCCCGGCCACCAGCCGGTGATGTCGGAGATCGTCCTGGTGTCGAGCCATTGGCCGTGGGCGCCCTTGCCGCGGATGGTCGGCTGGGACCAGGTCGGCGACGGTTCGGTCTACGACCCGATGCCCGCGCAGGGCCGGCAGTTGCCCGAAGCGTGGTCCTCCCCGGCGAACACCCGTGCCGCGTACGGGGATTCCATCAAGTACTCGCTGAACACGCTGATTTCGTACCTGCGGACCTACGGCGACGACAACACGGTGCTGGTGTTCCTCGGTGACCACCAGCCGAACACCTCCGTCACCGGCAGCGACAAGGCGAGCCGGGACGTGCCGATCACCGTGGTGGCCAAGGATCCCGCGGTGCTGAACCGGATCTCCGGGTGGGGCTGGACCCCGGGCCTGCGGCCGGATCCGCACGCCCCCGTCTGGCCCATGAGCGCCTTCCGCGACCGGTTCCTGGCTGCGTTCTCGCACTGAGCGGACCGAGGATGTCGTGGCCGGCGCCCGCCCGGCGGCATAGAGTCGATCAGGTGACCGCACTGGACGATGCCGAAGCTGCGGTGCGGGCGTTCCCCCGCGTGGCCATTCCGCTCGATGGGCGCCGCGCCGCGGCCGTCGCGATCACGATCGGCGAAGGCGCGTGGGGTCCGGGCGTCTGGCTGACCCGCCGCAGCTCGCGCCTGCGCGCCCATCCCGGGCAGTTCGCCTTGCCCGGCGGCCGGTTCGACGACGGGGAGGACGCGGTCGGCGCCGCGCTGCGGGAGCTGCACGAGGAGGTGGGCATCCTCGCCGGGCGGGATCAGTGCGCGGGCCTCCTCGACGACTACGCGACCCGGTCCGGCTATGTGATCACGCCGGTCGTGGTGCGGACCGGGAGCGCCGAGCCCGTGCCCAACCCGGCCGAGGTGGCGCGGCTGCACTGGATCCCGTTCGCCGAACTCGACGCCGAGCCCCGGTTCGTGCACATCCCCGAATCGGACCGGCCGGTGATCCAGCTGCCGCTGGCCGGTCATCTCGTGCACGCGCCCACCGCGGCCGTGCTGTACCAGTTCCGCGAGATCGCCCTGCGCGGGCGGCACACCCGGGTGGATCATCTGGAACAGCCCGTTTTCGCCTGGCGCTAGACGAATGTTCGAAATAGTCCTCTGTGGACTTCGTGCACGAGTTCACCATGGCATGATCACTTTGTGCGCGATCGGATACCGGCTGCTCACGCGGTGACAACCTCGCGGACGGAAATCCTCGTTCGAATGGCCTGAACCACCCCGGATCGAAAGGATTTACCTCGAGGCGAGCGGGCCGCTCAACGCCGCGAACTCGCCGTGGACGAAACTCGTCCAGGGACTCGTGTTCGGCGTCGCACTGACCGTGGTCGTGTTCGCCGGTGCCGAACTGTCGACCGGCAACATGATGACGATGCTCCAGGGCGTGCTCGTGCACCGCCGTGGTGCCGGGATCGCGGCCGGGGTCATCCTCGGTTCGTTCGTGGGCAACCTCGTGGGCTCCGTCATGTTCGCGTGGCTCATCCATTCCGGCGGTGTGCTGACGGCCGGCGGGACCCCCGGCCACGCCGCACCCGCGACCACGCTGCTGGCCGGCGTGATCAAGGCCAAGACCGCGGAGTCCGCCGGGGCCCTGTTCTTCCGCGCGGCGCGCACCAAGTCCGACGGCGCGAAGCTCGCGCTCATCTTCTGGTGCCTGCTCGCGTTCGTCTCGTCCGGGTTCGAGCACGTCGTGGCCAACGTGACCACGTTCTCCCTCGGCCTGCTGGAGGGTGTCCCCGCGGCCACGCTCGGCGCCTTCGGCAAGAACCTGCTGTTCGTCGGCCTCGGCAACCTCGTCGGCGGCGGCCTGCTCGTGGGTGCGGCCTACAGTCTCGTCGGCCGTCGCGCGCGGATGAAGGCGCCCGCCGTGGAGCCCGCCCCCGCCGGGGTCTGACGGGCACGGAATTGTCGTAGGGCGGAGCTAGGCTCCCAGCCATGCTCGATCATCTCGGAGTCCAGGTGGCGGACGTGGACGCGTCGCTCGCCTTCTACCTGCACGTGTTCGGTCCCATCGGGGTGCGTGAAGCGATGCGCCATCCGGTCGGCGGCAGTTTCGTGGTCGGCCTCGCGGCCGGTGAAAGCGGTCCGGAGTTCTGGCTTTCGCCGGCGCGGGGCGCCGAAACCCGCGAGTTGCACATGGCCTTCCGGGCGCCGGATCGCGCCGCTGTCGACGCGGTGCACGAGGCCGCCGTGTCCGCGGGGGTCGAGGTTCTGCACGCGCCCCGCGAGTGGCCCGAGTACCACCCGGGCTACTACGGCGTGTTCCTCCGCGATCCCGACGGCCACAATGTCGAGGCGGTGCACCACGGAGGCCGACACGCGGCTCAGCCGAGCGCGGCGGTCGCCGCCCGCAGTTCCCCGACCGTCTCGCGGGCCAGTTCGGTGAACTCGCGCTGATTGCCGGGGGAGACCCAGCGGGCGAACGTCGTCCGGAAGGCCAGGTTCCCGAACTCCGCGGCGAGGCCGGCGACAGGCTCTGTCACGCCGCGTTCGCGAAGCGCGCCGGCGATGGTCGCGGTGAGGGTGGCGCTCTTGAGCGTCTCCCGTTCGCGCAGGTCGTCGTTGCTCGCGATGACGGCCTGGCGCTGGAGCACGAGTTCGCGCCGGTCCAGCCGGAAAACCGCGCCGGCGGCTTCCACGCCCGCGGCGATCGCCGCGATCGGTGTCGCGGAGTCCGGCGCGGCGGCGATCGCGTCGGTGAAGGTCCGGAGCAGGTCCTCCTGGCCGCCGAACAGGACCTCCCGCTTGTCGGTGACGTGCCGGAAGAAGGTCCGCTTCGTCAGCCCGGCTCGCGCCGCGATCTCGGCGACCGTGACGTTCTCGTAGCCCCTGTCGACGAAAAGCTCCAGCGCGGCACGTAACAGCCGGTCACGCGCGTTCGGCTCCCATCGGCCCATAGGCACAGCTTAAGGGATGACACTCGGTGCCATCGCCGCCGCTTCTCACTCGGTGACTGTGATCTCCACTTTGTCGGGGTAGAAGGCGACGTGCGAGGCGATGTCGCTGACCGCGTCGTACGGCGTCTCGTACGTCCATACTGCGTTGGGCGCTTCCTGTCCCGGCACCGAAAGGCTGTAGTAGCTCGCTTCACCCTTGTACGGGCAGTACGTCTTGGCGTCGCTCGGCTCGAGCACGGCCGGATCGACGTCGGAGAGCGGGATGTACTGCACCGGCGGGTAGGTGGACTCACGCAGCGTCAGCGCGGCAGTGCTTTCGGCGATGATCCTGCCGCCCGCCTTGACCACGACCCGCCCCACGGTGGGTTCGACGGTGATCGGGTGGGTCGCGTCCGGGATCCTGATCTCGCGCGTCATCGAATGGTCCTCCTCGGCGTGGCTGTCACTTCCGATTGTGCCCGCGTGCCAGACTGCCCGGCGATGTATACGCCTTCGGACCTCGCCGATCTGCTCGAATGTGAGCACCGCAGCATCCTCAAACAGGCGTTCACCGCCGGGCTTTCCGGTGCGCCCCGGCCCGGTGGCGGCGGCGACGGTCTCGCCGTCAAGCACGGGCAGGCCCACGAACTGGCCACGCTCGCGCGGTTCCGCGCCGAGCGCCCCGGTCTGGTGGAGATCGACTTCCACGACCGCGCCGAAGCGGCTGCCGCGACGGCGGAAGCTCTCCGCGCCGGCGCTCCCGTGATCTATCAAGCCGTGTTCGACGACGGCGCGTTCACCGGGCGTGCGGACTTCCTGGTGCGCGACGCCGAGGGCCGCTACGAGGTGTACGACACGAAACTCGCCCGCCACGCCCGCCCGTCGGCGGTGCTGCAGATCGCCGCGTACGCAGACGCGCTGCACCGCGGCGGCTGGCCCGCCGGGCCCGAGATGCATCTGCTACTCGGCGACGGTAGCACGGCGAGCCTGCGCGCCGACGACTTCTTCCCGCTGCTGCACCGGTTGCGCGCCAAGCTGACCGCACGCACGCCTGGGCTGCCGGACCGGCTGTGGGGTGACGAGCGGCCCGCCTGCGCGGGGTGCGCGTTCGCCGAACACTGCGCGACCGGCCGCGAGGCCGACCGTGATCTCTCGCTCGTCGCCGGGATGCGCGGGGACCAGCGCCGCAAGCTCGTCGAAGCCGGACTGCCGACCATCGACAGCCTCGCCACGGCCGCCGCCGAGGACCGCCCGCGCGACATGTCCGAGCGCACGTTCACCGCACTCCGCGCACAGGCCGCGATCCAGGTCCGCCAGGACGAGAGCGGCGAGATCACCTACGAGATCATCGAACCCTGCGCCCTCGCGGCCCTGCCGCCCGCACGTCCCGGCGACATCTTCTTCGATATGGAAGGCGACCCGTACGCGCTGGGAGGGCAGGGCCTGGAGTACCTCTTCGGCGCGGTGACCGCCGAAGAGGGCGAGCGGTTCACGCCGTTCTGGGCGCATTCCCGGATCGGGGAGAAGCGGGCCTTCGAGCAGTTCGTCGATTTCGCCACCGCCCGCCTCACCGAGGATCCCGAGGCGCACATCTACCACTACGCGCCCTACGAGGTGACCGCGCTCAAACGGCTCGCCGCCCAGCACGGCACGCGCGAGGAGGAGGTCGACGACCTGCTGCGCCGCGGCGCGCTCGTCGACCTGTATGCCGTGGTGCGTAAGGCTTTGCGGGTATCGCAGCGGTCGTACTCGATCAAGTACCTGGAGCCGCTGTACATGCCGGCCGCACGCGAGGGGGACGTGAAGACCGCGGCGTCGAGCATCGAGGCGTACGAGGAGTACCTGACGCTCACGCAACTCGGCGAGGCGGACGAGGCCGACGATGTCCTGCGCGGGATCAGCGACTACAACGAGTACGACTGCGTCTCGACCCTGCGCCTGTTCGAGTTCCTGCACCGGATCCGCGAACAGGCCGGGATAGCGCCGGTCCCGCCCGCTGAGGAGTCCGAAGTGGACGCCTTGCTGCGGGACACGAAGGAGGAGCTCGACACCGAACGCCGGGCCGAGCGCGCCGCGCGGCTCGCGAAACTCGTGGACGCGCTGCGGGGTTCGGACGAGGAAGCCGCGGAGCTGCTCGCGGCGTGCGTCGGCTATCACCGGCGCGAGACGAACCCGGCGTGGTGGGAGTTCTTCCGCCAGCTCGCCGCGCCGCTGGGCGATCTCGAAGTGGACACGACGTGTGCGGTGCCGGTCTCGGTGGACGCGGGGGAGTGGGTGCCGCCGTCCGGGCGGGCCCGGCTGGCGAAACGGACGCTCGTGGTCACCTGTGATCCCGAGCGGCCGCATCCGTTCACCGCCGGCGAGCAGGTACGCGTGCGGTACGGGGCCCTGGCCCATGACGCGCGGGTCATCAGCGCGTCGGCCGCCGAGCTGACGCTCGAGGAGAGCTGTTCCGTCGGGGAGACGTCGGCCGAGCCGCCGGCCGCGGTGCTGCCCGGGCGCCCGGTCCAGCCCGCGCCGAAGGACGAAGCGGTTGCCGAACTCGCGCAGCTCGTCGTCGACAGCCTGCCCGAGTTGCCCGCGCATCCCGGTGTCGATCTGCTGCGCCGCACCCCGCCCCGGCTCCGCGGTGGCCGCGCGCTGCCCGAGCCCGGCGAGGATCTGGTGCGCACGGTGATCGAAACCGTCGACCTGCTCGACGGTTCGGCGCTGGCCGTGCAGGGACCGCCCGGCGCGGGCAAGACCTACCTGGCCGGACAGCTCATCGCGCATCTGGTCCGCGCGGGCAAGACCGTCGCGGTGACCTCGACGAGCCACAAAGCCGTGGAGAACGTGCTCACGGCGGCGAAGACCACGGCGCCCGAACTGCCGTGCGCCAAGCGTCCCCGCAACGGCACGGTTTCCGAGCAACCATGGGACCAGCCGAAGAGCACGGACGCGCTGGCCAGGTGGCGCACCGAGCACGACGGCGGCCATCTCGTCGGCGGCACCGCGTGGAACTTCGCGAACGCAGCGATCCGGGCGGAGCCGTTCGACGTCCTCATCGTCGACGAGGCGGGTCAGTTCGCGCTGGCCGACGCGCTCGCGGTGTCGATGGCGGCGAAGAACCTCGTGCTGCTGGGGGATCCTCAGCAGCTGCCCCAGGTCGTGCAGGGCACGCATCCGGCCGGGGCGGAGGCGTCCGCGCTCGGCCACCTGCTCGGCGGCGCCGACGTCATCCCGCCCGGGCTGGGCTTCTTCCTCGACCAGACCCGGCGGATGCACCCCGGCGTGTGCGCGCCGGTCTCGCGGTTGTCGTATGCGGGGCTGCTGCACGCGCACCCGTCCGCGGCGGAGCGCGGGATCGACGGTGTGCGGCCCGGCCTGCACCTGGTGGAGGTGGAGCACCGGGGGAACACGACGCGCTCGCCGGAAGAGGCCGCGGCGGTGGTCGAGCTGGTGTCCACTCTGCACGGTCGTGAGTGGACGGACTTGAGCGGGCGCCGCCCCTTGTCGGGCAAGGACATCCTCGTCGTGGCCCCGTACAACTTGCAGGCGCGGGTAGTGAGCCAGGCGCTGGAACGCGCCGGGTTCGATGGCGTGCGGGTGGGCACCGTGGACCGGTTCCAGGGGCAGGAGGCGCCGGTGGTGATCGCGACGATGACCTCGTCCTCGGCCGTCGAACTGCCGCGCGGGCTGGATTTCCTCCTCTCGCGCAACCGGCTCAACGTGGCGCTTTCGCGGGCGCAGGTGCTCGCGGTGCTGGTGTGCTCACCCCGGCTGGTCGAAGCCGACATCCGGGGCGTCGGCCAGATGCGGCTGGTGTCGGGCATGGTAGGGCTGATGAACTCCGCCACGCCGTGGAAGGACTTGCGACCCTAGCCCGGGCGGCCCCGGTGCCGCTGGGCTGGCGCCATGACGCAGAAGACGACGGGCCGCTTCAACCGCTGGCTGTACTCCGGCGGGCGGCCCAACCAGGTCGCCCGGCTCATGAACCGGTCGTCCGCGTGGCTGTTCGCCAAGGGCCTGGTCCTGGCGGACCGGACGGCGACGCTCGAGGTCGCCGGGCGCAAGAGCGGGCGCGTGATCTCCTTTCCCATGGTCGTCACGGGGTACGAAGGGAAGCGATATCTCGTGGCGATGCTCGGCGAGCGGACGAACTGGGTGCGGAACGTGCGCGCCGGCCACGGCCGGGCCGTGCTGCGGCACGGTGTGGTCGAACCGGTGCGGCTGGTCGAGGTCGAACCGGACGAGCGGGCGCCGATCCTGCGCCGCTATCTCGACCTCGCCCCGGCCGCGCGGCCGCATTTCCCGGTCGCGCAGGGCGCACCGGTGGCCGAGTTCGCCCGGATCGCGGCGGACTACCCCGTGTTCGAGGTGACTAGTGCGGCGTGATCCTGCCGTGTTTGCCCGTGCAGTCGGTGTGTTTGCCAGTTGCGGTGGTGAGTTGGCTGGTCCGGTGGCCGAGTTTGCCCTCGGCGGCAGCGGTGGGCCAACTCGGTGACGCCCCGAGCCAATCCGGCGACGCGGTGGGCCAACTCGATGCCTTGGCAAGCAAACACACCACGCGTAAAGACAAGACACTAACTATCAGTCGCGCTGAGGCCGCGCAGCAGCGGCAGGTACACCTCGTCGACCATTTCCGTGATGGCCTCTTCGCGGATCGGGCCGCCGCAGGTCATACCCTCGTTGCGGACCAGGTCGAGCGGCAGCCGGGCGGCCCGAGGCGGCAGCTCGACCGGTGGCATCTCGCCGCGCTCGGCCGCGCGCGCGAGGATCCGCCGCATGCCCTCGGCCAGCGGCGCGGCCTTCAACCGCTCCTGCAGCAGCGCGGTCACCTCGGGATCGCGGAACGCCTCGGCCATCACGCCCGCGATCATTTCGCCCATCATGTCGTTCGCCCGCCGCGAAATCCGGGTGAACAGCTCGATGAGGTCCGACCGCAGCGCGCCGGTGTTCACGGGCTCCGGCCTGTTCGGCATCCGCCTTCCCCACGCGGCGAGCACCAGTTCCGCGCGATTGGCCCAGCGACGGTAGATAACTGGCTTGCTCGTCCCGGCCCGGCTTGCGACCCTTTCGATGGTCAACCCGCGGTAGCCGGCTTCCTGCAGCTCCGCCCAGGCGGCATCGAGGATCGCCGCCTCGAGCTGCTCGCCACGGCGGCGCGACCTGGTCTCGGACACCCGGCTCCTTAGATACGTTGCGTTTCTTATCTGAAGGGGCTACGGTGTCCATGTTAGATACGGTTGGTTTCTCTTGGGGGACCCGTTGCTCATCCGCCTGTTGCGCACCTACCTGCTCCCGTACCGGCAGGAGCTCACGGTCGTGCTCGTACTGCAGCTGATCGGCACCGTCGCGTCGCTGTACCTGCCGAGCCTGAACGCCGACATCATCGACAACGGCGTCATCCGGGGCGACACCGGGTACATCCTGTCCACCGGCGCGTGGATGCTGACGGTCACGCTGCTGCAGATCATCTGCTCGGTGGGCGCGGTGTTCTTCAGCTCCCGCGCCGCGATGGGCTTCGGCCGTGACGTGCGGGCCGCGATCTTCCACCAGGTCGGGCAGTTCTCCGCCCGCGAGGTGTCCACCTTCGGCGCGCCCTCGCTGATCACCCGCACCACCAACGACGTTCAGCAGGTCCAGCTGCTCGTGGTGCTGGTGTGCACGATGCTGGTCACCGCGCCGATCATGTGTTTCGCCAGTGTCGTGCTCGCGCTCAACGAGGACGTCGGGCTGTCCTGGCTGCTGCTGGTGTCCGTGCCGGTGCTGGTGCTCGCGATCGGGCTGATCGTCTCACGCATGGTGCCGCAGTTCCGCCGCATGCAGACGCTGATCGACGGGGTCAACCGCGTGCTGCGGGAGCAGCTGTCGGGTATCCGGGTCGTGCGCGCCTTCGTCCGTGAGCAGGCGGAGACGAACCGTTTCGCCGACGCGAACGCGACGCTGACCGGCACCGCGCTCCGGGTCGGCAGGCTGCAGGCGCTGATCTTCCCGACCGTCATGCTGATCCTCAACGCCTCGAGCGTCGCGGTGCTGTGGTTCGGCGCGCACCGCGTGGACACCGGCGAGATGCAGATCGGGGCGCTGACCGCGTTCCTCAACTACCTGCTGCAGATCCTCATGTCGGTCATGATGGCGACGTTCATCTCGATCATGATCCCGCGTGCGGCGGTCTCCGCGGAGCGCATCAACGAGGTCATCGACGCGCAGTCGTCGGTGCGGCCGCCGGTGGAGCCGGTCCGCGAGGTGGGGACGGCGGCGCAGCTCGAGTTCCGCGACGTCGAGTTCCGCTACCCGGGGGCGGCCGAAGCCGTGTTGCGCGATGTGTCGTTCCGCGCCGGGCCCGGCACCACCACGGCGATCATCGGCAGCACCGGTACGGGCAAGACGACGTTGCTGTCGCTGATCCCCCGGCTGATCGACGCGACGGCGGGCGCCGTGCTCGTCGACCGCGTCGACGTGCGGGAACTGGAGCCGGAAGTGCTGTGGCGGCGGATCGGCCTGGTGCCGCAACGGGCGTACCTGTTCACCGGCACCGTGGCGAGCAACCTCCGCTACGGCGATCCCGGCGCGGGCGACGACGAGCTGTGGCAGGCACTGGAAATCGCCCAGGCCGCGGACTTCGTGCGGGAGATGCCGGGCGGGCTGGAGGCGCCGATCGCGCAGGGCGGCACGAACGTGTCCGGCGGTCAGCGGCAGCGGCTCGCGATCGCGCGGGCGCTCGTGCGCAAGCCCGAGATCTTCCTGTTCGACGACTCGTTCTCCGCGCTCGACCTGGCCACCGACGCGGCGTTGCGCACCGCGCTGCGGCCGCACACGCGGGACGCGGCGGTGCTCGTCGTCGCGCAGCGGGTCTCGACCATCCTCGACGCCGACCAGATCCTCGTGCTCGACGGCGGGACGATCGTCGGCGCCGGCACTCACCACGAACTGCTGGACACCTGCCCGACGTACGTCGAGATCGTCCAGTCCCAGCTCACTCCGGCGGAGGCGGCATGAAGGCCGGCAGCGAAGCATCTCCGCATGCGAGCCGACCGGGTGCGGGTGTCCCGCAGATTGGAGCGGCGGCGTGACCACCACAGAGAACAGACCCGCACCGCGGCCGATGCCCGGGCCGATGGGCCGCGGCATGCCGGGGATGGGCATGCCACCGGCCAAGGCGAAGAGCTTCGGACCGTCGGCGAAACGGCTCGCCGGCAGGCTGCGCCCCGAGCGGCCGGCGTTCTTCGCGGTCGTCGCACTGGGGGTCACGAGTGTCGCGTTGAACGTCGCCGGGCCGCGGCTGCTCGGCCAGGCCACCGACGTGATCTTCCAGGGCGTGCTGGAGCGTCTGCGGCACGTGCCCGGCGGCGGGATCGACTTCGCCGCGCTGGCCACGAAGCTGGGCTGGGTGCTGGCGCTGTACCTCGCGGCCTCGGTGTTCGCGCTCCTGCAGGGGCGGCTGCTCAACCACGTCGTGCAGCGGGTGGTGTTCGGGCTGCGCGAAGAGGTCGAGGCGAAGCTGCACCGGCTTCCGTTGCGGTACTTCGACGGCCAGCCGCGCGGTGAGCTGCTTTCCCGCGTCACCAACGACATCGACAACATCTCGCAGACCCTGCAGCAGACGCTGAGCCAGCTGCTGACCTCGCTGCTGACCGTGGTCGGCGTCGTGGTCATGATGTTCACCATCTCGCCGCTGCTGGCGGTGATCGCGCTCGCGGTCATCCCGGTGTCGATCGTGATCACCGGTCAGATCGGCAAGCGGGCGCAGAAGCTGTTCGTCGCGCAGTGGAAGAACACCGGCAAGCTCAACGCGCATATCGAGGAGTCGTTCACCGGGCACCAGCTGGTGAAGGTCTTCGGGCGGCAGAAGGAGTCGGAAGAGGAGTTCCGGCTCCGCAACGACGAGCTGTTCGAGGCGGCACGCGGGGCGCAGTTCGCGTCCGGGCTGATCATGCCGTCGATGATGTTCCTGTCGAACCTGAGCTACGTCGTGATCGCGGTGGTCGGCGGGCTGCGGATCACGTCGGGCGGGATGACCCTCGGTGAGGTGCAGGCGTTCATCCAGTACTCGCGGCAGTTCACGCAGCCGCTGACGCAGATCGCCTCGATGGCGAACCTCATGCAGTCGGGGGTCGCGTCCGCGGAGCGCGTGTTCGAGCTGCTGGACGCCGAGGAGCAGGAGCCCGACGCGGTGGACGCCGTGGCGTTGCCCGCCGAGCGGAGCGGGCGGGTCGAGTTCGCCGACGTGAGCTTCTCCTACCGGCAGGACCAGCCGCTCATCGAGCACCTGTCGCTGGTCGCCGAACCGGGGCAGACGGTAGCGATCGTGGGGCCGACCGGAGCCGGGAAGACCACGCTGGTCAACCTGATCATGCGATTCTACGAGCTGGACGCGGGGCGGATCACGCTCGACGGGGTCGACATCACTTCGCTGCGGCGGGAAGATCTGCGGTCGCAGATCGGGATGGTGCTGCAGGACACGTGGCTGTTCGGCGGGACGATCCGGGACAACATCGCCTACGGCAAACCGGACGCGACGGAGGAGGAGATCGTCGCGGCCGCCAAGGCGACGTTCGTCGACCGGTTCGTGCGGACGCTGCCCGACGGGTACGACACGGTGATCGACGAGGACGGTACGAACGTCAGCGCGGGGGAGAAGCAGCTGCTGACGATCGCGCGGGCGTTCCTGGCCTCGCCTTCGCTGCTGATTCTCGACGAGGCCACGAGTTCGGTGGACACGCGGACGGAAGCGCTGGTGCAGAAGGCGATGGCGGCGCTGCGTTCCTCGCGGACGAGCTTCGTGATCGCGCACCGGCTCTCGACGATCCGGGACGCGGACCTGATCCTGGTGATGGAATCGGGCCAGATCGTGGAACAGGGCACGCACGACGAACTGCTGGACGCGAAGGGCGCCTACTACCGCCTCTACTCCGCCCAGTTCGCCGCCACAACCTGACCCCGGCCCCGCCCCGCCCGAGATCGACGTTCAGGGCGGTGAGTTGGACGTTGGGGGCGCCGAGTTGGACGTTGGGGGCGCCGAGTTGGACGTTCGGGACGGTGAGTTCGACGTTCGGCAAGACGCGTTTGCCGCGGCTCCTCGTGCTGGCCGCCGAGGGGCCTGGCTGCTCGTCGCCGCCTGGTCCCCACCCGACGGTCTGTGAGGTGCCGGGCGGGGTCGAGGCGTAGAACCGGCTCGCGCTTCCGTCGCGACGGAAGCGCAAGTGCTATTCCGAGACGCCGATCTGCACGGGACACCAGGCGCGGGACCGTGGCAGCCTCGCCAGTTCCGCCGGTCAGCCGCGGACCGGTATGGCCAGCGCTGCCGGGTTCCGGACGCGCTCAAGCTCGGGTTCGGTGTAGCGGACGCACCGGCGGTGCCATTCGAGAATCCCGGACATCCAGTCCTTCATCCCGGCGGCGTGCCCCAAGAGCCCCGCTCGTGCGGCCTCGTCCAGGCCGAACTGGTCGAACAGGGCGGACAGATCGTCTGCCAGGATGTGCTCGAACTGCTCCATCCGCGCGTTCATCAGCCGCGCGACGACGTCCGCCGCCCCGAAGCGGTCGATGCCGAGGAAGTTCTCCACGACCAGCACCATGTTGTGCAGTTCGCCCTCGTACTCGATCTCCTTCTGGTACGAGAACAGGTCGTTGGTGAAGCACGCGTAGTCCTGCGCCGCGGTCTCCAGTTCGTGCAGCACGCGCGTCCCCGACACGTGCGCTGGCACGTTGTCGAGGTGCTTGAGCCGGGCGAGGTTCATCGTCATGTCGGAGCCGAAGGTCCGCCGTCGCATCTCCACGTAGTCGACCGGATCGGGAATCCGGTGCTGCGCCTGGTTCGCCAGCTCCCACAGCCAGCTTTCGGTCATCTCCCGCACCGACCGGTGCAGCTTCTCGCGCGCGGGCAGGCTCATCGGCCCGGCCGAGCGCCGCCACAGATCGGCCAGCCCTCGCTCGATCGCGTTCGCCGGCTCCGGGGTCGCGCCGGCGTCCAGCGGCATGAAGCCCGGCAACCGGTCGGTGAGCGCCTTCGCCGCGGCGAGGTTGCGAGACGCGCCGAAGACCACCGGATACCAGTCGTCGCCGTAGGTGCCCCAAGCCAGCCAGTCCGACGACAGGAAAAGCTCGTCCGGGCCCGCGCCGGCATGGATCATCGCCGCGCAGTGCGGAAGGTCCAGGCCCCGGAACCGCCGCTCGTCCCAGACGGCGACCGGCTCGGGGCCGAACATGCCCATCCGCCGGGCCCAGCCGACCGCGTACTCGCGTGCCGCCTCCAGATGCGGGCTCGTGCGGAACTCGAACGGCATGGACAGCTCCGGTACGGGCAGCTGCCCGACCGGCGTGAACAGCTGATGCGAATGCTGCCGTGCCCGGCCGCGCAGCCCCGGCGCGAACGAGAGGCGGCTCGCCGAGGTGCCGAGGCCGGTCGGCCCGCCGACCCGCGTGGCGCCTTCGTTCATGTACCGGCTGGAGCGCGCGTGCCATTCGTGACCGCCGGCCTGCCAGTCCTGCAGCCCCTTCACGTAGGCGCCGACCCCGTGCGGGGGCAGGCCGTGTTCGGCCAGCAGCATGGGCGCTTCGGTGAGCGCGGTGTTCTCGAACTGCTGCAATCGTGACGTGAGCAGATCGTTGACGAGGTCCGCGGCCTGCTGGGTGGGGCAGCCGAGGAACCGTTCGAAGACCAGCACCGCGTTGGAGTTCTCGCCTTCCTCGCGTACTTCCCGCTGGTAGGAGAACAGGTCGTTGCGCAGGTGGACCGCGTCGGCGAAGGTATCGCGCAGTACCTGCATCGGCCGGGTGTCCGCGATCTCGTCCGGGACTTCCGCGCCCACGGCGTACTCGACCAGGTTGGCCGACCACGGCGCGCCGCCGACCTTGCGGCGCATCTGCATGTACTCGATGGGGTTGGCGATGCGGCCGCGGTCGATGTTGTCCAGTTCCCACAGGGACTCGACCATCAGATTGTGCGTGCTGGTGACGAACCGCCGGCGCCAGCCCGCCGACATCGCGGGAACGGTGCGCGCCCACAGATCCCGCAGCCCGTGTTCGGCCGGGCTCTCCGGCTCGGGCGGATCGTCGCCCATGAACCGTTCGAGCCGGTCCAGGTAGGACTTGGCGCCGGCGAAGTCGCGGGTGTGCTTGAACTCTTCGAGGAAGTGATCGTCGAAGAAGAACACCCAGACGTACCAGTCGGTGATGAGCTCGAGCGCGGGCCCGTCGCAGTCCGGGTGGGTGTAGGCGCACATCAGGGCGTAGTCCATCGCGGACAGGTCCTCGGCTGTCCACACCACGCCGCCGTCACGCTTCGGCGCGTCCAGCATGCCCATTCGCCGCGCCCACTCTCCACTGTGGACGCGAGCGCGCTCCAGGTTCGAGTTGATCCTCGCCGGGTACGGAAGGTAGAAATCGGGCAGCGTGAATGCTTGCATGGAATTCCCTTGTGTCGGAGGCGTTTCGGTCTCTCACGGTCGCAGCCGGGACCCGCTCGTGGCAACGGCCAACCGAGCGGAATCCGTCCCGGGAGGATGAACACCGCCACCACGCACGGTAGGCCCGCCATCGCTACCGGCCCGTCCGCCGGGCGACGATTCCCGCGCCGAGAAGCAGTACCAGAGTCGCCACGGCCCATCGGCGCTTCATCGCGGTCGGACTCGTGCTCCCGGAGGTCTGGTGGTCCGACGCGCTCGTCGAGGTCGCCGGTCGTGAACGGTGTCCGGGAGTGGGAGTGGGAGTGGAAGTGGGAGTGAGGGCCGGTGGTGGGACAGGGATCGGCGCCGGCGCGGGGAGCACGGCCGGCGCCGGCGGAGGTGGAGGTGGGCTGGAGGTGCTCGGTGATTTGGGCGTTGGGAGAGAAGTGATACTGGGCGGAGTGCTCGGCGGCGCCGTCGTGGTCGTGGTGGTGGCGGTGGTGGTGGGCGTCGCGGACGCCGTGGTCGACGGTACCGGCGAGGGGCACGGGCAAACGCAGCAACAGCACCAGACGCACACGCAGAGGTAACCGGGGAACATCAGGCCAGCCGCGCGGTGACGTGCTCGAACGCGTCCGGGCCCACCTTCGCGCCGCCGGCGAACGGGTTCTGCAACTGGTAGATCGCGAACAGCAGCAAGGTCGTGGTCGCCGCGAGCGCGGACACGATGATGATGTGGGTGACCTGTTTCGTGCCGCCGAAGAGGTTCGGCAGGAGTACGAAGATCACGCTCCCGGCTATCAGCACGAACCACACCACGAGCCCGATGTTGTTGTCCCGTACCGCATCCAGCCGCGCTTGTCGCTGCCGGTAGAGATCTGTCAGCCGGTGCGCGGCTTCGGTCTTCTGATCGGTCAGCCAGTCGTTGTCGGGCGGGATCTCCGTTTCCTCGATCGTCTTCCGCATTCGGGCGAGTTCGGTCCACCCCTGATCCGGCACCGGTGCTCCTTCCCGCAGGCGCGGCCATTCGGCGCCCGCCACCGTCTCCGCGTATTCCCTGGCCAGCCGCGGTATCTCGGTATGCGCGGGCTCGGGCAGCGCGTGCGCGGCCCAGGTGATGTCCACGAGCCCCTGTGCTTCCCGGTCGGCCTCCGTGCGCACGGAACCGGCGGCGTCGAACAGGGAGATCAGTGCAAACGCGACAATGACGGCGTGCAGGCCGCCGACGATCGTGAACGCCTGCCCCGCCGCGTCGTTGTTGGCCCGCCGGCCTTCGTCGAGGCCGTAGCGGCGGACAAGATATCCGATGATCACGCCGCCGGTGACCGATGCGGCGACCCACAGCGTACCGGTCAGGTAAATACTCATATCGTTCCTTTTCCGGCGTGAATACTCACACGCTAGTCGCGGGCATTTCGAGCGGCAAGATCGTGCGCGGTGGTTCATTCGGACAGCAGACGCCGAGGGTTCGTCATTGCTCCACTCGTGCGGCGCGCTCACAGGACGTCATCGGGGCGAACGTCGATCAAGAAGCCGTCGGCGCCGAATTGAACAGGGTCCGTTCGGAGCAGTACCGGGCGGGATTCCCGGAACAGCGTGACGTCCCGTCATCCCGTCGTGCCACCGTTCACCGGCGGGTGGGTGCGGAAAATCCGCGGAACTCTACTCTGGGTCTCCCGGCCGCGCGGTTAACCGGATTAACTAATTCGCGATTCGGCCGGGTGGGCCGGATAGGTGACTGTACGCCCCCCGGGCTCCGGTGCTAACGTCGAATTCGCCGCCCGAGTCGGGTCCTCCCGATATTCTCTCCTGCCATATTTTCCTAAAACCATGATTGGTGGTCTGTGCCGTGACTGTGACCGAATCCGCCGAATCGAGCGCCGAGGCTGCGCAGCCGCAAAGCCTGAGCACCGCGGCGGCGCGGAACCTGGCGACCACGACGAAATCCGTCCCGCAGATGCAGGGCATCACCTCGCGCTGGCTGCTGCGCGTGCTGCCCTGGGTCCAGGCGGCCGGCGGCACGTACCGGGTGAACCGCCGCCTCACCTACACCGTCGGCGATGGCCGGGTGACGTTCGTGAGCACCGGCGGCGACGTTCGCGTCATTCCCGCCGAACTGGGCGAACTTCCGTTGCTGCGGGGCTTTTCCGACGAGGCCGTGCTGGCCGCGCTGGCCGATCGGTTCGAGCAGCGCAGCTACGAGCCGGGCGACACGATCGTCGAGTTCGGACACTCCTCGGACCAGGCCTTCCTCATCGCACACGGCAAGGTGAGCCAGATCGGCCCTGGCAAGTACGGCGACCAGACCACGCTCGGGGTGCTGGCCAACGGCGACCACTTCGGTGACGAAACGCTCGCGGACCCGCAGAGTATCTGGGAGTACACGGTGCAGGCCGTCACCCCGGCCACCGTGCTCGTCCTGCCGCAGCGGGCGTTCGACGAGGTCTACGAGCAGTCCGAGTCGTTACGGGCACACGTGTCGGACTTTCAGGCGAACCTGCTGGCGCCGCGCAACGACCACGGCGAGGCGAATATCCACCTGTCCGCCGGTCACGCCGGCGAGCCGGATCTGCCCAGCACGTTCGTCGACTATGAGCTGGCGCCTCGGGAGTACGAGCTGAGTGTGGCGCAGACCGTGTTGCGGGTGCACACGCGGGTCGCGGATCTGTACAACCAGCCGATGAACCAGGTGGAGCAGCAGCTCCGGCTGACCATCGAGGCGTTGCGCGAACGCCAGGAAAGCGAGTTGGTCAACAATCCCGGATTCGGCCTGCTGCACAACGCGGACGTGGCTCAGCGTATCCACACCCGCAGCGGACCGCCCACCCCGGACGATCTGGACGAGTTGCTGTCCGCGGTGTGGAAGGAGCCGACGGTGTTCCTCGCGCATCCCCGCGCGATCGCCGCGTTCGGCAGCGAATGCAGCGCACGCGGGGTGTATCCCACGCCGCTGGACTACCTGGGCCATCAGGTGCCGTCGTGGCGTGGCGTCCCGATCCTGCCGTGCAACAAGATCGGCGTCAGCGAGACCCGCACCACCTCGATCATGCTGCTGCGGGCCGGTGAACAGAACCAGGGCGTGGTCGGCCTGCATCAGACCGGGCTCCCGGACGAGTACCAGCCGGGGCTGTCCGTGCGGTTCATGGGCATCGACGACAAGGCGATCATGTCCTACCTCGTGTCCGCCTACTATTCGGCGGCGGTGCTCGTGCCGGACGCGCTGGCGATCCTGGAGAACGTCGAGCTCGGCAGGGAAAGCTCGTGACCGTGACGGACGACGCGCCGCTGAGCCTCGGCACCGCGGCGGCGCGCACGATCGCGACCACCACGAAGTCGGTGCCGCAGAGCCGCGGCATCACTTCGCGGTGGCTGCTGCGCCTGCTGCCGTGGGTGGAGACCACCGCGGGCACGTACCGGGTGAACCGGCGGCTCACGCATGAAGCCGGTGCCGGGCGGGCGGCGTTCGACGTCATGGGCGACGAAGTGCGGGTGGTCCCGGAGAGTCTCGCCGAGCTCGCGGTGTTCCGCGGTCTCCGCGACGACGATGTGCTCGCCGCGATCGCGGATTTGCTGGTGCGCCGGGACTATCAGGCCGGTGAGGTGATCGCCGAAGCCGGTGCGCCCGCCGGGGAGGGCGTGCTCGTCGTGCACGGCAAGGTGCGCCGGTCCGTGACCGGCCGCTACGGCGAGCCGTCCACGCTCGGCGTACTCGCGGACGGCGACTACTCGGGGCAGCAGGTGCTCGCCGAAACCCCTCAGCCGTGGGGATATTCACTCGAAGCGCTCACCCCGGTCACGCTGCTCGCGCTCCGCCGGGACGATTTCCATGGGTTGCTGGGCCGGTCCGATGCCCTGCGGGCCCATGTCGAGCGGTTGCGAACCGCGCACGGGCTCGCTCGGAACTCCCGTGGCGAAGCGGATATCGCGCTGGCGTCCGGACATTCCGGCGAGCCGCCGGTACCAAGGACCTTTGTGGACTATGAGCTGGCGCCTCGGGAGTACGAGCTGAGTGTGGCGCAGACCGTGTTGCGGGTACATACGCGGGTCGCGGATCTGTACAACCAGCCGATGAACCAGGTGGAGCAGCAGCTCCGGCTGACCATCGAGGCCTTGCGCGAACGCCAGGAAAGCGATCTCGTCAACAATCCCGGCTACGGGCTGCTGCACAACGCCGACCACCACCAGCGCATCCAGACCCGCGACGGGCCGCCCGCCCCGGACGACCTGGACGAGCTGCTGTCCCGGCGGCGGAAGACCGAGTTCTTCCTCGCACACCCTCGGGCGATCGCGGCGTTCGGCCGCGAATGCACCCGGCGCGGCCTGGCTCCGCAGAGTGTGGACGTCGAAGGAAAGCCCTTTCTCGCGTGGCGGGGAACGCCTATCCTGCCGTGCGACAAGATCCCGGTGTCGGCCACGAACACCACGTCCATCATGGCGATGCGCACCGGCGAACGCAGCCAGGGCGTGATCGGGCTGCGGCAGAGCGGGATCCCGCACGAGGTCGAACCGGGCCTCAACGCGAGGTTCATGGGTATCACGGAAAAGGGCATGCTGTCCTATTTGGTCAGTGTGTACTACTCGGCGGCCGTGCTGGTGCCGGACGCGCTGGGGGTACTGGAGAACGTGGAGCTCGGGCGATGGCGGACCTGATCGCGCGCACCCGCACGGCCGCGGAGATCCTGGCCTGGGGCAAGGAACTCACCGAACCCGGCCTGCGGACGGCGGCCGAGCGGCTGCCGCCGTCGATGCGGCCGGTCGCCCGGCATCACTTCGGCTGGGCGGACGGCGCGGGGAGCGGCAAGCTCCTGCGGCCCACGCTTGTGGTGCTCGCCGCTCAGGCGGTCGGCGCACCGGCCGAGCAGGCGCTGCCGCATGCGGTGGCGGTCGAGTTGGTGCACGACTTCTCGCTGGTGCACGACGACGTGATGGACGGCGACACGACGCGGAGGCATCGCACGACCGTATGGCGGGAGTTCGGCTCGGGCGCGGCGATCCTGGCCGGGGACGCGCTGCTGGCGCTCGCGGCGCGGCTACTGGCCGGGGAACCGGAAAGCTCGCACGTCCTGATGACCGCGGTGCTGGAACTGATCGAGGGGCAGAGCCTGGATTTGTCCTTCGAGGACCGTGCCGAGGTGGGCGTGGCCGAATGCCGCGTGATGGCCGCGGGCAAGACCGGGGCGCTGCTCGGCGCCTCGTGTGCGCTCGGGGCGCTGGCCGGGGGCGGCAGTCGCGAGCGCGCGGGGCACCTGCGGTGTTTCGGCGAGCAGGTGGGTCTGGCGTTCCAGCTCGTCGACGATCTGCTCGGCATCTGGGGAGATCCCGCGGTCACCGGCAAACCGGTGTACTCGGACCTGCGCAACCGCAAGAAGACGTTGCCCGTGGTGGCGGCGCTGGCCTCCGGCACCGAAGCCGGCGGTGAACTGGCCGCGCGATACGGCGTGGCGCCGGGGAATCTGCCCCGGGAGGCCGAACTGGTCGAACTCGCGGGCGGCCGCGCCTGGGCGGAGGCGGAGGCCGCGCGGCTCCTGCACGAAGCACAGGCACACCTCGGCGCGGCCGGTATCGAGGCGCGCCCGAGAACGGAACTGGAGACGCTGGCGCGGTTCATCGTGCAGCGGGACCGGTGACTTACCCGCCGCGGACTCTCAGCCCGTCGAAGGCCATCGTCGCCACCGAGTCGGCCAGCGCCCCGGCACCGATGCCGCCGCGCGGCCGGTACCACTCGATCAGCGAGTTGACCATGCCGAACAGCAGCCGCGCGGCCGTGGCCGGGTCGATGTCGGAACGCAGATCGCCGTCGGCGATCGCCTCGGTCACCAGTGAGGTGACGAGATGGTCGAACTCCCGGCGCCGGGCCAGCGCGTCACGTTCCACTTTGGTGTTCCCGCGCACGCGCAGCAGCAACGTGACGAACGGCAGCCGGTCGACCAGCACCGCGACGCTCCCGCGCACCAGATACTCCAGCCGCCGCACCGCGCGGCCCTCGACAGTCTCCAGTTCGGCCGCGACCGCGAACAGCCCATCGAGCGCGCGGTTCACCGACAGCCGCAGCAACTCCTGCTTGCTCGGCACGTGGTGGTAGATCGCGGACTTGGTGATCCCCAGCTTGCGCGAGAGATCCTCCATGCTGGTGCCGTCGTACCCGCGCTCGTTGAACAGTTTCACCGCGACGGCCAGCAGGGACTCGAGGTCGTAGCCTGGCCTGCCGCGCTTGGCGGGCGGTGCGGTCGTCATACTCCGAGTATCCCAACCATGCTTCAGTCACGCGGCCGCTGGTCGATCACCCGCCGCAGCTTGCCGACCGAACGTTCCAGCGTGTCCGGATCGAGCACCTCGACGCCGACGCTCACACCGACCCCGTTCTTGACCCGCAGCGCGATCTCCGCCGCGGCCGGTTCCCGCCGCTCCGCGGGGGACTCCGGGCGTGCCTCGACGAGCACGGTGAGGTGGTCCATCCGGTCCTCGCGGGTCAGCCGGATCTGGAAGTGCGGGGCGAGGCCCGGCGTGCCGAGGACGATCTCTTCGATCTGCGTCGGGAACACGTTCACCCCGCGCAGGATGATCATGTCGTCGCTGCGGCCGGTGACCTTGTCCATCCGCCGGTACGACGGCCGCGCGGTGCCGGGCCGCAACGCGGTCAGGTCACGGGTGCGGTAACGGATGATCGGCAGCCCCTGCTTCGTCAGCGAGGTGAACAGCAGCTCACCGGTTTCGCCGTCGGGCAGGACGTTCTCGTCGACCGGATCGATCACCTCGGGGTAGAAGTGGTCCTCCCAGATGTGCAGGCCGTCCTTCGATTCGACGCATTCCTGCGCGACGCCTGGACCCATCACTTCGGACAGCCCGTAGATGTCGACCGCGTCGAGGTCGAGCCGCTCCTCGATCTCGGCGCGCATCCGCTCGGTCCACGGTTCCGCGCCGAAGATCCCCACCCGCAGGGAACTCGTGCGCGGGTCGATGCCCTGGCGCTCGAACTCGTCGAGCAGCGTCAGCATGTACGTCGGGGTGACCATGATGACCTCGGGGCGGAAGTCGGTGATGATCTGCACCTGACGCTCGGTCATCCCGCCGGACGCCGGAATCACGGTGGCGCCGAGCTTTTCCGCCCCGTAGTGCGCCCCGAGCCCGCCGGTGAACAAGCCGTAGCCGTAAGCCACGTGGACCTTGTGCCCCGGCCGCCCGCCGGCCGCGAAGATCGACCGGGCCATCACGGTCGCCCAGATGTCGAGATCGGCCTCGGTGTAGCCGACGACGGTGGGCTTGCCGGTGGTGCCGCTCGAGGCGTGGATCCGGCGGATGTCCTGTTGCGGTACGGCGAACATGCCGAAAGGGTAGTTCTCGCGCAGGTCGGCCTTCGTGGTGTGGGGGAACTTCGCGAGATCTTCGAGCGAGCGGCAGTCGTCCGGATGCACCCCGGCCTCGTCGAACTTCCTCCGGTAGTGCGGAACGTTCTGGTAGGCATGCCGGAGTGTCCACTGGAGACGTTCCAGCTGGACGGACCGCAGCTCGTCCACGCTCATCCGCTCCGGCGCCGACAGATCATCCACGGTGGGCGCCGGGCCAAGGCGCTTGGCGTGCGGCACCTCGCTGTGCGTTGCGGTCATAAGTTCCTCAGCTCCGGGAAAGGGTGCGGCTACGGCCGCGGAACTCGGCGATGACTTCGGCACCGCGGCGGACGGTCACGTCGTAGATGCCGTTGCGGCCGTAGCGGGTGCGCTCCTCGGCGGTCGCGACGAGTTCGTCGCCGAGGCGCGCGCTGGTGACGAACGAGATCTCGGCGCCGGCCGCGACGGTGACCGGGCCGTGACTGTTGCACGCGCACGCGAAGGCGGTGTCGGCAAGGAGGAACAGGAAACCGCCGTGCGCGATGCCATGCCCATTGACCATTTCCGCGGTGACCCGCATGCGTGCCACCGCCCGACCGTCCGCCGCTTCGGACAGGTCGATGCCGAGCGATTTCGAGGCGACGTCGTCGTCGAACATCGCCTGCGCGGCCGCGGACACGGTCACCCGGCACCACCCCTTGCTTACCTACCGAATGGACGGTTAACAAAGTGACCTCTGGCCCGTCCGTTGTCAAGCCGCTATCATGACTTTCTGAACGTTCGGTCGGTTATTCGAGGAGGATCGATGGCGCTCCTGCGCAGCTACGCCGGTGGCCACTGGCATACCGCCCCCGACGAGGGGGTTCCGCTGCGTGACGCGGTGACCGGTGAAGAGGTCGCCCGGATCTCTTCGGCGGGGGTGGACATGGCCGCGGCCCTCGACTACGGGCGCCGCACGGGCGTGTCCGCGCTGCGTGAGCTGACCTTCCACCAGCGGGCCGCGCTGCTGAAGGCACTGGCCTCGAACCTCCGCGAACACCGCGACGAGCTGTACGCGTTGTCGGCAAGGACGGGCGCGACGCTCGGTGACTCGAAGTTCGACGTCGACGGCGGGATCGGCGTGCTGTTCAGCTATGCCAGCAAGGGCAAACGTGAACTGCCCAATGACACCGTGTACATCGACGGTGACGTCGAGCCACTGAGCAAGGGTGGCACGTTCGTGGGGCAGCACATCGCGACCCCGCTGCGGGGCGTCGCGGTGCAGATCAACGCGTTCAACTTCCCCGTCTGGGGCCCGCTGGAGAAGTTCGCGCCCGCGTTCCTCGCGGGTGTGCCGAGCCTGGTCAAACCCGGGAGCCAGACGGCGTACCTCACCGCGCGGCTGGCCGAGCTGATCGTCGAATCGGGGATCCTGCCCGAAGGCGCGCTGCAGCTCGTCTGCGGCAGCGCCGGTGACCTGCTCGACCACGTGACGGGGCAGGACCTGGTGTCGTTCACCGGTTCGGCCTCGACGGCGCAGAAGCTGCGCGCGCATCCCGCGATCGTGCGGAACGCGGTGCGGTTCAACGCCGAGGCCGACTCGCTCAACTGCTCGATCCTCGGCGCGGACGCGACCCCGGGCACGGCCGAGTTCGACCTGTTCGTCAAGCAGCTGGTCACCGAGATGACCGTCAAGGCGGGCCAGAAATGCACCGCGATCCGGCGCGCCTTCGTGCCGGCCGGGCTGCTCGACGAGGTCGCCGAGGCGACGAGCGCGCGGCTGTCGAAGGTGACGGTCGGCAACCCGGCGTCCGAGGGCGTGCGGATGGGTGCGCTCGCGAGCCTGGAGCAGCGCGAGGAGGTGCGCCGGTCGCTGAAGGCGTTGCTGTCGGCGGGCAGCGTGGTGTTCGGCGACCCGGAGAAGGTCGAGGTGGTCGACGCGGACGCCGAGCGCGGCGCGTTCATTTCGCCGGTGCTGCTCAAGGGTGACCCGGAACGGGCCGAGCCACACGAAGTGGAGGCGTTCGGGCCGGTGTCCACGCTGCTGCCATACACCTCCACCGACCAGGTCATCGCCTACGCCGCGCGCGGCGAGGGCAGCCTCGCCGGCTCGATCGTCACGGGCGACCCCGAGTTCGCGCGCGAGGTCGTGCTCGGGGCGGCGCCGTGGCACGGGCGGCTGCTGGTGCTCGATGCCGACGACGCGAAGGAGTCCACCGGGCACGGCTCGCCGTTGCCGCAACTGGTCCACGGCGGCCCCGGCCGGGCGGGCGGCGGCGAGGAGCTGGGCGGGCTCCGCGGGGTGCTGCACCACATGCAGCGCACGGCCGTGCAGGCGAGCCCGAAGGTGCTCTCGGCGGTGACCGGCCGGTGGATGGCCGGTACCCCGCGCGCCGAAGGCGTGCACCCGTTCCGGAAGTCCTTGGCGGAGCTGAAGATCGGTGATTCGGTCACCGCCGGGCCACGGACGGTGACCCGCGAGGACGTGGACCGGTTCGCCGAGTTCACCGGCGACACCTTCTACGCCCACACCGACCCGGAAGCCGCGGCCGCGAACCCGCTGTTCGGCGGCATCGTCGCGCACGGCTACCTGGTGGTGTCGTTCGCGGCCGGCCTGTTCGTCTCGCCCGAGCCGGGGCCGGTGCTGGCCAACTACGGTCTCGAGAACCTGCGCTTCCTGACCCCGGTCAAACCCGGCGACGAGCTGACGGTCACGCTGACGGCCAAGCAGATCACCCCGCGGATCGATCAGGACTACGGCGAAGTCCGGTGGGACACCGACGTGATCAACCAGAACGGCGAATCAGTGGCGAAGTACGACGTGCTCACCCTGGTGGCGAAATGACGACGGACCTGGAACAGCACTTCGAGCGAACGCTGGAGAAAGACCAGCGGATCGAGCCGCGGGACTGGATGCCCGAGGGCTATCGCAAGACGATGGTCCGCCAGATCGCGCAGCACGCGCATTCGGAGATCATCGGGATGCAGCCGGAGGGCAACTGGATCACCCGCGCGCCCTCCCTGCGGCGCAAGGCGATCCTGCTGGCGAAGGTGCAGGACGAGGCCGGGCACGGGCTGTACCTGTACTCCGCAACGGAAACCCTGGGCGTCGACCGTGCGGATCTGACCGAGCGGCTGATCACCGGCCGGCAGAAGTACTCGTCGATCTTCAACTACCCGACGCTGACCTTCGCCGACGTCGGCGTGATCGGCTGGCTCGTGGACGGGGCCGCCATCTGCAACCAGGTCCCGTTGTGCCGCAGCAGTTACGGCCCGTACGCGCGGGCGATGATCCGGATCTGCAAGGAGGAGTCCTTCCACCAGCGGCAGGGTTTCGAGCTGCTGATGACGATGATGAAGGGCACGCAGGCGCAGCGGGACATGGTGCAGGACGCGGTGGACCGGTGGTGGTGGCCGTCGCTGATGATGTTCGGCCCGCCCGACGCCGATTCGCCCAACTCCGCGCAGTCGATGGCGTGGAAGATCAAGCGGCACACCAATGACGAGCTGCGCCAGCGGTTCGTCGACATGACGGTGCCGCAGGCCGGGGTGCTCGGCGTGACCCTGCCGGATCCGGACCTGCGGTGGAACGAAGCACGCGAGCACTACGACTTCGGTGAGCTGGACTGGGACGAGTTCAAGCAGGTCGTGTCCGGTAACGGGCCGTGCAACGCCGAGCGCGTCGCGCACCGCCGCCAGGCGCATGAGGACGGTGCCTGGGTGCGGGAAGCCGCGGCCGCGCATGCGAGGAGGCAGAAGTGACCGACTGGCCGCTGTATGAGGTCTTCGTGCGGGGCAAGCGTGGTCTGAACCATGTGCACGTGGGTTCGCTGCACGCCGCCGACGACCAGATGGCCCTGCGCAACGCCCGCGATCTCTACACGCGCCGCAACGAAGGCGTGAGCATCTGGGTGGTCAAGGCCGCCGACATCACCGCGTCCAGCCCGGACGAGAAGGATCCGTTCTTCGCGCCGAGCGCGGACAAGGTGTACCGGCATCCGACGTTCTACGACATCCCCGACAACGTTCCCCACATGTAGAGTAATGGATGGCTATGGACAACACAGCCAACGCTTTCGAGGCGCTCGCCGACGCGTCCGACGATTCGCGGTGGGCGTTCGGCACCGGCTTCGAGGACCCACTGTCCGGAGTGGACACCTCGGTCCCGTCCGGGGTGGACGGTTCCTCGCTGGCCGCCTACTGCCTGATACTGGGGGACGACGCGCTGGTCTTCTCCCACCGCCTGCAGCAGTGGTGCACCAACGCGCCCGAGCTGGAGGACGAGGTCGCGCTCGCGAACATCGGCCTCGACCTGCTCGGCCAGGCCCGGCTGCTGTTCGCCCGCGCCGGGAAGGCTGAGGGGACCGGGCGAAGCGAGGACGATTTCGCGTTCCTCCGCCCGGAGAACGAGTTCCGCAACGTCCGGCTCGCGGAACTGGAGCGCGGGGACTTCGGTCAGCTGATCGCGGTGCTGCTCGTCTTCTCGACCTGGCGCCTCGCGCTGTTCCAGCGCCTGACGGACTCGCCGGATCCGGTGCTCGCCGCGATCGCGGCCAAGGGTGTGAAAGAACTGGCGTACCACCGGGACTACGCCGCCCAGTGGGCCGTGCGGCTCGGCGACGGGACGGAGTACTCGCACGAGCGGATGCAGGCGGGTCTCGAATCGGTGTGGCCGTACGTCGAGGAACTGTTCACCCCGCACGAAATCGAGCGCCAGGCCGGCGTCTCGGCGTCGCGGGAGGAGTTCGACGAGGTTCTCGCCCGGGTCTTCGACGCCGCGAAACTGACCACGCCGGAGGTGCCATCGCGCGCGGGGGTGGCCGGCCGGATGGGGCGCGACGGGATACACACGGAGGCGATGGGCTACCTGCTGGCGGAATTGCAGAGCGTCGCGCGAGCCTTGCCGGGGGCGACATGGTGAGCGCGCGGGCCGTCGTCGAAGAGGTGACCGATCCCGAGCTGCCGATGCTGACGCTCGGCGACCTCGGCGTGCTGCGCGAAGTGTCCGAAAAGGATGGCCGGGTGACCGTGTCGATCACGCCGACGTACACCGGCTGCCCCGCGATGGACACCATGCGCGACGATCTGGTGCACGCGCTGTCCCGCGCGGGCTACCTGGACGTCGAGGTGCGGACGGTACTGCACCCGGCCTGGTCCAGCGACTGGATCACCGAGGCGGGCCGCCGGAAGCTCGCCGAAGCCGGGATCGCGCCTCCCGGCGAAGCGCCGCGAGGTCCGGTGCGGTTGACCTTGCGGCCGCCGGCCGGGCGCGTCGCCTGCCCGCGGTGCGGATCGGTGGACACGGTGCTGATTTCGGGGTTCGGGCCCACGGCCTGCAAGGCGCTGCGCCGCTGCCGCGCGTGCCAGGAGCCGTTCGAGCACGTCAAGGAGATCTGAATGACCGCGAGCCTGCGCACGGGTTTCCACACCCTCACCGTCACCGCGGTCGAGCGGCTGTGCGACGACGCCGTGGCCGTCACCTTCGACGTGCCGCCCTCGCTGGCGGACGCTTTCGCCTTCCGCGCCGGGCAATCGCTGACGCTGCGCCGGATGATCGGCGGGCGAGACGAGCGGCGGTCGTACTCGATCTGCGCGCCCGAGGGCGCCGCGCCGCGCATCGGGGTCCGCGAGGTGCCGGACGGGCTCTTCTCCTCGTGGCTCGTGCACGAGGTCGCGCCCGGCGACGAGATCGAGGTCGCGCCGCCGGCCGGCCGGTTCACCCCGGATCTCGAGGTGCCCGCGCACCACGTGCTCATCGCGGCCGGATCCGGGATCACGCCCGTCCTGTCGATCGCGGCGACCGTCCTGCGCGATCCCGCCGCGTCGGTGACCGTCCTTTATGGAAACCGCCGTACCAGCACGGTCATGTTCGCCGACGAGCTGGCCGATCTCAAGGACCGCTATCCGGCGCGCCTGGAACTGGTCCACGTGCTCTCCCGCGAACCACGTGAAGCCGACCTGTTCACCGGGCGGCTCGACGCGGGCAAACTCGAAGCGCTCCTCGCACTGGTCCCCGACGTGTCCGCGGTCGGGCACTGGTGGCTGTGCGGACCGTTCGGCATGGTCGGCGACGCCCGGGATCTGCTGCTGCGGCTCGGCGTGCCGGGCGAGCGGGTGCACCAGGAGCTGTTCTACGTCGACGACGTGCCGCCCGCCCCGGTCCGGCACTCCGACGCCGCCGTCGAGGGGCTGACCAGCGAGGTCACCATCGTGCTCGACGGCCGGTCCACGACCGCGGCGCTGCCACGGGACACGCCGCTCCTGGACGGCGGGCAGCGGGTGCGCCCGGACCTGCCGTTCGCGTGCAAGGGCGGCGTGTGCGGCACCTGCCGGGCGCGGATCACCGACGGCAAGGCCGATATGCGGCGCAACTTCGCGCTGGAGGAGTCCGAGGTCGCCGCCGGGTTCGTACTGACCTGCCAGTCCCTGCCCTGTTCGGACACCTTGACCGTCGACTACGACTCCTGATGTCGCGTCATGCCGTACGGGCCTGCCCGACCTCTGGCTCAGCCACGAGTCCTTCGGCTGAGCAGGCCCGCCGCCACCTCACTGCTCGTGTGGTGCCTTGTATCCCTGCGCCTCCGGGGCCTCGAACAGCGGCTTCACGTACTTGACGCCGCCCTCGGCCGACGCGTCCGGCTGCGCGACGTACACCTGCCTGGTCGGGGGAGCACCGGCCTTCGAGAAGTTCAGCGCCGCCACCAGGTTCCCGGTGTCCGCGGACGTGGTCTGCTGCAACGCCTTCAGGATCCCGTCCCGGGTGAGATCCTTGCTGTCGCAGGCCTTCTTCAGCACCGCGCCCCACACCTCGGCGACCGCGTACCCGTAGTCGATCCCCGCGTTGGGCGGTTCCGGGAACCCGGCGGCCTTGTACTTCTGCGCGACTTCCCTGGCCTTCGGGATGTCCGCCGAGAACGGCACGCTGCTCGCCACGACGTACAGCTTGTCCAGCGCGCCCGCCGCCGGGCTGTTGTGCAGCACCGGATCGAAGGTCGGGTTGTTGCCGAGCAACGGCACGTTCAGCCCGAGCGCCTTGTTCGCCGCCGCGACCGAACCGGTCTGCGCCGGGGTCGTGGTCAGCATGATCGCCTTGACGCCCTCGCCACGCAGGCCGGTCACGATGTTCGTCAGATCCGTGTCCGACGAAGTGATCTTGACCTCGCGCAGGTCGAGATGGTGCTGCTGCGCGTAGTACCGCGAGCCGCGCAGGCCGTTCGCGCCGTACTCGCCGTCGATGTAGATATGCGCGACCTTGTCGCCGTCCGCCAGCATGCCCTGCGACTGCAGGTACGACATCCCGTCGATCATCTCCACGTCGTAGGTCGTGCCGACGATCATGATGTACGGGTTGTCCAGCAGTTCCGAGGACCACGAAGCCGGGGTGGTGGTCACCTTGTCGCTCCTGAGGTCCTGCTTGAGCGCGGCCGTGACCGGTGAGCCGACGAGCTGCACCATCCCGAGCACCTTCGGCTCCAGCTGCGGGTACAGCGTCTTCGCGGTGTCGGCCTTGTACCCGTGGTCGACCACGTCGAGCTTGACCTGGCGCCCGCACACCCCGCCGGCCGCGTTGACGTCGTTGGCCCACAACTGGTTCCCGTGCGTGATCCCGATCGAGAGGGTTTTGAACGGTCCCGTCATATCGGTCATCACGCCGAGGGTCAGGTCGGTCGCGGTCACCCCGAAGTCGGTTTTCACCCCCGAGGAGTCGGAACCGGACGATCCGGTGCCGCCCCCCTTGGTGCTGCAGGCGGCGAGGACCAGCATCGCCGCGAGAACCAGGGAAAGATGCCGCTTCATCGCGATATCCCCTTTCTGCGTTGGGTTATCCGCCGCCCGATGGCGGCGAGGCCACCGGGTTCGAAGAGCACGACCAGGATGATCGCGGCCCCGTAGACGAAGGTGCTGACCAGAATCGGGGTGAACGCGCCCTGCCCGCTCCCGCTGAACAGCCCCAGCTGGGTCGAATACAGCGAAAGGATCTGCGGTAGCCCGTTCACGATCAGCGCGCCGACGAGCGCCCCGCCGACCGACCCGAGCCCGCCGATGATCACCATCGCCAGGTAGGCGATCGAGACGTTGATGCCGTACGTGCCGAACTCGTTCTCGTCCGGTTTGAGGATGTCGAACCACAGCACGGTCATCGCCCCGGCGAGCCCGGCGTACGCCGACGACACCGCGAACACCCCGGCCTTCGCCCGCGCGACACTGACCCCCATCACCGCGGCCGCGGCCTCGTTGTCACGCACGGCACGCCAGGCCCGCCCGATCCGGCCCTTCACCGCGCCCCATGCCAGTACCAGCGCGATCACCGTCAGGGCGAGGAACAGGTACCAGGTCCGCTCGGCCTGCCGCAGCGGGACGCCGAAGAGCTCGACCTGTCCCGAGTTGTCGAACGGGAAGCCGAACAGCGAGAACCGCGCTGGTGACCGGCCGGTCGAGGTGCCGCCGGTGAGCCGGCTCGCCGACTGTCCGAAGTAGAGTCCCAGGAACACGAGCGAGAGCGACGCGACACCGAGATAGATTCCCCGCAGCCGCCCGGAAACCGGAGCGAACGCGAGGCCGAGCAGTGCACAGACCACGACGGCCGCGAGCAACGACAGCAGCGGGTCGATCCCGAAGCCGATCACCCGGCCGCCCTCGTCGGTTCCGGAGAGCACGGTGTACGCGGTGCCCCCGGCGAGCAGGAAGAACGCGGCTGCGAGGGAAAGCTGCCCGGCCTGGCCGACCAGCAGGGTGAGCCCGACCGCGCCGACCGCGCCGATCATCGCGTACTGCCCGGCCTTGAGCCAGGACGCGTCGACGTAGAGCGGCAGCGCGAGCAGGACGGCCAGCAGCACCAGCCAGGCGGCGATTCGCAGCAGCCGCGAGGACTTCCGTGGTGGTGGGGCGGCGACGGCGGTCGCCGGCGTGCGTGTGGCGAGGTCAGACACGGGTGCTCTCCCTCGTGCCGAACAGTCCGGACGGGCGCACCACGAGTACGACCAGCATTGCCAGGAATACCGCGCTCTTGGAGAAGTCGAACGAGATGTACTGCGCGGAAAGCGCTTCCACCAGCCCTACGACCAGCCCGCCGACGACCGCGCCCGCCGTGGAGTCCAGCCCGCCGAGGATGGCGGCGGGGAAGGCGGCGAGCGCGATCGAATGGGTGCCGCGCGAGAGCCCCGAACCCGAGAAGTCCTGCGTGGCGAGGAACAGCACCGCGACCCCGGCGAGCAGGCCCGCCACCAGCCACGCCGTCGCGGTGACCTGGCGGCTGCGGATCCCCATCAGCGCTGCCGCCTCGCGGTTCTCCGCCTGCGCCCGCATCGCCACGCCCCAGCCCGAGTACTTGAACGCCAGGTAGAACGCGGTGATCAGCACCGCCGCGACGCCGAGCGCCACCAGATGCGTGCGGAACAGGGTGATCCCGCCGACCTGGATCGGCTTCGCGTCCCAAGCCTGCCCGAGGAACGGGATCCCGACGCCGAGGCGCCGCACGATCTCCTCGCTGATGATCACGTCGACCCCGATCGTCAGCAGCGCGAGACTGTTCGGGTCCGCGAGCTTCGACCGCGACAGCAGCAGCCGCTCGACCACGAGCCCGAGCAGCCCCGCGCCGACGATCCCGACCAGCGACGAACCCACCCAGCCGAGGGAGCCCTGCGTGATCACCACGAGGTAACCGCCGAACAGCACGAGCGAGCCGTGCGCGAAGTTGATCACCTCGGTGGACTTGTAGATGATCACGAAACCGAGTGCCAGCAGGGCGAAGACCGCGCCGCGGCCGAGGCCGTTCACGGCCAGTTGCAGGAACGTCTCCATCTACGCCGCCTCCGTTCCCAGGTACGCGCGGATCACTTCCGGATCGGACTGGACCTCGCCGGGCGCGCCGTCGGCGATCAGGCGGCCGAAGTCGAGCACGGTGACGCGGTCGGCGATGCCCATCACGAGGTTCATGTCGTGCTCGACGAGCAGGATCGAGATGCCGAGCTCGTCGCGGACCTCGCGGATGGTGCCGGCGAGTTCGGCGGTTTCCGCCGCGTTCATGCCGGCGGCCGGCTCGTCGAGCAGCAGCAGCACGGGTTCGACGGCGAGCGCGCGGGCGATGTCGACGCGCTTGACGTCGCCGAACGGCAGCGCGGAAACCGGGGTGTGCACGAGCCGGCCGATCCCGAGGAACTCGCAGATCTCCTCGGCGCGGCGGGCGTGCTTCCGCTGTCCCCGCACCGTCAGCCGCAGGCCCGCGGCGATGAAACCGCCGCGGGTCAGCGCGTGCCGTCCGAGCATGACGTTGTCGAGCACGGTCGAATGCATCGACAGCGCGGCGTTCTGGAACGAGCGACCGACGCCGAGCCGCACGAGCCGGTGGGGCCGCAGCCCGGTCAGCTCGGTGTCGCCGAGCAGCACGTGTCCCGCGCTCGGCCGGTACAGGCCGCTGATCACGTTGAAGCAGCTGGACTTTCCCGCGCCGTTGGGCCCGATCAGCGCGTGCAGCGCACCGGGCCGCACGGTGAACGAAACGTCGTCCAGCGCGGTCAGCCCGCCGAACCGGAGCATGACGCCTTCCACGCGAAGCTCGGGGATCATCCGTCCCACCTCGACAGCGCCTTGTGTTTCCCGCGCTCGGCCGTGGCCCGCGTTTCCGCGTGACCGCCCAGGTACAGGTGCCGGACGTCCTCGCTGCGTGAGAGTTCCTCCGACGAGCCCGAAAGGGCGACGCGGCCGACCTCGAGCACGACGGCGTGGTCGGCGACCCCGAGCGCCATCACGGCGTTCTGCTCGACCAGCACGACCGCGGTGCCCTGCGCGTGGATCTCCCGGATGATCCGCGCGATCTGTTCGACGACCCTGGGCGCGAGCCCGAGCGAGGGCTCGTCGAGCAGCAGCACGCGGGGTGCGGACATCAGCGCCCGGCCGATCGCGAGCATCTGCTGCTCGCCCCCGGAAAGCAGCCCGCCGCGCTGATGCGCGCGCGCCCGCAGGACCGGGAACAGTTCGTGCACGCGGCGTCTCGCGGTGGCGCGTTCGGCGGAGGAGCGTGTGATGCCGCCCGCGCGCAGGTTCTCCTCGACGGTCATCCGGGTGAAGACCTGCCGGCCCTCGGGCGCGCCGACCACGCCGCGCCGCACGATCGCCGCGGGATCGAGCCGGTCGATACGGCGGTCACCGAACCGGATTTCGCCTCCGGTTATCAGGCCGCGGTGCAGGCGGAGCGTGCCGGAGATCGCGCGCAACAACGTCGATTTCCCGGCGCCGTTGCTGCCGAGCACCGCGAGCACCCCGTCGTCGGGGACCGCGAGGTCGACCCCGTGCAGCGCGGCGACCGAACGGCCGTAGCGCACGTGCAGGTCGCGGACACTCAACACGTCGTCGTGCACCTCCTCCGGCGGGGAATCGGTGGCGGTCATCCTTGATCGAGGTCACCGGCACCGGTACCTCCACCTGGAGAGGGTTCCGCGCACCTTTGCACAACCGTGCTCTGCGGATTGGGGATGTCCGGAACGCGCGAGATGTGCGATTGTTGCTGCGTGACCGCAGAGCAGCGGATCGCGGCGGACCGTGCCGTCGAGCGCAGCACCGTGCTCGACGAGCTGTTGCGCGAGCGAGAAGGCCTGCTCGGCACGCTCGACCGCGTCGTCGCGCTGCAGGGCACCGCGCGGCTCATCCGGGAATCGCTCGGCGTGGACGCCGCGTTCGTGGGGGATCTGGAACAGCCCGGGACCGCCGTGATCCGCTGGATGGCCGGCAACCGGACGGACGCACTGCAGAACCTGGTCGTCCCCACCGGGCAGGGTGTCGGCGGCCGGGTGCTCGCGTCCGGGAAACCGGTGCGCGTCTCCGATTACGTCCGTGCGCGCACGATCACGCACCAGTTCGACGCGCAGGTCCAGGGCGAAGGGCTCGCCGCGCTGCTGACCGTCCCGATCATCGATCGGGGGGAGACGGTCGCGATCGCGTACGCGTCCATGCGCGAGCGCGCGGACTTCGGCGACGAAGCGGTGCTGCGGCTGGAAAAGATCGCCGACGAGGCCGCCGCCGCGCTGCGGCTCGCGGGAGTCGCCGAAGAGGCGCAGGCGGACGCCGTTTCCGCCGAGCGGCGGCGAATGCAGAGCGCACTGCACGATTCGGTGGGCGCGCTGCTGTTCTCCATCGGGGTCCAGGTGCGCGATCTGCATCAGGACGTGGTGGGGGACCCGGTGCTGGCCCGCCGGCTCACCCGGCTCGAGGGCGATGTTTCGGCGGCCTCGCGAGCGTTGCGGGAATCGTTGCTGTCGCTGTCGGAGTCCACTCCGGAACGCGCGCTGCCGGTGGAACTCGCCGAGCACTGCCGGTCGTTCGAGGCGCGCTGCGGCCGGCCCGCGCGGTTCGTGCAGCTGGCGCCCGTCCGGCCGCTGGACGCCGAACGCACGGCGGTGCTGGTGGGCACGGTGCGGGAAGGCCTGCTGAACGTGGAAAAACACGCGCGGGCCTGTTCGGTGGTGGTGAGTCTCGGGCCGAGTCTCGGCGGGGTGCAGGTGATGGTCGCCGACGACGGGACCGGTGAATCGGAGACGCCCGGCACCGGGATGGGCCTGCGTTCACTCGCCGAACGTGCCGCGCGCCTCGGCGGCCGAGTGAGCCTGGTGCGTGACGAGGACGGCGGCCGCACGCTGCGCGCGTGGGTACCGGAGGTGCCATGACCGCGACGGTGCTGGTGGTCGACGACCATCCCGTAGTCCGCGACGGGGTCACGTTGCTGCTGCGGGCCGAACCCGCGCTGGAGCTTGCCGGCAGCGCCGAGTCGGGGCGGGTCGCGATCGCGCGCGTGGCCCAGTTGCGGCCGGACCTGATCCTGCTGGACCTGCGGCTGCCGGACATGCTCGCGCCGGAGGTCATCGCCGAACTGCGGCAGGTGCATCCGGCGGGCCGGATCGTCGTGTTCACCGCACACGGCGATCACCAGGGCCTCCTCGCCGCGCTCGACGCCGGCGCGCACGGCTGCCTGCTCAAGGACGTCGCCGGGACCGACCTGGTGTCGGCGCTGCGGCGGGTGCTGCGCGGGGAACGGGTGGTCGACCCGCGCATCCTGCCCGACCAGGCGCAGCGTTCGCACGCGCTCGCCCGCAGCGGGCTGACGCGCCGCGAGTACGAGGTGCTGCGGCTCGCGGCACAGGGCCAGACCAACCCCGAGATCGCCGAGGCGATGGGCCTGACCCGCAACACGGTGAAGACCTACCTGCAGTCCGCGCTGCACAAACTCGGTGCCCGCAACCGGGTCGAGGCGATCGGCAAGGCGGGTGAGGCCGGCCTGCTCTGACCGCCTCATTGACACGTGTCTGCTGCTAGGTTCGGGGCATGGCCGAGTATTCCTTCGAGATCGCGCGTCCCCGTGGTGATCAGCGGACCGCGGAGCAGTGGGCGCGGGACGCCTGGGAGGGCGCGCCTCGCGGCGTTCGCTGGATCTTGCGCGTCGGCTGGCGGCTGCTCGGATTCCGGCTCGGCGCGCCGGTGGACGTGCTCGGCTGGCCGGTCGCCAGTTCGGCGCCCGAGAAGGTCGTGCTCGACGCGCCATCGCCCCTGCTCGAGAGCCGTAACGTGGTCGAGACGAGCGAAACCTCGGTGCGCTGGACGACGATCGTCCACTACCGCAACGGCCTGGGCCGCCTGCTGTGGACGCTCGCCGCGCCCGTTCACACCAGGACGCTCCCGGTCCTGTTCGAGCGCGCGGCGGACCCGTCACGGCTCAAGCATCGGCTCGTCACCGGCTTCCAGAAGCGGATAGGCAATCCGATCCTGCATCGCCGGCCGGGACAGATACTGCTGGAGACCACGGGGCGCGTTTCCGGCCTGCCCCGGCGGACGCCGATCGGCGGGCGCCGCGCCGGGCACGAGTTCTGGCTCGTGTCCGAGCACGGTGGGCGATCCCAGTACGTGCGCAACATCGAGAAGGATCCGCGTGTCCGGGTGCGCCTGCGCGGCCGCTGGTATCCCGGCGTCGCGCACTTGCTGCCCGATGACGACCCGGTCGCCCGGCTCCGCGCCCTGCCGAGGATGAACAGCGCCGCGGTGCGCGCGGTCGGCACAGACCTGCTGACGATCCGGGTCGATCTCGAAGGGTAAGCGCCTACTCGATCGCTTCGATCCGGCGGCCCGTCGAGTCGGGGGCGACCAGTGCCAGCACCGCGCCGGCGACCGGTCCCACGATCCCGAACGCCAGGGCGAGCGGCACCGATCCGGCGATCGACAGCGCCACCAGCGGGAACAGTCCAGCGCCGAACCCGCGCCCCGCGTAGTAGCTGAGGTTCGAACCGCTCGACCGGAGCCGCGTGGGGAAGAACTCGGCCATCCAGATACCCAGCACGCCGAACCCGCCGCTGGCACCGGCGCACAGCATCAGCGCCCAGAACGCCGGCGAGGCCCAGAAGTCCGTGCCGATACGGGCCGAGTGCGAGGTGACGAGGATCAGGAACCAGGTGAACCCGATGATGCCGAACAACGCCGAGGCGAAAAACGCCCACTTGCGCCGCAGCACGTCCGACAGGATCCCGGTGACCGGATAGGTGATCGCGGTGACGACCAGTCCCAGCAGGACGATCAGGCTCGCGGTGCCGAGCGGTACCTTCTGCACCTTGATCAGGAACGTGGACAGGTACGAGATCAGCGAGTTCGTGGTCAGGAACAGCGCCGTGGCCAGTGCCATGAACACGATCGTGCCGCCCGCGTAGCCGCCGCGGAACAGGTCGAGCAGCGGAACCTTGGTGCGGCGGAGGTGTTCCGGGACCCGGCCGCGCGCCAGCGCCCGCTGGTAGGTCCGCCACTGCTCGGACTCCGGCAGCAGGAACGCCGACGCGAGGCCGATCACCAGCGTCACCGCGCCGATCAGCACGTACCCGGCACGCCAGCCGTTGTGCGTGCCGAACCTGACGATGCAGAAGTAGATGACACCCTCGGTCACGATCTGGCCCACGAAGTACATCGCCTGGATCGAGCCGCCCATCATGCCGCGTTTGGCGGTTTTCCAGCACTCCGCGAACATCGAGAACGACAGGCCGAACAGTCCCCCCATGCCGATGCCGGCGAGCAGCCGGGTGATCAGGAACAGGGTGTAGTTCGGCGCGAGCCCGCCCAGCAGCGCGGCGATCCCGAAGATCAGGACCGAACCGGTGTAGGTCCAGCGCCGGCCGATGAGGTCACCCAGCCAGCCGCACAGGATCCCGCCCGCGATCGACGCGAACCCCTGCAGCGTCGAGACCTGCACGATCTGGATGGTGCTCACGTGCAGGCTTTCCGACAGGTAGGACAGCGGGTAGCCGACCAGGTTCAGTTCGGCGCCGTCGAACAGCGTGCCGAGGAAGGCGAAGAACAGGATGCGGCCGGTGGCCTGGCGCACACCGGTGATCCCGCCGGTGCTGGCGGGAGTCTTCAGGGTCGACATTCGGTCCCTTTCGCGGGGCTTAGTCGGGGAGTTGCTGCCCGCGGGTCTCGGGGCAGAAGGGGGCGACGGCGAGGCCGAGGAGGTAGATCAGCCCGACGGTGGTCGCCGCGATCCCGTAACCGCCGAGGTGCGAGATGATCGCGCCCGAGGTCAGCGGGCCGAGGAAGGCGATGAACCGCGCGGCGTTGAACACGAACGCCGCTCCGGTCGCGCGCAGGTGCGTCGGGTAGAACTCGGGCAGCCACACCGGCATCCAGGTGTACTGGCCGAGCGTGAAGAAGCCGTTGACCACCAGCACGACGACGATCAGGCCGAGGCTGTGCGTCCACAGGAACAGCACCGGGGTGAGCACAAGCGACAGTCCGAAGTAGAGCATGACGGCGGGCTTCCGGCCGATCTTGTCCGCGATGAAGCCGAATCCGATGTATCCGGCGATCGCGCCCGCGTTGTAGATCATCCCGGCCCCGCTCGCCCACGAGACCGCGGAATGCCCGGAAGCCGCGGCGCGCGACGCGACGTAGGCGGGCACCCAGGTCGAAATGCCCCACCAGCCGAGCGTGGTGACCAGCGACATGAGCGAGCCGAGGATGGTCAGCTTGCGCAGCTTGGGATCGACCATGATCTGCCGCAAGGTCAGCCGGGTGAACGACTTCTCGTGCGCGGTCAGCTCGTCCGCGCCGCGCGAGCGCAGTTCGGCCCGCTGCCGGTGCGCGCTGGCCCACTGTTCCGACTCGGGCACCTTGCGGCGCAACCACAACGCGAACAGCGCGGGCAGCACGCCGATGAGGAACATGTACCGCCATGAGCCCGCGCCGAGCGGGGCGACGAAGTACCAGCAGGCGGAGGCGACGAAGAACCCGAGGCCGAGCCCGCACTGCATGAACCCGGCGGCCTTGGCGCGCGCGTGCTTCGGCCACGTTTCGGCGACCAGCGAGGTGCCGGTGCCCCATTCGGAGCCGAGCGCGAACCCGGTGATGAACCGCAGCACCAGGAATGCCGTCCACGACCAGGAAACCGCGGTGAGCCCGGTGAACAGCGCGTAGAGCACCATCGAGGTCAGCAACGCGCGGCGGCGGCCGAAGTAGTCCGCGAAGATCCCGCCCAGGATGCCGCCGACACCCCAGCCCAGCAGCGTGACCGCGATCGTCGCGCCGGTGAGGAACGAGACCTGGCTGACGGGGGCGGACGGGTCCAACTGCCGCAGCACGACGCCCGCGGTGAGGATGAGCGCGTAGGTCTCGAACCCGTCGAAGAGCCAGCCGAGGTTGGCGGCCAGCAGCGACCGCCACTGGGTGCGGTCCAAGGTCTTGGTCCAGGAGGTTTTGGTGACGGCGACGTCGTTCACGGCTGTTCTCCCTTCCGGGCCGTCTTGGGCCGGATCGGAAGCGCTAGGGGGGGTGTCTCCTATGCAAGACATTAAGTCCTGCATGCGGCACATTAAGCCGAGCCGATGGGTGCGGTCAAGAAAGGTTAGGGCGCGCAAGGGTTTTCTTGTTACGCAAAAGCGGAACTAATCTGCGATTTTCTCCGTACCGCCGGTGCGTTCGGTGATCCTTAGCCCGCATTCGCGGATCATTTCGCCATAGTCCTCTACGTTGGACTCGTTGAGTTCCGACGAGAACGCGAGCGAGCAGATCACCATCGACACCCGGCCTCGCGCGTCGAACACCGGGGCGGCGACCCCGGACTGGCCGAGGTCGTATTCGCGGACGCTGTCCGCGTAACCGCGCGCCCTGGTGGCCCTGAGGACGTCGCGCACGGCCATCGGTGCCGTCACGGTCTCTTCGGTGAACGTCTCGAGGCCGTGCCGGGCGATCAGCCGGGACACCTCGGCCTCGTCGGACCAGGCGTGGAAGGCGCGCATGATCGCTGGCGCGGAGAACGGGAAGGTGTCGCCGACGCCGACGGTGATCCGCACGCCCGTGCCACGGTCTCCCTTGGCCAGCACCGAATACGCGGCCGGGCCGTGCCGCTGCACCGCGAACACGATGAACCCCGTGCGCTGGCTGAGCGCGTCCAGTTCCTGCTGGACGATCTCGGACATCCAGTCCTCGGAGACCCGGGCCATCGCCAGCAGCCGCGGGCCGAGCGACCAGCCGCCGCGATCCCCGCGGCTCGCCGTCCAGCCGGCGCGCTGCAGTGTGCCGAGGATGTTGTAGCAGGTGCTCCGGTTGAGGCCGAGTTCCTCGATCAGCACGCCGGACGCGACCGGTTCGGGCCAGTCGCGGGCGATTCGCTCCAGTAGCCGCACCGCGTGGCTCACCGCTGGTACGTCACTCGCCATGCTCACCTCTCGTCATCGCAGTTCTGCGCACGGTAGCCGACCGGACCCCCGTGTTGCCGGTAAGCCTATTTGCGTGCCGCCGATCACGTGTTAACGTCCTCCATATCAGACATGAAGTCCTCTATGGTGGTCATATGAAGCTGGGTTCCTCGTTCGTCGTTCCCGCCGGCCAAGATCGCGTGTTCGCGCATTTCCTCGATCCGGTCTCGATGCGTGTCAGCATTCCCGGCTGCGCGGAGCTGGAGAAGTCCGATGAAACGATCTACCGCGGGCGGCTGGTCAACGAGATCGCGCACGTCCGGTTCAGCGCCGGGTTCTCCGCCGAGCTCACGGCGGTGACCGAACCCACCGAAGTGCGGGCGCTGCTCAAGGGGGAGGACCGCAAGCTCGGCAGCTCCATCAAGATCGAGGCCGTGCTCGCGGTCCAGCCCGACGGCGCCGGATCGTCCAAGGTGGACTACAGCCTTGACGTCGCGATCTGGGGCAAGATCGGGCGGCTCGGCGAGTCGATCGTGCGCCGCCGGTCGCAGGAGGTCGAGCGCGAGTTCGTCGCGGCCTTCAGCGAGATCTGCGGCAGCGGGCCGCCCGGCCCGGACAACCCAGGCGTGCGAAGCGTGCTGGCCAAGCGGAACGGCGAGGCCGGCCAGATCGCGCCGAAACGGTCCTGGTGGCGACGGCTGCTCGCCAAGCTGTTCGGCGGGAGGGAAAGCTGATGCCCGCCTACCACTACCCGGACACCCTCGACGAGGCGTGCGCGATGCTCGCCGACGGTGAGGACACGATGGTCTACGGCGGTGGCACCGCCGTGCAGATCCTCGTGAAGCAGGGCGTGCTGTTTGCGTCCGACCTGATCGACATCGGCCGCATCCGGGGCCTCGACGAGATCCGGCGCACCTCCGCCGGGCTCCGCACCGGGCCTCTGGTGACCCTGCGGCAGATGGAGACCAGCCCGGTGGTCCGCGAACTCGCGCCGCTGGCCGCCGAGGTCTACCGGCACGTCGCCAACCCGCGCGTGCGCAACACCGCGAGCGTCGGCGGCAACCTCGCGCACGGGGACTACCGGCTCGACCCGCCGACGGCGTTGCTCGTCCTGGACGCGAAGGTCGAGCTGAGCTCGCGTCGCGGCAGGCGTTCCCTGCCGGTGCGAGAGTTCTTTGTGGACTTCCAGAAGACGGCGCTCGAACCCGGCGAGATGATCACCGCGGTCGAGATCCCCCGCCAGCCCGCGTCCGTCGGGGCGCATTTCGTCAAGTACAGCAGCCTGTCGGCGAACGACTGGCCGTGCGCTTCGGTCGCGGCGCTGATCGTGGACGGCTCCCGCAACCGCCGCCAGGTCCGGCTCGGGCTCGGCGCGCTGTCGCACGTCCCGCTGTTCACGCAGTTCGACGTGCCTGCCGGCAGCGTGGTCGAGGACGTGGTCCGCGCGGCGAAGGACGCGGCGGAACCGCTGATCGACCCGATCCCGGACGTGCGCGGTGGAAGCGCCTACAAGAAGCGGCTCGGTCTGGTCGCGGTCGAAGAGGCCGTGCGGAATTCCTGGAAGGAGGGGCACGATGAGCGACGGATCTTGCTCTGGCGCCGTCGGTGAGCGCTGGGCCCGCACGGACGGGCGCCAGAAGGTCCGCGGTGAGCTGCGGTATACGGCCGAGCAGCCGGTACCGCCGTGCCTGGACGTCGCGGTCGCGCGCAGCACGCGCCCGCACGCGCGCATCGACGCGATCGACGCCACCGGTGCGCTCGCGGTCGACGGCGTGGTCGCGGTGGTCACCGGTGCGGATCTGGCCGGCAAGCTCGGCGAACGGCTGCTGACCGGTCCCGCGTTTTCCGACCAGCCGTGCCTGGCCGTGGACAAGGTGCGCTACGTCGGCGAGCCGGTCGCCGCGGTCATCGCCCACGATCTCAAGACGGCACGAAGTGCAGCCGAGGAGATCGCAGTCTCCTATACAGAACTTGAGCCCGTGCACGACGTGGACGCCGCGATCACCGGAAATTCCTTCGTGCACGAGGAACTCCGGCCGTCGGTTGTGTTCGGTGACCTGAAGCACCTGCGCGGTATCCGTGACACGAACGTCAACTACGAGTTCACCCTTCGGCGCGGTGATGTCGGCGAAGAGGGCATGACGAAGGTCCAGGCCGAGTTCTGGGCCCCGCCCACCCACCACGTCCCGATCGAACTGCCGTATGCGGCGGCGTGGGTGGAGGGCGACCGGCTCGAACTGCTCGCCACCACGCAGACTCCGTCCTACGTGCGGCAGTGCCTCGCCGACCTGCTCGACCTGCCGCTGAACCGGGTGCGCGTCCGCACAGCGCCATTAGGCGGCAGCTTCGGGGCCAAGATGTACGACCGGCTCGAACCGCTCGCCGCCGCCCTGGCCTGGACCCAGGGCCTGCCGGTGCGGATCGCCGCGACCCGCGAGGAGGCGTTCCTGCTCACCACCCGCCACGGCGCGGCGGTGACCGGAACGATGAGCGCCGACGAGGACGGCCGGATCGTGTCCGCCACCGCGGACGTGCGGTACGACACCGGAGCCTATGCCGATGTCGGTCCGCGGATCGCGGCGAAGTCCGGGATGGTCGCCACCGGTCCGTACAAAGTGGACAACGTGTCCGTGCGCTCGCGGTGCGTGTACACGAACAAGCCCTCCGCCGGGCCGTTCCGCGGGTTCGGCGTGCCGCAGGTGACCTGGTCGCACGAGTCCCTTGTGGACGAACTGGCTCGGAAGGCAGGCGCGGATCCGGCCGAGTTCCGGCGGCGGAACCTGTTGCGGGAAGGGGACATCGCCCCGGTCGGCACCCCGATGCACAGCGCCGACTTTCTCGGCTGCCTCGACGCGGTCACCTGCGCGATCGGCTGGGACTCGCCGTTCGAGAAGCAGGAGGGCAGGCTGCTGCGGGGGCGGGGGGTCGCGGTCGGCGTGAAGGCCGTGCTCACCCCGACGATCTCGAACGCGACGCTCCAGCTCAACCAGGACGGCTCGGCGACGCTGCTGATCAGCACGGTCGACATGGGCCAGGGCAGCGACACGATCATGGCGCAGATCGCCGCCGAGGTGCTGTGCCTCGGCGAGGGCCGGGTGCGAGTCGTCGGCGCCGACACCGATGTGACCCCGTACGACACGATCACCGCGGGCAGCCGCTCGACGTACCACACCGGCAACGCGGTCCGGCTCGCGGCGGAGTCCATGCGGGACAAGCTGATCGACCTGGCGGCCGGGCATTTCGGTGTACCGGCGACCGATCTCAAGCTCACCGGCGAAGGTCTGGTCAGCGCCCAGACGCAGGAGACAGTGGGGATTCCCGAGTTACTGCACGGTCATTTCGGCGCCCGGGGCACGACGCTCACCGCCGAGGCGAACTTCAGTACCAGCTGGCAGCCCTACGATCACGAGACCGGTCAGTCCCCGCAGGTCACCGAGCACTGGTTCGCCGGGGCGGTGGCCGTGCAGCTGACCGTGGATTCGGCGACCGGCCGCGTGCACATCGAGCATCTCGCCGTCGCGGGCGACGTCGGGCGCGCGATCAACCCGAAGCTCGTGGAGCAGCAGCTGTCCGGTGCGGCGATCATGGGTATCGGGCACGCGCTGTTCGACCAGCTCGTGTTCGACGAGGGGCAGATCGTCAACGGCACCTTGCTGGACTACCAGCTACCCTCGATCAAGGACATGCCGGACCGGCTCACCCCGATCATCGTCGAGAGTCCACATCGGACGGGACCGTTCGGCGCCAAGGGCGTCGGCGAGACCGCGATCATCCCGATGGCCCCGGCGATCGCGAACGCGGTGCGCGACGCGACGGGCGTCCGGATCACCCGGCTGCCGCTGACCCCGGAACGGATTCTCACCGCGATGACGGAGGGGCGATGAGGGAGATAGAACTGGCCGTCAACGGCATGCGCCGGCGAGTCACGGTGGCCGACGACGAGTTGTTGCTCGATGTGCTGCGCCGCGAATTCGCCGCGACGAGTGTCCGGGAAGGATGCGGGGTCGGGGCGTGCGGCGCGTGCACGGTGCTGGTGTCCGGGCGCAGCGTGTCCAGCTGCCTGGCCCGCGCCGCGCGGTACGACGGTGCGGAGGTCACCACGGCCGATGGCCTGCCGAAGGACGACGTGGTAGTCGAGGAGTTCGTCGCGGCAGGCGCAATGCAGTGCGGCTACTGCATCCCGGGGTTCGTGCTGATGGCACACGAGCTGCTGAGCGAGAATCCGGCGCCCAGCGAGCGGGATATCGCGGAGCACCTGGAAGGCAACATCTGCCGCTGCGGCACCTACGAAGAGATCCGCACAGCGATCAGCCGCGCCGCGGAGAGCCGAGTCACGGGAAGCCGTGTCGCGAAAGGCCAAGTTGCGGAGAGCGGTGCTGCGGGCGGCGGTGCTGCGGGAAGTCGTGCTGGGGAGCGCGGTGCTGCGGGCGGCGGTGCTGCGGGAAGTCGTGCTGGGGAGCGCGGTGCTGCGGGAGGCGGTGCTGCGGGAAGTCGTGCTGGGGAGCGCGGTGCTGCGGGAGGCGGTGCTGCGGGAAGCCGAGCTGCCCAGAGCCGAGCCGTGGCAGGCCGGGCAGTGGTGAGCCGAGTTTCGAAAAGCCGAGTTGTGGAAGGCCGTGCCGCGGAAAATCCATCTGTGGAAAGCCGAGCCGTGGGAAGTCGTGTCGCGGAAGACAAAATTGCGGGAAGGCGGGCTGTGCGGGGCGATGCCGTGCACGGCCACGCGCTGCAGGGCTGTGCCGTGGAGGGCCGTGCGGTTCAGGGCGATGCCGTGCAGGGCCGTGCGGTGGAGGGCCGTGCGGTGGAGGGCCGTGCCGTGGAGAGCAGCGTGGCGGGAAGCCGCGCCGCGGAAAGGAAAACCGCGTGAGTCTGCATGTTCGTCGCATCGGGGAGGCCGGGCGGCCCGTCGTGCTGTTGCATCCGCTCGCGCTCAGCGGAGCGGTCTGGGACCCGGTGGCGAAGTTCCTCTCCGCGGGACACCAGGTCCTCGCGCTCGATGCACGCGGACACGGCGAGTCTCCTTGGGATGGCAAGGAGTTCACGGTAGAGGACATGGCCGCCGACGCGGCGTCCGTTATTGAGGACTTCGGTTCCGGTCCTGCGGACGTCATCGGCCTGTCGATGGGTGGCAGCACCGCACTGGTGCTCGCCGCCACCCGGCCGGACCTCGTGCATCACCTCGTGCTGGCCGATGCCACCGCTTGCTACGGACCCGACCGTGAGAGCGAATGGGCAGCACGCGCAGAGCGGGCGGCGACCGTCCCGCGTGTGGAACAGCTGTCCTTCCAGCGAGACAGGTGGTTCGCCGAAGCGTTCCAGCAGGCGCATCCCGAGGAAGTGCGGCGAGTGTCCGACATCTTCGTCGCGACCGACTCGCGGGCGCATGCCGCGGCCTGCCGTGCCCTCGGTGCCCTCGACGCGACCGCGAAACTAGGCGACGTCGAAGCCGAAACCCTTGTGCTGGTAGGGGATGAGGACTACGCGACCCCGCCGGCGATGGCCCGCGAGCTGGCGGGCGGCATCAAGGGCGCGAAGCTGCGGGTGCTCGAACGGACCCGGCACCTCAGCCTGCTCGAACGCCCCGACCTCTGGCCGGATGTGGCGGAGCACCTGGGTTGGTCGGGGAGCGATACATGACTGAACCACGCCCGGGCCTGCTCGAACGCCCTGATCTCTGGCCGGTTGTCGCCGGGCACGTGGGCTCCTTGGGGAGGGACACGTGACTGAATCGCTGCTGGGCCTGCGCGAGTGTCCTGGCCTCTGGCCGGATGTCGTTGAGCATATGGGCTCCTTCGGGAGGGACACATGAGCGAACCGCTGCTGAGCCTGCGCGCGCATATCGACGCCATCAAGGGGTTCGGCGAGCTGCGCGAGGTGCGGGGCGCGCACTGGGATCTCGAACTGGGCGGCATCGCCGAGCTGAGTTACCACCGCGACCTGCCCCCGGCGTTGCTGTTCGACGAGATCGTCGACTACCCCGCCGGGCTCAGGGTGCTCACCGGCAGCACGGGCTCGCCACGACGCCTCGGCCACACCCTCCGGCTGGGCGACGATCTCGACGACGCGGGAGTCGTGGATGCCTTGCGCGGCAAGCCTTCCCAGTGGGCCGCAGCCGCGAAGGGGTTTCCGGTCGAGGTGGTCGACCACGCCCCGCTACTGGCCAACGAGATCCCCGGCGAAGAGGTGGACCTGCTCCGGTTCCCGGTCCCGCGCTGGCATTCGCACGACGGCGGCCGGTTCATCGGCACCGGCTGCTTCGTCGTCACCAGCGACCCGGAGACCGGCGTGCACAACGGCGGCTGCTACCGGATGGAGGTCCAGGACGGCGGCCGCGGCGTGACGGTCGCCGCGGTGCCCGGTAAGCACGGCGCGCAGCACATCCAGCGCTGGTTCGAGCGCGAAGGCCGCGCACCGGTCACGGTGTCGTTCGGCCACGACCCGTTGCTGCTCGTCCTCGGCGGGACCGAGGTGCCGGCCGGGATCTCGGAACTGGAGTACGCGGGCGCGGTGCTCGGCGAGCGGGTTCCGGTGATCACCGCCCCGGACACCGGCCTGCCGGTCCCCGCGGGCAGCGAGATCGCCATCGAGGGCTGGCTGCGCCCGGACCACCTGCGTGAGGAGGGCCCGTTCGGCGAGTGGACCGGCTACTACTCGGGGCGCCGCCGCCCCAACCTGGCGGTCGAGATCACCCGCCTCTGGCACCGCGACGATCCGGTCCTGCTCGGCGCCCCACCCGGGAAGCCGCCGCATGACTACTCGTACATGCGCACCGTGATGAAGTCCGCGATGATCTCCGACGAACTGGCCGCGACCGGCGTGCCCGGGGTTGTGAAGGCCTGGGCGCACGAGTCCGGCGGCGGGCGGTTGTTCATCGCCGTTTCGCTGCGGCAGCGGTATCCCGGCCACGCGCGCCAGGTCGCGTACCTCGCCGCGCAGTGCCCCGCCGCCGCTTACCTGAACCGTTACGTCGTGGTCGTCGACGACGATATCGACCCGGCCGATCCCGATCAGGTCATCTGGGCGATGTCCACACGCAGCGACCCGTCGCGCGACATCGAGGTGATGAAGCAGACCTGGGGCAGCAAGCTGGACCCGCTGTGGGTGGAGGGCTCGCCGACGCACAGCAGCCGCGCGATCGTCGACGCCTGCCGCCCCTACGAGCGGCTCGAGGACTTCCCGAAGGTCGCGCAGAGCGATCCCGCGTTCCTGCGGGAGATCGAGCGGCGCTGGCGCGAAGTCTTGCTTTGACGTCGAGGTCAAGGTCTACGTTCGACGGTATGCGAATCGGTGAACTCGCCCAGCGTGCCGGGACGACGACCAGGGCGCTGCGGTTCTACGAGGCACAGGGCCTGCTGAGGGCCCGGCGCTCGGCGAACGGGTACCGGGAGTACGGCGAGGAGGACGTCCGTCTCGTCAGCGAGATCCGCACGTTGCAGGCGGTCGGGCTGACGCTGGACGACACGCGCCCGTTCGTCGAATGCCTCCGCGCCGGGCACGACACGGGGGACGCGTGCGCCGATTCGATCGAGGTCTACCAGCGCAAGCTCGACGAGGTGAACGCCTGTATCGAGCGGCTGACCGATGTCCGGGAGACCTTGCTGTCGAAACTGGCCGATGCCTTGCCTGGACTGCAGGGCCCGTGCGGCGTGATTCCCGAGGAGAACGAATGAGCCTGCTTTCCGTGACCGATGACACGTTCGCCGCCGAGGTGCTGCGGCGCGAAGGTCCCGTGCTGGTCGACTTCTGGGCGCAATGGTGCCCGCCGTGCCACATGATCGCGCCTGTGCTCGAGGAGATCGCCGCCGAGCGAGCCGGTTCGCTGACGATCGTGAAGGTGAACTCGGACGAGAACCCGGTCGTGGCGCGCGACTTCCAGGTCATGTCCCTGCCGACGTTGATGCTGTTCCGCAACGGCGAGCCGATCCGCAGTTACGTCGGCGCCCGGCCGAAGGCACGGTTGCTGGCCGAGTTGGACGACGCGCTGGAGGCGAGCGGCGTCTAGATCCAGGCGCGCCCGGACCGCACAAGGATTTCCTCCATCGCCGATCCGCACGGCAAGAACGCCCAGCCTTCGCCGTCCGCGCGCGGCTGTGTCCGGCGCACGCAGTTCAGCGCGATGTCGAGAACGTCCGGCCAGGGTGGGTCGAAGTCGATCCGGATCGCCTGGGCGAGGTCCCAGGTGTGCACGACGGTGTTGGTCAGGTGCGACTCGAACGCGTCCCGGGGTGCCGAGCCGTTGGCGCGGGCCAGCGCGTGGGCCGCGTGGCGCGCCGAGTCGCGGTAGATCGTCTCGCGTGGCAGGCATTCCCGGGGCGGCGGGGGAGGATGGCCGACCGCGCGGGCGAACCGCAGGTTGAGGTCGACCATGTGGTGGTACAGGTCTTCGACGGTCCACAGCGCGCACGGCGTGGCGGCCGCGAGGTCGCCGTCCGTGACTTCGCTCAGGTAGGCGGCGAAGTCCTCGGTCACCTCGTGCAGCAGGGCGATGTCCACGTCAGTCGCCGCCTGTCCAATGGCGACGGAGATGCGGGGCGAGTTCGGCGGCGCGCTCGTGGGGGAAGAAGAGTTTCCCGCCGGCGATCTCGACCAGATCGCGCGCGCCGGGGATCGTGTCGTGCAGCCAATGCGCCCATTTGAGGTCGAAGAACTCGTCGTCGGTGGCCCAGGCGATCAGCGTCGGCGCCCGCAGGGTGCGCAGCGCGGGCTCCGCGGCGAGCAGTTCGCCGGGTCCGAGCCCGGCGAGCAGGTCCTGGAAGCGGGCGGCGGCGGCCGGGGTTCCGATGACCGGTTCGAGGAACGCGTCGACCAACCGCGTGCTCAGGAACTCCTGGTCCTGGTAGCCGGAGGCGAAGAACGCCCGGCCGGCGGCGGGATCGGCGAGGATCGCCGGGGCCGCCGCCGCGAGTCGGCCGGCGCGGGCCGCCTCGACGGTGGCGGCCATCGCGGCGGGCGGGATGTTGTCGTGGGTCTCGCAGTTCGTGAGCGTCAGCGTGCGGATCAGTTCGGGGTGGCGGGCGGCCAGCACCTGGGCGATCGCGCCGCCGGTGTCGTGCCCGACGAGGTCGACCTGGTCGAGGCGCAGATGCGCGCAGACCTCGGCGAGCGTGTCGGCGAACGCGCCGATCGTGAGCGGATGTTCGGGCCTGGCGGGGCTCTGCCCGTGCAGCGGGAGATCGACGGCGACGCAGCGCCGCGCGCCGGCGACCAGCGGGATCAGGTTGTGCCAGAGGTGAGCGCTGGTCGCGATGCCGTGCACGAACAGCGCCGCCGGACCGGCGCCGATGTCGATATGGCTCACCTCGTCGTGCTCCGTGCGCACGGTATGGCGGTGATCGTCGAACCCGGCGAGGAACATCGTTCGCCTCCGTGATCGTAGAGTGAGTGGCAGTAGTACCAGAAAACCGACTGTCGGTCTGGAAATTAATAGACCGACAGTCGGTTTGTCAACGGGAGGGTGCGTGGATCGACGCGTTGACCGGGGGCAGGCGACCCGGCGGCACCTGATCGAGGTGGCGACGGAGTTGTTCGCCGACCGCGGCTATGAAGGCACCGCGATCGAGGCCGTTCTCGAGCGGGCCGGGGTGAGCCGCGGATCGCTGTATCACCACTTCGCGGGCAAGGACCGGCTCTTCGAGGCGGTGGTGGAGGCTGTCCACGAGCGGGTCGGCGAAGCCACCCTCGCCGCCGCCAAAGCCAGCGGGGCGAGCGAGCCCTATGGCCTGCTCAAGGCGGCGGAGCTGGCTTGGATCCGGCTCGCCGGCGACGCTGTCGTGCGCCGGATTCTCCTGATCGACGCGCCGACCGTGCTCGGCTGGCGTCGCTGGCGCACCATCGAAGAGCAGTACGGCCTGGGCATGCTCAAGGCCGTCCTCCAGGAAGCCGCGGACGCCGGTCGCGTGCCGGCGGGGCTTGTCGAACCGTTCGCGCATATCCTGCTGGCCACCGGCAACGAGATGGCACTGGTCATCGCCCTTGCCGACGACGTGCCCGCCGCGCAGGCCACCGCCGAGGCGGCCGTCGAGGAGTTCCTCGCGCGCCTGCTGCGCCCGTAGCCGTGCACCGCCGGCGGTTCGCCAGCAGCGAATGGCGGCGGGAGTAGGCGAGCACGAACCAGATCGCGAAGCGCAGTCAGGTCACCGGTCGCCGGAACGTGATCAGCCAGATCGAGAACTCGATGCCGATCGCCGGGACCACGGGCGTCCCGGGGGTCCGGAACGTGTGGGGCAGGTCCGGGCGGCGGTACCGCAGCACGATCACGGCCACGCAGCCGACCACGAACGCCAGCGGGATGCCGATATTGGTCAGTTCGGCGGCGTCGCCGATCGGCAGGAGGCCGGCGATGGCCGCGGCGGCCACACCCAGCACCCACGTCATCCGCGTGGGAACCCGGCGGGTGGGATGCGTGCCGGAGAAAGGCCGAACGGGAAGAAGTCCGACCAGTTGCCGGTGCTCACGGTGAAGGCGCCGACGACGATGACGACCAGGACCAGGGCGATCTTCAGGTAGACCAGGAGGGTTTCGAAGCGCGCGGCCGAGCGCATCCCGAGGTTGAGCACGAACCCGATGAGCAGGCACAGCAGGACCGCGAACAGGTCCACTTTGTACGAACCCGGGGCGGCACCGGCGCGCCTGACAGCCACAGCGGCAGTTCGACGTGCAGGAAGCCCAGCAGATCGTTGAAATGCCCGAAAATCCCGATCGCCACCACCCCGGCGATCGCGGTGTACTCCAGCAGAGCTGCCACAGGCCGGTACCTTCTGACGGGGGGAGTCCCGGCCGGCCCTCCGGCTATGCTCCACGCGTGGATTCGATCATCGGCGAGGGCGAGCGGGAGCTGTTCGAAACCTCGGGCGCGCAAGCATTCCTGGCCGTCCCGCACCTGCGCCTCACCGGTGCGCGCGGCACGCGGCAGCTCGAAGTCGGCCAGACCCGGATCGTGGTGCGCGGCGCCGCGCCCGAGGTCGCCGTCGCGATGCAGGCGGTGTGGTCGGAGCGGGAAGGCTGGCACCGGGAGCCGGGCTCCGGTACGACCGCGCCGGCCGCCACGCCGCCACATCCGGACGGGGCAGGCGTCGCGATCGTGTCCGTGGCGAAGGAACTGGCGGAGACTTCACGCAACGAGATCCTGCGGGTGCGGGGGCTGCGGTACGAGCTGGAGGAGCAGATCGCGCATCTGCTCGCGAAACGGCGTGGTGGGACGCTGCGCCCGATGCTCGCCCAGCTCATCGAACTCGCCGCCGCGCTGAGCCGGGCGCGGGACCAGGCGCAGCAGGCGGTGCGGGACGGGCTGTGGATTTGGCTCTGGGACAGCGATACCTACCACCGCCGCGAAGGCGGCCCGGACTGGACTCATACCTACCGGGCGGCGGTGCGGCACTGCGAGGCCATCGACACCCAGCTGGCCGAGGAGATCTCCCGGCTGCATTCGTTGCTGTCGAGCATGTCGGCCTTCGCGGTCGCGCAGGACGCGGAGGCGCAGGACCGGTTCAACCTGATGGCCGCCGTGGCCGCCGCGGGGCTCGGCCTGCCCGCGCTGATCCTTTCGCTCTACGGCGCGGATTCCTTTCTGCCGCTGAACTCCTTCGACCACGCGTGGCGCGCGCTCGCGCCCATCGCGGTGACCGTCGCGGTCGCGACAGCCGCGGCGGTGCGCTTCCTGCCCGGCCGCTCCCGCGCCCGGCATTACGCCGCGGCCGGTGCGGTCGTGGCCGCCCTGGTCGGGGTGCTGCTGTTCGCCGGGTTCTTCGCACCGCGCGGGTGAACGTCAGAACGCCGTCGGCCGGAACTGGGCGTCCACCCCGCCGTCGATGACGAACTGCGCGCCGTGCACGAACCCCGCCGCGGGCCCCAGCAGGTAACAGATCAGCGAGGCGATCTCCTCCGGCCGCCCGCGCCTGCCGAGCGGACCGACGAAGGAGCGGATCGCTTCGCCGTAGCGGGGATCGTCGAGCCCGGCCTGCAGCAGGGGAGTGTCGACCGCGCCGGGCGCCACGGTGTTCAGCCGGACCCCGGCCGCGCCCCAGTCGCCGGCGCGCTGCCGGACGGCGACGGTGAGCGCGTTCTTCGAAGCGGCATACGCGAGCTGGCCGCGGTAATCGCCGCCGACCTCGAGCGCCGCTTCCACTTCGGACTCGTCAAGTCCGGCGATCGGGTTGTCCGCCCAGGTGATCTGCGTCGACGAGACCGAAGACACCGCGACCGCGGCCGGCGCCTCACCGCCACGCAAGGCGGGCAGCAGACCGTCCAAAAGCGACACAGTGCCGAAGTAGTTGACCGCCACGATCCGCTTCGCGTCGGAAACCTGGGGGCCGAGTCCCGCGCACAGGACCAGGCCGTCGAGCACACCCGAAGACCGTGCCAGCACCGTATCGACCGCCGCCTGCCTGCCCTCGGGTGTGCTGAGGTCGGCGAGGATCTCCGCGTCACGAAGATCGACGCCGACCACTTCCCGGCCCGAAGCGGCCAGCGCGGAGAAGGTCGCCGCGCCGATGCCGGACGCGGATCCGGTCACGACCGTCATTGCCATCGCATATCCTCCTCGGCGGTTGTCAGTACACAGCGCGTGCCGCGGTAGATCGTGGGCATGCACCGGTTGCAGTGGATGCACAGCGACCGCGTCCCCGGCTCGGCCTCCATGCGGCGTGGCAGGTCCGGCTCACGGAGCAGCGCTCGGGCCATCGCGACGAACGAGAACCCGTCGGCCAGCGCGCGTTCTATCGTGTCCCGGTGGGTGATCCCGCCGAGCGCGATCAACGGCATCGCCAGCGCCGCCCGGAACTGGCGGGCCCGTTCGAGCAGGTATCCCTCGGTGAACGGGTACTCGCGCAGGAAAGCCTTGCCCGCCAACCGGATTCCCCACCGCTGCGGGGCGGGGAACTGCGCGGCGAAATCGCGGACCGGAGCTTCCCCGGTGAACAGGTACATCGGGTTGAGCAGTGAGCTGCCGGCGGTGAGTTCGAGCGCGTCGAGGCAGCCGTCCTCTTCGAGCCAGCGCGCGACTTGAAGGCTCTCTTCGAGCCAGAAACCGCCCGGTACCCCATCGTCCATGTTCAGCTTCGCCGTGACCGCGATCCGGCTGCCCACCGCGGCGCGGACCGCGCGGGCGATGCCGAGCGCGAGGCGAGCCCGGTTGCGCAGGCTGCCGCCGTACTCGTCGTCACGCCGGTTGAGCTTGGGGCTCAGGAAGGAGCTGACCAGATAGTTGTGTCCGAAATGGACTTCGACGGCGTCGAACCCGGACTCGGCCGCGAACAGCGCGGCCTCGGCGTGCGCGCGCGTGATGCGCTCGAGGTCGGTCGCGGTCGCCGCCCGGATCGGCCGCAGGCTCAGCGGGCTGAGCAGCCCGCTCGGCGCGAGCGCGGGCAGGCGGTTGGACACCCCGTTCGCGACCGGGCCGGCGTGGCCGATCTGCGCGCTCACCGCCGCGCCCTCGGCGTGCACGGCCTCGGTGAGCCGTCGCAGGCCCGGGACCGCGTCGGGTCGCATCCAGATCTGGTGCCGGTCGGTGCGCCCCTCGGGTGCGACGGCGCAGTACGCCACGGTCGTCATGCCGGCGCCGCCCGCCGCGTGCCGCACGTGGAAGTCGATCAACCGGTCGGTGACCAGCGCGTCCGGGGTCGCGCCCTCGAAGGTCGCGGCCTTGACGATCCGGTTGCGCAGCCGCACGGGGCCGAGCGAAGCGGGCTCGAACACGCCGGTCATGGCGCGTCCAGGCCCGCGATCACGAACGACCGCAACGCTTTCGCCTCGCCGCCGGCGGAGAACGTCTGCACGATGAGGTCGAACGCGAGCATCCACCGCGCCTTCGCCTCGTCGGCGGAGAGGTCCGGCCGAGCCGCGCGTAACAGTTCGACCCAGGGGGCGAAGCCGAACCAGCCGGAGGCCCACGACACCGGTCGCCGCCCGAGTACGAGCCGCGCCAGCAACCGGACGTGCAGCCGCCCGTGAGGTTCGGCGACCAGGCCCACGAACGGACCCATGATCACGTCGACGAGTTCGGCCACGCCCGGGACCCATCCGGTCTGCCTGCGTTCGGTCACCCGCGTGAGCTCCGCCGCCCACAACGGCGCGAGCCGCCGTTCGAGCAGCGCCGCGACCAGTGCCTCCTTCGAACCGAAGTGGTAGTGCACCGCCGCGGGGTTCATCCCGGCCGCGGTGTTGATCGCGCGCACCGAGACCTCGTCGTAGTCCGAGCTCAGCAGCAGGTTCTCGGCCGCGGCCAGCAACCGGTCACGGGTCGGTTCGTCGAGCACGGGTCCCAGTAGACACCGTTTCCATCAGGATTTCAATCAGTGTTTGAATCCTTGTTCGGGCGCCGGTGCAGCAGGTCGAAGCGGGACCACATCGCCTCGGCCGTTTCGATCGACCCCCTGGTCCTGGCCGGGTCGATGGACGCCAGTTGGGCGACGATCGCCTGCACGAGTGCCATCCCGGCGGTCAGCGACGGGAAGAACGTGACGCCCTCGGCCGGCACCATCAGCACGCGCTCCGCCGCGTTGGCCAGCGCTGGGCTGGCCGCGTCGGTGATTGCGAAGACGCGCGCACCCCGGTCATGCGCTTCGTGTGCGGCGAGGACCGTGCTCTCGTACAGGCGCCAGAAGCTGATCGCGACGAGCACGTCGTCCTCGGTGATCTTCGCGGTGGTGTTGGCCAGCTCCGCGTCACCCGCCGTAATCGCGCGCACGTCGTACCCGGCGAGACGGGCGTTGTGCGCGAACGCGATGCCCACCGCCGCGTAGCTGCCGTCCGCGATCACGATCGTGCGGCGGGCCCCCGCGACCGCCTTGGCCACCTCGTTGAGCTCGTGCTCGGCGAACCGGCGGTGCAGCAGCGCCAGGCTGTCGAGGTCACGCCGGAGCGACGCGCCGGCCGCCGAGCCGACGCTGTGGTGCTCCTCGGCGACCTGGGGCGCGCTCAGCGAGGACAGGTACCGCGCACGCAGTTCCTGTTGCAGCGCGGGCCATCCCGCGAAACCGAGCGCCTGCGCCGTCCTGGTCACCGTCGCGACGTTGACCCCCGCCAACCGCGCGAGTTCCGCGGTGGACCCGAACGACGCGCGCCGCGGCTGGGTGAGCAGGACCTGCAGGACGGCGGCCGACTTCGGCCGCAGGCCGCGCTCGGGCAACCGCGCGCGCAGCCATCCTTCGAAATCTTCCGCGTCCACCACTCACTCACCGTAGCTTGTGCTGTGCTGGTAGGTAACAAGCCGATCGGCACCCACGGCGACTGGTCAACGTAGCCCGGCCGCCGGTTGGTCGGTCGGCCCACTTCCGATCGGCTTGTTACGTGCTTGCAAAATCTATTGCAGATTGTCAGAAATGCAGTATACGTTGACCGCCATGACGCTGCTGGCACGACTCGACCGGCTCCCGCTGAGCAGGCCGCACTACCTGCTTCTGCTCGTCGGCGGGCTGGGTTACACGTTCGACGGCATGGACGCGGCGGTCGTCGCCTTCCTGCTGCCCAGTGCGAAAACGGCCTGGCACCTGAGCAACGGCGAACTCGGCCTCATCGGCTCGGCCAGCCCCTTCGGGTTCCTGTTCGGGGCGATCGCGGCCGGCCTGCTCGGCGACCGGATCGGCCGCAAGAAGGTCATGATGTACGCGCTCGCCTTCTACGCGCTGCTTTCGGTGGTGGCGGCGGTCGCGCCGAACTACGAGATCTTCCTCGGCGCGCGGGTGCTCGCCGGGTTCGGCACGGGCGCGGAAAGTGCGATCATCGCGCCCTTCCTCTCCGAATTCGTGCCGGCCAAACGACGCGGCTGGTTCGTCGGGGCGCTCGCGGGATTCTTCTCCTTCGGGTTCGTCGGCGCGGCGTTGCTCGGCCGGTTCGTCGTTTCGGAACTGCCCGAGGGGTGGCGTATCGCGCAGGTGATCACCGCGCTGCCGGTCGTGTTGCTGCTGTGGTGGCGGCGTTCGCTGCCCGAGTCGCCGCGGTTCCTGCTCTCCCAGGGGCGCGCCGCCGAGGCCGAGCGGGTGGTCGCGAAGCTCGAACGCGATGTCGAGAAGGCGACAAAGGCGCCGCTGCCACCCGTGCCGGAGGACGCGGCCCAGCCGATGGCCGAGACCCCGAAGGTCAACCTGCCGACCGCGCTGAAATTCCTGTGGGGCAAGGGGATGGCCCGCCGCACGGCGGTCATCTGGGCCGTGTGGTTCGTGATCACCTTCTCCTACTACGGGTTCTTCTCGTGGATTCCGACGCTGCTCGTCGAACGCGGCATCACCGTGACGAAGAGCTTCGAGTTCTCGCTCATCATCTACCTCGCGCAGGTGCCCGGCTACTTCTCGGCCGCCTGGCTCTCGGAACGGCTCGACCGCAAGCACACGATCGCGCTGTACCTCGCGGGTTCGGCGGTGAGCGCGTTCTGGCTCAGTCAGATGAGCTCGGCCTGGTCGATCACGCTCGCCGGGGCGGTGCTTTCGTTCTTCCTCAACGGAACCTACGCCGGGGTCTACTCGTACACGCCGGAGGTGTTCCCGACCTGGATCCGCGCGACCGGCACCGGGCTCTCGAGCGCGTTCGGCCGGGTGGGCAGCATCCTCGCGCCGACGATCATCGGGGTGTTCGCGTCGAGCCTTGGCTTCGGCGGGGTGTTCGGCCTGACCACGGCCGTGCTGGTGGCCGGGGTGGTGTGCGTGCTGATCTTCGGGCTGTCCACCGCGGGCCGTTCGCTGGAGGAGCTCACCGAACACGGCGCGCCCGCCGCCGTCACCGAAGGGATCGTGAAGTGACCGAGCTGTCCACAGTGGAGGACAAGGTTCGCGCGGCGATCGGGGTGCGGCTGTTCACCGTGCTGGCCTGGATCCCCGAGCGGCGGGCGATGCGGCGGATCTACAGCAGCCACCCGGCGGAGTACCCGGTCGGTGGCGAGAAGAGCGTCGAGATCTCGGCGGGCTGGCTCGAGCGGTGCATCGTGCAACAGGAGCCGTACCTCGGCGCGGACCGGGCGGCGGTGCGCGAAGTCTTCGCCGACCACGAGCTGATCGAGTCGCTCGGCTGTGGTGCGGTGATCAACGTACCGGTAGTTCACGAAGGGAAGACGTTGGGAGCGTTGAACATTCTCGGTGCCGAGGGAGGCTACGACGAGGAGTCCGTGGCCGCGGCGGTGAAGCTGGCGCCGCTGGCCGCGCCCGCGCTGGTGGCCGCGCGATGACGGGTTCTCTGTTGCTGCGTAACGCTTTGCTGCTCGACCCGGAGGTGGGTGAGTACGTCGAAGGCGATCTGCGGTGTGAAGACGGCCGGATCGTGGAGACCGGGCAAGGTCTTCGCGGGGACGTGCGCACCGAAGATCTGCGGGGAGCGGTCGTGCTGCCCGGCCTGATCGACGCGCACGTGCACGTCACGGCCTCGACGGCGGATCTGGGTTCGCTGCCTTCGTGGTCACCGTCCTACGCGGCCGCGCACGGCATGCGGATCATGGGCGAGATGCTCGGCCGCGGGTTCACCACGGTCCGGGACGCCTCCGGCGCGGATTACGGTCTCGCCGACGCGCAGTCCGAAGGGTTGTTCCGCGGGCCGCGGCTGCTGTTCTGCGGGCGGGCGCTGAGCCAGACGGGCGGGCACGGCGACAACCGGAACCGCGGCACCCACGTTCACGACGATCACCCGTGCTGCGCGGGGCTGGGCCGGATCGCGGACGGGGTGGACGCGGTCCGCGCCGCCGCGCGGGACGAGCTGCGGAAGGGCGCGCACCACATCAAGGTCATGGCCTCCGGCGGCGTGGCGTCGCCGACCGACCGTATCGACTCGATCCAGTACTCGGCCGAGGAGCTGACGGCCGCGGTCGAGGAGGCCGGGGCGGCGAACCGGTACGTCGCCGCGCATGCGTACACCGCGCGGGCCGTGAACCGCGCGCTGGAGCTGGGTATCCGGTCCATCGAGCACGGCAACCTGATCGATGACCGGAGTGTCGCGCTTTTCCTGGAGCGCGAAGCGTTCCTGGTGCCGACCCTGGTGACGTACTGGGCGCTGAAGCAGGAGGGACGGGAGCACGGGCTGCCGGAATCGAGCTGGCGCAAGGTCGACGAGGTGCTCGGCGCCGGGATGGCGGCTCTCGAGCGTGCGGCGCGCGGCGGCGTGAACCTCGCCTACGGCACGGACCTGCTCGGCGGTATGCACCGGCATCAGAACCACGAGTTCCGCCTGCGCGCGGAGGTGCAGGCCCCGCTCGACGTCCTGCGGTCCGCGACGACGGTGGCCGCCGAGCTTGTCGGTATGACCGGGGAGATCGGCACGCTGCGCCCGGGTGCGCGGGCCGACCTCCTCGTCGTCGACGGCGACCCGCTCGCGGACGTCACGGTCCTGGCCGAGCCCAAGCACTTCCGGCACATCATCCAGGGCGGCGAGCCGGTCAGCTGACCTCGATGCGTGCGTAGCGCGCCGGGTCACCGCCGAGCCAGGGCAACACCTTGCCGAAGCGGACCAGTTCGCCGTAGTTCGCGGGGTCGACGTGCCCGGCCAGCACCAGGTCCAGCACCGGCCCCGCGGCCTGCGCCGGGGTCTGCGCCTGGCTGAAGTCCTCGAACCACGGCCGCGACGCCCGCGTATCCACCAAACCGGGGCAGACCGCGGCGACCAGCGTGCCGTCGCGCAGGTCCCGTTCACGGCGCTGCGCCGCCACCGCTCGCACCGCCGCGACCTGCGCGATCTTGGAGGGCACGTTGAGCCACCGCGGCCAGCCCTGCGCTTCTGAGGTGCCATCGTGGATCGCGGTTCGCCAGGACTCGACGGCCTTCTCGACGTCGTCGAGCGACACCCCGTCGAACAGCGGGTGCAGGCGCGGATCGAGGTAGCCGAGCGTGCCGAACGAACTGGCTACGACGATCAGCCGCCCGCCGGGGCGTAGTACCGGGCCGAACGAGCGCAGGACGGCGTGCGTGCCGCCGTTGGAGACGGCGATGTAGTGATCCGCCTGCTCGGCCTGCGTGCGCTCGGGGCTGAGCGGTCCGGTCGCGTTGGAGAGCACGATGTCCACCCCGCCGTGCTCACGCCGCAGTTCCCCGGCGAGCGCGGCGACGGCGTCGTGGTCGGTCACGTCGAGCACGCGTCCCTCGACGCGGCTGTTCGCGCCCGCCAGCCGGGTGACGGCCTCCTCGACGCGCTGCGCGTTACGGCCGGTGAGCAGCACGAGGTCCTGCGGGCGCAGCCGGGCCGCGAGACCTTCGGCGAGCGCGAAACCGAGGCCCTGGTTGGCCCCGGTCACCAAAGCGATACGTGTCATGCCGCCAGGCTAGGTACGCCGGAGGGCATGCGGCCAACGAGAGACGCGCACATCTGGTATGCGTAGGACGCATGGACCTGGCAAACGTTCCGACGGTGGCGCTGCGGGTGTTCCGCGAGGTCGCCGAACGCGGCACGCTGACCTCGGCCGCCGCCGCGATGGGCTACACGCAGTCCGCGGTGTCGCGGCAGATCGCGGGCCTGGAGCGGGCCGCGCAGGCCCCGTTACTCGAGCGCAGGCACGACGGCGTCCGGGTGACCGCGGCCGGGCAGGTGATGCTGCGGCACGCGGCGATCGTTCTCGACCAGATCGACGCGGCCGAACGCGAGCTTGCCGGGATGCCGGCGGAAGCGGGCTCTGTGCGGCTCGGGTGGTACATCAGCGCGGGTGCCGTTCTCGTGCCGGGGGCCCTGGCCGCGCTGCGCCGCGCCTATCCCGCGATCACCGTCAGCACACGTGAGGGCACCACCCCGGTCCTGGTGCGTGCACTCCGGGCGGGCAGCCTCGATCTCGCCGTCCTGGGCTCGGTCCCGCCGTTCCGCCCGCCCGACGACGAGTCCCCGCCGCTGAAGCTGCGGACGCTCGCCGAGCGCAGCCTGCGGGTGGCCGTCCCGGTTACGGACCCGTTGGCCCGTAACGACTCCGTGGACGTCACCGAGCTTCGCGGGCGGCGGTGGATCGGCAGCCCGTCCACGCGTGACGAGAAGCTGATGGGCGCCTGGCCCGGTCTGGACGAGCGCCCGGAGATCGCGCATACGGCCCGCGACTGGCTGGCGAAGCTGAACCTCGTCGCCGCCGGCTGTGGGGTGACCACGGTGCCCGCGATGTTCGCCTCCGCCGTGCCACCGGGCGTGAAGGTGCTCACCGTCCGCGGTGGCCCGTCGGAGAAACGGCGGACCGTACTCGCGCGAGCGCCCGGCCCGCTCCCGGAAGCGGTCGCGCGGGTCGCGGAAGCCCTCCAAGCGGCGGCGGCCCAGCCTCATCCGATGGTGCCGTAAGTCCTGCGGAACTGGCGGCCCGGTTCCCCTCCAGGGAGACGAACGTCAGCCCAGCACCGTCGCGACCTCGGCGGCCGGGCCGGTCAGCGCGGGAAACCTGTCGCGCACCCGGCCGTCGTGCCCGGGGATCACGGTCGCCCCGGTTTCGGCGGCGAGGCCGTTGATGAAGGACAGCCCGCGCCGCATCTCGCCGAGATCGGTGAAGGCGAAGAACGGCCACTCGTTTTCGATCTGCTCGTAGAAATGCGCGGCGTCCGCGGCCATGATCAGCCGCTCTTCCACCATCGTCAGCAGCTCCCCGGGAGAATGCCCGCCGACCGGATAGACCGTGACGCCCGGCGAGACCTCCGTCTCCTCCGAGACCAGGCGGAGCCGCCCCTCGTCAGCCGCGAGCTGCACCGCCTGCAGGTGCCCGGCCGTGGCGAACTCCCCCGCGAGCTCGTCACGGCGCCATTTGCCGAGCCAGTAGTCGTGTTCCGCCACCCCGGCGACGACCTCGGCGTTGCGGAACAGACCGAGGTGCCCGATATGGTCGTAATGGAAATGCGACGTGACCACTGTGGACACGTCGAGCGGGTCGATGCCCAGCAGCCCCAGCGCTTCCGCGGTCGGGATCACCGGCTGTTCGCCGAGCCAGTCGCGCTCGCCGATGTCGTACCCGGTGTCCAGCAGCATCGTCCGCGACCCGTCGCGCAGGACCCAGAAGTTGTAGTCCATGTGCAGGTCGCCGTCCGGCTCCCCGTAGGAGGCGTACTCGTGCAGGACGGCGCTCTTCCGCGTGACGCGCTCGCCGTAGCGGACCTGGACGACCTCCAGGCTCACCGCTCCTCCTCCGCCCGCGCGAGCTCCTCATCGAGGATCGGTACGGCGACCGTCGCCGCGTGGATGCCGATGACGCTGACGATCTCCAGAACCTCCATGATCTCCTGCTGGGTGGCGCCGTACCGGACGGCATTGCGCAGGTGGAGCTTCAGGCCCGGTACGTACAGGTGAGTCGCGGAGGCGTCGAACGCCGTGTAGATCAGTTCCTTGACCTTCGGCGCCAGCACGCCGGTCCGCCACGGCACGGACGAGAACTCGGTGTACGCCTCGAACAGCTCCGGGTCGATCTCCAGCATGCCATCCCAGAAGGAATGCCAGTACCCGCGGTTCTCGGTGAACTCGGCCTTGATCCGCTCCTGGTTCTCGTCCAGCGGCTCCGGGCCCGTGCGGATGCCTTCTTCTTCGAGGACTTCCAGCAGCAGCGGCACGCCGATATTGGCTGCGTGGATACCGAGGGTGGAGGTCAGTTCGATGACCTCCATGATCTCCTCCTTGGTCGCGCCGAACGCGAGCGCGGCCCGGATGTGCTGGCGGGTGCCGGGGGAGTACATGTGCGTCGCGGCCGAGTCGGCGGCGATGTAGACGAACTCCTTGACCTTGTCTTCGAGGTGGTTCCTGCGCCACGGCACCGTTGAGAACTTCAGGTACGCGGCCAGGAAGTCGGCGTCGTGGCGCAGGATGCTCTCCCAGGCGTCGCTCCAGGTGCCCCGTACCTTGATGAACTCCGCTTTGAGCTTTTCCTGGCGTGAGGTCAGGCTTGCCGTCATCGTCATCCCTTCCCGTTGTGCATGTTCTCGAGCCAGCGAACGATCTCGGTGTGGTCGGCGCCCGCGGGCAGTTCTTCGGCGGCCTTGGCCCACAGTTCGACGGCGGACTCGCCGAGCGCCGACGGCCAGCCGGTCTCTCGCGCGAGGTCGACCGCGATCCGCATGTCCTTGAGCATCAGGCGCAGCCCGAAACCGGAGTCGAAGGTGCCGGGCAGTACGAACTTGGGCCATTTCGTCTGCGTCGAGCCGCTGCGCCCGCTGGAGCCGTTGACGACCTCGAGCATCACCCGCGGGTCGAGCCCGAACTCCTGGCCCGCGAGCAGCGCCTCCGAGCTCACCAGCAGGTGCGTGGCGGACATCAGGTTGTTCAGCGCTTTGAGCGCGTGCCCCGCACCGGCGCCGCCGACGTGGGAAACGGTGGCTCCCAAGCGTTCCAGCGGCGGGCGCACGCGCTCGACGTGCTCGGCCGCGCCGCCTGCCATGATGGTCAGCGTGCCGGCCTCCGCCCCGGTGACCCCGCCGGAAACCGGCGCGTCGACCATCGGCACGCCGCGGCTCGCGGACCAGTCCGCGACCGCCTTCGTCGAATGTGGACGGGACGAGCCCATGTCGACCAGCACCGTGCCGGGTTTGGCGGCTTCGAGCAGCCCGCCCTTGTACAGCACGTGCTCCACGACATCGGAGTTCGGCAGCATCAGCAGGATCGCTTCCGCGCCTTCGGCAACGGCGGTCAGGGTGTCCACTGTGGTCGCTCCGGCATGTTCGCGCGCGGCCGGATCCGTGTCGAACCCGCGCACGGTATACCCGGCTTCGGTGAGCCGGCGGGCCATGGGGGCGCCCATATTGCCGAGCCCGACGAACCCGAGCACCGAACCGGGAGCCAGCGGTGCGCTCACGGAACCGTGACCCCTTCGTCCTTCAGCTCGGTCAGCACGCGTTCGGCGACGCGGAAGGACTCCAGCGCCGCCGGAGCTCCACAGTAGACAGCGGTCTGCAGAAGCGCCTCCTGGATCTCCTGCTCCGTGCAGCCGTTGCGCACCGCGCCCCGGACGTGCACCGCGAACTCGTGCATCCGGTTGAGCGCGGTGAGCATCACGAGGTTGAGCAGGCTGCGGGTCTTGCGCTCCAGTGCTTCGCGCGTCCACACCTCGCCCCAGCAGTACTCGGTGACGAGCTCCTGCACGGGACGGCTGAAGTCGGTGACCCTGGCCAGCGAGCGCTCCACATGCTCGTGGCCCAGCACCTCCTTGCGCGTGGCCAGTCCTGCTTCGAATGTCGCCTGATCCATTGCTCCCCCTTTCACTGCCGTTCGGCGGCGAGGTACTCTTCCTCGCTCACCGGCGTTTCCCACTGCGTGGTGCCGAGCGAGATGGCGACATGCGCGAGCGCGCGGCCGGTGCTCGCGCCGTGCCAGTGCCGCTCGCCGGGCGGGACCCACACCACGTCCCCGGCCGAAAGCCGTTGCGGCGCTTCGCCTTCGCTGCACACCCAGCCGCTGCCGGTGGTCACCTGGAGGATCTGCCCGCGCTCGTGCCGGTGCCAGTGCGTGCGGGCGCCCGGGGTGAAGTAGATCGAGTTGATGGTGACCCCGTCGGTCGTGGGCAGCACCGGGTCGGCCCACACCGTACCGTCGAAGGTCGCGCCCCGCTGTTCCGTTTCGGCCTTCTCCGGCCTGCCGTGGATGATCTTCATTCTGCTTCCTCTTCGTGCAACCGAATTCCGCCGCTGGCGTCACCGATCGCGTCGACGACCCGGTTGGAGATCTGATCTGCGTAGCCGAGGGACTGCGCCAGCGCGAAGCTCGCCATCGGTCCGGACGAGTTGAGCGTCGGCACGCCTAGCTCGCGCAGGCGGTGCACGTACAGCACGACGTCCTTCATCATCAGCGTGCTGGTGAGCCCGCCTTCGAGGTAGTCGCCGTCAACGATGTGCGGGAACCGGTTCAGCGTCGCGAAGTTGACACCGGTACTCGAGTTGAGTACGTCGAGCAACTGGTGCATCTGCAGGCCCGCCTTCTTCCCGGCGACCAGCACCTCGGCCGTGGCGGCGAGGCTGACCGCGTTCAGGAAGTTGTTCAGCACCTTGGTGGTGTGCCCGGCGCCACTGCCGCCCATCGCGAACACCTTGGCGCTGAACGGTTCCAGGGTCTTCTCCAGCTGGGCGAGCGCCTCGGCCGAGCCGCCGGCCATGAGCGTCAGCGTGCCCTTGTCCGCAGCCGCGGCACCGCCGGAGATGCCGGCGTCGACGTAAGAGACCCCGCGCTCGGCGAACGCCGCGTGCAGCTTCATCGTCGATGACGGCGCGGCGGTGCTCAGGTCCACCACGATCTGCCCGTCGCGGCTGTTGGCCAGCACCCCGTCGTCGCCGAGTACCACCTTCTCGATCACGTTGCTGTCCGGCAGGGAGAGCAACAGGTGGTCGGCGGCCTTGGTGACCTCCGCGATCGAGGCCGCGGCGGTCGCCCCCGCCGCCTCGGCCCGGCCGGGCACCGGGTCGTAGCCGGTCACCGGCTGTCCACTTTCGACGATGCGGCGGGTGATCCGCCCGCCCATGTTGCCGAGGCCGATCATGCCGATCCTTGGCGTACTCATCAGTTCTCCTTTCCGCGCCGGTCGACGGCGGTGGTGTCCCAGGCACCCGCGCCGCCCGAGGGGCGAACCGTGCTGACCATCGCCGAACCGCCGTCCACCGAGATGACCTCGCCGTGCACGTAGGCGGCTTCGTCGCTGAGCAGGAAGGCGACGACGGACGCGATCTCGTCCGGGGTTCCGGTGCGGCGCAGCGGAACCGTGGTGCCGCGCTGGACCATGTCGTTGCCGCCGCCGGACTCGTCCTTCGCCGCCGTGAACAGCCCGGTCGGCACCAGCCCGGGGGCGACGGCGTTGACGCGCACCCCCATCGGCCCGCCGTACATCGCCGCGCCGCGCATCAGGCCGAGCACGCCGTGCTTGGACGTCTGGTACGCGAGCAGGTCGTGGCTGCCGCGCAGGCTCGCGATCGACGCGGTGATGACGATCGCGCCGCCGGTGCCCCGCTCGCGGTAGTGCCGGAACGCGGCGCGCACGCCGAGGAACGGTCCGCGCAGGTTGACGCCCGTCACGCGGTCGAAGTCCTCGGTGCTCAGGTCCGCCAGTTCCACGAACGGCCCGGTGATTCCCGCGTTCAGATGGTGCAGGTCGAGCCGCCCGAACCGGTCGATCGCCGCCCGCACGTAGTGTTCGACGTCGTCTTCGCGGGAGACGTCCCCGGCGACCGCGATCGCCGGGCCGGGTAGCTCGGCCGCGACCTTTTCGGCGCCTTCGCCGTCGAGATCGACGACGATCACGCTCGCGCCCTTCTCCGACAGGCGGCGTGCGCTCGCCGCGCCGATACTGCCCGCGGCACCGGTGACCACGGCCACCTTGCCTGCCAGCATCAACCCTTCCTTTCCGTCAAGGGCCCGACCCGAACGGCGAAACCGGGTTCGAGCGGCTCGAATCTTTGCAGTACCAGGGGATCGTGGCCCGCCAGCAGCACCGTGCCGGGCTCGGCGACAAGCGCGCCGAGTTCGTCGAACCCGCGGTACATCGCCTCGAGATCGGCGACGACGAGGAACGGGCGGTCGAGTTCGACCTCCTCGTAGTAATGCACGGCATCCGAGGCCAGCACGACCGTGCCGCCCTCGGCCTCGACGAGCGCGACGAGCTGGCCCGGGGTGTGCCCGCCGACCTCGCGCAGTTCGATCCCCGGCGCGAGCCGGTGCCGCTTGGGCAGCCGCGTGACCCGGCCCTCCTTGCCGGCCTGGACGATGCCCGCGATGTCCGGCGGTTCCGCGGAGTGTCCGAACTGGACTCGGCCGGCGTACGGCCCGGTCCAGAAGTCCAGTTCCCGTGCGGAGATCAGGATCTCGGCGTTCGGGAACAGGTCGATGTTCCCGGTGTGGTCGTAGTGCGCGTGGGTGATGACCACCTGCTCGATCGCCGCCGGGTCGATGCCGAGCCGGTCGAGGGCCTCGGGCACCGGGCAGGTCATGGTGCGGCCGCGCCGCTCGCCGACAGCGGGGGTGAACCCGGTGTCGACCAGGACGGTCCGCTCCGGGCCGCGCAGGACCCAGAAGAAGTAGTCCATCCCGAGTGGACGGTCGGGTTCGCCGTACACGTGGTAGTTCAGGTACACCTGGCTCGCGACTGTCTGCCGGGTGGCGAACCGCACCGCGAGCACTTCCCAGGTCATCAGCCGGCCTCCCGCACGGGTTCGGGTGCCGGTGCGTCGGCGCCGATGTTCCGGCCCGCGGTCTCGGGCAGGTACTTCACCAGGAACACGGTGGCCACGAGCGCGACCAGCACCAGGTACGAGGCGGGCCATACGCTGCTGCCGGTGGCGCTCGCGATCGCGCTCGCGATGAAGGGCCCCGGCCCGGCCACGAACGCCAGCGCGATGTTGAACCCGGTCGCGCTGCCGCTCGACCGGGTCGCCGCCGGGAACAGTTCGACGAGCATGACCACGGTGGTCACGCTGACCAGCGACTGCGGCAGGATGAGCAGGAGCATCCCGAGCAGCACGGACGCCACGCCGCCCTGGCCCATCAGCACGAACGCGGGCAGCCCCAGCAGGATGTAGCCGACGCTGCCGACGAGGTTGACCCGGCGCCGGCCGAACCGGTCGGAGATCGCGCCCGCGACCGGGCACAGTCCCATGTAGATGATCAGCCCGATCGCGCTCAGGATCAGCGAGTTCGCGCGGGACAGGTGCACCGTCTGCGACAGGTAGTTCACCACGTAGGTGGCCAGGTAGTAGAAGCCGAGCCCCTGCACCGCGGCGATCGCGAGGGTGAGCAGGACCGGCTTTAGGTCGCGCTTTCCGGCGGCCCGCAACGGTTTGTCGGAAACCTTGCCGAGCCGCCTGAGGTCGGTGAACACCGGCGTCTCGTCGAGCTTCAGCCGCACGTAGAGGCCGATCAGCGCGAGCGGCGTGGCGAGCAGGAACGGGACTCGCCAGCCCCACGAGAGCATCGCCTCCGCGCTCACCACCGACTGCAGCAGCAGCGCCACGAAGCTGCCCGCGACCGTCGCGAGCGCGGCCGTCGCGGAGATGACGCTGCCGAACACGCCGCGCCGGTTGCCCGGCGTCATCTCCAGCAGGAACGCCGAGGACCCGGTCCATTCGCCGCCCGCGGAGAAGCCCTGCAGGCAGCGCAGGACGACGAGCAAGGCGGGGGCGAGCACGCCGACGGCCTGGTAGCTGGGCAGCGCGGCGATGAGCGTGGTGGTGATGCCCATCATGAGCACCGAAACCGACAGCGTGAACCGCCGGCCGCGGCGGTCGCCGAGCGAGCCCAGGACCAGCCCGCCGATCGGGCGGAAGAAGAACGCCACGCCGAAGACGGCGAGCGAGGAGAGCAGGCCCACGGTGGCGCTGCTGGTGGGGAAGAAGACCTTGCCCATGGTCGGTGCGAAGAAGCCGTAGACGGCGAAGTCGAACCACTCCATGAAGTTGCCGACGCCGGCGGCGAGCGCCGCCCGGCGTCGTATCCGGCCTGAGCCGGCCGGGGACAGCGTTGTCATGTCTCTGACTCCTACGATCAACCCTGATCATGTCCGCTCAGTGGACAGAACACTCATTGAGTGGACGTGCTGGCGACAAAGCTAGGCTGCGGCCTGCCGGGTTGTCAATCGGCCCGGGTGTCCGCTGAGTGATAATGTGATCCACCATGCGAACCGGATCCGAACCCCCCACGGGCACGGTCGCCCGGGCCGTCGCGGTGCTGCGCGCCGTGATCGAGGCCGGCGAGGACGTCAGTGTCGCCGAGCTGACGGAGACGCTCGGGCTACCGCGCCCGACCGTGCACCGGCTGCTCGACCTGCTGGCCAAGGAGGACATGGTCGAGCCGGACCACGGCACCCGCCGCTGGCGGCCGACCGTGGAGTGCCAGCGGCTCGGCGCGGTGCTGGCCGCCCGCCGGGACCTCGTGCGGCTCGCGCGGCCGGTGCTCGCCGAGGTCGTCGAGCGCAGTCAGGAAGCCTGCCTGCTCGGGGTGTACCTGCCGCGGCGGCGGGAGATGATCTACGCCTCGGAACACACCTCGCCGAACCCGCTGTCGTACCGGATCGAGCTGAACTCGCCGGTCCCGGTCAACTGGGGCGCCTCGGGGCGGGCGATCCTCGCGTTCCTGCCCGAGGAGGAGATCGAGGCGATCCTCGCCGAGCGCGCGCCCAACCCGGTCACGGGCGAGAAGGCGCCTTCGGCGAACGTGCTGCGCCGCGAACTGGATTTCATCCGTCAGGCGGGCTTCGCCTTCTCTCGCGGGCAGAAGATCCCGGGCTCACGCGGTATCGCGGCCCCGATCCTCGGCGCGGACGGGATCGCGGTCGGCAGCCTCACGCTGACCATTCCCGAGATGCGCTTCCGCGAGGAGGCCAAGGAACAGCTCGCGGAAATGGTGATCCGGGGGGCCGGGGAGCTGAGCGTGATGCTCGGTTACCGGGCGCCGCAGGCGTCCGGCGTCGCCGGCCGCCGCTAGTCGGGAAGGCCTTTCCGCCGTGAGGGAACCATCCTCAAAGGACAGTCTGGCCGTTGCGCCACACCTGCCGGATCCGGCCCGCCAGGTCGCGCACGTCGAGTTCGGTGCCCGCCAGAAGTAGGAGATCCGCGCGGAGCCCCGGCGCGATCCGGCCGCGATCGTGGTCGAGCCGGAGTAGCCGCGCGGCCTCACTCGTCGCCGCGGCCAGCGCGCCCGCGTCGCCGAGCCCGCCCGCGGCCAGCAAGCGCAACTCGGTCAGCAGGTCGACGTGGGGCCGGGGCGCGAGATCCGAGCCCGCCGCGATCGGGACTCCGGCCTCGCGCGCCAGCGCGAGTGAGCGAAGGTGCGCGGGTTCATCGATGGGCGCGAGCGTCGGGACGTACCAGCAGCCGCGTTCCCGGAGCACGCCCACCGCGCTCTCGTCGAGGAACACGCCGTGCTCGATACTGCGGGCGCCCGCTTCGGCGGCCGCGACGGCTGACCGGGCGGTGTGGGCGTGAGCGAGCACGTCCCGGCCGCAGCGGCGCGCTTCGTCGACCAGCGCGTGCAGTTCCTCGTCCGACGGGCCGATATCCAGCCCCGCGCGCACCGACCGCAGCGCACCGCTGGCCCCGGCCTTGATCCAGTCCGCCCCGGCCCGCACCATCCGCCGCACGGCCGCGCGCGCCGCGTCCGGCCCGTCGAACACGGGATCCGGCAACGACGGGTCGGCCAGTGTGTCCACCGTCCCGGCATCCGGGCTCCAGTGATCACCGAGCCCGCCGGTCGGGGACAGTTGCCGGAGGCTGATCAGCAGATCTGGGCCGGTGATCCAGCCTTCCCGCAGCGCGTGCTTGAACCCGGCGTCCGCTCCCCACGCGTCGCGCACGGTGGTGACCCCGCGCTTGAGCAGCCCGCGCAGCACCGGCACCGCTTCCAGGATCCGCGCGCTGCGGGGTAGTTCGTCCGGTCGCGGGAACGCGACATGCGCGTGGCAGTCGATCAGCCCAGGCAGCAGCAGACCCCCGGCGCAGTCGACCCGCTCGGCACCCTCTACATCGGACTCGACCGCGACGATCCGGTCGCCCCGCAGGAGGACGTCTCGGCGCTTCGTCGCGCCCTCGACGGGATCGAAGATCAGCGCACCGGTCAGCACCGTGTCGTGGTTCACGGGCGGTGATCCTAGCCCGTACCAGGCCGACCGTGCAGACTCGCTGGTGTCAAAGGGAAGCCGCTAAGATCCTGATTATGCGATTCGCCTTCAAGACTTCCCCGCAAAACACCGATTGGGCGGATATGCTCGCCGTCTGGCAGGCCGCCGACGATATCGACGTCTTCGAATCGGGGTGGACATTCGACCATTTCTATCCGATATTCTCCGATCCGGCCGGTCCGTGCCTCGAAGGGTGGGTCACGCTGACCGCGCTGGCCCAGGCCACCCGGCGGCTGCGCGTCGGCACCCTGGTGTCCGGGATTCACTACCGCCACCCCGCGCTGCTGGCCAACATGGCGGCGACGCTCGACATCGTTTCGAACGGGCGGCTGGAGATCGGGATCGGCGCCGGCTGGAACGAGGAGGAATCGGGCGCATACGGCATGCGGCTCGGGCCGGTCAAGGAGCGCAGTGACCGGTTCGAAGAGGCGTGTGAGGTGCTGGTCGGCCTGCTGACCCAGGAGACGACGAGCTTCGCGGGCGAGCACTACCAGCTCACGGACGCCCGGTGCGAGCCGAAGGCCGTGCAGAAGCCGCACCCGCCGATCTGCATCGGCGGCAGTGGCGAGAAGCGGACGTTGCGCACGACCGCCCGGTTCGCGCAACACTGGAACTACGCCGGCGGCCCGCCCGAGGAGTTCGCGCGCAAGCGGGACGTGCTGTACCAGCACTGCGCCGACCTGGGCCGCGATCCGAAGGAGATCACGCTGTCGGCCCACGTTCGCCTCGATCCGGAGCCGGACTACGCCAAGGTCGCCGCCGATGCCGCCGCACTCGGCGAAGAGGGCCTCGACCTGGCGATCGTGTACCTGCCGCCGCCGCACAGCCCGCACGTGCTCGAACCGCTGGCGCAGGCCCTGGCCCCGCTGACCTGAGCCCGCCTCGGGTGACCCCCACGTGCACGCCGCTTGCCGGACCCTCTAAGCTACTGTTCACCGCCCCGCGCGCGGGGTGGTGGCCGGGATGTGGCGCAGCTTGGTAGCGCACTTGACTGGGGGTCAAGGGGTCGCAGGTTCAAATCCTGTCATCCCGACGGTCAGTGGTCCGTTTACGCAGGTAGACGGGTCGCGATAGCTGAAGAACGAGAGAACCGCCCCGCGGCATGTCACGTTCATGCAACACGGGGCGGTTCTTTCGTTGTCAGGCTGCTCGCTGGTCCAGCAGGGCTACTCGCCGCGCGTCGAGCGTGTCGGCTACCTCGTCGAGGCGGTCCGGGAACAGATGCCCGTAGATGTTCAAGGTCATCGCCGCGTCCTTGTGACCGAGCATGTGCTGGATGACCTTCACGTCGGCTCCGGCTGCGATCGCGAGCGATGCCGCGGTGTGCCGGAGCTTGTGCGGGGTCAGGCCCTCGACCTGGAGCTTGGCGGCCGTCACCGCGGCGTTGAACTCCCGGACCCGCCAGTTGTTGGCCCTGAGCGAGTGGCCGCGGGCGGTGCGGAAGACCAGCTCGTTGGCCCCGCGCCCACCGATCACCCGGGCAAGCTCGGGAACCAGTGACGCCGGGATCGGGACGGTCCGGCGCTTGCCGGTCTTGGGCAGGCCCTCGTGCTGAACTCCGTTGACCTCGTAGAAGGTCGTCGCGATCCGAAGGCGCCGCTTGGCGAGGTCTACCCGGCCGACACGCAGGACGGCCGCCTCGCCCCACCACGCGACGCCTTCCAACCACACTCACCCGAAGCGATCATCGACAACATGATCGACTTACGCCCAGAGCGGTGACTACGAAGGTCAGGGCAGCAGAGTGAACGCCTGGACGTGACGAGGACGAACCAGCGAGAAGTGCTTCCGGTCGAGCGTGGCGACCTCGGACGCGTTATACCGCTCCGCAGTGGTGATCACATACGCGTCCGCCGTGCCCAGTGGCAGATCCGAGTACTTCTCGACCAGTTCGGCCACCCGGCCTGCTCCCCCTTTGCCGAGGGAGACCAGCTCGTACAGGCCACGGGCGACGTCCCGATGGAACGCGGCTTCCGCCCGGGTTCCGACGCGACGCCACAGCACGTAGCCGATCTCCGCCAGTACGGGCTCAGGCAGCAGCAGCGGTCCAGGATGAGTGCGGAGTAACGCACGGCACTGCTCATGCGCTGCATCCCGCGCGTTACCTAGAGCGACAACGGGACCGGTATCGACGACGATCACTCGGCGCCGTGACCTTCGCCGCCTCGCTCACGGAGGATGTCCTTGGCGCGCGCCGCGAGATCCGGCTCAGCCTCGAACATGCCATCAAGCTCGAACTCCCGGACTACCGGCCGCTCCGGCAGCTCGTCAGCCCAACGCCGCAAGTCCTGCACAACGGTGTCCAGCCGCTCAGCGGGCACCGCGTCCAGCAGTCGATGCGCTTCCTCCCGGGTCGTCATGACCTCATGGTACCCGCGGGACTAGCCTGTTCCAGCACCCAGCGTAGACATGTCTTGAGTCAGATGATGGGTGCCGGTTCGTGGTCAGTTGAGGGGTGACACTTCCTAGCCGGTAGTGCTTCTGACTGTGTGACTGTAGCGTTCGATCGACGGTCTTGTCGGAGAGTCCGTGACGCTCGAAGGACGTGCCCTGCCGTGTCTGGCGCTGATGAGGTCGGACTGCCTACGGACCTGCACGATCGGCTGGTCGGGCGGGTGATCCGGTTCGCGCGCTTCTTGACGAACAATGCCGACCCGCTCGAACGGGTCGAGGCGGTGCGCAGTACCCGCGCCGAGGCGGTCCGGGTCTTGATGGGCGGCACCAAAGTCAACGATGACCGGCAGGTATGGGTGATCAGGGCGCACGGCGATTTCGTCAACCATCGTGCCGCGCTACCGGGCCAGCCACTCCGCCGCGCCGACACGTTGCTGATGATTTGTGACGCCGGCACGCTCACTGTCGTTGACTGGGGAACCGGACCACAGGGAGCAGACCTCCACGTGCTCGGCCCGACCTATCCACTCGACGCGGGCGGATGATCGGGTGTTCGCCGCCCAAATGCCTTGTGTCGCTTGACCTCCTTCGAGCTGGTGCGGGGCACGGTGGTGATGGGTTCGTCGTGGTCATCGAAGACCCGCAGCACGGTCTCGTGGATCTCGATGGTGACGACCCTGCCGGCGTGGCGGAGCCCGACCTGAACGCGTTGCCCGATGACCTGAGTGGTGCCGCGGCTGGAGACGCGGCGCTGCACCCTCGGCGGTCGTCGGTCGACGGTGGGGCGTGGCCCGGCGACGCGGGCCCGTTGCAGTCGCGCCCGTTGGTGGGGCGCGAGGGTAAGGGGCATGGTGCGGACCACGGCGCCGTCGATGATCACATGCGCGAGCTGGGCTTCCAACCGCAGGGTGACCCGGCGCCCGGCCCATTGGGCGCCGACGGAGATCAGGACACCGGCCAGGGACACGCAGCCGGAGTAGTTGACGGTGCGGTCCACCTCGATCGGCGCGCCGGCGGCGAGGTGCGCGGCCGCCGGCCTGGCCGGTGGCGGACCGCCGGGACGGGCGCCCTGGGCACGCAGCCGGTTCAGGTCGATGCCGGTCAGCCGGGAGGGCACGGTCTTGAGGTGATGCCCCTCGTGGCTCAGGTGCACGGTGGTGCTGTACATCCACAGCCGGATGGTCTGGCCGACCAGGTGGCGGCCCAGCCAGAACTGTTGCCCACCGACGCCGAGGTTGCCGCTGGCCGGGATCACCCGCTCCAACTCGATGCGGGCGCTCGGCGCGCACGATCACCCGCATCCCGGGTGGCCAGCCGGACAGGTCGATCAACCCGGTCAACTCGGCCACCCACGCCCCGTCCCGAACCTCACCGTCGGCGTTGTAGGCCGGTGTCCACACGTGCCTGGGGATCAGATCCACCTTGGCGGCGGTGGTCTCGGTGAGTGTGAAGCCGACCGAGTACTGCAGCCGCCGATTGTGGCAGTACCGCACGAAGTCGTGTGTGCCGCCGCCGGAATCGGTGCGCACCAACACTTTCTGGCCGACCCGATACCCCGGCTGGAACGGCAACTGCGCCAACGCCTCGGACAAGACCTGCTGGTGATCGGCGGCGGTGTTGCTGCCGGCGTTGCCCGGCCGCAACATCACCACCAGCGGCTCCCCGGTCCCGTCGCCGCCGTGGTCGGCCCACGCGCCTAGCGGATGAAACCCGTATCCTTGCTTGAAATTCGGTGCGGCGCGTTCCTTGTCCGAATGCGCGGTCACCAACGTGGCATCCAGATCGATGATCAGTGGATCGTCGGCGTCGATGCCGTGATCGGGTGCATGATCACCGGCGCTTTCCCATGCCGCCGCACGGGCCGCCGCGCGCGCCGCTCGGATCGCGCTCACCGCCTTGCCCGCGTCGGCGGCCAGCGCAGTCACCAGCCGCGACACGGTCGGATCCGAGGCCACCAGCCCAAACACGCCCGGCTCGACCCGCGTCAGACCGATGTCGGCCAGGCAGTCCCCGCCCAGCGCAACCGCGACCGCCAGATCCAACACGACCTTGCCCGGATCGTGCACAGCGAGAGGTTTCCGCCACGGCGACAACGCATCCAACAGGGCCGTGGTCAGCCCGACCGTATCGGCCGTGCGCAGCAGCAACACCGCCCCGGCCTGCGACACGACACCCGAACCCGACCCGCCTACCGCCAGCCGCGGATACGGCGAACTACACTTGCCCACCTGAATGGTGCTCCTCGAACTACGAGCGATACGACCTTCGACAAGCCGTATCATCGCAGCTCAGAGCACCATTCTCCTTCCACGGCACACCGGTCGAACCCACACCCCATGAAAGCCCCGGGCTAGTTCGCCGCAGGTCACCGCAGACCCGAATAAGGTCAAGGGGTCGCAGGTTCAAATCCTGTCATCCCGACGGCCGAGCGGGTTCTCGCAGCTCACAGCTGTGGGGGCCCGCTTTTTCGTGGTCTCGTACCTGTTCTTCCGGTCGAGCAGACGCTCGGTGACACCTTGACTGGGGGCTGAATCGATCGGCGCGGCGGACTCGGATAAGTCGGATGCGGTGGAGGATTCGTCGGATCACGCGAAGGGCACGCGGCCGACGGCGCCGAGGAGGACTTGGCTCGCCTCGTCGTCAGGGTCGGGGCACAACGAGGGTGGCGGTTGCCAATGGGCTGCCCGTCCGAGGCCGGGTGCGACGAATTCGGTACCGGCGAGTAGTGCCTCAACCTGGCGGTAGGTGTGAAGCTGGGCCGCGTTTCTCACCTCAGCTGTACGCTGTCGGCCGCTGACGCCGCCCAGAAGAAACGAGTGGCCACGAGGACGCCGATCGTTTCGGGTGTATCCCCCGTGCGGGCGTGGGTTCGGGTGCGAGTCTCATCACGACCGACGCGCGCCATGGAAAACCGGACCCGGTTCTGCGCTGTTTCGGTAACGGCCGTGGCGCAACCGGTGGCGAGGACTGGTCGGTGCTGCGTGACGAGGCCAACGCCGGGTCCAAATTGTCCACACGTGACCGAATTCCCGGTCGGTTCACGCCAGGAGTTTTCTCAGTCCTACCATTCTTTGGTGATTTGGCATTAGAACAAGTCCACGGCTCAACGCGTAACGCGCGATTGCGAGGGTCGACTCTGCGTACAGACCGCCTGCGCAACGGGGCGCAGGCGGCACGATCCACATCGGGATGCACGATGAGCAGACGAATGAAGACGCTGATCGCTGCTGCGGCGGTCCTTGCGATCGCGGCAGCGGTCCTGGGAGCCGGAAGCGCGTCCGCATATGGCGGCGACGGGAAGATGGATGTCTATCAGATCGGAATATCCTTCAACTGCAACAATCCCGCGTTCTGCGGCAGCGAGAACCTCGGCGGATTCTGGGGATGGGGCGAACTCGACCATAACCCCGCAACTGGCGTCAACACCGGCGACGCCGAACTGACCGGCTGCAGCCACGGCACCTTCAACGGCGCCGCCCACACCAGTGTCGAGGTCACCCGGTGGTGGATCGCCCCCGGCAGCGCCGGGCCCTACACCTTCTACACGGACGAAATTGACACCACCACGAGTCGCGGGCACACCGACGTCACCACCATCATCGGCGACGACATCGGCGTCCCCGCTGTCCCCGGTCACTACTCCACCAGCGAAATCTTCGGTTTCACACCGCCACCCGGCGTCAGCGCCCAGATCCAAGTCGCTTTCAAGCCAGCACACTGACGCCCAGAGGTCGCGTGCCCGCACGACCGGGCACGCGACCTCACGTCAGTCCGGTGGGCGCAGGGAACAGGTCGAAAGGCTGTGGACGCCGCCCCTCCTCGGCGTGCAATCGGAGCTTGCGGGCTTCTGGATGTCCACGACAAGGCCATGCGCGAGTTCGATGAGATGGCTCACCGGATCAGGGACGAACACTGGGACGCACCGAGACGCTCTCGAGTGGACGGTCCGGGATGTGGTCAACCACCTGGTGCCCGAACAGTTGTGGGTGCCGCACCACCTGGCCGGCGCGGAAGTCCAACAAGACGATCACCAGCTCGGCCGTCCTGGAGGTCCATATCAGGAACCCGGCCGCGCACACGGATCTGCGTAACGTCGATCGTGTCGAAGCTGAGGACCGCGCACTCAGTTAGCGTAAGCCTTGCCCTGACGAACATATGGACGCAGATGTCTGCCGACAAAGCGGCAGCGCACCGCTTACGGGGGGGGTCTCCCGTTCGGCGCCGGTTTCGGTGGCGCTCCGCCCCCGCCTGCTCTGCCGGCGCCATCGGCCGTAGGGCCCAACAGTCCCCTTGACAAGCGCAACGCGCTCAACGAGGAGCTGGTGGCTGCTCTTCTCACCGAAATCACTGCTGCGCAAGGGGAATCCACCGATCTGGTCGTGCTTCGCGGCGAAGGCCAGGGCTTCAGTGCGGGCTTCGATCTCGGTGGGCTGGAGGGGCAGTCCGACGGCGACCTGCTGCACCGCTTCGTGCGTATCGAGCAGTTGCTGCAGGCCGTGCACACGGCGCCCTTCGCCACACTCGCACTGGCACACGGCCGCGTGTTCGGTGCCGGCGCGGACCTGGTGTGTGCGTGCAGCCACCGGGTCGCCGCGCCCGGGACCCGGTTTCGTTTTCCGGGCCTCGCATTCGGCATCGTGCTCGGCACCCGGCGCCTGGCCGGGCGGGTCGGTGCCGACACCGCCCGCGCCATCCAAGCCGGTGGCCGGACGCTCGACGCCGCCGAGGCCGAGCGCACCGGCCTGATCACGGCCATCGCGGACACTCCGGAGTGGAGCGAGGTGGTGAAAACCGTCGAAGCGGAAGCCGGTGGGATCACCTCCACCGCACGCGCGGTATTCCACCGCGCTCTCGCGGATGCGCGGCCGGACGAAGACATGGCACATCTCGTGCGCACGGCCGCGCAACCCGGGCTGCGGGACCGGATCAGCCAGTACGTCGGAGGAGGAAAACGGTGAACAGCAAGGAAAACCCCGCGACGAAGGTCGTCGCGCTGAGCGAGCTGGCCGCCCGTATCCACGACGGTGACTCGGTCGCGCTCGGCGGGAGCTTCTTGCACCGCGGGCCGTTCGCCCTGGTACGGGAGCTGATCCGGGCGGGCCGCACCGGTCTGGAAATCGTGAAGCAGTCGCCCGGCTACGACATCGATCTGCTGTGCCGTGCCGGCGTCGTCAAGCGGGCACGCACGGGGATCGTGGCGCTGGAGGGTAACTTCGGCCTCGCCCCGTGGTACCGGCGTGCGGTCGAGACACACGCGCTGGAGCTGGAAGAGCACGCGTGCGCGACGCTCACCGCGGGCCTGCGCGCCGCGGCATTCGGTGTGCCGTTCCAGCCGGTCGGCGGCGTGCACGGCTCGGACCTCGCCGAGCTGAACGGCTGGGCGAAGATCGACGACCCGTACGGCTCCGGCGAAGCTGTCTACGCGATCCCCGCCGTCCGCCCCGACGTCGCCGTGATCCAGGCGAACGAAGCCACCGCCGAGGGCGACGCCCGCGTTTTCGGCACTACACATTGGGATCGCATCATGACCCGCGCCGCCCGGAAGGTGCTGGTGGTCGCCGAACGCCTGGCCGACGCGAGCGAGTTCGAAGCCCGGCCGGAGCTGACGCTCGTGCCGGGCTTCCTGGTCGACGCCGTGTCCATCGTGCCGCGCGGCGCGTGGCCGGGTTCGTGCTGGCCGGACTACGGCGTCGACTACGACTCCGTATCGGCCTATCTCGACACGGACGAGCACACCCTCGACGACCACCTCGCGGCCGCGCCGGAGGTGAGCCGATGACCAGCTGGACGCCTTTCTCTTATCTCGTCACGAATCTCGCCCGCTTCGTGCGGCCGCATGAGGTCACGTTCAGCGGCGTCAACTCGACGCTCCCGATGCTCGCGTGCCTGCTGGCCAAGCGGGCCTACGACTTTCCCTTCACCTACATCAACGTCGCCGGCGGCGTCGACCCGCGGCCATCGTCCGTGCCGATCTCCAGCTCCGACCCGGTGCTCGCCGAACACAGCCGGTCGATCTTCGCCAACGAGGACTTCTACGACCTGTGCACCCGGGGTGGGATGGACCTGTGCTTCCTCGGCGCCGCGCAGATCGACGGCCGCGGTGACACCAACGTTTCGTGCATCGGCGACTGGCACGAGCCCAAGGTGCGGCTGCCGGGAGGGGGCGGTGGTGCGGTCATGCTGCCCACCGCGCGGCGCTGCTGCACATGGCGTACCGAGCACTCCCGCCGGACGATGGTCGAACGGCTCGACTTCCGCACCGCCGCCGGTGGCATGCACGGCGTGGTCACCCCCATCGCCGTCTTCGTCCATGACGGCGAGCGGTTACGCCTCACCTCCTGGCATCCCGACGTGGACCTCGACGAAGTGCGCGAGCGCACGGCCTTCGAACTGGTCCTGCACGAGGACGCGGGCCCCACCCCGCCGCCGACCGCCGCGGAGGCCGCCGCGCTGTCTACATTGGACCCGAAAGGTGTGTTCGAGTCCGATGCCCGGGTGGCGCTGCGATGAGTATCGACCATGAACTCATGGCGGCGCTGGAAAAACATGCTTCTCGCGGCCGCACGGCGTTGCTGACCGATCGCGAATCGGTGACCTACCGCGATCTCGCCGACCGCGTCGGGGCGGCGGCCGCGGTCCTGGCGCGCCTGCCCTCGGGGTCCACGCTCGGTATCAGTGCGGACAAAGGCACGCCCCTGATCGTGGCGATGCTGGCCGTCCTTCGGGCCGGTCATTGCGCGTGCGTGCTCGAACCCGGCCTCGCCGCGGCCTCGGTGGCCGAGCGGGCGGGGCGGTTCGACATTACCCACGTTCTTGCGGATGGCGACCGCCTCACCGGTCTCCGTGCGCAACCGGGCGTCGCGGTTCTGCCGCTCGACGACGTTCTCGGTGGCGTGGCGGAGGAGTTGCCGTGGGCGGACGCGTCGGCGCCGGCGCTCATGTTGTTCACCTCCGGCAGCACCGGCGCGCCGAAGGCGATCAGACTCGCTCGCGCCAACCTGCTCGCGCACGCACGGGGTGTCCTCGCCCATACCGGCCTCACCCCGGACGACCGGCTGTTGCACCTGATGCCGCTGCACCACACCAACGGCATCAACAACCAGATCCTCGCGCCGCTGCTGGCCGGGGCGAGTATCGCGCTCGTGCCGAAGTTCCGGGCCACCGAGGTCGAAGACCAGATCACCCGGTTCCAGCCGACGATCATCACCGGCGTCCCGACGATGTACCTCCGGATCCTGCCGCACCTGCGGGCCCACCGCACACGCCCTTCGTTGCGCCTGCTCCGATGCGGCTCGGCACCCCTGACCGTCGCACAGCACGACCAGATCGAGGCCGCGTTCGGCGTCCCGCTCGTCCAGTCCTACGGGCTGTCGGAGGCCACCTGTACCTCGGCGATGAACCCACCCGGCGCAATACGGCGAGGCACCGTGGGCACGGTGTTGCCGGGGCAGATCGTCCGCATCCTCGACCCCGGGACCGGCCAGGACGTCGCGCCCGGCAGCGAAGGGGAGATCTGTATCGGCGGCCCGACGGTGATGAACGGCTACGTCGGCGAGACCACGGGCCCCGTCCGCGACGGCCTTCTCCACACCGGCGACCTCGGCACTCTCGACGCCGACGGCTATCTCTCGGTCACCGGGCGCCTCAAGGACGTGATCATCCGTGGCGGCGAGAACCTCTCGCCCCACGAGATCGAGTCCGTGCTCACCGCCCATCCCGATGTCGCCGAGGCCGCGGTGATCGGCGTCCCGCACCACGACCTCGGCGAAGTGCCCGTGGCGTTCGTCGTGCCTGCGGAGTCGGCCGTCCCGCCCGAAAGGCTGCGAGAGCACGTGCGAACGGCGTTGAGCAGGATCCACGCACCCGAGGAAGTCCACTTCGTCGATGCGCTCCCGGTGAACGCAGTGGGCAAGGTGGACAAGAAAGCGCTCAAACGAGGTGTACGACCTCTTGGTGGGCAAGGGACGGCGGAGAACGGCGGAACCAGCTGTCGCTCGCTGTCAGGTGGGAGTTCACCGCGAAGCTGAACGAGTCTAGCGAATCCGGCGTCGCGGTCAGCCGGGCCATCGGCCGCAAACGCGCCCTGCAGATGTTACTGACAGGCGAGGGGATCGACGCGGCGACAGCGGCCGACTGGGGCTTGATCAACGAGGTGGTTCCGGCCGAGCGGCTTCCGGACCGCGCCATGGAACTTGCGGATTACGTCGCGGCGGCGAGTCCGCTCACCTTACGCATGGGCAGGCACGCCTTCTACCGGCGGATCGACCTGCCGCAGCCCGCCGCCTACACCGAGATGAACGAAGGTCATGGCCACCAACGCGATCACGTGCGACGCGCAGGAGGGCGCAGGCCTTCCTCGCCAAGCGCACCCCGGTGTGGCAGGGGCGGTAAGCCGCGCCGTGTTGGATCGTGGCGTAGCCGTCGCCGGATCGTTGTGGCCTCCAGCCCCGGGCGGCGAATGTCCTTTGTGGCCGCGTGTGGATGCGACCACCCCACGCCCAACGCCCCGGTCCCGAACCGGTCTCGCGGCGGCCCGGCAACCACCGCCGGCTCGACGGATAGACCTACCCAGCTGCGAATCGCACCGGTCCGGGCCTATCGCCTTGCGCGCCGGCGCGGCCTACACGCACGGCTTCACCGCAATGCGCTGTTTCAGCGAGGACGACTGATCCCCAGGAATCCGGCTCGGACCACGAGGAGCGACATGACCTCCAATGCCCAGGGCGCACGCGACGACGACCTGGATGCCTTCATCGCGGACGTCGGGACCGTCGTCTCGGCGGGAGGCAGTGAAGAGGACGTCACCGAACAGGTCGCGGCGCGCCTGCGTCGCCTGCTCGCCGTCGGTCTCCAGCTGCCCGGCTCGATAACCGCTCCGCGCGCCGAACGGTACGTCATGAGGCCGCTGCACGTAGATCCCGGCGGCGCGTTCTCGATCGCCTGCGCGGTCTGGGACGTCGGGCAGAGCACGCCGGTTCACGGGCACGAGACTTGGGGCGTCGTCGGCATCCACTCCGGAGTCGAGCGTGAGGTCGGCTACGTCAAGCCGGTCAGGGAGGACGAGCCGCTGGCCGTCCGCACCGAGGCCGACTGGGGGCCCGGCGAGGTGACCGTCTGTTGCACCACGGAAGACGACGTGCATCAGGTGGCGTGCGGCAGCGATATACCGTGCGTCGGGATCCATGTCTACGGCGCGGACATCGGAACGCTCCCGAGACGCTCCTACGAACCCACGACCGGACACCAGTCCTGGTTCGTCTCCCACTGGGGGTGAGCCGACCGGCTTCGATCATGCCGGATCGGGCGGGCTAGGTGGGATCTCGAGGCTGAGTTCGAGTATCGCCGAGCTGAGCGTCTTCCCGTGGCGTCGAGATACAACGACGTCGTGACGGTGTCGTCACGCGGGCGATGGCAGACGAACAACAGCGCGCCGACGATGTCGAGCGTTTGCCGTTCGACACGGGCTGTGACGCGGTCGCCGAGGTGTCGTCGGCGTGGTGTCCGGCCTGCTGACCGCGCAACACCTTGCCGGATGGGGCTACCCCGGCGCGCCGCTGAAGACGACCGCGCTCGGCATCGGGGTACAGGGCGCCGCGTACATCGGCTCCACGTTCATCAGCATCTACCTGGTGACCGACTTGCACTACCCGAAGTCGCCGGTGTACTGGATCACCGCCGGGGTCACCTGGTAGCCGTGGCGTTGACGCCGCTGACCGGACGCGTCGCCGACCGCGTCGGCCCGATCAAGGTCGCGGCCGCCGGCCTCGTCGGGTACGCCGTGATCACCTATCCCGCCTTCGTGCTGATGGACGTCGGGAACATCGGGATCGCCGCGCTCGGCTACGTGCTGATCATGGTGAACATGGCGTTCCTGCAGGTCGGGTTGTTCACGGTCACCCCTGCCCTGTTCCCGGACGCGCTCCGCTACACCGGGACCGCGCTCGCGACGAACGTCTCCGTCGTCATCGCCGGCGGCACCGCGCCCTACATCGCCACCTGGCTCGTGCGGGCGACGTCCGACCTGCGCGCGCCGTACTACTTCGTGGCGACGACGTGTGTGATCGGGTTGATCGCGATCGCCGTGATGTGGCGACGGCGTGACACCGCCCCATCGGCCGGCGCGATCGCGTGAGGACAGGCACCACGATCATGCCCGATCGCTGCACGGGAAAGTGTCGTGCTGCGGGTTATGGCGCGCCGGCGGTCAAGGACAGGTTGAACGAGTACCTGGTGGCGCGGTAGGCGTGCCACCCGTACTCGACGACCCGGCCAGTCTCGTCGTACGTGGTGCGCTGCATGGTCAACAACGGCGCGCCCGGTTCTTCGTGGAGCAGGTCGGCGTCCTCACCGGTAGCCAGCCGCGCACCGATGGTCTGCTGCGCGGCGTGCATCCGTACCCCCGCCGACCGCAGCAACTGGTACAGACCCTTGGTGCGCAGCTCGTCGTCGGAAGGGGCGATGACGCCGTCCGGCAGGTAGTTGTTCATCACTGCCAGCGGCTCGCCCCCGGTCAACCGCACTCGTTTCAGCCGCCGCAGATGAGTCAGGGTCGGCGCCTCGAGCAGCTCGATCGCGTCGGCGGGCGCGGGTTCCACGCGATTGAGGAGGACGATCGACTCGGGTTTGCCGTCGAGGGCCGCGAGGTCGTCGAACAGGCTGCTCAATCGCAACGGCCGCGCGACCTTCGTACGCACCACCTGAGTGCCGACGCCGCGCTTGCGCACGAGCAGCCCCTGGTGGACCAGCGTCTGGATGGCCTGCCGGATCGTCGGCCGCGACAGCCGCAGGTGTGCCGCGAGGTCGATCTCGTTGTCCAGCCGGGCGCCCGAAGGCAGCCTGCCGTCCTCGATCGCGGCGCGCAGCTGCCGGGCGACCTGGAAGTACAGGGGCTCAGGGCTCGCCGAGTCCAGCGTGATGTCCGCTGCATTCCACGTGATGTCCATCGGCCTCAGTATATCGCGTACACCTTATTGACATAATGTCCGTATGTCTTGACATATGACCGAAACGTGGCAGGCTTGTGCTGTACCCCGGAACAACGAGGAAGGCGGCGAGCACCATCACCCCACAGTTCGATCTTGTGACCATGGGCCGGGTCGGGGTCGACATCTACCCGCTGCAGACGGGTGCCGGGCTCGAAGACGTCACCTCGTTCGGCAAGTATCTCGGCGGCACTGCCACGAACGTGGCCGTCGCGGCGGCGCGGTACGGCCGGCGGTCCGCGGTGGTCACCAAGACCGGTGCCGATCCGTTCGGCAGGTTCGTTCACCGGGCGCTGCAGTCCTACGGGGTGGATGACCGCTTCGTGGGCGTGAGCGCGCATCTGCCGACACCGGTGACCTTCTGTGAGATCTTCCCGCCGGATGATTTTCCGCTGTATTTCTACCGTTTCCCGCAGGCGCCGGATCTCGACCTCCATCCATCCGATGTGGACCTTGACGCGGTCCGCGCGACGAAGATCTTCTGGGTCACGGCCACCGGGCTGTGTCAGGAGCCGAGCCGCTCGACCACCCTCGACGCGCTGGAGGCCCGTGGTCGCAAGGCGATCACGGTACTGGACCTTGACTACCGCCCGATGTTCTGGGAGTCCCGTGAGCAGGCGCACGAGTGGGTGAGCAGGGCCCTTGACCACGTCACCATCGCCGTCGGCAACCTGGACGAGGCGGAGACGGCGGTCGCGACGCGAGAGCCGCGGGACGCGGCGAAGGCATTGCGGGACAGGGGAATCTCGCTGGCCGTGATCAAACAGGGCCCGAGGGGCGTGCTCGCGGTGGACGATTCCGGGGAGGTGGAGGTGCCGCCGTTGCCGGTCGAAGTGGTCAACGGGCTGGGCGCGGGTGACGCGTTCGGCGGCGCGCTGTGTCACGGCCTGCTCTCGGGCTGGGACACCGAGCAGGTCATCCGGTTCGCGAACGCCGCCGGCGCGCATGTCGCCGGTGAACTGGCGTGTTCGGATGCGATGCCGACCGAGGAGCAAGTACTGGAGAGGCTCAACCAGAATGTCTGACAAGGTGCGCGAACTCGTCGCGAAGCGGGTGGCCGATCCGGGGGCGATCGCGGAAGCGGCGGCGAACCGGGTCAGGCCGGAGTCGCTGTTCGGCCCGAACGGCCGGACGATGATCATCGCCGCGGATCACCCGGCCCGCGGCGCGAACAAGGTGGGCGACGATCCGTTGGCCATGGCTGACCGCGGTGAGTTGCTGGACCGGCTGTGTCTGGCGCTCGAGCGCCCCGGGGTGACCGGGGTGCTGGCGACCGCCGACCTGCTCGACGATCTGCTGCTGCTGGGCGCGCTGGACGGCAAATCGGTGTTCGGATCGATGAACCGCACCGGCCTGGCCGGTTCGTCGTTCGAGATCGACGACCGGTTCGCCGGTTACGACGCGGAAGCGATCGCGCGTGCCGGTTTCGACGGCGGCAAGATGCTCACCCGCATCGCGTTCGGCGACCCGGCCACCCCGGCGGCGCTGGAGAACACCGCAAAGGCGATCAACGCGCTGGCCGAGCGCAAGCTCATCGCGATGGTCGAGCCGTTTCTGTCGAACTGGGTCGGGGGAGAGGTCGTCAACGACCTGTCTCCGGAGGCGGTCATCAAGTCGATCACGATCGCCTCCGGCTTGGGCCGGACGTCCGCCTACACCTGGCTCAAGCTGCCCGTGGTCAAGGACATGGAACGAGTCATGCAGTCCGCCACGCTGCCCGCTGTGCTGCTGGGCGGGGAGGTCAAGGACGCTGACGCGGCGTTCGCCGCATGGCAGAAGGCGCTTTCCCTACCGACCGTGCAGGGCCTGGTGGTGGGGCGCTCGTTGCTGTACCCGCATGACGGGGACGTCGCGAAGGCAGTCGACACGGCGGTGGGGTTGCTATGAACCACAAGCTGTACCAACCGGCGGGCAGCACCGCCGAGGGACCGTTCGACCTCGTGGTCACGCCGGAGTTCGCGGGCTGGGGTTTCTCCGGCCTCCGGATTCTCACCCTCGAGAGTGGATCGCGCACAGTGTCCACCGGGGACAGTGAGACATTGGTTCTGCCGCTGTCCGGCAGCTGCGCGGTGAGCGTGGACGGCGAAACCTTCCAGCTCGCCGGGCGCACCGGCGTCTTCGATGGCGTCACCGATTTCGCTTACCTGCCAACGGGTTCCGAGGCCACGATCACCGGCACCGGCCGGTTCGCGCTCCCCTGCGCCAGGACCGGGAAGAAACTCGCCGCCCGCTACGGCGCGGCGGAGAACGTGCCGGTCGAGCTGCGTGGTGCCGGAAACTGCAGCCGCCAGGTGCACAACTACTGCCTGCCGCGCACGTTCGACGCGGACCAGTTGCTCGTGTGCGAGGTGCTGACGCCGGGCGGGAACTGGTCCTCGTATCCGCCGCATAAGCACGACGAAGCCCGCGAGGGCGAGAGCGAGCTGGAGGAGATCTACTACTTCGAGGTCGCGAGTGGCGGCATGGGGTATCAGCGCGTGTACGGCACGAACGAGCGGCCGATCGACGTGCTGGCCGAGGTCCGCTCCGGCGATGTGGTGCTGATACCGCACGGCTGGCACGGTCCGTCGATGGCGGCGCCTGGCTACGACCTGTACTACCTCAACGTGATGGCCGGTCCCGGCCAGGAGCGGGCCTGGCTGATCTGCGACGACCCTGCCCACGGCTGGGTGCGCCAGACCTGGCAGTCCCAGCACATCGACCCCCGGCTCCCGTTGGGACACAAGCGATGAAACTCACCACCGCCCAGGCCCTCGTGCGGTTTCTGGCCAACCAGTACTCGGAGCGCGACGGCGTCGAGCAGCGGCTCGTTCCCGGGGTGTGGGGCATCTTCGGGCACGGCAACGTCGCGGGTCTCGGCCAGGCGTTGTTGCAGGCGGCCCGCACCGGCGAGGTGCACCTGCCGTACTACCTGGCGCGTAACGAGCAGGGCCAGGTGCACGCCGCCGCCGCGTTCGCCAAGATGCGCAACCGCCTGCAGACCTTCGCATGCACGGCCTCGACCGGGCCGGGTTCGACGAACATGATCACCGGCGCCGCGCTGGCCACCACCAACCGGCTGCCGGTGCTGCTGCTGCCGAGCGACATGTTCGCCACCCGCGCTCCCGACCCCGTGCTCCAGCAGCTCGAGGACGCCCGCGGCGGTGACGTGTCGGTGAACGACGCGTTCCGCCCGGTGTCGAAGTACTTCGACCGGATCACCCGCCCCGAGCAGCTGATCCCGGCCGCGTTCGCGGCGATGCGGGTGCTGACCGATCCGGTCGAGACCGGCGCCGTCACCCTCGCCCTGCCGCAGGACGTGCAGGCCGAGGCCTTCGACTGGCCCGAGGACTTCTTCCGGCGCCGGGTCTGGCGCGTGGGCCGCCCAGTGCCGGAAGCCCCAGCCATCGAGCGCGCGGTCGCCCTGCTCGAGAACGCGAAGCTGCCCCTGATCGTCGCCGGTGGCGGCGCCGTGTACTCCGAAGCAGAGCAGGAGCTGCGCGCGTTCGCCGAAGCCACCGGCATTCCGGTCGCCGACACGCACGCCGGGAAGGGCGCCGTCCCATGGGACCACCCGGCCGCGGTCGGTGGCCTCGGCTCCACCGGCACCTCGGCGGCGAACACGCTGGCCGCGGGCGCGGACGTCGTGCTGGGTATCGGCACCCGCTACAGCGACTTCACCACTGCCAGCCACACGGTCTTCGCGAACCCGGACGTGAAGTTCGTGAACCTCAACGTCGCTCGCCTTGACGCCGCCAAACACTCGGCCGAGATGCTGCTGGCGGACGCGAGACTCGGCATCGCCGCGCTACGGGAAGCGCTCACGGGCTGGCACGTCGACGACGCCTACCGCGCACGGGCGCGGACGCTGGCCGACGACTGGAACCGCAGGGCCGACGAATGTTTCCACCTCGGCTGCCACCCGCTCCCGGCACAGACCGAGATCCTGGGCGCGCTGAACGAGACCCTGAACGACACCGACGTGGTCATCAACGCGGCCGGTTCCATGCCCGGTGATCTGCAGATGCTGTGGCGTGCCAGGGATCCCAAGGCGTACCACGTGGAGTACGCATACTCGTGCATGGGATACGAGGTCGCGGCCGGGGTCGGCGCGAAACTGGCCGCACCCGAGCGCGAGGTCGTCGTGCTTGTGGGGGACGGCTCGTACCTGATGATGGCGCAGGAGATCGTCACGATGGTCGCCGAGGGCCTGAAGGTGATCATCGTGGTGGTGCAGAACCACGGGTTCGCCTCGATCGGCGCGCTGTCGGAATCCCTGGGCTCGCAACGGTTCGGCACCTCCTACCGCTACCGCAACGAGGAAACGGGGCAACTGGACGGCGGTACCCTCCCGGTCGATCTGGCCGCCAACGCGGAAAGCCTCGGCGCCACGGTCCTCCGGGCGGCGGGAGTGGACGAATTCAGGCAGGCGATCGTCCAGGCCAAGGCGAACACGACGACCACCGTGGTGCACGTCGAGACCGATCCGTTCGGCCCCAACCCACCCGGCTCCGCATGGTGGGACGTGCCGGTCAGCCAGGTCTCCGATCTCGAATCCACCCGCACGGCCTATCAGAACTATTCGGCGGCCAAGCGGAACCAGAAGCACTACCTCTAGGAGCAGCAGTGACAACCATCGAGCACTGGATCAGCGGAGCCGCCACCCCGGCTGGATCCGTCCGGACCGCGCCGGTGTACAACCCCGCGACCGGTGAGGAGCAGGCACGGGTGCTGCTCGCGGAATCGTCCGATGTGGACGGCGCGGTCGCTGCTGCCGCCAAGGCTTTCGAGGCGTGGGGGGACTCCTCGCTCTCGCAGCGCACACGAGTCATGTTCGCCTTCCGTGAGCTGCTCGTGAGGCATGAGGACGAACTGGCGCGCATCATCTCTGCCGAGCACGGCAAGGTCGTCGACGACGCGCGCGGCGAGATCGTCCGTGGCCGCGAGGTCGTCGAGTACGCGTGCGGGATCGCGGACGCGCTCAAGTGCGGCTTCTCCGACCAGGTGTCCCGCGACGTCGACGTGCACGACTTCCGGCAGCCGCTCGGTGTCGTCGCGGGCATCACCCCGTTCAACTTCCCGATCATGGTGCCGCTGTGGATGCACCCGATCGCCATCGCGACCGGCAACACGTTCATCCTCAAGCCCAGCGAGCGCGACCCGTCCGCGTCACGGCTCGTCGCCGAGCTGTATGCGGAAGCGGGCCTGCCGGACGGTGTGTTCAACGTCGTCAACGGCGACAAGACGGCAGTCGACGCGATCCTCGACCACCCCGATATCGCGGCCGTCTCCTTCGTCGGCTCCACCCCGATCGCGAAGTACGTGCACGAACGCGCCACCGCGGCCGGCAAGCGGGTGCAGGCGCTCGGCGGCGCGAAGAACCACGCCGTCGTGCTGCCTGACGCCGACCTCGAATTCGCCGCCAACCACCTCACCGCCGCGGCCTTCGGCTCCGCCGGTCAGCGCTGCATGGCCATTTCCGTCGGGGTCGCCGTCGGGCACGCCGCCGACGGGCTCGTGAAAGTCTTGGCGCGCAAGGCGACCGAGGTCAAGGTCGGCCCCGGTGACGACGCCACCAGCGACATGGGCCCGGTCGTCACCCAGGCGGCGAAGGACCGCGTCGTCAACGCCGTGACATCCGGCGCCGACCAGGGCGCGACCGTCCTGGTCGACGGCCGTGCCCTGAAGGTCGAGGGGCACGAGAACGGCTTCTTCGTCGGACCGTCCCTCCTCGACCATGTCACCACCGAGATGGACGCCTACCGCGAGGAAATCTTCGGCCCCGTCCTCGCCGTCGTCCGTGTCGACACGCTCGACGAGGCGATCGCTCTCATCAACACCAATCCTTACGGCAACGGAACCGCCATCTTCACCGGCAGCGGCGAAGCCGCACGCCGGTTCCAGCGCGAGGTCAAGGTGGGCATGATCGGCGTCAACGTGCCCATCCCCGTCCCCATGTCCTACTACTCCTTCGGCGGCTGGAAAGACTCCCTCATCGGCGACAGCCCCATCCACGGCCCGGCAGGCGTCCAGTTCTACACCCGCGCCAAAGTCGTCACCACCCGCTGGCCCCGCACGGCCAACCCGGCGGCCGCCCTCCATTTTCCGACCTCGAACTGAGGTGAGGTCCCGCCCCTGCCGAGGGATACGACGTCCCGTCCGCGCCGCGGATCGCCCCAGCGTGGATGGGGGAGCCGGTGAACCCGGTGACGGTGGTCGCGCCGGTTCGGGCCCGAGCTGATCCGCCGTCCACAGTGGACGGCCCGGTTTCTGCGCTACGGCGCCCGGCTCGCCGCCGCGAACGAAGCACTGGGCCCCCGGCTGAAACAGGCGGCGCTGTGGAGCGACATGGCCTGGCTCAAAGAGCGCTGGGGCGGGCCGCTCGTGGTCAAGGGGATCGCGACCCCGGCCGACGCGCGGCGGGCTGTCGATTCCGGTGCCGACGCTCTCGTGGTGTCCAACCACGGCGGTCTGGCCCTCGACGGAGCACCGGCGACGCTGCCGGTACTGCAGTCCATTGTGGATGCCGTCGCGGGCGGGATCGAGGTGTATCTCGACGGCGGCGTGCGGCAGGGAAGTGATGTGCTGCGGGCGCTCGCGCTGGGCGCGCGGGCGGTCATGATCGGTCCGGAGCTGCTGAGCCTCGCCGTCGGTGGCGTCGCCGGAGTCGAGCACGTCCTCGAGATGCTGCGCCATCAGGTCGATATCGCCCTCGCCATGGTGGGCGCTCAGTCGACGAGGGACCTCGACGCCTCGTTCGTGCGGGCGCCCCGAGAGTGGGCCATCGCGGCGTCAGGGTCGTACTCGTAGATCCAGCCGTTCGCCACCAAGGGATCGTCGCCGGCGAAAGCCTTGTCGCGGGCATGTTGTTCCGGACCGTCCGGGAGGTGGTTGAGGTGCGACCGGCCATGGCTGATTTCCTGGAGCCGGGTGGTGCGCGGGATCCGCAGCTTCTCGTAGCGCTGGAGCGCCTTGGCCGGGTCGGCGCGGTCGCCGGCGAGGCATCGGGCGAGCACGGCGGCGTCCTCGATCGCCTGCGCCGCGCCCTGGGCGAAGAACGGGAACATCGGGTGTGCGGCGTCGCCGAGGAGGGTCACCGGGCCGTAGCTCCAGCGGCGCAACGGCGCCCGGTCCAGCAGCGCCCAGCGCCCGGGGGTGTTCGCGGCCTCGATCAGGTCGCGGAGCCGGGAATCCCATCCCGCGAACTCGACCAGGAACTCCTCGACGGTCGCGGTCGCGGTCCAGGATTCGACGGAATAGTCCCCGGCCGGCGCGAACGCGACGAGGTTCACCAGCGTGCCCGCGGAAATCGGGTAGTGCACCAGGTGGTGACCGGGGCCGATCCACAATGTCTGCGCGTTGCGGCGGGCGAACGCGGGTGCCTGCTCCGCCGGTACCAGGGCACGAAAGGCGCAGATGCCCGAATATGCCGGGGCCGGAGATTCGGTGAAAGTGCCGCGTACCACGGAATGGACACCGTCCGCGCCGATCACGACATCCGCCTCGATCACTTCGCCGTCCTCGAACCGCACGGACGGGCGCTCGCCCCGCATGACGAGTTCGGTGCACCGCTTGCCGAGCCGGACCACGCCGTCCGGGACGGCGCTGCCGAGGACGTCGAGCAGATCGGCCCGGTGTGCCGTGTAGGTCTGCTCGCCATACAAGCGCTCACATGCCGTGGCGAGATCTTCCGCCGACAGCACGGTTCCGTCCGCCCAGCGGCGGAACTCCCAGCCGACGTCGAGCCGTACGGCACGTTCGACGAGGGCGTCGAGCACACCGAGCCTGCGCAGCAACCGCGCCGCATTGGGTGCCACCACGAGACCCGCACCGACCTCCTTCAGCTCACTTGCTTGTTCGTACACCGTGCAGGTGAGGCCGGCCCGGTGCAGGAACGCGGCGGCGGCGAGCCCGCCGATTCCGCCGCCGAGGATGGCGATGTGCGGGTTTCCCGCTGGTTCCGTCACTACGCACTCCACTCCCGCGGTGCCTCCGGCATTCGACTGGGACCATGGTGCCGGGCCGGCCGGGCGCGCGGGCGACCATGGCCATTCTATGAACATGGCAGGTAGCATCGGCGGACGACGACGAGCAGTCCCGAGACGGGCCGTCGACGCGGCCGCGGCGGCACTGGGCGAGTGGTCGGAGCTGCCGCCGGTGCGGCGGCGGGAGGTTCTCCAGCGCGCCGCGGACCTGCTGGGGGAGCGGGCTGACGAGCTGTCCGCGTTGATGGGGCGGGAAATGGGGGCCACCCGCCCGTGGTGCCTGTTCAACGTGCATGTCGCCAGGGGCATGCTGGCCGAAGCCGCGGCGCAGGCCTACTCGGCGGTGGGTGAGGTGATCCCGTCGGATGTGCCCGGCCTGACCGCGCTCGGTATCAGGCAGCCCGCCGGTGTCGTGGTCGGCATCGCGCCGTGGAACGCGCCGCTGATCCTGGGCGTGCGGGCGGTCGCGATGCCGCTGGTCTACGGCAACACGGTGGTTCTCAAGTCCTCGGCGCAGACGCCGTGCACGCAGGCGGCGATCGTGGAGGTGCTGCACGAGGCGGGAGTCCCGGCTGGCGCGGTCAACCTGATCAGCAACGCCCCGGAGGACGCGTCCGGGATCGTGGAGGCCCTGATCGCGCACCGGGATGTGGCACGGGTGAACTTCACCGGATCGACGCGGGTCGGGCGGATCATCGCCGAGGTGGCGGGACGGCATCTCACCCGGGTCGTCCTGGAACTGGGCAGTAAGGCGCCTCTTCGCCAACCCGGGCTCGACGGAGATCTCCTTCCTCACCGGGCTGCCCGACGATTTCGAATTCCGGCTCGCCCTGCACGAAGGGTCCGTCGTCGGCATGGCGACCGGATGGGCGATGGCGCGCGGACGCCCCGCGTTCGTGAACCTGCACACCACGGCCGGTCTGGCCAACGCCGCGGGCGCACTGGCGACCGCGCGCACCAACCGGGTCCCGCTCGTGGTCGTCGTCGGGCAGCAGGACCGGCGCCACCTCGCCCACGACCCGTTCCTGGCTGGCCGCCTCGACGGGCTGCTCGGCGAGTATCCCGTGTGGACGAACCAGCCCGCCCGCGCGCAGGACGTCCCGGCGGCGATCGCGCGAGCGCACCACGAAGCCGTCACCGCGGCCGGACCGGCGCTCGTGGTGGTTCCGATGGACGACTGGCTGCGGCCGGCCGAGCCGCTCCGCGGCGCCGCGCCACTCGAGGTCCGGCGGGCGGCCGCGTCGATGACGGACGAGATCGACGACCTGGCAACGATCCTGGACGCCGCCGCCAGTCCCGTGCTCGTCGCCGGGTCGGGCGCCGCGGACGAGTCGTCGTGGGCGGCATTGGTGGCACTGGCTGAACGGCTGGGCTCGCCGGTGTGGCAGGAACCTTTCGGTGCCCGCGCGGGATTTCCACAGGACCACCGGCTCTTCGCCGGTCACCTCCCGCCCGGGTGGTCCGGTGTTCGCGCCGGACTGGCCGGGCACGACGTCCTGCTGGTCGTCGGCGCGCCAGTGCTGCGGCAGTACCCGTGGGAGCCGGGCGAGCTGGCCCCGGAGGATGCACGGTGCTGCAGGTCACCCAGTACGCGGACGAGGCGCACCACAGCGTGGCTGACGTGGCCGTGCTCGCCGACCCCGGCCGGATCGCCCGCCGGCTGGCGGAACGCGTGCGCCCCCGGGACACCGCCCCGGTGCAGCGTGGCCGACCCCATCCGGTCGCGCCGCCGGAACCGGGCGAGCCGTTACGACCGGCGCACGTCTTCGACCTGCTCGCGGCGGGCATTCCCCGCGACACCATCCTCGTCGAGGAGTCACCCTCCAACCGGCCGGAACTGCACCGCCGCGTCCCCGCCCGCGACCCATGGGGATTCGTGAGCGCGGCCGCCGGGGGGCTCGGTTTCGGCCTGCCCGCGGCGATCGGCCTGAAGCTCGGCTCGCCGCGGCGCCCGGTGGTCGCCGTGCTCGGTGACGGTTCGTCCCTGTACGGGATCCAGGGACTGTGGAGCGCGTCGCACTACCAGGCCGGTGTGCTGTTCGTCGTCATGGCCAACGGCGCATACGCGATCATGGACCGGCTCCCGGAGCATTCGGGGCTGGGCAAGGCACCCTGGCCAGGCTTCGCCGAGGTCCGGATCTGCGACACCGCTAGCGGGCTCGGGTGCCCGGCGGTGCGGATCACGAGTCACGCGCAGCTCGTCCAGGTATTCGACGAGATCCTGCCTTCGCTCGCGGAACGGACCTGCCCACTCGCGCTGGACATCGAAGTCGCCCCGGACGCGACCTACGGCTGAGATCGCTGTTGTCCAAGCGATCAGCACCCGGCTACGCGCGAGGCTGTCGTCGAAGCCGACCACGGATATCTGGCCGGGTACGTCCACGTCCCGCTCACAGGTGGCCATCGGCCATCTCGGCGTGCAGTGGCCGCGGTCGGGCGTTCGTTCACAGCAGGCCGTTCCGGCGGGCGATCATCACTGCCTCGCGGCGGCTGCGGGCGTCCAGTTTGCGGTAGGCGCTGCGCAGATGCGTCTTCACGGTGTTCACCGAGACGTTGAGCTCGTCCGCCATTTCCCGGGTCGTGGCCGGGGTGGCGAGCGCGATCAGCAACTGGCGCTCGCGCGGTGTGAACGTGTCCTCGGTCGCATTGGTGGCGGGCTTGGTCTTGGCGAGGATCTCCTCGGCGAAAGCGTTGTGGTGCCCCAGCTTTCCGGCGCGGGCGGCGAGCAGGTCGCGGATGGGCCGGCCGGCCGTCGCGAACGGCCGCAGGGAACGCAGGCCCTCCGCGAGTTCGAGCGCGGTGTGGAGGTGGTTGTTGGCGATGACGGTGTCGCGTTCGCGGCCGGCGAGGACGGCGGCCATCAGGTGGGCTTGAATGCGGTTGGGCCCCAGATGGAACCGGACGTCCTCGGCGGTGATGGTCTTCAGCACCCGCCGCGCCTCGTGATAGTCGTTCATGCGTGCGAGGCTGTGGGCGCGCATCAACTGGGTGTCGCCGCTGATCCCGAGCAGGCGCCGGGCCCGGTGCTCCGTGCCGGCCGCCCAGTCGGCCCGGTGAAGACGGAGTGCCGCGTGATATTCGATCGGTGCGGCGATCGCGACCAGCATGGGTGGCACGGGGTCGCCGGGGGTGACGCCTGCCCATTTCTCGCGGAGGGCGCGGAGCGTGTGCTCGTCGGTGGGGCAGCCATCGAGCCGGAGCGCGGCGGCGAGGGTGTGCACCGCGAGGCAGACGTTGCGGTCGTTGCTGGCGCGGCGCAGTTCGGTCGCGCGTTCGGTATGTCTTCTCGCATCGTTCTCGTCGAGGGTCTGGTAACCGGCCCAGCCGGCGACCGCGTGCGCGAGGCAGTTCGCGGCGGTGCCGGCCAGATCGTGCTCGTCGGCGTACCGCAGCGCGCGCTCGGCCGCGGCGAGCACGCTGGGAAAGTCCTCGTCCACGGCGGCGACGCTCGCGAGATGGGCAAGACAATGCAGGGCCGCGTAGTGCCAGTGGTGCCCGGTGGCAAGGCCCAGCGCTCTTTTGAGCGCCTTGGCGGCCGTGCGGTGCTGGCCGACCGCGAACTCCGCGGCCGCGTGGTTGACCAGGGCGAGCAGGCCCAGATCCGGATCCTGGAGGAAGTCGCTGGTCTCCCCGGACCGGACCGGGAGGTTGCCGGAAAGGCGCGCCCGGTACTGGTCGACGCAGGTTCTCAGGTGGCGCACGCGGGGCTTCCGCTCCGCGTGGGGTTCGGTGCCCAGCCGGGCCAGCCGTCGCTCCGCGCTCGCCTTGTCTCCCGCGATGAGGCTGGCCAGCAGCAGGACGAGGCCCGCGGACGGGCGTGCGGTGACCGTCGGGGGCAGTGTGTCCGCGAGTTCGAGCAGCGCCGTGCCGCGCCCGGCGAGCACGAGCGACAGCCCCTGGGTGTCGACCAGATGTGCCAGGAGGTCCGGATCGCGGCCGTGGGCGGCGTGCTGTAGCGCTGCCACCGGTTCCCCGTGGCCGGCGTACCAGGCGGCCGCGCGCCGGTGCAGGGCCGCCAGGTGCGCGGGATCGCGTCCGCTCAGGTCGTTCCGCAGATGTGACTGCAGCAGCCCGTGGCAGCGGTACTCGTCGAGCGCCGGGCCCCACTGGGTGACGAGCAGTATCCGATGCGCCAACCGCTCCAGGACCGCGCCCGCGTCGGCCCGGCCGGTCAGCGCGGTGGCGAGGGCGGTCGACACGTGCTCGCAGGGGCTGATGGCGTCGAGGACTTCCCGCTCGAGCGGGGACAGTTTGGCGACGACTTCCGCGATGAGGTGGCCGGCCATGTGGCTGCCCGTCCGGAGCAGGGATTCGATTTCCGTTCCGGGAGGCGACGATGCCAGAGCCTCCGCGAGGAACGCGACGCCCTCGGGCCAGCCTTCCGTGCTCGTCATCACGTGCCGCAGATCCGCTTCGGAGAGCCGTACCCCGTGGCAGGCGAACACCTCGGCCGCCTGGGCCGGGCCGAACGCGAGGTCCGCGGCGGTCACTTCCCACATCCGGCCTTCGACCGAGAGCCGGTGCAGCCCGAGCGGCGGCGTGGTCCTGCTGCAGAGCACCAGATCGAGGCATTCCGGCTGATACCGGATCAGCAGATCGAGGTGCCGCAGCACGACCGGGTCGTGGAGGTTGTGCACGTCGTCGAGTACGAGGCAGGTGCGGCCGCGCCGCCTGGCGGTCTCTTCGACGGCGATCACGAACTGCTGGGCGCCGTGCGGGGAAGGCGAGCCGGGGGTGAGCCACGGGCCGTCGCCGCCGCCCAGGCTGGTCAGGATGTCCGGCCACAGGGTGAGCGGGTCGTTGTGGGTGTGGTCGAGGGTGAGCCACGCGAGGTGATCGTGGCGCGGCCGGAGCGGCTGGTGTGCGGTCCAGGAGGCCATCAGGGTGGTCTTGCCGAACCCGGCCGGCGCGCACACGAGGGTCACCGACGGGCGGGGATCGCCGGCGAACGGGCCGCGGCGAAGCAGCCGGTGCAGCCTGGTCCGGGGCACGTGCCGCTCCGGTGCCGGCGGTACGGTCAGCTTCGCTGGCAGAGCGCGGCCGCTCTCGAGGATTCTGGCGGGATCCATTTGTCCGAACTTAAGACATATTCGCGGTCTGCTACATATCGAACGGGAATTGATCACGGAATTCCACTCGGTGGAGTGATTCTGTGGTGCGCGGAAACCGCCACCCGAATCGATCTTCCCCCTTGAGGGCGGTGGGGGCTGGCGCGGTCTCACCTGCTGGGAGTGATGCGCCCGCAGGCTCATCCGGCCAAGGTGAGCTCACGCCTCCTGGCGTCCGGTAGCCACGGGAATACGGCCCGCCGTGGCTACCGGTTCATTCCCGATCGAGGTAGTTGGGGAGGGCATGAGATCCGCGCTGGTGCGTTTCGGCGGCGCGATAACGGCGGCAGCCGGGCTGCTGTTCGCCCCGTCCGGCCCGCCGGCGGCGGCGCCCGCCCGGCCGTGGGTGCTCGCCGAGTCCGAGGAGTTCGCCGGTGGCGTGCTCCAGCCACGCGCGTGGGAGGTCTATAACGGCTACAACCCGCTCTCGGGCGAGACGTGGCGGGCGGACCACTGCTCGGTTTCGCACGGCGTGCTGGAGTTGCGGGCCGACCGTTCCGGTCTCTGCGGGATAGCCGCGCGCACCCAGCACGTGTACGCGAGAATCGAGGTGCGGGCCCGGTTCCCGGTGCCGGCCGACCCCGGGCTGGCACCGGTCTTCCTGCTCTGGCCACAGGACGACCGTGACTGGCCGCAGGCCGGCGAGATCGACTTCATGGAGTGTTACGACCCGGCCCGGCAGTCGTTCGAGTCGTGGCTGCACTACGCACGAGCGGGCCGCGACGCATCGGACACGGCGGGTCGGTACCGGGTCGACATGACCGGATGGCACACGTACGCGGTGGAATGGACCCGGGACGCGGTCGCGGTTTCGGTCGACGGTCGCACGTGGCACACCTACCGCCGGCACGTGCCGGCCGGGCCGATGCACCTGACCCTGCAGATCGACCGCGTCGGACGAGTCGCCGGTGCCGCGAACGCCGAGGTCGACTGGGTCCGCACGTACCGGCAGTGAGGGCAGGAGACCCCAGCAGGAAGATCAGGGGCGGTCGCTGGTGGCGACCCACAACGCCACCAGCGACCTCTCCCCCCGGGCTTGGCCGACGCCGCGGTCATCATGGGATCGGCTGCGTGTCCCCGAGCAGCCTGGCGACGCTGGGGGAGCCTTCGATCACCGCGCGCGCCACCTCGGCGAGGCGGCGTCGGTCGCGGCGGGCGAAGGAACGCATGCATTCGAACGCACAGCTCACCGAGACCCCGTGCCGCTCGGCGAGAATGCCCTTGGCCTGTTCGATCTCGATCCGCGTGTGCAGCGCCGTCTGCAGCTGCCCCGCCAGGTTTTCGGCTTTGGCCACGGCTCTTCTGGACAGCAGGCACGCGCTCACGGTGGCCGCGAGCGACTCGGTGAGCCGGTCTTCCTCATAGCCCAGCGGGCCGCCGCGTTCGCGGAACAGGGTGATCGCGCCGACTGCTTCGCCGTGCGACAGCAACGGGATGGCGTGCGCCGCGGCGAAGCCGGCTTTCAGCGCGGCGGAACGGAAGCTCTGCCAGCGCTTTTCGGCGCGCAGATCGGGTGCGGCGACCGGTGTCCTGGTGCGAAAGGAGGTGATGCCCGGGCCATCGTCCGCCCGCAGTTCGACGAGCTGAGGTACCTGCGCGGTGCTGCCGGAGATCGCGGCCGGGGCCAGCGTCCCATCCGGTCTGGTCAGCAACACGCCGGACGCGTCGACGTCGACAAGGCGGGCCGAGAATCGAGCCAGCCAATCAGCGTACCGGGCTTCGTCGAATACCTGACCGTGGAGGTTGGACAGCTCGATGAAGGCCGCGGCTATCTCGACTTCACGATGCATGGTTGTTCCTTTCCCGGCGATGTCCACAGTGACGTGATCTCAACGACTTTCATTTGATCATTCGATGTTCAAAATGGGTCAGGGTGAGTGCGGCTTTCACGATGTCG
>NZ_VDFW01000050.1 GCF_006152065.1 Amycolatopsis alkalitolerans
CCTGTACGACTCAGGCGACCTGACCAGCCTGGTCGCCTGACCCCAGTAACGAGTCTCTACCGAACCCGGGGCGGTTCACCCTCCCGGTGGGGAATTACGTGAGCGAAAACCCCTCAGAGCTGGGGAATTTCATGAGCGCTGACACCGGTTCGGCATGGCGCTGGGCAAAGTCAGGCACGAGCGCGCCGATCAACTGTTCCTGAGGCCACCGGAAGGGCGGCTGGTTGTGTGCGGTGCTCATGACGCCATCATCCGGGACCGACGACACCGCCACACAGCACAGGATCCTGGGGCCTGACCAGCCGAAACTACATTTTTTGACCCACGAGAATGATTAACGTGCGTAGGTACGACATTGGTGAAATTTCGCCAAAACCGGTGTCCGAGGGGGGTCGTGTGCACTATCCCTACGGCTCCGCCTCTGAACAGAGCCGATTCGTTCTAGGCACGTGACAAGGTGAGACCTGCAGCGCTGTGGACAGCCACGGCTCCACACCGAGCTGGCTGAAGTCGGAGCCCATCATCAACGTACCCGCCGAGATGATAAGACCTGCCACGCCGATAGAACGTCCGACCAATCGGCCTCACGGTATGACTGACGATTCCTTGCGTTCGTCGAGAGTCCAGGCTGGTCCGCTATCGAGGATATGTCGCGAGCGCCCTCAGCCAGTACTCCACCATCGGTCGTTCTGCCGCAGTCAGCCGATACCGCCTAGCCTGGCAGTAAGCCAGCGCCCCCGCGGCGAGGGTCGAAGTCGTTGCCACCACGCCGCGTGTCGCTGCTGCCTCGTTAACGTCGCTCCACAGAGCCTTGACCGTCTCGATACCGACCTGTCTGTTGTCGCTGAAACGCTTTGCTTGGACCAGCACGAGCTCGGGTCCGGCGACACCGGTTTCTCGAATTGCCCGAACGTCCACTCCGCCATCTCGGGTCGGCGGAGTGACCGTGACGTGATAACCATGCCGGCGGAAGAACTCGCCAACGAGGAGTTCGAACTGCCTCCAATGCATTTGCGACAAGTCCTCCTGTTGAGCATGAAGGTAGTCGATAAATCGTTGGTCAATTAGTGGCATTGATTCCTGGCTCGCAGCAACATCCTTGGCAACCTCGCCGAGATCAAACAATTCACTCAAGGGCACGGCGCCATCCCACGAAATTCGTTGCGTCCGAAACATCAGATCGACGATGGAGCGCCGTTGGAAATCGTGGGCTAGATCGGCCAACTCTGACGGAATCTCATGCGGATCCATCGGAGCACTCAAGAGCCAGCTAAGACGGACCACGGGCGTCACCGGCAACGGAAACTCGGCCTCGTCGGGGAATGAAGGTATCGTTCTCACAACCTCCGGGTTATCTGCCGCGAATGCCCAAATCAGCTGATTCTGGTTCAAGGGGCTTGGGAGTGCTCCGACCGAGTACAGGAGTCGCATTACCAATGACTCCAGGTTCTCAGCTCGAATACGCACCCGCCGTTGGGCTGGCTCGTGAAGCCAGTCGCGGGGCGAGTAATACCAGGCCGATTCGTCGGTTGATGCGAGGTCGCGATCCAGTAACCGGATAACATCAGCGGAGGTGACGATCAAGCCCGACTTCAGTCCGACATAGTCGCTTAGCTCGTCCGTTAGCCCCACCACGGTAGAGTTGATGTTCATCCGGACTACCTCCTCTCAACAGAGGCTACTCCGTGGCCCGAGTGACCAATCGACAACAAGACCGTCAACGCTTTTCTTCCTTCAGCCCGAATACTACATTGCGTAGTGCCTCACGGTCGTCACCGGTCAACCGGGCGCCGACTCGAGCGAGGGTAGTTGCTGCTGCCGCTGGCCCGACCCTCTGTTTCAATAGGTCGAATAAGTGGGCGGCGGCCAATTCCGTTGGCGCCGCTAAGGATGCCGCTGTCGCAACCTGCCGACACGCTGCAGCGCAGGCGGAAAAGATGTCGGGGTCAAGACTAGATGCCAATACCGCCGTAACAAGAACACCCGCCAAAAGCTCGGGGCACCTCACCCGGTTTACTGCCGCCACGATCCCAGTGCCCGCAGCCCACACCCACATCGGAAGCGCCTCGCTGTCGCTCACGGCTAATTCTGACACCAAACGTCGCCATACTGGAAACGTCGCGGCCAGGTCTGCCCATGTCGTCGCCCGCGAAAAAGTCAGGATTACCGCTTCAGAGCGCCATCCTTCGCTTGCGACGGTCCGCGATATCCAGGATTCGTCCAACGGAAAATCTACATGACACTCGTTTCTCAATACCTCCGTGACTTGAGTCACGACCGGCAGCGGGATGACAGCACGTACGCAAAGTGCGCGAAGGAGCGACAGTGTACTGAATGACGGAACCCCCTCGTTCTGCGCCAAAGTCCGAAGCCCGACGTCATCGGCCCACAACGCATTGCCATTCTGTTTTGCAGACTGAAGTACACTCATCCACGGTTCGACGTCTCGCGGCACGCCATCGTCGCCCATGCGTCTGGCGACGTCCGCCACGGCGAAGGTATTCGCGGTATCACGCATCCACGCTAGTTTCTGTCCAAGCCTATCTAGTTCTTCTTCATTTAACTCCTCGAAGGTGGGGCGCCCCGCGTTCACTTCCCACCCAAGCGTGCCCGACGCCTGCGGAGTACCTTGATCAACCGCTCGAGCCAGATCCAGCTGAGAATCCTCAGTGGTTAGAATCCGAGTAAAAGCTCCGACGAGCTGGGGCCAAGCGTCACGTAAGTGCCACGCTGTAGCTAGAGCTGAAATGTCTATATTTACGGCACCGTCAATTGCCGATTCTGCGAACTGAAGCTCGCGTTCATTTGCATCTCTATCAGCGTGATTACTTGGCGTAAACCCGGCGAGTCGGGCAGCTAGTACATATGCATACGTCTTGCCCGATACGGCGGCTAGCATTCCTACTGGCCAGCCCTGCTTTACATTTTCGTGCCAGGTCCTCACCAGCTCTGCGCGCGGCTCCAGCAAGTTACGAAATGTGGCGATCAGGGCTGTTGTGTCGTCGGGAATCTCAATTATTTCGAAGGAATCAGACGGGTCGGAGTCAGCCGCTCGAAGCGATATTAAACGTTGCCACCTGGAGACTTCGTCGACGGTCACAACGCTGGAGTCTTTCGCTCCCGCCATGAGATAGAAGTTTACAGCGACAGCGCGTATATCGCGCATCGCCGGATCCGCCTCCGCATATCGGAGGGCTCTCGACAGATTTTTGCGAGTCGAGCCATGCTCGGAATGCAAGGCAATCCAGAGAACAACTTCACGCGAGCGCGTTTGATCCGGCTCAGGATCGCCCGACTGCTGTAGTACCTGCCACGCAATATCTGACTTTGCCTGGTTATATAGGGCGTTTACGAGCAGCCATACTTTGTAATCGTCCGAGCCGGACTCGTTTATCCAAGATCGAGCGCGAGCTTCCATTTCTTTCCATGATTTTCGCTTGTTCTCCCAGGCAATGCCAACTTCATGACAAAAATCACGCTCCGGCCAACTTTCCGGTATTGTGCGCAACGCGCGGTCCGCGATTTTGGCGGCGTCCCCAAGACGATCCGCGCGCAACAGGATTTGCACGGCGCTGACACGATGATTGGTGTTGTCGAACCGGTTGGCCAAATCTTCCAGCTCGTCAACGGCATCGTCAATTCGATCACGCGCGAGGTATGCACTCACAAGAAGCCTTCGCGCGCTCTCGCTCTCGCGATTCGGGCGAAGTATGGTAATTGCCTCAGCCGTGCGACCACGTGCGATATGAACTGCGGCGGTCGCGAGCAGTGGAATGTCATCCGTTCTTTGAGCCAGTTCTCGTTCTCCTGGAATCGGCTCGACGCCGGCATGCGCGGCGCTTAACCAAAAGGTAGTTTTTTCGTTCTCGGTGCTAGCCTCAAGCCAGGCCTCGTTGAATGCCTCATTGACTTCGACCTCATTGGCGTTAGATGCTGCTGCCAGTTCTGCCAATATCAGTTTCTTGGAGAATCCTAACGATGACTCGGCGGACCGTCGAGCAATTTCGTGTTTTCCAGTTGCCATCGCGGCCTGTGCGACAGAGAAGAGTACGTCGGGGTCGGCCGCCTCCTCCAACATCGCCTCGCCTTCTGGCTCCAAGGTCCCTTGGCGAATCACGAGGTCAAAGTCATTGGAAAGGAATGCAGCGTCGCAGGCCAGTGCGACGGCTGAGCTGGAGCTCCCTCTCCAGCTTCGACGCAAGTCTCTGGCCTGTCGAGCTAGCTTCAATGCGGACGATACATCCTGTGGCCGGCTAATCGTCCCAGGGCGTTTACTTCGCGCTAGGATGAGGCGCGCCCGCAGCAAGATAATGCCAGCGGAGTCTGGATGATTAGTTGTCCCGGCTTCGAGCAATTCGATTGCGTCGTCCAGGTTGTTCGTATTCTCTAGCGCGAGAGCGAGCAGTAGAACCATTAGAGCGTCCGCCGATATTTGTTGACGGTCGGCATCAACTATTATTTGCCAGTTCTCGCGAATAGCCGCTTCGATCACTTTTCGATACAGCTGATCGCCTTCCGCGGCGCGAGCACGGGACAATAGGGCGTCGATTCGATTGCTGTCGTCCCCGGCGTGCACGCTCTCGTAGGCTGCTCTCGCGTATAGTTTCGCTCTGTCTCGTCCGTCGTCAGCGACGCGCTCAAAATAGCTACTCGCGATGTCATGTAAGCCGTAGGAACTAGCTATTTCAGCAAAAGTGAGCCGCGCAAGCGGCGGCCCGTCAATAAGCCATCCTGGCGGGGAATTCGCGAAGTCTTTAACGAGGTCGCGCGGTTCACCTTGCGCGAATATGGCGGCTATTGTTTCAGCAACGCGACGGGGCATGGCTGGGTCTAACAGTAGACCCCGAACGGCTTGAGGGAGGAGTGTCAAAGAGTCATCGAAAGTGGAATCGGCTCGTAGGACTGCCATTACTTCCGAGTGGCGCTCTTCGGATCGGAAGTCGGCAATTGCTGTTGCCATCGAAGGATCGAGCGTTGGCAAGAATTGCGCGATCGTGGCCCTGACGAGCTTTCCTGCGCGTTCCAAATCTAAGTCGCGGCGTCGCCCGAATAGTTTCCTGGCTTCCGCGTTAGCGAGCGTTCTTACAAGCTCGTCATAGGAATTGTCGTTCCGTGACACCAAGAGGTCCCAGGTATTCTCCGATGTCAGCCATTTTCGATATCCGCGCCTCGTGCGAAGTCCCGTGTCAGCACGCACGTCCGTCCTCAGTTTGTCCACTGAAGACCTCGAGCGCATCTTGTTGACTATTCGCGTGTAGGCATCAGGGGCAGCAACTGAACTAAGAAACCACAACGTAACTGGATCAACCATGTGACTTTGCCCCCGTTGGTGCGCGACCCGATGTCGTACTCTTCTTCGACAGGGCGCACTCAGGCGTTACAAGCGTATGAGCTTCGCGAGGCGGGTCTGTGGCTTGGGGTCACGAGAACTGGCGAAGCGGGACCACACGCGACCGCGGTTGCTGCCTGCCGGGTCTCCGAAGCGCACTCTGCGGCCGACGTAGCGGCGTGATTCGGCCAAGCCAAGCTCTCCATGCTGTCCCTCGCGCGCCGCGCACAGGACAGCAGAGTCGGACAAGTACAGGTCGGCGTTGAGCTGCGGAAACATGGTGACCACCGGATTGGGACATGTTCGCCCACAGGCGTCCCGGCTGCCCCAAACCGGGGGTACACCCCCAGCCAGAGGGTGCTCGGACGACGGGACCTCCTACTTGTTAGCGTCGAGGGCGAGTCGGGCTTCGAGAGCTGCGACCAGGGCGGCGAGGGTGTCGACGCGTTCCGAGAGCGCGTCGACAGGGTGCTGTCCGTTGTCGCACGTCGCTCCGGGCTGACAGCGACCCACGCGTCGATGCTCCCCATGTAGGATCGTCGTTATGCGGTTGGGCGGCCACCCCAACGCGTTCGATAGTGCCGCTAGCGGTCGAGGACTTCGCTTACATTCGGTCTTATTCCACTGAATCTCCCGCCACAATCGATGATGACACTCGGGCGCGTTGTGCGAGTTCGGATTGCGTGAGATCCAATCCGGCCATCCGGTTGTTGACTTCTCTTGCCACCAACGCCCAGCCGGACAGATTTCCATTCATGCTCGATGAGTCCCAGTCAGGTTGCATCAACTCAGCGTTCAGAGTGGTAGCGACGAATGCTTTCGATAGTCGAGTCGCGGCGAAGGATCTTGACGACGCTCGGGCAGTCGGCGCGAGCCTTTGCGGAGGCCGCTTGGATGGCCTCGCGCTTCGCGCTGTGATGCGACAGCACCTGGTCGCCGCGTCGGACGTCCCAGCTGCCGAAAAGTGGCGACACCGCGTATTCGGTCATCGCGAGCCGATCCTGTCGGTAGATCGCATGACGTATGTGCCCTTTGATCGAAGGGTCACGGCGAGGCCGCGTTCGCGTAGTAGCTGCATCGCGTGGCGAGCGGTGCCCAGTGACACGCCGCAAAGCTCGGCGAGGCTCCCTTCGGCGGGTAGGGGCGTCTTCGGCCGAATCTGTCCCGAGGTGATGAGTTCGGCCAACCGTTCGGCAATCACTTCGTAGCGGTAGCGCGTCGGGTCGTTATCGGCTTCGAAGTCGATAGAAGCCAGCAGCTCGATCACGTTCACGCGGTTCTCCTGTCTCGTGCGTTGAAGGCGGCTGACCGGCGGTCGGGGCGACGGCCGGCGCCGAGATCAAGGATTGCGCCGCGCGGGTGTTGTTCGAAGGACGCGAGCCGGCCGTACGCGGGCCATAGGGCGGTCGGGCGCGGTGCTACCGGCTCTGGTCCGCCCGCGTGTGTCACACTGAAATCATGAGCTTCTCAGCGCGCCGTCAGCTCGCGGCCTCGGCGCGCCCGTTCCGCACGGTGCTTGAGCAGAAGATCCGAGAGCGGCGGCTCACCCTGGAGGAGTTCTCCGAGTACGCCGAGCGCTTCGCCCGCGAGAACGCGGAGCCAGGCACGCTGAGCGTGCGTCATCTGAATCGGCTGGTCGCCGGGCATGGGCCGAAAGGGGAGCCGTTGGGGCAGTTGCGACCGGCGACGGCGCGCCTACTGGAGCGCATTTTCGCGGTTCCGGTCGACGAGCTGCTCGCGTCGCCTCGCGGGGCAATGGTGGCGCCGGAGCTGCTAGCGGCGTTCGGATGGCTGGACGGGCATGTCGGAACGCAGGTCACGAGGCGCGTCGCCGAGCTGGAGCGGGCCGAGCTGCTGACCAGGCAGGCTCGACGCGCGCCGGTAGGGCGCGCTGAGGTCGCCGACGCGCTGGCGGACTACTACGGGCGGGTCGCGTTGGGCTACGAATGCGACGGCCGACCGCTGACGACCAGCGTCCTCGCGCGGCCCGAGTGGCTGGACCTGGCGTGCTCGCTGACGCCGGACAGCGAGCGACTCGGGCTCGCCTACGCGGCTGAGGCAGCACTCGGCAACCTCGTCGAGCCTCGCGCCGTCGACCGGCTGGCCGAAGCCGTCGCGCTCGGCGTCCGCATCACCGACGCGCCGGTGTACCGGCTGCTGGACATCGACGTTCAGCCGGGCGCGATCTCCGGAACGGTCGGGCTGGCGTCGTTCGTCGACTACGCGCTGACCGCGGACCTGCTCGAAGGTGAGCTGATCGACGCCTTGGCGGCTGGCGAACGAACCGCGCTGGAGCTGCGCGACCGCTACTTGCCGGACGTCACAAACGTGCTGAACGTCGCCGATCGGCTGTGCGCAGGCGGGCCGCTCGCGCTGTGTGCGATCGCGCGAGCGGCCGACGCCTACCGCGCGGCGGACTACGTGCTGCTCGTCCAGGAGCGATCCGCGCACGTCCTCAACGCGCCACGGCGCCTGTCGGTCATCCCGAAGGCGTTCCACCAGCCGCTCACCGACGTCGCTGCGGACACCCCGATCCGCGCGACGCTGCTGCGCGAGCTGGAGGAGGAGCTGTTCGGCCGTCACGACGTAGACAGCACGGCCGGCGAGCGGCGCGCGGCCGTGCCGATGCATCCGGAACGCCTGTCCGAGCCGATGGCCTGGCTGCTCGAAGACCCCGAACGGCTGCGGATCGAGTGCACCGGCTTCGGGCTGAACCTGGTGAGCGGCAACTACGAGTTCGCGAGCCTGGTCGTTATCGAGGACGAGGAGTTCTGGACGCGGTTCGGCGGGCACGTAGAGGCGAACTGGGAAGCGAGCGGGCTCCGCCTGTACTCAAGCCTCGATCGTCAGCTGCTGGCGGAACTGGCAGCCGACGAGGCATGGGCGAACGAGGGGCTTTTCGCCTTGCTGCAAGGATTCCGGCGGCTCGACGAGATCGGCGGCCGCCGCGTGAACGTGCCTACGACCCGGTTGCTGACGGCCAGCGAACCGTGATCACGGTCGAAGCCTCCACGGCTTCCCATGAGTGGTCGATGCCGGGACCCCACATCACGTAGTCGCCCTGGCGGTTCATGACGACGCTTCCCTCGGTGAGGTCGATCCGAAACTTTCCGTCGACCAGAAGGAGAAGCGTCGTCCGCTCGTCGTCTTGAGTCCACTGTGCACGCTTGTCGCCGGCCGAGTGGATGCCCCACTTCACCTCGACGTCCTTTGTGGAGCGCACATCCGCGGCCGGGTCGATGAAGTGGCCGAGCAGCCAGCCGCGGTTCTTCGAGCCGTCGTCGTTGGCGTTGCCGCTGTACCAGTTGGCACCCACTAACGCATCTCCCATTCGATCATCGGCAGGTCCACCCGGTCGCCACCGATCTGGCCGAGCCGCCGCAACCCCTGCAACAGTGCGAACAAGCCTTCGTTGCTCCACGCTACATCGCTCATTAGCTCGGTGAGCAGCGATCGGTCCAGGGTCGAATACTGCCGAAGCGTCGAGGACTCCCAGTTGGCCTCGATCAAGCCGCCGAAGCGGGCCCAGAACTCCTCGTCCTCGACGACGATCAGGCCCGCGAACTCAAAGTTGCCGCTGACCAGGTTCAACCCGAAGCCGGTGCACTCCATCCGTAGCCGTCCTGGGGCGTCGAACAGCCAACGCATCGCGTCGGACAGCCTGCTCGGGTGCATCGGATCGGCCGTGCGCTGGTCGGCCAGCGTGTTGTCGATGTCCTCCCGCCCGAACAGCTCCTCCTCCATCTCGCGGCGCAGGGTCGCGCCGAGCCGCGCGTCGGCGCGGTAGTCCGTCATCGGCTGGTGGAAGCCCTTCGGGATCACGGCGAGCTTGCGGGTCGCGTTGATCACGTGGCCGGACCGTTCCTGCACGAGCAGCACGTAGTCGGCCGGTCCGCGGAACGGATCGGCGGGGCGCGCGAATGCGCACAAGGCGAGGGTTCCGCCTGCGCAGAGGCGGCCGGATAGGTCGAGCACGGATGCCACGTCCGGCAGGTACCGGTCACGAAGCGGCGTCGAGCCGGGCGCCGGGTCCTCGCCGGCTGCGAGCGCGTCGGTCATCTCGGCTTCGAGGAGGTCCATCGTCAGTGCGTAGTGCACAAACGGGGCCACTCCGAGCGAGCCGCCGATCTGGCCGTCGTGGATGTCGGCGCTGAGCATCCGGTAGAGCGGCATGTTCACGAGTCGCGTCCCGCGCGCGAGGCTTTCTGCGAGCCGTTGCGCGGCGCGTCCTGCGGCCTCGTCATCCAGCGACGGCGTCTCGTTCGACGACGTTGCGAGTGCCAGTCGTTCGGTCGTTCCGATCAGCGAGCAGTCGAGGTCCAGCCACTCGGGCCGGGTCAAGATGCTGGTCGCGGCGTGCTCGGTTGCGTAGCAGCCGTAGCCGTCCGGCCGGTCGCCGTAGTAGCTGCTGAGCGCGTCGGCGATCTCGCGCTGGTTGACGCGGCTGCGTCGGCTCGCGCGATCCTCAAGGCGTCGGACATCCACCTGCCCGAGCCTTCGCGCGACTTCGCGCCGCGCGCTTCCGGCCTGCCATCCGCCGTGTTCGTCGAGCCATTCCAGCGCGGCGCCGATGTTCGGGTCAGCGGTTAGCCGCTCCTCGGCGTCGTTCGGGGCGCTGTCGTCGGTCGCCCCGGAGAGGGCCGCGAACCTGGTCCTGACGGGCTCGGGAGCCTGCTCGAAAGCCGTGTCGAGGAGCTGCTGCATCTCCGACTTGGGGCGGAGCGACGGCTTCTGATGCCACGACGCGACGGTGCGGACGCCGACGCCGAGCAGTTCGGCGAATGCTTCGTTGCTCAGCCGGAGGGCGGCTTGTAGCGCGCACGCGGTGCGGCCGGTCCAGCCGGTCACCGAATCCATCTCGCGGCTCCTGTCATGCATTGAACCTGCACGGGTTCTGCACTCGATCTGCACTGGTCATGCATGGGACGCAGGGCCGATTCACGGTGGAATTGTTGGCATGCAAGAACTTCTACCGCTTCCGGACATAATCGATCACCGTCGCGAGATCGGCCTTCAGGTCGTCGAGACGGTCGGTGATCGCATCCATTCGGCGTTCAAGCGAGTCCAAACGCGACCACACGGTGTCGCCGCGGTCGATCTTCGGCTCGTCGGGCGCCGGCGGCTTCCGGCCGTGCAGCACGGCGTCGAGGTGCTGCGGATGCCAGCCGAGCGCAACGGACAGCGATTCCAACGTGCGGGGGCTACGGCGGCGTTCAACGACATGGTGCTGGATCTCCCGGACAACGGCCTGCGACACGTGAGAGCGCTTCGCAAGCTCGCGTTGGAGCCAGCCAAGCTCGTTCACGCGCGCATTGATCGCCTTCGCGACCGCCGCCCAATCTTCCGCCATCCACTCCTCCGCGCTCCGCCTCGGCGACGAGGTTAGCGGTTCCGCTGCATAGCGCGGTGCGACGCGGCGTGTCGCCGCGATCGCGTGGGCAAACGCGCCCACCCAATGTCGAAATCAGTAACCAGTCGATGAAATCGACAGACTCAAAGGACTTTCACGATGCGTACTTTCAAGATTGACGCCGGACGTCCGGCGTACTACTCGATTCGTAAAGCCGCCTGGATTCTCGGAGTCGAGCCGTCGCGCATTTCGCGGGCAATCCGGCTCGGCAAGCTGCGCGCGGTCCGGCGACACGGCCAGCTCCTCGTTCCGGCCGGGGCACTGACGAGGCTGCTCGGGGGTGGGCCGTCTTGACCTCCGAGGAACGCAGGCTGATCGGTATCGCCTGGCAGCTCGACAGGCTGCGGTGGGCCCCGGACGACGTGCTCGACCGGATCGTCCGCAACGACGGGTTGTGCTTCTGGGCCTACATCGAAGGCGGTCCGCCCGAACTGGCGGGAGATGACACGCCCGACCGCGAGCTGGCGACCCGGTTCTGTGCCGGGTGCCCGGTCCAGGACGAGTGCCTGGAGTTGGAGCTGCGGACGGCAGGTGAGCGCACGGTGGGCGTCTGGGGCGCGATGCCCGAAGACGACCGGCGTGCGCTGTATCCGCACTGGCTCCGGCGCGGGGAGCGTGCCGAATGACTGGGCTGACCTTGACGCCGGTCGAGATGATGGCGGGCCTGGGCGGATTGTTCGTCCTCGCGTCGGTCTGGCGTGCCGGTGCTCGAAGGGCTCGCGCGACGGCCGAAGCGGCGCGTTCCGGTGCGCGGCTGGCGTCGCTCGCGGGGCGGGTGCTGTTCACGGCCGGGCTCATCGTGGCTGTGCAGTGGGTGGTGATCACGTACGCCGGCCGGGGGTGGCTCCTGCTCGGAGTGCTGGGCGCTCCCGCGTTGTTCGCGGCGTACACGCTCACTCGGGCGCTGACGATCACCACACAAGACGCACCGCGGCGCCGAGGTGGTGGTCGACGATGACCAGGAACCCGAAGCGGACGGCCGGCCCCGAACCGGTCGAGCGAGTCGCGGTGCAGGTGGATCGATTGTGCTGGACCGGGATTCTGCTCGGGCTCGCGTTCACGATGACGAACGTGCAGCAGTTCGCGGCGGCTGGCGCGCGGCCGTGGTCGTCGACCTGGCTCGGTGCCTGGCTGCTCGATCCGATGGTGTCGCTGGTGCTGCTCGCGATCCTCCGGGCCGAGCAGGTGACCGCGCGGTACCAGGTCCGGACTGGCGCATGGGTGCGCGGCGCGAAGTGGTTCACGCTCGCGGCGACGTACGTCATGAACACGTGGCAGGCATTCGCGGAGCGTTCGCCGGCGCTGGTGGTGCTGCACTCGGTCCCGCCGTTGGTCGTGTTTGTCGCGGTGGAGGCGGTGACGGACCTCCGGGACAAGCTCGGAGCGGCGATAACGGCGGCGTTCACGGATTCGCCTCGGCGTACATCGTTCGCCGACTACCTCGCGGCGGCGCGTGCCGCGTACGCACCGGGCACGTTGGTCACGCCAGCGTGGGTCCGTGAGGTGACTGGATGCTCGCGTGGGCTGTCGTCCCGCCTGGCCGCTGAGCTGCGGGCGGAGGTGGGGAAGCGGTCATGAACGGTGATGAGGAAGCCGTGAACGCTTCGCTGCCGGTGCGCGCGGAGCCGGTCTACGAGGCCGAACTGGTCGACGACGCTCCGCCCGTACCGAGCTTCGTGTCAGGCCGGCTGTTCTGGCAGCGATCGCGCTTCGTGCCAGTCGCCTTCAAGTCGCGGCAAGCGCTCAAGCAGGCCGTTCGCGATGTACTCGTAGGGCTGGCGCGGTCGCCGTTCACGTTCGCGGGAGCGGTCGGGCGTGGCCTCGTCGTGTGCGCGCGGGCCTGGCGTCGGTGGGTGCGGGTGCACGACTACCGCGAGGCGGCCGAGCAAGCGGAGAAGCTGGCGGACAAGTTCGTCGAGATTCGGGCGTTGACGTTGTTCCGCTGGAAGGTGAGCGGGGCCGTCGCGGCGGCCGCGGGAGTCGTGCTGCTCGTGGCCGATCTCGTGTACGGCTCGCTGGCTCTGTGGATCGCGGGCGGCGTCGGTGCCGTGGCTCTGGCGATCGCTGGACGACGGAAGGACGGGGCGCCCGGACGTAAGGCAGTGCTCGCGGGGCCGCGGACGCTGACGTGGACGATGGATCCGCAAGTGCTGGTTGACGCCTTCCGAGACGCGAAGCTGATCGGCAAGGACGAGTCGCTACGGCTCGTCGAGCGGGCCTCACGCGTCGGAGCAGGATGGGCGATCACCGTGGACCTGCCGGCGACCCGCAAGGCCGCGGATGTGATCAAGCACCGGGACGCGCTCGCCTCGGCGCTCGCGGTCGACGAGGTTCAGTTGATCGTCGAGCGGGTCCGGGGGAGAGGCGGCCACGCGGGGCGCGTGTTCCTGTGGGTCGCTGACGAGGACCCGTACTCAGGTCCGCCACGCCGAACACCGCTGCTGGACGTCGAGTGGTGGGACGCGTGGCAACCGGTGCCCTTCGGCCGGGACGCTCGCCAGCGGCGGATCGACCTACCGCTCGTGTGGACGTCGCTCCTGATCGGCGCGATTCCCCGGCAGGGGAAGACGATGGCGGCTCGGCTCGCCGCCGCCGGGTTGGTTCTGGACCCGCACACGCGGCTGTACGTCTTCGACGGGAAGGGCGGTAAGGACTGGAAGGCTGTCGACGACGTCGCGCACCGGTTCGTCTGCGGCGACGAGCTGCATCACGTCGAGCAGGTCCGGGACTACCTCGTCGAGCTGGTCGCGGAGGTGCAGGCACGGTACGCGCGGATGTCCGCGCTTGACGACGAGATCTGTCCCGAGTCGAAGATCACCCCGGCGATCTCGCGTGATGCCGGGCTGAACATGCCGATCACTGCCGTGATCATCGATGAAGTCCAGGTCTTCCTAGAGAATCCGGCAAAGATTGTTGTAGGAGGCAAGAAGACCACGCTCGGCGAGTACATTGTGGACCTTCTAGCTTACCTCGCACGCAAGGGCCCCGCGGCGGGCATCGTGGTCGTGCTGGCCACCCAGCGGCCGGACTCGCAGACGATCCCCTCGCGGCTGCGGTCCGTGCTCGGCTCACGCTTCGCTCTGCGCGTTATGGACTGGCGGGACTCGAACATCGTGCTCGGGGAGCAGATGAACACGCGAGGATACGACGCTTCCGCGCTGCTGCCACGCCACAAGGGCGTCGGCATCCTTCGGCCGGACGGTGACACGGACGCCGGAGCCGACTCGCTGGCCATGACCGTGTGGACGGACTACCTGGCGAACTCCGAATGGCAGGAGATCTGCGCACGAGGGCGCACGCTCCGCGAGTCTGCCCGAACGCTGTCCGGCCACGCGGCCGGCGATGACACCGCGAGGCCGATCGACTCGGCGGCCGTGGTCAAGGCGCTCGGAACAGGCGAGCAGGCTGTCGACCTGCCAGAACCGCTCGCGTCGGTGGTTCGCTACCTGGGCGACGAGATCGACGAGCGGGAGTTCGTCCCGACGGCCGAGCTGGTCGAGGCCCTGGAGGTTGAAGCGACCGCGTTCGCGCGGCAGATGGGCGAACTGGGTTGCCGCCCGGTTCGGCATTACGTGTCTGCTGACGACGGGGAGGTCAAGCGGGTGCGCGGCTACCTGGTTGACCAGATCAGAGCCGCCGTTACTGAAATCAGCAGCGAGACCGGTCCGACATGAGCGATCGCGACGAGGAGATCACGGTCCGCATACCGGCTGATCCACCTGTTCTAACCAGGGATGTTTGCCGCATACTGCTAGAGCTACTGATCGAGCTGGCCGAGGTGCCCGTCCTGGACGGGCCTCGGGAGAGGGGGTCCGATGACTGTTGAAATTGACTGCGACCCGTGGGCGACGCTCGACGGCCTCCTGGGTGTCGAGGCCGTCGAGCCGGTCGACAAGGGGATCGGCCCTGTCGCGTTCTACGGACGTTGCTCGACCGAGGACAACCAGGATCCGGAGACCTCGCACGGCTGGCAGGTGAACAACGCGCAGAAGTTCGTCGAGCCGCTCGGTGGGCGAATAGCGGCGGATTATTTCGACGTAGGCCAGTCGCGTTCGGTGCCGTGGGAGCGCCGCGGGGAGGCGGGACGGCTGCTGGCGGCGCTGAAAGACCCTGCGCGCGGCTGGGACGCGGTGGTCGTGGGAGAGGGGACGCGGTGTTGGTTCGGGAACCAGTTCTCCCTCATCGCGCCGAAGTTCGCCGCGTACGGGGTGGACCTATGGGTGCCCGAGCTGGGCGGGAAGTTCGACCCTCGCAACCCCTCGCACAAGATGCTGATGAGCGTGCTCGGCAGCATGTCCAAGCACGCGTCCGAGCTGCGATGGACGCTCAGGTGGTCAACGAGGGACGCCACCAAGGCGGCCGGGCGCCTTACGGATACGTGGTCGTCGATGGCGGGCCGCATCCGAACCCACGGAAGGCGGCAGAGGGCTACCGGTTGCGGGTGCTCGCGGTCGATGGGGACGCGGCGGAGGTGGTGCGGCGGATCTTCGCCGAGTACCTGGCGGGCAAGGGTGATCGGGCCGTTGCTGCCGGTTTGAACCGAGACGGCATTCCGTGCCCGTCTGTGCGGCGACCGGAGCAGAACAGGCACCGGCTCGCGGACGGCTGGCAGGGCAGCACAGTGCGGGTGATCTTGGAGAACCCGCGGTACACCGGGTATGCATTCTTCGGCCGGTGGACGAAACACGAGACGTTGCTCGATCCGGAGGACGTCTCGGCGGGGCATGTGGTGCGATTTCGTCGGTCGGAGCCCGAGCGCATCGTCCGGTCGCGGCGGCCAGCGCATCCCGAGATCATCTCAGTCGAGGACTTCACTCAGGCTCAGTTGTTGCGTCGCTCGCGCGGCGCGGGCGGGATGCGTGGGCGGGCGCAGCTGGAGCGGAGCCGGCAGACGGGCACGCGGCCGTACGTGCTTCGGGGTCGGGTTCGGTGCGGCATCTGCACGCGGCGGATGCAGGCTGCGGTCATTCGCAAGCAGGAGGTCTACTACCGGTGTATGGCGCGCACACTCGCACCTGGTTCAGCGGCGCTTGCTGATCATCCGCGCACGGTGAACCTGCGGGAGTTCGATGTGCTGGAATCGCTGAACGGCTGGATTGGCCAGTTGTTCAACCAGGACAACGTTGATCGCACGGTCACGGCTTTGGTCGGGTCGCAACGGGATTCCCTGACTTCGGCACCGCGCGAAACGGCACAGAAGCGCCTCGCTGACGCGGAGGCGAAGATGCGGCGCTTCCAGGCAGCGATCGAAGCGGGCGTCGATCCGGTTGCTTTGGTCGACGCGATCAACGAGGCACAGGCAAAGCGTGCGGCGGCACAAGCCGAAGTGGAGGGTGCGCCGCCGCCGCCAAGCGCGGTCAGTGAGGCTGAGGTCTACGCCATGATCGACTCGCTGGGCGACGTCGGCGCGGCACTGAAGTACGCCGACCCGGATCACCTGGGCGGCTTGTACGAGAAGCTGAACGTCGAGCTCATGTATGAACCAACGGGGCGCACCGTCATTGCGTCGGTATCGCCCCGTGTGGTTAGCGCGTGTGTCCGAGGGGGGAATCGAACACCTGTTCGCGGCATCCGTGCACAGGATGCGTGTTCATGGGATGGACCATAGCTCGGTCCGGTGCGGGAGCGCTACCAGTTCGCGGATGGCGCGCGGCAGGCCGAATGTCGTATCGGTTTGAGCAGGTCATAGCCGGACTCGTTGCAGGGCCGGGCGGTCAACGAAGACCGGCGGCGAGCGTTTTCAGTTCGGTGGCCAGGGTGGGGGAGGCGTAGGTTTTCACAACGTCGGTCCTGGCGGGGCAGGTGTCCAGGCTCGGGCATACTAGCGGGATGATGGCGCGCAGCGATTTGGACAGGTGTGCCGCTGGGAGTGTGCCGAGGATCTGTTTGACTCCGAACGCGGACCCGGCGCTGAGGATTTCGGCGAGGAATTTCGGGAAACCGAGTGCGAGCAGCGCGACGCGGATGGGTGTTTGGGCGAGTTTGGCGTAGGTGGCCGGGTCGAGACCTTTCGACAGGTCGTTGAGGCAGACGCAGAGGCCATGTCCGCGGTGGCGGATTCGGCGACTCCACGAGACCTTGTCGATGGCGCGGTTGGCCAGACGCACGTAGAAGCCGTCCTGGTCGAAGACATACGCGACCGCGTCACCGGCGACGACTGAGGGATCCCGGGTCAACGACTCCCTGGCGAATTGGCGACGCTCCACGTTCCGGTCGGGTTTCGGTACGACGTCGCGTGCCGGCCTTGGTGTCCGCGGCGGGGCGGTCTGTGGAGTTGCGTGGCGCGACGGCCCTGCCCCTGATGTGGCGTTCCAGCTTGTGCGGTGATATGGAGTCCGCGTGCTGCTATTGCGTTGGGAGGCGGTGCGGCTCGGAGTTCGGCTACATTCGCGTCCTCGGTCGGATCCGTAGACGTGGTTACCTCCGCACGTTGAGCAGTGGTACTGATTGCGGGGAGGTCGGCGGTGCGCAGCCACGATTCCACGCTAGGAATGATGTGGACGCTGGTCACTCCGCTGATCCGGTCCAGACCAGAGGCAGGCCGATCACCCCTCGCGTTGTAATTCGTCCTTGTGAGTCAACACCTCACGGGTGGCTGAGTTGGTACGGAGCGATCACTCGCTCGCTTGCCTGCAATCATCGGCGTCAGGTGACTTTGACGGGCTGATCGCCACGCCGATCCGACTTCGATAGTCCGTCCCCTGTGTGGAGGGCGCGACGCCTTTATTGTCCCGCAGCTGGCCCTTTTGGGGGCTCCGCCCGAGGGCATGGCTGGGCCGTCCGGCTCGGCTCAAGTCCGCGGGCTCTGTAAGGCCGCACGGTAGGTGTTGAGTTCGTTGTTGTAGCGCCGTTCACGGCGGACGAACGCCTCCACGCCGCCTTCCATGATGGTCTGAATGTCCGCTCGTACATGCTTGTCCTCGAGCGCGCCACAGTGTTCAACGGTCCCGCTGTCCGACGTCCGGGTTGTGCGCACCCGCACCCCATCGCCCTTGTTCTCGAGGACGACGACTCGTTCCGCGTCGGCATTGACGGGGATGTTTGCGTTGTGGGTGACGACGACGAGCTGGCGCGTCCACCGGCTGGAGCGAAGCTGAGTCACGATGAGTTGCGTTATCCATTCCGTGTCGAGATCGTCCTCTGGCTGGTCGAGGACAAGCGGCTCGGTTCCGTGGTGGAGTACAAAGCTGAGCATCGCCGCGCTGCGTTGACCCGGTGACCCCGCGGTCAGGGGAACCCACTGCTCGGCCTGATCCGATGTGTCGCGACGGAATTCCATTGTCACTGTTTCGTCGGCGATCTCGGCCGCGAGCCGAGTCCGTACGAGAGGGTCTAGGCCGCGGAGACGCGTGGCCCAGACGGCGCGTAATGGGACTTGCCGGGCGATCTCGCCGAAGTCGCCGGTCACGCACGCTTCGCGCCAGAGCTGCACGCGATCGTCGTGTTCGGCGACACGGGCCCAGAGCCACTCGGCGAGCGTCGGTACATCCTCAAGAAAGCCGTCGGAGCGCAAGCCAAGTAACTCGCGAACCTTGACCGTCCAGGAGGAGGTGTCGGTTGCGGGCTGCAAGGTGAAGCGGAGTATCCCGCTGCGCTGTGCAATCTCGGCCAGCAGGGTCTCGCGGCGCTCATGGCGTTGTTCGTGGAGTTGTTCCAGGGCTTGCCAAGCAGTGTTTGTAGCCGTTTCGAGTGACGGGACTTGCTCTGAACGTCGATCAAGGTCGGCCAACGCCCGCGTCTGCTGGTGAAGTTGGTCGCGGACTTGTTCGTAGGCGGCCGGATCGAGGCCAAGGGCGGACAGCTCTTGGAGGTAGGCCTCCGAGTCGTCGGCCGCAGCGACCACCTGTGCTTGCCATTCTGATGAGGTCCGTTGCTCTGATGCGACTGTCAGGGACCGTGCTGCCGTTTCAGTTGCGGCCTTCACATCGGCGCGAAGTTTGGCGCGGACGGTGTTGAGCTGTCCGGCCAGGTCACCGAAGTCTGCTGGTGCGGCCACACTGACGCTGTCGGTGACAGGCAGCGCGCCGGGGGCCGGGAGGACCTCGTCGGCGCGCGTGACGAGGGCGTCGATCGCGAGTTCGATCTCCTGAACGGCGGAGTCGAACCATTGGGCTTCGGCCAGTCGCTGGTCGTTCCGGGCTCGCCGAAGCTGGCTTGCTTCATCGTCGAACGCTGCGACCTGGCGGGCGAGTTCCGCCACGCGCTGGCGAATTTGCGGACGTTGCGCGACCGCGGCGCGCTCGGCCTCCAGCTTCCGGGCGGCGCCGACCCAGGTGGAGCGGGCTTCGTCGAGTTGCGCCTCGAAGTCGTCGCGGGTGCCCGTGCCCGGGTTGGCCGCGGCCAATGCGTCGTCGACGAGGACGAGGAGGTTGCGCGAAGTGGCGTGCGGGTTGTCAGGGGAGTTGGCGGCTCGCTCGAACAGTTCCTTCTGGCTGATAACACGCATGCGGAAGTCGGTCGGCGTGTCCTCACCTCCGTGCTCTGTGCGAGAGCCCGTGTTTGCGGTCCAACTCGCTGTTTGGATCTCCCCGCTGTGCGGCAGGTGGTGAGTGGTGCTCAGGGTGGCATCGGCGAAGATGGCTCGTTCGAACTGTTCCGCCTCTTGCCGGGCTTGACTGGGTAGACCGGCAGCGTCGCCGTAGAGGCTGCGCAGGGCATTGACCATGGTGGATTTCCCGGCGCCGCGGCCGCCGATGAGCACTGTCAAGTGCTGGTCCAGGGCAACAGTCACGGGCCGGGACCCGGTGACCGAACCGGTGACTGTGATCTTTTCAACCCAGGCGTGTGTGACGTTGTTCGGTGTCTGGTGGCCATCGCGGTAGCGTTCATCCCAGTCGCAGATGATGCGCGCGTCGTAGTCGAGAAAGGCCTGGCGTATCCCTTCGAGCGTCGGTTTCGCCATCCGGATCCAGGTGTAGTGCGATCCCAGCTCGTCGAGGCTGTACGCGTCGCTGGTGGAGACGAAGGGCAGAGTCTTCAAGCAGGGGAAGTTCTTCAGTTCGCGGCGGATGAATCGAGCGCGAAAGCTGCTGGCGTCCGCGAGATCCGCGCCGTCCCCGACATCGACCGCGCCGAGCCGGTCGTGGTGCAGGGCTTTCCACCGCAGGCTGCCTTCTATGGTGTTTCCGCTGGCGAGGCCGTTGTCGGTGAACACATGCGGCGCGATCGCGAGAAACTCGTCCGGGAGCTTGTCAAGAATCTGAGGCAGCGTATTCGGTGACGGCGCTGGGTTGTCCGGGCGTCCTGGTTCGAACGGCGGGTGATCAGTGCTGAATCCACACGGCCCGTGCAACAGCGGGCGAAGATCGTCTGCCGAACGGGCAGGGTCGCCGAAGATGACGAGGTGTGCGCCATCCGATCCGCTCGCCGTGGTCACCTCGAAGCCGGGAAACACCACCACCCCATTGCGTTGGCCAGCCTCGACCATGATGTCCACCCAGCCAACACTGTTGTGATCCGCCAGGACCAGCGCATCCAGCCCTGCGGCCGCGGCCGCCTGCATATAGCGATCCGCTGCCTTCTGACGGCCGGCTTCGGTATCGAGGTGCCAATCCGCGTCCGGCCCCTTGAATCTCGGCTCCCGCGGCGTCGCCACCTGCAGATCACACTTCCACCACCGAGACAAAGTCGGCTCCCACTTCGATAGTCTTTGATCCACCCAATTGACGGCTCGCAAATAATGACCCGAGTCTGGTTGGAGATCGATTCTGCACGATGGGGCTACCGGGGACGAGGAGGCGCGCCGAGCGGTCGGGTTGGTTGCCTTGAAAATGACGATCCGAATCGGATGTACATGGCAAATTTCCTACCAGTCAAAGTAGTTTGTAAAAGGTCGACAGATCATGACGTCTCGCCTCGACCTGTCTCGGCCTGGTGATGTCGAGCAGGTTGTGCACGAGACCGGAGGGTTGGACGCATGCCTGTGGTGGCACGGGGAATAAGGACTGTGCGTCGACTTCAAGTCAATGCGGACCGCGAATCAGTCTGCAAGTAATAACATTATCGGAACGATCTTTGATCGGATTAGCCAGCTTGATGACGCCGACCAAGTGTTCGCCCTGAGGTCGTTAACGAATTTATTGAGTGGACCGTCAATGATGCAAGCGATTATCGACGGTTCCGTCGCCGCGCCGCGTTCTGAAGTTTCCTCTTGGCCTTCTTATGGGCGACCGGTTCTCTAGCGTCCTTTAGGGATGGCCGACCATGACGCATGCGGCTCGAAGCCACGCTTCGCCAGTTGGCCAAAATTTTAGGCAGGTGGCGCCGACTATTGAGCCATCTCACTGCGACACGCGCATATATATCATTTGTTTCTTCGAATTCCTTCGCAAACTCCGGTTCAAGTACGCGTCGCGCGATCGTCGTGTACATCGAATCTCGTGCGAACCGCTCCATGCCCTGTACCTTGCCCACGCCTGGGCAGAATGCTCCACCTATGAACCAGGCCGCGCCGGCCATAACGCTCCCTGAGTCCTCACCCTCGGTCGCGGTCAAGCTGGTTAGAAGATTGGTGAGCTCTTGCTCCACGTCGTCGATCTTTATTTCAAGCTCGTTGTCAAGAGCTTGCTGATAGGCCTCAGCAGCGTCGGCAGCGGAGGAGAGCCGGTGGGATCGCTCGGCCTCCGAATTTTCGAAGTGTAGGACGAACTCGGAATTCTGGAGTCCGGAGCGCCCGCCGAAGACCCGTTTGGTTTGCTGAAATCCTGTCAGAAATACGACGCCCGGACGCTTCATTCCCTTGCGAATTTGATCGCCTAATCGGGCGTAAGGTGAGGAAACAAAGGGGCACACTTGAGCCGCATATAATCCACAAACCTCGTGGACCGGTGCCTCGTTAGATATGAAGGACTTCGATTTCGCGGATGATTCTTCAAAAGAAACTTGCCACCGTAGCTCGGCTGCAAATGGGAGGCCGCACACAGCGCAGAGATCGAAGGTGGCGAGGGCGAGCTTGCGCTTCTCCGACAATGAGCCAAAGTCGACGTGTCCGGGGGCCTGGTCGACCGTGGCTATGATCGGGTATCCACGCGGATCGACACGGAGATGTGCGAGCCGCGCCGGTTTCCGTATGGAAGCCGGTCGCTTGCCAGCGTGTTCACTCGTTACACCGAGTTCCATTCCGCCAGTATATGACAACCAACCGTACGGCCGCGGACATCCCGGGAGAATCCCCGTTACGCGTTTCTGCCAGCTGTGGAGGCTTTCCCAGTGCAGGTTGTTGGGAGCGCGTTAGGTGATCGGGCTGGTCTGTTCGGATGACTTCCGAGCCATCGGTCGTCGGGAGGAGCGCCATCTGCCGTCGCGGCTCTGCCCAGTGCAACAGAGGGGGAGCGGCGATGGCTGCGTTGAGCGGTGTGGACGTCATTGAGACAGTCGCCGCTAGTCGTCGCAACTCACCACCATGTGTGGTGCGGTGCTTGCGAATGGCAACGGCCCGGAGGCCCGGGGGTTCCGAGAACCGGGTATTGGTTCAGAGTCTGCGAGGGGGTGGGGTTGGCCGGTCATGGCCGTGAGGGCGGTCGCGACGGCGTGGAGGTCGGCTTTGATGTAGGTGGTGGTGGCTGCGCCGGTGGTGTCGGTGTGTCCGGCGTAGGCGCGGGCGATGCCGTAGCCGAAGTGGCGTTCGACCCAGGTGAGGGTGGTGTGCCGTAGCCAGTGGGTGGAGATGCCCTGGTTGGCCACCCACGGGAGTTGTTGGCCGATGCGGTGCCAGAGGTGGTCGTAGCGGCGGCTGGTCAGCGGGCGGCCGTCGCGGTAGCGCAGTAGTGGCTCGCTGGGTGTGGCGGCGTGGCGAGCGGCGGCGTGGTCGGCCAGGCTGGTGGCGAGGTCGGGGCTGATGGGTTGCCAGCGGAGCTTGAGACCTTTCTCGATGAGCCGGATGAGACAGCGATCGGCGTCGAGGTCGTTGACTCGTAACGCGAGCGCGCCACCGCGTCGGCAGGCGGTTTCGGTGTGCAGACGCAGCAGCAGCGCGTCGAGGATGACATCGTTGCCGCTCGTTCGTGCGGCAGTGTTGATGTGGTCGAGTTCGTCGGCGGTGAGGGCGCGCCGGTGGTTCGGCAGTCGGCGAGGTTTGGCCACCCGGTGCGCAGGGCTGGCGGGCGGCGCGATGAGGCCGTCGGCGATCGCTCGGGTGTAGATGGCGCGGGCGGCGGCGATGACGTGTTCCCCGGCATGCCGTCCATGTCTGCTGTTGCGCCGGGACACCGCGGTGCTGGCCATGTCGTGGCGCATGGCTTCGATGTCGGTGGCGGTGATCTCGTCGAGTCGGCGGTCGCCCCAGTGGGCGAGCATCCGGTCCCAGTAGGTGCCGTAGGTGCGGTTCGCGCCGGGGCCGGCTGCCGCGCGGACATGGTGGAGGTATGCGCTTAGGGTCGGTAGTCCTGCGGTGGTGGCGTTGTCGTGGGCGTGGAGATCGGCCAGGCTCACACCGAGCTGGGCCAGAAGCTGTCGCACGACAGCGACCGTGGCCGCATGCGGGGACGTCATCGTGATCCTCCGAGAATCTCGTGGTGGAAGTCGGCCAGGAGCCGGGTCAGAGTCGCGGCGGCGTACACGAGGAGCGTGTGTTCGCGCGGTATGCCAGTGAGAACAAGGGCAGGGCCGCGGTCGATCCCGCACATCTGGCGCGCGGCCGCCGGCAAGGTGACCGCACCGCGTGTGTCGACGCGATGGTGGCCTGTGGGATCGGCGACGAGCACGATCACCTCGCCGCGGGATTCCAGCCAGAGCCGCTGGCCTGGACGCCAGCCCAATGCGTCGAACACCGATCTCTCACGCACACGACCGGTCCGGTCGACACGCGCCATCCCGACCACCATGTCCGATTTGGAGTGTTGACCGGCGTGGGGTGCGGGCAAGTCGGGCAGACGTACCGGTTCGGTCTGGCGCGCGGCGAAGTCGGGCACGAGTGCACTGATCAACTGTTCCGAAGGCCGCTGTGGCGGCGGCTGGTGACGTCGGGTGCTCATGACGTCATCGTCCGACGTTGAGGGCACCACGCGTAGGCCCCGCAGCAGGGGCGTGACCAGCGAAAACTACGCCCCTTGACGCGGCCGCACGCCTGTAGGGCTTAGACGCAACGTTGGTGAAATTCCGCCAGGACCGGTGTCCGAGGGGGGACTTGAACCCCCACGCCCGTTAAGGGCACTAGCACCTCAAGCTAGCGCGTCTGCCATTCCGCCACTCGGACTTGCTGGGGTACAGACTAGCTCACGGAAAAAGCCCCCGTATCGGGGGGTGGTGACGAACGGTGAGGCCCGGTTGCGATATGGGCACCGGTCGGTTACGCCGAGTGGCCAAGCGGCGAGAGTTGTGAAATCCAACTAACTGGCGTATACCCGTGAGTAGCTTCTTCTACGTCAGGGAGGGACCATGCGCGACGCGGTGATCGTCGATGCTGTTCGAACGCCGGTCGGTAAGGGAAAGCGCGGGGGAGCCCTCGCCGGGATGCATCCCGTGGACCTGCATGCGCACGCCATCCGCGCGCTGGTCGAGCGGGCGGGCATCGACCCGATTCTCATCGACGACGTCATCAGCGGCACCGTCGGGCAGGTCGGGGAGCAGAGCTCCAACACCGCACGCTGGGCCGCCCTCGCGGCGGGGCTGCCGGAGTCCGTCCCGGCCGTCAGTGTCGACCGTCAATGCGGATCGTCGCAGCAGGCGATTCACTTCGCGGCCCAGGGCGTGCTCGCCGGCGCGTACGACATCGTGGTCGCGTCCGGGGTCGAGTCCATGAGCCATGTGCCGATCGGCAGCCAGGCCATCGGGAAGGACTTCCTGGGGCCGAGTGTGGCCGCCCGCTACCCGGAAGGGCTTGTACCACAGGGCATCAGCGCCGAACTGATCGCCGACAAGTGGCATCTCTCCCGCACGCGGCTCGACGAGTTCGCGGCGGAGAGCCACCGGCGCGCGGCCGCGGCCTGGGGCGACGGGCGTTTCGCCAACGACGTCGCGCCGCTGCGGCAGCTCGAAAGGGACGAGTCCATCCGGCCTTCGACGACCGTAGACATCCTCGCCGGGCTCAAGCCCGCCTTCGAGGCCGACATCTGGCGCGAACGCTTCCCACAGCTCGACTTCAAGGTCACCGCGGGCAACTCCTCACCGATCAACGACGGCGCCTCCGCGGTCCTCATCACCAGCAGCGAGACGGCCCAGCGTCTTGGGCTGAGGCCCCGGGCGCGGTTGCACAGCTTCGCCGTCGTGGGCGACGACCCGCTGTTCATGCTCACCGGCATCATTCCCGCCACCGCCAAGGTTCTCGACCGCGCTCGACTGTCCCTTTCGGACATCGACGCGTTCGAGGTGAACGAGGCGTTCGCGAGTGTCGTGCTGGCGTGGCAGGCGGAAACCGGCGCCGATCTGTCCAAAGTGAACGTCAACGGCGGCGCCACCGCGATCGGGCACCCGCTGGGCGCGAGTGGCGGGCGCCTGATGACGACCCTGCTCTCCGTCCTCGAGCAGCGCGAAGGCCGCTACGGTCTGCAGGTCATGTGTGAGGCCGGCGGTCTCGCCAACGCCGCCGTCATCGAGCGGCTCTGAACCGATCCGCGACACGTCGGGTTCGATCGCCGAACGCGGAATCGCGTCCCCGGCGGACATCGCCGTGGGCGTGACGACCGGCCTCGGCTGACCGAGCAGGGAGTGCCCGAGGTGGGAGACGATCGTCCTGTGCCTGCTCATCAGGCTTTTCCACGCCGGGCCCGGTGTGTTCGGGGTAAACTCGGAAAGCCCGCGACCGCGCAGCCGGGAGATGATGGTGAGCCGCGAACAGAACCCGATCCGGTTGCTACTGGTCGAAGACCATTCCCAGGTGGCGATGGCGCTCGACGCCGCGTTCGAAACCGTGCCGGACATCGAACTGGTCGCGCGGGTCCGGGCCATCGGGGAGGCAATCCCCGCCGTCGGTGAGCACCGGCCCGACGTGGTGCTGCTGGACCGGAGGCTGCCCGACGGCGACGGGATCGACGCGATCGGCCGCCTGCGCGAGCAGAGCCCGGACAGCCGGATCCTCGTGTTCACCGGCGGCGCGGACCAGTCGGTGGCCGCGCGGGTGGCCGCGGCCGGTGGCGCCGGGCTGCTACTGAAGGCGGGGCTGCTCGAGGACCTGCTCGACACGATCCGGCGGGTGGCGGCCGGCGAGGACTCGTTCGAGGCCGACCTTCCGGGCCGGCCCGCTCCCCGCTGACGTGCGGAGCCCGGCGACAACACCGAGGGGTGCTCGATGACAGCACGACAATCGCCGGCCGGACAGGCCGCCGGACCCGTGGACGACGGGCGGCTGGGGCAGCTGCTCGCCGGGCTCAAGGCCGTCCGCGACGGGGACTTCAGCACGCGGCTGCCTCAGGTCGGGGACGCGCTGCTGGACGAGATCGCGGGCGTGTTCAACGGCATGGTCGACCAGCTCGCGCTGTTCACCACCGAGGTCACCCGGGTCGCGCGCGAGGTCGGCAGCGAGGGGCGGCTCGGCGGGCAGGCCCAGGTGCCCGGGGTCGCCGGGACGTGGCGGGACCTGACCGAGTCGGTGAACGCGATGGCCGGCAACCTGACCGACCAGGTCCGCTCGATCGCCGAGGTCACGACCGCCGTCGCGAAGGGCGACCTGACCCAGAAGATCACCGTGGACGTCAAGGGTGAGCTGCTGGAGCTGAAGAACACCATCAACACCATGGTCGACCAGCTGTCCTCGTTCGCCGACGAGGTCACGCGGGTGGCGCGCGAGGTCGGCAGCGAGGGGCGGCTCGGCGGGCAGGCCCAGGTGCCCGGGGTCGCCGGGACGTGGCGGGACCTG
>NZ_VDFW01000051.1 GCF_006152065.1 Amycolatopsis alkalitolerans
TACACAACCACCATCACCGTCCAGATCCTTGACGGTTGACGACCTACCAAGACCACTAACTACGCGGCATTGGGGTTAAGGGGCTTGAGCTGCGCGGCGGTCTTGAGGTTGCGCCAGGCTTCGGCGACCCGGCATGGGACGGTGTGGGTGGCGGGATGCCGCGCTTGTGCCGTGAGTTGGGGTTGCCGGGCCGCGTCGACGAGGGCGTCAAGGATCTCGGCGTAGCGGCGGGTGTCCATCGCTTCGGCCAGCGCATGTAGCGCGCGCCGGTTGCGCTCGGCCAGGTCGGTGGCGAGGACGGTGATCGCGTGCTTGTCCAGCGGGGCCAGCGGGTCGGCGTCGGCGGTGCGATGCAGCCGGGCGTGCAGCACCTCGGCATCTCAGGGTTCGCCGAGCACACCGCCGAGCACACCGCCCAGCCAGCGAACGTGATCGAGGCGGCGAATTCGGGGTCGACCAGGGGCGCGAAGACCCACAGGTCGTAGTCGAGCAGCCGGGCCACGGTTCGGCGCAGGGCATGTGTAACGACCTCGGCCCCCGTAGGCCGCTGCGAGAGCCCGCCGGGCGGGATGATGCCGGGCGGCTCCAACGCCTGCGGGCCCAGCGCCCGGATCGCGTTGGGCACGAACCCGCCACCGGTCGCGCCTGCCTCGATGAGCAGCGTCGCGGCGGCGTCACCGCTCGCCTTCCGTTCGATCTCCAGCTCGCGGAAATCGTCATCGGTCTCGCGGCCATCGCGGACCCTGACGGTGTCGTCGACCATCTCGGCCGGCGTCTCGCCGCCACGGTCGTGGACCTCCCACACGTCGCCGGTCGTGTGCAGGGACACCACCGGAACCAACTCGGCCGTGCGCAGCCACCCGGTGAGCAGCCGGGCCAGTTCGTGTGGGGGTTTGCCCGGCGCGCCGTCCGCGGTCAGCTCCTCCCGCACGTTAGGTCGCCGGCAACCGGCGAGTGCCCACCTGTGCGACCTCACCGCCACGGGGCGCGAGCGCGGCTGGCTCCGGCAGGACGGACTCGTCGTTCACCGAGAATTTCAGTTCCTCTTCCCGCATATCTGCGACGCTACGAGTGGGGGCCGCCGGACGTCAGCGGTCGAGCGGCCCGCTCAACACCTGACCGTGGTCCCTCCAACCGAAATCGGTGAAACCGCAAGCGACGGACGGCCCGTTCGACCCGGGTCGAACGGCCCTGACGGTGCGTGCCGCCACGTGGGGATCCTGACGCGGTGGACGGACACGGAACTGGCGGCCCACGACGTCGCCCCCGGTGATTGGGCACCGTGCGCACACTTGGAGGTCCAGACGATGACCGCTCTTGCGACCAAGACGGAGATTGTCGAGGAACTGGGCGAGTCGACGTTGCTGTTGCCGTTCCTGGTCAACCGTGGGCTGGTGGCTAACGAGCGTGCGAAATACCTGTTGAGTCTGTTGCAGGCGGCCAGAACGCGAGCCGACCACCCGGCGGAACCGTTCGCGGTGCTGCGTACGGAACGGCTTGCCGCCGGAGTGCGCGACCCGCGCTACGACGAGGTGGTCGCCAAGACCGAACGGGCGAGCGACGGCCGGTACCTGATCCCCGGAGCCGGGCGGATTCATGAGGAGCTGTTCGCCGCGATCAGGGAGATGCTGGCACCGCTGGCGGCGGCCGACGTCACCGCGCCGGACGCGTCGCGCCTGGCGGCGCTGGCGGCCGCGGCGCCCGACCTCACTGGCGACCTGCTGGCCGGTGAGTACGTCGACGGCATCACCTCGACCCGCCGCCAGGACGGGGACTCGCCGCATCTGCTGGTGATGGACGCCCACCGCGCGCTGAACCAGCTGCAGGCCCTGATCGCCACCGAGTCGGTCGACGGTGCGGCCTGTTACCAACTCGGCGATGGTGACCGTGAGCTGGTGGCCGCGTTCGTGGCCGGGGTCCACGAGACCGAGGCGTTGAAGTTCGACCATCCCGGCCTGGCGACGACGGCGACCCGGGCCGGTGATCGTCTGGTGATCCAGAACGAGCTGGGCACGACGAACGCGCACGTGGTGCTGCTGGCGGTCGAGGGGCTGGTGGCCACGCTGACCTACACCGACGTGCACGCGCGCAGGCTGCGGTTTTTCGAGTCCATGCTGGCCGGCTACGACATCGCCTGGTCCGACGTCCAGCGCCGGCAAGGCGGGGCGACCCTCGGCGAGCACCACGTCGCCGTCGGGCGATTCGTGGCGACGGACACCGCGGCGCTCGCGGCCTACCTGAGGCGGGTCGGATCGCGGTTGGTGTTCGTGCTGGACTGGAACCGGGCGCGTAAGCGGTTGACCCCGCTGCTCGGCCGGGACGACGCGATCGCCGTGCTGAGCTGGGCTGCCGAGGAGAATGCCGGGCATCTGGCGTGGCTGTCCCTTGGCGGTGAACGGCTGATCTACGACGCGGTCGAGGCCGCGGTCACGGTACCGGCGCGTTACGGGGAACCGCTGGTGGAGGTGCTCGGCCGGGAGGCCACCGTGGCGATCACGAAGTTCGCACTGCGGGCCGCGGCGCTGGGCCGGCTGGCCGGCAAGTCGACGCGACTGATCCACGACGAGGTGCGCGTCGAGGTCCGCAGGCACGTCCAGGCATCCCACCGCAGGCTGCTGGACACCAGCGCCGAGCACGCCAGCTTGATCGTCGAATGCGCGCAGGCGCTGCACGCGGCCTTGCTGCGGCTGGGCGCGCCAGGCGGCGTGGACTACCTGCGGCGAGCCGCGGGCCGGGCCGCCGGGTGGGAACACCAGGCCGACCAGTTCGTGCTGGTGCAGCGCCGGGATGCCCGGCGGGTTGAGGGTGGTGCGACCGTGGCGCAGCTGACGACCAGCGCCGACGACGCCATCGATTCCCTGGAGGAGGCGGTGTTCCAGCTGACCCTGGTGCCGCCGGGCGCGATCGGTGCGGTGCGGCCCCTGCTCGAACGGGTCGCGGCGGTGACGGTACGGGCCGCTCGGGAACACCTCAAGGCGGTCGAGCTCGCGCGGTCCGTCGTCGACGACGCCGAGCCGGAAGACCTGGAGGACTTCCTGCTGGCCATCGAGCGGGTCGGCACTTTGGAGCACGCTGCCGACTCGGCCGACCGGTCGACGCGGGCGGCGCTGGTCACCGACGCCCCCGAGTTCCGCAGCCTCTACGTCGCGGACGGCGTGTCACGGGCCATGGAAGAGGCCACCGACGCGTTGCTGCGCTCAGCGCTGCGGCTGCGCGACCATATTCTCGGTCTGGTGGCCAGCCGATGAGCCTGTTTCTCTTGGGCGCCAACGAATCCACCGAGCCCGATGCCGGGATCGTCGGCGCGAAAGCGGCCGGCCTGATGCGCATGATCGAGGCCGGACTGCCCATCCCGCCGGCGTTCGTGCTCGGCACCGCCCTGTGCGCGGACTACCACGCGCGCGGCGGATACCTCGGCGCGAACGTTCGCGAGCTGACCGCCCGCGGTATTCGCCATCTGGAACAACGCACTGGCCGGCGGTTCGGTGGCACCCGCAACCCGTTGCTGGTGTCTGTGCGCTCGGGTGCGCCGGTGTCGATGCCCGGCATGCTGGACACGGTTCTGGACGTCGGGCTGTGCGAGACGACGCTGCCGGGGTTGCTGCGCGCGACGGGTGATCCGGTCTTCGTGTGGGATTCCTTCCGGCGGTTGATCCAGTGTTACGCCGAGGTCGTCGACGCCAGCTCACCCGCCCCGTTCACCGAGCTGGTCGATGCCGCGATCCGGCGCCACGAGGTGCCCGCGGTGAACGAGCTTGACGTTGCCGCCCTGCGTGAGCTGACCGCCCGGATGCTCGATACCTACCGCGCTGTGGTGGGCAGGCCGTTTCCCCAGGACCCGACGGTGCAGCTGACCGGGGCGGTCGAGGGCGTGTTCCGGTCATGGAACACCGACAAGGCGGTGGCCTACCGCAGGATGGAGCGGCTGACCGGCCTTCCCGGCACGGCCGTCACCGTGCAGGCCATGGTGTTCGGCAATCGGGGGCTGGGGTCGGGCTCCGGCGTCGCCTTCACCCGCGATCCGGCCACCGGTGAGCGCCGCCTGTACCTGGACTTCCTGCTCGACGCACAAGGAGAGGACGTGGTCGCGGGCCGCGACCGCATCGACGACGGGGTGGCCGCCAACCTGACATCGGACCTCGCACGGCAGCTGGGCGAGGTCAGCGGCACCCTGGAAGAGAAGTTCACCGACGCACAGGATTTCGAGTTCACCGTCGAGGAGGGCAAGCTCTGGCTGTTGCAGACCCGCGACGCCAAACGCACACCCTGGGCGGCGCTGCGCATCGCCTGTGACCTGGTCGACGAGGGCGTGATTGACCGCGACACCGCCCTGGACCGGCTGGGTGGCTACGACCTGGACGACATCACCAGGCACCGCCTCGCTTCAGGGGTGGCGCGGCGGCCGCTCGGGCGCGCTGTCCCTGCCAGCGCCGGTGTCGCCAGCGGACCCATCGCGCTGGACGCGACCGCCGCGGCCGACCGTGCCCAGCGCGGTGAGCCGGCGATCCTCGTCCGGCCTGAGGCGTCCACCAATGACATGGCCGCCCTTGCGGTGTGCGGTGGCCTGCTCACCGCTCGCGGCGCGCGGACGTCGCACGCGGCCGTGGTCGCCCGCCAGCTCGGTGTCGTCAGCCTGGTCAACTGCACCGCCCTCACCATCGACGCCGCGGCCCGCACGGTGCGCATCGGCACCCGCGAACTCCGGGAGGGCGACCCGATCACCGTCGACGGCAGCGACGGCAGCGTCTACGCCGGCGCACTCGAACTCATCGAGGAACGCCCGACCGAATACGTCGACCGAATACGCGCGTGGCAGCACGACCACTCGGCCCAACACGAATAGCCGACGCTCGACCTGCGCCCGTATCGCGCGACGCTATGACCAGGCGTGGTCAGCGGTTGTACACGTCGAGGCCGAAGGTGTTCAGTCCGGTGCTGGCCGCGTACCCGAGGTGGGGTAGGCCGAACAGGTTCTCGATGCTGGCCAGCAGGCTGTAGTGGTTGTAGGGCCGGTCGTTCCAGCTGCCGGGCGCGGTGTACTTCGACAGCACGAGCGCACCGGTGCGGCCGCCGCCGAGGCCGGTGATCCCGGGCAGCGGGGTGTTCGGGCCGGGGCCCTCGCCGCAGCATGCGCTGGAGTCCGAGCCCGGGCCGTCCGACTCGTCGAAGGTGATCACGAGCATCCCGTCGCGGCCGAACGCGGGGGAGGAGGTGATCATCGGAACCCATTGGCGCAGCCAGGCATCGGCCGAGGCGAGGCCACCGGGTTCACCGTCGACACAGGGCGAATCGTGCGCGTCGTGGCACAGGTTCGGGGTGATGTAGGTGAGGTTCGCCGTGGTCTGCGGCGAGGCGAGGTCGCCGGGAAGTTTCGAGAGGTCGACGTCGTTCGCGCAGGCGGGGGTGTCGATGATGGAGTGGAAGTAGACGAACGGGTTGTGCCGCGCCGCGTACTGGTCGCCGACCGTGGCCTGTTGCGTGTCGTCGGCCGCGCCGATGGCCGGGTGACGGCAGGGTGTGCCCATGTCCTCCAGGTATCCCTTCCACGTGAGCCCGGCCGCGGTGAGCTGAGCGGGCAGGGTGGGTACCGCTGCGGGGTACACGCAGCCTTGCCCGACGGCCTGGCCCGGGGCGATGGTGCCGGTCTGGCGGAACTCGTCGTAGATCTGGCAGTCCGCCTGGGTTTCGAGGTTCGGCCCCTGGCCGGAGATCTGCGCGAGGTAGTTGTCCAGGCTGTTGTGCCCGATCCCGTAGTACTGCGTCAGCAGCACCCCCTGAGCCCGCAGGGTCTGGCTGAGGTAGGGGGCGGCCGAGCCGGGGCCCCAGGTTTCGTCGTATCCCTTGTTCTCCAGGTTGATCACGAACACGTGCCCGATCGGGGGCAGTGCGGCGGTGGCGCTCGCCGAGCCCGCCATGGCGAGGGATGCCGCGGCCAGTAGGGCGACGGCCAGGTATTTGAGCCTCATGACAGCGTCCATCCGTTGTCCAGCGCCAGGTTCTTCAGCGCGACCCATTGCTCGTAGTCGATGTACTGGCTGAGCGCGCACGGCAGCCCGACGACGTGTGGCACCGGCCACCGTGGCGCGGTCGGGTCCGGCGGGTCGGTGAAGTCGAGCACCTCCGCCAGGTTGCGCGCTCCCGCGTCGCGCACGGTCAGCGGCGGCAGGTTCCACCGCCACTCCACCATCTTGAGGATCGAGGTGTGGTCGTAGACGTCGTGCGCGACATGACCGCGCCGCGCGCGCGGCGAGATCACCAGGCACGGCACCCGGAACCCGCGCAGCCCCCAGTCGGGGTTGGCATCCGGCGCGACGGCGGGCGGCACGTGGTCGAAGAACCCGCCCCACTCGTCGTAGTTGATCACGAGCAGGGTGCGTTCCCAGGCCGGGCCGCCGGTCACCGCGCGGTACACCTGGTCCAGAAAGGACTGTCCGGCCCTGATGTCGGCGTGCGGGTGATCGTCGGCCGAGCTGCCGGAGTCCTCGTCGAGGAACTTCGGGTCCACAAAGGACAGGTGCGGCAGGGTGCCGGCCGCGCAGTCGGTGAGGAACTCGCCGTACGGGCGGCTGATCGGCAGGTACTTCGCACCCCACAGTGCGGTGAACGGCGTGTCGTAGAAGTAGTAGCGACCCTGCAGGCCCCCATCGGCGAGCCGGTCCCAGATCGTCGGCAGCGTCGAGATCGCGGTCGAGTTGTGGATCCGGTCGGTCTGCGCGGCGTGCTGGTAGAACCGGTTCGGGTAGGTCTCGGCCATGATCGCCGAGAAATAGTGGTCGCACACCGTCCAGTACGGCGCGGCCTGCCCGTAGAACGCCAGGTCCGGCTGCTGGTAGTAGCCGATGCTGAACACATCGTTGCTTCCGGCGCGCAGCCAGCCGTCGCACTTGCCGTCGTTGTACTCGACGCGCCCGCCCTCGAAGCTGTGGTCGGGGTCGGGATGCGCGCAGCCCTGGAAATCCTCGAGGTGATAGGTCCGGTGCGCGGCGCCGGCGGAGTCCACATAGGTCAGTCCGGCCTGCTTGCCGGTGGCGCCGGGCAGCCAGCCGAGGAAATGGTCGAACGACCGGTTCTCCATCATGACCACGACAATGTGGTCGATACCGGACGAGTCGGGCGATGGGAGCGATGAGGTCGCCGCCGACGCCTCGGCGCCAAGGGTCGTGGCGAACGCCGCCGAGGCCGCGCCGGCGAGGAACTGTCGTCGTGAAGCGGTCACCCGCCTGTTGTAGCCCACAGAGGTTACCGATGAGTATCACCCGGCGCGAATGTTCAACTCCCGGCAACCTACCGGTGCGGGCCGCGCCAGCGTGCGTGACGTTCGGCTCTGGCGGAGCCGCTACGGGGCTCGGACGATGGGGCCCGTGGGCGGATTCACGCGCGCGCTGCTTCGCGTCGTCAGGGGCGTGGGCGGGACGCGCCCCGGGGTTGTCGTGATCGGCCGGGTCGTCTCGCCGGTGCAGCGCTGGCTCTACCGCGCAACCCGCGGCCGGGTGTCGCTCACCGGCCAGGCACCAGTCCTGCTCATCACGACCACCGGGCGCCGCACCGGGAAGGAGCGGACGGTGCCGCTGCTGTACCTCCGCGATGGGGAGCGCTTCGTCGTCTGCAACGTCAATCCCGGCTTCGAGCGGCCGAATCCCTGGACGCTGAACCTTCGCGCCCACCCGCACGTGCACGTCCAGGTTGGCCGCGACACCTTTGATGTGCTGGCGCACGAGGCATCCGTGGACGAGCTCGACCGATACTGGCCGGACCTGACCCGGATCTGGCCCGCGTATCAGGCGTTCCACGACAAGGGTGGCGCACGATCCGTCTTCGTCCTCGAACGGACCGAACGCCGGTCCTGACTTCGGTTGTGGCACCAAATTAGGGTATGGGCCGTTCAACGAGCGGTACCGCCGCGGCGGCGGACCTTGCGCCACTTCGCCGGCAAGAAGGAGATCATCCGGCTGCTGCTCGCCCGGCGCGCCGTTTCCGGCGGGCGATGTCTTCGGCGCATCCGTAGGGTGCGCCGGTCCCGGTCTCGAGGTAGCTACGCAGGCTGGGTATGAAATGGTTCCAGCCCTGGGTGCACACCTCGATGCAGTCGAGTTCCGGCGTGAGTCCGTGGTGCCGGAACCTGATTTCGCACCGGTCGCTCCCTGCCGGCGTGACGGAGAAGGTGGGGCGGGTGCCGACCCAGTCCCGGAGGAAGTCGCAGTCGGTCACGACCCATCGCACCGCTGACGGTGTGGCTTCTTCGACGTGCATGACGCAGGGCTGGGGACCATCGAACCAGAATTTCAGCTCGCCCTCTGACTGGCCGGAGCCGGTGCACGTGGTCCACCAGGCCGAGAGTCCGTCGGTGGTGGTCAGCGCGGCGTGCACGGCAGTGCAGTCGGCGGCAACCCGGATGACCCGTTCGTAGTCGTTCATTTCTCGGTTCCTTCTCCACCTTTTTGGTCGCGGGAGCGTTGAGCGGTCTCGGCGATCGCCTTGATGCGCCGGAGCCGGAGGTCCCAGGCCCGGCTCACCCTGGCGACCTGGGCGCAGGCCCTGGCGAACTGGTCCGGGTTCACCGCGTACCTCATCTCACGGCCGACCGGCTCGGGACTGACCAGACCGTTGCGTTCAAGGATGGCCAGGTGCTTGGCGACTGCTTGCCGGGTTACCGGCAGTTCGCGGCTCAGGCCGCTGGCTGTGCCGGGACCCCGGGTGAGAAGGAGGTCGAGCACCCTGAGCCTGGTCGGGTCGCCGATCGCGGCCCACAGGGCCTCGTCGATGTCGGAAGCCATCATGGTCGCCCGGCGGTGCGCTGCCCGACGTACTTTTCGAGCCTGCCGAGAAGCGATATCCAGCCTTCGCTGTGGTCGTTGTAGTAGTTCTCGAGGAGGGCAGCGTCCCAACCCAGTTCCCGCATGCCGGCCTCGGTTACCGTCAGCAGCGTGCCGTCGCCTTGCGGCGCGAGGTCGAAGGTCACGAGGAGCGAGTTCTCCGGGGTCAGCGTGGCGCCGACCGGCGGGATCTCCGGCGCGGGCGGGGCCATCCAGCGGAAGCTGAATTTCACCCCAGGCACCGCCTCAACGACCGTGATCGGTACCTCGACCCGGCGCTCCGGCGCGCCGAAGGCAAAGTGGCCCCTGCTGCCCGAGACGGTCTCGTACTCGGCCTCATCGACGTACCAGCCGGCGATGTGCTCGGGGCTGCTCACCACCTCGTACACCACAGCCGGCGAAGCGTCGACGAATACCGACTGCTCGATCGATCCGAACTCCATCCCGTCCTCCTCTTTTGCAACGATTGGTTGCATAGTAGCCGCCGTGGTGCCGTTGTGCAACCAGTCGTTGCGGTCCTGGCCGTCCACGAGGGCACGGCCACCGAGGCGGGTCAGGGTCTCCCCGCGCCTGGTGCCGGCGCCGGGAAGGCCACGACCTGCCCGCTGGGTTGCGACTCGGGTCCGCCCCAGGTCTGGCCGACGACGAACAGGTGCGGGTCGTCCCCGCGGCTGAGGGTGCAGGCGAACGCGCCGCGATCCAGGTCGACGGTATCCAGCACCTCGCCGCCCTCGCGCACGCGAGCGCAGTGCTGGTTGCCGACGTCGGCGTACCAGACCGCGCCCTCGGCGTCCATGCAGATTCCGTCTGGGTGGTCGTCCGGTGTCTCCGCCCACACGCGCCGGTCGCCGAGGGCACCGTCGCTGCCGATGTCGTAGGCGGTGAGCCGGTTCGCGTACGACTCGGCGACGACCAGCGTCGTACCGTCTGGGCTGATCGCCATGCCGTTGGGGAACGCGAGGTCGCCGGCCAGTTGACGGACGTGGCCCTCCGGCGTGACGAGCACGATCAGACCGGGCGCGAACTCACCGCCGGGAAAGTCGAAGCCGATGGTGTTGACGTAGGCGTTGCCGCGGTCGTCGACCACGATGTCGTTCCACGGCTTCTCCGAGACCCCGGAAAGGTCGGCATGCTGGACCAGCGACCCGTCAGGCTCGCGGCGCAACAGCCGTCGTTGTGCCGAGTCCACGACGAGCAGGCGCCCGTCCGGCAGGAAGTCGATGCACATCGGGAACGACGGGACCGTGACCACCACCCGGTGAGTGCCGTCGGTGTCCAGCGCGATCACCTGGTTCGCGCCCCAGTCGGAGAACCAGACCCGCCCGTCGTGCCAGCGCGGTGACTCGCCGAACACGACGCCTTCCATCAGGACTTTTGGTGTGCTCACGGCATTTCCCTTCCGCTTGGTATACGGATGGACCCGGCCGGGCGCCGGAACTCATCGAACGTGCCCCTTGCTGGGCTATCCTTACGGCGTTATGGCTCTGCTGGGCGGTCTGGTTCATGTAGCAGCCCTGCTCGCGGTGATCGCGCTGGCCATCGGACTGGGGCGAGTGGTGGCCGCCTGGCTGCGGCAGCCCGAGGTCATCGGCGAGATCACCGTAGGTCTGGCCATCGGGCCGCTGGCGTTCTGGTTGCTCGGGCCCGCCCGGTTCGCTTCGGCGCTGCCCGGTTCGCTGCTGCACGGTCTCACGTTGCTCGCCCAAGCCGCGCTCGGGCTGTTCCTGGTGGGGCTGACGCACGAACTGCGGGCCGACCGGGTCGGCAAGTCGGCCAAGGCGGTCGGCTGGACCGTCGCCGGTTCGCTGGTGCCCGCGTCGGTGGCAGGTGTCCTCCTGGCCGGCTACGTGCTGGGTACCGGCTATCCCGCGGTGCGCGGCACCGCGCCGGCGGTGTCGCTGGTGTTGATGCTGGCGGTGTCCATGTCGATCACCGCGGTGCCGGTGCTGGCCAGGATCCTGGCCGACCGCGGCATGGCCGGGACCGCGGTGGGCAGGCTGGCCTTCGGCTCGTCGATCGTGATCGACGCCATCTGCTGGCTGGTGCTCCCCGTGGCGGTGGGCCTGTCCGACGGGCGGTTGGACCGGTTCCTCCTGTCGATCGCGGTGCTCGCCGGCGGCGTGGTGGTGGCTCTGGCCATCCGGGCCGTGCTGCGAGCGCCAGCGGTGGACCAGTGGATGAGCGGGAAACCGCGGCTGACCGTGATCGTGATCGGCGGGCTTGCTCTCGGCATGGCGACCACCCTGGAGTGGCTGGGCCTGACGGTGGTCGTCGGGGCGGTGCTCGCCGGTCTGGCGGTACCCACCGGGCCCGGCAGGCACTGGTCCGCCGCGATGGGCCGGGTCACCACGGCGGGATACCGGCTGGTGCCGGTCTTCTTCGTGGTCACCGGCGTCACCGTGTTCACCAAGAGCTTCGGCGTGGTACCGATCATGCTGATCGTGCTCGCCGTGCTGCTCGGTACGGCGAGCAAGGTGGCCGGAGGCTACTTCGGCGCGCGGATCGGCGGTCAGAACCGCTGGGACAGCCTGCGGATCGGCGCGTTGATGAACTCTCGGGGCCTGACGGAGTTGATCGTGCTCCAGGCGGGTTACAGCGCGGGCATCCTCACCGCGCCGCTGTATCTGGCGCTGGTGGTGATGGCGCTGGTGACCACCGCCCTCACCGGGCCGATGCTGCACCTCACCGATCTAGCGGAACTGCGCCGCCGCCCCGCGGCCGACCGGCACGCTGGTCGTTGAGCGGGGGAGCGGCCGCGGCGCCGACCGCCCGGCGCCGGCGCAGGCCGGTCCGGCTGCTGCCCATCGCAAGCCGTGCTTGACTCCGGCAAAATGATCAATGATAATTGAGTCAATGGATATTGAGTGGCCTTCTTCGATGGTGGTGCGGGCCGAGGTGCACGCGGCCTTGGGTGAGCCCGCGCGGCTGGCGATCGTCGATCGGCTACTGCTCGGGGACGCCTCGCCGAGCGAGATCGGCCGCGAGCTGGGTTTGCCGAGCAATCTGCTGGCGCATCACCTGAAGTTGCTGGAGCAGGCCGGACTCCTGGAGCGGTCCCGGTCCGAGGGTGATCATCGGCGTACCTACCTGCGGCTGAAGCCGGGCGCGCTGGCGAACCTGGCGCCGGTGGGCGCACGAACGGCGCCGCGCGTGCTGTTCGTGTGCACCTACAACTCCGCTCGCTCGCAGCTTGCGGCCGCGCTGTGGCGGCGCCGGAGCACGGTGCCGGTGGCGTCCGCGGGCACCCGGCCAGCCGGGCGGGTGCACCCTCGTGCGCTGGCTGTCGCCCGGGCTCATGGCCTGTCGCTGGCGCGGTCCCGCCCCACGCATGTCCGTGACGTGCTGCGGCCGGACGATCTGGTCGTCGCGGTGTGCGACAACGCGCACGAGGCCCTCGGCGCGACGGACCGGTTGCATTGGTCGGTTCCCGATCCCGCTCGTGTCGATACCGACGATGCCTTCGAGGGCGTCCTGCGCGAGCTCACCGGCCGGATCGACCGGCTGGCTCCCGCCATCCACGACTCTGGAGAGACACGATGACCGGCACCCCGCCCGACCTCGCCCTCAGCGTCGACCAGCAACTGGCCCTGCGCACCGCCGCGGCCAACCTGCGGCGCGAGTTCGATGGGATCTTCGGCACGGAGACCATCGAGCGGTTCCTGCGCTCCAGCTACGACCAGTTCGCGGCCACCAGCACCGTCGCGAACTACCTGCCCCTGCTGGCCGAACGGTTTGCGCGGCAACGGCTCCGTGCCCTGGCCAAAGTCGAGGGTGCGGAGCAAGGCGGGCTGCCGGTCGTGCTCTTTCTGTGTGTGCACAATGCCGGGCGCAGCCAGATGGCGCTGGGCTTTTTCCAGCACCTCGCCGGTGATCGCGCGACGGCCTGGTCGGGCGGTTCCGAGCCGCGGTCGGAGATCAACCCGGCCGCGATCGCCGCGATGGCCGAGCGCGGGGTGGACATCTCCAAGGAATTCCCCAAGCCGTGGACCGAGGAGATCGTGCGGGCCGCGGATGTGGTGATCACGATGGGCTGCGGGGACGCCTGCCCGGTCTTCCCGGGCAAGCGCTATCTGGACTGGGAACTCGACGATCCCGCCGGTAAGGACGTGGCCGATGTGCGGCCCATCCGCGACGAGATCGAACGCCGGGTCCGGCAGCTCCTCGACGATCTCGGCGTTGCCGCGCGCGCCTGATCGAGCTCACCGCCTGCTCCGCGTGGCCGACACACGAGCCGCGCGAGGCCGGGCTGATCAGCGGCGAGCGGCGGGACGGGTGGGTGTGCGCCGGACGTCGCCAGCACACCGCTCGCGGCCGCCGCCACCGACACCACCGCGCCCGCCCGCAACGGCGACACGCACGGGTTGTCGACGTGGATGACGCCTCGTTCGCCAGCAGCTCGTGGCCGTGCATCGGAATGCCAGGACGGGTGCGCTCACGGGAAGTGGCCGGCGAACAGGAGCTGGGCGACGTGGCTGTCGGTGTCGCGACCGTCCTCCTCGCCGCCGTGTCCGCGGAGTTCGTTCATCACCGCGAGGGTGTACCGCTGGCCGGGGCCGACCCAGCCGACCGTGTTCATGACCCAGCCGTTGTCCTCCGGCCCCCAGCCATCCTTGTTGCCGGGGTTCGCCGCGGGACCGGCCGCCCACACGCCCCACCTCTGGTCCGGGTCGACGGCGGAGAGCTGGCCGACGATGTACTGCCGGGTGTCCGCCGGCAACTTGTCGAGCACGTAGTTGACCAGCCGGTCCAGGTCGTTCGGGGTGCATTTCTGGAAGCCCCAGTACGGGAACGTCTTGCTGTACCCGCGCTGCGGCACCAGCGAGGTCATGCCGTAGCCGGCGAAGTCCCGGTTGAACGCCATCTTGTCCGGGCCCGCGAACTCGGACCAGAGCGAGTCGGCGGCGTTGTCGTCGGAGCTGTGCAGCATCCGCTGGATCAGCGAGCGGTCGGCCGGGGTGAGGCTGATCTTCCCGGCGCGGTCCCGGAGGAACAGGTCCACGGCCATCGCCAGTTTGATCGTCGACTCGGTCCACATCGGCGTGTCGGTGGCCCCGGTCCGCCACACCGCCCCGGTCTGCCGGTCGTGCACGACCACGCCGACAACACCGGGCCGGGTCGCCAGGTACGCCTGCACGGTCGCGAACCTCCGCTGCAGGTCACAGTCGAAACCGGCGACCACAACCGGACAGGCCGACGGCGGTGGCGCGGATTGACCGGAAGGCGTGCCCGGACTGGGGGAACCGGTCACCGGCGACGGGCTGATCGACGCGCCGCCCGCACTGGTCGCCATCCCGCAGCCGGCGATCCCGGACGTCACGGTCAGCACCGTCACCAGGATCGCCCACCGCCACATACCGCCGCGCCTGGCCGTGGCGCCTCGCATCGGTGTCCTCGGTCGAGTCATCCGCCGCAGGCTAACCGACACCCGGGCCCGGATCGTCCCCGGTGGCCGAGCTCCGCTATCGACACGGTGGCCGGGCGTTCGCGCCTCGCGAATCCCTCGGCCTCGCGCGTGGTCGCCAGTCCGGTCGGATCACGTTCACCGACCAGATGCCCGTACGCGGCAACCGGTTCGTCACCCGCGGCCCGGACAAGCTCGACGGCACCGCTGGGCAGGCTCACGGGCAGGGCGTGAGCGGCCCGGACCCGGACAGTGATCACGTGGCCAGGGCGGGTGAAATCCTCGGCCGCCGCGGCCGGATCGGCCAGCCGCCGCAACGTGGCCGCCCTGGCCGAGGCCGAGATCCCCGTTCCCGTGCCCACCGCGTCCACGGAGATCCCGAACTCGAAATCCGGGAAATGCAGGTCCCGGGCAGGGCTGACGGGGATCCTTAGCCGGTCCGGCACCTGCGGAGGCATCGCCGCGCAGAGGAAACCGGAGGTATGCCGCACCAGAAAGGCCACCGTCGACGGCTCGGTCGTCCCGGCGGACAGCACCAGTGCCGCGACGTCCGTCGCCGTGTCGGTCAACACGACCGGCTCGGACCGGCCGAGTGCCGCGACAGCGGCACCAACCCGTGGGACCACGTCAATCACGGGTACTGCCCAGGTAATCGGCAAGACGACGGGATAGCCCGGGCCTCGTCAGCAACGAGACCAGGGCCGCCATGTCCGCGGCGTCGTCGGCATCGGAGATCACCGACGTCCGCGCCAGAATCGCCGCGCCCGAAGGCGAGTCGACGGTATCGGTCGCCGCCAGGATCCGCTCCGTCTCCGCCTGCTGTTGCTCGCACGCGACGACGGCGGTGCCAAGCCCCAACTGGACCGCGGTCGCGGCGTCGACGTCCGATGAGTTCAGGAGAATGTCGCGGGCGGCGCGGGTTCCGACGAGCGCGGCGAGGTGCCGGGTGCCGAGCGCCACACCGAATCGAAAGCCCGGGAATCGCACCGTGGTCCGGGGATCGAGCAGCCGGTACGCGCACGCAGCGACGATGTCCGCCCCTGCCCCGATTGCGTTGCCGCCCACGCAGGCCACGGTGATGAAGGGCGCTCGGCGGAGCCGCTGGAGGAGCTGTTCGATGCGGATGAATCGCCGCAGCAGGTCACCCTCGCTGCTGTCGAGGACGCCGGACATGTCGAAACCCGCGCTGAAGTGCCGGCCCGCTCCCCGGAGCACGAGGGCCCGGGGTGCCCTGGCCTGCCGCCGTCTCGACTGCGGTCAGCAGACGTTCGACCGTGGCCTCATCAAGGGCGTTCGCTCGCCGTGGCCGGTCGATGGTGACCGTGACGACGTCGCCGGACCGTTCGACGCGCACCTCGTCCGCACTCCGGGTCTCAACGCTCGTGGTCATCGAGCCACTCCTTCGCGACCTCGTCGTCGTGTTCGCCGAGCAGCGGGGGCGGGCGCAGGGGCGCGGCGTGTCCCGTGATCGGGACCGGGAAGGTGATCGTGCTGGTCGTGACCCCGTTGGGCAGCTCGAGGGGCTTGACCAGGCCCATCGCTGCGACCTGCGGGTCGGTGAGGATCTCGGAAAAGGTGTTGATCGGGGCGCACGGCACCCCGGCGTCTTCGAACGCGGCCAGCCAGGACGCCGCGTCCCTGTCCAGGAACGGCCGGGCGAGCAGTTTGGTGAGCTTGTCCTGGTTGCGGGCGCGCAGTTCCTGCGTTCGGAACCGCGGATCGTCCGTCAACCGGGGCAGGCCCACGACCGCGCAGAACCTCCGCCACAGGTCCTCGTTTCCCGCGGCAACGACGAAGCCCTTGTCCGACGCGCGGAAGGCCCGGTAGGGCGCGTTTCGGGGATGCGCCGAGCCGAGCCGCCGCGGGTCGCGGCCGGTGCCGAAGTACTCGCTGGTCTGGAGGGCGGCGATGGCGAGCAGTGCGCCCAGCATCGAGCAGTCGATACGACCGCCACGCCCGGTGCGCTGAGCCCGGTGCACGGCGGCCGTGATCGTGTACGCGGCGTAGAGCCCGGCAACGAAGTCGCCCACCGGAACGCCGCATTTGACAGGTTCACCGTGCTCCTCGCCGGTGACGCTCATGAGCCCGGACACCGCCTGCACGGTGAGGTCGAAAGCACCGCGCCGGGCATACGGCTCGGTCTGCCCGTAGCCGGAGATCGAACAGTAGACGATCTTCGGGTTGCCCTCGGCGAGCACCTCGTAGCCGAGTCCAAGGCGATCGAGCGTGCCGGCGCGGAAGTTCTCCACGACGACGTCGGCGGCGCGGGCGAGTTCGAGAACTCTGGCCTTGTCGCCCGCGGACTTCAGGTCGACGGCGATGCTTCGCTTGTTCCGGTTGACGGACGCGAAATTGCCGCTGTAACGCACCGGGGCATCCGGTTCGCCCATCAGGGGTGGCCACAGCCGCATGCCGTCACCGTCACCGTCACCGGCCCGCTCTACCTTGACTTGACGACGTCGGCGCCCAGGTCGGCGAGCAGCGAACCGGCGAACGACCGGCCGCGATCTGGCCGAACTCCAGCACGCGCAGCCCCGGTAGCGGTGCGTCCGGCGACCGGTCCATCAGGCGACCGCCTTCCGCAGGCCGAACCAGCCTTGCTCGATCATGACGTGGGTGAGTGAAAGCGCCAGCGTGGCGTCCGTGCCCGGACGCACCCGCAGCCAGTGATGTGCCTTGCCGGCCAGCCCGGCCCGCCGCGGATCGACGACCACGAGCCGCGCGCCGCGGGCGACCGCGGCGACCGTGCTGGTGGCGTGCGCGAGCCGCGAGATCGACGGGTTGTAGCCCCAGTACAGGATGCAGCCGGCCTGCTCGAGATCCGGCACGAACGCGCCCGGCACCGGCATACCGTAGGTGTAGGTCGGGGCGAGGTACCGGCCCCAGCCGCACGATTCCATATAGCCGCACAGGTTCGGGCTGCCGAAGGCGCGCCGCAGCCGGGTCACCCAGTCCACCGAGTCCGACATCGCCGACGTCGACGGCGAAGCGGTGCCGAACGCCACGCACTCGGGCCCGGATTCGCGGGCGAGCGTGGTGAGCCGCTCCGCGATGGTGTCGAGCGCCTCGTCCCAGCTGATCCGCTGCCAGCCCGGGTCCGGTGCGCCCTTGGGGTTGGTGCGCTTGAGCGGATGCAGCACCCGGTCCCGGTGGTACACCAGCTCGGGCGCGGCCTTGCCCTTCACACACAACGCGTGCCCGGTCGGATGGTCCGGCGCCGGTTCGAGCGCGACCAGCGTCCCGTCCCGGACCGTGGCAGTGGCACCGCAACGAGACACGCACAGCGCGCAGAAGGTCGACACCTGCCGGGTGCTGCCAGAATGCCCCAGGGACGCCGTCGTACCCATGTCAGGAAGTCGCGTTTCACTCGCACGCGTTACCTGTCGTGGACCCTCGAATGTTCTCCCTGGCCTGAGCAAGCCCCGTGGCCCAGGTGCCGGTCGGGCTACTACTGGGCATCGCTGACGGGCTGCGCGTCTCGCTCGGTATCGCGGGGGTGTTCGCGTTCCTCGCCGCCGGCACCCCAAATCCGCCAGGTCACGAGGCATCAGCGCGGCCGGAGTTGAGGGTCTCCCGCACGAGGGGGGCGACGTCGTGGCCGAAGCGGACGACCTGGTCCACAGTCTGCTGCTCGGGCCAGAACACGAACGCGGTGTAGGGCTGCTCGAGCGCGAGGCGCGCCAGCAGCGTCGCCCACTGGTCGGCGGTGCCGCGTACCGGGGCGGAGCCGTGCTCGGTGTGGCTGTCGCCGGGCCGGTCGGTGATTTCGCCGACCAGCTGGGCGATCCGCCGGATATCACGCGGGCGGCGGCCGGCCGCGGTGGCGGCCTGGTCGAGGATCGCGTTCGCCTCGGGCCACTTCTCGTACGGGAGGTAGGACGCGATGGGTGCGGCCCAGCCGTCCGCGAGGCGCCCGGTCAGCGCCAGCGCTTTCGGGCCCTGCGCGCCGGTCCAGATGCCGATCGGGTGCGCGGGTGCGGGGCCCGGCCGCGCACCGTCCACCGCATAGAAGACGCCCCGCTGCCGGATCGCGGGCCCGCTACCCCACACCGCACGCAGGATCGCGATGGCCTCCTCCAGCGCGGTGTTGGCTTCCTCGCGGGAGCGGCGCGGCACACCCATCCTGGTGATGGCATCCCAATACCCACCCGCACCGACAGCCAGTTCGAACCGGCCACCGGAGACGATGTCCAGCGCCGCCGCCGATTTCGCCAGCATCACCGGCGGGCGTAGCGGCAGGTTCACCACATCCGGGAACACGCTGATCCGGCTCGTGACCGCCAGCACCTGCCCGGCCAGCACCAGCGTATCCAGGTAATCCGGCACATACGGATGATCCTGGATACCCAGCAACCGCAATCCGCTTTCCTCCGCGGCCACCGCGATCTCCCGGTGGAACCCGATGTCGAGGGTCGGTACGAGGGAGAACCCGAACGCCAGATCCGTCATAGCACCACACTCAGCCCTTCAGAGTCGGGTTATCGGTGTACCCACGATGGTCTCCACCGTAGAAGGTCGCGGGGTCGGGCGCGTGGTACGGACCGCGCCAGCCGTCGTGGGCCGCGCGGGTGCCGTTCGGCACCGATACCCGACCACTCGTTCAACGCCTGTTGCCGGGGCTCCTGGACGTCGACGAGACTCGATCGGAGCGCTGATTTTCGGAGAGCGAGTCTTGACGCGGTTCGTTCTCGAAATCGCGCGGGCCACGTCGCCCGGTCGTCGGGCGCAGTCAACGCGAGGAGAGAAGTATGAAGTGGGAAACGCCGGAGGCCACGGTCGTCGAGGTGTGCGCAGAGGTCACCGGTTACTTCTACCGGGGCTGATGGTCGGGACTACGCCTGTGGTGGTGCAAGGCTCCGGATTCGGCAAGCGGATCGCGCCGGGGCCCTGCGCCAACCGCCAGGCCCGCCGGACGGGTGATCGGTAGTGTCCACCGCGAAATTCACAGTCAACCGTTACCAGGCCTTGGCCGCCGTGAGCCAGGGCAAGATCTGTTACAACAACGGGCTTCTCGAGCCCGCACCCGGCTATGACTGGGTGACGGGCGAGACCTCCCAGATGACAGACGATCTGCGGCATGCCCTCCGTGACCTGTGGGCCGCGGATCTGATCGACATCGACACGCACCACCTGTTCGAACGAGGCCACCAGGTGCGGATCACCACGAGGGGATATCCCACACTGCGCGCGTGGTCCGTTCTCGCCCGTCGCGAGTACGCGGCGTAGCGAAGAACGCCAGGGTAGGGCAGCGGCGAGGCTGCGGCCGACGAGTGGGTGTGTGATCACCCGGGCAACTGGCAACACTTTCGGCGGCTCGTCTCGGGCCCGCGCAGCGATAAGGAGGTCGCGATGGCCGGGCAAGTGCCGCCGCTGGAAATCGCGCTGAGTACGACCAACGGCCATGAGCTCGCGGGCGAACAGTCGTTCGCCGCCAGGGCAAGGACGGTCACGCGGGCCTGGGAGAGCTTCGCCGGCGGCGCCGACATCGTGGAGGGCGTGCGGCCGTCGATCCTGGCGTCGTGGTACCGGTGCCGCGATCAGTACGAAGTGGACTCATCGCTGCTCCGCGCGCCGGGCGCCCCCGACTACCATGATTACCGGATCGAGCACGACGCGATCTTCACCAACCTCGGCGGGTTCGCCGCACTGGGCGGTCAGGAAGTCGAGACGGACGGCGGCGTCGTCACGGTCACGGACGGGGTGGGGCGCATCCTCGGCGCGTGGGGAGATCCCACCGCGCGGCGCCGGGCCGACGCGAGCAACCTCTCGCCCTGGTCGTCCTGGTCGGAGCGGTCCACCGGTACGAACGGCATGGGGACGTCCTTCGAGGTGTCCGGCCCGGTTACCGTCACGGGACCCGAGCACTGGTGCGAAGGCTTGCACCAGTGGGCATGCGCCGGCATCGCGATTCGTGACGTGGTCACCGGGGTACCGATCGCGTCGATCAATGTTTCGCGGTGGGGAGCACTACTGCCCGATCAGGTTTCGACCTGGCTGAGCAATGTCGCGGCGAACGTGGAGAAGGAGATCTACCGGCGCGCGATGGCGGAAGCCAAGAGCGTGGTCTCGGCGTTCAAACGCGAGTGTGTCGAGACGAACGCTCCAGTACTGGCCATTGACCGGGGCGGGCAGGTGATCGCCGCCAACGAGCCGGCTACCTCCATGCTGGGGGTACCGGACACGGTCCCGGTGGGTCGTGGTGCCATCGAGCCGGCAAAGCGCTGGTTGCCGGACGTTCCGGAGCTGGCCAAAGTGGTGACCTGGGCGGCCGGCCGGGCGTTGCAGCGTCCACAGTGGAGCGGATACGCCTGGATCGCCGTTCCGTCGGGCGAGAACTCGATGCCGGTCACGCTGCGCCCCATCATCGTGTCGAACCACGTGGTCGGCATGTTCTGCATCTTCGGGTTGGAGGAGGGCGAGCCCTACGACGGACCGCCGGAAACGCCGTCGTCGTCCATGCCGCCGCGGGTGATCGGTATGCGCAACGATCGGCTGGTGCTGCTCGCGCCGTCGGAGATCCGTTATGCCGAGGCCGATCGCCATATCGTGTGGTTGACCACCGATCGAGGCCGGTTCCAAGCCGCCACGCGAGGATTGGAGAACGTCGACCGGTCGCTGGCATCGTACGGCTTCCGCCGCGTGCACCGGCGTTTCCTGGTTAACATGCGCCGGGTCGCCGAGCTGGAGCGGGGCACGAACGGCGAGCTCTTCCTCATCACGGACCCCCGCCACCCCGAACTCGTGCCCGTGTCGCGGCGGCAAGCTCCCGAGATCCGGCGAATGCTCGGCTTGTGATCGCCGGACCGATTTCGGCAAGCCCACTGCCCCGCTGGTGTTTCGTGATCTTGTTGTCTTTGCGCGCGGGTGTGTTTGCTTGCCAGGGCACTGAGTTGGCCCTTGGCGTCGCTGAGTTGGCTCGGGGAGTTATCGAGTTGGCCGGCCGCTGTCGCCGGAGGCAAAGTCAGCGACCGGACCAGCCAACTCGACACCGCAGCGGGCAAACTCGGCGAATAGGTTGGGAGTACGAAGTTCTGTCCGAGCAGCACCAGGTAGAGGAGAGTGGCGCGGGATGACCCTCGGTCCAGACGACGCGGCGATCAGCGACGCACGCGCGCTGCTGGCGCGGCACCCGGTCGTGGACGGCCACAACGACCTCCCGTGGGCCCTGCGCGAACAGGTCGGGTACGACCTCGATCGCCGCGACATCGCCACGGACCAGTCGCAGACTCTGCACACAGACCTCGATCGGCTGCGCGCCGGGGGCGTCGGTGCACAGTTCTGGTCCGTGTACGTGCGCGCCGATCTCAGTGGTGACAGTGCGGTCAGCGCGACACTCGAACAGATCGACTGTGTGCGCTCCCTGATCGCCCGCTACCCGCAGGCGTTGCGGGCCGCGTTCACGGCCGAGGACGTCGAGTCTGCTCGCGAGCAGGGTGTTATCGCTTCGCTGATGGGTGCCGAGGGTGGTCACTCCATCGCGTGTTCGCTGGCAACGCTTCGTGCTCTGTACGCGCTGGGCGTGCGGTATATGACGCTGACGCACAACAAGAACGTCCCGTGGGCCGATTCGGCGACGGATACGCCTGCCGCGGGTGGGCTGACGCCGTTCGGTGAGGAGGTGGTCCGGGAGATGAACCGGCTCGGGATGCTGGTCGACCTCTCACACACTTCCGCGGACACGATGCGCGACGCGCTGCGGGTGAGCCGGTCCCCGGTGGTGTTTTCCCATTCGTCGGCCCGGGCGGTGTGCGACCATCCGCGCAATGTTCCTGACGACGTGCTCGCCCAGTTGCCCGCCAACGGGGGTGTGGCGATGGCGACCTTCGTACCCGCGTTTGTACTGTCCGAAGTGGGCGAGTGGAATCGCGCCGCAGACGAGAACATGCGTGCCCACGGATTCGACCGCCTCGAAACGAGCGCGGAGGCGGCGGCCGTGCGACGCGAGTTCGAGGCTGCCCACCCTCGCCCGCGCGCCACGGTGTCCACTGTGGCCGATCACCTTGACCACATGCGCCAGATCGCCGGCATCGACCACATCGGTCTTGGCGGCGACTTCGACGGGACCACCGACACCACCTCGGGCCTCGACGACGTGTCCGGCTATCCGCGCCTGATCGCCGAACTGCTCGACCGGGGCTGGTCGGAGCCTGACATCGCGAAGCTGACGTGGTCGAACGCCGTGCGCGTCTTGCGGGATGGGCAGCGAGTGGCCGTCGAGTTCAGTCGCACCGAGCGGCCATCCATCGCCACCATGGCCGAACTCGACAGCGCGGTATGACGGGTTCCCCCATGGTGGGCGGTCACCCGACGAGCTGGGGAAGCGGTAGGCCGAGGACGTCGGCGGTGTTGTCGGCGTTGCCGACCACGACCTCGTGGGCAATGCCGACGAACAGGCCGTTTTCGATGACGCCCGGGATCTGGTTGAACTGCATGGCCAGGGTTGCCGGATTGCCGATGCCGCCCAGGTCGACGTCGAGGATGTAGTTGCCGCTGTCGGTGATCACCGGGTTGCCGTCGCGGGTGCGGCGTTCGATGGCGAGGTCGTCGTATCCGAAGCTGGTGAGCAGGTCGTGGATGAGACCGCGGCAGCTGAGCCAGCCGAACGGAAGGACTTCGATGGGCAGCGGGAATGCGCCGAGCCGGTCGACGATCTTGGCATCGTCGGCGACGATGACGACGCGCCGGGACGCCCGCGCGACGATCTTCTCCCACAGCAGGCAGGCACCGCCGCCCTTGATCATGTCGCCGTGCCGGTCGATCTCGTCCGCGCCGTCGACGGTGAGGTCGAGTTCCGGGAACGCATCGAGATCAGCGAGCGGGATGCCGAGTTCGAGTGCGAGATCGCGGGTCGCGGTCGAGGTGGGCACACCGACGACGTCGAGCCCGTCGCGGACCCGTTCGGCAAGCGCGCGGACGAACCAGTGCGCGGTCGTGCCGGACCCCAGGCCGAGTTTCATCCCCCCGGTGCAGTAGCGCTCCGCAGCCTTGACGCCGGCGGCGCGCTTGGCGCGGTCGAGGCCGGTTTTCGGTTCCATGGAAGGGGCCTTTCACAGGTCACGCGGTGGCGACCTGGTCGAGGGGAATCCCCGGGTCGGCGAGGCGGTCCGGGTGGACAGGGCGGCCGGCACGGATGAGGGCTTTGATCGGGCCGGTGACGTCCCAGATGTTGACGTTCATCCCGGCCCGGACGCGGTTGTTCTTCAGCCAGAAGGCGATGAACTCGCGGCCGGGCAGGTCGCCGCGGAACACTACGCGGTCGTGGCCGTCGATGGTGCCGAGGAATTCCATGCCGAGGTCGTACTGGTCGGTGTAGAAGTAGGGCAGTTCGTCGTAGGCCTCGTCCTTGTCGAGCATGCTTGCGGCGGCCGCCGCAGGCTGCTTGAGTGCGCTCGCCCAGTGCTCGACGCGCAGGTGGCGGCCCAGCAGCGGGTGGTAGACGCTGGCGACGTCCCCGGCGGCAAAGATGTCCGGGTCGCTGGTGCGCAGGTTCGCGTCGACCACCACTCCGTTGTCGACGCGTAGCCCGCACGCTTCGGCGAGGCCGGTGTTGGGCACGGCGCCAATGCCCGCGACGACGGCGTCGGCCTCGAGCACGCTGCCGTCGGCGAGCCTGACCCGTGTGCCCTGCCCGTCGTTGCCGACGTGTTCGACCTGGATGCCGAGGCGCAGGTCGACGCCGTGCTGACGGTGCAGATCGGCGAAGACGGTGGCAACGTCGCGGCCGAGTGCGGGCAGCAGTGGCAGCTCGAGTGCCTCGACGACCGTGGCGGCAAGCCCGGCCTGGCGGGCGGCGGCCGCGGCTTCCAGCCCGATCCAGCCACCGCCGACGACGATCAGGCTGGCGGCGGTAGTGAACAGCCGCTTGAGCCGGTCGGAGTCTTCGATGCGGCGCAGGTAGTGGACGCCGGCGGTATCAGGCAGCAGGCGGGGGCTGGCACCAGTGGCCAGGAGAAGCTTGTCGTAACCGAGGCCGGCGCCGTCCGACAGCTCGACCCGGCGCGAGGTCCGGTCGATGCGGGTCGCGCGGATGCCCGTGCGAAGCTCGACCCGCTGGTCGGAATACCACTCCGCATCGTGGACGTACAGACTGTCGCGGGCCGCGTTGCCGACCAGATAGTCCTTTGACAGCGGCGGGCGCTCGTACGGCAGCTGCTCCTCGTCCCCGACGATCGTGACCTGTCCGTTGAACCCCTTGGCGCGCAACGATTCGGCCGTTTTTGCTCCGGCCAGGCCGGCACCGATGATGACGAACCTCGGCGAGGTCACGGGTGAACTCCTTTGCGATGAGGCCGGGGATGCCGGGCACCGGGTGGGCGGCCAAGAGCGGCGCCCACCCGGTGCGCGGTCAGCGCAGCACCGGACGGCCCAGCGGCAGCGGCTTGCCGCCCGTCGCCGCGGACAGCGCGCCGAGGAACATGTAGGCCCCGACCGCGGTGAACGAGAACACGACGTACCCGCCCACGGTGGTGGCAGCCGTGGAGCCGTTCACCGTGCCGTACAGCACAACGGCGAGCGCGAGGTCGATCAAGGTGAACAGCAGCGTGAACACGGCGGGCAGCCGCAGGGTGCCCAGCGTCAGCAGGACGATCGTGATCAACCAGGCGATCAGGAACAGGCCTTGGGTGGCGACTGCCGCGCTCGCGGAGATGCCGAACCAGTTGTGCGTCAGGCCGAGCACGAGTGCCCCGTAGCTGAGCCAGAATCCGGCGAAGACACCGAACACGGAGGCGACGGCGTTCTGGCCCAGTGAGGCGGCCCACACCGCGGCGACAAGCTGGCCAAGGCCGGTGGCGGGCAGAATGATCGCGATCGAGGCGCCGACGGCGCTGGCGGGGACATATCCGGTCAGCACCAAGCCGAGTGCGGTCGCGCCGACTACGAAGGTAGGTACGCCGATCAGGGCGGGGTCGCCCTCGGGCGCGGATCGGGCAGGGGCTTCGGTGGCAACGGCAGCGGTCATCGTTTACTCCTCGTTGAGCTCTGAATGATCCTCGCGGCGAGGCGTTCCGCGGCAACGCCGTCACCGCGGTCGTGCTCGACTGTCCCGTCCACCTCGCCCGTTGAATTCTCTGCAGGAGACAGTCGCCGTGTCCGGCAGCTCAGCCGGTCCTGGGCCACATTCCGGACAGCTCAGGATGGTCGTCGTCGATCAGGCGATGGGCCAAGGCGATCGCCTCGTTCGGATCGATCTGGTCAAAGTCGGAATGGTTCAGGGCGATACCCTCGAAGACGGTCGCCAGTTCGTCCGCGGCGGCCGGGGACAGGGTGGTATCCCGGCGGCACTGCACGTAGCGCAACCGCAGTATTCCCGCGGCCTGCAGCAGCAAGGAGCAGTAGGCGCTGGGTTCACCCGTCGCCCGAGCGGATCGGGTGCCCGACTCGTTACGTTCCATGCCGACTTCCTTTCTCTCGTCAGGTCCCGCTGTGTGCCGAGCCGGTGCCGGGCACACAGCGGGCTGATCGGGTTAGGCGGTGGCGCGTTTTTTGAGTTCCCTGGCGGCTGCGGCGGGGTCGGTGGCGTTGTAGATCG